>CBDDLL010000002.1:0-1836344 GCA_965230625.1 Saccharicrinis sp.
TTTATACCTGTTATCAGTACATCTTGGTCTCCATCTGCATCAACATCGCTAAAAGCAGCTGCACTTCCGTGAACTCCCTGAAGCGAATTACTTTCCATTATCTCGAAATTTCCATTGCCATCATTTTGATATAACTTAGCTGTATACTCATAGTTATCTGCTAATCCAGTTATCAATACATCTTTATCATCATCTCCATCAATATCGGCAAAATTAACAGTTCCTCTTGCTACTCCTTTAAACAGTGTATTACTCAAACTAAAATTACCTTTACCGTTATTTAAATAAAGATTTGCAGTACTATTAAAAATCCCATTCAATCCAGTAATTAAAACATCCTGGTCGTTATCACCATCAACATCAGCAAAAGCTAAGGATCCAAAATCCACTCCATTAAAAATAGTATTCTTCTTCAATGAAAAACTTGCTCTTCCATTATTTAAATATAATTCAGCTGAAGGATTAAAATTTTGAGGTGTTATACCTACAATTAATACATCCTGATCTCCATCTGAATCTATATCGGCAAAATCAATTGCACTTCTTACTAAACCTTTAATTGGGGTGTGAAGAGGAACATAAGTTCCTGACCTTGAATTACGATAGAGATAAACTGAACTTTTAGTACCATTATAATGACAAAAGAATAAATCTTCGTCATTATCACCATCAAAATCAACGAAGGTGGCCGCTACCTCAATAGCTGCTCCAAAATTACCAGCCTCGGTTGAAATGGTTTGATTTTCAAATTCTATTTTTTGAGCTGATGTTGAATAAGCTATAAGTAACAACATCAGACTGATATATTGTTTTATTGTAAATAATTTCATGATAATATTTAATTATTAGAGGTTTTACATTAATTTATTCCACATAAAAACTTCTGCTTAACCCAGAGTAATCCGTTAATCGTCCTGAACGTTTCCATTTCCCCGAATGCAGAATTCGATAATATCCAGCTTGTGCATCTTCCGGAATATTCCATTCTATTGTTATATGTGACCTATCTGTTCCTATCCTACTCCATGTAAGTTTTGTTACAGGATCACGGTCCTCATATTCAATTTCCCACTCGTTCCCATTCCACCTTTCTATGCTTAAATATGTGCTGTTAGTTTTTAAGTCATTATTTGGATGTGCTCCCCAAAAAATAACCTTTACTTTACTACCCTTAGTATAAAAGCTCTCAACATCCATTTTTAAATCTCCAAACTTTACACCAGATGGAACACCATCTTTAATAACAGTTACTGTAGCATCAGAAGGCGCTGTTTTGTTTGGAACTGTTGGTTCTGCATATGGCCAGGGATTAGATGATGGATCAACCAATTTAATAGCTAATCTTTCAAACTCTTGACGGTAAGCTGCTAGCGTCCATGGTCCAAAGTGCGTACTTGCTCCTTCGTATTGTTGACTCTTATACTCCTCTCTTGTAGTTACATAACCTGCATAAGCATCTGAATAACCAGCAAAAACAGTTTCAGTTATTCCTGTTCCATTAACTGACATTACTGTAGCTTGAACCCTTCTCCCTGACATAACTGTAAATTCGGCTGGTACAGCTAAAATTCCTAATTGCCCAATCTTCATTAATGTTATAGGTAAAATTTTGGGTGTAGCCGGATTTGCATCATTATTTCCGACATAAAAGAAAGGTGCAATCGGTTTTTCAGCATGACAACCACTTGAATCTTTTGTAATTCCTTCTCTACTAATACCGCTTCTTCCATCCTCAGCTCCAGCTTTAAAAGATTCACCCAATGCAGCTCGACAGGTATTTTGTCTTATACCATTAGTAAATTTTGGGTCGATCGAAATATTAGAAAAATCATTATACCTTGAAACCACTTTAATTGAACCAGTTAACTGGAGATTAGCAGAATTATATAACGATAAAGCTTTATCATACTGTCGTATTCCAATAATATTAGCACTTTCTTCTTCGTTCTTACCTGGTCCAGTTGCATCCTGATAAATTTCATCTTCAGGAGGCATATTTAGGTTAGGCGACATATCACCTGCATTTGTATTTGCAAAAGCAGCAACAAACGATCCTGTTTCATCGTACGTTGATTTTTTTAACCTCTCGAACTTTAAAGCTGCATAACCCTTATTATCAGAACTATTATGCTCATAATTATTCGATAAACTTGTAGGATGCACTGCAAACCATGAAATCATTCCAACTTCTTTATCGCCTTGGATAAACTTTAACACCTTCATTTCATTATCAATATTGGTGTCATATTTACTTTTATCTATATTTAAATCATAAGCCTCTGGTGAACGGTTGATATTCGCATCATTTAGCTCTCCTTTATTGTAATAGATTCGTCCCGCAGCCAAGTTATTGTGTGCCCTTACAATTGCATTAAAAATACCTTCAACTAAATTATTAAAATTGGTTCGCCAATATCCACCAGTTGCTGTATTATACAAGTTATAATGTGAAAAACCTCCAGCAGCAACATGTGTATGAGTTGCACTAATTATTACATTATCATCATTATATAGCGTACCAAAGTTTTCTTGAAGCAATTCCATTACCGCTTCATTCACTGATTGAAACATACCTCCTTTATCTATAACAACAAAGACTGCCGGACTACCATTAGGCTCTTGAATAATAAAAGCACGTGCATACTGCCTGTCCCGTATCCCTTTATTGCGATGTAAAAGTTCGGCATATCCAAAAAAGTTAGTTTCTGCTATTTGTCCGGTTATATCGTAAATACCTACTCCAATCAAATAATTATTTTTTTGAGCTAAACATTCCTGATTAAAGAAAACAGGAAGCAGCAAAAGAAGCACAATAGCAACTATTTTTTGTTCATTAATGAAGAGTTTTGAAAACATAGTTTTTAATTGTTGTTAATAAATAGCTGTTGTTGTAATTTAAATTTTATACCATGCTGTAAGAAGTACCAAACAGACATAATAATCCTATTATCATTAATGCTTCATTAAAAGATTAATGCATAAATAGTTACTCCTTAAAACAACTGCTATTCTAGTTAGTAATTTAAGTTGTTATTAATAATTAAATTAAGGTTGAACATTTGCTATAGCGCGCTGCAAAAAATTCCAATACCTAAATTACCCTACCAATATTAGTGACTGACTAACTAAAGGTTAAACAATTATAAACTTATGTTTAAATTAAGCAGAATACTTAACCTGATTGAAGATTAATTGAGAATCTAATAATTGTCAACTAAATATTAATTGAAGAATATTATAAATGCTAGGATCTTCAATTATACATGTAAAACTTTTTTTGCACAAAAAATAGTATAACACTAGATTACAAGACATTAAACCACATAATAAATACCATGCAACCGGACCACTAAAACATATTTTTTTGTATTAATTTCAAGTTAAAATCGATAAATAGTTTTGCAGAAAAACAGCCCTAGTCAATCAGGGCTGTTTATTTATAAAAGTCTTAAAAAAATTATATCCTATTAATTTTTAATAAATTTTAATTGTCTTCCTCCTGTTGTTTTTAGTATATAAATACCAGAATTTAGTTCAGAAACATCTAACACATTGCTCATGCCTTCTTTTACTGCATTTCCTAACAAATTGATTATTATATATTTTTCACCATCAACAATTCCATTTATATGGAGATTATCTCTTACTGGATTTGGATACGCAGAAAACTCATTATTTATCATTTCTGCAGACTCAGTACTTTCATAACATCCACCAGATTCTGCTTGAGCTCTGTTTTCCCAACATTGACTACATGCATAATATGGGTGAGATGAAGGGCAATTTCCTGATTGACCACCACCACAAGAATTAGGACATGAACCACCACAATCAATACCTTGTTCATCTCCATTTTGAATTCCATCACTACACGAAGGCTCTGGCGTAGAACCACCTCTAACTCCATTTGCTGGCATTAAACTACCTAAATCATTAATAATATCTGTATTCATAACACCACTGTTTTTACATCCTCCATAATGGTGTAAAGCAATAACAAGGTTATCCGAATAAGCAAGCACTGGAGAACCAGAACTACCTCCCTCGGTATCAGCAAAATACTCAACATCACCCCAGTTATCAAAACTTTCAACACTTGCATAATCATTGGCTCTATCGTCCCATACCGAGATTTGTTTACCCTTTCCTCCTGGATGTTGTGGAATGTAAATTCTTTCTCCAATAGAAGGTGCTGCCGACCTAAAGCTCAAATATCCATACTTACTGGAAAGATTACCTGACAATTTAATTAAAGCATAATCAAGGTTTGCATTTAATTTAACAACTGATCCTGTTCGTGCCTCAATTGTACCTCTACAAGAGAACCATCCACTACATTGAGTTTGGCAAGATGAGCCTTCGCCCATAAATTCATACTCTGTATTATAAGCATCTGAATTAGTTTCAATACAGTGTTCATTAGTCATTAAATGCCCCTCACTACCAATTAACCATCCTGTACAAGCACTGCTACCATTTATATATAAACGACTAACAGCTTTTGCCTTTTCATACATAGCAGTTCCTTCGTAACATTTAGCCCATTCTTTATCATCACTACCGCAAATTGATTTTAAAGATGTTGCAAACTTTTCTTCTATTTCAGCAGGTGTAAAACCATAAGCAACCTTCTTAATGTCAAAACCATAATTACTGACCCGGACATTATTACTAATAAGTCTCACTACAGCCCTATCACTCCAAATTGACGAAGACCAGAACTCATTTATAACTTTACCTTCCTCATTTACCGCTTTACCATTTCCAGTATAAACTGCATAATCATCGGTATCAGGAGAAAAAACTTCTACATAGTCACCCTCAGCTAAATCGAAATTACTAAAGTAAATTTTTACATAAGCAGATCCCTCATTGAAAAATTCTTTTTCATAAACTACACCAGTTTTACACTGGCAGTAGGGATGGTTCGTTGATTCATCTACGTCAAACTCATTACCAATTGCTATTGGAGCTTGCGCAAATACAAATCCTGATGTAAATAAACACAATAAAAGTGTACTCAAAAAAAAGTTGAATTTTTTCATGACAATTAGTTTTTAGAAGTTGATTTAAGTTCACTGAAAGACAGTCTTATCTACGAAAAATTCGAGAAGAATTAAGGTACATTTAATAATACCAATTAAGTATTATTTTCTAATATTAATTGCGGAATTCCATTCCCGAATATATCGGGATAATGCATGTGTTATAGTGTACTAAATCAACTTTTTGTTAAAGTTTAAGTAATATGAATTTAAAGATTGCTTTTCTCAAAACCAAATAACATATGTTAAATTTATATAACTTTAATACCCATTGACAAACAACCTTTTCAAGAGAAAAAAGAAATAAAAACACGGCCTCCCAGTAAAAAAAGAATTTGATTGAATACATAAAACCCAAAGAATTTTACAATATTTTATTACATAAATAACCTCTTATTTACATCTCTAAAAAACTACAATGATTTCTGATTTAACAACTACATTTTAATTTTGTTATAAGTTTTATACGCTTAAAGTCTGCATAGAAAAAGAATTTCCTTTAACGTTATTTTATATTCAACATTAATATAATATCTTTCACACTATATAAAAGTATATAACCTCTACCCTTAATCATTTTATCGTATACCCTTAAAACTATACAATACGTCTACCGAAGTACTCTTTATTTGCTTGGTTCAAGTATTGAAATTGCCATTTAAGCAAGGCTTTATTATATTTGCGTTCAATGAAAAAAATCGAGCTCAACGAATATTGCCCTTGTTGCGGATACAACACTTTTGATCCTAATAAAAGACTGGAAATGGAAATTTGCCAAATTTGTTATTGGGAAGATGATCCTTTACAGTTTAAAGATCCTGAACTTGAGTTTAGTTGTAATTTTGTTTCTTTAGTTCAGGCACAAAAAAACTTTGACGAAATTGGAGTTAGTGTTGCTGATATGAAAAGGTATTGCCGTAAAATTACTCCAAATGATAAGAGAAATCCTGAATGGGATTAAGAAGAAAAAGGGAGAATGGAAAAGGGAGAATGGAGAAAGGAAAAAAGCGAGAAAACATATTTAAAACAAAACACTAAATTCTTGTACAGTACTTTCTTTAATAATTTAAGGAATAGAATTTACATACAGAATATAACCAACTAAACAACAAAAACCTTACATTAACTTACTATATTAATCTATTATGAAGATCGTTAAAATTATCTCCTTCATTCTCTGCTTATTTTTAGTTATATATTACTTTTTTCCTGAAGAAACATTAGATACTTCAAAGCCAATTGATAAACTCATCGTACTTAAAAGTAAACGTAAGCTTACTGTATTTTCTAACGGAGAAAAACTTAAAACCTATACAATTTCGTTAGGCAGACAACCTAAAGGAAAAAAGCAATTTGAAGGTGATAGGAAAACTCCTGAAGGTACTTATTTTATTGACAGCAAAAATCCGAAATCTAAATACCATTTAAATCTTGGTATTTCGTACCCTAATAAATCAGATATTTCCTATGCCACTCAACAAGAAAAAAGTCCTGGAGGATTGATTAAAATACACGGTATTAGAAATGGTTTTGGTTTTATAGGTAAATTCCATCGATTCTTCGATTGGACACTGGGATGTATTGCCCTTACTAACCAAGAAGTTGAAGAACTATACTACAATGTTCGTATTGGAACTGAAATTGAGATTAAGCCGTAAAAAACGGAGAAGGGAATACGGAGAAGGGAACACCACGGAAGAATGTGGCTTAAGCATAAAGGCAATGAATCAAATGTTTGCACATAACATTAATACTTACAAATAGCTATCTTATCTTTTTAAAACTCTAATTTTATCATTTAACCAAATTCATTTTACATTATTTTAAACCATATTGACTTCGTTTTTCTTCATTCATCTGCTCCCAGACCTTCTTATCTTCATAAAATTCATTTTCATCATCTGAGGGAGCATATTCAAATTGAATTGAAGATTCATAAGCATTTGTAATCCTTACTATTTCTTTTTCTATAGAATAAGCATGTGCATAGTTGTCTTTTTTACTTTTGTCTTTTTCTTCAACTGAAACTCCAAAAATAATTTTTTCATCATAAGTAAATTTTAAAATTATGCTATTAATTTCTGGTTTCAAGTTATCTCCAATGTAAAAAGTAAATCCATGAATTCTGTTTATAACTCCACAATCAACAACTTCACTTAAAGTATTAATAATTATTACCTTATCTTCAACTTCATATACTTCGTTCTTGTACACTCTAATTTCTTGCCCTGATCTATCTTCAATTTTATCACGAAAACTAAAGTATTCTAAAAATTTCTCTATTGTCTTCTTATCTCTATTTTTTGAGATAGCATATATATCGTAAAATGGCGGCATAACTTTTTTTTTATAATATATATAGTATTTCATTTAAAGCAAATCATCGGATGAAATATAAAGAAACTCTCTAAATTCATCCGATGATAATATAATAGTTAATATCTAACCACCTATTTGTTATTAAGCCCCTTAGCAGATCTATCTTCTAATTTTGGCGCAGGAGTAATAAGGTGTTTATTATCTTTTACTTTCTTCATTACTTCCTCAACCACTTTTTCTATTTGTGGATCACGACCTTGCATTAGAATATTTGGATCGTCCCATATTTTGAAATCAGGTCTTACTCCTTCTCCTTCCCAAAACCAATGTCCGTCGTTATCATACAACCTTGCGCCAGGAACCGTAATTGAACCTCCATCAATTAACTTATGTCCTGTAGCTGGTCCAACCAAAATTCCTAATGTACGTTCTCCAACAATTGGTCCGGCTTTTAACTCCTGGAATGCCCAAGGTAAACCATCACCTCCAGATCCTGCCCATCCGTTAATAAGCATTCCCATAGGACCCGTATTGGTTTTAACAGGATTGCGATGATCTTTACCATGTCGCCAATGCAAATGACAGTTTACAGGACGTTGTAAAAGTTCCATAAAGCGATCGGCCAATTGTCCTCCCCCATTAAAACGCTCATCTATAATAAATCCTTTCTTATCTAATTGTCCGTAATACATGCGTACCAATTCCATTTGTCCCTGGCTCGATGTATTCGACATATAAATATAACCCAACTGGCCATTAGACAGTTTATCAACCATCTTCCTATTATTCTCTATCCACTCTAAATACCTTAGATTTCTTTCTCCTCCACTAGATAAACATTTAACAATAACATCTTCTGCATCTTCTACTTTACCTGTTGATGATACTTTTAATAAAACTGTTTTTCCACTTAATCCCTCAAAAGCAGCATAAGGATCTACTTTAGTATTTAAAGAAACACCATTTACTGAGTGAATATAATCACCTGCTTTTACTTTAACTCCTGGCTTATCAAATGGTGAGCGAACTTTAGTATCCCACTCTGCTGGTTTAACAATTCTTTTTATTTTATAAAGTTTACCTGCTGTTTCCCAATCTATTCCTAAAAATCCTCCTCCAGTATAAGGTACTCTTTCTGTTTCACCACCACCACTATAAGTATGACCAGCACTTAACTCAGCCACTAAACTAAGTTGTAGATTATTAATATCCCACCTAGTACGTGCATCATCTACTAATTTGTAATACCTATCACGCATTGCTTCCCAATCAACACCTTGCATATTAGGATCATAAAAGAAATCGCGATGGCGACGCCAAGTATCCATAAAAATTTGCTTCCATTCCTCTTTAGGTATCCAACTCATCACCATATCCTTTGTTGGTATTGGTTTCTCTATTTTTTGGCCAGACGCAGGTTTTATAATTCCATATTTCCCTTTTACTTTTACCAACATAGATTTGCCATCGGAAGTTGGCTTTACAAAACTTATATCATCTATTACCTTTTTTTCTTCATCCTTTTTTAAATCCCAAAAGTAAAGAGATCTTGTTTTTCCTCCAGAACCTGTATTGGGATAACGTACATATACCAACTTATCTTTAAACGCAAGTAACCTTCCAATATTACCAGCTTTTACAGATAATATTTGTATTCTCGACTCTGCATTGGCAAAATCAATTTCTACATCCTTTCCATTATCCTTCTTATCCTTACCACCACTCTTTTCATCCTTTTCTCCATTTTTATCCTTACTTTCTTCTTTTTTATCTGCTTTTATGGTTATCGTATCGTTTTTTGCAGTAAATAATAACGGTATATCCTCTTTTAAAGCCATGGAAGCAATTTGTGTTGAATTAGGATAAATCCATGTTCCATCACCTAGTGAAGAATATTCTGCCTTCATATTCCTTTTAGTGGTATAAAAAATATACTTCCCATCTTTGCTAAATACTGGATTAGAGTCATCATAAAATCCGTTTGTTAATTGGTGCTGAGTGCTCGTTTCAAGATTATATACCATAATGGCACCATTGGCATTTTCTTGTCCAAAACTATATGTTAACCACTTTGAATCAGGCGACCATGAAATTGGAAATCCAAACCTAGTCCAATGACCAAGATTCCAACTACTCTTAGCAACTGTTGTTATCTTACCATTTCCTACTTCAATTACCGATATTGTATTAGTTTCATCAACAAAGGCTATTTTTTTACTATCAGGCGACCAATATAACTGATACCCAAAACCTTTTCCTCTATTAGTTAGTTTTTTAGGTGAATTCTGACTTTTAACATCCTGTAACCAGATTTCATATTCACCAGATTTGTCACTCCAATAAGCTATAGTTTTTCCATCAGGAGACCAAGAAGGGTTATGATCGAAAGCACCACTTGATTGTGAAAGGTTTAAAGTATAACCTTCCTTAACAGGAACATTAAAGATTTCTCCTCGAGCTTCAAATACAATTCTCTTACCTTCTGGCCCAGCCGAAGCATTTGATATTGAACCCCCAACATTTTTTAACTTAGGGATTTCAACAGATAAATCGCTTACAACATTTACATTAACCTTATTTGATTTTTTGGTTTCGGTATCCATTACAAATAAGTCACCACCCATCTCATAAACTAACTCTTTTGTATTACCTGACAAGAATGATATATCAAAATCTTTATATGTTGTTACTTGAGTTTTTGATTGAGTTTTTGGATTATATTCCCAAACATTTAAACGCATATTCTCATCTCGATCCGATAAAAAATAAACATTGTTTCCAACCCAGGCAGGCTTTCCATCATTAGCCTCATCTGTTGTTATACGTTTTGTTTTTTTAGTCTCAAAATCATATATAATAATGTCAGAAGTCAATCCTCCTCTATATCTTTTAAAAGGATAATTTTCAGTTATTTTAGTAATATAAACTAATTGTTTACCATCAGAAGAAAAAGAAGCTAATTCTCCATAAGGAATATTTAATTCTTTTGGTAAACCTCCATCTTTATCTACTAAAAAAAACTTTTTTAATCTTCCCATTCCACTCCGTCTGGATGATGCAAAAAGTAATTGTTTCCCATCCGGATGCCACTCAATCATCCTATCATAATAAGAATTATACGTTACTCTAGTAGGTACACCTCCAGTAACTGGAATAACATATACATCGGAGTTTCCATTATAATTTGCAGTATATGCAATCTCCTTTCCATCAGGAGAAAATTTTGGCCAAGACTCTTCCCCTGGAGAATTTGTTATTTGCATAGCAGTTCCTCCGTTCTTAGATACTAACCAGATATCTCCCCCATAAACAAAGGTTATTTGCGTATCGGATATGTCCATATAACGCATTAGTTTGGCGCTAATTTGTCCAAACGTACTCCATGACAGTGCAAGTACGCTGAATAACAATAGTAATTTCTTCATGCGAAAAATTATTTTGAATAATTAGAATAGACAGACAAGACAAAAACTAAGTATTTATACTGCTGATTAAGATAAGAATTATATTTTGAAAATTAATATTCTTTGTTTGGAGGGTGACATATCAAAAAAGCCAACTATTATAAATAACAGTTGGCTTTTTTCTTTATAATGATTGCAATAAACTAATTTTCAACCTCAAGTTTTTTTTCTTCCCCATTCTTTGTATATGGACAAACTGGCCAATCCGTCATATTTCTATCATCTCTGTACCTGCACTCTAAACAACTTCCAGGGTCACAGCAGGTATGACAAACTCTTTTGTACGCACTATATCTGTTTAACTTAACGTGAGGTGCTAAAAAATCAGATTTTACAGATTCGTTTTTCATTAAATCTGTACTTAAATATTTTTTATTATCATCGGAAAAAATAGTTGCTACAACTGCATCCTTACCTAATTTCTCTTGAAGCATAAGAGCTCCAATAAAATTAGCACCAGAAGAAATCCCTACACCTATTCCTAATTCCTGAGATAGTTTTTGGGCCATAATAATAGCATCTCCATCATCAACTTCTACAATTGAATCAAGATCATCTAACTTAACAATAGATGGTATAAATTCATCAGATATACCTTGTATACGATGCTTACCTACCTTATAACCAGTAGACAAAGTTGGTGAATTTGCAGGTTCTAATGGATGGACTGAGATGGATGGATTCATTTCCCTTAAGTATTTTCCAACACCCATAACTGTTCCTCCCGTTCCTACTCCAGCAACAAAAGCATTTGGAGTAAGATTTCTAAATGCTAATTGCCAATACAACTCTTTTCCTGTTGTTAAATAATGTGCTTCACAATTGTCTCCATTCGAAAATTGTTGTGGTCTAAATGCTCCTTCTTGCGAAGCTGCTAACTCATCAGCCATTCTGATACTTCCCAAAAAACCACCTTGCTCAGAACTTACTAATTTAATATCTGCACCATAACTTCTTATTAGATTTTTTCTTTCTTCACTCATCCAATCAGGCATAAAAATAGTTACCGGATGACCTAGAGCTCTGCCAACCCCAGCAAATGCAATACCTGTATTTCCGCTTGTAGCCTCAATAATAGGACATCCTGGTTTAAGAATTCCTTTATCATAAGCCTTACTCAAAATATGAAAAGCCATCCTATCTTTAATACTACCTGTCATATTAAAGTATTCTGCTTTTGCATATATCTTTCTTAAAGTGCCCTTAAATTCAAATTCAATGGCTAAAAGAGGGGTATTACCAATTAGACAAGATAAATTGCTCATTTGGTTTTGCTGACATTGAGACATAGATAATAGTTTTAAAATTTAAACTGAATTCAATTCTAAAAAAACCCTAACCTGATAAATATCATTGGATTAGAATAAATCAAATTAAATCATTTAAGTAATTAAATAAGTATATATGTAAGACAACGAAAAGTCACTTTAGGGTGAATACTACTTTGCTTTTTTTCGTTTTTTCGGGGAAATTGAATATTTCCTATTCATATTTGAATAGATTTTTATATAAAAAGACATTAAATTTTCTTTACTAATAACAGTATTACAATAACATTAGTATAACTAATCAATTTTATCATTCGTTAACCTAAAATGTAAAACTAAATTACCTATTCCTTAAATCCATATTCTACAAAACATAAATAAAGTAATTGTTGCTTGGTAAACATTTTTATAATAAATGACAAAATATTCAGAAATAATAGGCAATATTTGACTTATGTTTGAATTTTAAAGTATAGAACCTTGTATAAAATACCATAATTATATTTATAGTAATAATCGTTAATCTTTTAAGTTAGAAAATGAAAAATCTATTATTTGTACTATTAGTTTTAATTACTACTAATTTATTTTCTCAGAAAAATGAGTGGGAAGATCCTACTTTTATTGCTCAAAATAAAATTCCTGCCCGGGCTACTTCATACTCATATAAATCAGAAGCTGATGCTTTGAAAGGAAATCGTGACAACTCACAAATATTATCACTAAATGGGAATTGGAAATTCAATTTTGTAGAAAAGGTAGAAAACCGCCCTATAGATTTTTATAATTCTGATGTTTCAAAATGGGACGATATTGAGGTTCCTTCCAATTGGGAAATGAAAGGATATGGTACTCCGATCTATGTAAACTCGGGATATCCTTTTAATATGAAATATGTTCCTAATATTGATAGAGATAATCCTGTAGGATCTTACGTAAAAACATTTACTTTACCTGAAGAATGGAAAAATCAAAGAATTGTTATCCATTTTGGTGGTGTAAGTTCTGCTATGTATTTATGGATAAATGGTAAAAAAGTAGGTTATAGTCAAGATAGTAGATTACCTGCAGAATTTGACATTACAAATTTTGTAAAAAGTGGTGAAAATAAAGTAGCAGTGCAGGTATTTAGATGGTGTGATGGAAGCTATCTGGAAGATCAGGATCATTGGCGTATGAGTGGTATTCATCGCGAGGTCTTAATAATCGCACAACCTAAGATTTCAATAGAAGACTTCTTTATTCGTACCCGTTTTGATGACAATTACCAAGATGCATTATTGCAAATACGACCAACAATAATTGGAACTTTAGATAAGGATATTAAAGGATGGACAGTTGAAGCCAAACTGTTTTCATCTGACAATAAAGAAGTACTAAAGCAACCTATCATTAAGGATGTTAACAGCATTGTTAACGAAAGATACCCACAACGTGACAATGTTTACTTTGGCTTGATGGAAGCAAAGGTTATTAGTCCTCAAAAATGGTCCGCAGAAAAACCAGTTTTATACACATTAGTACTAAACCTAAAGGATGCTGATGAAAAAATTGTTGAGTCTCGTTCTTCAAGAGTGGGTTTTAGAGAAGTTGAAATTAAAAATGGGCAGTTACTACTAAACGGAAAATCGATAAAACTTTATGGTGTTAATCGTCATGATCACGACCATATTAATGGAAAAACTGTTACACGAGACGATATTCTTCAGGATGTATTATTGTTAAAGCAATTTAACTTTAACGCAGTACGAACTTGTCATTACCCTAACGATCCTTATTTTTACGATTTGTGTGATGAATATGGCCTTTATGTTATTGATGAAGCTAATATTGAAACACATGGTTTAATGGGTTACCTCACAAACCAACAAGAGTGGCACATAGCTTTTACCGATAGAGTGGTTCGTATGGTTGAACGCGATAAAAACCACCCTAGTATTATTTCGTGGTCACTGGGAAATGAATCAGGTTGTGGACCAAATCATGCTGCTGCTGCAGGATGGGTAAAAGATTTTGATCCTACACGCTTTATTCACTACGAAGGAGCACAGGGAAATCCAGAACATCCAGATTACATTAAATTTGGCACAAAGAAATATACCCAAAACAGGACGCAACGCAAAGCAAATCCTACAGATCCATTATATGTTGATGTAATTAGTAGAATGTATGCCAATTTGGAAGAACTTGAATTTATTGCCCGAAGCCCTTATGTTAATCGACCAATTATGGAATGCGAATTTGCTCACGCTATGGGTAATTCTTTGGGTAACTTTCAAGAATATTGGGATTTAATGCATAAATATCCAAATCTCATAGGTGGTTTTGTTTGGGATTGGATTGATCAGGGTGTACTTAAAAAAGATGAAAATGGTAAAGAGTTTTTTGCATATGGAGGAGATTTTGGTGATACTCCTAACGACAATAACTTTTGCATGAATGGTATTATAGCCTCTGATAGAACTCCAAAACCTCAAACTTACGAGGTTAAGTATGTGATGCAACCTTTTAAAATAACCAACGTTGACTTAAAAAATGGTATCATTAGACTTTTAAACAGATTTAGTTTTACCAATCTTAATGAATATCAAATCGTTTGGACATTGAGTGAAGATCATAAAGTTATTGAATCTGGTAAAATCAATAATATAAATCTTCATCCCGGAGATGCAACTACCATTCAAATACCTTTTAAGAAACTTACTCCCAAAACAAATACCGAATATTGGCTACGTATAAGTGTTCAACTTAAAACTAATACTTTATGGGCAAAAGCAGGACATGAAGTGGCCAAAGAACAATTTAAATTACCATTTGAAAATACTAAGTTAAATACTGCTATCACCCCTGCAACGTTAAATGATTCGAACGAAAAAATATTTATTAGCGGAAAAGGTTTTAAAGCAGAAATAAGTAAACAAACTGGTTTATTGATAAGTTATGAATATGGTGGTAATAAAATTATTCAATCACCCCTTAAGCCTAACTTTTGGAGACCTCTTACTGATAATGATGAACGTGGTTGGAAAGCGCAAAATGTTATCGGAATTTGGAAAGACCTGCCAAATCAACTTTCACTTAAAAATATAGATATTGATAAAAATGCCTCTAAAATAAAAGCTCAATTAACATTCAAAGATTTGACATTAGAGTTATCTTATCAATTTGATGCTAATGGAGCAATAGGTATAAATTATGACCTAAAGATTCCTGATGAAATGCCTGAGCCTATAAAAATTGGTATGGCTACAGGTGTTTCTGCACAATTAAATAATATGAGCTTTTACGGTAAGGGTCCATTCGAAAACTATTCTGATAGAAATGGTGCTGCAGATGTAGATGTTTATTCTGGTACAGTAGATAACTTTTATTATCATTATACAAAACCACAAGAAAGTAGCAACAGAACTCGAGTTAGATGGCTAGGATTAACTGACAATTCTAAATCAGGTATTATGGTTTTAGGTAATTCTCCTATACAAACATCAGTTTGGCCATATACTGCTGAAAATATTAGAAAAGCTCAGCACCCAACAGAATTAGAAAAGGCCAGTGAATTAACATTAAATATATCTTACCAGTTGGCTGGAGTTGGTGGTAACGATTCATGGTCAATTAATGCTCGTCCAATAGATAAGTACCGTTTGCTCAAAAAAGAATACAAATTTGGTTTTAAACTAATACCTATTAATAAAGTAAAAGATTTACAAAGTTTATATCGAGCTAAGAAATAAACCTGTATAATTAAACCATATTAAAAGGCTATTCTTTTAAGGATGGCCTTTTACTTTTCAAACCATCCATAATCAAACTCTTCGGATAATAACGACTAACTATTGATTTTATAATTTAGTATCTGTACATTAATGTTTACATTATTAAAATCTTAGAATGTTAAAATTAAAATACTATTACCTTACTTCATTTATATTATTGGTATGTACCAAATTATTCTGTATAAACGAGTCCTTTAATTTTTATCAAATAGATTCTGATGATGGATTATCGCAAAGTTATGTTAATGCAATATGCAAGGATAAACATGACTTTATGTGGTTTGGAACTTACAATGGTTTAAACAGATACGATGGCTATTCCATAAAAGTATATAAAAATATCCTTAAAGATTCTACTTCGCTTAGTAACAATTATATCAATGATATTATTATTGATAAAAAAGACAACCTATGGGTATGTACCGGAAGAGGTATTTGTAAATACAATCCTGTAGAAGATAACTTTACGCAATATCTTAATGATAACTTTATTGTTGAAGCTGTACCACTCAGTAATGGTAATTTAATTATATGTACACGCAACAACGGTTTTGCATTATACCAAAGCAATTTAGATGAAATTTTATCCCTTGATATATCATATGAAATTGCACCTGATCAAACTGTACAAGATGCTTTTGAGATAAATGAAAATGAAATTTTAGTAGCCACCAATAAAAAAGAAATATATAAATATAACTTGAGTGACCAATCCTATTCTCCATTTATTACGAGTGATAAATTACCTGGTAGATCAAATTTTAAAGGCATTTTTAAAGATTCCAGAGGTAATTTATGGATTTGGGGAAACCAATCTGGGTTAGCACATATCAATATGCAAACTTTAGAGGTAAATAATTATACCAACTTTTCAGGAACTCAAATTAGAAATCATCCAGTTGAAACAAGTGAAGGTAAAATACTTTTTCCATCAGAAGACGAAGCTGGTATTATTGTTTATGATCTTAGTAAAAACAAATTTAATGATCCCATTTTAAAGAATACTAAAATAAAAGGTGCATTACCAACGTCAACCATTTTTAGTTTATTCTTAGAAGATAATAATCGTTTGTGGGTAGGTACTTTCGCTAGCGGTGTTTGCGTACACGATCCTTTAAGACATAAATTTAAGACCACCCAGAATAATCCCTATGAAAGCAATTCTCTAAACGAAGGACAGGTATTCTCAATTTTTGAAGATTCAAAACATCGTATTTGGACTGGAACAACTGGCGGATCATTAAGCTACTACTCGCCAAAATCAGGAGAATATGTTCATTTCAAATATTTACAAAATGAAAAAGGCCTATCCAGTGATGATATTTATAGCATCAATGAACTTCCTAATGGAATGATTGTAGCTGGTACCTGGGCAGGTGGGATGAATAAAATTAATTTAAAAACAGGAGAAGTTAAACATTTAAAGAATGATCCAAACAATATAAACTCAATCCCCAGTAATCATATATTTAGTATTTTTAGAGATACTAAAAACAGAATTTGGGTAGGAAGTTGGGATAATGGTATTGCTCTTTATAATTACAAAAAAGATATATTTGAGTGCATACCTGAAACCCAAGGTATATCAATATATGTTATTAAACAAGATAGTACTGGTACTTTATGGATGGGAGGACAACATCATGAAGTAATTAATTACAATCCTGAATCAAAGGAAATTAAAAAGATCCAATTTAATGATGAAAATGGTAGAATAATAGAAAGTTTAACCACAACAGATATATTATTCTATAACAAGTTTATCTGGATTGCAACAGAATCAAATGGATTGTTTTGTATAGATCCTACAACCTATAAAACTGTAAATCATCACATTCAGAAATCTATAAATGGCATAATAGGATTAACAAGTATATTGGGAGATAATAATAATAGTTTATGGCTGGGTACAGACCAAGGACTTTCTCAATTTAACTTAAACACCAAAGAATTTATAAGTTATGATATACTTGATGGTCTTCAAGGTAATCAGTTTAACATAGGAAGTGCATACAAAACTCACGATGGAACTCTCTACTTTGGTGGTAATAAAGGAATAAGTCATTTTCATCCAGATCAAATACAGTATAATCCTACTCCACCCCAGATTGTTTTTACCAATTTTAAATTATACAATGAAGAAGCAATTAAAATAAATGGAGGTTTAGGAAAAAAGCATATCAATTTTATTTCTCATATAAAGCTTCCTTACACCCATAATATGTTTACCATAGAATATGCTGCTTTAAACTATACTAATTCAAGCAAAAATCAATATCAATATAAGTTAGATGGATTCAGTGATTCATGGAAACATATGAATGATAAAAGATCTGTTACTTTCACCAATCTTGATCCAGGAACCTATACTTTAAAAATTAAAGCTTCTAATAATGATAATGTATGGAATGAAACTGGTAAAGAATTGGTAATTGAAATTGTACCTCCTTTTTATAAAACATGGACATTTAGAATATTAACAAGCCTTGTTTTTATTGGGATTATCTTGCTATTACTAAGATATAGAATTAACATCGTTAAAAAACAAAAGGTAATTCTGGAACAAGCAAATGAAAGACTCAACAACGAAATAATAATTAAAGATTTAGCTATAAAAGAACGGGATATAACTAGATATGAACTCCAAAAAACAAAAAACTATATTGATAATATAATTAACTCTATGCCATCAATTCTTATTGGTATAGACATTAACTTTAAAATTACACACTGGAATAAGCAAACCGAAAAATCGACCAGAATTAGTGCCAAGGAAGCAATAAATAAAGACCTAACTGCTATATACCCTTATATACTTGACGAACTGGCTAAATTAAAAAAAGCAATAAAATCAAAAAAAGTACAGCAAATACATAAAAAAGCCATAAAAAAAGACAATCTAATTCACTACGAAGACATTACAATATATCCATTAACAACTAATGGTGTAGAAGGTGCTGTTATTAGGATTGATAACATAACTGAAAAAGTAAGGTTGGAAGAAATAATGGTTCAATCCGAAAAAATGATGTCTGTTGGAGGCCTTGCTGCAGGTATGGCGCATGAAATTAACAACCCATTAGCTGGTATATTGCAAAATTCTGAAGTATTGGTTAAAAGACTTACAGACAACCAGCTAAAAACCAATGTTAAAATTGCTGAAGAAATTGGTTTTGACTTTAATTTATTGAAAGAATATCTGAATAAACGGAATCTATTAACTATGATTTCAGATATTCAGAAATCGGGAAAAAGAGCTGCAGATATTGTTAAAAACATGCTAAGTTTTGCTCGTAAAAGCGATAAACAATTTTCTACACATAATATTCAGGAACTGCTTGATGAAACTCTTGCTCTTATTCAAACAGATTATGACATAAAGAAAAAATATGACTTTAAACAAATTAAGATTATAAAAGAATACCAGGAAAATGTCCGATCCGTCCCTTGCGAAAGCTCTAAAATTCAACAAGTTTTCTTTAACCTTTTAAAAAATGCAGCTGAAGAAATGGGTGAAAAGGGAACTTTTAACAATGAACCTCCTCAACTAATTTTAAGAATTTCAGAAGCTGAACAATTTATTCAAGTAGAAATTAAGGATAATGGACAAGGAATGGATGCTGAAACAAGCAAAAGGATTTTTGAACCTTTTTATACTACAAAATCTATTGGTAAAGGAACCGGATTAGGACTATCTGTTTCTTATTTTATTATAAAGGATAATCATCGCGGAGAAATGTTTGTTGAAACATCAAAAGGTGCTGGTGCTAAATTTGTTATTCAACTACCATTTCAATAAACCAATATTTGTGCAAACTGTTTTATAATCTATATAAAATAACTAAATGCAAAATGTGAATGTATTAATACTAGAAGATGATTTGGCAGTTCAAAATAGTTTAGCTGCATACCTCGAAGATTATGATTTTATAATCTATAAAGCATGTGATGGAGAGTCTGCACTTGAGATTATCAAGAATAATAAAGTTGATGTTGCAATTGTTGATGTGCGCTTATCTAAAATGAGTGGAATAGAATTTATTAAACATAGTCTAAAACTAAATGATTACACAAATTATATTATACATACTGGCTCCCCTGATTTTACTATACCTGTTGACATTGTTAAAAACAAACGTGTATCTGGTCGCATTTTCGAAAAACCAATGAATGACCTTTCTCATATTATAGAACATATTATTTTTTTAATTTCAAACAATTCATAAATCATATCTACCGTAGTGCATTAATTACTTTTTTTTATGACATTTTTGATATATATTACAACCTATCTAAAGCCTCCAATAGCATATAGTGTATGAATGACCCAATGCCCTTGAAAATACTTGTTATTGAAGATGACCCTGCTATCCTCAGTAGTTATGACGCATTTTTGGAAGACCTAGATTTTTGTGTTTTTACAGCCAAAAACGGTAAGGAAGGAATAGAAATAATAACTAAAGAAAAATTAGATATTGTTTTAACAGACATGCGAATGCCTGTAATGGATGGCCTTCAGGTATTAGATTGGGTTAATGAAAACTATAGTAAACTTCCCATCATTGTTATATCAGGAGCGGGAGATATTAATATAGTTGTAGAAGCCTTGAGATTAGGTGCCTGGGATTATATAATAAAACCCATTACCAATATGAGTGTACTAGAACACTCTATTAACCGAGCTCTGGAAAAATCAAGATTAATAAAGGAAAACGAAGAATACCAACAACATTTGGAGCAGTTAGTAGAAAAAAGAACTCGAAAACTTGACCACGCATTAGGTGTTTTAAAGAAAAAAAATAAGGAGCTAGAAATATCCAGGAAACAAGCGCAAGAAAGTAATCAATTAAAAACTGCATTTCTTCAAAATATATCTCACGAAATAAGAACCCCTCTTAATGGTATTATTGGTTTTATCGACATTTTGTTAGACTCCAAAGTACCTCAGGATGATTGCCTCATGTATTTCAACGAAATGAAAGAAAACAGTGAGCGACTTCTTTTATTATTAAATAACATTATTGATTTAGCTATTATTGAAGCAGGTCAGTTAAGTCTTCGAATATCAGACGTTAACATATTAAGCATACTTAAAGAAAGTTATGCCTATTTTAAAGACACTGCTAGTAAATCAAACCTTAGCTTTACATATCAACATAGTATTCAGCAAGAACAACTTACTATAAAATCTGATGCCGTTAAAGTATTAACTACATTAAACATTTTAATTGATAATGCAATAAAATTTACTAGAAATGGATATGTTAAATTTGGTTGCGACAAAGTAGACAATGAATTACGTTTTTATGTAAAAGACAGTGGAGTTGGGATTAAACCCAACATGCTCTCAAAAATATTTGAAAAATTTAGGCAAGATGATACTATTAATAACACTAATCCATATGATGGAGCTGGTGTTGGTTTATCTATTGCAAACGCATATATAAAAGCTTTAGGTGGAAATATTGAAGTAGAGTCGAAAGAAAATAAAGGAAGTACATTTTATTTTACTATTCCAATTAATTGATTAATCTATTCCTTGTTAGATTGAAATATAAAATAAACAGAACTTAATCTATTAAATGCCCTTTTTGATCAAGTTCTGTCTATTTATATTTAAGGAAAACTATTTTTTAACAATACGAATTACATTTTCTGAATCAATTTTCACAAAATAAACTCCACATTCTAAATGTTGAATATCCAGTTGTTTTTCTGTTTTTTGGGATAATACAACTCTTCCGCTTAAATCAATAACTGATATTTCTTTCTTTGTTTTTAAACCTTTAATGTTAACGTTACCACTTGTTGGGTTTGGATAAATACTATATTCCTGATCGAATGATTGATTACCAATACTCGTTGTCCCCTCTTCATAACCAAATACTTCTATTTCGTGCAAACGCACAATATCAAGACCTGCTGTAATATTCATTCTTACTTTTGAAGTAGTTACTTTATCAAAAACATTCTCAAAATTAAAGTTTGTATTTCCACTTTTAGTGATAATTGTAGTCCAACTATCTCCATTCCAATATTGGAAATCAAAATCACTAAATGGTCCCTCATCGTTATAATCCCCTATATAAATCTTCATTCTATCAATTACAAATGAACCTTCTAAATCTATTTCAATCCATTCTGGCATTCCATTTCCATCTGATACCCATCTGCTGCTGTTGTCAAAATCGTTATTTCCATCAACAGCCTTACTCCCAGAATAATTACCACTTGAATGAGCTGATGAAGTTATAACAGGTTTATTTAATGCCACGTTGTATGGTACTGGATCTTCATATGGTATACCTAATACCTCAATTTCATATAACCTGAAATAATTATCAACTCCACTAGTTGCATTTAGCTTTACCTTATTAGTTGTTACCTCTGGAAATGAACTATGGAATTCAGGATCGTTATTGCCAGTTACAGTTAATGCCGATTTCCATGTTTCTGTAGAAATATCCCAATACAACAATTCAAAGTCAGTTGGTGGTTTGTTATATCCATCATAACCAGTATAAAACGATAACCATGAAATATTAAAAGTATCTTTTAAATTGACTTCAATCCAATGTGGATATGATGAATTAGCACTTATCCACCTGCTTGAGTTTGATGTTATATCACTATCAACAGCTCCCGGACCTGTGTAACTTGAATTTAAGTATGAATCTACTGTTACTGGTTTACTTACAGTAACATTAAGAGTATTTTCAGGTAAAATATTGACCGAAACTTCTCCTGAATATGGAGACTCTTCTGTACTATTGTAATATTTTACCCTATATTTATAAGCTCCTGGTTCAGAAATTGAACCGTCTGTATATTCAATAATCTGATTTCCAACCACACGGTCTATTTCAATAAAAGCACCACCATTTTTTGAACGTTCAATGATAATTCCTTCTTCTCCCGAAACATTTTCTACCCAGCTCAAATTCACTTGATTACTGCCACCTGATACACTTAATTGGTAAGGTTTTGTTAATCCGAGGTAATCTAAATAAAAATCTTTATCTGGGTTATATGCTAAAGGAGAACGCTTGGCCTTATAAACATCTCCTGCTAACGTAAGTGAGCCATCACCATCAATAACTGCCCTAACAGCTTCAACCCAATTATATATGGCATATCTCTCAATCCAACTTGTTGTGTCCATCATTGCTATCATATCAGATACATCAGCAGCTTGTTCCTCATAGGTTGGATCTCCTTCATTAGTCCAATTTGCTCCATTATTCCACTCTGTTACCCACACTGGTCGTCCAGTTCTGTTATGAACATCTTTTAACCAATTATACATCTGCGATGCAGTTTTTCCTCCCTGATAATAGTGAACTGCAATAAAATCTATCCTTAAGTTTAACTGATCAGCCTTTTCCATAAAGCTATACAACCAAGATTTACCATTATCAGCAATACCCGGTGAGCCTAACCTTAAGCCTGACTTTTGCAATGAAGACCAATATTTTATTGCTTTATCAACGCTAAGATTTGATTGATCAGTATGGCTTGGTTCATTAAATCCAAGCATATGAGTTGCATCACTTTTGTTTGAGAAAGAAGTTCCTGCATAACCACCTCCCCATTTCATAGGAACATATTCAACATTATTAGTTGATGAAGCTCCGTTAGCCCAGTTATAAAACCAATCACCATCTAATTTTTGGGTACCACTCTCATAGGTAAATCCTTTTTTTGAAGGATAGTTCCATGGAAACACCCTCACAAATGAGACATCACCTTCTAAACCATTAGGCATAACCGATATTTCAATATCCTCTCTATCTGCTACAAATACTCTACTATACCCTGTTCCATCAGATGATTGCGCAAATGTAGCCATGTAACCTCTTTTTAATTTAAAGGAAGAAATATTGTCGCTAAACGCATCTAAAGTAACCACAGGAAATGAAATACTGGCATCATCATCAATAACTTCTGAACGATAAAATGTAAACGTGCTCATTTTTATAGAAGATCCTGAAAAACCTGTACCATCAAATACTTCAAGTGGCTGATAAGTTGGAGAATGAGGAATTATTAGTGTTCCTATCTTATAATTTCTAATACGTATATTGGATTCGTTTTCTGCAGCAACACCATTTACTTTTATTTGGCTTAAATAAGTACTTAAAACAACCGACGGTTTTACATTGTCAAAATACAACCAAGCACCCTCTGAGTTAAGATCAATTTGAGAGTTTGTTAAAACATCAGAAGAACCAGTTAAATGTAATTCTGAATTACCAGTTACTGTTACATTATAATTATCAAATGAAGCATAACTAACAACCTGATTATCTACCGTCAAATTGGTTTGTGCAAATATTAATGAAGAACATATACTTAAAACCATAATAAATAATGCCCTACTATAAACCAAACTAGTACTTTTTAAAATTTTACTTGTCATAACTGCTATATATTATTTTATATTCTCCATTAACCAAATTGAGGATGTTATTTTTATGAAGGTTATTTGATGATTGAAATTCTAAAAAACAATTCCAGCACTCTCTTTAAAATCTATAATCCCCTATTAACTAGATCGATTGAAATTAATACATAATTTCACATTTTTTATATATTAATAATATTTTATTCTTAAAAACGTTTCCGACAACGTTTTCGAAAGGCGGGAACGTTTACGGAAAATCTTTATTTTTAAAATAACTATTAATGTGTTAATATTAGTTAATTGAATACTACTTTCAGTTAGGATATATTTTGCATTTTTGTTTTTTTTACGAATCGGATCGAAACAAGACAATTGGCTTTTAAAGCCTTTTAAATAAGTATATACTTGAATGAATAATAAATATAATTTATCACTAAACGCATGGAATATAATCATCATACTTATATCTGTTTATGCTTCATTCAAAATTCCAATTGAACTAAGCTTTGAATACAAGTATGAACAACATGATTTTGTAAATCTGCTAATATCTTTAGTCTTTCTTACTGATTTAATTCTTAACATCAATAGATTAAAGAAAATAAAACGAAAAGAAATATGTGACGACTTCAAGGACAGTAGGTGGTTTCAAAGCATTTTATTTCTTACTAACTTAATATCTGCTGTCCCTTGGTTATTGATAGACTCAATCCCTGCTCTTAATCTTTTAGTATTATTTAAACTATTAAGAGTTTTTGATATACTACGAAACTATCAACAAAAAACTGTTCAATTTACAGGAGTTTACATCTTTTTTTCTTTTGTTTTTTGGTTTACACTAGCTATCAATGGGCTAGCGTGTGGATGGCATGGATTAAGCCAACAAATCTTGGAAATTGATTTCTCCACTAATTATATTAATGCCTTATACTGGACTATTACAACACTAACCTCTGTTGGATATGGGGATATTATACCTATAAGTAATACACAAAAGATATTCGCCATTTTTGTGCAAGTATTAGGATTTGGTGTATTCAGTTTCTTTATTGGTACTGTTGCAAGTAGATTAATGAGAAAAGATCCGGCCAGACTAAAATATGAAGAAAACATCGAAAATCTGGCTTCGTTGATGCACTATCGCACTTTACCTAACGAGCTTAGAAATAAGATTGTAAATTTTTATAGTCATATGTGGAGAAAGCGTTTAGGTTACGACGAAACTGTATTTCTTCAAAGTCTACCCAAAAACTTACAAACTGAAGTTGCTTTATATTTAAAGAAGGAAGTAATTGAAAAGGTATCTATTTTTAAAAATGCTTCGAGTAATTTTAAACGAGAAATAGCATTATTATTACGACCTATATTTTTAACTCCTGGCGATTATATTTTTAAGGCTGGTGACGAAGGTCATGAAATGTATTTTGTTGTAAATGGGGAGCTTCATACATTAACTCATTCGGAAGATCGCGTTCTTACCCATTTGCTTCCTGGTGATTTTTTTGGAGAAATTGCATTATTTAAAAATCAAAACCGTAGTGCAACTGTTAAAGCCATATCTTATTGCGATATATATATTTTAGACAAACCATCATTTGATAAAGTTATATCAAAATACCCGGATGTTGGCGATAAAATAAAAACTATAGTTGAATATAGAGAAAGTAAGTATTCTTAATGATGTATGTTTTCCTTAACAAAAGCTCATAAAAAAAGCGACCTTTTAAAGATCGCTTTTATTTTGTCTTTATTATTTTTTAGATACCTCTAACACTTACACTTACTTTCTTTTGTAATATAAGTTGAAGACCATCTGAGTTTTTAGCAACAGCAATAATATTAAAGGTTTTATTTAAAACGTGTCCTTTAGGTACCCCAAAACTAAATTCACCTTTAGTTTTAGATATTGATTTAGCATTTTTCATATTTTTATGAAAATACTTCCCTTCAATTAAATCACCCATATAATACTCAACACTTTTATACCTTTTAACATTTTCACCACCTATTGATAATTTAAGCTTGTATCTATTAGCTGTTCTTACTTCATCAACTTTTTGTACTTTTAAAACAGGTTGTGCTCTCTCCTTTCCTAAGTTGGTATATTCTTTTAAGCCAACTCCCGGAAATCCCTTTTTATAATTATACTCAGCGGTAATTTTACCTTCTCTATCATACCTTTTACAAATACCATCCAGTTTACCATTTACATAACTTTGTTCTTTCCAAACCTTACCTGTTGAATGATATGTATATCTCTTACCTTCTTTTTTATTTTCAACATAGTTAATTCGCTCGTATACCTTTCCTGTTTTAGAATAACGAATACTCTCTCCATGACGAACAGTTTCTCCTTGGTCATTCACCTTCACACTTACCTTCCATTCAACTGGTGAATTCGGATCACCATTAAAATGTTTCTTTTTAATGGTTGTTCCATCTGGATTTTTAGACTCTTTTGCTTCTTTTTTTACTTTTTTCGCAGCATCACCTAGTATAAAATCACAACTGGATAATGTCATTAAAATAGCTAGCAGACTAATTGTTAAGATTTTCATGTAATAAAATTTAATTTTTTTAGTATTAATAGTTTGCCTGAACAATAACAGGCGAAACTTACTCATTTCTTAATATCATAAAGCTATCTAACTTAAGACAAATAATAATTCATGAGTTTGTTTCTTACTATTAAAAGATCGTTTTTATTATTCTTTAATTTGCTCTGGATAAAACACAATAATTTATTCAATGTATAAATATGAATATTTTTTTTCGTTGTTAATTGTAATAAATAAAAAAACATTTCTCGTAAACGTTTTTCTTTTATAAAAACGTTCCCGCTAGAATATATCATACAAGGATCGCCTCACTTTAATTAAACATAAAATCAAACTAGAGCATAAAAAAAACCTGCTTATAATTAAAATAGCAGGCTTTTTAAATTATTATAAATTACTTATTCAATTCCATGTAATAATTTTCTTAAAACCGGAGATAACAGCGCAACCAATATTCCAACTCCAACTGCTGTATACCCCATTGTACTATATACATCTACATAATTAGCTAAACTCTCTCCAGCAGATAAAGCAGTAGCTTCACCTCCTCCACCATGTCCACCAGAACCTGTTAGTGTTGCTAATAATCCTGCTACATAGTTTGAACCTGCAAAAGATAGAAACCACACTCCCATTAACGTACCTGTAAGTTTTGCTGGCGCTAACTTAGTTACCATAGATAAACCAATTGGCGAAATAAATAACTCACCCGTTGTATGTAACATATATAAAAATGCTAAAGTCCATAACGGCACCTTATACTCAACAGCAAACTGGCTTCCGATAATAATAACTAAATACCCTAAACCAAGTTGTAAAATACCTAAACCAAACTTTAATGGAATACTCGGATTTTTCCCAATCTTAGTTAATTTAGTCCACATCATTGAAAATAGCGACCCAAATAAAATAATATATAATGGATTAAAAAACTGTGTATTACCCGCTGTTAATTCAAATCCTAAAACGTTCCTGTTTACATTTACATCTGCAAACACAGTTAAAGAAGTACCCGCTTGCTCAAATAAAGCCCAGAATACAATATTGAATAAACACAAAATAATAAATAATATCATCCTGTCTAATAGTACTTTTCCGCCCTTCATTCCTTCTCTAATAAGATATACTATTGCGAATACAGCGGTTGCTCCAAGAATAATTCCAACAATTTTATTTTGATTCACTAGAAAATAAATAATCGGAATAGCAGCAACAGAAAGCACATAAACCAGATATTCTTTGGAAATTATTCCTCCAATTTTCTTTTTTAATTCTTCCGGATTTGGTGGTAAAGCTTTAGCTGAATAATGTTTTTGTCCTAGTAAGAAGAAAACTAAACCTAGCAACATACCAACACCTGCTAACGCAAATCCGTAATGAAAGCCATATGTTTCTCCAATATAAACGCAGACGGTGGTTGCCAGTAATGCTCCGATATTAATACCTATATAAAAAATTGTAAAACCAGAATCTCTTCTTTCATCTCCATCTTTATAAAGCTTTCCTACAATACTTGAAATATTGGCTTTAAAATATCCGTTACCAATAATCAGGAATCCCATACCCCAAAATAAAGCATTAGAAGTTCCTCCCAAAATAATAAATTCACCTACGGCCATTAATATTGCTCCAAATATAACAGCTCTTTTATAACCTAATATGGTATCTGCAAGTTTTCCTCCAAGTACGGGCGCTAAATAAACTAAAGCGGTATAAGCTCCATAAATTAATACGGATTCATTATACTCAATAAATAATACTTTTAATAGATAAAGAGTTAATAATCCTCTCATCCCATAATAACAAAAACGCTCCCACATTTCAGCCATAAATAAGACAAATAGGCCAAAAGGATGTCCTAACATTGTTTTCTGCTTTTCATTCATATCTTAAATTGTTCTAATTATTATATATTGTTTATGTTTCAAATACCTTTCTTTATATTTGCGAATACGCACAAATGTAGAAAAAACGAGTTATGAATATAGTGCTTTTTCTCATGTTAAGAACTTTTAATTGTTTTTTTTAAGAGATTGTATATTCAAAGGGTATTAACTTAATTAATTATTAAAGTGAAAATTTTAACCCCTCAACAAATAAGGGAACTTGACCAATTCACCATAGATAATGAACCAATAGCGTCTATTGACTTAATGGAACGTGCTGCGCAAACCTGTTTAGATTGGTTAGTTAGTAATTTAGATAACACAACATATTATATTTTTGCAGGAACAGGTAATAATGGTGGTGATGGATTGGCTATTACCAGGATGTTAAATGCATTTCCTTATAAAAAAAAGGCGTTTCTGGTAAAATTCTCCAACAAATTAAGCAAAGACGCTAATATAAATCTGAAGCATTTAAACAAAACTGATTCTTCATGTTTAACAATTGTTGAAAACATTAAAGATATACCTATTAATGAAATTGAATCAGATGCCGTTATTATTGATGCCATATTTGGTTCGGGGTTAAATCGTGAACCAGAAGGATTGGTTAAACAGGTTATTGATATTATAAACAATTTACCAAACAAAGTAATTTCTATTGATATACCTTCGGGCTTGTTTGCCGAATACGATAAGAATCAAACTTTGGAACACTCAATAGTTCAGGCTGATGTTACTCTTACTTTTCAAATGCCTAAACTTTCGTTTTTACTTCCTGAAAACCAAAACTTTGTAGGCGATTGGCATATACTTGACATTAAGCTATTACCTGAGTACATTGAGGAACAAAAAACAGTGAATGCTTTAGTTACTGAAGATCAAGCAAAAGTATTTTTAAAAAAACGTGCTAAACATAGCCATAAAGGTACTTTTGGCCATGCTTTACTTATTGCTGGAAGTTATGGAAAAATGGGTGCCGCGCTATTATCATCAAAAGCTTGTTTAAAATCTGGTGTTGGATTGTTAACTGCGCATATTCCTCACTGGGGCTACAATATTATTCAAACTGCTGTACCCGAGGCAATGACGAGTATTGATCGTTCTGAGATGATTTTTACTGAATTCCCCGAATTAGATAGTTATAATGCTATAGGAATTGGCCCTGGTTTAGGTAAAAAAAGAAACACAGCTTTAGCTTTTGAGGAGCTACTTGACAAAATTAATGGTCAAAGACTAGTAATTGATGCTGATGGTCTTAATATTTTAAGTGAAAACAAACAATTACTTAACAAAATACCACCTAAAACAATACTTACACCCCACCCCAAAGAATTTGAGCGCCTTGTTGGAAGCTGGAATAACGATATGCATAAACTCAGCCTGTTAAAAGGGTTTTGTCAACAATACGAAGTTATTACAGTTTTAAAAGGAGCACATACTGTTACCTGCCATTCGGATGGAACATGCTATTTCAACGACACAGGTAATCCGGGTATGGCAACTGCAGGAAGTGGTGATGTACTTACTGGAATAATTCTTGCATTACTGGCACAAGGCTATTCTCAAGAAGAAGCTGCCATGCTTGGGGTTTACATCCATGGATCTGCAGGAGATGCTGCACTTGATAAAGAGTCTGTAGAATCTTTAACTGCTTCGGATATAATAAGTAAGCTAGGAGCTGCGTTCAAAAAGATAAGTTAGATTTTACAGAACTAAAATAATTAATATTAAACAAACACATATAAATTATGATTATCATAAAAAAAGCATCAATTGCAACATTAATCTTTCTATGCTTTGCATTTTCTATAAACTCACAAAAGAAAGTACCTAACAAAGTTGAAGTAAAACCTACAAAAGATGTTGTTGATGCCACTTCTCATTCTCTTACATATATGTTACCACAAACTACTATTAACGTAGAAATTGAGATGGAGAAGATTATTAAAAAAGCAGGACCATATTACCGCTATTCTCAACGTTATCTTAATTTAAATAATGTAATTACAAAGGACAGTGAAGAATGGATAATTAAAGGAGTTAAAATTTATACCACTGGTAAAGCAGATGAAAGTAAAAGGTACAGCATTTTTACAAAAGGTATTACATCTGCAAATATGGTCTCCTTAACTTCGGAAGGCGTTTTTTTAGGTATAAATAATAACGATATATATGAAGCTCAATCTGCAGATTTCGATAATCAATTAATACCTTCTTTAGACGACATTAGTTTTGATAATGTAGCCTTAAACGAAGAGTTACTTTATAAAACATCTACCGCTGCAATGGCACAGGAGGCCGCAAATATGGTATATAAACTCAGAACAAGCAGAATTGAGCTTTTAACAGGAGAATCTGAAAACACTCCACCTGATGGTGAAGCTTATAAAGCAATATTAAAGGAAATTAAGAAACAAGAAAAAGATTTTGTTTCGCTTTTTGCCGGAAGAACTATTTCTGTTACTCAAACTAAAACTTTTAAAGTAACTCCAAATCCTTTAAGCAGTTATGCTAATCATGTACTATGCCGATTTAATAAACAAAAAGGTTTGGTAGATGCCATAGATATTACAGGAACTCCCATTTACTTAAAAATGGATATTGAAAAATTAAAAAGACTGGAAAACAATAGAACAGAAGAACTTAAAGAGCCTATTAAAAATGGATTGTATTATAATTTACCTGCAAAAGCTGTTGTAAATATTGTTGATAAAAACACTCCAATTGGTTCTCAAAAAGTTGATTTAGCACAATATGGCCAGGTTATATCTATGTCGCCATCAATTCTTGAAAAGGAAGGTATAGTTATTAAAATATGTCCGGTAACCGGGGCCTTAATTAGCATTTACAATGAACAGTAATCAATGAAAGGACAATAAACAGTGAACGATTGGTAGTAACCAATTTGGAGTACCAAAAACTGAAAACAAATTACTTACTATTATGATTGAAATCAGTTGCTTTCATTCTTTGTTAAGTTATATTTAGCAGAATTATTTTTGTACTACTCTCCGGTAATGTTTATCGGTTAAAAGAAAAATTATGAACAACGAAATATCTAAATTAGAACCCGTTTCTCTTTGGGAGAATTTTTATGCTTTAACACAAATTCCTCGTCCTAGTAAAAAGGAAAAGCAAGCTGCAGATTACGTAACTGAGTTTGGTAAAAAACTAGGTTTAGAAACCATAGTTGATGCTGTTGGTAATGTAATTATTAAAAAACCAGCTACTCCTGGTATGGAAGACCGTAAAACGGTTGTACTTCAAGGTCATGTAGACATGGTTCCTCAAAAAAACAGTGACAAGGTTCACGATTTTGAGAAAGATCCTATTGAAACTTACATTGAAGATGGTTGGGTAAAAGCAAACGGAACAACTCTGGGTGCCGATAATGGAATTGGAGTTGCTACAGCTATGGCCATTCTTCAATCTACAGACTTACAACATGGTCCTATTGAGGCTCTTTTTACTATTGACGAAGAAACGGGTATGACTGGTGCTTTTGGTCTTGAACCAGGACTACTTGATGCTGACATTTTAATTAACACAGACTCCGAGGACGAAGGGGAGCTTTATGTTGGGTGTGCAGGTGGTTCTAATGCAAACATGACATTTAAGTATAATGAGGTTAAGCCTAAGGCAAACTCTGTTGCTTTTAAAATTTCATTAACTGGATTAAAAGGAGGTCACTCCGGTATGGATATTATTCTGGGGCGTGGAAATGCCAATAAATTGATTTTCCGTTTGCTTAAAGAGGTAATTGCTGCTTATGGTGTTCGATTAACTTCAATTGATGGAGGCAGTTTGCGTAATGCTATTCCAAGAGAGGCTTTTGCGATTGTAACTGTACCCGATAATAATGTTATTGAATTTACCGAAACTGTTGAAGAATTTCTGACTATTTATAAAAGTGAGTTAGCTGCTACGGAACCTGACCTATCGTTAGTTGCTGAAAAATGTGAAATGCCGGATAGTATAATGGACGAATTAGCACAGGATGATCTGGTAAATGCTATTCAGGCTTGTCCTAACGGTGTTATTCGTATGAGCGACAGCATGCCTGGACTTGTTGAAACATCTTTGAACCTTGCTATTGTAAAATCAGAAGGTGGTACAACAACAGCCATGTGTTTAATCAGAAGTTCAGTTGATACAGCTAAAGATGATGTAGAATCAACTCTTGAAAGCTTGTTTAGATTGGCTGGAGCCGAAGTTGAATTTAGTGGTCAATACCCAGGGTGGAAGCCTAATCCAGATTCAGAAATTCTTACAGTAATGAAAGAAGTTTATAATAAAGAATTTGGAAAAGTTCCTGAAATTAAAGGAATTCATGCTGGTTTAGAATGTGGAATCCTTGGAGCTGCTTATCCTAACTGGGACATGATTTCGTTTGGACCAACTATTCGTTTTCCTCACTCTCCTGATGAAAAAGTAAATATCGAAACAGTTGAAAAATTCTGGAAGTTCTTGGTAGAAACCTTAAAGAATGTTCCTACTAAATAATTTTATCAATTAAAGTATGCTTGTAATTTTTATAATATAAGCATACTTTATTTTTCATAGTAAACTATCATTTCTATTTCATTAAGAAGACAATATTAAGGGCATCTCTAAAAACTAAAATTAAAATATAATTCAGAATATTAATACTTTAGCGATGAATCTATGCACAAAAAGCATAATATTACAGTATTAAATAAGAGAAAAGATGAAAAATATAAACCCACTAGGATTGTTTGATGATCATTTTTTAATGGAAAAGTTGACAAAATTAGGTGACCCTCTTCAAAAGCTGAATGAATTTATAGATTGGAATATCTTCAAAACCCCATTGTTAAAGGCATTGGAGAATTCAAGTGCTGAAACCTCAAAAGGAGGCCGCCCACCATTTGACAGGCTCATGATGTTTAAGGCACTAATACTCCAAGGTCTTTATAACTTATCCGATGATCAGCTTGAATATCAGATCGTAGACAGGGCAAGCTTCAAACGGTTTTTAGAAATCAAAAAGAGTGATAAAGTACCTGACAGTAAGACTTTCTGGGCTTTTAGAGAGTTGCTTGTTGAAAAGAATGTCATTGAAGACATGTTTAAAACATTCAATGAACTTCTTGATACTGCAGGAGTATTTGCTAACGAAGGAAAGATGGTTGATGCGAGCTTCGTAGAAGCTCCTCGCCAACGAAACAACCGGGAAGAAAATAAACATATCAAACAGACAGGCACGGCTCCTGAGGATTGGAAAGAAAAACCAAACAAACTTCGCCAGAAAGATATTGATGCACGCTGGACTAAAAAGAACTTTGTTACTTTCTATGGTTACAAGAACCATGTCAAAGCTGACACAAGGACTAAATTGGTTGAAGATTATGTTGTTACTGACGCATCGGTTCATGACTCCCAGGTAATAAAAGAATTATTGACCCCAAAAGATAAAGGGCAACCGCTTTATGCTGATAGTGCTTATGGTGGTGAAGAGCAAGAAAGAGTATATAAGGAAAAGGAAGTGATCAACAAAGTACATGAAAAAGGGCACAGGAACAAACCCCTAACTGAAAAGCAAAAGGCCGATAACCGTGAAAAATCAAAAACACGAGCCAGGGTAGAACATATATTTGGCTTTGTAGAGAATAGCATGAATGGTTCAATAGTAAGAACTATAGGTATGGCAAGAGCAAAAGCTAAAATCGGAATAATGAACTTAACTTATAATATAAACCGGTGCGTGCAGTTAAAAATCAAGGTTTCAATGGGGTAGGTATGCCCATTGGTCAATTCAAAAAATCGCTATATTGCTGATAAACTGAATATTGAGAAATCCAAGTAACTTTAGATATTTTGTAGACTGGGAATTCCTACTAATCAGAAAATCAAAAAACAAGTTTTTAGAGATGCCCTTAATCAATGCATTTAATGCAAAAAACGATAACTCCGTATATAAAATATTCATATACACTCGTTATATCAAGCACTTACAACGACAAATCATATAACATATAATAGATATAAACGTAATAACAGAGTGCAACAGTTAGGCGCAATACGAGGCAGAGTGCAAATTAACTTGAGAATAACTGATTAAAGACAATGATTATAAAATGAAATCTTGGAAAGACATTGCATTATTAGCTCCAATAATAATTATTGCTGGATTATTAAAGCAAATTATATACTATGCATTTTTCAATGTTCCAATAGTTCAATTTATTGACTTAAATGAGATTATAGTTCTTTTCTCGGAGGATATTCTTCATATAATTGGGTTGTTCGTAATCTTAGGTTTTATTAGTTTTCTTGGACACAATGCTAAGACAGAATGGAAACTTCTTCGGTTTCAAGTAAAATACTACAATGAAAATGAAATATTATTAAGAATATGGAAATATATTACGATAAACTATGTGAATATTCTCATTCTTCTAGGATTAGCTATTTTAATTTGGTCAGATGTTTTCGATAAAGAAGAGTTAGATGTAACGACAAGGATACTTATTGGCATTGATACAATTTTCTTTCTAATCAGATTTGGAATTTATGAAATAAAAAGGGATTTATATAGGAAAGGTAAACTTGAAAAGAAAAATAAGCGGATTGAAAATAATTTTGCAATTTTTATTCTTGCGATAAATTTAATTTTAATTTTCTCTGTCAAAGAAGTTGATAGAGTTAAATATCAAGGAAAATATTCTAATGTTACTATAACCCTTAAAAATGACACATTAGTTTCTGATAGTACTTCTTTCTTTATTGGAAAAACAAAAAATTATATCTTTTTTTATAAAACACAGACCAATAAAACAAGAGTTATTCCTTGTAATAGAGTCATTGAGATTGAATTTGGGAAAATAATTAGACCATTTTGGGAGGTAGAGAATAAAGAAGAATCTGATTCCACTATACTTGAGTTAGATGTAAAAATTGACTCTTTAGAGAATACGATAAAAAAAGAATCGGATAGCATATATATAAAAAGTAAAGCGCCTAACACTTTGTATAAGTAATGGCAGGCGATGTAATAAATATCAGGGTTAATAACCCGCTCAAACTGCGTAGCGGTTTGACAGGGATGAAGCCCGCAATCTGCCACTACTCATACAATTTACCGTTGTGCTTCATTATAGGAACGATGTACCAATGAGAAAATTCAAGAGATTTAATAAAGAAAGTTCTACTGGTAACCAGTTTAAGCTTGACTCAGTTGAGCAATTTTCGAGTAAAATAAAATCATATTACATTGACTTTGTTGGAGAGATGATTTCAGATGATGTTTTGTCTGTTATTTGTGATTTTTTAGCAGCACATTTTCACGAGGAATATTCAAGGTTTAGGATTCAGTACCCTAAGTCGATTAAAAGATACTCGACACTTAAAGAAGGTGATTTAGAAAATCCTCTGGTTATGGACAAGGTTATTACATTTTGTAAGGAAAAGTATGATAAAGAGTATCAGGATATTTGTTCTAAATTGTTTAAAATGACTTTAGAAGAATTGATTGATTATGAAAAACAGCGGATAGAATTTTATAAAATGTTTTAAAAGTGTAACCTAAAAAAACTGACAAATAGAAGCGGATGTTTAAAAAGAAAAAAAGCAGAGAAAAAGAAAAAAGTACACTTGACGATGATTTTAAAAAAGAAATGCCAGCAATGTTAGCTGAACTCTCATTTATATTTCTACCATTTATTGTCATCTTAATTGTAAACCTATCAAAAGGAGATTGGATAAAGTTAATTCAAACTGCCGACTGGGCATTAGCTTCTGCTTTATTATATGGACAGACAATAGTGAAAATAATTATGGGTGTTGCATCACGTGAACATGCTTTTCACCATCAAAATTTTGGACTAATAAGTGCTTTAATTATAGCATTGGGATTAGTGCCTTCAATATTGATAATTGCGATTTTTGAGCTGAATCAGAATATATCAATTGGACTTATAATCGCTCAATTTGTACTTCTTGGATTTGCTATTTATGTGTTTTTACTTTTTGGGACTTTAGGACAAATTCTTTTCTCTAATTCCTTTAGACATAAATTATCAAAAATCCTTGGACTCGATAAGAAGGAAGAAGAAAAAGTTGAAAAATAACGAAAGCACAACAATGTATAAAAAACATAAGTGGCTCAGTGGTTTACGAGAAGTTTGCACATTTATTCAGCTCCGCCAAATCTGCGATTTGACGGGTTGTTTTAAAACTTTAAATTTGTGTCAAAACGCAAATTTGGCTCAGTGCAAACTGACAGGTAAGTGCTTCGAAATCCCTTACGAAATCATACACTCAACGTTGTATGCAAGCTTGACCTACCACACGTAAAGCACATTTTATTTTTTCCGTGCCTCCAAAAATCAAAAGAGCTTTCCTTTGCAAACGCTCAATAGATATCCAGAAAATCGAAATGATTATCCATTTTTTATATATTTGTATCAACAAATTCTAAATAATGACAGAATTAGGAGAGTTTTTAAAGAAGAAATCTGTTAATAAGGCAGAAGTATCAAGAAGGACTGGGATTAATCCTTCTCGTCTAAGTGAATTAAGTTTAAATTCTAAAGCGAGATTAACAGCTGAAGAAGTATACTTAATAGCTTTGGCTCTGGATATAGAACCAGTAATTATTTTAGATGAAGTATGTAAAAATGTAGAATTAGTATCTGAAAAATAATGTCAAAAGTAGAATTTACAGTATCAGCTAGAACGGTAAGACTAATTGGTCGGGAGAACGTTGCAAATGCAGAAGGGGCTATTATTGAGCTTGTTAAAAATGCATATGACGCTGATGCCAAGAATTGTATCGTATATTTTGACAACAAGTATAATTCTCCGCCAAACGAACTATCACCTGAGGAATATAATTCTTTTTCAGAAGAAAATGAGATAATAAAGCAAGCATATATTTTAAACTTACTAGGCAAATATTCGCGACTTGATAAACTAACTACAGAAACGGAGAAACAGCTAACTTCTTTTTTTCATTCTAAAACATCACTTTATATCATTGACAATGGAGATGGGATGGATAATGATATAATTCGTAAGAGGTGGATGCATATTGGTACAGATTTCAAATTAAATGATATATATACTCCTAGTGGAAGGATTCGCTCAGGTGCAAAAGGGATAGGACGTTTTGCTCTTGATAGATTGGGTGATAATGGTGAAATGATTACTTTGCCAAATAAAATCACACAAGTAGATGGAAAACATCAGCCTAATGATTCTTCTCTTGGCTTTAAATGGAATGTTGATTGGGCTGATTTTGAAAAAGAAAATGCAATTATTGGAAAAGTAACTGCGGATTTATACGAGGTTCAAAAAATGGACTTCAACAATGAACTTATTGAATCAGTCAATAATGATAGAATCGCTGAAGTTGTAAATGACCATTTTATCAACGGAACCATCTTAAAAGTTACAAATCTTCGAGATAACTGGAACGAGAAAAATGTAACAAGAATATTTAATAGCTTAGAAATTTTAACTCCACCTGATGGGCAAAGTGAGTTTTCAATTCATTTGTTTTCGAATGCTCAACCTGATGATTTTGGAAAAATTGATAACTCAGATTTTAATGACTACGATTATAAGGTTCAAGCAAATTATTTAAATGATAAAGAAAAGAACATAGAAATAACAATTGAAAGAAATGAAATAGATTGGGAACTTTTAGATAAAGACTTGTTTGAGGAAGAGGATATGAAATCTTTCCCTTTTGATGCTGAAACAATAAAAAAAGGGACTTTCAAAATACAAAGGACACTTTACGATTTCTTTCCAGGCTACAAGGAAGAATTGGGAGAATTAGCCGAGGAAAAGTTTAATATGTTAGGTAAATTTGAATTCAATTTTTACTTCTTAAAAAAACTATTAGCAGCTTCAGACCAAGCTAAATATTTTCAAAAAGATATTTCAAAATCAAGAAGAGATAGTTGGTATAAAAAATTTGGTGGAATTCGTGTTTTTAGAGATAGCTTTAGAGTTCGCCCCTTTGGAGAATTAAATAGCAGTTTCTATGATTGGTTAGCTTTAGGTGAGCGAAGCACCCAAAGTCCTGCAGCTGTCAGTAGAAAAAAACAATGGAGAACTAGACCGTATAATGTTGCTGGAAATGTACATATTTCAAGGATATTTAACCTGGAATTACAAGACAAATCCAGTCGTGAAGGGCTTCAAGAAAATGAAACGTTCAATCTTCTAAGGGACGTCTTACTAAAAATTATTAAGATTTTTGAAGATGATAGAAGTACAATTGCATATAACTTAGATGTATTAAAAACAAAAAAAGATAAAGTAAAAGAAGCAATTGAAAATGCAAACCGAATTCTTGAAGAAGAGAAGAAAGAAAAAGAAGAACAGTTAAAAAGAGAGAAAGAAGGAAAAAAGCCTAATCCCAAAAAAGATAAAACCAAAGAGCAGTTAGAGAAAGAAAATCAAGACTTTAAAACAAGCTTTGAAGCTTTAAAAAAAGAACAAGAATTCTCTGTAAACAAGGAAGCTCGATTACAATCTTTAGCCAGCACAGGTATTTTATTTACAAGCTTTGCTCATGAACTTGCTGCGATAAGAAATGATTTAGATAGTCAGATTCCATTCTTAAGAAAATATATCAATGAACTAAATATTGATTTTAGTGAATTAAAGAAACACAAGAACCCTTTATATTGGGCAGGTCAAATTGAAGAGACTGATGTTATAATTAAACAGTGGTATGATTTTGTTTTAAACAAGATTAATAGGAAAAAACATTTATCTAAATCTCAGAGTATTGTAAATTACTTAAATGCCTTAACTACTCAGTGGCAAAATCTAATAAACAGTAATGGTATTCTAATCGAATTTAATTCAAAATTAGAAAATGAGGTTTTTACATTTTCTGAAATTGAGTTTAACTCTGTATTTGACAATTTAATCGTAAATTCTGTTGATGCTTTTTCAAGACCTGGTTTTAAAGGAGAAAAGCAAATTTATATCAACCTCAGAGAAAATGATAATTCAATATTGATAGAATATAAAGATACTGGACCTGGCTTGATTGAAGCATATAAGAAAGAGCCATATATAATACTTGAATTTAATGAGTCTTCTAAAATAAATAAACAAGGAGAACAAGAAGGTACAGGTGTAGGAATGTGGATTGTGAAAAACACTGTAAATGAGTATAAAGGGATATTGAAATTAGATACTTCTGATGAAGGATTTAAAGTCTTAATTGAATTACCAAAGAAATAAATCATGCAAAAATATAAACTAGGTATAATTGATGAGTCTGAAAAAGACAGAACGAAAAGTTTAGCATTCTTTGAAGATGATTTTGACTGTATTGAAATTTCTCTAGATGTAGATAATGAGGATGAATTAATCAATCAGGTTATAGAGAATAAATTAGATGCTGTCGCAATTGATTATAAGCTTATTGACCATCCAAGATTGGATTTTAACGGTAATATAGTGTTAAAGAAAATTATGGATGAAAAGTTTGGATTCCCTGCATTTATTTTGACAAACTTAGTCCCTGATGCCTCAGAGGAAGATGTTGACGACTTTAGAATAATTTCTAAACGAGCAGTTAATCCAGAATCACCCGAAGGAGAAGAGTTAATAAAGAAGTTAAAGAACTATATTATAAAATACAATAAAGAATTAGAAGAAAAGGAAGAGGAACTTTTTAATCTGATTCAAAAGGAACAGTCTACAGGATTAAATGATATTGAAAGAGAAAGAGTAATTGAATTAGATAACTTTCTCGAGCATTCAATTAGCAATAAATCAAAAATTCCAAGTGGATGGAAAAAACCTGAAGGCTTTAATCAATTAAAGAAACTTGTCTCAAAAACTGACGAATTACTAAACGAATTGAAAAAAAGAAATGGTTAGATTAAGAGAAAAAGTTCCTGTTAGAAGGGAAGATATATATAAGTATTCTGATTTTCATAGATATAAACCATTTCTAAGAGCAGATTTTAATAAAAAGTGTGGGTATTGCGACGACTCAGATATAAGAAATGGAGGCCATCGATTTTATCAAATAGACCATTTTGTACCTCAAAAAGTTTTTGAAAACCTAAAGGATAATGATTACCATAATCTTGTATATAGTTGCCCTTTTTGTAACCGTGCAAAATGGCATAAATGGCCATCTAATGACGAAAGTATTGCAGTTACTGGAAATACTGGTTTTGTAGACCCTTGTTTGACAGAATTCGACAATCATTTGGAAAGAAATTCCGATGGTGAAATAAAAGCTAAATCTGATTTAGGCCAATACATGTGGAAAGAACTAAATCTTGGTTTAAAAAGACATGCAATCATATGGAATATTGAAAAGTTAATAAACCAAATTAATGAAGTAAAACTTCTATTAGATAATGAGCAAGACGAGAATGTAAAAGAAATATTACTTTCTCTATTCGAAGAACAAAAAAAGTTTCAAGATAGTTTAGATATTGAGAATGACAACTAAAAAGCACACAGGTTCATATTACACACCAGATTATTTAGCTGGGTTTATTTCAAAAAGAGTTCTTTCTCATTTTGAAGGTAGACAGCATATATCGGTTCTTGAACCAAGTGTTGGAGATGGCTCTTTTATTTCAATGTTAAATGAATCTAGTTCAAATATAGATATTACTGCAATTGATATTAATAAAGTTGAATTGGATAATGCTAAAATGAAATGGCATGGTATTAATTCTACTTTTATAGAATCAGACTTTTTAGATTTTGCATGCAAAGGCAAGTTTTCTCTTGTAATTGGCAACCCCCCATATGTTAAGAAAAGCTTTTTAAAAAAAGAACAAATTGAAATATCAAAAGACGTTCATAAAAGTGAGGGATTATCTGAAGTTTCAGTAAAAAATATTTGGACAACTTTTTTAATAAAATCAAATACATTACTGTCTGATGATGGAGTAATTGCATTTGTCTTACCATCAGAATTACTGCAAGTTAAATTTGCAGAAGAAATACGTGAATACCTAAAGAACCAATTTCAAAGAATTGAAATATTCACTTTTAATGACTTAATGTTTGAATGTAAAGGTCAAGATACAATTGTTCTTATTGCCTATAAACAACATTTAAACAAGGGCGAATTTTTTACAAATATTGTAAATAAAGATGTTCTGCTTAACAACTCCTTTGAATTACGAAATAATGATTTACTAGTAGAATCAAAAGTAAAGTGGACTCATCATTTTCTAACTAATAGTGAAATTTCTTTTTTAGGAGACTTAAAGAACTCGCTTTCAAACATCAATAGCTATTGTGAATCTAGACCTGGTATTGTTACCGCTGCGAATAAATTCTTTATAATTGACCGTGAGATAGAAAAGCAATATGATTTAGCCGCATATACAAAACCGATTGTTCAGAAAGGATATTACGTAAATGGCAGTGTAACTTTTAATGATGAGGATTTTATTGCATTAGAGAATAAATATCCATCAAGACTTCTTCAATTAGATAATAATGATGAAGTAAGTGACCAATTGGCTGAATATCTATCAATTGGTATTGAACAAGAGATTAATGAAAGATATAAATGCAAGAAAAGAACAAAATGGTATGTTATTCCAAACATTGCAACTAAACCAGATGCATTTTTCTTTAAGAGAAGTCACAATTATCCTAAATTGCTAAAGAATAATACAAATGCTTTTGTTACAGACTCAGCCTACAAAGTTAGTGTTAGACCTGGTTTTGATTTAAATAGCCTTATTTTCTCCTTTTATAATTCGTTGACTTTAGCATTTTCTGAAATTGATGGTAGATATTATGGTGGTGGTGTGTTAGAACTTACACCAAATGAATTTAAGAATCTTCCTTTACCATATGTGCAAATTAATAATCAAAAATTTGATGAATTCGTAGGTAGGTTTGAAAATAAGAAAAACATTGAAGAAGTATTACAGATTAATGATAATGTGATACTTAGTGAAGTTCTTAATTTATCACAATCTGATATAAAAAAAATACAGGATATCAGACAAAAACTTGTAACTAAAAGAATGAGATAATAACCTGCCCTATGTTCAAGCACATTTGCCTTTTTCGTTCCTCCAAAGTCAAAAGAGCTTTCACTCCAACGCAAGACGAAGAACAAAGCCAGCATACAACAATAAATATAAGGCATAGGGCGGAAAGTGCTATATTTAATCGTAATACATTTAATGAAAAGTGTAACGATTCGAAAGGTTCGTGTTCCAAAGTGCCCTACGACCTCATATTCGAGCCGTTAGCGGCAAGCAAGCGAGTCAATACATATACTGCGAACTGGATATCAAAATGAATTAGAATATTTATGATTAGAAAATTAACCTTATTGCTATTAGCTTTTTTTGTTTGTCTTTATTCCCTTGGGCAAATGACCAGTAATGAAAAACATCCACTTTATGAGATTGATAAACAATTAAAATTAGGAAAGAAGGATGCTCTAATTAAAATAGCTCCCTATTTTGATAGTGAAAAAGAATTAGTTGAAAGTTATGCCGTCGGTCATATTTCAGCGCTAAACGAGTCTGAAGTTGCCAAGCGAATAGTTGACGTAAACTCGTTCTTTACTAATACCGAAATAATAATTGATGAAAATACCTCTAGTGAGGATTTCTTGAAATTTCTAAATATCAACCTAGAAAACATTATATATTCAAAAGAAGTAAATGCCTTTCTTATAACACCTATTGAAAAAAGGGCCATAAAAATAAGGTTTCGTGAAATTAGCGAAAAGAAGCAATCAATGTTAAAGGCTGAATATATTGACGCATTGAACTCGTTAGATAATGAAGAAATAGAATCATTAATAGAAAGTAAGGATCCAAAATCTTTATTCATCATTGCTTCTGAACTTTTCAAAGAAAGAAATTGGTTAAATGAAATTTATAAATCTAGATCAAGTAACTACATAAAATTACAACAAGTATTAACCAATGTTGAAATTGAGGTAGAAAGTAATTATAATGAAAGGACTTGGCATATTGAAGAAGAACTTAATAGTACTGCAGCGCTGAATTTGTTATGCTATTTTTCGGCAAATTATCATAAGTTTAAATGGCATGAGGAGAAGAATATATTTGAGAATAATGATATTGAGATTCTTGCTATTGGTTTGGAACATTCATTATTCCAATTATTAGGTTCTAAAAATGATTCTATTGCATTAGATGCCTTTATTCAGTTAACGAAATGCAAATCCCAGACAGTAATTGAATTGTCAAATGAATATGAAAACATGCGTTTTAGTGAAAATTATTCTATTCCAACTTTTCCATATAAATTTTTAAAACAACTTGTAGTATTAACTGAATATTGTAAGAGTAATAATATTGACTTTAAAGGATCTGACGAATTACAACGCAATATTGCATTACTTAAATCAAAACTAACTTTCGCAGAAAGAAGGAAATTAGAGGATAAACTTGTTAATTTTCTTACTTTAGATAATATAACAGCTTTGGAATATTGGACTCTAATTTATGAAGATGCACGGAGATTGTCGTATTCTGCAGGCAGAATACTTGACATTTTTTATTCTAAAAATTGGGATAACCTGATATCTGAAAATAAATATCTTGAATGCTACCTTAAAAAATCAATACTGTTCGATAATTTAGGTATCATTGGAATTTGTAATAATTATTTAAAAAAGTTTACAAATCTTCAAGAATTTGGAATAGAAAAACTAACTAAACTTGAGACAGAGGACATAGAAATAATGTCTCAAATTGAAAAGGCGAAATATTTATGTAAACTATCGATTAAGGTTCCCATTGACACTATGAAAATTAGTGCTGCAAACTTTGATTTTGAAGTTATCAATGTAAAACAAAGCATCCAAGAAATCAACAAAATTAAAGACTCTGAGATAATGGAAGATTCTTTAACAGATTTTCTTTCAAAAATTGCATACAATCAAATTGGTGAAGCAATGAAAGAAATTGAAAATATAAAATTCAAAAAAATGGCTTATAGAAAATATTCTTTTCTGGAAAGAGATTTTGGTTTTTTTATTTATGACGATTTTGACTCTATTGCAACCAGAGATGAATTCCTTATGGATTATATGAAATTCTCGGAATTTGACTTTTATAAAAACATGCTAACTAAAACAGGTACAGATTATTTCAATCAAAAAAATGAACTAGATTATGAAAAAATTTATAATGCACTTAAATATAACGTTGTAGATGCCTTTGTGGGTGGTGTTTTCGGAATAGATGATAATGAAGTTTATGCAATAATAAAGTTGTTAGAGCTGACTCATAATACAACTTTAGGATATCCCAAAAAACTTTGTAACTCCAATGGGGTTTACAGTTGCAATTCCTCCGATAGGGCTAATTACTGGATACAGTATTTAATTGACAAAAGCCTTTTAAAACAAGTACATAGAGAACCTGTATCTTTTCACTATGAATGAAATGCCAGCCGCTAACAATAAATAAAGGGCATAGGCTGTCAGCATAAATCTGGGAGTTTTGCTCTTGTATAAGTTCGCCGAAGCTTTTGTTTCGGCTAGTGAAAAGAATAAATTTATAACCAAAACAAAAGCTTCGGCTTGGAGGGGCTTTGGAGGTTTGGTTTTTCAAATCAGCCTACGACCCCTTATTCAAAACGTTAGCCTCCATTAGTAGAATTACGCTAAAAAAGTAAGGTCTATAAATTTAAGATCAATAATATATAATATAATGAGACATTTATTCTTTATATTTTGTGTTTTTACAGTATTAGTGACATCATCCGGTAATGTTAGCGATAACAAACATGCTGTAAAAGAAAAACCAGAGACAATAGGAGCTATTAATATTGTTAAGGAAGATGGCGTACACAAATCGAGAGTTCAAAAAACTATAATATCAAAGAGATTTATTGATTACAATAATAACCTAGAAATTTATTATTCAGATAGTTTATTGTTATGTAGAACTACAAATGGAATAAAGTATTATTCGCCTCAAAAGGATGAATGGATAGTTAAAAAAACACAGAAATCTTTACAATCAATTAATCGTTCAAAATACTACAACTATTCTATCCCCAATTGGTACCCTCGCTCTAATTACACCTCAGTAATGGATGTAAAAGGAAGTTTCTTAATGATAGGCCATGGTGATGAAGCAGGACATCCTATAAAAACTGAAATTGTGGATACTGTAACTCGAAAAGCATATGTGTTATTAGAAGATAATTATAATTCGTTTTGTATAAATGATATTGATTTATGGATAAGTACTTCAGAGGCCGTTTCACATATTAATAGGATAACAAATAAAAGAACAGATTATCTAATGTTTCCAGCATTTAAAGAATTAGTTGGGGTTCATAGATATGATAATGAAATATATTATTTGGATTCACATTATGGAATATTTAAATATAGGTGTGATTCAAAAAGGATAGAAGGTATACGGGAATTTCACAAAGAAACACATTTTGAATATGTTAAAATTTCAGGCTCAATAATAGTTGATAGTGTTATTTATGCTCTTTCATACGAGACTGATTTAATGGGATTAAGCAGTTATAAAGCAAGACTAATTATTTATAATATAAAATCAAAGGAAATTAAAGAAATCGAAACGAACCTTCGTTATCTTGATACCTTCTTGAAAGCTGAAAACAGATTATTTATCTATGGTGACTTTTATGAGTTAGATGAAGGTTTTAGTGATAATTATGGAGGATTATGCGTATACGATATTGAAAATGACAGCTTTATAAAGCTGGTTGATGCACCTGTTGTGTCAGTTGGTGTAACTAGTGATTCAATAAATGCAATTGCGATTAAAAAGAATGAAGAACAAGTAATTAAAGTAAATAATTATGCATTTGATAAGAAATTAACATTAATAAATCATTCGCTAGAAAGGTATTGTAATCCATATTATAATGAAGAACGTGATACTGTAATATTTGAAGGAGAACCGTATTTAAATGATAGAAAAAAGAGCAGTGTCTATTATAATATAACTCACGAAAGGGTAAAAGATAAATTTGTTGATACCGTAATGTACAAGCAAGAAGTTGTATTAAGTAGCTATAAAATCGAACGAGATAATGTGGAAGAAATCAAATATTAATAACGGAGGCTAACAATAAATAAAAGGCATAGGCTGACAGCAATAATTTGGAAGTTGAGCTCATTTAATAAGTTCGCCGAAACTTTTGTTTCGGCTAGTGAAAAGAATAAATTTATAACCAAAACAAAAGCTTCGGCTAAGAGGAATATTGGAGGTTCGGTTTTTCAAATCAGCCTACGCCCCTTATTCGAGCCGTTTTGTGTAATTTCAAAATTCGGTGCATATTGAAACTATACTTACAGACAAATGAGACAATTTAGAGATGTTAAAATTCAGTCATTAATTAAAAGCCATTGTAGATTATTATTCTCATATTTAATTATGATTTAAGATATTGTTTGTAATAGCAAAATAAGACATAAAATATGAAAACTAAATTTAAAGATATTAAGCCCTATTTGATAGAGTTTATAATTGTTACAGCAGGGGTTTTGATTGCATTATTTTTAAGCAACTATAAAGAAAACAATCAAACACGGAAATATTACATTACATCAATTGAGACTATAAATAACGAAATTGAAACAAACTATAAAGACTTAAAAGGAACTATTGAGGGACATATGAACTTGTTAGATACTATAAATAAATATAGAACAAATCATATAACAATAAGTGAACTGATTATTAATAAAGGAGGTGGGTTGAGTAGTACAATATTGAGCAATTCCGGATTGGAATTTTACAAAAAGAATCAACTTAATTCAATAGATTTTGAAATAATGTCCGAACTGATTAGAATAGAAAACACCATAAATCTTATTGATACGAAAATGCAGAAACTTATGGATTTTTTGTATCCAAATCTTTTTGTTGATTCTGAAGAAAGTAAAAAATTGGTTATTGCTCAATTAAGAAATTTACTGAATAGTGAGTCTCAATTACTAAATCAATATGAGAACTTTATTGATAAGTATATTGAAAAAGAATAAAGCGAAAAATAAAAACTACACACAATCGAATTCTAAGCCAAAACCAAATATTTAAAGAGAAAAATTCTTAACTTTTTTGTGCCGAACAACGACCAATGGTGATTATTATACCGAAGGCCTTATGAAAAGTGTGTTTTTTTAGACACACTTTTCCTTATTACAGGTATCGAACCTGCAATAAGGAGCCGAACAACTCCCTCAAGATCCTATTGCCCAAATGACATTATCCTGCCTGACGCATCTTGACAAATGGAGTTCCTCTATTAACGACTGCAAATACTCGAGTAATCAGCTTATATTTAACGGCATTCATGATTACCCCATGCTCCTTACCCTCTTTAGTCTTCCTTTCATAATATAGACGCAATTCAGGATCATTCTGAACGGCAGTGCGAGCTGCATTGCTCAAATGGACTTTAATTTGTTTATTTGATAAATGACTCACTCTTGTTTTACCTCGAATACTTGTTCCTGAACTATTTTCAAAAGGAGCTACACCGCTATAACATGCATATTTTCTTGCATCCGAAAAAGACTGAAAATTACAAGTGTATACAATAAAAATAACTGAATTTATCAAACCTATTCCTATTACACTTCGAATTAGTTTATAGTTCTTTACAATGCTCGGTTCCGAGTTTATTAACTGTTTTATTTCATGCTCTATACAACTTATATCCTTTGCAAACAGAGCTATCCTAGATTCTATTCTCTTAATGGTTTCGGAGGTATTACTTTTCTTTAATTCACCAAGTACTATCTTTTCAGATGTCTGCATTTTGACAAGCCGTTCTCGTTCATTTATCAACCCACGTAATATCTGAATTGACTTTACCGGTAATTGGGTTTGAGACAATTCATCTCTATGTAGATAACAGAATCGTGAAATCTGGTAAGAATCAACTTTATCATTCTTACCCCTCACAAGTCCCAGCGAGCGTTTAATATGCAAAGGGGAAACCATTGAGTAACTTATATTATTCTTCTCAAAAAACATAGCTAAACCTAGGCTATAAACACCTGTATGCTCCATACAGAAGAATATATCTTTCAACTTTACCCTTTGCTTTCTCAGCCATTTAATTATGGCCTGATGCCCCTTATGATCATTGGTTGATTGATAATGAGGAGACTTGCTGCCTTGATCAATAAAAAATAATGTAACATCCAAAGTTTTTTTTGAGACGTCAACTCCTACAAAATAACTGTAATTCATAACTTTGCATTTAAGTAAGTAATAATTGACCGATACATTGAAATAAACTAATACCTTTAATAAGTCTGATAGCTTAAAATTCTAATTGGTGCATTTCAATGTAAGAGTAAAAGACTAATTCGATTGATAGTCCCAGAAGACTAGAGTAGCCAGTAGTTCACTTTTACTCTTTTCGGTTAATTAAAAATTAAACTATTTCAATTTAATTTACCAATGCAAAGCTAAAGGAGTAGCCAGCCGCTAGGCATATAGCCTAGCGGAGAAGCTCTCACACCACCGTACGTACGGGTCTCGTATACGGCGGTTCATCCGGTATACTAAAGTTGCTCTTTTCACCAACAATAGCTTTTCAATACTTTTTAAAAGGGCTAGTAAGGCTCGAATCCTTATACCTCCCAGTCAAATTTCTATCTCCCAAATGTTCGGCCCTTCACTTATCTGTGAGTCCTCTTGTTTTATCGTGATGTTCGTAAAACAAGCTCGTGTTCCAAAGCTACTATGGCCTCGGCTGACTGCTCCGCTCTACCATCTCGTGGTTACGGAGCTCTCCCCTGGTAAGAGCTTTATCCTTCTTCCAATGCCTGCCTGATCTACTATTTCAGTTGTGCATCCTGTTGGATGTTTTGGACGTTACAATGATGTGCTTGCTTATCCAACCTCATAGCCTCATATCAGGTTTAGCTCATAAGATTTTATATCCATAGGCTTTCGTGATTTCCGCTGCGCTACAATTCTGTTCGTCAGTACCAGAATTTGCCGTGGTATTTGTTGCGCTAATCACTCACAAATAATCTTCACTGCTACCGTCACCGGTAACCAGCTTGTCACTTGCTAACAGTTCGAAGCGTTACCTCCGCCTGTTCGGGACTTACACCCTATGGATAAAAATGACCCACATCCCGAGGTTTATTAAAGATTAGTTGTATTTTTAAACTTTTTCAAGAACTTCGGGTGTGGGTGCACTGTTGCTCATGCAGGGCGCACACAATAAATATAGGTAACTTGGCGGATAGTGCTTATTTTAAGACTGTTACATTTAATGAAAATAGTAACGTTTTGACAGGTTTACTCTCCGAAATGCCAAACGTTTCATATATGTGGCCGTTGTGTATAATTGCAGAGGTTTGACTACTTAAATTTATAATACATGAAATGGGATAGTAATTCGATTTTAATTTGTCAAAATGAAAAAGACTTTATTGACGCTATTAACGCCGCAATAAATCATTACGATAAAGAGCTTAAGCATTTATTTGGAAAATATAATAAGATTAGCACCATGAATTATGGTAAGCATATTCGTGCTGTCGTTCACAAGCTAGAGTTTGATGATGCTAAATTTAGAGAATCGATTAACAAGACAGACTTCTCAGTTGAAAACAAGCAAAAAGTTATTGAGCTACTCAATAAAAAGTTCAATAAAATTGAAAGCATAGAGAAATCGATTGATGAGGTTCAAATTTTAAAAAATGACTCAAAGGCAGAAGACAAGATAGATGCAACTTTGGGAAAAGTATCCGAATTACAAGGTGTATTAAATGAGTTAAATAGCAAAGGTGATGAATTAAACCAAGAATTATATTTAAATTTTGAATCCCATGTCAAAGGCTTGATTAACGAAGTGAATCTTTCTGTACGTAAAGGACTTAATGAAATTTCAGGGTATAAAAGTGAAATGGAACTTGGAAAAAATTATAAAGAAATGATAGAATTGCAACTCAATAATTCCACTTTCAATGTAAAAATATACTTTATATCATTTATTTTCTCACTAATCACATTGGTTGCAGCTCTTTTAATCCCATCATATATAAATGCGTTGTCAGAGTTAGCTTATCAGATAGGAGTACGGATCTCATTGGGGCTTCCTTTACTTTGGTTTACATCTTTCATTTTTACACATTACAAATTTTATAAAGTATCACAACTAAAGTATCAACATATTCTAAATCTATTAGGTGGTGGTGCTTATTATATTGGAGAATTACTTGATGACAAAGCTGCAAAAGAAGATGCTAATAGTAGGATTATTGAAATGCTTTTAGATTATAAGGATCTATCTAATTTATTTTATAAAGAAAAGGAGCCTATAGATAAATATCTTAAAAAGGCTCTGGAAATTCTTAAAGAGTCAAAAGAACTTTTTAAAGAAAACACTACACACAATAAATAGGACTATGAGCGGTCTGTAAGACCAAGCGTGGTAGTCCGTGTTGGACTACATCCCGGTTTCTATTTAACCTATGAACTTATCGACGCTTTTTTATATTCTGAAGTAGGCAGAAGGTGTTGTAAAGTGCTCTAAAAGAATTATAAATATAAAGTAGAAAAAGGAAGAGATCAAGTGCCTTTTTACGAAAATAGGGTACTGTATTTTTTTAGAGCTAAGGTGATTGGATATAGATAGCAGATTAAATACATTTTGTTGTTTGTTCTGGTAAAGTACATTTGCTAAATTTGACCAAAGCTATCCCGGAGGGATTTAGTTCAACAGCCTGTAATATTTAATGGCAGGTCAGTGGTATTATGGTAGGTTTGCATCCCGCGTGTTGTCTTTGTCTGGGCGACAAAGACGCAGTCCGCAATATCTGCCACTAAAATATACTGGTAAACGTTGTGCACATAATTTTAAAAGAAAACCAAGATGAAACTAAACACGACAATTTATTATTTACTACTAATTCTAATTAGTGTAAATGCACAATCTCAAACCACGGAGGAAATTTGGAAATTATATTCCAGTAAAGATTTAACAAATACCATTAAATCAGGTCAACAAGTCCTACAAAATGATCCTAACAATCCTCAAGTAAACTCGGCAATTGGCAGAGCACTGGTAGATTTGAAAAAACACAAAGAAGCTATTCAATATCTAATTAAAGGAACAATTGAAAACAACAATCCAGCCTGGTCAAAAGCTTGGAGTTTCGGATATTTGGGTTTGTGTTATTATATTACGGACAATTTCATTGAATCAAAGAAAAATTTCAGAGAGTGCATTAACCTGAATGCAACCAAAAACTCAACCCAATTTGCTAAAAATTATGTTCGCACCTTGCAAATGAATGAAACTTTCAATTCATGGGAAACAATTGAAAAAGAAAATCTTAGATTTCACTTTCAGAATAAATCAAATATAAAGAATTTAGATAGTTACATTAAAAACAGAGAAGAAGCTTATCTAAATATTAATGAGTTCTTTAGCGCAACTCCTTTTAAAAAAATTGACTTTTTTGTTTGGGACAAACCGGAAGATGCGAAAAAATATTTTGGTCGAGAATTAGGATTCGCTAATTCAAAACTCTGTATCATAAACTCAAGAAATAATCAAACAAGAGGACACGAAATAACACATGTTTTGTCGGACTATGGAATTAAACCATTAAAAAAGACAAAATTGATAAATGAAGGAGTTGCTGTATATTTTGACCAAACAAATCGTGACAGAATAGTTGTTGCTAAGAAAATCCTTGAAAATAAAGAGATTGACATTGTTGACCTGTGGAATAATCCCAATAATTATCCAAGCGAATATTGTTATGCAATTGGAGGAGCTTTGATTGATTTTTTAATTAAAAATGGAAATGAATCGCAATTAAAAGCTTTAATAAAAAATCAAACAACTGAAACAGCAATTGAAATATACGATGACTTTAATAATTTAATGAAAGAGTTTGAACAAAAATTAAACTAATAAAAAACGGTGTATAACAAAGTACATATTTAAGAGCTGAGTTGGTGTGATATTGTAACTGCTGCTCTCGCATCATCGTTCCTCCTGCCGGACAGGAACGAAGATCCGAAATCCGCTCCGCAACATGTACCAACCATTGTAGCCAATACAAACGCAAAGATTACAAGATAATCACTTAAATATTCAGATTTTATGATTTCATTGAAGAAATACTCTTTTATCTCAACTAGACTCTACTTGCTTTTAACATTAGTATTTTGTTCATTGTACGTTTTTGCAGATATTTCTAAAGAATCACTTGATAATATGGGTAATTCAAATTTAATTGCAAGTGGCACTGATTTATATTGGACTATCTTGTTGAATACATTTTATGTTTTTATTGTTATACCTTTCGTTTTTATAGGTTACCTTCGAATATATAAAATGCCAAGTCATTTCGATATCTATCACTTTAGAGGAGAGTATAATGTGGAGAATATTATAAAATTCATTGAAAACTTTGAAGATAAATTTGCGAAGAAGTTCCCAAACTTTAAGAAATCTATAGAAAACTGCGGCAAGGACTCTGGAGAAGAAATTGGAAACTATTCTGAAGCAATTAATAATAATCTCTTTTGCATTAAACTTAATGGAAAAAAAAGGATACAAGTATTTTGGGATTGTTCAAATTGGTTTCTTAAGGCACTTATACTATCACTACCTATTATTGGGATTATTCTTGTTGTGATATCCTCTCTCTATTTTAATCTGACAGGATTAATATTAAGCATAGTGTCACTGCTTATTCTGATTCCTGTTTATTTGACATTCTTATCTTATATACTCTCGTTTTTTAAATATATTTTCAGGATTACTCACAATGACCTACCAGCATTAAGTGTTGCTCAATTAGCTCTTGAATCAATTATAAACTTTAATGTAAAAAGAGCATTCGATAGTAAGAAAAGAGAGTACTTTTATTATTCAACTATTCATAAGTACAATAATGGAGTTAATGCAGACGCCTTTCTGAGAAGACATTATATTGATCCTAACCCCTATACGATAAATGGGGTAATTGATGACTATAATGTACCGAAATAAAGTAATGGTGCCAATAAATAGGACTATGAGCGGTCTGTAAGACCAAGCGTGGTAGTCCGTGTTGGACTACATCCCGGTTTCTATTTAACCTATGTACTTATCGAGGCTTTTTTATATTCTGAAGTAGGTAGAAGGTGTTGTAAAGTGCTCTAAAATAATTGTAAATACAAGGTAGAAAAAGGAAGAGATCAAGTGCCTTTTTAAGAAAATAGGGTACTGTATTTTTTTAGAGCGAAGGTGATTGGATATATATAGCAAATTAAATACATTTTGTTGTTTGTTCTGGTAAAGTACATTTGCTACATTTGACCAAAGCTATCCCAGAGGGATTTAGTTCAACAGCCTGTAATATTTAATGGCAGGTTGGTTATGCTTAGGTAGGTTTGTATCCCGCTTGTTGGTTTTGTCTGGTGGACAAAGACGCAGGCTGCAAAATCTGCCACATAAATATACAGGTAAACGTTACCATGCATAAAAAAAGCCCCGGATACAGAAAACTAGACAAAAGCAATTGAATATATGAGAGAAATTCAAAACGTTTCAAAGATTACATGCCTTGGAATTATCTTAATACTAGGACTATTAATGACAAATTGTGACTCACCCAAACTTCAAGAAACTCCTATTGAAAGATTTGAAGGAACATGGGAATTAACTGGTCGGGTGATGTTTGAAGGAATAAAGGTCAAAATAGAGAAAAATTCTGAAGGAGAATTATCAGGAAAAATAGTTTCTCTCAATGACAATAAATATCTAAAAATGTTAGCCGAGAGCGGTGATACTTGGGTGAAAAGTATTAGTCGTTCATCAAATTATGAATTTAAGTTGACAGAAAAGAAAATTGGTAGTGATTTGTTTTCACTGTATGGACTTTCAACGACAGCTGTTTATAAAGCACAATTTATTGATGAAAATACTATTGGACTTGCATCAGTGAACTCTGACCCAGTGGAATCTTTAATTAAATATATTAGAATAGAATAATAGGAAAAACGCATGGTAATAAATAGGACTATGAGCGGTCTGTAAGACCAAGCGTGGTAGTCCGTGTTGGACTACATCCCGGTTTCTATTTAACCTATGTACTTATCGACGCTTTTTTATATTCTGAAGTAGGTAGAAGTTGTTGTAAAGTGCTCTAAAAGAATTATAAATATAAAGTAGAAAAAGGAAGAGATCAAGTGCCTTTTTACGAAAATAGGGTACTGTATTTTTTTAGAGCGAAGGTGATTGGATATAGATAGCAGATTAAATACATTTTGTTGTTTGTTCTGGAAAAGTACATTTGCTACATTTGACCAAAGCTATCCCGGAGGGATTTAGTTCAATACGTGGTAATAAGGTATGATGGATTTTGTGTCGATTCGATATAGTCGAGTCTCGTGTAGGCTACTGCATGGTCGGACAGATTGTCTCTCGTCAATCTGCTACGACCTCATACCAAAAACGTTGTATGTAAGGGAAAAACATCTCTGTATTCAATCGGAACTATGATGTAAATCTTTGCTCCAATCCAGATAGTAACCGTTAATTTGCTTTTCCCAATTATCCATAATCGATCTGAGCCATTAATTTTATGTCGAACTCAGGTTAATAAGCTCCTCATTACCAAGCGATGGTTTCTCCATCTTGAGGGATGTATACATTCACACCAGATTCTTTAACCTTTAAGGCCATTGCTGAACGAGTTACCGTACAATGATCTAAAGCCTCCATATGTACAGCAACCACATTAGCTTCAGGGGCCATACGGGCTACCTCAATAGTTTCGTCAGCGTTCATTAATATTTGATGTTCACCCATAAACATAGCTCCTCCTGAATTGGTGATGATAATATCTGGCTGGTATTTTGTGATAGTTGTTTTCACTGTTTCATCCAATAGACAGTCGCCAATAATATAAACTGTAGGTTGATTCTCTGCTTGTAAGATAAATCCTGAAACGATTCCCAAAACTTCTAATAAGGCCTCTGGTCCATGCACTCCATTAGTTCGGGTAATAGTAATACCCTGATACTCTACTTTTTCTTCTACTAAAGTAACATTACTAAAAGGCATTTTCGAAAGGGCTTCTTTATCTGCGATCTGCCCAATAAGTGGGATATCCTTAGGAAGTACCTCTATGGCCTTAGGATCCAAATGATCAGGATGCGCATGTGTTAGCAGCACTGCACTAATTCCTTCTACAACCTCCTCTGCCTTTATAGGAAGGTCGATAGTTGGATTAAGGTCTTTGCCTTGTTCTACAAAAGACATAAAGCTTTCTTTAGCAGAAAGCATTGGATCAATTAAAAAGCTTTGCCCTGCATAATCGAGTTTTACTGTCGCATTTCGAATAAGTTGAACTTTTACATTTTTCATTTTTTCTGATTTTTTTAGGTTGCAAGAAGATAAAGCTGCACTTGCTATAAGCAAAGCTACCATTGCAACAATACTTACACTAATTTTCTTCATTTGAATGATTTTAATTACGTTGCAAATATCAGAATTCCAAGAAGGAAGGAGGCTACCTACATTGATCTAAATACTACCATTTTGATAAGCAGTTCGGAAATCACTTGGTGTATAACCACTTTGTTTCTTAAAAAATCTTGTCAGATGATTGGATTCGGAGAAATGGTATTTATCTGCCAATTCATTAACTGTCATGGTCGAATAAATAAGATCCAATTTGATCTCATGTAGCAACCGGGATTTAATGAAGTCTGAGGCGGTTTGGTTAAACTGACTCTTTACTTCTTTGTTCAGTACAATTCTATTAACCTGAAGCATTTCCGCATACTCCTCTACTCGCTGAACGGAATGGATATTCTTCTCAACCAGCATTCTAAATTTAAAGGCAAGTTGATTGTTAAAGTCACTGGTGGATATTTTATAGGTAGAGGTATAAGTGCGATTTAATCTTGCCAGTAAGTAATATAGAATAGAACGAATTAAATGTACACTATCCACTTGTGGGTTGATAAGTTCTTTACGGATTTCATTCAGCTGATTAACGTATTGAAGCTGTTCCTCTTTATCCAGATGCATAAACAATGGCAAATCTGTTTGGTAGAAATACATCTGCTTATAAGTAAAGTACTGATCAGAAAAAAAATCGTTAAGGAAGTTCTCTTGAAACACCAAGAATTTAGCTTTGAAACCACCTTGCTGTATTTGCCAACGGTATTTTTGGAACTGCGAGATGAAAAGTACTTGCTCTTCGTTGAAAGTAATCTTCTGTTTGTCCAGGAAGAGAGTTCCACTACCTTTTTCAATAAATACAATCTGAAAAAAATCAGCAGTATGAATTTCATCATTTAGCTGACACTCCTCCGGACGTTCTACCTCAATTACATTGAGAAGGAAATCTACTCCGCAAATTGTTTTATTGAATTTTACATGTTTCATTAGAGCACAAAAATATGAAATTATTGATATATCAACTTAATGTACATTGGCTCTAAAGCTTACCTGACCATCTCCTAATTTATAATGAAGCTAGATTTGTTACCAAAGGATTGATTAATAGTTGACAGAAAATGATTGCCTGCATACAATAACATTATCTAACAATTACATCATAAATGTCTCAGATACTTTAAAAGCATTCAATTCATTAGGAATTAAGAGATTAACCAATTTACAACAAATAAAAGTGAAGGGGAACTTGACTCAGATTTTAAAATGAATGCTTATTCTTAATGGATTAACTTTTACTATTTTGATAAACTGATTATAAGTTACTCGTCAAATTAGAATAAATTCTATAGAATGAAAAAATAAAAACAGTTGTTAGCTTGTAATTTTTAATGACAAAACTGTGGAGTTTTGGTAGTTTTACATCCCACATCTTATCTTTGTCCTGATGGATAAAGACTCAGGCCGCAAACGATACGTACGTGACTGATGAGTAATTTAGGTAGTGGCTAAACAGATTTCCTCTTGTCAATCCGCCACTACTTTACATCACAAAACGCTGATTACGAATAAAAAGAGCTACAATTAATAAACTTAATATATTTAAAAATGAAAACGATTTCTATCCTGATTTTAACAACTATTTTTCTTACTTCATGTCAATCTAAGAGTTCTGATTTAACATTAAGACTTGAGAAAGGTAAAGAATATAAGCAAATTACAAATTCTAAGGCAACCATTATTCAGGAAGTTAATGGACAAAAAATGAACATGGCCATGACTATTAACGGTACTATGACTTTTTTAGTCAAAGATATCACAAAGAGCGGTTATGATATGGATGCTAAATTCGAGAAACTAAGTATGTCGATGCAAATGCCGCAAGGAACAATGGAATTTAGCTCAGAGAAGAATGATGTCAATGATATCTTTTCGACAATTTTAGGGGCAATAAAAGGTGAAGCATTTGAGATTACAATGAGTAAAACAGGTAAAGTTATTGATATTAAAAATGTTGAAGCTCTTTGGAGTACTGCAATAAATCAATTTGACCAACTTCCAGAAATGCAAAAAGAGCAAATAAAAGCACAGATAATGAAAGCTTACGGAGCTGAAGCATTGAAAGGCAATATTGAAATGGTAACTGCAATTTATCCAGATTCACCTGCCAAAAAAGGGGAAAAATGGACTATCAATACAAATCTTGAATCTGGAATGTCAGCGAAAATGACTACAAATTATGAGTTTGCCGAATTAAATCCAGATTACGCTTTGATAAAAGGAAAATCCTCTATTGTGACTGCTGATAAAGATGCTTATATTGAATCAAATGGAATGTCTATGAAATATGATTTGACTGGCTCAATGGTTTCTGAGATTAAAGTTGATAAAAGTACAGGTTGGATTATTGAGGCAACAATTAACCAAAAGATTGAAGGAGATACTTATATTAAAGAGAATCCCCAATTACCAAACGGAATGAAAATACCAATGACAATGATAAATGATATGGTGATTACAAATTAACTAACTTCAATCTAATAGATTACCAGTGAGTCAACAGCTCACTGGTTAAACATAGTATCTAGTATTGTGCTGTTCAGAAAACAATAAGTAACAATATTATTGTATCCTTGTGTATGTTATTTTAGATACTATGAATAAATAGGCCCCCCCTCCTTACCAATGGATTAATCTCAATAACCTGATCCTATTCAACCTCAAAGCATCTAAATAATTTAAGTCTAACTTGATGCGCCTAACTCGTTTCATCTTCCGTTTTTCCAATAAAATATATAATCTAATAATAACCTTTCTGGAAAGATACAAATCTAAAGACAATAGCATATTCTACCAAGCCTACAACTACCCATAAACACTCAATATCATCCATATAGATTAATATCTAAAAAACTTTTTATTATTATAACTTTTATTCAATTAAAATAAACTATTTAACTAAACTTACGTATAGTATATTGTATAATTTTAAGAAAATATTAAACGTATTTAAAAATGAGCTACATTTACAAAACCAAGTACTTATTATTAACATTTCTTTTGGGTATTCATCTAATAACAAATGCCCAATATACACTTAGCGATGAGGATGTTATTATTAAAAATGGAATAATATCCGGGCTTACCGAACAAGGAAAAGCTAATGTACAAGATGCAAGTATTATAATTCCTGAAACTTTGCATGGTCAAATAGTAACAGGGATTATTGATAAACATTGGACTCCTGATTTACCTGTGGTAACAGAAGGTATTTTTGGAAATTTCTCAATTAAAGGTGTAGTTTTCCCCAATAGTATTAAACACATAGGGGAAGATGCTTTTTTGTATAATCAATTAGATATTCTTGATTTATCAAACTGCACAGACTTATCAACAATAAACGACTGGGCTTTTTATAAACACGGGAATTCAAATAGTATTAAAACTATAAATCTAGCAGGCTTGTCAAAATTGACTAATATTGGAAAGTATTCATTCTGTAATACCTATTGTGAAAAAATAATCCTTACAGGTTGTTCTAAACTGAGTCAAATAAATAAAGAAGCATTTTTCCACCATGATTTCACTGAAATTGATTTAAGTGGATTATCATCATTAAGAGTTATTGGTAACCGAGCCTTCTGCGGTCGTGCAAATAACCTGCATAGTATTAATTTCACAGGATGTACTTCTTTAAGTATAATCAGCAAGAATGCTTTTTATACAGACGATCCAAATGACATTTTAAAAACCCCTGACCTATCCCCTTGTATTTCTTTAACATACATAGGAGAAAATGCATTCGGAGTAGGGATTAATCCTCATGATAATTTAGTATTACCTACACCACAATTGAATGGATTAACTTTTGATTCATGGTATAATGCTAACGGTGAAAAGGTAAGTAACACAATAACCGATTTTGAAACATCTTACATTGCTTTGTTTAAAGAGAATGTAATTTCGGTAGAAGGTCAATTAATAAATGTAAGAGACTCAGAAGAAACAAGTACAAAACCAGCTTCTTTAAAATCAACTAATGAAGCTTCTAAGAATCAAGTTAAATTTACAATCCGCAACCATAGTGTAAATCCTGTTAGTATTACTGACATACTAACAACAAGTGGAGCAACATTAAGTTGGAGTAATGGTTCTATTACTGAAGGTGGTGAACAGGAAGTAGTAATAACATACCCTGATGATAATTACGAAAACACTGTAACCATTGAGGGCGATAACCTAAAAGGTAACTCTACTATAACAGTAACAGAAAATGGCACTGTTAATACAAACGAAGAACTTTTAGCTACAAGCGTTAAAAACACTTCAAAATCAAATAATTTTTCGATTTACCCCAATCCTGTTACAAATGGTGTATTGTATATTAAATCTGATACTCCTTTTAATAAAGTACGAATTTTCAATCTTACAGGAAATAAGGTGTTTGAAACCACAAATACTTCAAATGGTATTGATGTGAGTAACTTATCAAGTGGAATTTATTTTATAAAAACCACAGAAAGAACATATAAATTCATCATAAAATAATCAAACGTAATAAATAAGCAATTGCATTGTAACAGAAAAGCAATCGAAAGAAGTGAGAAGATGTATCATTAAGAATATATCTTTATGCTTGAAAATGTAATCTGATACAATGCAATTGCAATTAGAATCAAAAGAGCGATTTATTATATTGTATCCGATTGTTTTGTATAGATTTAACAGTTAAAATGAATCTATATGAAAGTTTTGAACACCCTTAAGAGCTTTTTATTTATAATTGTAAAAACAAACTCCCCCGTCACTATTCCTATAAATTTTGCTAAAAACATTATTTCTCAAAAAGGTAAATTAGAGTATGGTAATTCATTCCAGATAATACGTTCAAAGACATAAATAACAAAAAGCTAGAATACTGTATTATACTGGAAGATTTAAATAAACCATCTTGGTTAAATTTTAACAAGGATGAGTTGCTATTGTCAGATATCCCAATAGATACAGCTAAATATTCTATTATAATTAGAGTAACTGATAAGAACGGAAATATTAATGATGAAGAATTCAAATTAACAATTGAATAATAATAAAATTATTTTGTGCAAGTTCATCATACAAGCATAGATTTAAATTATTCCCGATTCATTTCTTGAACACCTACCTGGGCTCCAATTGCACTAAAAACCAAATCCTGCTGTTCTTTTTCTTTCCAGCCCATTTTAGCCAATTCAACTCTTACTCCATCTTCATCTTTACCTTTATTAAACCAGTGATTTGCATATTCAATAACATCTTGTGGAGCTGCATTTAAATCGTGAGCTAATACTTTTTGCGCTATAAATACTTGATAATAAATACCAGCTACTACTAATTCAATAATCCAGGCAACTACCAAACCAACAGAACCTAAATTCATATCTTTATATTGAAGACCATTGTTTACTTTGGCATTAAAGTAATCCATTATCTGAGCATCAACAATATTATGCTGTTGCACTATATAAAAGAATCTGAAAATTTGACTGAGAAGATAGGTTATGGCAATTGTTATAAATCCAAACCACCTTAATATGTTAAAGTTTGAAATACCTGTTACTTTAATTAAACTTCCAATTATAAAAGCGGTTAACCATGCAACACCTATATCATACAAAAATATAATATACATCATATTGGCCAGGACTGCCAAAATTCCAGCTATAACAGCAGCACTTAATAAACCAGTACCAATTAACAGTGGCATTTTCTTTTCCTTAATAAAAGGAGGTTTTGTGAGTTTATCAGGGATTTTATATTCGTTTTCTTTCTTTTTAACTTCTATTTCAGCAAGTTCCTTTTGAATTTTTTCCTCATCATATGATGCTTCGAGCGCTTTAAATGCAGTTAAAAATTCAGTCGTTCTTCTACTATTCGAACCAAAATCACAAAAACGGTTGTTATCTGATTTACTCGTTGCAGTAATATGCTCATCTGAGATATTTATAATGATCTTTTCAGTAGGTTTACCATAGTCATTAGTTCTTTTCGCTTCAATTTGCAACTCTTCGAAATAAACAACGCTCCACTGTAAAGAAAGTATTGCCTGAACAGCATTTTTCTTTACTAGTTCAATAGGCAATTTAGTTTTTGTTGTAATTATATGTTTAGGAGTCCAATTAAAAGAAATGCTCTTCTTAATATTATTTTTTTCTGCTATATTGGCTATTTTCTTTCTGTCTTCTAGTTCAGATTTTATAGAAGGGATAACTTCTTCGCTGTATTTTCTTTCTTCTAATTCTAAAATTAGAGCGTGAAGTAATTCTGATTCATAATCTGAAAAATTCTTTACAACATTATCAAGTTCTTCTTTACTTCTCTTTACGAGGTATTCTTTAGCAGTTGGCATAACAAGTTCAGATTAGGATGTAATTTAATTAGTATTCTTTGATCTTTAACTGTTAATAATTTTGGGGATGATAAATATATATAATATAGTTAATAGTAGAAAAGATTTTATTTAATTGGAATCTAATGATTCTTTCTTATCAAATTATATATTATTTCGGTAAGTGTTTTTTGAAATACAGAAGCAATACCCAGCGAAATCCAACTGATTCTGTTATAATATTTGTAAATTTATAGGTTAATCGTTCACATACTATAAATTGTTAATTATGCCAGCATATCCTCAATTAGATCAAATTGCTATAACAGTAAGAGCACATAAGGTACTTAAACAATTACTTAAGGAAAATCCAAAACTTGACGAAATTATGCGGAATGCCCGCAATGAAACCGAAGCCTTGATTGGAGTTAGAAATTGGATTATTGCTGATTTTAGCAGTAGAACTGATGCTTATAAATTCTATAAATACGAAGCGCGTGGCCGGAAAGCGTTCGAAAAATTGGACTGGAAGGATTTTGCCACAATCCGTTTATTAGACTATATCGATCACGCCGGTAAAGAATACGAAGATTTAAACCTGAGAGGAGAAATTGCGGTTAGTAATCCAATAAAAATGATATGGCTGGCTGTAACTCATGGTACTGGAGGAGCAAAACCTGCTTTCTTCAAAGACATGCTTTATTTATTCAGACAATACAGAGGAGAGTACACATACCAAATGCCTTCTAATGAAAAAATTAAAGAATGGATGAATAGATATCCTTCAGGTACAGATCCTAGAATTGTAAAACTGAGGGAAGAAAACCGCGAAAGGATCATAAGTATCCTAATTGATAAAATGGATGCAGGTGAGATAACTAATTCAAAGTATTTTTTTGAAAAAGGAATGTCACAAGAACAGAAGTTCCTTAAAATGCTGGAATGGTGGGACGATTATATGTTTCATCTCAAGTTTGCCGTCCGTTCCCCAGAGTTGTTGAATGAATTACTTGGTAATTCTTTGGATCCAGATACATTAAAAATCCTATACGAGGCAAAAGAAGCAGGCATACCATTTTTTGTAAATCCTTATTACCTATCTCTATTGCATGTTCGAGTGCCTTATTTTGCCATAGGTGCCGACCTAGCCATTCGTTATTATATTTTGTACAGCAAGCAACTTGTGCAGGAATTTGGGCATATCAAAGCCTGGGAAAAAGAAGATATAGTTGAACCTGGTAAACCCAATGCAGCAGGATGGATACTCCCAACCCATCATAATGTCCACAGACGTTATCCAGAGGTAGCTATTCTAATACCTTCAACCATGGGACGTGCTTGTGGCGGTCTTTGCGCATCGTGCCAAAGAATGTACGACTTCCAAAGAGGCAACCTAAACTTCAATCTGGATAAGCTTAAACCAAACGAAACGTGGGATGAGCGAATGAAAAATATCATGGAATACTGGAAAAAAGACACTCAGCTACGTGATATACTTATTACTGGTGGTGATGCTTTGATGAGCAAGGATCATTCGTTAAAGAAAATTCTTGATGCTGTTTACGAGATGGCAATGAATAAAAAACGTGATAATGAAAAAAGAGTAGATGGTGAAAAGCATGCTGAGATTGTCAGGGTGAGGTTGGGAACAAGATTACCTGTGTACCTTCCTCAGCGGATTACCCCAGAACTTACAACAATATTAAAAGAGTTTAAAGCCAAGGCATCAGAAATTGGTGTGAAACAATTTCTGATCCAAACCCACTTTGAATCTCCAATGGAAATTACTCCAGAGGTTGAAGAATCCGTAAAACAGCTCATCTCTGCCGGCTGGACAGTTACCAACCAGCATGTGTTTACATCAGCTTCATCGCGAAGAGGACATACCAATAAATTAAGACAGGTTTTAAATGATATTGGAATTCTTACCTACTACACTTTTTCGGTAAAAGGCTATATGGAGAATAACTTCAACTTTGCAACTAATGCCCGAGCTGTTCAAGAGCAAGTGGAAGAAAAACCTATGGGACAGATAGCTAAAGAATATCACGAAAGCATTAGAGAATTCCCAATGAATGCCGAAGATATGGTTGAAAATATTGATAACCTGCGAAAAGAAGCTGATATTCCATTTCTTGCAACAGATCGCAATGTACTAAACCTTCCCGGTGTTGGAAAAAGTCTTACATACAGAGCAATCGGCATCACACGATATGGAAGACGCATATTAGAATTCGACCACGATAGCAATAGAAACCACAGTCCTATCATACACAAAATGGGTAAAGTGATTATTATTGAATCTAAATCGATAAGCGAATACTTGCAACAATTGGAGGATATTGGCGAGGATATATCAGAATACGAAAGCATTTGGGGCTACTCCATTGGCGAAACCGAACCAAGACTTTCTATCTACGAATATCCGGAATATGATTTCGAAGTAGTAGAAGAAATGACGAATTTAGAAATCGAGGAATAGACTATTTTATATTACATTATCAATGCTTCAATAGTTTATTACTTTCACAACAAACTGAATACCAACCTATTTAAACACATACACAAACGCAATTTAATTAAAGGATTAATTTTAATCATCTTTTAAATCAATCTCAAATCTAATGTTTTATTGAAGTTTTATGTTTTATTTAAGACTTATGGAATCAAAATAAAAAACTGTAATCATACGAAATTTATAAAACTGTAAATTGAATAATTGGAGGAGCATTACCGTTAAGTATTTGGGAATATTTTTCCGATTAGAATTAATTCTCTAAATTGACAAATCTTTAATTCAAATAAATGAAGCAATTATCTTGGAAACTAATTCTTCCGCTAACAATTATCTCCTTCACTATTTTTACAAAATGGTGGTTTATACTGCCGGTTGATGCGCCTGATTCAATGATGTATGGTTTTCCTCTTCCATATGTATGCAATGGTTGGCATACCTCAATGTCGTTACAAATATTTATCATTGAATTGATAGGTAACTTAATAATTTATTCTGCATTTTGGTTTATCATCACTTGGATAATAAACAGATATTTAATAAAAATCAAGATGTACAAAATAGTTACTATTTTATTATTAAGTATGGCAGGATTAAACTCAGCTGGACTAGTTTTAACAGCTAGTAATCCTGATAATATTTATTATTTTAAAAGACCATTCAATATTGATATATTAGAAACGGGATATAGGTTTCTTTGGGACAAAAATTCAAGACCTGAGAATTTTAATTTTAAAGAATATAAGCGAAATAAAAACAAAAATAATTAGAAACTGTTTAAATTTTGTTTTTGTGAGTTATTTTGAGAGAATTAAGTTCTCAGATGAAACAAAATTGATGTGAATAGCATCGCTATTTAAAGAAATTTTGCAGAAATATGAGGGCTTAAGTCGCCAAAATAAACCGAAGGATAAAACTTAAACAGTTTCTAAGAAGAGGGATACTTTAAATGCATGGAGTGATGCAATTAAAGATTATTTTATAATTAAGAAACTGTTTAAATTTTATTTTTTAATTCTGTTAAGCATTAGCATTACCATTGACAATTGGATCATGGCTTCACTCGTATCTATTTTATATTCATAATCTTTGCCAAGTCTTCTGTAGTTCTCAAACCAAGAAAACGTTCTTTCTACAATCCAACGTTTTGGTAGGACTTGAAACTTCACGGTTGTATCTGACCTCAGAATAACTTCCAACACCCACCCGAATATCCGCTTGGTATTTTCCATTAATTCGCCTCTATAACCGCCATCGGCCACAATTTTGACCATCCGGCTAAATCGTCCCCTCAGTTGTTCAATAACTTTAAGGGCAGCCTTGCTGTCGTGCTCGTTAGCTGCATGTACAACAACAGCCAGTATAAGCCCCATTGTATCAGTAATAATATGCCGTTTTCTGCCTTTCACTTTCTTGCCTCCATCAATCCCTCTGCACAACCCGCCGCTTCTGGTCGTTTTTACGGACTGGCTATCAATTAACCCAAGGCTTGGAGATACATCTTTTCCCGCATCTTTTCTGGTTTTATCCCTTAACTCTTCATGAATCATCTCTATTGTTCCGTCGTTCTTCCATTTCGTGAAATAATAATAAATCAACTCCCACTTTGGGAAACATTTAGGTATCATCCTCCATTGACACCCTGTTTTAAGCATATAGAAGATCCCATTGAATATTTCTCTCAAAGAATGCTTTCGCTTTCGTTTGTCCTTCAAAATGGCTAATATTGCATTATACTGACTATCGGTTAGGTCGGTCGAATATCTCTTTTTCATATCTTATGTGTCTGATTAACTGTATGATACGAATTTTAATTCACCCTATCAAGCTGATAGTCATTTATTTATGTGCTATTTTGTCTATTTTTAAACAGTTTCTTACAATAGTGATTCGCAGGGCCAAACCTAACAAAAGCGGATGATGTAACTTACCTGTAAGTTATATAAGAAGCAGTAAGAATTACTTCAACTCGGAAACAAATGAAAATATCAACCTTAACAAAATCAGACTAACTGCTTATTCTAAATCATAGAAATATAAAATTTTACAAAAGACAAAATCTTGTTCAATAAAAAGCATGTATTTTCAATTTATTTATAGATTTATACAAAACGAAAAATGAAAGCTAAAAAAACATATCTAAAAGGAAAATCTGTTTTTATTGTTTCTTTAATTGTTATAGGTATTACTATTTTAACAGTATATCTAGCTGGAATAAACTATAATAGAAGTATTGCTTCCAATCTATACATATCAATGAGTATTATAGCTGGAACTCTGTTTCTTTTCATGAACTACGGACTTTATTACGGAATAGGATTAATCGATAATTTTCCAAAGTTTAGAAAGTTAAAAAGCGGGAGTTTTATCAAAAAATCAGGAGAAATTCCTGAATTGCCAGAGATTGATGCTGGAGATGGTATTGGAGGATTAATAATATCAATTCTTTTATGGATAGTAATGACAATATTATTTATTGTATTACTCATATTTATGGAAGCAATTTTTTGGTTCTCTTTATTTATTATACTAACAATGTTGTATTGGATATTTTTTAGAGCTTTAAAATTTGTTTTTAGCAAATCCTCCAAAACAAAAGGAAATATAGGAGCTTCTATAGGATATGCATTAAGTTATACAGTTTTGTATACTGGGTGGATATTTCTAATAACATACTTAACAGAATCATTTAGATAATGTTAGTTATTAGCTGCATGTAGTTATTTAGGAACTATATATTTCCTTGATATTTTTGAACTCTTAAGCCTAAACTTTTAAAAATATTTTATAACAATGACAACCATAAAAATATTAATTGAAGGATATGCAAGAGAGCAAAACCAAGGTTATATTGCTAGTTCTACAGTTTGTTTGATTCTTTCTGAAGGAAAAAAAATAATTACAGATCCTGGTTGTAACAGAGAAAAACTACTATTTGCTCTGGAAAAAGAAAATATTACCCCATATGATATAGACTACGTTTTTTTATCTCATTGTCATTTAGATCACATTCTATTAGCAGGAATTTTCGGGAAAGCAAAAGTTGTATCTTACGATTCTAATTTAATGTACAACAATGATTTGATGACTGAATACAACAAACACGTACTAGGAAATGATATCGAAATCATTGCAACACCGGGTCATACCCCTGAACACCTCTCACTTTTAGTAAATACAGAAAGAGGCAAGATTGCCGTTGCTGGTGATGTTATCTGGTGGCTCGATGATGAAAAACAACTATTTAACCTTTATCAGAAAGATCGTATGGATTTAGACCAAATTAATATGGATGATCTTGTTAAAAGCAGGAAAAAGCTTTTAGAAATTTCGGATTACATTATACCTGGTCATGGGAATATTTTTAAAGTGAATTAGAAAAAAATAGATATTTATGAGAAAACACACCCTTCTGTTGTTATTAACAATAAGTATTCTTTGCACTAATGCCTGCAAAAAAAAATCGCCTCAATCAAAAGTTCCTAATGTTTTATCTGATTCCATTCAAAAGACTAAACTCCTTAACAGCGAAAGAATAAAGCTAAAATATGGTAGTTACGGGATTGAAGTACTTCAGAACAACTCAGATGTGAGAATATCTAATTTATACAGCACCCACAATAACCAAAGAATAACTCGAACATTTGCTGTTGTTATTTATCCTAAAAAGGTAGCTTCTACCCTTCTAAAAGAACATTCAGATATTGTATCTGGTCAATCTATTGGAATCGTTTTTAAAAACAATGGTTGGAATATCATTAAAAAGAACGTCTTCTTTGGAGAAATTTCATCTTCAAATGATTATTCAAAAATATACTCTATTATGGGTAATATAACTCCAATGCCACTTGCAATTCACATCTATGATTTCTGTGTAATTAAAGATGATAATGAATTTCCCTATGCCACCATTGCAGAAGTATATCATCCTGATTATCTTACTTTAAATAATTTAAAAAACATTTATAGAAATACATTTGATACATATTCAATAGAAACATCGATTTCCAAAGAAATTCTTGAAGTTGTTAAGAATAAAATGTGTAGTGATTATTACATGGTGAAATAATATAGATAGTTATAGATATATGCCTCTCTCCAATAATATGATTTTTCATTTAATAGTATAAGTCATAATCAACATAACTTACTTAATTCTTTTGAATAATTAACTTAACAAAACAAATTAACTCTACGTTTAATCATTTAATACTTAATGTAGAAAATTATCCATCTGATACTTACATATATGAGTATAATGGCATTTCTAATAAATTTATAGTGAACTAACTGTTTTAGTGTGCGGTTTTAAAAATATAAATCTCTGCCGCACACAATCCTTTATTACTAACTAAATATGCAGTTTTAAATTCAGAAGACTCATAAATTCATTTCGCTTTTCAACATCGTTAAAAACACCTCCATACTCCATTGATGTTGTAAAACTCTCTTGATCTTTTATTCCTCTTGACATCACACATAAATGCTTGGCATTAATCAAAACAATAACATCTTCGGTTTCCAAAGTTTCTTGTAAATCTTTTAGAATTTGCAAACAAAGACGTTCCTGAACTTGTGGTCGGTGTGCATAGTAATCGACTAATCGATTTATTTTTGATAACCCCACAACTTTGTTCTTTGGTATATACCCCACATGAGCCTTTCCAACAATTGGTAAAAAATGATGTTCGCACGATGAATTAAGAATGATATCTTGTTCTACAAGCATCTTTCCATATCCATATTTATTTTCAAAAGTTGATATCGTTGGTCGTAAAGACGGATTTAAACCATGAAACAACTCCTTAACATACATTTTAGCAACACGATAAGGTGTTCCCGAAAGACTATCATCGCGAATATCCAATCCCAGTTCTTCCATTATCTTGGAAAAATGATGTTCTATATTTTTAATTTTTTCTTCATCAGACTTAGTAAAAGCATCTTCCTTAAGAGGAGTTTCTGTATTATAAAACGCATGTTGATCTCCAATTAACTCTATTTGTTCTTTATTCATTTATTTCTTCTTTTGTTTGGCAACATCCAGTAGGACAACTCCTCCTATTGTAAAAGTGTAAAGCAATAAGTAAAAATGCAGGTACATAAATCACCCACTTATCTACTTGAATCATTTGTAAACTCTCATTTAAAATAATCAAGCATAAAAATGCCCAAGAAAGAAACAATCCAATTTTTATCCAATGCTTAACAAAACCCTTAGCAGTATAAATTATTGCAACAAGCGATACTACCAGAAAGATAAAATCAATTAACCTCCACCAAATAGGGGTTTCGCTACAACATGTTTCAGCACATGTTTTTGCGAGAAATACAAATGGGGTAGCTAAACAGTGTATTAAACATATAGTTGAACTGAGCATACCCATATTATCTGAATTAATCCTGATACCTGAAATGATAGCCATAGTTATTTAATTAACGCAATTGAGTTGCGAATATATAAATTAAATTCAAATAACGCAACTCTGTTGCAATAAGTAAAATATTTATTAACTTTACAACGTTATTTTGTGCAAATAAAAGTGAAGTAAAAATGGCTGATACAGATGAAATTCTGCATAATCACGGATTGAGAAAAACTAATTTTAGAATTGAATTATTAACACTTTTCCTTAATACAAGTTCATCTCTTTCTGTTGAAGAAATAAAAAGAAAGGTAGGCACAACAAACGACAAAGTTACTATTTACAGGGCGTTAGATGCCTTTGAAAAAAACGGATTAATACATAAAGTACCTGACATAGAAAACTTAACTCGCTATGCAATATGTGGTTCTGAATGTTCTACTAATTGTCGTGGAAATTGTCATGCACATTTTATCTGTACTGTTTGTGGAGAAACTTTTTGCTTAGGAGATACAAAAATACCATGGGTGAATGTTCCTAATGGTTATCTCGTAAGTAAATCTAACTTAACTTTAGAAGGCAAATGTCCTAATTGTTCGCAAGAGAAATAATAAACTGTTTCGTTCCATTCCAGTATTAAGACAAAAGGAAAATATTAACAGATTCAAATCTTAATACTTACGTCTTTATACTTTATACAGAATAGTCACCTTATTTCCCTAAAACAATGCTTGCTGCTTTTTGTTGTTCAATAACCTTTCGCACGTACAAGTTCTTTGATACTTGACGCCCCAAATTAACAAGGTCGATTTCAACTCTTAAAGTTGGATTACTTCCATTACTGGAATTTGGTAAATCAGGCATATTAATTTTTCCATTAGCATCCGATTTTACCTTATCATTAATTAAATATCCTCCTGAATATTTAAATTGTATCGGGCAATTACTAACTAATCTGGTTTGATTATCATATACAACAAAATAATTCGAAGGAGACATAGCTTCTGAATCTGCTACAATCTTAAGTTCATTAATAATTGTATTTAGTTTATTGGTCGACTCTGATACTAAATCTACTTTTTTACCATTAATCTCTGTAACAGTAGATTCATTCATATAACCACTTAAAGCATCAATAGCTAATCCAAAGTGTTCAATTGCACTAATATGTAAGCCTTTTTCAATAATATTTAATCCTGCTAGATACTTTTCAGTAGCAAGTTTAAATGCTTCTCTCCTTCTTCTCTCTTTAACCTCTTGATATTTCTGTTTCGATAAACGATAAAATGCATATACATTTGATAAGTCTTCCCATTTTTCAATGTATTCATATCCCTCAAGATACTCAGAAGAGACTGATTTAATTCTGTTTTGAAGATACTCATGAACTCCATGTCTATCCTCAACCTGGTAAAACATGGCTTCGGATTTTATAGTAGAATTAATCTGAGTTGATATGTCTGCTAAAGCTCTTTCTTTTGCTTTATCTGTATAAAGTACTGGCGATCCAATTTTAGGTGTTATTCCAATTCCGTAATAATAATCTGAACTTACAGGTCGTTCCTTTAGCCAAGATGGTTTAGTTAACTCTAATAATTCAGCTTGCTTTTTCTGCGTTGAACACGAAAATAGAAGTACAACAGATAAAATAATTAAAGAATATTTCATTTGAAGGTTAGTTTTCTGGTTGATAGTTTTTAATATCTTTTACAATTTGACTTACACATGCACTCATTAAAGTACTTTCAAGTTCAGAAACAGATTTAGCGGTTTTTCTGCCTTCAAATACTTTTCTTAACCTATTAATTGCAGTTGAATTATCATATATTTTATCTTCCTCAGTATCCTTATCGATATACTTCCATGTTCCTGGAACCAGATTTTTATAATCCCCCTCAAATTCTGCATAATGAATAGCATCTATCGTTTCTTTATTAAATCCATTAGAAACTGCCAACTCATTTCTATCAGTTCTCTTCATTTCATAACCAACATTCAACCTTACTTTTCGTTCCAATCTATATTCGTAATATTTTACCTTATCATAAACAACTCTTGTTTTTCGCAACCTGGTTTCTTTCTCTATATATTCTTCTGTTCTCTTTAAATAAGCATGCTTTTCAGATTTAAATAACCTTCCTTTATTTGTATAATATTTATTAATATATGAACTAAAAACTGTTTTGGCATTGTGCTTTGGCAATGAATTTACAACTCCTTTTGTTCTATCGTATTTAAAAGCTTTTGAAAAAGGATTTGCATTTGAACTCGCTGTAGTTCCAGTTCCTACAACCTCGTATAGTGGCGATTTTATGCTGTTGATCCCCTTAACAATATGACTATTCAATTGCCCTGCAATAGTACGATACGAAGAGTAATTTGTATTAACAGGAGAAATATAAATTGTAACTTTTGCTTGGCTTAATGATGTGTTCATCAACTCCAAACTGTTTTCATAGGTATTAGTTTCATCAATAATTTTCTTAAAAATAAAATAAGCAGATCTATACATATTGTTAGTCATCAACTCATTACCTTTTCTATATTGAGGCTCATATTTTGCTATCGTCCATTTGCTTTTTGCATCTTTATAATTTGGATTGATAGTTAGAATCTCGGCAAATTGCTTTTCAGAGGTTGAAAATTGATCTAATCCTAATGCTTTGGAAGCTTCGGAGTATATTTGATTTAGATACTTATCCTCTACTTCTTTATAATAGCTTGTTTGTTCCTCAGGAAATAGTAATTTAATTCCTACCTTTTGAAGTTTCTTAAAGTAAGCATCAGCATCTCGGTAAGCATAAACTGCATCTTTTGCTGTGCTACTTTGATATTGATTTTTAAAGTTTTCAATTTTATCTTCTAATACTAATTGTCCGGTACGTTGTAAAGCTAGCTTTGCATCAATATTATTAATATTCTTTAAAAGTGAATTATAGTATTGCTCTGCCGCATCAGCATACAGTCCAGAGTTTTCAAGTAATAATCCTTTTTTTACAAATCGTTTGCTAGCACATCCAGCTAAAATCAGAACTAAGCTTAATAGGAGTAAAATTTTCTTCATATTGTTTTTTTGTATTTATTCAATTAGACAAGGTTGTAATTTGTTTTTACTTCATCGTATCTATAAAGTTACCATCCGTATTTAAATATTGCTTCATTAAATTAGCTGTTAAACACGAATGAACCGGAATAATACCAATGACGTCTCCTGGTTTAATTTCCGATAAACACCCTTCCTTTACAGAAATTATGCCGTGTTCTTGCGAAAGAGACTTTACCTCCCCCAACTCTTCGTTAACATCCCAATTTAAACCATTCAATTTAACCACTTTACCATATGATATTGTGCCATCAGATAATTCTACTCTATCTTTTGAAAGGTGAACAGCTCCTGCGTGTACTACTACTTCGTTTCTATCTTTATGCACTGCAATAACAGGAGAAGCCATACAAACTGCTACATCCTTTAACTCACAACTACCAATTTGCACTTGGGCATAATCGTAAAAAACAAAATTACCAGGTCTATATTCATCTAATCCATCAAAATCATTATAAACAGAACAACTTGGTGTATCTCCCCACGATAGTTGCATAAGTGGGAAATGATTTTTTAAAAACACTTTTAATGCTAATGTTTTTTCTAATGCTGGTTTTACAATTTCTCTCAATTGTTCATTATTGCGTGCATAATATGTATGACCTGCATGTGTTAAGAAACCAATAAAAATAAGCTTCTTAGTATTTTTAAGTGCGTTAAGTAGCTTTTTTATTAAATCTAAATTATCTGCATCTACTCCAGTCCTGTTATATCCTGTATCTGCTTTAATAAACACACCAACAGGATTAGTTAAGTTCTTTTCTAATTCGAGAATAGATTCTTCATCTTCTAATACAATATTTAAATTAATATGAGATGATAACTCATTAATAACTGTAGCATGATTTTTTGTTGCGGAAATAGCTACTGTAATATCGCTCCAACCATTTTGAGCAAAATATATAGCCATTTTAAACGAAGATACTGTTATTCTCTCAACGCCTGCCTCACGAAGCCACTCTCCTATTTTTGCTGATTGATGTGTTTTAAAATGCGGTCTAAAATCTCCTTTCCATCCCTTCACTCTTTCGGCCATTTTTGCAATATTAGCTTTACAAATTGATTCATTTAAAAGAAGTGTTGGTTCTACTATTGGAAGCATAATAAATATCTATTAAACAATTTTTGAATTAAGTTCGTTTTTCGCAACCAAATATAAGCATCGCATTACTCTATGCCAAAATAAAAAAGGTGAACCGAATAAATCGATTCACCCTTAAATAATTTTATTAGAAACGGATTCTAATGTTCGTGATCTTCGTGTTCAATATCAATTTCTATCCAAACCACATTTTCGTTACCTGCTTTATCTAAACAAAACACACCAAGGTGATAATGTCCTGCAGCAACTTCTTCTTCGTTCCCATCATGCACAACTGTTTCTGGTATAGTAATTTCAAGAGTAACCTCATCAGATGCACCTTCTAAACTCCCTTCTTTTATGTATTCCCACGGATGTCCTTCTTCCTCCTCTGATTCTGATTTTAGTTGAGCTGAATGTTCATGAGTATGATCATCAAAATTATTATGAATATCTACTTTATATGATGCTAATTCTACATTATCCGTAAAATTACATTCAAACTCAATTTTATCTCCAAGATGAAATTCAGTTTCATTTGCAGGTTTTTTTATATCAATTGTTGGTTTTGTTGTATCCACATCGTCATCATCATCATTACAAGCAACAAAAGCAAAAACAATAATTGGTAATATAAATAATAACTTTTTCATTTTTCTAAAATTTAATTTTATGATTATTTTAAAATGGCACTTTAACCAGCAATTGAATGTTTCTACCTTGTTCTGGTATCTCAACCTTACGATAAAAACTTACATGATTAAAGTACTTGGTGTTTAATAAATTATTCCCTTGTAAAACGAATTCAATTTTTTGTTTTGTAAACATAACTTGAGATGAAACTCCTAAACCATAAATCATATAGCCATCAGTTTTTTCCTCATTATTAGATACTCTATTTTGCTTTAAGGCAAATCGAGTATTTATAAATAAACGACTATCTTTTAAGGTTTTACTTTTTATTCTTGGTTTATAATCCAATTCAATAAAGCTGTTAACTGGTGGTGTAAAAGGTAAAGGATATCGTTGCGATTTATCCGACGATAATCTTCGATTATAAATATGCTCTAAGGTAATTATCGATTCAATTTTATCACCCAACCATTTTCTTTGTATACTTAACTCATTACCTGTTACCAATGCTTCAGATTGTGAGTATTTATATATTTGTCCACCATGCGGTAACTTACTAAACTCCCCTGTTGGTTGTAAATACAAATAATTAGAAAATAGGTACATATAAAAACTGGCTTCAATAATCCAATTACTATTACCCCATTCTATATTTCCGTCAAAATAAAAACCTTTCTCCGATTTTAAATTTACATCTCCTTTTTCGTGTCTAAATGATCCATGATGTATTCCATTAGAACCTAACTCAATAGCAGTTGGCATCCTAAATGCCTTGCCTAAATTCATCCTGGTTATTAATTTTTCGTTAGGTTTATAAACTAAACCTAGCATCCAACTTAAATCACCATAATTTTCGTCTAATGCATAACTTCGCTGTGCATATTCCTCCGCTTCATTAATATCAGGATCTGGTCGTGATAAAAGGTATTGATATAGAATTTCATCAAAAAATGATCCTATACTAACACCACTATAGTCATAACGTATTCCTCCATTAACTTTTAATTTATCATTAACATTAATTTCGGCTTGTGTAAATGCACCTAAGCTTAACGACTCATATTCTGGCAATAGAAAATTATACCCTCCTACATTATTATCTTTAAATTGTGATTGAGTACCTATTGTAAAATTACCAAATAGTGTTTTAAAGTCGTACTTAACATTTGCACTATACGTTTTAAGATGAAACTTTAGCTCCAAGTCCTCGTTTCGCTTTGGTTTTGGTTGACCAGGATAATGTGTATGAAATGAACTCCACTCTTGTCGTAAATTATCCTGAAATCCAAAATCCAAAATAACATTTCCATTATTGAGAAAAAACTTTGTTTGGTTTTGAGCTTTAAAGTGACCAGCTTCCTGATATGGATATTCAATATTTCTGTAATCTCCATCATGAATTACACTTTCATCATCAGGTATCCCGTGTGCACCTGGAAAAAAACCCGCCTTTTGATACACATTACTTACTGAGAAGGTTGTTTTATAAACATCACTTACTCTTCCCACAGAAAAAGATAAATCATATTCTTTACCAGCAGTATTCTTCAATCGATTGTTATAAACCTTCATGATACGCGATAAATAACTAATTGATTTAGTTGGTACTCGATAATCACCAAAATCCAAAGCTGTTGTCCTAAATTTAAAGAAATACTTATCACTTCTTCCTTGAAAGAATAATGAACCTCCGTATGTATCGTTAACTGATTTAGTTAAAAAATTAACCTCACCCGAAATAGATTTTTTCGCTGGTAATTTATTATTTGAAATATTTATATACCCACCAATAGCATCACTCCCATACTCAATTCCTGAAGCTCCCTTAACTATTTCTGCAGTTTCAATACTAAACGGGTCAATTTCTAAACCATGATCAGCCCCCCACTGTTGCCCCTCTTGTTTTACACCATCCTGGCTAACTACTACCCTATTAAAACTCATGCCTCTAATAATAGGTTTTGATGCATTGGCTCCAATATCCATTGAGTTAACTCCCGGTAGTCGTTCTATGGACTTTATAAAAGTTCCTGTGAGGTTTTTCTTTAAAAAGTCGGCATTTATTACTTCATTCTTTTTCGATTTTGTTGTACTGATACTGTTTCCCACTACATCAATTTCTGAAATCAATTGATTATCTGAGAATAATAACACTTTTATATCTGTATCCTCTATAACAGTAAACACAGTATCCTTTTTTGTATAACCAATAAAAGAAAAAGTAAAACCAACCCTTCCTTCTAAAACCAAATGTTTAAACCGACCACTTATATCTGTTACATCACAAACATCATTATAATGAACATGGCATCCGGGTAAAGGAAGCCCCTCTTCATCATACACTATTCCAGTAACAGTATACATTTGTGCATTACTGTTCATGTAAGTAAAAACAGACAGTAGGCACATAAAAATGTACTTCTTCACTAAAATTTATTTAAAAGATAACTAAACTGCCCTCTGTAAATAAGAAGGCTATAAAACTATATTGAAAGAAGAAATTGGAGGGCCTCTAAGTGTTATTACCTGTACATGTTTGCAAAACGCAATTTCTTTTATTTCGTTTATAACAAGGTCAAGATATTTATACGAAATACTTTGTTGTTGTAAATGTGTAACCTTACCAAAAGCTGTAAATTCAAATTCACAAATAGGACAAGGGCTTTCTTCCTCCGCAGAAAACTTATAATTATATTCACTTAATTCTACACCTGAATGATGATGACAGGAACAATGATTTGAAGATTTTACATTCCAATGACTATTAACCACATGTGAAGTCTGGTATATATTTGGAAAAATAAATACCGATATCAATAAAATGGCTATAGTTATTCGTCTATTCATTGTTGTGTAAAGTTATAACGAAAGAACATCTATTTACTAAAAATGTTCTTTTTTTAATCTTAAAACATCTTAAACTAACATATTCCTTTTATCAACTTAATAATTGCTAATAGCTTAAGATTCCACAAAAAATGAAAAGTATTTTTAAATTATTGACCTAATCAGTCGGTTCATTTATTCTAAATGAGTTTAATAAATTATACTTGAAATTTATTTAAAAAAAATTGTTCAACTACTAAATTTGATCATTTAGCAATGATTATATGATAAATTACTTTAATGATTTTGATTGAAAAAAATATATAACTTTATAACTGCCCGTTCTAAATTTTATATTATGATAGTAAAGGATTTTGTAATAATAGGTGGAGGAATAGCTGGCTTTTCTGCCCTTAAAGCTATTAGAGAAGAAAATACTTCAGGATCAATATTATGGATTAGCGATGAGGACAGAATACCTTATAAGCGAACCAAAATTAACAAAAGCATTGCCACTGGTTTTTCTAAAGATCAATTTGCTTTAATTGACCATGATTGGTTGGTTGACAATCATATTGAATTACTTTTTGATAGAGTTGAAAATATATATACCGATAAAAAAGAACTAACATTTCAACATAGGGGTCATTTAAAGTATGATAAACTAATTATAGCTGTGGGAAATAAACCCAATCCTTTAGATTTAGGTGATTTACCAAAGGATTTAATTTATCATGTATATACGGCCAGACAAGCTGAAAACATTATACGTGCAGCAACTAAAAATAAAAAGTACCTGGTGATAGGAGCCGGAGTTGAAGGTGTAGAAACTGCAGACCAGTTAATACAAATGGGTAAAGAAGTAGTTTTAATTGATAAAAGCTCTGTTGTATTAAGTAGATTTTTTACAAATAAGTTTTCAACCTTAATGCAGGAGTCAATTCTAAAAACAGGTATTAAGCTTATTCTTGACGTAAATAAAGTAGTTTATTCTGAGACCGAAAGTGAAAAAGTCTGCGCTAAAATAAATGGTGAGGAATACGAATTTGATGCTATAATCTCAACAATTGGCTATACACCAAACATTACATTAGCTTTAAATTCGGATATTGATTGTAACATTGGAATTTTAGTAGATGAATATCTTCAAACATCTGTAAAGGATGTTTATGCTGCTGGTGATGTAGCTGAACATCCCAATGGTATTATAACCAGCTTGTGGCATGCCGCTGAGCATCAAGGTATGGTTGCTGGCAAAAATGTTTGTGGAAAAAGTACTAAACTAGAGATAAAGCCCTTTAGAATGAAGACCGAGGTGTTTAATGAATTTTATTTTTCGGTTTTTCCTCACGATGATAATTTAGAACTTGTTGAAGAAACAAATGATAATATAGTGCGTGATATGTATTTCAAAAATGGAAAGCTTAATGCATTACTCATGAAAAATGATGGTGATAAGTCAAAAATATATCAGCAGGCTTTAATGGAAGAATGGGATCTTGAAAAAATCAAAAAAGAACTTCCGCTAGAATAATTAAAAATATACAATTGGTTTGCTGCTTAAATTTTAATAATTTATGCAGTAAACCATTTAATATTGAGGTCGACCTCCATTAATACTTTACTTCCAATGTAAATAATCCCTCTGCAATATATCATCTTTTAATTATATAAGAATAGTTATTTTCGTGATCAACTATTTTAAAAAAGTTCATATGACTGAAGCAATTCAAACAGGAGTACATTCAGAAATTGGTGAGATAGAGGGCGTAATACTACATACCCCGGGCAGCGAGGTTGAAAATATGACACCTGGTAATGCCGAACGTGCATTGTATAGTGATATTCTAAATCTCTCTGTTGCTGAGGATGAATATAAACAACTTAGCCAGGTATTAGCAAAAATTACTAAAACCTTTCAGGTAAAAGATCTTCTAACAGAAATACTTCAAATTACTGAAGTTAAAGAAAATCTTGTTTCAAAAATATGTAAGGCCGAAGATGTTAAGCCTTTAAAAAACCAACTTATTAAATTAGAAGCTAATAAATTAGCAAATCAAATAATAGAGGGTGTACCTTTAAACAAAAATACTTTAACAGGCTTTTTATCCGACGAAAGAAATGCCCTTAGACCATTGCATAATTTCTTCTTTACACGTGATGCTTCTATGGCAGTGTACGATAATATATTAATTGGCAGAATGGCTAATAATGTTAGAGAAAGGGAAGCTATGGTTATGGAAGCTATTTTTAATCATTCCTCATGTTTTAAAGCTACTACTATTAATCCTGACAATGCTAAGCATAACAAAAGTGAGATTGCTATTGAAGGAGGTGATGTTTTGGTTGCCCGCGAAGATATTTTAATAATGGGAACAGGTATACGTACAAGCACTCAAGGCATTGATTATATAATTAAGCAAATTCAAAAAAACAAAGGTAAACATAGTATTGTTGTTCAACAACTACCTTCTAAACCAGAAAGTTTTATCCATTTAGATATGGTTTTTACTCTATTAGACAGAGATCTATGTATGGTTTATGATCCTATTATAATGCAACCCAATAAGTATCAAACCATTTTAATATCTATTGAAGATGGTAAAGTAAAAAACATTGAGAAACAATCAAACTTGGTTCAATGTTTAAATGATTTAGGTATGCCCTTGAAACCTTTATACTGTGGTGGTAGAAAAGACATATGGAACCAAGAGCGTGAACAATGGCACAGTGGAGCTAACTTTTTTGCTGTTGGACCAGGTAAAGTGATTGGATATGCACGCAATGTATATACCATGGAAGAAATGAACAACAATGGATTTGAAATAATTCCAGCAATTGATATTATTGAAAACAAAGTAGATTTAAATAATTACGACAGATATGTAATAACAATAAGCGGTGCAGAATTAGCCAGAGGTGGCGGTGGTGCCAGGTGTATGACAATGCCCGTAAGGCGAAAAAAAGTTAACTACTAAATGCATTTAATTTCATAGCTATTATATTATTCTGTTCGCATTTATATTGCAAATATGGGATTGCATTGTAAGTTTTAAAATCATTGAATCCCTTATTTGCAATACTACATTTTAACAGACGTTAAATTTATACGGTACCAATTGGTTCAACTAGGAGATTTCAGAAGTAATGTTTTATAAATAGAAATATGAGGTTAATCTGTTCGGATTAACCTCATTTGTTTTTCATAACTATATTTTAGATATGAAGAGCTTTGTTTTTTTAAAAAAAAGGCATACCAATCCCTACTTGAGACTTACTTTCAATAAAGATTTTAGGCGATATGTGCAATACTAGCTTGTATCCTCCTGCCAATCTCAAGAGCATTACTCACATGAATGCCACAAAATATCCAAAGGATTTCATTGGCTTTGGTTCTAGCTTTGATACGATTCAGATAATAATGTTGTTTATCTTTACCAAAACTGCCTTCCAGCCGGGTTGCTCGTTCTTTTGTAATCATTGCAGCTAATTGCTTTCTTTGCTGTTCATGCTTTCCTGCACGTCCTTTTCGTACAAAATCAGTTTTAATATTGTTGGATGAAGCAAACTTGCGATTGACATTGCTTGCAAATATGGCATCGGCACCCATCAATCGAACTTTAGTATGTGTTAAGGTTTGTGCCAGGTGAACCGATGATTTAAAATGCGTCCCTTCGTTAAAAGCATCGAAGCTAAGGTGTTCTATAAAACTGATGCCATTGATTTGTATTTTATTCACCTTAGCTCCAAATTCAACCCCTTTTGTTTCCTTACCTCTGACTATAGGCCGGATGTAACTCTTGGACAAGCTGACAATACGGTCTTCTGGAGATTGGCCTGTTGTAAACTTGTAGTTTTGTTGTTCCAATACTTTTTCAATTACAGCATGCTGTCTGTAGTACTTTTCAGGCATTGACACATTATACTGCTGTGTGATGACTGACAGTTCTTCTAAAAACTTCCCTACCAAATTCAGTAAAGCTCTAGTGATGGTTACTCTTTCTTTTTTTGATTTACGGCGCTTACGACTGTAGTTCCAATAACGTTGCTTCCATTTAAGATACTTCGTGCGAGGCATTGGACGTTTGCTGTATTTACACAATAGTTTTAACTGATTATAGCACCAATCAGTTGCTTCCCATAATAGCTTCTGATCTGTTGGAAAGCGAAGGCTGCTTTCATAGCAGGTTGCATCGGTAACAACCTGATTCAGCTCTGCCATATACGGAAGCCAATGCTTAGCCAGGCATCTTTGGGCATCATCAATATCAAGTTTAGCTGCCAGTTCACAGCGTATCTGACTAATGATTTTATAGTTTGTGATTTGTTCGCCCACACCTAATAGTAAACGACAAAATAATTGGTACTGGTAGTTGCAATTGAACTGCTCCATCAGTTGCTTGTCAGAACAACCGGCATAGTTCTTTAGAAACATCAGAGCCAACTTGCCTTGTGGACTAAAAATACAATCCGGTCCCATTTTACTTTCTTTTACTCCTAAAGATTTTACCAAATCATCCCAAGGAATACCTTGGTATATTTTACCTAAAGGGCTAGTAAGAAACTGATTGTAAACAACCTGAAAATTATCTTCTATAGAAAAAAGTGGAAGATGAGCTTGGAATGTTGGAATACTTTGTAACTTTATCACTATTCGAAAAAAAGTAAACCCCGATTTTGGGCAAAAGTGCCTGTTTTCGGGGTTTTGTTATATCTTCAAGATAGTGATAATTATTTGTATATCAAAGAATTCAACTAATCACAGAACATCCCTTTTTCATGGTGTGTTGCGTATAGTAAAAAACTAGAAGGTATGAGGAGATCATTTCATAATAATTCGATAAGGCTATTTAAAACTTATCATGTGTTTTGATACTATACTTATCAGGTCGTGTGGATTAATCGGTTTAGATATAAATCCATCAAAACCTGCCTTAATGATTTTGATTTGATCAGTCACAAGTGCGTATGCTGTTTGTGCCACTATCACTTGGTCAGGAGATATTCGTTTTATATTTTTTAGTGCAGTAAACCCATCCATTATAGGCATTTTAATATCCATTAATACAATATCGTATCTTTCTCCACTTTTAATAATATCAACAGCTTCTTTACCATTAGTTACCCAATATACTTTTATGCCGGTTTTTCTAAGTACTTCCTTAATTAACTTAAAGCTATCGCTTTCATCTTCTGCTATTAGTATTGATTTTCCATTCCAATCAATATCGTTGGTAAATTCAGAGAAATCTATTATGTCATGTGGAGTTGGTTTTGAACTTATGCATTCTAATGGTAAACTAAATGTAAACGTAGAACCTTTATTTGGTTCCGATTCAACACTTAAATCACCTCCTAATAATCCTGATAATCGTTTTGAAATAGTTAAACCTAATCCGATACCTCTTTTTGCTTTTGTTTGGTCAATTTCGAGTTTTACAAACTGGTTGAATATAATTTTTTGCTCTTCTTTTGTTATTCCATGACCAGTATCAATTATCGAAATTCTTATGCTTGTTTGATTTGCATCAATTTTTAATACAACTTCTCCCTTTTCGGTGAATTTAATTGCGTTGCTCATTAGGTTAGAAATAATTTGGCGGATCCTGTGCTCGTCACTCAATAAATTAATGTTTTCATCTTTGATTTTATTTTCAATTCTGATATCAATATTTTTAGTATTTCGTAAAGCAAAGGTTGAATAAATATTATCCATTAATTTATTTAACGAGAATGTTTCGATATGAAGCTTTAATTGATCTGCTTCGATCATTGAAAAATCTAAAATATCTTCTATCAAGTATAGGAGTGTATCAGAGTTAGTTCGAATAGAATTAATATATTCCTGGCGTTTATCATCACCTAAATCACCACTATTTAGTAAAGTAGAAAAACCAACAATGGCATTCATTGGAGTTCTAATTTCGTGCGACATATTAGCAAGGAAGTATGATTTTAATTTGTCACTTTTTTCTGCTCTTTCTTTAGCTTTTTGTAAAGCAGAAGTTCTCTCTTTAACTAATCCTTCCAATCTGTTTTGGTGCATTTCCAATTCATCTCGTTGGGTCATTACTTCTTCTTTTTGCTCTTCTAAAATAATATTTTGCTTATTCAACTCCTCTTTTTGTTTTTGTATTAATTTAGTTCTCTCGTCAACTTTTGATTGAAGTATTTGATTATTGATAAGTAATTTTCTGTTTCTCCACCAATTAATTAAAACAAATAGCGATATTATTATTATTGTTAGCAAGGCAGCAAACCATTTCTTTTGATAGAAGGGGGGATTTATAATAATATCTACTTTTGTTGGATTTTCATTCCATACTCCATCCTTGTTTGATGCTTTTACTATAAAAGTATAACTCCCCGGATCAAGATTAGTATAATTAGCATTTCGATGATATGCAGTTGTTTCAATCCAATCTTTATCATATCCTTCGAGTTTATACTTGTAATTACTTTTAAATGGTAATGCAAAATTTATTGCAGAAAAATTGAAGCCAATAATACGTTGGTTAGGCTTGAGAGTAATTTTTTGGGTGCATTGAATTGGACTTAATAAAGGGGAATTATTATCCGTGAAGTTGACTTCTTTATTGTTTACACTAAATTTTTCTATAATAGTAACTAATTTTTTATCACTAACTTGATAGGATTCTGGAGAAAAACTAATAAAACCACCTCTTCCTCCAAAAAATGCTTCTTTTTTACTTGAGGTAAGAAACGATTGAAGAAAAAATTGATTTAGGCCAAGTCCATCCTCTTTCTTGTGGTTGGTAAATGTTTTTGTTTTTAAATCAAAATATATAATACCATTGTTGGTAGATAGCCATAGACCTTCGTTTTTATTTTTTATAATTGAACATATGTAATTATCTATTAGTCCATTTTCTCGACTATATTTGTTAATTACATTACCAGATAAAGTACATTCATAAAGTCCATTTTTTTGTGTTCCTACCCATAAATGATTTTTATCCTTTAATACCATACATGTGGGTTGTACAATATCAATAAACAGACTAAGTTTTTTATTTATTTCGTTATATTGATATACTCCATTGTTTAAGTTTACAAATATTCTTCCATAATCATCTTCGTAGACAATCGGACTTTGAGATAATTCAATATTGTTATTATTACTAATTACATTTGAGATATAATTTTCATCAGCATCGTACAGCTCAACATAACCATCTGGATAGGTTACCCACAATCGTTCTTTCGAATCTTTAAATATACTCCATGTGTGCTTTAAGTGTTGTTCTTTTGAGAACTTTTTTGGTTTAAACTTTTTTGTTTTTTTATCGAATTCGTTTATTCCTCCATCCCAAGTAACAATATATAGGTTTCCGTTTTTACTTTCAGTAATAGATCTAATAACGTTTGAGCTAATAGAGTTTTTATTATTATTCGAATGCATGTAAACATTTAATTCAAGAGTCTGTCTGTCAAAAGAATTAAGTCCACCACCATCTGTACCAATCCAAATAATGCCTTCAGAATCTTCGTAAAAGCAAGAATATATATTATTGAGTGGTATTTTATCATTTGGATTTTGATATTTTACAAAAAGATCATCTCTTGTAAATGAATTGAAGCGATATTCGTTTGGATTATAGTAAGACACTCCACCGCGTGACGTTCCAACCCATAAAATGCCATCAGAATCTTTATAAAAACAATATATCCCATTGGAGCTTAAATTACCATATATAGGATTATTTGCTTGTATGTAATCTACCTTTTTGCTTTTTTTATTATAAACATTAATACCTCCTTGATCAACACCAATAAAAATGGTGGTACTATCCCATTCAATTAAATCTCTAACAAGGATATTATTAATCCCAGTTCCATTACTATTTATAGGAAGGTAGTTAAATTCTTTATTTGCAGGATCAAATTCGCAAAAACCTATTCCTTGATTGCTTATCCAAATTCTATTAGAACTGTCTATTAAAATCCTCTTGTTTGAAAGTCTACTTTCTATATTGTTGTCAGGGTAATGTAAAAAGCTTTCGTTGTTAGGATTAAAATAATAAACTCCGTTATATGATGTTACAATCCAGAAGTTCCCAACAGAATCTTCTGCCATGTCGCAAAAATGATTCTCAATTTGTGATGAGGGAATGTAAAATCTTTTAAAGTAATCTTTTTCAGATATATATTTACAGAGGCCATGGTCAGTTAATACCCATTGTACACCATTGGAGTCTATAAATATTCTATTTATTGAGTTATGACTAATAGAAGTAGTATCATCCTGAATAGAAAAGTATTTTTTGAAAGATTCAGATTTTGGTAAATATTTATTTAAACCATTTCGGGTTGCAATCCATAAATTAAGAGAGTCATCTTCAATAATATCTTTAACTCCATCATCACTAATACTTGAAGGATTATCTTTTTTATATAAATAACGTGTAACGTTATAACCATTATGCCTCATTAAACCAATACCATCATTTGCAATCCATAAATACCCATTGTGATCTCTGTATACGTCACTAACAAGGCTAAGACCAACTTCTGTTTTTAATGGTTCAAACTTTATTTGGCAAAAAACACACTGATAAACAAATATAATATTAAGTAATATAAATAGAAGTCGAATCATAATATTGTTTTGCGTATTAAGTTAAGAAAAAAAAATTAGTCAAAAAATCAATTGAACTAAACATTGTTAAGGCTGCATATCAATCCTTAATACATTAAGGTGCTATATAATAAATTGATCCCTTTGTGTTATACGTAATTAAAGGTCAGGTTGTTACGAAAAAAGTATAGGATTACATAATTATGGATAATGATTAAATAGTATACTATTTTAAAATTTAAAATATGTAAATAAGATATATGAATTCATTGTAATACTAAATGCAATATAGATATCTTATTAAAAAAAATATAAAATAGAGTTAGAATGAATGTGTTGATTGTGTTAAGTATCAGTAATTCTGTGGTATAGAGAGGTGTTTGGAATTAATAATTATTAGTCGATCAATAAAATACTATTTCAAAAACTAGATATCTATAATGTTCTATTGAATATGTAGTTGGTTATTAGTAATCTTAAATAATATCATACTAGTTATGGCTTAAATTTAATTTATTGTTATGACATATAAATTAAAAATAAAGCAACCATTTATAAAACTCCCCATCATAAAACTGTAATTACAACAAATCCTGTGTAAGTTAAAATTGACCTGATTAAAGGAAATTGTCATTTTGACTATGCTCTAGTCTAGGCATTAATTAAGTATAACAATTAAATTAAAGAAATATGAGGAATTTAAAATTTTTAATTATTGGGATTCTAGTACTATCATTTATAGCATGTGACCATGAGAATGATCCTATAGTTGATAACCCATATGTACCAATTGAACTTAATGCTAAGTCAGCTTCATTGGTAAAATCTTCCAACATCTTTGGTGTAGAGCTATATAAACAATTACTGCAAAAAGATAAAGAAAAAGAGAATTCATTAGTTTCACCATTGAGTGTATTCCAAGCACTAAGTATGACCAGGTTAGGAGCAAATGGCGAAACAAAAAATGAAATGACAGATGTTTTGGCTTTTGATACATCATTAGGTAATGATTTAGATGAATACCAATTAAAAATAACAGAAGCTTTAATGAAAGCAGATAGTAAAGTTACTTTGGATATTGCTAATAGCATTTGGTATAGGGATGATATAACTGTACAACCTGATTTTATAAAATCTAACAAGGAAAATTACAATGCAGAAGTTAAGTCACTAGACTTTTCGGACGCAGAAGGTGCAAAAACTACAATAAACAATTGGGTAAACGAAAAAACAAGAAGTAAAATACCTGAGATTGTAAGTGAAATTAATCCAATGCATATAATGTTTTTAATTAACGCCACTTATTTTTATGGTAGTTGGAAATATGCGTTTGATAGCAAGGCAACTAAGGAGGAAGATTTTATGCCAGAGGAGGGGGAGAAGCTTAAAGTTGATATGATGCATCAAGAAGCTAAATTGCGTTATTCGCAAAATAATACCTTTTCTATGGCAGAACTTCCTTATGGGAATGGACATTTTAATATGGTTGTATTACTTCCTAAGAATGAAAAAAAGGTTGACAACGTAATTGCTGAATTAAGCAATGAAAAATGGACTACTTGGATGCAAAATTTAGAGGAGAAAGAAATTAAACTTAGTTTTCCAAAATTTAAGTTTGTGGGAGATTATGAGCTAAATGATCCCTTAATTAATATGGGAATGCCATTGGCTTTTTCCGGGAAAGCTGATTTTACGGGTATTTTAAGTAATGGAGGTATTTACATTTCAAAAGTAAAACATAAAACGTTTATTGAGGTTGATGAAAAAGGAACCGAAGCAGCTGCAGTTACTAGTGTTGAGGTAAATGTTACATCAATAGAAGAACCAACAGCTATCGACTTTATTGCCAATAAACCATTTGTATTTGCAATTACAGAAAAGGATACTAATTCAATCCTATTTTTAGGTAAATTTATGAAACCAGAATAGATAATGTTTTGCCCATAACATAACCGTTGTTTACACTATAATTGTTATGGGCTATTTCTTTTCCCCATGTTGTTATTGATTTTGCCTTGTATAAAGTAGAAAGGTAAAAGTTGACCCAAATATTAAATGCAATTTAAAATACGCGCACAGAAGCTCTATTTGGTTTGACACACCTATTATTTTTTGAAAGATATACTAGATATCACTTAATGTTTTTTTTAAATAGTCAATCTGAAAAGATTTATGTAATCATTAGATAATAAAAGGTATATAATAAAAAAGATGGATTGATTTTGTTATTTAATTAAAATAATATTTAGATATAAAGCAACCATTTAAAAAAAACTCATCATAATAGTGTAATTACAGAATAATAATATTCATACTGATTAGAGTGATCTAAAATAAAAGTCTAGACATTAGTAAAAAACATTAAAATTATAAAACTAAAAAAAATGAAGAGATTAAAATTTATAGTTCTTGGGATGTTAACAATATCCTTTATGGCATGTGATAAAGATAATGATCCTAAAGTGGAAAATCCATATACGCCTATAGATATTCACGCAAAGTCAGCTTCGTTGGTAAAATCATCTAATATATTTGGAGTAGATTTATACAAGCAATTACTTCAGGAGGATGAAAAAGACAAGAATTCATTAATTTCTCCATTAAGTGCATTTCAGGCATTAAGTATGGCCAGGTTAGGGGCTAACGGCGAAACTAAGGATGAAATGACAGATGTTTTAGCGTACGATACATCATTAGGAAATGATTTAGATGAATATCAACTAAAGCTAGTAAATGCTTTAAAGGAAGCTGACAGTAAAGTTACTTTGAACATAGCAAATAGTATTTGGTATAAAAAAGAGTTAACAGTTGAACCGGATTTTATAAAAGCTAACAAAGAAAATTATAATGCAGAAGTTAACGCATTAGATTTCTCTGATTTTGAAAGTACTAAAACTACGATTAACAAATGGGTAAGTGAAAAGACTAATAATAAAATACCAAAAATTGTAGATGAAGGCAGTGCAGGAGCTATTATGTTTTTAATAAATGCAACATATTTTTATGGTAGTTGGAAATATGCGTTTGATAGCAAGTCAACCAAAGAAGAGACTTTTTATCCTGAAATTGGAGAGGAAACTAAGGTTGATATGATGTACCAAGAAGCTGAATTACGTTATGCACAAAAAGATAACTTTTCTATGGTAGAAGTTCCTTATGGAAATGGACATTTTAATATGGTTGTGTTACTTCCAGAAGAAGGAAAAAAGGTTGAGAATATAATTGCTGAATTAAGCAATGAAAAATGGACAGCTTGGATGCAAGGTTTAGAAAAAGACGAAGTTGTACTTGGTTTGCCAAAGTTTAAGTTTACAGGAGATTATGAACTTCAAAAGTATCTAGATGATATGGGAATGCCGTTAGCATTTTCAGGAGCGGCAGATTTTACTGGAATTTTACAAGGGGGAGGTATTTGTATCTCAAGAGTAAAACATAAAACATTTATTGAGGTTGATGAAAAAGGAACAGAGGCAGCAGCTGTTACAAGTGTTGAGTTTAAAGAGACAACTTCAATTGATGAATCTATCAAATTTACAGCTAACAAATCTTTCGTGTTTGCTATTACCGAAAAAGATACCAATGCAATACTTTTCTTGGGTAAATTTATGAAGCCAGAATAGTTTATTTCAATATTCTCCATAACAATTATGTTTGTTATGGAGAATTATTTAGCTTTCTTCATATACGTATTGTTGTTCACCTTGCGATACATCTTTTCAAAATATGGTTTTTAATTCCACACATTCATAGCAATTGATTTTACTTTTTTTAATTAAAAAAACAGGTCTTTTCTATTGGTAATAATGTTGTTGTGGTTTTAAATAAATTGTTTTGATTTATATATAATTATTAAGCAACCATTGGACTAACTCTCCATCATGTAGGTGTAAATTGATTATTCTAAAATAGTATTAAGAGGTCAAATAAAATATTGCATTTAAGTAATACTTACTTCTAGACAATAATTAAACGAAACATTAAAACTAAAAATTATGAAAAAATTGCGGTATGTAATACTAGGGATATTAGCAATATCCTTTATGGCTTGTGATAATGAAAATGATCCTAAAGTAGATAATCTGTATACTCCAATTGATCTTGATACAAAGTCAGCTTCATTGGTAAAATCATCTAATATGTTTGGAGTAGATTTATATAAGCAATTACTTCAAGAGGATGAAAAAGACAAGAATTCATTAATTTCTCCATTAAGTGCTTTTCAGGCATTAAGTATGACCAGGTTAGGTGCTAAAGGAGAAACAAAAGATGAAATGACAGATGTTTTAGCGTATGATACATCATTAGGAAACGATTTAGATGAGTATCAGTTAAAACTAACAGAAGCCTTAATGCAAGCTGACAATAAAGTAACTTTTAATATTGCCAATAGTATTTGGTATAGAGATGATATTACTGTACTGCCTGATTTTAAAAAGGCTAACAAAGAAAATTACAATGCAGAAGTTAATGAGTTTGATTTTTCGGATTTTGAAAGTGCCAAAACTACAATTAACAATTGGGTAAGTGAAAAAACAAAAAATAAGATAACTGAAATTGTAGATGGCCAAAGTGCAGGAGCTATCATGTTTTTAATAAACGCTACTTATTTTTATGGTAGCTGGAAATATGAGTTTGATAGTAAAGCAACCAAAGAGGAAATATTTTATCCTGAAACAGGAGAGGAAACTAAAGTGAATATGATGCGCCAGGAGACAGAATTGCGCTATACGAAAAATGATATTTTTTCTATGGTAGAGCTTCCTTATGGAAACGGACATTTTAATATGGTTGTGTTACTTCCTGAAGAAGGAAAAAAGGTTGAGAATATAATTGCTGAATTAAGCAATGAAAAATGGACAGGTTGGGTGCAAGGTTTAGAAAAAGAGGAAGTTATGCTTGGTTTACCGAAATTCAAATTTACTGGAGATTATGAGCTTAAGAAGTCTCTCACTGAGATGGGAATGCCATTAGCATTTTCAGGAGCGGCAGATTTTTCGGGAATTTTACAAGGGGGAGGAATTTATATCTCAAGAGTAAAACATAAAACATTTATCGAGGTTGATGAAAAAGGAACAGAGGCAGCTGCTGTTACAAGTGTTGAGATTAGAGAGATATCTTCAATTGATGAATCTACTTACTTTACAGCGAATAAACCTTTTGTATTTGCTATAACCGAAAAAGATACTAATGCTATACTTTTCTTAGGTAAGTTTATGAACCCAGAATAGATTCTACTTTAATCTTAAGTATTTGTATAAGAGAATTTAAGATATGATTGCAATAATATACATGAAAAAAAATAGATTGTTATTGGTATATGTGGTATGTTTTATATTTTTTCAATCTTGTGAAAAAGAGAAACAATCAACTACATTTAAAACTTGGGAAGATTATCCAGAATGTAATTCAATAGAACCGGATTACGAGTGCATTAAAAAAATGTTTACTCCTTTATTAGATGGTGAATTCCCTTTTGATTACAAAAAAGTAAATAATGCATTTAAAACAAATGAAACTTATATTGCTCCAGATTGGCAATTAACCGCACTTCATGTATTAGAAGCAAACCTTATGTTAGGCACCTTTGAAAAGTGCTATTTTGAAGAAGATCAATATGCAGATTCAGATCCTTTTAATTGCCCAGGAGTTGGAACAATGTTGTTAGCTGGAGGGCATACTCATACTTTATCATGCAAAGAAAGTCAAACGTCAATGGGAGAATGTGTAGATCAAGTACCTTTAAGCGAAGTTTTTGATATTGCTATTGTTAAAGCTCCAACTTCTGAGTTTTACTTACAGGTTGCAAAGCAGCAACCAAGTATAGATGATTGTGTGTATTTGATAAGTAATCCTAATTTTTATTGGCTTGCAAAAGAACAAAGAGAACAGTTAGAAAATTCCTATCCTTTGGTTTCGTCTGGGAAAATAATTGATATTCAGGGGAGAGCAATAATTACCAACACTCGTGCATTTAATGGTAGTTCCGGCGGTGTGCTACTTAACGAACGAGGTGAAGTGTTAGGAGTGGCTTCGAGCTTGATAGGTCATATAAGAAGGCAAGAAGTGTTTGTGCCAGAACCGCTTTCTGATTATTATACAGTTATTGTAGGATTTAATGAGATGGATAGGGATTTGATTATGGATAAACTAAAATAGAGTATTTATTAAGAGTTGCTTTTCTTAAAAGTAGTTGGGGATGTTCTGTGATCAGTTGAATTCTTTGATATACAAATAATTATCACTATCTTGAAGATATAACAAAACCCCGAAAACAGGCACTTTTGCCCAAAATCGGGGTTTACTTTTTTTCGAATAGTGATAAAGTTACAAAGTATTCCAACATTCCAAGCTCATCTTCCACTTTTTTCTATTGAAGATAATTTTCAGGTTGTTTACAATCAGTTTCTTACTAGCCCTTTAGGTAAAATATACCAAGGTATTCCTTGGGATGATTTGGTAAAATCTTTAGGAGTAAAAGAAAGTAAAATGGGACCGGATTGTATTTTTAGTCCACAAGGCAAGTTGGCTCTGATGTTTCTAAAGAACTATGCCGGTTGTTCTGACAAGCAACTGATGGAGCAGTTCAATTGCAACTACCAGTACCAATTATTTTGTCGTTTACTATTAGGTGTGGGCGAACAAATCACAAACTATAAAATCATTAGTCAGATACGCTGTGAACTGGCAGCTAAACTTGATATTGATGATGCCCAAAGATGCCTGGCTAAGCATTGGCTTCCGTATATGGCAGAGCTGAATCAGGTTGTTACCGATGCAACCTGCTATGAAAGCAGCCTTCGCTTTCCAACAGATCAGAAGCTATTATGGGAAGCAACTGATTGGTGCTATAATCAGTTAAAACTATTGTGTAAATACAGCAAACGTCCAATGCCTCGCACGAAGTATCTTAAATGGAAGCAACGTTATTGGAACTACAGTCGTAAGCGCCGTAAATCAAAAAAAGAAAGAGTAACCATCACTAGAGCTTTACTGAATTTGGTAGGGAAGTTTTTAGAAGAACTGTCAGTCATCACACAGCAGTATAATGTGTCAATGCCTGAAAAGTACTACAGACAGCATGCTGTAATTGAAAAAGTATTGGAACAACAAAACTACAAGTTTACAACAGGCCAATCTCCAGAAGACCGTATTGTCAGCTTGTCCAAGAGTTACATCCGGCCTATAGTCAGAGGTAAGGAAACAAAAGGGGTTGAATTTGGAGCTAAGGTGAATAAAATACAAATCAATGGCATCAGTTTTATAGAACACCTTAGCTTCGATGCTTTTAACGAAGGGACGCATTTTAAATCATCGGTTCACCTGGCACAAACCTTAACACATACTAAAGTTCGATTGATGGGTGCCGATGCCATATTTGCAAGCAATGTCAATCGCAAGTTTGCTTCATCCAACAATATTAAAACTGATTTTGTACGAAAAGGACGTGCAGGAAAGCATGAACAGCAAAGAAAGCAATTAGCTGCAATGATTACAAAAGAACGAGCAACCCGGCTGGAAGGCAGTTTTGGTAAAGATAAACAACATTATTATCTGAATCGTATCAAAGCTAGAACCAAAGCCAATGAAATCCTTTGGATATTTTGTGGCATTCATGTGAGTAATGCTCTTGAGATTGGCAGGAGGATACAAGCTAGTATTGCACATATCGCCTAAAATCTTTATTGAAAGTAAGTCTCAAGTAGGGATTGGTATGCCTTTTTTTTAAAAAAACAAAGCTCTTCATATCTAAAATATAGTTATGAAAAACAAATGAGGTTAATCCGAACAGATTAACCTCATATTTCTATTTATAAAACATTACTTCTGAAATCTCCGAAAAAAGGCTGTTCAAAAAAGAACAGCCTTTATATTTAGTTATTGAATTTCAACAATTACTTAACTACTTGATAGTCTAGCTCAGCTAAACGTTTGTATGTACTGTAACGCCATTTAGCATTTTCCTCAGCAGCTCCGAATAATTCAGTTGCTTCCTCTGGGAATGCTTTTAATAATGCAGTGTAACGAACCTCACCTTTTAAGAATTGTTGGAATAGATCCCATTGTGGCTCTTTTGAGTCTAATTGGAATGGATTCTTTCCTTCTTCTTCTAATTGAGGATTGTAACGATATAGGTGCCAGTATCCACACTCAACAGCTTTTTTAGTCTCAGCTTGAGTACCTCCCATTCCAGCACGTAGTCCGTGGTTGATACATGGAGAGTAAGCTATAATTAACGATGGTCCTGGGTAAGCCTCAGCTTCTTTAAGCGCTTTAAAGTATTGCGCTTGGTTAGCTCCCATTGCTACTTGTGCAACATAAACATAACCATAAGTAGTAGCCATTAAACCAAGATCTTTTTTACGGATTCTCTTACCTGAAGCAGCAAACTTAGCTACAGCTCCAATTGGAGTCGACTTAGATGACTGACCTCCAGTGTTAGAGTATACCTCAGTATCCATTACTAAGATGTTAACATCCTGACCAGAAGCAATTACATGATCTAAACCACCGTAACCGATATCATAAGCCCATCCGTCACCACCAAATACCCATACAGATTTCTTAACTAAGTAATCTTTAAGAGCAAGTATTTCTTTAGCAACAGGAGCAGACTCACCTTCCAATGCAGTCATTACCGCCTTAGATACTTCAGTAGTTTTCTCACCGTTATTTTTATTTTCTAACCAAGCCTCAAATGCAGCTTTAGTATCAGCACCAACAGCATCTAAGTTTTCTGTCATTAAACGCTCAATACGGTCGCGCAATTTATTAACACCTAAATTAAATCCTAAACCATACTCAGCATTATCTTCGAATAAAGAGTTTGCCCAAGCTGGACCTTTACCTTCTTTATTTTTACAATATGGAGTTGCAGGAGCAGAACCACCATAAATAGAAGAACAACCTGTAGCATTAGCTACCATCATTCTGTCACCATACAACTGAGTAATTAACTTGATATATGGAGTTTCACCACAACCAGCACATGCACCAGAGAACTCGAATAATGGTTGAGCAAACTGAGATGATTTTACATTTTGTGCTTTTGGTGTAAGGCTATCTTTAATAGATACTTTATCTGCCATATAGTCCCAACGAGGAATCTCTACTCTTTGCGAATCAAGAGATTTCATTTCTAACGCCTTAGTTTTTGCAGGACATACATCAGCACAGTTTCCACAACCAGTACAATCAAGAGCAGAAACTTGTATTCTATATTGTAATCCATCAAATGCTTTTCCATTAGCTTTCTTAGTCACAGTTCCTTCAGGAGCATTTGCTAACTCTTCCTCATTTAATAAGAAAGGACGAATAGCAGCGTGAGGACAAACATAAGCACACTGGTTACACTGAATACAGTTATCAGCTTGCCACTCTGGTACATTTACTGCAATACCACGCTTTTCATATTCTGTTGTACCTGCTGGGAAAGTACCATCTTCATATCCGTTGAAAACAGAAACAGGAAGATCGTCACCTTTTTGCGCATTTACTGGGAATACGATATCTTTAATAAAGTCAGGTACATCATCTCTGAACTCAACTACAGCTTTATCTTCTAATGAAGCCCATTCTGCAGGAACCTCTACTTTAGTTACAGCACCACCTTTTTCTACCGCCTGGTAGTTCATGTTAACGATGTCTTCACCTTTCTTACCGAAAGTTTTAACAATCGCTTCTTTCATTTTTTCTACTGCAAAATCGTAAGGAATTACCTCAGCAATTTTAAAGAATGCAGACTGCATAATGGTGTTGGTGCGGTTACCTAAACCAATTTCTTCTGCAATTGCAGTAGCATTAATGATATAGAATTGTATATCGTGAGTTGCTAAGTATTTTTTAACGCCTTGAGGAAGACGGTTTTTAGTTTCTTCAGCATCCCAAATTGAGTTTAACAAGAAAGTACCTCCTTGTTTCAAACCTTTAAGCATATCATACTGGTTCAAGTAAGCAGGAACGTGACATGCAACAAAGTCTGGAGTATTTACAAGGTAAGGTGCTCGAATTGGTGCATCACCAAAACGAAGGTGAGAAGTAGTAATACCACCAGACTTTTTAGAGTCATATGCAAAATAAGCTTGAGCATATTTGTCGGTATTGTCACCAATAATTTTAATTGAGTTTTTGTTAGCTCCTACAGTACCATCAGATCCTAAACCGTAGAATTTACCTTCGAAAGTTCCTTCATGAGCAAAAGAAATTTCTTCTTTTAATGGAAGAGATTTAAAAGTAACATCATCAACAATACCAACTGTAAATTGGTTCTTTGGCTCAGCAGCCATTAAGTTTTCAAATACAGTAATTATATGAGTTGGAGTAGTATCTTTTGAAGAAAGACCATAACGTCCACCAATTACTTTAGGAGCACCTTCAACACCGTTGTATACTTCTACAACATCAAGGTATAAAGGATCTCCATTAGCTCCCGGCTCTTTAGTTCTGTCAAGAACACATACATTCTTAACTGAAGCAGGCATTGCTTTTAAGAAATAATCAGCTGAGAATGGACGATATAAGTGAACCGAAATTAAACCAACTTTTTGTCCTTGCTCGTTAAGGTAATCAACAGCTTCTTTAATAGTGTCCGTGATAGATCCCATTGCAATTACTACATTTTCTGCATCATCAGCACCGTAGTATGTAAATGGAGCATATTTACGTCCTGTAATCTTACCAATTTCGTCCATATACTTAGCTACCATATCAGGAATAGCATTATAGTACTTATTGGCAGCTTCACGACTTTGGAAATAGATATCTGGGTTTTGAGCAGTACCTCTAGTTACAGGGTGTTCAGGATTTAAAGCGTTATCACGGAAAGCTTGAAGTTTTTCCTGATCAATTAAACCTTTAAGGTCTTCCATATCCATGCATTCTATTTTCTGAATCTCATGAGAAGTACGGAAACCATCAAAATAATGTAAGAAAGGAACTCTTGATTCAATTGATGTAAGGTGAGCAATACCTGCTAAGTCCATTACTTCCTGAACACTACCAGTTGCTAACATTGCACAACCTGTTTGACGCGCTGACATCACATCACTGTGGTCACCAAAAATAGATAGTGCCTGAGCGGCTAATGAACGAGCACTTACATGAAAAACTCCTGGTAATAACTCACCCGCAATTTTATACATATTAGGAATCATCAATAATAATCCCTGCGAAGCAGTAAATGTTGAAGTAAGTGCACCAGCTTGTAATGAACCGTGCATTGCTCCTGCTGCACCAGCCTCCGACTGCATTTCTTCTACTTTTACAGTCTCTCCAAAAATGTTCTTTCTTCCAGCAGAAGCCCACTCATCGATGTACTCTGCCATAGTTGAAGAAGGCGTAATTGGATAGATTGCTGCTACCTCGCTAAACATATAAGCGATGTGTGAAGCGGCATAATTACCATCACAGGTAATAAACTTCTTTTCTTTAGCCATTTGTTTAATATTTAAGTTTTAACTACTGTTATTTAGAATTATTCTATTCTACTGATTATCAACTATTAAATTTACAATAATATGTCGATTCGGTCTAAAAATATCAATATAAAAATCCGAAAAGCCATAATGGTATATTACTTTCACTTCCTACCTCTATCATATTTGTTGCCTTAATAACATTAGATTTACTTTTAAATTCATCTGATGTATTATCACATATTAAAAAATGATAGTCTTCATCTACCTTAAAATCACCCTTATTAGAATATACTATCTCATGGTTACATCCCACTTGATTATAAAAAAAAGTTTTGTGCAATATATCTTTTTGAGCCAAACTTCTCTGTATTGAATAAATTAGGTTTGGATTGTGCAAATAGATTAAGTAAGGTTTCTTTTGCATATCTTCCTGACCATCATAAAGTAATTTAATTAATCTTGCCTGACGCAAATAGTAAAGATAATTCATTACCGTAGCCCTAGAAGTATTTATATGTGCACTTAACTTACTTACATTAGGCTGAAAAGGAGCTTCCCTTCCCACCTTATAAAGTAATTTTCTCAATCTCGGTAAATATTTAAGTTCAATTTGACGAAGAAAACTAATATCTATCTCTAATATTAAGTTCAAACTTTTCATTAAATTTTCTTCGTAATTGGCATTATCTAAAAAAAATGGATAATATCCATATCTTAAATAATCATCAAAATAGGCTAGAGGACGAACTTTGCTTACAATATCTTTTGCAATTTCAACATGCCGAGTTAAAATATCTTTGAACGAAAACTCACTAAATGAAACACCAGTCTTCAATTCTAAAAACTCTCTAAAAGAAAATCCTTCAAGCTTGTATGAATGCACTATTTCTCTTAAATGAGGATTTTCTTCTCTTAACCTCATCACTGTTGATCCAGAAAAAACTATTTGCAGATCGGTAAAATTATCGTAGCAATATTTTAGTTCCTCTGACCAGCCTGGATATTTATAAACCTGATCAAGTACAAGGGTTTTTCCTCCTGTTTTTCTAAACTGATCTGCAAATGATATAATTGAATTTTCCGAGAAATATAAATTGTTCAAATTAACATATAAACAGCCCCTATCTGTTCCATAAGTCCTTTTGGCAAAATCTAATAAGAAATCCGTTTTACCAATTCCTCTTGTGCCTTTTATTCCAATTAAGCGATGGCTCCAATCAATCTGATCCATCAATTTACGCCTCATAGGAATATTAAGGTTTTCAATCAAATATTTATGTGTTTCAAAAAATGATTGCACGTTGCCCTTTATATTTTTGCATCACAAATGTACAATTAGCAATCAAAAAAGTGTAATGTCTACATTACATTTTTACCCTCAAGATGTAATTTATACTTATTAAAAATAAGGTTTAAATAGCATTTTCAGAAAGCAGTTAGTTACCTAATTTCCCTGTTATTCAATTCAATATAGAAAGTATCCAAATAAAAAAAGGTTTCCCTAATTGAATAGAGAAACCTTCTTTCTTAATATTTTAAAAATGAAAAAACAGTTAACTGTCATTCATTGAAACCAGAAATTCTTCATTATTTCTAGTCTTATTCATTCTATCTCTTAAGAAATCCATTGCTTCAATAGGAGTCATATCAGATAGATAATTACGAAGTATCCAAATGCGGTTTAAGACATCTTTATCAAGCAACAGATCCTCGCGACGTGTACTTGATAGAGTAACATCCACAGCAGGGTAAATACGCTTGTTCGATAATCTTCTGTCCAATTGAAGCTCCATATTACCGGTACCTTTAAACTCTTCAAAAATTACCTCATCCATTTTAGAACCAGTTTCTGTAAGTGCTGTTGCTAAAATTGTTAAAGAGCCTCCATCTTCAATATTACGTGCAGCACCAAAAAAGCGTTTTGGTTTATGAAGCGCATTTGCATCAACACCACCAGAAAGCACCTTACCTGAAGCTGGCGAAACAGTATTATATGCACGTGCTAAACGCGTAATAGAATCTAACAATACTACAACATCATGTCCACACTCAACCATTCTTTTTGCCTTTTCCAAAACAATATTGGCAACTTTTACATGTCGTTCTGCTGGCTCATCAAATGTTGAAGATATTACCTCGGCATTAACACTTCTAGCCATATCTGTTACCTCTTCAGGACGCTCATCAACTAAAAGTATTATCATGTATACTTCAGGATGATTTGCTGCAATTGCATTTGCCACTTCTTTTAACAATACAGTTTTACCTGTTTTTGGCTGTGCAACAATTAATCCACGTTGTCCCTTACCAATTGGAGCAAACATATCCACTACACGCGTCGATAAGCTCTCTTTACCTCCTCCTGTAATTTGAAATTTCTCATCTGGAAAAATAGGAGTCAAGTGATCAAATGGAACACGGTCACGCACAATTTGAGGAGATCTACCATTTATCTCTTCAACCTTAATTAAAGGAAAATACTTTTCTCCTTCTTTAGGCGGACGGATAGTTCCCAATACTGTATCTCCGGTTTTTAGACCAAATAACTTAATTTGAGATTGCGATACATAAATATCGTCCGGCGAGTTAAGGTAGTTGTAATCTGATGATCTAAGAAAACCATACCCATCCTGCATTATCTCTAATACTCCAGAAGCAGAAATAATTCCATCAAAATCAAAAGATTTGTCTAGTTTATCCTGACGCCTGTAGCCATTATTGTCCTTACCTCCCCTTTGTTCACGATTATCATACTGACGACGTCTTCCTCCTCCATCTTCATTTTGTCGGAACTGACGACGGTTATCTTGCCCACTATTATCTTTTGTCTTTTCTTTCTTTTCCTCAGGCTTAGATGATTCAACAGTAGTTTTTCGATCTTCCTTTTGTACTTCAGTTGTAGGCTTTTCTTCCACTTTTTCTTCTACCTTTCCTTCCGGAATTGGCGCAACATCTTTGCTTTCTTTCTCACTCATCTCTTTCTCCTCAGACTTATTCAATGTTTCAGTTTCAGCCTTCGCTGATGCTACTACTTTCTGTACTTTAGTTGTTCGGGTTCTTTTTACCGTTTTCTTTTCTGCAGGCTTTTCAGCTTTCTTCTTTTCAGACGCAACAATTGCTTGTTCATCAAGAATCTTATATATCAAATCCTGCTTTTTAAACGAATCTACTCGCTTAATTTTCAGCTCCTTTGCAATTTCTTTTAATTCTGTAAGGAGTTTCTTATTCAATTCAAGAATATCGTACATAATTTTTACCAATAAATTCTCTTGAGGGAATTTTTAATTTAGAAAATGAACTATTGTTCAGTTTTAGTTATATTATAATTATTTGTTGATTATATCGTGTCCTGAAAGCTATTTGATTCTATTAATAAAGAAAGATGCCCAGAAGATTTGATGCAAACTTAATCATTAACTGTTAAACTGCAAAATAATTTTCATTTTTTTCTTTTACCAAATGAATTAAGGGTTTCATGTAATCTAACTAACATTTATTCAATAAACCAAAAACACTACAATACTTTTTTTGTTATATTTACGTGACATTTTTTAAAAAACACAACACACCCCTAAGCTTCGGGACTTATGCGACAATTAAAGATAACAAAACAAGTAACTAATAGAGAGACTCCTTCTTTGGATAAATACCTGCACGAAATAGGCAAGGTTAAATTAATTACAGCCGAAGAAGAGGTTCAATTAGCTAAAAGAATTAAAGAAGGCGATCAGGTTGCCCTAGAAAGGTTAATTAATGCTAACCTAAGATTTGTTGTATCTGTATCCAAACAATATCAAAATCAAGGACTAAGCCTTCCTGATTTAATTAACGAAGGTAACCTTGGGCTTATAAAAGCAGCTCAAAGATTTGACGAAACTCGTGGATTTAAGTTTATTTCATATGCTGTTTGGTGGATTCGTCAATCGATATTGCAAGCTTTAGCAGAACAAGCCAGAATTGTTCGGCTCCCTCTCAATAAAATAGGATCTATGAATAAGGTAAGCAATACCTTTTCAATATTAGAGCAAGAATATCAACGAGAACCTACGTCAGAAGAAATTGCACAAACTTTAAATCTTGCTCCCAAAGAAGTTAAAGAATCACTTAAAGCAATGAGCAAGCATGTATCTATGGATGCTCCGCTACGCAAGGATGAGGACAATAACATGTACGATACACTTCTTGCAACAGATTCAATTAGCCCTGACAATCAGCTACTAACTGATTCTTTAAGGAGAGAAATTGAACGTTCTTTGTCAACACTATCTGCGAGAGAAGCGGATATTATCAGACTTTATTATGGACTTAATGGAGAGCCTCCTTACTCTCTTGAGGAAATTGGTAATTTATTTAACTTAACCAGAGAAAGAGTGAGACAAATAAAAGAAAAAGCTATTAAGAGACTTAAACATACATACAGAAGTAAGATTCTGAGATCCTATTTAGGATAGGAATACTTTATCTGGAAAATATTAATTTAAAATAGATGGGGTTTTGGTTATACCAATTCCCCATTTTTTTCTTTATGAATCATTGTTACTTTTGCAGTAAAAAAAGGCTAAAATATTAAACCATGAAGCATTTAATTGCACCTTCATTATTAGCAGCTGATTTTAGTAAAATGGAATCGCAAATTGAAATTATAAATAAAAGCGAGGCAGATTGGCTTCATTTAGATATAATGGATGGTGTATTTGTCCCTAATATTTCTTTTGGACTACCTGTTATTAAATCAATTCGCCCACATATAGATAAGCCATTTGATGTGCATCTAATGATTGTAGAACCTGATAAATACATTAGTGATTTTAAAAAGGCTGGAGCAGACTTACTTAACGTACATTACGAAGCCTGTACTCACCTGCATAGAACAATTGATGCTATAAAAAAAGAAGGAATGCAAGCTGGTGTCACACTAAATCCGCATACTCCTGTTTTTTTATTAGAGGATATTATCACCGAAGTGGACTTAGTTTTATTAATGTCGGTTAATCCTGGATTTGGGGGACAAAAGTTTATTGAAAATACTTTTAAAAAACTATCCGAACTTAAAAATTTAATTGAACGAAAAGGCAGTCGCGCACTAATTGAAGTTGATGGTGGAGTGACTGTTGCTAATGCACAAAAACTTATAAATGCTGGAGCTGATGTTTTAGTAGCTGGAAGTTCGGTTTTTAATGCTCCAAATCCTATTGAAGCAGTAAAAGAACTTAAGCATTCTTTACCCGCACCACCTCCTTCAAATTTAGTATAATGGTCAATAGTAGTCATTAGATGAACAACCATATAAAAAAAAGCTGGCAATGCCAGCTTTTTTTTATCATTAACGACCAATGACCAGTAGCCAACGACCAATTTAAAACATTTTCTTATAACACCTTTTTCTTTTATGCTGAATATGATCAAATGATTTCCACAATTGTATAGCAACACTATTGTTTTCAAGCATCCCTGTTGTTTCAACAAATCTAACACCGTCCGAATTTGCAGTATTCCATAATTCTTGCATTAGAATAGACGCCAATCCAAATTTTTGTAATTCTGGTTTAACACCTGTAAGCATTAAATCCATTTCCTTGGGTTTTTCTAAAGCATTTTTTAAATGCCACCACCCAAATGGAAATAATTTACCTTTTGCTTTTTGAAGAGCCTTAGAAAGTGAAGGAAGTGCTACTAAAAAGGCTGCAAGTTCTCCTTCTTTATCCAAAATTATTTTTACATATCTTGGATTTAAAACCGGAAAATATTTTTCGATGTAAAAATTTATTAACTTATCTGGCAACCTAAATGTTCCAAACAATCCTGCAAAAGCATCATTAAAAACTTTAAAAATCTTTTCCCTATAAGGTTCAAGTTCTGCCCTTGTTTTAAAATTAATAGATTGCAAACTATAACGTTTTTTTATCATTTCTGATAATTTGATTGCTTTTTCAGGCATAACTTCCGGAAAAGTAATTCTAAACTCAAGCCAATCAATTTCTTTCTTATAGCCTAAATTTTCTATATGTTTTTGGTAATAGTTAAAATGATAATCACTAGCCATACAAGGCAAATGTTCAAATCCTTCTACAAGTACTCCCGAATGATCTAGGTTAGAAAACCCTAATGGTCCCATAACACCCAACATACCTTGAGATCTCAACCATTCTTCTGCTGTGGTAAATAGTTTTTCAACCACATCAAAATCGTCAATAAACTCTAAACGGGTTATTCTCCCCATCTTCTCTTCAATCTTTTCCATCCAAAGACTATTAACAATAGCACCTATCCTACCTACTGTTTTTCCATCTTTAACAGCTAACCAAAATTTCGCATTACAAAAGTCGAAAGAAGGATTTTTATCCGGTGTTATTAGATTTACTTCTTCGGATTTTATCGGGGGGACCCAATATTTATTATTTTTATATAATTGATACTGAAAATCAACAAACTGTTTTCTTTGTTTTTGGTTTAAAACCTCTACTATTTGAATACTCATACTTAGCAATTGAAATAATGCACGAAAATAACTAAAAAAAACATAGTATACAGTTAATATTAATCATCAATACGTATATGTTTTAAACCTTTTTATTTTTTTCTAGTCAAATTAGCAAATATTAAAAGAAACATAGATTTAAGGTTTAATTAATAAAAATTAGGACGCTATGAATAAGATAATTTTACTACTATCATTATTATTTGCCATTGTAGGATGTTCTCCATATAAAACGATGGTTGATTATAATACTTCAAAGAATTTTTCGGAGTATAAAACGTATCACATTTTAAACGATAAAAGATCAAAAGGAGCTAATTCTCTCTATACCAAAAGAGTTTCCAACGCCATTGAACAGCAAATGAACATCAAAGGTCTAACAAAATCTACTACCGCTGATTTATTGGTAAAAATGGATTTTAAAGTAAAGCAAAAAAAATACGTTCAAACCAATACAACTGCTGTTGGCAGAAGACCAGGCTACTATCACAAAGGACGCTTTCACAGGTATGGTTATGCTCGTGGCTTTGCAACAACAACTCGAAGTATAGAATCTTATCCGGTTGGAACATTATTGCTAACTTTTATTGATCGTGAAAATAAGGAAGTAATTTGGTTAGGTGTTGCCAAGGGGGCTTTTAGTAGAAAGGATATGGATGATAAAATGGTAAATAAACTAATTGAAGATGTATTGAAGGAATTTCCTCCTGAAAAATAATCATTTACTAGATAGCATCGAACACTAGCAACAAATAGTAATCTGATATCATTTTCCTAATTACCAGATTACTGTTTATTGCTCTTTGATTTTTCCTTTCCTCAAAAAAACATCACACTTATCATATAATATTCCTTTTTATTTACTTATTATATATCATTGTTTAATTTAAATCAAACACTTTTCATTTCTTTTATACTTGGTTTATTAATTAATCATCATCTATCAACTTCTTATCTTTCCACAAATAAGTAGTATTATAACAACTATAACACCCCTACGTCTCTTCTTGTTTTAGTAAAGCATCCTATATTAACTTTATATAATTAAATGTATTATATATTTTTTGATAATACCATCCTATATTTTTTGTTAACTTTTTTTTACATTTTAACATTAAACCTTTTAGGCAATTTGTGATCCAATTACTAAAATAATATAAAAACAAGCATTATGAACAGATTAGTTATATTCACTCTCATTGCAACATTAGCATTTTCATGCACTTCATACGAAACAATAACGGACTATAATCCAAACATTAACTTTGGCAGCTATAAATCTTATTGTATTCTAAAAGAGAAAAACAATAAAGCTCAATCGCTTTATTCAACATGCATTTACGATGCTATTAACTCCTATTTGCAAAACAAAGGTCTATTTAACTCGAAATATGGAGACTTATTAGTTAAAGTTGACATGACTATCAAACAGAAAAAACACATACAATCTCAATCCACTGCCATAACCAGACCTGGTTTTTACTACAAAAACCATTATCATAGATATAGATACTCAAATGGTTTTACAACCACAGCAAGAAGTATTGAATTATATCCTGAAGGAACAGTTATAGTTAGAGTAATTGACCGATTTACAAAGGAAGTTGTATGGGAAGGAATTGCACAAGGTATATTTAATGGAAAAGACTTTGATAAAGAAAAGACCAGTGAACTTATTGGGAGCGTATTAATAGATTTCCCTCCCAAAAAAGAAGAACAGTTAACAATTAACACACAACAACAAGCACTAAATAGAAGACTTTAAATTAAAGAAGTTACTATTATTATCCCTCAAGCCATTCTTTAAAAGGTTTTATTTTATCTCGGGATACTAACATATCATCTTGTTGATATGCCGGGATTTTTACTTTTACACGCGAAGTTCCTAAAGTAACTACATCCTTAATTGAATCTATTGCTACAATATATTTTCGGCTAATACGAAAGAAAAAATCTGGATCTAACATATCCGTAAGTTTTTCGAGAGTATAATCCACTAAATAATTTTTACCACTTTCGGTAACAAGGTAGGTTGCTTTTTCAAAACTATAAAAACAAGCTATTTCATCAACTCTCACAGGACGAATATGAGCTCCTACTTTTACTACAAATCGCTCTTTATAATCTGCTTTTTTATTTTGAATAGTTTCAATAAGTTTTGAAATATCAGGAGTTAATGAATTTGGATTTTCCTTTTCAATAAAAGATTTGTATTTATTTAAAGCATCACATAACGCTTTTTGCGTAAGAGGCTTCAACAAGTAATCAACACTATTTACTTTGAAGGCTTTTAATGCATATTGATCATAGGCTGTCGTAAAAATAATAAAGGAAGAGATTTCAACCCTGTTAAAGATTTCGAAACAAATTCCGTCTCCTAAATGCACATCCATAAATACAAGTGAAGGGTGAACATTTTCTTTAAACCATTTTTCAGCTGATTTTACTGAATCCAAAACTCCAATAACATTAATTTCTGCATTACATTCGTTTAATAACACTTCTAAATGCGATACTGCTAATGGCTCATCCTCAATGATTAAAACATCCATAATTAGTTCTTTGCTTCTTCCATTTTTAACAATGGTACTTTTACTATAAAAAACTCATCTGATTTTTCAACTTTTAATGAATAATCAGTTAAAAATTTATACCTCTCATTTAGATTCTGCAGCCCTAACCGTTCACCATCTTGAGGATTTAAATAAGGTTTTAAACTATTTTTTACAACTAAATAATTCCCATTCGAATATATTCTAATTTTCAGAACATTGTCACTCACTATTTGATTATGCTTAATCGCATTTTCAACCAACATTTGTAAAGTCATTGGAATTATTTGATATTTATCCAAATCCACAACTTGAGTTTCAACATAAATTTTATCTCCAAATCGTTCTTTTTGTAAATCTAAATATTGATTAACAAAACCTACCTCTTCTTTTAAGAGCACAATATCTTTTCCTCTAAAACTTAATAAATCTCTATAAAAATTAGATAATTTATTAACAAACACCTCTGCCCTATTTGTATCTAACCTAATTAGTGAACTTAGTACATTTAAACTATTAAACAAAAAGTGAGGATTAACCTGATTACTAAGCACTTTATATTGTAAATTTAATGCTTCTTGTTTAAGCTCTTGTTCTGCGACAATACTGCGCTTCCAGTCTCTAAAAAAACCTCGTGCATAAAAAAATAACGAAATAATATAAAGTGTGATATAATTAGTGATAATAATTGTGCGTCCAAATACAATAAATTCGCCCCAAGTTAATCCTTGAATTAATCCAAACCAAAACCAGTTAGTAAACCATATAACAATAGAAGAATATATTGTGGTTACGCAAAATGATACAATAAGGCTTTTGATTGGCCTTTTGAGCCAATTTATCCAATTATTTTTTTCAATAAAGTGATATACATGCCCATTGGCAAATAAACCAAAACCTAGCATAAGAGAGTAGCCTATATTACTTCCCCAGCTTGCAACTGAATAAGGTAAATGGCCTGCCAAAATTAGGGTACAGGCCACTCCTATTACCAGGGATAATATCCCAATTCTTACAACTCCTCTCGTTGATATTGGAATCCTTCTATCTTTCAATTTATTCGTCATTACATTTGGCTAACATTTCATTATTATGCCATTCTCCCCAACTAGGCCAAAAAGCTACGTCTGAACTTTCTGTTTTAAATAATTCGGCTGCTTTTTCAAAGATTGGTTTTGCTTTCTTTTTCCCTCCTCCAAACATAGATGGGGTATGAAAAACATTATTTGCCATACAGTGATACATGCGAGGATTTTTGTCGTTTATTTCCTTCGCTTTATCCAATGATTTATTTGATAACATGGAGTACTTCATTCCTCTCGAGGGATTTGTAATTCGCATTGAATATAATAATCCTTGCAATACATGTACCTCACAAACATCGTTTTTGTCTTTAAGCAATTTATCTAAGTATTGTTGAGCAACATCTAAATGTTTATCTATCTCATCTCCATCTTTGATATAAAAGGCAATTCGGACTAGTGAATATGATGCATAATATAGAGGTAACCATTTATCATTTTCTTTTTCGGCAACCCTATAAAAAACGCCAGAAATTGCAGTAAGTTCTTCAGCTGTTTTAACTTTATACATTTTATCGATATTTGTTTTCATTACTTCTTCGTATGTTCCAGCTAAAGCTTGAAATGAACCTGATAAAATAAAACTGATAAATAAAAATGTAATTACTTTCTTTTTCATTTGTTTAAATTTTATTGACACCAATTTATGGCAATTATTTCAATGTAATAAATATTCCTACAAAAGCAAACTGTTTAATATCGTTTGAAATTGGCAGGTAATGAGGGCTTCCGTCTGAATTACGGATAGGTCCTTGACGGTATCCATATATATTATTTGTTCCTAACGCATTAGAAAGCGATACATGAATTACAGTTTCGTAACTTAAAACTTGGGTGATATAACTAAAGTTTAAGTTAAGTTCGTGAGTTAAATCTCCTTTATGCGTGATAATACCAGAAGGAGATTCCTCGTACCAATTTCTTCCACTTGCTACCCAATATGTTGCTCCTAACTGACAATTAATTTTATGCATCCAGTATTTTCCAACAACCGAAAAGTTATGATTAGATAAATAAGAAGGTTGTGCCTTAAAATCAAAATCTTTATATTTTCTTTTAGAATCGATATATGAATAAGACAACCAATACTCTAGAAACTTAATTGATTCATTATCTCTCCAAAATAAATCAACTCCAATAGCTTCACCATTACCGTTATTGTTATAGTAAGATGGATTATAAAATAACTCTCCCTCGTACTTTACAAGGTCTGAATATTTTTTATAGTACGACTCTATCCTTAAAAACCTTTTATCAGGACTTCCTGATTGAAATCCAAATATATAATGTTCAGCTTTTTCAAAATCTAAGTTTGAAGAAAATTTCAATTCATCGCTTTGTGGATTTTGATAAAAGTGTCCATAGGAAGCAGAAATCTGGCTCTTTTTACCTGTTGCCAATGCTAATCCTAATCGTGGTGCTATGCTACTTTTATTTAAAATAGAAGAATACTCATATCTTAAACCTGTTGATAGGGCAATATTTTTTGAAATTTGCAATTGTGTTTCGGCAAATGCTCCTGTTAAATAATCATCATATGAAGGTTTATATTGATTTGAATCTGGATGAGCTCTATATTTCTGCATATAATCGATAAATGTATTGCTCAACCCATAACGTAACTTTACTCCATCTGCCAATTCGTGAACCAACATCAACCTTGCTTCCATGTTAGTTTCATTGGTTTTTATTTGTTGAGTGGCATAAATAATATCAGGATTATCTACTGTTACTGATCCGCCAGCTTTAATAGATGTTTTATCATTTAAAGGTTGACGAAATGTTATATTACCATAGTAATTATTGTTTTTTGATTGTGTTACATATTTAATCCTATCTACACCAGAATCGCTTTTAAAACGCGTTTTACCTAAATCTGTAGTAAAATATGCTTTGAGCATACCATTCTTTTGGGTTTTATGACGATAAATTAAACTTCCGCTTCCTGCCTCAGTAGGTTTCTCATATTCAAACTTGGTATCAATAAGTCCTACATAGGGAGCAAAATTAATGTAGCTTCCTAAAACAGACAGTGAATTATTTTTCCATGTCTCGGTATAATTAGCTTCTCCACCAATACTCATAAACGATAAAGACAATAAATCCTCCGTAAACAAATCATTACTTTCCAGTACTAAAACAGAAGATAAAGCCTGACCATATTCGGCTGAGTATCCCCCCGTATTAAACATTACACCTGAGAATAACGAAGGCGAAAAACGTCCTCGGGTTGGAGTATCCGGTACTTTTGAATAATATGGTTTTCCTGCCAGTACTCCATCAATAACTGTCTTTGTCTCGTAAGCTTCTCCCCCACGTACCAATAAACGACCATCATCAGTAGCTCTTTGAGTACCTGGTAAAGTATTTAATGCTCCTGTAACATCCCCTAACGATCCTGCCGTTGTATAAATATCTAACGACTTCATAACGGATGCCTTATGTTTATCTCCTGCGGGAAAGCTACCTGCAGTTACTGTTACAGCTTCTAAGCTTTGTGTACTTTCTTTTAGTACAATATCAATTTGATGTTGTCCAGGTTCAACTGGCTGTTCAAATTCTTTATAACCTACAAATCGAGCTATAAGTATCAATGAACCCGCTTCGCTAGTCTGCACCTCGTAATACCCATCCTTATTGGTTATATTACCGTCGTAGGTGTCTTTAAAATAAATGTTTACACCTACAAGAGGATCTCCTTTTTTATCTGTTACTTTTCCTTTTATGATAGTTTGGGCACTAACCTGCCCTAAACCGATAAAAACTAAAAATATAAGTACTCTTATCATTGTGCCTTTATTTTGTTATTGACAATTCAAATTTGCCAGATATTGATCACATGATGAAAAAGTAATTACCGAACGGTTATATTTTTGGGATGAATGGGGAAATTGACAGTTAACTATATTTTCATGCCAATTGATAGTTGATAGATTATTATTTACTAAATAAATCATGATAGTGTTTGTTTTAGTTTTACTTGGCACAAACATATAGTATCAACGATAGTCACACTTGACATTTCTTGCGATTGAATTGATGTTTCTTGCTTTTTACAATGACAACTTGAAAAGCAATTTAATCCAAACTACACCATACCTTTTATTACACCGATATTTTTTACATTATGAAGACTTTATATTTAACTCAAAAAATCAGCACATATTTCAGAATAAGTTATTATGAATACTCTTATACCTTGTCTTATTTTTTGAAAGTCTTCTATTTTGCTTCACTGTATATTTAAGAATTGTATTCATTTCACAAATTCATATTTTTGCTACATTAATCTTAATATAAGTAGTAATTATAAAACTATTATAGGTTGAAATTAGAGTTGTATATTGTTTTGCTCTTGAAAATAATTTATTAATAACAAGCCCTTAGTACCTAGATCAACAAATACAGCACAAGAGAAAACCTAAAGTAAACTAAAAATAAATATTATAAAATGAGCATTGAGGTATTTAGAAAATTCCCTACACTTGAAGAAGCTAAACAGTTAACTGAATTATTGGATAAAAATAAGGTTCCATACAAGCTTGAGGATTATTCCAATCAAGCTGACATTACTTTTATGGGACAAAACCTTGATTTAAAAGTAATAATTAAAGCAAAAATTGCTGATTTCCCTAAAATTGAGAAACTTATTGATTCGGAGAATAAAATTACACTTGATCAAGTAGAAAAAGAACATTATTTATTTGATTTCACAAACGAAGAATTAACTGAGATTTTAATTAAACCGGATGAATGGAGTAATTATGACTACAAAGTTGCTGAGTTAATACTAAAAAACAGAGGTATTGTTATTAGTGAAGAATTCATTGAAAACATCAAGAAACAAAGATACTATGCATTAAATAAGAAGGAAACATATTCATCAACCTGGATTATCATTGGATATATTTCTGCTTTTCTCGGTGGCTTACTAGGATTTGCTATTGGATTAGGTCTGTGGCTTATGAAAAAGAAGTTACCTAACGGTGATAAAGTTTATATTTACGATGACAATTATAGACTTCACGGTAAAAGAATTACAATACTCGGACTTATTATGACGATTACATATATCTCAATAAGGATTTATATTAAAAACAACTAACCTTATAATGCATTGAAAAAAAGTTATAGTTCAGAAAGTTTATATTCGATTTCAACAACTTAATTTCACCCTATAAAGATCTGAATACATGGATATAAAGAAATATAAATAATAAAAGGCACATTTATTAATACACCTGTACTAGTAATAAATCCTCAAAATAATTTGATAAAACCGAAGTTAGACAAAATCTTTAATCTATTTATTGAAGACACTTATATATACATTAAACTAGTTCAGCAAGAATTATTTAATATTGGGGTTAAAATAAAAAGATTTACAAACCATCAGATTTAACAACTAAAAACAATTTAAAAAATATTTGGCAATAATAATTATAAATTCCATAGAGGTAGTTTGAGATCAATATTGATAACTACCTCTCAGACATCACCGATGAATTACCTTTTAGCTAACTTTACAACATTAACTCAATCCTCTCTTAAAATTAAAAGTTGTAGAGGGTTGTAACTGTTCTGATGCCTTAAACTTTTTAAATAATTTGGTTGGCAAATGTTTAGATGGTGATTCTGTTCGCAGGTCAAATAAAAACCTAAAGAAGCCTTCTTTTTTTAAGGTATCTGCGTACTGCAACAAAGCTACGGGAGTGTTTGAATAAACCGAAGTCATTCCGTTACGTATATATCGCTTAAATTCTTTTTGAGTATTATCGGTAAATTCATTTTCAGGATTGTATACTTCAACAGGCATACGAGCAAAAAACAATTCTGGATTTGCATAAACAGGTACTATTCCATCTCTTGACGATCCTTTTTTTAGGTTTTCAAAATCATTTTCAACCGGATATGTTACATGTTGTACTCCAAATGTTTTTATACCTCTTATGGCAGCATCATTATAAACGTAAACTCTTTCGTTTGTAAGAATCCTACATCCTTTAGGCAATAAATCCAATTGAGAAAGGTGACTTATCACAAAATTCTTCATCCCCTTGCGTGTAAGCCATTTTATATCTTTAATTAATTCATTCACATGTGTTTCTGAAATAAATCCTGGTAATTCTACATAAAAACGAAACAAATTCTTTTTAAAGAAAGGACTATCAAATGGAATCTTCCTCCAATCCTTTTTAGAAACATCTAAGAATATGCCTTTAAAATCATCTACTCTCAACTTTCGCAACCATTCAATATTATCTATACGTACATAAAATTCACTTCGAGTACTTTGTTGATTGCGAATTTGAGTATCCTGTTTTATTTTTCTTTTATAAGCACCACTTAATGGTTTAATATTTTGATGTTTTAATTCTTCAAATTTACTTGAAAAACTCTTTGTTGGAAGACCTATTAAATAAACATCGTTCCCTTTACGAATCTCCTTATCTGTAAAAATATGGAAACTATTTCCTATTTTCTGAACCTGTTTTACTTTTACTGAAACCGATTCTCCTACTTTATTTACTACACGTAGCTGTTGACCAGTTTCAATCAAGTTATTGGTTTCAACTATGAAACCATCATCATTTAATTTTGTAACTGTTCCTAAAAAAATACCATTATTCGTATTATCTGAGATAGCACCTTTTACTTTTCCTCCCATAAAGTACTCAGTCTTTTCCCTACCAAAATCCCATTTCAACATCTCTTCTGCCTCAGCTATATTTTGGGGATTATCAATAACCATACGATATGCTTGCGCTACTCTATAAACATAAGCTGCAGACTTCATCCTACCTTCAATCTTTAAGGATGCTACCTTCATTTTAGTAAAGTCTGGTACTAATTTTATTTGTTGATTATCTTTTAGTGAAAATATTGCATGATCTTTACCTTCATCTTTAAAAACTCTACGGCAAGGTTGTGTGCATTGTCCTCTATTAGCTCCTTTCCCTCCAAGATAACTACTAAACAAACACAAACCAGAAAATGAGTAACACAAAGCTCCATGTACAAATATTTCAATCTCATTTTGTGTTTTTTTCATTACAAGTTCTAACTCAGGATGCGTTAATTCTCGAGCCAAGATTACCCTATCAATTCCAACTTTTTTTGAAAAGTTTGCCCCTATGGAATTATGGTTGGCCATTTGTGTACTGGCATGAATCACCAGATTAGGAAAAAACTTATTGGCTATGTACCATATTCCCCAATCTTGAATAATTATTGCACTTACCGAAGTTTGAGATAAAAAGTTTAATACATCTAGTAACTCTGGGATTTCATGGTTTTTAACTACCGTATTGAGTGTAATATAAATCTTAATCCCCTCTTTTTTAGCTATATCTAATAATGTTATTAGCTGAGCATTAGAAAAGTTTATAGCACGACCTCGTGCATTAAATTGCTTTAAGCCTAAAAAAATAGCATCCGCTCCTCCTTCAATAGCAGCATGAAATGATTCAATATTCCCTGCTGGTATCAACAACTCCGGTTTAAAATCCATCTAAAAACTGTGTAATAAATAATTCTGCAAAAATAGGAAAATTCAAGGAACAATAAACAATGATCAATAATCAGTCAATTCTGATTAGCTATAATTACTAATTGTTAACTGTTTGCTCGTAATTGACTATACGTAACCTCTTACTTTATAAATTGTATATCCTACCCATTCCCTAAATAATCTCTCCCATGTACCTAAAACAGATGCCGAAGGGATAAACCAATCCCATATCTCTGGTCTGTGATTACCTCGTAAAGGATCGGTAGCATAAGGAGTAACATTAATACCTTCCTTCGCAAAGCAACCTTGCGCTCTTTTCATGTGAAAACCAGAGGTAACCAATAAATATTTACCTCTTTCAATACCATTCTTCTGTAGCATTTTAAAGGTCTCTACAGCATTTTCATGTGTATTTCTTGAATTCCATTCCACTAGGGTGCTATCTTCAGGAATATCCAACAATTTTAAAAAATCCTTTATATATTCTCCTTCACTTTTTTCTCTAGTAATTATTCTCCCTGATCCTCCTGTAAAAATAAACCAGTTGGCCTTTCCTTTTTTATACAGATCAAAAGCTTGTAATAATCTATCTGTACTTTGCGTAAACTGAATTCTTTCTGATTTGGATCGATAATTCGAAAATCCGCCTAAAAGAATAATGCCATCATATTGTTTTACTTCTTTTGAATTAGGTAATTCTCCTTCCCACCATCCACTTACTTGATGAAATAAAAGTTGATTTGAAAAAACCAACAAAATAAATAAAGCCAAAACCAGGAAATAATTACGCCGTCTGTATTTTTTAAATACTATAAACGCTAATAATAACACTGATACCCACCAAATAGGCGATAAAAAAAACGAAAGTAGTTTGGATAGAATAAAAAACATCAATATTAAATATTACTTAGAATGTTTTAAAATTTAATTGTCGTTTGAAAAATACAAAGAACATTTGATATATTGTAAATTGAAAATTGGTTGAAGAATAAAAATTATTTACATGCATTTTAAAGAATTAATAAAATCCAGATATTCAGTGAGGGATTACCATGAAAATAAAGTAAATAGAACCCTCCTAAAAGAAGTTACAAATGCAGGTAGGCTTGCACCTTCTGCTGCTAATCGTCAGCCTTGGAAATTTATTGCCATCGATGATGATGAAATAATGTCAAAACTTCATGCTGCATATGATCGCGATTGGTTTAAAAAAGTTCCAAATTTAATTATCATATATGGTAATCATGACACCTCATGGAAAAGATCCTTTGATGGGAAAGATCATTGTGATATTGATGCTGCTATTGCGATTGATCATATGACACTTATGGCTGCAGAACTTGGTTTAGGCACATGTTGGATTTGTCACTTTAATCCTCAGGTTATTAACGATATTATTCCATGTAAGGAAGGCTGGGAACCTATTGCATTACTTACTATTGGGTATCCTATTCAAATTAAAGCTCCTGAAAAAAAACGCAAAGAAATAAATGATGTACTTACCTATAACAAATGGTAAAACTTTATTCAAAATTAATAAAGCCTGCTATTGCAGGCTTTTATATTTAATCTTATGTTTTTTTCACCTTCTTTCCTGCTGCATTTACATCCATTTTACTTGTAAATTCAACTAATTGTGGTATTTTATAAGATGCTAGATTACTACTACAGAATTCCTTGACGAATTTCTCACTTAATTCTTCATTAGTATCATTTTTAACAATAATAGCCTTTATACTTTCACCAAGTATATTATCGTTTACAGCACTAATCGTACAATCAACCACACCTGGAATAGAAACTATAACTTCTTCAATTTCTTTTGGACTAACTCTTCTTCCTCCTGCCTTAATAATCTCCTTTTTACGAGCAGCATGATAAATAAAGTCATCCTCATCAATCGTAGCAAGATCTCCTGTATAAAGCCATCCATTTTTTAATGTTTCAACAGTAGACTTCTCATCACAATAATATCCCATCATCACATTATCTCCTTGTGCGATTATTTCTCCAACCTCTCCGGAATTGACAGGAATTCCATCTTCATCTACCACTTTAAGCTTAACTCCTGGAATTCCCTTGCCTATTGAACCTAACTTATCATTTAGACGCTGTGATGGCAAATACGATAAGCGTGCTGTCGCTTCCGTTTGACCATACATCACAATAAATTCTGTTTTTGGCTTTGCTTTTATAAATTCTTCAATAAAAACAGTATGTAATTTTCCTCCTGCCTGCGTAACATATCTTAAATCTGGAAAATCTGTAGTTTTAAAGGAGTCAGACTTTCGTAACAGAATTTGAAAATGACTTGGTACCCCTGCAAATCCAGTACATTTATACTTCTTTAAATTATTAATTACCGAACCTAAAAAGATAAAATTGTTATTAAGAACTATTTTTCCTTTAACCTTTAGGTGCGTATGTAATAATGAAAGTCCATAACAATAAAAAAACGGTAAAACCACATGCATAATATCCGAAGATGATAATTTTAGGTACTCTATAATAGACTCAGTATTAGCTATAATATTTTTATGGGAAATCATTACACCTTTAGGCATAGCTGTAGAACCTGAAGTATATATAATTTCAGCTAATTGTTCCGATTCAAATTTATCATCTTCCCAATACTGCCCTTCCTCACCTCCACCTTGTAGTAAACTTTCAATCTTTTCATCACACCAAATTTCGTCAAAATCAACTCCTACTCTAGTTTTCATTACTGCTGGAATAAAAGCCAACTTAACCTCTGCTTGATTTTTAATAAATTCCAACGTTTCTACCTCTGTAGCAGGGTTCAAGGGAACCGCTACGTTTCCAGACTTTATTATTGACAAATAGGATATAATAAAAAAATTATTGTTTGGTGACAATAAGATCATTTTATTACCTACACCATAAGTATTTACTAATTTCTGAGATAACAATGAAACTTGATTCTTTAAATCAAGAAATGATAACGTTTCCTTCTGTCCGAGTACAAACAAGTCATCTTTTTCGAAATCCTGGGATATTAAGTAATCAATACAATTCATCTGGATTATATAAGTAGTTGATGATTATTAATTAGAAAAAATTGCACCTAACTTTGCGTTACCACATCCTCTTTAATATCAACACAATAATGATGTAAGGGAGCTGTTCTTAAATACTCTGTTGTTCTCTTTTTACGAGCAAAATTCTTGTAGATTTTATTCACTTCATCTGGAATCAAATTCATTACTTCACCCACCTCTTCTGGAGAATAATCATTTTCCCATCCATACCAAAGTAAATCCATTTGCTCAAAAGGCATTTGATAAAAGAATTCTTCCTGAGTTTGTTCTGCAGAATAAGTATCTGTTGTTGGAGTGCGTTGAATGATTGCATCCGTTACACCCAAATGTCTAGCAACTTGGTATACCTGTGTTTTATATAAATTACCTATTGGCATTACATCCGCTGCACCATCACCATACTTTACAAAAAATCCTTGTTGCACTTCATGTTTATTAGGTGTTCCTATTACAGCATAGTTCAAAGCTTCCGCATGATAATATAACATATTAGCCCTACTTCTTTGTTTAAAATTAGAAGCAGCAACAATTTGCAAGTACTCCCTCATTGGTAAACGAGCTTGCTTCTCAGATCCATCCTTAAAAGTTACAGAAACAAAATGAACTGGAGGTAAATTTTTATTCACAAACTCCTTAGGAATGATAACTTTCATTTTATCTTCTGAAGGATTATATTCGGGGATAACATTCTTTACTGCTTCATCCCTTCTCTGGTAACAACCAAATCCATCCAATGCACCACTTATATTTTCAACTATACTTTTTACTCCAAACTTATTTGCTAAATCTCTGGCTAAATCTTCGCTTTCTGGGCTCGAATCATTCTCAGGAAGCATAATACCAAACACCTTTTCCGGTCCAAATGCTTTAATAGCTATTGCAAGTGTAGCTGAAGAATCTATTCCTCCACTTATTCCAATTACTCCTCCATAGCGGCGGAATCTTTTGAATACATCCTCTCGCAATTGTATACAGATATTTTCTATTACTTCATCGATATTATCAATGTTTAGTATATTTCTAGAAAAAGGTTTACGATTTATTTGCATGATTAAAGTTTTTATTGAGTACTTGGTTCATTACCTTACCTGAATTTACTTCATTCTTTTTTAAGTGACAATATTTTTCAATGTATAATTCATTCAAAATTTGAGTAGAAAGAATTCCCATCAAAGCCATACTATCAACCTCATTAACAATAGAATTTTTCCTTAGTTTTAAAATTAGCCTTTCTACATTTATCGCATCAAATATACCTGTTTGTTTTATACTTGATGATGAAATGTAGTTATTGACAAAGCCAGTTTTATCATTAAGTAAAGCTTGAGAAATTGGTGCTCTATATGCTTGTTTAGGCCTTTTTAAAACAGATTTAGGGATGATATCCTTCACAACCTGTTTAAGTAAATATTTTTCTTCTAAACCTGATATTTTTAAATCATCTGGCAAACAAGAACAAAACTCAATCAACCTATGATCTAAAAAAGGATATCGCCCTTCTACGGAATTAGCCATAGCTACTCGATCGCCCTGAGAAGAAAGAAGGTATCCTGACATAAAGACATTGGATTCAATATATTGTGCTTTAGACAATAAGGAATAATCTTTTACTGTTGATGCAATTTTATCGCTATACTTAGCAACGAAATCACAACCATTCATCTTTTCTTTATACTCAGAGGAAAAAAGATTCTTAATTCTACTTGTATTATTCCAACGCAATAAATGCGAGTATACTGGTAAGTTTGTTTCCGATAATTTGAAACCAAAGAATAACTTTAACATACTTATTCCAGCATCCCTTATATGCGGCATATAAGGATAAAGCTTTTTTAGCAATAAAGGACGAAGTCTTGAATTAGGATATTTTGACCAAAAATGACGTATTATTGCTTCTTTAAAGATATTGTATCCTCCAAGAACCTCATCTGCACCTTCTCCTGTAATAACCACCTTTATATTATTATCTCTCACCAAACCAGAGAGTTTTAACATAGGAAATGGTGCAGTTCTTAAAATTGGAATTTCTACATGCCAAATAACTTTTTCAAATAGTTCTACAACATCTTCATTTTTAAAAACAATCGAATGATGATCGGTTTTGAAATATTTTGCCACTTCGTTCTGAAATAACGATTCATCATACTCTTTCTCTTGAAATCCTATAGAAAAAGTATTTAACTCATTTGGAAACATTTTTTTTATAAAAGCAGTAGTACTTGTTGAGTCTAATCCGCCACTGAGGTAAGCAGCAACAGGAACATCAGCTCTCATCCTTAATTTAAGAGAATCTTCAAACAAGTTTTTAAATCTACCTATGGCTTCTTCAAGGTTTATTGATTGTTCGTTTTTAAAAGTTAACTCCCAATATCGTTTAATCTGCAACTTGCCATTCTTCACTTTAGCATAATGACCTGGAGATAATTCAAAAATATTATTAAAAGCTGTATTGGGTGTTATAGTTGTCCAAAATGTGAATATTTGATTAATACCATTATTACTTAATTTTCGTTCTATTCCTGGATACTCAAATATTGCTTTTATTTCTGATGAAAAAATAAAGTCAGATCCGTTATTTGTGTAAAATAATGGTCGAATTCCCATTCGATCTCGTGCTAAAAAAAGTTCCTTTTCATATGTATCCCAAATAGAAATAGCAAATTGTCCATTCAATTGATTTAAGCATTTTTCTCCAAACTCTTGATACATATGTAAAACTACTTCAGTATCACAATTAGTCCTAAAAGAATGACCTCTCTGCTTTAACATTGTTTTTAATTCCAAGTAATTAAAAACCTCACCATTATATGCAATCCAATATCTTCCATCCAAAGTACACATTGGTTGTTGACCCGATGCCAAATCAATAATACTTAACCTAACATTTCCAATACATGCATTATCTGACAAAAACAATCCACATTCATCTGGACCTCGATAATGGATTCTTGTAAGCATTGCATTTAAAGTATGTCTAGCATCACTTAAAGTTCTATTATTTACAAAACCTGCAATTCCACACATCTAAAATGAATTTTAGGATAATATGACAAATACATATCTACATTGTTTAATTTTAATAAATAGTGATTAAAACACATTAAACCAAGTATGTCAATTCAACAAGACTTTATTAACTAGATAAACTAAGCTGCCTTTTTTCTTGCAACATATGCAACAATTCTTTCCACACTTCCAAAATTTTCTTCTTGAAGTTCATTGTCATTAGTAACAATGTTAAACTCGCTTTCAAGAAAATTAATTAGTCCTAGTAGTCCCATGGAATCAAAGATTCCTTCATCAAAAATTAATGTTTCATCCTTAATAATTGATGGATCATTAAAGGTAGTTTCTGCAATAAAATTTCTAATTTCTTCTTTCATATCAACAAATCTTTAGTTTAGTTAACCTCATTTATTTTGTTACCGTATATATTCAACGCTTAATTTACATAGTTTATATTATGAATCCTACAGAAAGAATATTTTATTAACTAAATATACATTAAAGCAATTTTTTATTTGCCAAAGACGATTAAGTAAAGTACTAGAAAAAAAATAGCATGAATATTATCTAATATAAAACCACATAAATTTCCACAACACACATCCCTGTTTAATACGGTCTTATCTTAATAAACCTAAATGCAAGGTTTATTTATAACAACTTTACCTCAAAGAGACAGAAATTCTCACAATCCTATAACTACACTAGTATAAACCTCTTTATACAAATAGCTACTTTATAATCACTAATAATTGTTCAAAAGAACAAATCTTTACTTCAGGTTTTCCAAAACAGCTTCTTTATCTAAGGCGCTATATTGACTGTTTTGAGATTTAAATTCAGGAACCAATTCTTTCATTCTACTAACCAACAATTGGTTATTCTCCATTTTTAATCCTAATAGCATCTCTTCTAATTTACTATTTACCATGTCGTACGCATATTTCCTAACATTTGCAATCATAATTTTTTCATGATGCGTTGGCATAGTATTTTCCTTAGAAGCTAATAATTCTTCATATAATTTTTCTCCAGGACGTAATCCCGTAAAAGAAATATCAATATCCTCTCCTAGCTTTAATCCAGATAGTCTTATCATTTCTTTAGCCAGATCAACAATTTTAACAGGTTCACCCATGTCAAAAACAAAAATTTCACCTCCTCTTCCCATAAATCCAGCTTCTAATACTAGTTGACATGCCTCTGGTATCGTCATAAAATATCTGGTAATATCCTTATGTGTTACTGTTATAGGCCCACCTCTCTTAATTTGTCGTTTAAATAAAGGAACTACAGATCCATTTGAACCAAGTACATTACCAAACCTAGTTGTAACAAATTCTGTTTTGATATGATTTAATTGGGAAAGCGCCTGAATATATATTTCACAAATACGTTTTGATGCTCCCATTACATTAGTTGGATTTACCGCTTTATCCGTAGAAATCATAACAAATTTCTCCACTTTAAAGTCAATGGCCAAATCAGCAAGAACCTTTACACCACCTATATTAACTCTGATTGCTTCGTAAGGAAATTCTTCTAGCAAAGGAACATGTTTATAAGCTGCTGCATTAAATACGATTTCAGGTTTATATTTTTGAAATACTTCATGCATTCTTTGATAATTAGTTACATCTGCCAATATTACATCAAATGGTGCATCACTATGGCTAAGTAATAATTCTTGTTGTAAATCGTATAGAGCAGATTCTGCAATATCAACCATAATTATTTTTTGAACTGGGAAACGTAACAGTTGACGTACAATCTCTGATCCAATTGAACCTGCAGCACCTGTAACTACAATATTTTTACCAGCTAAACCTTCCATAATTTTTATCTGGTTCAGCCTAATTTCCTCACGGCCTAAAATATCTTCAATTCTAATATCCCTTATTTGCTTTTTATTGGAAATTCCATTAACCCAATTCCTTACGGAAGGCATAACTTTTAATTTCCAATCTTTATCCATGCAATCATCAGCTATTTCATGCTTTCTTTGTACAGTGATGCTATTTATTGCAAGAATTACAACATTTACATTTCTCACTTCCCCTTGTTCTAATGCCTTCTTCCAACTTATAACTGGAATAGAATGCAATATCATATTCCATTTTGAAGGTTTATCATCAATAAAACCTACAACGTTATATTCATTATCCTTATCACTTCTAATTGCTTCGAATGTTATTTGTCCCATCTCTCCTGCACCATAGATATATACATTAGTTGATGTATTTTTTTTGGTTAAAGAGCTATATGTCTCTTTAACTAACATTCTAAAAACAAAGGCTAAAATAGCTGTCATCAAATAATGAAATATCAAAACCAATCGGGGAACATTAAATAAGTCAAATCCTAAAACTCCTAAAACAAAATGACTAAATATCAGAAATAAAAACGCAGAAGAACATGCAACAATCAACAATTTAAACTCATGATAATTGCTATGACGAATAACTCCTCTGTAAGAACCAAAAATTAGAAACGATATTAAGTACACAACCAATACCCATATAGAACTCACAACCATTTTTAATACTGAATATGATTGTAATTGCACGTTTAATCTTAATATAAATGCCAACATAAAGGCATTTGCCACAATTGTCAAATCTATGATTAAAATCCACCAAGGCGACACATTGCGACTGCTAAATACATTTAATAGTAGAGATTTCATATCACTATACTTCCATTTTTCCTAAAACCCTAATTACAATTTATGACTTTTCTATGTTCTGTACGGCTTAATATTTATAGTTAGATTTGGTTTTGTGATGAATGACATTAATCCTTTGGTTAACGCGATTCTGTTACAATTATAAAACCATTACTAATCAATTTTTATTATAAAAAGTCGACATCATTACAAAACACTTTCGAAAGAACCTGATTTTTACGTTTATACAATGCAATATAACACCTGAAAATATAGCTATTTAGTAATTCTTGATTAACCTATAAACTTTATTGACCAAATAATAATTACCAAATCTATAACTACAAATCCCAAACAACACCTTATGACTGATTTTCAAATTATTGACAAACACAAAACCATCTATAATAAAAAAATACATTAAATTAGATAATAATATAAAAACAATTAATAAGAATAATCTAAATACTAAAGCTTAGTAATAATTATCAGTTGTTTTCAAAACCCATCTAATCCTGTAATCTCCTCCTATACAAGAACAAACATTAGTTAATTAAAACTGATTATATTAATTACTTAATCAATTAAATTGTAACATTACATGTAAAAAATCGTAAATTTCATCAATTAATGAAAATCAAGTATTGAAACAACAAATGGTTTTTCTTATAGTTATAGTTATAATAAAACTAAAAGTTGTTAAGATGCCTGAGTTTCAAAAAATATCAATCAAAAAACACAACACAAAATGAAAAAGTTATTACAAACTTTATTGCTTTTCGTGCCTTTGTTATCATCGGCACAAGACATTGGGGGCGATTACTATGTGGCAGTAAATGGAAACGATTCTAATCCTGGCACATATGAGAAACCTTGGGGAACATGGCAAAAGGCCTTCGCTAATGCGATGCCAGGAGATACGGTGTATTTTAGAGGTGGGGTTTGGTATCCTAAAAAAGTTGCATCTGGATCCAATGACGTTATCTTACACTCTCCGCGACAACTGCCTATTATAGGCCACAATGGAACATCCGAAAACAAAATTTGTTTTTTTAACTACCCTGGAGAAGTGCCAATATTAGACTGTTCGCAACTTGATACTATTGGACGTAGATTTAATGGAGGGATTCTTTTTACCGAAAGTAGTTTTCTATACTTAAAAGGTTTAACTATTACTAATTTATTGCAACCCCAAAGTGGAGAACTTGCAGTTGGTATTAATGCCTATGAGTGTAGTAATTTAACTTTTGAGAATATTACAATAAGCAACGTAGGTGGAAGAGGTATGAGCTATTGGGGGGTAGCTGGTCACCCTGACAGGCCACATATTTTATCTGATACGACAAGATATATTAATTGCGATGTTTATAACTGTATTGACTCACTAAGTGAAGTTCCTGGTAATGGTTCTGATGGCTGGAAGCTCGACAATGAATCGGACGGGTATTTACATTTTTATGGTTGTAGAGCTTGGAATTGTGGTGATGATGGATTTGATATTAGTGGTCCTGGTGTAACTGTGTTTGAACGTTGTTGGTCGTTTGAACATAACATGCCTGGTGCATTAGATGGCAACGGCTTTAAATTTGGAGCAAATAGAGGTGATGGTGCATACATTGATAATAATGGAGAAGTAGTTTGTGGCGAACGTGTTCCTGGGGTTAGGAAGATAGTTAAAAATTGTATCGCCGCTAATAATGGTGGAATTGGTTATTATGAATTAGCATACGCACCTTACTATCCTAATAATGCACAAGTCTATAATAACGTTAGCTATGCAAATGGTATTGGTATTCAAATGGCAACTAATGATAATTATTCTGGCGAAAACCCAAGTCATTACTACAACAATATAATCTTCGAAAGTAAGCAAATAGATACAGGTGGAAGACCATATAATTTGGTTGTTGGGGACATCTATATTGAAAGTAATAATACTTGGGATTATGCTGATGATTCGGAAATTGGGAGCCTTATGTGGTGGAAAGAAAATGAAGTAGAAGTTACTGCTGATGACTTTGAGTCACTTGATGTATCAGAATTGTCTGCTCCTAGAAAAGATGATGGTTCTCTTCCTGAAATAAAGTTTATGAAACTTAAATATAAAGATGGAAAATCTGATCTTATAGATAAAGGAACAAAACTAGACAACTATGGCTATGACTATTATGGTTCATCTCCTGATATTGGTTATACAGAATATACTGAAAGACCTATTGAAATTATTGAATACCCAAAAACAACAACCGGAAAAGCTTCTATCAAATTTTATTCACCTAATAGTGATTATGTAAATATTGATGTTCGTAATGATTTTGGTTATACTGTGAAATCATTAAATCATCTTGCTCAAAGTGGTACAGACAACGAACTAGATATCAATCTATTTGATTCACCTACTGGATCATACACAATTTACATTACAGATGATATAACCACTGATATATGTATTATAAGTAAAGTAGATCCAGAAGCACCAAGACCTTTAATAATTAATAATAAAGAATCTGGTCCTAATCCATCTTCAGATGGTTTAGTAAAGATTTTCTTTAAGTCTAAAACAATTGATCGAATTAATGTAGAAGTATTTGATAATTTGGGAACTTCACTTAATGATACTGGAAAATTAGAAATTATGCTAAGTGACCTGAAAAAGCTCGATGAGAATGAAGACGAAGAAGGCTATATTAAATATAAATACGTCATTAATTTAATTGAGTATATTAAAGATGAAGATAAGGATAAAAATGCAACATATAACATTGTATTGAGTCATGAATCTTATAAGGAATCTATTAAAATAACAAAAACAAATAATTAGAACTTAAACTTTTAACAATATAGGGTTAAGATTAATTTCTTAGCCCTTTTTTTTATTCCTAGAACAAGAGAAACTGTTGATTTATCAACTACATTGACAATCCTAATATATAGCATATATTGATTTACAGTCAAACATAATAGCAACTACTTATTCAATGTATATCACATATTCTTTACAGTTTTTTTTTATTAGATATAAACAAATTTAACCTATCTTATTAAGAAAGTTTTTAAATTAGTGCATGTACAAGAATTATTTTTCATAAATTAAAAGTATAGTTTTACAAAATCTAATAGAAAAATGAAATTTACAAAGATTATCTTACTAGTTTTTATTGCTCTCATTTTTTCTTCATGCAGTAAAGAAAAAACAAACTCAGACACTAAAGCATTATTTCTTCATCATAGTACGGGTGATATTATTTGGAATGGAAAACAACCATCTATGATTGGAAAGATTGTTAATAACCTAAGTCCTAAGTTATACAAAAAAATTAACAAAACAGGATTAGTACCATCACTACTAAAGGAATACAATACAAAAAATGGTAAAAATTACTCTTTTGAAGAAATAATTTTTCCTAAGGAGTCTCCATATGGATGGAGTAATTTTCCCTATGATTATTACAATATTTGGGTTAAAAATGCTGGAAATAATGATTATATGAGTGAACCGACTTTGGAAATCTTAACTAAACAATACCAAGTCATTATTTTTAAACATTGTTTTCCTGTTTGTTATATTAGACCTGATACTAATGATCCTAATGTTGATTCTAATGTAAAAACTATGGCTAATTATAAACTTCAGTATAACGCTTTAAAGGATAAATTACTTGAATTCCCAAATACAAAATTTATTTTATTTACTGGTGCTACTCAAGTTGAAGCTAATATTGATGAAGAAACAGCTAAACTAGCTAAAGATTTTTTTGATTGGGTAAGAACACAATGGGATACTCCCGAAGACAATATTTATTTATGGGATTTATATAGCTTACAAACAGAAGGAGGATTATACTTTAAGGATGAGTATGCTCAAGCTCCAAATAACCCTCATCCGAATAGTACTTTTGCGAACAAAGCTGGTAAGTTATTATTTGATAGGATAATTGATATAATTGAAAATAGTGGTGTTAAGACAACACTAACCGGTAGTAGTAAAGTATAATTGATTATTTATAAACTGTAAGGATTCAATATTGATAGCTCATTTAGTTTTTATTAAATAATTCAACGCCATATTGATTTATATGAATATTACCAATAAAGCGTAATAAGTCGTTTAATTTATAATTTTATTAAAATTATAATAATCATTTAAGAATTCTTTAATCCGAGATAACCATTTTGTTTTAATAATCCGTAAAGAATTTATCGAAAGTGCACTTTACATAAAAATAAAGTTGTAATTAAGTAGCTCTTTCAATAGGCTCATCTTAATTTAGGGAAAAGCTAGATAAAATCATTTCTATCTTAAAGCTTACACTTAATATTAGCTTGAAAAAGTTACCGTAATGATGTAACACCTGAATAAATTAATCGAGGAAGAAATTATAAAATTTAAATAAACTAAGAAATCCCTAGCTAACAACAACACTAGTGTGAAGAGTGTTAATAAAACGAATTAAAGTTTTTGAAAATATTTTTCTTTTTACAAGGCAAGGTTTACAGGCATAGCCGTAGCTACGGCGAAAAAGCTTAACGCAGTAGAAAGGAAAATAGGTCAAAAATTTAGTTCGGGGAATTAGCATTCTTTACACTAGACCAAAGTAGAAACTTCCTTTTTTAATTGATTGTTTATATTCAACAAACCGAGTATTACTGGATAATCTACAATCGTATTAAAAAGAAGTAATGATAAAAACCTCTAGTCCACCATCCTTAAAATGTATAACTTACCAAAACAATTAATGCATTTTTAAGTTCTAAATTTCAGATGTTATAATTGTAGTATTAAAAAGAAAGCAAGTCAATTGAATCAATTATAATCAAGCTTTGTCTACATTTAAGGTGACATTTAATTAATATAATTAATTAGAGTATGAGTAAATTTTATAGCCCCTTTTTCATTTAAGTGAGAATTACCTACCCAATCATGTTTACAATCATATATTTCACAGTATTTTTTACTTGCAAAATTATATAGTGTTGCTGAACTCCCATTATTAAAAGATAACTCATAAGGGCCTATTTCTGAAAGATTTTGGGTTTCTTTAAATCCTGGCATCTCAATTATTATAAATTCAATACTATTTTTACTACAAAGTTTTGCCATTTTCCCAATCCAATACGACGACTCAAAATCATTTAAATCTAAATATTGATTTTTATAAGAAGTATTATCAGATCTTTTATCACTTATTCTTAATTGCCCTAATACCACATTAGATTTTCTCTGACTTTTGCTTACAATTTTCTTAACAAATTCAAAACCTAACCATTTAAGCTTAAGAATTGGAGCATCACTAAGTTTGAATTCATGTTTTGACGAAGTTATCTCAACAATTGGATTAATAAATTCTTCATCAAAGGTTCTCACCATTTGTGTATTTAATCCAAGAACAACATACTTTGGAGTTACATTACATACTTCTAAATACTCCTTTAATTGAACTAAATTACCTTTTACTGTATTTCCATCAATTGCCAGGTTATAAGATTTAATATCGTATTTACACAAAAGTTCTGCATCTAAAGCATCTAACATTGTACTTGCTCCAAAACCTAGCAACTTATAATCTGGATTTTCAAACTTAAGCGTTTCAATCCTCTTTTTAAAATTGTAATCAGTTTTAATCAAGAGAATAGTATATGATGCATTAACAATTACAAAAAATAAAGCAAAGTATAACAAAAATAATAGTGATTTAACTATAAAACTTTTCATCCTTACCTTTTAAAACTGAGAATAGATAAACGGTTGAACGTTGTTTGCCAATACAAACAATATAGTGAGAATCATAGAATATACTGTCCATCTAAGTATTAACGATTTTTTGGTTTTACTTAACCAAACTTTCTTAACCAAGTTGTTTATGTCGTTAAAATCCTCTTGAATTAATTCAGCTAGATATACAATTATCATAAATACAAAAACCGATATTGATACTTGTTGCACTAGTTTAATTACTATTGTAGGAATCGTTTCCGTAAAAGTAAATAGTTTAACAAACACTAGATACGTAGATTTTAAGTTAGGGGAAAAGAAAAAAACAAGAGAGCAACCATAAAATAAATAGACCGAAATTCGTCCAATCCACTTGGCTACACTGTCTGGTAATTTTGAAAACAATTTCTTTCTTATTTTTTTAGTAAAAAACTCATAGATAATTGCTATTGCCTGAAGAAATCCTAAAAGCATAAAGTTCCAGCCTGCTCCATGCCATATTCCAAACAAAACCCAAGTTAATAATACAGCATATACCGAAGATGTATACATCCCCCATTTTCTCCTTCTAAAACTTGTTTGCTTAAAAATGTAATCGTTAAACCATGCTGATAAAGAAATATGAAACCGTTTCCAAAAATTCGTCATACTTTCAGCAAAAAAGGGACGATTAAAATTAGGTAATAAGTTAATACCAAATAACTTTGCACACCCAATAGCAATATCTGTATATCCTGAGAAGTCAAAATAAAGGAAAGCTGGTAAAAGAAAAATTAAAGCCCAAAGCGAAAATCCATCTACAGTTTCAATATTCGCAAATGTATCAACCACATATGGTGCCAATTGATTTGCAATTGCAACTTTCTTAAAAAATCCAGTTAAAATAATCCATAAAGCAGAAAAAATATTCTCCTCATTAAAACTGTTCTTTGATTTTAATTGAGGTAAAAAATGATTAGAACGTTCTATTGGACCTGATATAAATTTTGGAAAGAAGGTTAAATAGACAAAAAAATCAATGAAATTATATTCAGGTTTCTCCCATTTCATTTTTATATTAAAGAGATAACCTATGCTCTGCAATGTATAATAAGAAATCCCTAAAGTAACAATAATTTCCGATAACTTAGAAACCGCAACTTCGCTATTAAAGAGGTTGAATAAAGGATCTATAGCAAATGAAGCATATCTTAAAATAATTAATTGTAATATATTAACCAGAATACCAATTCTATAAACCATTTTAGGTTTACCAGCCTTAACTATTTGAATACCCACAAAATAGTTTAAACCAACGTAAATAAATACATAAAGCAATAAACTAATACTGTGACTCAATAAAAAGAGGCTGCTCATTAAAGCAAGAAAAACACCTCTGTATTTTTGATGGAGAAAGGAATATAGTAGAGCTGATGCAATGGTAATTACTATAAACCTTAGTGATATAATATCCATAACTAATAATTTTTATTATCAATCTGAACTTATTAAGTTATATCATTTTTCAGTTAAATAGTACTAACTTGTAAATACTTTTCAAAGCATTTTTTTAATTTACTTATTACAAAGTTAAGTTCATCATCGGTCATATTAGAACCTGAAGGTAAGCATAACCCTACCTCAAATAATTTTTCAGATACCCCATTTAAGTATGAAGGATATCTTTCAAAAACAGGCTGCATATGCATTGGCTTCCACAATGGTCTCGTTTCTATATTATCCTCCTCTAACTCTTTTTGTACTTTTTCCCATGTAGTACCAGTCTTCTCCGGATCAATCAATATCGTTGTTAACCATCTATTTGAGAAATAGTTTGAACTAGGTTCTTCCAAAAACATAATCCCCTCAATATTTGATAAATTCTTCTTATAAAACGAAAATATTTCCCTCCTTTTATTTACTCTTTCATCAATTACTTCCATCTGTCCACGTCCAACCCCTGCAAGAATATTGCTCATCCTATAGTTAAAACCTATCTCACTATGTTGATAATATGGAGCTTTGTCACGAGATTGCGTAGCTAAAAATCTGGATTTTTCAATAAGCATCTTATCATCCGATATTAATGCTCCTCCACCTGATGTTGTAATTATTTTATTACCATTAAATGACAAAATTGACATCTTTCCAAAAGATCCCAATGGTTGTTTATTAAATGTACTACCTAATGCTTCAGCTGCATCCTCAATTATATCAACGCCATATATTTCTGCTACTTGCACAATCCTATCCATTTTAGCTGGCATACCATATAAATGAACCACAATAATAGCTTTAGGCATTTTTAATCCTTTTTCTTTTCTTTCTGATAAGGCCTGTTCTAGTAAATCAGGATCCATATTCCAAGTTTCCTCATCACTATCAATAAATACTGGTATTGCACCCTGGTAAATAATTGGATTTACTGATGCAGAAAAAGTAAATGTTGATACCAGCACTTCATCGCCTGTTTTAACTCCTAACAATATTAATGCTAAGTGTAATGAAGCTGTTCCCGAACTTAATGCTGCTGCATGTTTAACCTTACAATAGTTAGCTACTACATCCTCAAAGGCGTTTACATTTGGGCCTAGTGGTGCAATCCAATTTTGCTGGAATGCTTCGTTTATATATTTTTGTTCGTCTCCCGACATATGCGGAGATGAAAGATAAATTCGTTTTGAATTTTTTGACATAGGTAATATATCTTATAGGATTTAAACTTGGAATTAATTATTTATATATCCTTTTTTAAAAGGTAATTTAGAACTGAAAGTAAATAAACTCTTGCTCTCTTCCTCCAAACAAAAATATGATCCCAATTAAAAAAGTATAAGCAGCCCATCTTAATACTCGATGTCTTTTTGATAAGTTAGCAATACCGTATTTCCTTTCTCTTCCAAACCATTCTGTTACAACCAAAAAGAATATCATAGCTAATAATATAAATGATAAGTTACTATCAACAAGTTTAGGTGGCGTAAATAATGCAGGTGTAAATATTTTCAAAATATAATTAATAGCATGCTCAAGATTTTCGGCACGAAAAAATATCCACGCAAAAACAGTTAAAACAAAAGTAAAGAACATACTTACCAACTCTTTTATAGAAGGTAAATATTTGTCTTTAGCTACAATATCAAGGTTATTTCTATTATTATTTGTTAACAAAAGCGGTAAAAAATATATTGCATTAAGAAGCCCCCAAACAATAAATGTCCAATTGGCACCATGCCAAAATCCACTAATGATAAAAATTAAAAAAGTATTTCTTACCTTCTTACCAATACTTCCCTTACTACCTCCTAAAGGAATATATAAATAATCTCTAAACCATGTTGATAAAGAAATATGCCACCTTCTCCAAAATTCTGCAATATCGCGTGAAAAATAAGGATAATTAAAATTTTGCATTAAATCGAATCCAAAAAGGCGAGAAGTCCCAATTGCTATATCTGAATACCCTGAAAAATCGCCATATATTTGAAAAGTAAAAAAAATGGCACCTAATACCAGCGTGCTTCCAGAAAAATCTGCTGTATTATTAAAAATTTGATTTGCAAGATCTGCACAGTTATCAGCAATAACAACCTTTTTGAACAGTCCCCATAAAATCTGACGCATTCCATCAGCAGCTCTAGCATAGTCAAATTTTCTACTATTATAGAATTGAGGTAATAAATGTGTAGCCCTTTCTATTGGACCTGCTACTAATTGAGGAAAAAAGCTAACAAATGCAGAAAATGCAATAAAATCTCTAGTTGGTTTTAAAAGTCTTTTATAAACATCAATAGTATAGCTCATTGTTTGAAATGTATAAAAGCTAATACCAACGGGTAAAATAATATTTAATGAACTTGTACTAATATCTCTTCCGAAAAGAGAGAATGCAGCCGTAAAATTATCAATAAAAAAATTATAATACTTAAAGAAACCTAAAAAACCTATATTAACGCAAATACTAATCCATAATAATATTTTTCTTTTGGTTATGTTTTCTTCAATAGTCAATCTTCGTCCAACAAAATAATCAACAATAGTACTAAACAATATTAGAGATAGAAATCTCCAATCCCACCATCCATAAAATATATAACTTGCTGCAACAATAAGAAGATTCTGAATTCGAATACTTTTATAAGCTACAAACCAATAAATAACAAACACAATTGGCAAAAAGACCGCAAAATCTAATGTATTAAAAAGCATTTTTTTAATATTTGACTTTAATTATTAATTTATGAAGTTTATTTACATTGCTGCTTAATTAATTTCTCATACAATAATGAATCTATTAACAACCTAGTAAATTTTACTGCTCCTTTTTCATTAAGGTGTGAGTTTCCAACCCAGTCTAAAGCAGAGCTAAAATTTTTGCCAAATTCGATATTATTAAAATTATATAAAGGAACACTATCCTCTTTTTCAAATGTTAAATAATATGGACCTATATCACTATTATTTTGGGTTTCTTTAAATCCTGGCATTTCAATAACATATAGCTTTATGTCATTTTCTTTACACAATTTAGCAAGTAGTTCAATATACTTAGATGACTGATACTCATCCATATCAAATTTACTATTTGTGTAATTGGTATGATCACCTCTACTTGTTTGAAATCTCATTTGTCCATATGATAAGGTTGCGTTACGATGATCACTACTTACTATTTTTTTTATAAATTCTATGGCTAGCCATTTAAACTTTAGTAATGGTAAATCATTATAAGTATATATATGTCCTTCCATTGTAAATTCAACAATTGGATGAATAGTTTCATCTACATAATTACTCATTGTGTATGTCCCCAGTCCTAGAATAATACACTCGGGTTTTTTATTATAATTACTCAAATATTCTTGTAGTTGAATATAATTAGTTTTTATTGAACTTCCCGGAATGGCAAGGTTATATGCTTTTGATCCTGTTAAACCTAATAATTCAGTATCAAATCCATCACAAGCTAAACTATTTCCTAAAACTAATATTTCGTAATCAGGGTTATCGAACTTTAAAGATTCAAACCTTTTAATAAAGCTCATATCCATAAAATATAGTAGAGATAGGTATATTAAGTTTATTACCCCAAACAATATTCCTGTTACTATTATCTTAATTATGAATTTTTTCATTACGTGTTATGCAATATTTCAATCTTTTAAATAAAGAATGTCTTTTAGTTATATGCCTATTATCTATTTTTATTTTAACTATTCATTTTTTACTTTTTTGGAACAGCCATAATTTTTTCCTTGAACCTATAGAAAACAACCGACTCGTCTTTAACATTTTGATCTAAAACCATCCCTGCTGCAATCTTGTTTCTATTTCCTACATGTATATTTGGAATAGTAACACTATTTATTCCAAAAAGGTTTTCATCACCAACCTTTGTATTACCTGAAAAGCAAACATTTGGACTTATAAAATTATAATCTCCAAGCTTGGTATCATGCCCAAGACTGCATCGTGAATTTATCAAATTAAATTGCCCTACCGTAACGTTAGGACCAATATTAACATGGGGGCCTATTATAGTTCCTGATCCTATAGATGATGATGGAGATATATATGCAGTTGGATGTATTAAATCTGTAAATTTTGCACCTTTATTAATAAAATCTTCTATAATTGGTCGCCTGTATTTAATATTAGCTATTGCCATTAAGTAGTAACAATCTGTATTAACTTTATGGTCTTTAATACCTCCCAAGTAAGGCCCTCCTAGTTTATAAGCTTGATAGCTTAAGGGATTATCATCGATAAACCCTATTATTTTTATTGAGCCTTCTCCTAAAGCCATATAGGAGTAATGTATATAATCGTTAATTTCAGCCGCATGTCCTCCGGCTCCAATTACAATAATTTCAGTCATAATTTATATAACCAGTTTTTATTTTAATTAAGTATACGAAATGAAAATGATTAAAACTTATTGAGAGTTTCATCTGGTAAATAAAAATAATTTAAACCCGATGAAAATAATTATTTAAACGGCAAGATATCCACCATCAACAGCTATATTTGTGCCAGTAATCCAACTTGATGCATCAGACATTAGAAAAGCACATGTGTTAGCAACATCTTCTGGTTTACCTAAACCAAGTGGATGCTGACTAGTAACTTTAGCTAATGCTTCTTCATTTCTAGAATAGATAGCAGATTTTGACATAGGGGTTTGAACAACTCCTGGAGATACTGAATTAACCCTTATTCTTCTTGGAGCGAGTTCAATTGCCATTGATTTAGTTACTGATACCAAAGCTCCTTTTGTCATTGAATATAATGTTTTCCCTTTTGTTCCAACAACTCCCATTACTGAACTCATAAAAACAACACTTCCTCCTTCTTTAGAAAAATTTGAAGTACTTACTACATGTTTAGTAAGATTTATTCCTCCTATAACATTTGATTTAAAAAACTCATCCATTTTAGATGGAGAAACCGCATTAAATGGTAAGGTAGTTGATATTCCTGCACAGTTTATGAGTCCATTAATCATACCTTCATTACCTGAAATTTCTTTAATAAAGGCCGAAACTTTATCATATTCTCCTAAATCAAATGCAAATATTTTATGCAATTGTTGATTCTCTAATGATTTTAAAGTATCCTCAAGTCTTTGAATATTTCTACCCAATAACATTACTTTGCCCCCTAACTGGCTAAGGGTAATAGCACATTGTCGTCCTATTCCTGAAGAAGCACCCGTTACAACAATTACCTTATTATTTAAAGTAAATGGATTATTTCTCATAGCTAAGATCTCTCTTTTCTCCTTGACTCCCCAAAAGAGAGTCTAATTAATTCTTATTACAATAAAACTAAACTTCTATAACATCTCCAACATAACAATTATCAACATCAATTATAGCAGTCCCCCAAGATAAACCAACACCAAAACCACTTAACATTAACCTGGTGCGATTATTTAATTTATCTTTTAGTTCAGAAACAATAGTGATTGGTATCGAAACAGAAGAAGTATTACCATATTTTTCAATGGTTGAAGGTATCTTATCTGTTGGTAGTTTAAGTTTTTTAGCTATAAAACCATTAATATAACTATTAGCCTGATGAAAAATAAAATGATCAACTGTCTCTAAATCAACATCGGCATACTGATATAATTTTTTAAAATCTCGAGGTATTTCGCGAAGAACAAAGTTAAAAACATCAGCTCCATTCATAAATCCTTGCTCCTCTGATCTCATATTACCGTACTCATCAACTACCTTTTCTTCTAATGTTTCTGCCGAACTCATCTTTCGATAGCCTCCTGCTGGGATCTTAATTAAAGATTCTCTTTCTCCATCTGAGTTTAAAGAAAACCAACTTTGTCCAAATTTTTCATCTTGTTCAATTAATGCTGCAACACCAGCATCTCCAAAAAGGAAACTGGTTTTTCTATCTTTTTTTGAATAAACCTTGGATCTGGTTTCTCCATCTAGTATCAATGCTTTTTTTACAACACCAGAACTAATCATTGAATATGCTACAGATAAACCGTATAAAAAAGCAGAACAACCTAAACTAACATCAAATGCTATAGTAGATCTTGATAATTTTAACCTATCCTGTAAAATTATAGATGTTGCCGGCATCCTATAGTCTGGAGTTTGTGAGATAAAAATTAGCAGGCCAATTTCTTCTCTATCAATACCCATTCCGTTAATTAAATCTTCCGCTGCTGCATAACACAAATCTGATGAACAAGTGTCTCCATTTACAAATCTACGCTCTTTAACCCCAATTTTATCAACAATTTCCTTTATCTCTTCCTTTGAAAAATACTCGTCGTAATTGTAGTTATTTATTACATTGCTTGGAACTGCAGCTGATATACCCGCAATTCCAACATTCTTAAATGTAAACAAGCCCATAGAATGATTAATTTTTAGTAGATACCCTTTTAAAAAGATCTTCTACTGTTTTATAGGTGTTGTATTCTTCCATTTCTAATTCTACACCAAAATCTGAATCAAGCATTGCTAATACAGATAATTCTGAAAGCGAATCATAACTTTCATAATCTCTAAAACTGTCTTGAAAATCTACTTCATTCGCTTCTATTTCCAACGCTTCTGCCAAAGCTTCAATAAATTTATCTTTCATATATCATTTTTTTTAAATTGCTAATAGCTATTGGCTTCTCTCCAATATTTACTTCAATATCTAATTTAACAATTTTTCGGCTGTTTCCTTGGTAATTTTGAAAAGGTAATCTTTTTTTTACACCAATTTATTATTCTATTATACGAATCACCATAAAGGCTTCTGCATAATGAGTACCTATTGTACAACCTCTAAATTTCGCTAACGATTGTATAGCCTCTAAAGACCTAGAATTTGGAAAATCTCTTAGTTGGCTTTTAAATTTTGTCATCGCATCCAACTTAAAAGAGATACTATCTGTAATATCCACAAAATGATTTGGTATAAACGCATCTGATTCGAAAGGTGCTGCCCACTCTGTTTCTGATAAAGTTTCATATGCACTAATGCGTTTTACTGTATTACCTTGAGTTGGTCGTGCAGCTACAAGTCCGGCATAAAAAATTGCTTGATGATCATGATGAATGTCTCCCCTATGTGGTAAAAATAATTCTTCAATTTCCAAGTTCTTAATAACTTTTGAAATTTCGGTTGACATATCAGCTTTTGAAACCATATCTAAGTCAGGAGCTGGAAAATCTAAAAAGAGAGTATCTTCTACACCTAAAATTTTATGAGCTTCTCTTGCCTCATTGCGAACATTTAATACTCTGTCTTCGCTATAACGTTTTGCAGATCCTCTTGTTGCAACAAGAACAAATACACGATGACCTAATGTTGTATATTTTTTAATCAATCCACCACATCCGAGTACTTCATCATCTGGATGCGGTGCAACTACCAAAACATTTTTTCCCATGAAAAATTGACAATTAATTAGAATTTTTTCCTTTTAAAATATTATATAATTTCTGAGCTATTGGATTATTTTCAAACTTACGTAACCACCAAACAAACATATATCGTTTTTTTCTGATAGCATAAGTACAACAATCATATACTTTAATCTCTCCTCCAAAACCAGTTTTGTATAGATAAACTCCGTATAGACCATCCGTTTTCTCTGGCTTATTCACCTGTATTCCAACGAGATCATATTCCTCATATCCCTTTTGTTTGGCATATTTCATCATCTCATACTCTAATAAAGAAGATCCATCAGTTTCTCTATTTAGTTTATTATCTGATGCCCCTAAATAAGCATGCATCATTTTTTTATGCGAAACCATGATATTACCTGCAACAGGCTTTCCTTCGTGATATGCCATTGCTATATAAGAATCTTTTGATGCAGTTAAGATTGATTTCAAATATGACTCAGATTTATAGTAAATACTGCTATAATATGCACTTTTATGCTCAAATAACTTTTTTTGTAAATGGCAATAATCCGGAATCAAAGAGAATGCATCTTCCCCCTCTAATATTTTTACTTCTACACCTAATTTTGTAGCCTTGCGTACCGAATAACGTCTTGTCTTTTTAAACGCAGCATACATTTTATCCTCGTCTAAAGTAAGATCATTAATAATGGTTGCACATTTTTCTGAAGAATTAAATAACTCTTTAAATAATAGCCCATCAAGCGAGGTAGATTTAGTTGAGACAAACATAACAACTGCATTTTCCTTCTTCAGATGTTTAACTAAGTATTCAAATACAGTTTTCTTTAAATGATGTATATCTTCTTTTTTAAAACATTCATCTACTAATACTGATGAATCTAACCACGAAAATTTAAAGTACTTACCTATAACAGGTATTACTGACAAAATTCTAAAAGGTACTCCTGCAATTAATTTTCCTTTTTCATCTTTGGCAAGTAAAAAGTACGAACCTTCATAAGTTTTCCACCACTGAGTTGTACAAAAGTATGTAGTCTCTGATGATTTATTTAAGAGTTCATCCCATTCTGACTCATTAATATCCTTGCTGGGAAGTATACTGAATTTAATATTCTCCTTTACAAATGTTTCATTATTATTAGAAACCAAGTTTTCATTCTCCATCGAATTCACTCCTTGCACTTTGTTTTCTACAACAACCTTTTCTTCTTTCATAGATAATTAAGTTATGTTTAATTTTTTACCAATACCTTTGGTATAAATTATAATATGGGTTTAAGTAAGTTTTAAAATTTCCTTTACATAATCCGAAAGACACGTAATCTCATACCTTCCATATCTTTGATCTATCGGTAGAGGAATCATATATTTCGACATCCAAGCTTCAAAAGAATCTGATGGTACTTCTTCCAAGACTTTATTCCATAAACGACCAACATATACCTTTTTGTCTCTGAGGTGCTTATCAAGCTCCCTATTTTTAATAACTAAAGGATATACCATTGGTACACATGTTTTGTCAAAATTTTTAAGTGGGTCAAATAAATTATATTTACTAAATTTTAAATGGGCAAACTTAAAGTTCTCCACTCTTTTCTTCATTATTTTTTCATAATTAATATGTTTCAACAATGTTTTAGTAAGACCCGACATTTTCATTGGCTCAGAATTATCTATTCTTCCCTCATTTATCATTCTCTCTGAATACGTTGCATTTGTTCCATATTCTATCGTTTTAAATAAGAATGAAGATGTTGAGGATGAATAATCTTGCTTATAATTATCTGTTCCTTTTGAAGCATAATGTCCCATTACATAACATCCATCCGGAACTCCAAAGAATTTACGAGGAGAATAAACATTATAACATTCTGAGATAGGTTCTGCAAAAAAAGCAGCCGAATTATCGATAATAACATTTTGGAATTTGTTAACAATAGACTGCATTTTATCCTGAGATAAGATACCAAAATAATTTACTATAATAACTGCATGATCTTTTTCTTGCTTAATACCAATGGGTTCCATATTATCATTTATTCGGTACCACTTTGTATCAATATTTAAATCATTTAAATACTTTTTTACCGAAGGACAAAGATAATTAGGTAAGTAAACTGAATGGCAGTTGTATAGTTTGCAGGCATGATAAATACCTGCTCTTGCCGAATTTAAACGAGCTATACCTAAATCACTATCGTAGTACTCTCCAGTCCCCTCAAGATCTAATCCAATAAAACTACCTATTTCCATCTTTAAGCTTCTTTTTGCTCTTTTAAAACATCACTAAAGTCATATCCGCAATTCATAAAATAATCAAGAGCCGTAACATTTGACTGGAATTCTTTCCATAACTGAGAATACTCAATTGGACTAAAAACCGAATACCTTAATTCAATTCCACAGCTTTCAAAATCTTCATTTTTTTGATATGCTTTTGCTCCTGTACCTGAGTAATAAACTGTTCCTTCCAGTGTTTTGCAAATACCAATTATTTTATCCGTTTTATTGGCATCGATTTCAAGTTCCGAAGAGCGCACAAATTGAGTATTAAAACCTAATTTATCAGAATAGTATTTTATAAAAGCTGCATTCAATTCTACAATATCTGCGTATTCTCCTGATAGTATATTTTGATAATCTTCGAACACCTCTTTGAAAAAAGGTGCTTTTTTATAGTTCATAGTAATCGTGTCCAAATGCTTTTTTTTCCAATTCATCTCATCCTTGGTTGTTACATCTTTTATTTGATCGCCAAACTTTTGATTTACCGGATATTTAAGTCGTAAAGATCCATTAGACGTTTTTATATACGTATAATTATGCATCCCTTTATTAGAATACTGTACATCATCAAGTAATACAAAAATATCCGACTGATATATCTTATAGAAATAACCTAACCAAGGCAAGTAATTGGGTTGATGAATGGCAATAATTTTCTCCATTATTCTAGTTTTTGGTAGATTTATTATTCTTTTCTGTAAATATTATCATGCTTAAAAAATGACATAAATGAAGCAAGAAACAATTTCATATCATATATAAATGAATAGTTCTCAACATATTCCACATCTATGGGTATATTAATATCCCAGTCATGAATCTCTCGACACCTTACTTGGGCTAAACCACTAATTCCTGGCTTTACTTGAAATCTTTGTACTTCAAAACTATTATATTCACCATACTTTTTAGGAAAATACGGTACTGGAGGTCTTGGTCCAATAAAACTCATTTCCCCTTTAAGAATATTAAATACCTGAGGTAACTCATCAATACTTGTTTTTCTGATAAATGCACCTACCTTAGTTATCCTTGGGTCATTTTCGTAAACTTTATTTGATTTTTTAATATGACTTTGATCCGTAACCATGGAACGAAATTTAAAAACTGTAAATTCTCTTCCATTTAAACCTAATCTCTTTTGCTTAAAAACTGCTGAACCCTTAGAATCTAACTTAATAGCAAAATATACAACAATAAATATTGGCATAAGTATTATTATTGCAATAAGTGCAAGAATAAAATCTATAACAGATTTTAAAAATTTTTTATACAACATTGTTTTGAGTAATTAATTCAACATTTTTAATTGTATGATTATTAGATGCCTCTATTGATTTCTCCTTATAGTAACTTAATAGTTCCGAATCAGATGATAAGGTTTCTATAAACTTAATTATTTCTTCAACCTGACCTGAGTTAAAAGATTTACCCACATCATATTTCTTAATTAATTCTTCCAGATCAGAATGGTTACTGGTAATACCCAATATTGGAGAACCAACTGATAAGTAATTAAAAGCTTTACTAGGAATTGCCAGACCACTTGCATTCTCGCTTAAGGTAACAACCGATAGATCTGCTGATGATAACGAATATGGCAAAATATCTACATCTTGCCATGGTAGTATTAAACAGTTAGTAATATTTTCTTTCGCTATCTTTTCCCTCAATTTATCTTCAATAGTGCCTCCTCCAATAATAACAAACATTATTTTAGGATTTTTTATTTTGGTTGCCAAATCCACTAATAAATCTACCCTATGAGAATAACCAAAATTACCAGAATATAATACAACAAATTTATCTTTAAGCTTATATTTACTAGCAAACTTATTTTCTTCTTTTTTTATAGGCTTTAAAAACGAGTTATTTGTCCATAATGGCACTATATCAATCTTTTCCTTCGATTGATATTGTTCTAAAACACGTCGCATACCATTTGTTAATGTATATACTTTATGAGCTTTACAATACACCTTTTTATTCGCATTTTTCCATAACTTAACTATAAATGACTTATTACTTGCAAAACCATATTCTGTAAGTGCATCAGGAAAAATATCAAATATTAAAAGAGAATAACGATTAGGCAACAATAGTGTCAGTAAGGGGGCCAAAGGTGGATTGCTTACAATAAGCAAATGAGATTTTCTTGAGCGAAAAAAAACATAACTCCATATTTGCAAAGCTCCCAGCAGCCAAGTTTGTAATCTCTTAATGTTAGTATTGCGGTTATATTTGGCTATTTTTTTCACCTTTATTTTCTCATCTAAACAGATGTCTCTTTCAACAATTCTACCAGCAACAAGAGTTGTATCATATCCTTTTTCGCAATAACTATTGGCAATATCAATCATCAAATATCCTGAATCTTGATTTATGATGGTAACTTTTTTCAATTTTTATAGTTTATTTTTTGATGTTACCCTTTAAAAACCTCTAAAAGATTATTTGCCGCTTTCTTTATTCTTATATGATGTTCCTCGTAGAGTTTTTCATCCATATTTCTGTCAGCAAATAATTCTAACTTCCCTGCTAATTCTTCAGGTTTATGAGGATCGAAATAAGCTCCTTTATCCTGAAGTTGCTCCATGTTCACTTTAATATTTGATGCCATAACTGGTACCTGCAGTGAAATTGCGTCTTCAATTACTGTACTCCAACCTTCAAAAAGACTAGGCTGAATAATAGCTTGGCAATGATTCATTAATTGTATTTGCTCACTTCTGGGAATTATCCCCAGCAAGCTAATTTGATCCTTTAATCCATAGCGTTCAATAATTCCATGCAACTCAGCTAAATAAGGAGAGTTAGCAGCTGATGGAAACCTTCCTGTGAATGCTAAGTGTTTTTTAACACCCTTGTCCTTAAGTTGAGCGAGTGCTAGCAATACTACTTTATGGTTTTTATGTTTATGAAACTGGTTGGATACCATAAAATATTTTTCGGGCAAATTATATTTTGTTCTAAGGCTATCAATATCCAAAATTTGATAATCTTCATTAATCGAAATAAAATGGTAAATATCAAACTTTATTTTTTTTCCATTAAAAAACTTATCAAAATCATCCTTTACAGCTTGACTTGAAACAACCATTTTATCAGCATTCTTTAGCATATAATTAAGCCTGAATGTTCTGTGAATAATCACTTTTTTTGTAAAAAACTCTGGAAAATACTTATGTTGTAAATCTGCATACCAAGACATTACATGAGCTCCTGCCTTACTTTTTACTGGACAATCCCTAACTGGGTATATGGTATCTAAATCGTATCTTTTAATATAATCATCAATAAACTTATTTTGGCGAGTAAGCCAAGATGATAAATAACCTTTTACGACAGAATAAGGTTCTTTTTCTACAAATTTAATATATGGATAGTCAATTTCTTCTAAAAATTCTTTTAACTCACTACTGTAAAAAAGAATTATTTCAGGTTTATCATCTTCGTCAAGATAGTTTAAGGTTTTAATTAAATTGAGGATATAAGTGATACCGCCCATCCAGACTTTCTGAAGGTCGAACAAAAGACCAATTTTAAGCCTTTTTTTATCATTTAAGTTTGTCATTAAATTAAGTGGTTTAAAAATGTTTTTGGAATGAAATATTATTTACGAATCCATTCGTAATAGTTTTTTAATCCTTGTTTTAAATCCATAGAAGGAGTATAGCCAAACGAAGTTAATTTTGATATATCAGCCCTCCAATTTAGAGGATCTCCTTTTCTAACATTACCAGAAAATGAATAGTTCACCTTTTTCTCAAAAAAACTAAAGAAAGCAGAAACGGCATCCTTAATTTTAACTTCTACTCCATTAGCTACATTTACTACATCTGCATTAAAATCTGCATTCTTAGCTACTAATTCAATTGCCCTGGCTAAATCATTTACATGTATAAAATCTCTTGATTCTTCACCTGTACCGAATAACTCAAATGGTTCTCCTGAATTAGCCTTATGAAACAAATCCCAGAAAAGTTGCTTTTTTAGTCCATCTCCATAAACTGAAAAAATTCTTAATGAGCATGTTTTCAATTTAAAGAAACTTGAAAACTCTTCACAAATTTGTTCTGCTTGTAATTTATGGAAACCATATGGTGATAATGGATTACGTGTTGCTTTTTCTAAAACAGGCAATTGCATAGGATTACCATAAACAGCAGCACTTCCTAAATTAATAAACTTACACTCTGGCTGAAATTGATTAATGGCCGAGAGTATTTTAAATACATTAACAGAATTTAAATAGTAATCCCTCATTGGATTTTTTAATGAGTCAGGAACACTTGCTGCTCCAGAACAATTAATACAGAGGTCGTATTTGTCGTAATGGAAAACTGTATTAAAATCTGAATTAGAAGCATCAATTAAAAAATACTTGTCAGTATCAGCATAATCAACAACTACATCAGCTTTATAAACACTGTAATTTTTATCTTGAAAATATTTTACTAAATGTTTACCTATAAAACCTTTAGAACCTATAACAATAACTTTCATTATCAATATTATTTAGGAATTTATAATGATCTTTACAATTCCTTATTTGTGATAAATTCGTAAAAAGTATCACTTACTTTTTCTTTAGAAAAACGTTTTATACTTTCTTTAGCATTCTCTCCCAGCTTTAACCTTAAATCTTCATTGTTAACCAATAATGATAGTTTAGCTACAAACTCATCATCATCAAACAATGGCACTAAGAAGCCATTCTGTCCATCATTGATCATTTCTGAAGGTCCCGCAACACAATCGTAAGATACAACAGGCAGACCACTTGACATTGCTTCACCAATCACATTAGGAAATCCTTCGGAACTAGAAGTAAAAGCGAAAATCGAACTTTTTCTATAAATCCCTTCCATATTATCCTGTTTTCCAGTAAATACAACCCTATCTTCCACTTTCAAATCCTTAGCTAATTTTTCCAATCGCTCCATATTCTGCTGCTTAAGATGATCGTACCCAACAAGCATCAATTTCCAATCTGGCGCATTCAACTTGGCAAATATCTCTATTAACCTATCTTGATTTTTACTTTTAATTAATCGCCCAACCATTAATACTATTTTCTCTCTATTAACCTCTTGTGATCCATTACTAATAACTTTTATAGGATTACCTATAACAGCTATATTTTTATGTGATTTATTGTTTTTAAGAAATATTTCTTTTGCTTTTTGTGTTTGAAATATAAGTCCGGAAGCTGTTGGATACAGACTCTTTCTTAAATGGTTATGATATCCTGCCAATTTTTTATCTGGTTGGCTCCTATCTGAAACAAATGATGGATATTTTAATCCAAGAATTGATAGTAATACAAAATTATTCCAGTATTCGCCAAAGCTAAGTATTGAATCAGGTTTTAACTTTTTTATAGTTTTTCTTAAAAAAAGTAATGTTTTTATAGTAAAATAAAACCTAAACTTATTGTTAAAGTTAAATTGTGGTTCGTGCACAGTTACATTATCTGGAATACCAAAAAATACCTCCCTGCTTAAATCATAAAGAACTAAATGTATTTCTGCATCTTTATTTTGTGCAAAATAAGATGCTAATTCCGACATAACACGTTCCATTCCTCCTGCTTGAAGCGAAGGAATAACAAGACATATCTTTTTTTTTGTTGTTGATTCCATTTAATTAAAAATTCTACAGCTCACTATGATTATTTACTCTCTTTATTAGATTTTCAACCATCCATCCATATGGATTAAACTTTCCTTCATTCCAGGTCATATCCTTATCCCAATAACCTACACAATCATCATATCCTGCTATAGCAAATCCATAGCTAATTTCAACTATAAGAGGCTTTCCTTCTTTATATACAAAGTCGTATGCCATACATTGATCACCTAATAATTTAGAAACTTGAAATGCTAATTTTACAGTTTCGTCATCAAAGTGCTCTTTTTCATAAAGAATAAAACCACTTCCCGAAGCTCTAAAATCGTTATCTCGTACCATTCTTTTAATAGCAAACGCTTTATCTTCAACAACACATACACGTATATCAAATCTATTATCCGGAATAAACTCTTGAAAATAAACATATCCCATTTCTCTTCCAGTCAACCTTGCATATTCGGTTGTATAAAACAATCTAATGACGCCTTTCATCACATCCCATAGGTTTGTTTTATTTGCTTTGTACATCCTGATCCGCTCCTTCAAGTTTCCCCAGGAATCATATTGATTAAAACCTTTACCAAATGCTTTTTTAATCAATCGCTTAGCATCATTAAATGAATGAACCAATTTTACATTATCTGAACCCGCTCCATTTCTAAGTTTGAATACGGTGGGATATTCTGCTTGTTTGCCCCACTTTATTGCTTCTGATTTACTGTAAGATACATAAACAGGTGCTAACGGTGCATCTATGGATTCTAGTAAATATTTTTGTCCTACTTTATCATCAAAATGCCATACTGTGTTGTAATCAGGAAACACTAACTTACCTGATTGTTGTATAGAATATAGTAGTTGCTTTGCAAATTTACTTTCTTTTGCCCCTTTATGATTGAAATGCCACATTAATGCATCACAATCTGCTAACTGGTCTATAATATCTGATTTATAACAATCAACAATCTTATATTTTATATTATTTTCCTTACAATAAGGAATCCATCTATCGCTAAAAGATCCTTTTGCTAAATGTATGGCAATTTGCATATGTTTAAAATTTAGTATCAAAGTATTAAGCCTGATGAATACAAAAACACGGGGATACTTAGTTTTCTGTAATCATCTTATTCGATTAATACCTAGAGTATTTTAGTTTCAACAATTAAATTCTAAAGCTTTCAAATGATCTGAAATAAAACTTACAATTTCACTTCAAAATTACCATCAATATAAACAGAAGCCCATATTTCAAAAGCAATAACAACCCACATCGCTTCAAGTTCACTAACCTTCATATTTTTAATGTTACCAAACCAACCAGATACCAACTTATCATTATAAAGACCTCTATTCTTCACTCCAGGTAAAACTTTATCTTTCAAGTATTCTGAGAATTTTTTATCTAGAAAATATTCCCTTAGTGGAATACCAAAACCCATTTTATCGCGAAATGCAAAATCTTTACCGAAAGATGCTTCTGTCATCTTTTTTAAAAGATATTTATTTGTATTATAACTTTCTTCACTTTTTCTAGTTAACAAATATTTTTCAGGTATTGTAAAAGAGTGATCTACTAAATCATTATCTAAAAAAGGAACTCTATTCTCTATAGAGTGAGCCATTGACATTTTATCCTGCCTAATTAAAAGGTCTGGTAAATAAGAAAGCATCTCATATTTTACCTGACGATCAAATAACGAACCTGATAAATTCCTATACAACGACTTTCTGGTTGAAGCTGCCTTCTCCTCATTAAATCCATATCTTAACATTACTGCTAGGTTGGGTGACATAAACGCAGTTGCCATTACAGCACGATCTTCATGATCGAAATACTGCATTAATCCCCCAGGATTTTTCATATTCTTCTTTAATTGATGAAGCAATAACTTGGTCCTGTAAGGGTAACGTAACTCATAAAACCTTTCATAACCACCAAATACCTCATCGGCTCCTTCACCACTAAGCAATACGGTTACATATTCTTTCGCTCTTTGTGATAATTTATAAATTCCAATTGTATTAGGGTGATTTATTGGAGCTTCTAAATGCCATGTAGCTTTCTCAAAATTATCAAGATAATAATTTGATTCCATCAAAAACTTATGGCTTTGGATACCTAAAGTATTTTTAACATGATCAATATACTTTTCTTCACTAAATCGCTGATCATCAAATACTATAGAAACGGATTCAAATTGCCCTTTATGACTATTCCTATTTGCCAACCATGTTACTAAAGATGAATCTATACCACCAGAAAGCTGACAACCAAGCTTAACATCGCTCATTAATTGTCGCACTACACTTTCACTTAAGGATTTCTCCAGCTTTTTTCCATAAAGTTCAAAATTTCCTGATATTTGATTATTACGTGAATATTCGTTTACATCGAAATATTGCTTAATCCTTATGTCCTTTCCTGGTGAATAAATAAGATAATGTCCTGGTTTCAGCGATTGAATATCTTTAAATAAAGATCCTTCAATATTATTTCTAAATAAAAGATATTCATCAATTTGTTTTTCATCGAGCTTAAAATTAAATCCATCCAGATATTTAAAACTTTTTAGCTCGGATGAGAAGGCTAACGTATCATTAGCATTAATAAAGTACATAGGTTTTATACCAAACCTATCACGAGTTATAAATAATTGATTAATCTTTAAATCTGCAACAACAATGGCAAACATACCATTAAGGCGTGATTGCATACCTTCAAATCCGTACTTTAAGTATAGAGCAAGTGCAACTTCCGTATCTGTTGTACTTTTAAATTTGTATCCCCATTCCGATAATTCCTTTTTAAAATCAAAGGCATTATAAATCTCACCATTTAACGATAGAATTACCTTTCCATCAGGACTTAACATAGGCTGATGCCCATTTTTTGAAAGATCCAGAATACTTAATCTGTTAAAACCGAGCATGCCTTCAAAATTACCACCGATTGATTCGGGAGTATGATGACTTAACTCCTTAGATTCTCCTGACTTAAAACTGAAAGCTCTAATACCAGAATCATCCGGCCCTCTATGCCTTTGCACTTTTAACATTGATATAATACCAGCAGTATCCTTAACGGGAGCTGAATTAGTATGTATAAATCCTGTAATTCCGCACATAAATAAAATGATACTTTTTGGGGTAATGATTATTAGTTTGTATAGATAATGCTTACTAAACACCTCGCTAAACAATTATCTTGTACCTAATAATTACTTATACCCTTTCAATTTTTTCAATTATAGCTGAAGTTATTTATTAAGTTAGCTATTTTTAAGTAGTTGTCAAATATATAGTGAGTATTGTTTTAACTCAGTTGTTCATATCTTTTTAACATCCTTAATAGAACATCTCTATGAGACTCGCACCTAGATAAATTTAAATGATATAAGCGTTTCTTTTTAGACAACAATTTAGGTAAAAATCCTCTCTTTTGTAAAGCAGTTATATACTTTCCAAAATATGGCTCTATAAACGCATCGTACATTGGATACAACGCACTACAGTATGCATTAAACTCATTCTCTAATTTTGTATCATCACTTATTATTTCATTTAACCTTTCTAAATTATCTCTAAACTCTTGTTTTTCTTGTTCTGTTAACTTAAAAACACCAGGTGTTTCATTTCCTTGTTTTAGTGGTACAATGTCAAACTCTATTGTATTGCTAATTGTTAACTTAACAACATACCCCTTATTCCAATCTGAGTTTCTTTTACCAGGCCAATCATATACAAAGTTACCTAATCCATAAAAAATTGGTTTACCATTATATATCTCATACCCGGAATAAGCATGAGTATGATGAGATATTACCACATCTGCTCCTAAATCGGTTAAATACCTATATATTTTTTTTGTACGAGGTGAAGGTAAATGATAAAATTCATTTCCTGCATGTACAATTGCTATCACGTAATCATTATTCTTCTGGGCTTGCATTAAATGATAATAGCAATCCATCAAGTCTAACGCATTGCAGGTATAAGCTCCATCTGGAGTAGATAAAAATTCATTATCTGCAAAGTTCAATATCGCAATCTTTTTGCTTTTGGTATCTAAAATGTAAGGTTCTGCTGCTGCTACCTTTGATTTTCCAATTCCAATAGAAGCAATATCATTATCCTTAAGGAGTTCAAAAGTCTCTTCTACTCCTTTTGTTCCATAATCCATTATGTGGTTGTTAGCCATTGCCACAAGCTTTACTCCAGCATAACTTAATGCATTAATTGCTATAGGTTTGGCCTTTTGATATGGCCCCGTTTTAGGTCTGCTTTTATCTGTTGATGTCAATGGACATTCAAGATCTACTATATTAAGATCGTTGTTACGAAACACATCTATAAAATCATTAAATATATGCTTATAATCCTCTTTTAAACAAAGTTCTTCTACCCTGTTAATTGGACAAAAATCTCCAGTTAGCAATATGTTTATTGATTCGTTTTTCAAAATGATTAGGTATTTAGATTAAAAGTTAAGTATTAGTTCAGTCCAGCTATTAAATCTCCCAGTTGATCGGAGGTCATAAATTCAACATCAGGCCATCTTTTTATTATTTTCTTTAATAAACTATCAAGTAACTTAAGATTAACCTCTCTGTTTTTTGGATCCAACGAACCCATAAAATTTATCCTATGTGAACTAATTATTGCTGGCTTATTCCAATTAAAAGCAATATTAATACGCCTCAAACATTCCTCAACCGGATTACTATTATTCTCTGCTAAAGACGGTTCAAAAAAACAATTTCTTACTAAATAGTATTGTCCATGCTTATTCTTATTCCCTAAAAAGTGATACTTATTTTTATACACTTCAAAAGTACCTGTTGGAACAGATTGTACAAATAATCCTTGTATATATTTTACTCCATTTTTTGCTAATGTTTCTTCTACTTCACTATCCCATGCATAACATGGTGGAATAAAAGATTTGGATCGAAAACCAAAAATATTTTCAAAAAGATCAAGTCCCTCTTTAAGACTTTCTTTCATTTGAAATAGATCATCTGGAGTATTATAATCAAGAACTTCCATAAAATTGTAATCCCCATCACCTGAAAAAGTTGTATTATTATCAAATGTAAACATAATCTCTGGAGTTCTCTTTTTAAGGGCTTCAATCCATCTCACCACATTTACATGCTCGCGACCATGAAACTGCGGATGAAACACCTTTTTTTCATTTCCTTGTCGCCATAACGATATTACCTTGTCTCTACTTGCATATTTATCCATTGTTTGTTCAACAGATTCATAATGGTAATTTTGAAAATTGGCTTCTTTTATTTTATCAAAATCGGGATTACCCACTACAATATTAGCAGTAATAACAGCCGCATTTCCTTTTGAATCAACATTAGACTGTAAAACTTCGAATAGTAACTCCAAATCTTCATTACATTCTAATGTATCTAATCTATTATATACCGATTCATGAATTTTAAAACCTTCTTCTATAAACTTGTAATAAACTTGCTTAGATGGCATTCTAATACTACCCCAATCGTCGCTCTCTATTACGAGTATTTTACGTTTGGTTCTAAAGCCTGGAATATTTATCGCATTTTGAACTAATGTTCTTTTTAACTTTGAAATATTAACGCTCATTAGTAATTATATTTCCTAATTCTTCAGATGTAATAAATTCGGTCTCTGGCCAATTCTTTAGAATTTGTTTTAACAAAGTTTTTAATTGGGCTAAACCTTTATCCCTGTTGCTTTTATCGTGTACACCAATATAATTAACCCGATGAGAACTTATTATAGCAGGTTTTTTCCATCTAAAAGCGCTAGAAATCTCCTCTAAACAGGAATCAACCCAATCCTTAGCTGGATCACTCGGTTCAAAAAAGCAATTACGGGTCATATATGTTATTCCATTACTTTCCTTTTGACCTAACCAATGAAACCTTTTTTTAGTTCTCCTTTGTCCAATTGGTTCATGATGTACTTTAGAAGTCGACAAATATTTAATACCTGCATCTGCACATGTTGCCATTAATTTTTCACTAAAAGGTCCATTGGGTGGAACAAAAAATGTAGCTCTATACCCTAGCAGATTTTCAAATAAATCTAATCCTGTTGTAATCACCTCCTGATGGTATTCTATATCCTCTGTATCTATAAAATCAAAAGCTGCTTGAAATTCCAAATTTATCTTAGGATCATTTGAGGTTGAGATACCCCATAATTTATTATCAAAAGCAAACTTTGTTGCTTTGTGTTCATCTCGTAAAGCTCTTAGCCATGGTTTAACATTAAGGTGTTCTCTGCCATGAAATTGAGGAACAAATAACCTTTTTTCTATTCCCTCCTTCCATAAATCATAAGAAGATTCACATCCAGGTATACTTCTTAAAGTTTCTGTAAATGGTTCGTAAAAATATTCGCTAAAACGACTATCCTCAATCTTCTTAAAATCAGGATTGGCTAATACTGAAATAGGAGTAATAACTGCTGATCGTCTGGTAGAATCATTAACCGACGATAACACCTCGTAAAGTGCGCTAAAATCCTCAGCAGAAGCCAGAGTATCATACTTATTAAATCTTGCACCTTCATCCGATACTAAATCAATACCATATTCAGTCAGATTTTTAAAAGCTTCTTTACTCGGCATACGTATACTTCCCCAATCATCCGACTCAATAATCACAAGTCTTCTTTTTGTACTGAATCCAGGGATATTAGATAAATGCCTTAAGGTTGACGGTGAAACAACTCTGCTAATCATCTTATTATCAAACATTTAATTAAACAACACATGAGCTAGTGATAATCCCTCAACAAATAATGGTACACCAAAACCCGGAGCAAATAACCATGCATTCATAGTATCTGATCCCTGCCTGAATACAATTGCAGCCTTTAACACTAATGGAAAAAGTCCAATTAAGGTTAAGTAACTTATTTTAGAGCCTCCAGGCCTCTTAGTGAAAAACAAAAAAACGTACATGGTAGCAAATAAGAAAAATACTAGTTGAAACCGTGCTCCCAAAGATGGAACTGTACTTCCAATATTAACAAAGGTTAAAACCAACAAACTAAAACTAAACAGGTTACTCTCCCCTTTTCCGTTCATTAAATGACGATAATTAGTTTTTATTATAGTAATTGCTAATAATAAATAATACATCACCATGTTTGAACCTATTTTCATAAACCAAGAAGCCTCTTGCATTGATGCCTGAATTCCTGCTGCATAATCTTCATCAGAATACATATCATATCTTTCCTGGAATACCCCTCCCATTTGAAGTGAAACCGCAGTCATAACAGGTGCAATTAAATAAGGTATAATAAATGAAGCAATGGCAAGAGGTATATATATAGAATCACGATTACCCAAAATCAAATAAATAAAAAGTATACCATTTATTGTCAAAAAGCTCCAGTGTACTAACGTGGCTGCAAAAGTAACAATTAAAAACCTTTTATCTCCTTTTACTACAACATGGTAAACCCCAAAAATAAAAATCCAAGCCGCCGTCCACATCCTAAATCCTGAGATAGACATTATAGGTAAAAGAAATGCAAAAAAACCCAAAAATATAAGGGCATCCCAATTGGGATTTTTAACGTACTTATCATGTAGCAAACCTATTGTCTTAAGATAAAAAAAACCATATATCGCTGCAAAAGAAGCAAATAACATCCTATGATCTGTTGTAAACCTAGATACTAAAAAGGATAAAAGTTGTTCCACAATATCTATAGAATCTTTACTCGAATAAAGATTACCTAATATTTCGAAAAGATGCGAGAATGGTAATTGACTATTCTCTTTTAATTTAAGTGCATAACCTGCAGCATCAATATAATATCCAATATCTATAACGCAAGTAAGCCCGTAGTAAATTAAAAATAGATAAACTATTTTTTTAGACTCCTTTTTACCATAGTCAGTTAAAGCCAAAACAAAAGCCAAAAAGGGCCAAATTAAAAATAGAATATAATAATATCTACTTTTACTAACAGGCGCCATTATTGAATTAGCTTGATAGCTTTGCATTCTTAATTAAGTAAATTTATAAATTTGTTTGATACATTGCTAATATGGAATTGTTTTGGATCAGGTATTTCCATCTTGTTGGTATAATCCCCCTCAATAAATTTAAGAACCTCCTCGCTATTAAAATCCTGATTAATATTTAACACTGGTCTATTAACAATCGCATAATCAATAAGTTTACTTGGAGAATTTAATGTCGTATTATTATCAAAATTAATTAGAAAATCCATTTTTACTAAAATCTCCATCAGTTCACCCCTTGGAATATATCCTGAAATAACAAGTTTTTCTTTTAAGCTCTCTTTATAACCTTCTAAAACGTCTGGCATATTTGTGTATACCAAAAACTTAAATGGTTTACCTAAAGTAGATAGATACTTCAATAAAGGTTCTGGATCACGAACTCCTTTAATAAATCCTCCAGCATAAGCAAAGGTTGGAACCTTATTATTTGGTTTGTTGTTATCACTATAGTTTAAACTGAATTGAAATCCCTGTGGTATTATTTTAATTTTATCATGAAATTCGGGATAATATGCGTTAACAGCTGATTCAATTGGAATTGCAATATACTCTGCCTTTCTTCCAAACCATCTTTCAAAATATCCAAAATAAAAAAACTTTCTAAAGGTATCTAGTACATCACCCATGTATGGATCACCACAATCTGCAACCCAAACATTAGCAATTCTATTCTTCTTCTTTCTGGCCCATGCTACACCCCAATGTATTGGGTGTGGAACAGCAAATGAAATCAACATATCATAACCACTTTCTGATTTTAACATCTTCTTAACCCTAAACATATCTTCGATGGTAGGATATTCAAAAAACATTAAAAGCACTCTTGTAATTATACCACTTATAATTGCAAGAACCTTATTTGAATGACTAGGTATTGTTTTAAAAACAGGTTTTTTCCACATTTTTAACTTAATAGGATACTGACTTAAAAACTCGGTGTAATCGTGCTCACGATATTTACAAATCACTGTAACTGAATGTCCCTGCCTACAAAACTCCTTAGCTAACTCAGTAACTCTATAACTACGAGGAGATATTTCCGGGTAAAACCCGTTAGAAACCAGTAAAATATTTCTTTTTTTAGTCATTTGTCATATTCAGTTTAAAAAGCTTATTCCATTCAAAATAAAAGATATGTGTCACGCAATGTCTAATTAGATATTTTCTTTTAAGTTTTATTAGAAACTATTTAAATACCTTCATTATATCAAGCGTCTTTTCTTTTAATACTCTTTAAATTTCTTTCTATTAGCTCAACAAATTTGCTTTTATCAAACAAAAGGTACATCCTAATAATTCTAAAAACTTAACTTAAACAGTTTCTTGTTACTAATAGTAAACTTGTTAATTCAACCAGTTTATCTACGTGAAAAATATCCTTTTACGCACGCTTCAACTGTTCTATTCTTAATTTTAACACCGTAGCAAAGGATTTAAGTAATAAATGCATATATAATATGCTAATAGATTTATTGTATAATGTACCTAATTTTTTGTACAATTCATTACAACCTGTTAAATCAAGGTGTTTTAAGTTATTTTCTTTTAATAGCTTATTGATCAAGAATATTTTTGAAAACCTACTAACTGTTGTAATAGAAGATACTGTTAACACTACAAATTTAACAATAGGTTGATTAATAAAATTAACGTTCTTTTTTAAAGACTTATGTTCTATTTGGAAATCTTGTAAACTTTTTGCTGCTAACAAAAAGCCTTTTAATGCCCTATCCGAATTAAAAAGGTTGGAGTGTGTTGCAGATCCTGGTCTGGTAGTACGTTGTAAAAAAGATCCCTTTTCAAAAATACACCTTTCGGCTAAATAAAGAATTCTTACTAAAAATTCACCATCCTCCAGGTAAGGTACATCAGGAATAAACCTAAGATTATTCCTGTCCATAAATTCCCTTAAAAAAAGAACAGCCCATAATCTATCTGGATCAGGTACTCCTTTCCTTCTTGTTATTGCATACGCCTCTTCTCCTTTATAAAGGGTATTTGCATAATTATCTGTAAAAACCTTGTTAGTTACTTCTCCATTCCCATCTAATATAGTATACCCAAGAAAAGATACATTAATATCTTGTTGTTCGGCGTTTTGCAATACTTGGCTAAAACTATTAATATCAACATAATCATCTGGATCGATAAACAATAAGTACTTGCCTCTGGCTTTATTCATACCATTGTTTCTTGCTCTTGAAACACCTTGATTTTGTTGATCGATTAAAACAATGTTATCAAATTCATTTTGAAGTTTTTGGACAACTTCCTTACAATTATCAGGAGATCCATCATTTACACAAATAACCTCATACTCTTCTCTAGAAATATCCTGATTTTCAAGACTTCGTATGCATCTTTCCACATAAGGTCCTACCTTGTACATGGGAAGTATAATTGAAAGGCGCAACATATCAGTTATTAAATTTTAGAGTTTCAATTAATTTTTACGGTATATTACTCCATGTAGAACTCAGAGTTTTCGATCTCCTTATTAACGATCTTTTTAATTTTTATAAAATAATAAAACGGATTTAAAATCTTTGTTAGAATATAATATAAGATACCATTAAGATTGTTATTTACCTTCATAACCTTATTCCTGAATAATTGAGACACTAACCAAGTAAACTGTTGGTTTAACTTTACATCGGTGGGTAAATTTGGGTAAGTATAAATTTTTCTAAACGTTTCTTGTTTAAAATAATTTGGATTAATCAAGTCTCCTTTATTATTATTGTTTATTGCCTGACTATGTTTACGGTAATTAACTGTTGCTTTATCCATAAAATTTAATTTATGTCCATTACTAGTTAAGTTTAACCATAAGGGATAATCTTCCAAAAGTTTAAATCTTTCGTCAAATCCTCCTACTGATAAAATTGTTTCCTTGTGTATAAACAATGAAGGTGTATAATGCACCCTATCAGTAATTAAAAGCATTCGGTATTGCGATTCCGCAGATCTCTCTGGGGCTACAATGCTAGTTGGAATGAAAGGATCATTTGGTATTCTTTTTAGAAAGTTTTTCTCCTCAAAGGTTTCCTCATATAAATCTATTAGTGAAAAAAGAACCTTTATATCAGGGTTTGAAGATACCTGCTCAATATTATCTTTAATACAATCCTTCTTTAAAGTATCATCACCTGCCGGAATACATAACCATTCTCCAGTAGCTTCTTTTAATCCTCGATTAGCATTTGCAGAAACTCCTGTATTTACCTCTGATTCAACAAGGATGCACCTTTTAAAACGACTTTCATTATCCTTTATCCAAGATTTACAAACTGCAATTGTATCATCTTTAGAACAATCATCTGTTATAATCAACTCAACTTCGATCCAAGATTGCTTTGCAATACTATCTAAAGTCTCAATTACAAAACGAGACGAATTATAAGTTACAACTACTACTGATACCAGAGAATTCACAATGAATATAGATTATAATTATATTTATTTCTCAAATTTTATTACTTAATGCGTTTTTTTATTTTCTCAACTACTAATTGCTTTAAATCCATTAGCTCATTTAGCTTATGGTATGAATATAAAACGGTTATAATTAAAACAGCAATCCCCGCAGCATATTTACCAATTACATTAGGAATAAATACAGTAAGAAAAGACAAAACGACAAATCCATAAGTAATTAAAAACTTACCATAAAAACCTTTAGGAAAATTAAATTTATACCTAGTCCTTAAAACTGCAAATGCAATTACTCCTCCGAAAAGAAAAGAAAAAATAAAAGATATTCCCAATCCATTAAGTCCTAATAAATAATAGAAAATTAAATTCAATGATAGAATTATAACACCAGAAATTATTTCCAGAATTAAAAACAATTTTCCATCTCCTTTTGCCAAAAAAACATAACCCATGGCCCAAGATACTGCCTTAAACTGCATACCTAGTACCGTGAGGTTAGCAAACATAACAATTGGCAAAAATTCAGGTGTATATAATACTCTTACTACAATAGGCATTGTAACTATTAATAATGCCAGTAATGGAGACATTATTAATAATGCTGTTTCTGCTTGTTGACTAACCAGCTTACTTATCTTTAAGTTATCATCTTGTATAGCCGAAAGTCTAGGAAAGTAATCAGTTGCCATAGCAGTAAACACTACTCCAGTGTATTGTCCAACAACTCCCCATCCTGCATTATAAAGACCAACATGCTCTAAGCCACCAACATTGCTTATAAATGCATTTAGTACATAAATAGATACAGATCCAATAAATCCGGCTAAAGTCATTGATACACCTAACTTAGCCATAGAAAATCCTTTATTCCAAACCTCTTTATTGGTTAACTCTACTTTTCTTACTTTAATTTTACGAGAGAAATACCAGTTTAAGATAAATACTGTAGCCCCAGCTAAGATAATTGAAGGCATAATTCCCTCTGCACCATAGAAATAGTATAAAGGTATTGAAGTAGCTAATCCTAATGCAGAACCAAGAAAGCCTGCTTTAGCCAGTTCTTTTAACATTCTACTACCTTGCAATATTGCCTTATGACTTTCACTAAGTGCATTCAACAATAAAGTAATTGATAACCAAACAAAGGCCCAAGTATAATCTTTATTACCAAAAGACCATTCACTTAGCATTGGTGCCAAAGCTAGGGTAACCAGTGTTCCAAAAATACCGGTTATCCAAGCGCATCTTTTTAAGATCCTAATAATTTTTGATATTTTAATATCATCACCCTTCGCATTAGCATCTGATACATCTCTTATGGCCCCAAAAGCTATACCCAAACCAGTTATGGTAATTATCATCTGTAATGGTGTATTAAATAAGCCAATAATACCTACTCCTGCAGCTCCCAATAGTACTGCTATAAATTTAACTCTGACAACTCCAATTAAAATATTAAAAACCTGTACACCACCGAATAACGATGTTGCTTTAAATATTTGACGGTAAGAAGACTTATCAGATTCTTCTGATACATTTTTACTATTATTTTGTTCGCTATCTATCTCCTTCTGATCAACAGAATTGGGTATTAACTTCTCCTCCACTTCAACAATATCAATGTGTGATGTAACCTGATTTATATTTCGATTCTCTTTATCCAACTTACTGCTTTTATTTATAACCTAATGTACCTATTAAAAGCAATTTAAGTCATTCACCACCTTCTCTGCTTCGGCATTTGATAGCACCTGACTAATTGGTAGACTTAAGACCTCATCATGAATTTTTTCTGTAATTGGATAAGTAAGGTGATTATATTCAATATATGCTTTTTGTTTATGTGGAGGAATGGGATAATGTATAAGTGTTTGAATTTCCTTATTTTTTAAGTATTCCTGTAGCTTCTCTCTTTGAGTATGACGAATTACAAAAAGATGCCATACATGTTCTTCAGCTTTCTTGGGCAATTGAGTACTATTTAATTGAGGTAATATTATATCAGGATGTTTTATATTATCAATATAATACTGTGCAATCTCCCTTCTTCTTTGGTTATCCTCATCAAGTTTTTCAAGCTTAATCCTTAATCCTGCTGCTTGTATTTCATCAAGTCTTGAATTAAGCCCCCTATAACTATTCACATACTTTTTGCTCGAACCATAGTTTGCCAAAGCTCTTATCACTTTTTCCAATTCCATATCATTAGTCGTTACTGCTCCACCATCTCCTAATGCTCCTAAATTTTTGCCCGGATAAAAACTATGTCCTGCTACGTCACCTAAAGATCCTGTTCTTATCTTAGTATTTGTAAACTTACGATCTGTTAATTTGGAATCTATAATTGCTCCTGCTGCTTGTGCATTATCCTCAATTACCTTAAGGTCATACACTTTAGCTAATCTCTCAATTTCTTTGTCCCAACATGCTTGACCATATAAATGAACAATCATTATAGCTCTTGTTTTTGCCGAAATATATTGTTCTATATTTGATATACCTATATTGTAATTATTGATATCTGGTTCAATAAATACTGGTATTAAGTTATTATCTGTGATAGCAAGTACAGAAGCAATATAAGTATTTGCAGGTACTATCACCTCATCACCCTCTTGCATAATTCCCATCTCGATATATGCCTTAAATATTAACCTAAGTGCATCAAGGCCATTGGCAGTTCCAATACAACTATCTGTACCTATATAAGATGCATACTCCTTCTCAAAAGCATTCACTTGTTCACCTAATAGAAACCACCCACTTTTAACTACTGAATCTATTGCTTCAGATAATTGAGGTTGAAAACTTTCCGTTATCTTTTTTATATCTAAAAACTTTATCATTTTAACAATTTATATAAGATTGTTTTTTAACAAAAAGGATTTAAAAACTTCGTAAAAATAATCAAGATCACTATCTATTAATCCTTGATGAACAGGAAGGAAAAATGCTTTTTCACCATAAAAAACACTACATTGAATACCATGATCATAATAGTAATTTTTAAGCTCCTGTAAATCCAAGTCATACTTATCAGTTTTAAACATAAATACACCTGGTACAATTTCATTCTCAATAGTAAACCTTTCTGGAAAACCTAATGCAGTAAACTTCTCCTTCAAATAGTTATAATTTTTTATCCTTTTATCAACAATCTCTTCTTTTGAATCAATATATTGAGATAAAACATTTTTAATATAAATAAGTATTTCACTCTCTATCTCATAATTATCTCTCTGCTCACCAAGATCATTGGCTACTAACAATCCTCCTATTTGTAATGGAAATGTTTTTGGAAAACTATAAACAACAAAGTCTCCTATACTTCCTGGTTTTGCACCAATTCCTCCAGAAAAAAAAGTATTTGCACAATCCTCAATTATAGGTAAATCATATTTTTTTAGTTCTTCCGGGTGATGATAAGGAAAACCAAACTCGTGATTTAGAAAAATAACCTTTGTTTCAGGTAGAAATTCTCGTGACCATTTGCAGAATTTTTCAATTTCCTTTGTTACACATCCACTTATATAAAAATTACCTGATGTAGTTAGTATTGTTACAACATCATTCTTCTTTAATTCCAAACCGCTTAATGCCAAATTAATTGCCTTACGACCATTCTCAGTATACATAAACTCACGTCCTTCAAATCTTTCTTTAAAGTAATTATCAATTTTATCACTTTGTGCTAACAGTCGATTTTTTGATAAGTCTTTTGTTTGAAATGGACCAATGTGATAACAAGGTAGGCTATAAGGATCTGGATTTATTATAAACATACTACTTAATTTATAGTTCCTAGTTTATTTCAATAAATGTTTTTGTTAAAGAACGAGTTAATTTTAATTATTTAATGTTTAGTATAACTTGAAGAAAGCCAATATTTGGCTTTAAAATATGTAGGTTTACTTAATTCTTTTCAATGAATAGCGATATCTAATAGAAGAAACTGCTTCATGAGTTTCCTTAAACCTTAGTAAACCTGCATTTGGTACCCCATCTTCTGTTGAAATACCTAAATCAATGTATTTAAAGCCTAGTTTTTTATAGTAAGACCATAGATTTAATATCATATAATCCATCGCTCTTAAAGGTCTTCCCAAATCATTATCACCCCAAAATACCGCATAAACAATCTCTTGATGGAATCTATAAAATATAGCGGAAGCTATTATTTCACCTTTAGGAGTTGTTACTTTAAAAAAGTCAACAGGCCAAAGCTTTCCTGTATTTAATATATCATCTAAAGTCATGTATATTGGTCGACCAAATTTAGCCCGATTTTCGGAAATCAAATTATATCCTTCAGATATATCTTTTTCATCAACAGTATGTTTAAAAATTAATTCGTTTCGCTCAGCTTGCCTATAATACTCTCTGCTGTTTTTTTGTTTATATCTATCATTAAAACTATCAAGCTCAATATAACTCGTAATTTCTGGTATTTCCAAACAATATCCTTCCCTAAACAAGGCACTTACACACTTAGCATTAAATGATTGAAAATAAATATCTGGTGGTAACGCTATCCTTAGCTCTTTGTATCCACTTTTAATAAAATATTCTTTTAAGGCTACTACAAATGCATCAACCTTATGAGAGTACATATTTTCTTTTTTGAAATGAAAACCTCCAAAAGGTGCAGAAAACGGAGATATCAACTTACTATCTCTTACACCAATTACTAAACCTATTTCTGGTTTTTCTTCTTCTTCAACTAAATACAGGATCTTTTCTGCCTTACTTTTATTTAGTTTTAAAAAATGACTTGAATTAAATGGGTGAGGATCATTTGGAAAGTAATTTTTAAATACCTCTTCTGCAACCTCAACAATCATACTCATAAGTTTTTATAAGTTCTAAATTCTTCATAATTTCTTATATAATCTTCCTCTGAGTATTTTTCAGATGCTAATACAAAACAAATTGCACCAGATGAAAAGTTTACTATTTCACGCCAAATGCCAGGTATAACCATAAGACCATAATAAGGTCTATTTAGCTGAATTATTTTTTTATTTTTCCCATCATCTAATATTACATCAAAACATCCACTAGCTGCTACAATTAGTTGGTATAAGTTTTTATGCGCATGGCCACCTCTTTCTGAACCACCTGGAACATCATATAGATAATAAATTCTTCTTACATCAAAAGGAAGATGCTCTCCATTTTGAACAATTGTAATATTACCTGCTCTGTTATGATTCTTAGATAATTCAATTACATTACAATTATGAATATCAGAAACAAAATTCATAGCATTCCTTTTTTTAAGCTTTTAAATTCATCGAAATCCCTGATGTAGTCATCTGGATTGTATTCAGTTGAAGAAATTATAACAGCAAGTGAATTTGTTGAAAAATTTTCTATTAATCCCCAAGTCATTTTTGGAACTAACAATCCATAATATGATCTATTTAAGGAATATTTAAATTCTTGTTCTCCATTATTAAGAATCACATCGAAACTTCCAGATAATGCTATTATAATCTCTTCTGTTTCTCTAAATGCATGGCCACCTCTTACTTCTCCTCCGGGTACATCGTATATCCAATAAACTCTTTTAATTTTAAAAGGGATATGTGTATCTTCTTCTACAAATGATAGATTTCCTCTAAAATCAAGATGTTTAGGTAGAGTTATTAAAGAAGGTTTCATTTTCTAAAAATTTTTAACCAAATATCTAAAAATATCTTTTTTTACCATATCCATAAGGACTACTTGTATCTACAACATCATTAACAACCAAACAAACATTATTATTTCCATGAGAGTCAAATTCAAACAAGGATTTATCGATCATATCCTTTCGAGTTTTCTTTATTCTAATTACCAACAAATTTGCATCAGCATATGGAGTTATATGGTGTGTATCTGATATCATTCCAATTGGTGCCGAATCTACAACAATGTACTCGAATCTTTCTCTTAATAAATCAAAAAAATTACCTGTAGCATTAGATGCCGTTAATTCTGAAGGATTAGGTGGAATTGGTCCTGCTGATATTACAGAAAGATTTTTAAACTGAGTAGCTTGAATAATATCATCAATATTATCCCGACCTATTAAAAAGGTAGATACTCCTTTCTTCCTGTGACCATGAAAAGCATCTTCAATACTAGGATTTCTTAAATCAAAACCAACCAATACAGTCTTCTTTCCCAACAAGCTATATACCGAAGCTACGTTAATGGATGTAATCGTCTTTCCATCATCTGGAGTTGGTGATGTAATTAGAATAACAGGATTTATTTTTTCCTTAGTAATAAATTGTAATCTAGACCTCATTAAACGATAAGACTCGGCTATATTCGACTCTGAATGTTCCAAAACCTCCGTTTCAGATTTATTTTTAAAATGCGGAATACTTCCTACAATAGGAACAGATGTATATCTTTTTAAGTCTTCTTCCTGAAGTTTATTATTTAAAATCTTTAATAGAAATAAAATTAATAAAGGTATGCCTGCCCCGGCAAATAAGGATAAGAAATATATCATGTTTGAATTAGGGGCAACCTGCATACTATACTCAGTACTTGCAGAATCAATAACTTCATTATCTGGCCTATTAGAAGCTTTTTGCATTAATAACTCTGACCTTTTTTCTAAAAGATACGTATATAGCTCATCGTTTAGTTTAAATTTACGCTCAATACCTAACATTTGTCTTTCTGTAGTAGGTAAAATTGATGCTTGGGAATTAACTCTTGCAATTTGTCTTTGATTTTCACTAATAGCTAAATTATTAGCCCTTCTTAATCCTTTTAATGTTTCTTTAAGTGCTTCTTTGGTATTCTTTACCCTTTGATTTAATAAGTTCTGCAAAGGATTTTTTTCACCAGCTCCCTGGGAAGAAAGTTGTTCCTCTAGTTCCAGAAGTTCTGCAACTTGACTTGTTAATACAGGATCATCAATTCCCATACTCATAGGTAAAGGAATATCCTCAGTTATCTCATCCTTTAAATGTTTTGAAAGATCATTATAATAATTGGTCTCTAACTGAAGTCTAGCCTTTTCCCTCTCTAATTCTGTAACTTGAGTAATTATTGCTCTTCCCTGAACAGATAGATCCATTACTCTATGGGAAGATCGGAATGCTTCTAACTGATTTTCTGTAATTATCAACGAATCTTTAATACCAACAATCTGACTATCTATGAATTGTATCCGTCTATTAGCCTCATCGTTTTTCTTTTCTAATGACAACTGTTGAAATACACTTGTTAACTTATTAAGAAAATCCACATCCTTTCTAGCATTTGTCCCATTTAAACTAATGCTCATAATAGATCCCGACCTTGATAAAGGCTCTACTTCCATACGACTATTAAAGAACCTTATTAAACTTTCACGTGTATGTACAACAAAATTTAGATTTACCTCTGGATTTGATTTAAACCAACTATGATTAATACATTCAACCTTAAACTCTCCATTTTGTGTTTCAATTAACTCCCCAAATTTTGCTTGAATATTAAAACCAGGTAATTCTGAGTCTAATATAAATTCATCTTCATTTAAATATTTTATACTAAACTCAACTCTTTTAGGAAGAGGATTCTTTCCTTTATAAACTAATTTAGCAGGAGCTAATGGGTAGAATGGCATTACATTTCTAACCGTTTTATAATAATATTCAACTTCAAAATTGAGTTCATCAAGAACTCTACCAGCAAGTTCCCTCGAAGTAAGAATCATTTTCTGATTATCTAAACTCCTCATACCTCCTGGTAAACCTAATCCTTGCAATAATTCATCATTGTTTGATGAATTCCTATTGTCGTCATCATATATCAGTATGGTAGTAGATACCATGTAAACTGGCATTGTATGCGTTATATAGTAACGACCTACCATAAAAGCCACCACAATAGAAATTCCAAAAACATACCAATATTTTGTCAATATTTTAATAACTATTAAAGGATCGAAACCAAAGTCTCTATAAGTGATTTTTTTTTCTGGTCCAGATGTTATTGTACGTGGATTATTCACAAGCTATTTATAATTTTTTCTATTCTACTTACAACCAGAACACTTTACCAAATGTTCCATTACTAATTTAATAAAATATCTATTAATTCCTACTCAACGCTATAACAACCATAACTGTATTTAGTAAACTTATGGCTATAGTATAAATTGAGGCATTCATTTGAAATGATTTTCCTTTTAATGGAGGAGCATAAATTATGTCATTAGGCATTACATAATAATACTCTGAGGTAAGAATAATTCTATCATTAAGTGGTATTTCTTTTACTATTGTTCCATTAGAAGTTCTTCGAATTAATTGAATATGCTTACGATCACTATAATCACTAAGATCACCAGCCATCGCCAACGCTTCAAAAATATTAATCCTATCTCTATTTAAAGCATATTTACCTGGTCTTGCTACTTCCCCTATTATACTAATATGACTATTAACCAATCGAACAATAATAGATGCGTTTGTAACATAACTTTTAAACGTTAGGTCTAATCGTGTATTGATTTCGTTTAAACTCTCTCCTGCAACTTTTACTTTTCCTACGAAAGGAATTTTTATATAACCTTCACTATCTACAGGATAACTACTCATAGCAGCTCCTTCACCTGAACCACTTCCTCCATCACCACCAGAATTAAACATTGCAGACCATTGAGGGTCTGGTGTTGATACACTTATAAAAAGATTATCATAAGGCATTATTCTATAATCCGGAGGACTAACAGTAAAAGAAGCAGGAGTAACAACTGTATTTTCTCCGAGTGAAGATAACTCATCTAGATTCTTGATTTTATTCTCTCTTATGTAAGTCATTTTGTTTTTTGACACACAAGATGTTACAGTCAAAATAATTATTAAAAATGATACCGACTTTATTATTTTCATACTTTTAAATTAATTATTTTCTTCTTCTATTTTTAAGTCAACGTTAGAATATTATTTTACATAACCCCACAGAAATCCATAATTAATTTACCATTATCTCTATTTAAGGTTTTAAATTCATCATGTGCAACTAAGAATGCAACGATATCTGCCTCATTGTATGCAGTATTGTATTCTGTTAGTTTAAAAATCTGATGTTCCTTTATATTAGGTTCAACAAAAAAGATTTTCTCTTCTTTCGCATTTTGCAATACTTTTTGAGCAATATATTTAGCAGGTGATTCCCTTAAATCGTCAATATTTGGTTTAAATGATAATCCCATAATAGCAACATTAGGACCTCTTCCATTTTTAAGTTTAAAATTTAAAATTGCATTTTCTATCTTTTCGGCCACCCAAAATGACTTGTAATTATTTGTTTCTCTTGCCTTTCCAATCATTTGCGATTCTCTTGGGTAATCAGAAACAATAAAGTATGGATCTACTGCAATACAGTGCCCACCTACACCACAACCTGGTTGTAAAATATTTACCCTTGGGTGTTTATTTGCCAAACTAATAAGTTCCCATACATTTATATTTGCTTTATCACATATTAGTGATAACTCATTCGCAAATGCAATTTGAACATCCCGACTTGCATTTTCTGTTAACTTACACATTTCAGCAGTTCTTGCATTGGTTTTATGCAACTCGCCCTTTACAAACAATCTATAAAATTCTATTGCTTTCTCTGTGGATTCTTCATTAATACCTCCAATAACCCTATCATTGTTAACCAGTTCAAACATTACATTACCTGGCAATACTCTTTCAGGACAATATGCCAAAAATATTTTGTCTTTTAACTCTGGACGCTTTGAATAAATTAAATCTCTCATCTTTTCTGTTGTTCCAACAGGTGATGTCGATTCAATTATAACTAAATCTCCCTCTTTAATGCAAGGAATTAAATTATTTGTGGCAGCCTCTACAAAAGATATATCCGGCTCATGATTACCTTTAAAAGGTGTAGGAACAACAATAAGAAATACTTCAGCAGGCTCAACACTCGTAGATGCTACTAGATTTCCCTTTTCTACTGACTCTTTAACGTACTTTAACAACTCTGGTTCAATAATGTGAATTTCTCCTCTATTAATAGTTTCAACTACTTCAGAATTAACATCCATACCATTTACTTTAATTCCGTTAAATGCTACAAGGGCACTTGTAGGTAGACCTATGTAACCTAAACCAATGGTTGTAACTGTAATACTTCTAGTCATGTTTATTCCTATTTTAATTTAGTTTGATTAAATTTCTTGCAGCTTTAAAAAGTCCACTATTCTGCTAGATGCCTTTCCATCACCATAAGGATTATGAAGTAAGCTCATTGTATTATACTTTTCTTCATCTTTAATTAGATCCAACGTTTCATTAATGATCTTGTCTGGATTAGTACCTACTAATATGACAGTACCTGCCTCAACAGCTTCAGGACGTTCAGTTGTATCCCTCATCACTAAAACAGGTTTGCCTAAACTTGGTGCTTCTTCTTGAACACCTCCGCTATCAGTAATTATTATTTTAGCTCTATTCATCAACCAAACAAAACTTTCGTAAGGTTGAGGATCAATAAGCTTAATATTATCTACTCCATCTAGTATTTCATATACAGGTTTCTGAACATTCGGATTTAAATGAACAGGATAAATAATATCACCACCAAAATCTTTAGCAATAGCTTTTAAAGCTTTGCAAATATTCAGAAATCCCTGTCCAAAATTTTCACGTCTATGTCCTGTAACAAGTATAATATCTCTACTATCTTTTACCAAAGATTTTATTTTATTAAGCTTTTCATTTGAGTCTAAACCATCTATAATAGATAAACTTTCAAACAAAGCATCAATTACAGTATTACCTGTAATTACAATACTTTTTTCATCTACTCTTTCCTTTATTAAATTATCTTTTGATTTTTGTGTAGGAGCAAAATGATAGTCCGTTATACGTCCTGTTAATTGTCGATTAACTTCTTCCGGAAATGGAGCCTGCTTATTATATGTGCGTAATCCTGCTTCAACATGGCATACTTTTGCCCCACTATAAAAAGCAGCCAATCCTGCAGCCATAGATGTTGTAGTATCTCCATGTACCAAAACAAAATTTGGTTTAAAATCCTCCAAAACATCTTTCATTCCAGTAACAATATCTGCTGTTAAAGAATAAAGGTTTTGACCAGGTTTCATTAAGTTTAGATCATAATCTGGAATAATCTTAAAAAGTTGAAGTACCTGATCTAACATTTCTCTATGTTGAGCAGTAACACAAACTTTTGTTTCAAATTCTTCGTTTGATTTATAAAATGCTTTTACAACTGGAGCCATTTTAATCGCCTCCGGTCTAGTTCCAAATACAATTAGTACCTTTTTCATCATGTGTTGTTTATATAGCTTCGCTTCCTCAGTCCCACACTGAATATGAGTGCAGGAGGAGCTATTTTTAAATCGATATCTAAAATAGCACACTTGTGTTTTTATTTATTATTTTAATGATTAATGACTGCTTATTTTTGCTGAATGCCATGAATTGAATGATTAGCCAGAATCACATTAAAACGGTAAGATTAAAAGATACTTAAAAGATAGTCATAACAACAAAAAGACAAAATGGTATTAATTCCAAAAACATTTCGATAAATACTCCTTCCTTAGCCAACACCACAAGCACTAAAACATTAATCAACAACAAAATAGACAACCTTCTTAAGTCATAAAACACTTGTTAAATATCTTACATTTCAAATAGTAATTTGACAATATAACTTTCCAGAAGAAATATTTATCAATCTCTTTCAAGGATTGAAAACACACAAATAAACACAAGAAGCCCTTAGGAGTGTTACCCTAATCCTCTGGCGAATCTTGGAAATCAATAATTCCATTTAAAATACGCTTAAGGCTTGATTCTTTTACTCAAATTGCACAGCCCTTTACATAGCCTAAACTAATCTATTACAAATAAACACTTGTAAATAAATTATAAGAATCTTAGGATTATTAAAACTAAAAAGGGCAACTTTAAAAAGATGCCCTTTTATTTTTTTTAAACATAAGTTCTACTCACCATATTCTTCCCAATAAGGAGGTGCCTCAAAGTCATCTTCACCTATACCTTCTGGAAGTAGACTTGAATCAAGATCTGGAAGGCTCAAAATAAAAGCCTCTTGTGCTTCTGATAATCCTTCTCCATCTGTAAGAGCCCAAACTGCTCTTTGTAACTCGTCTATGATTACTTCATAACTTACTTCAGATTTTAATCCTGCCGCAGTAATTTGAGTATAATGCTCAATATTTATTTTCTTTAAACCACACCATCTAATAATTCTTTCCATTACTTTGGATTTAGTAACTCCTAACATCTTGAATTTTGTTCCAACTAACGACTCGGTTTTTCCTTTATTTATACAATATAAGTTTAGATCGAAAGTTCTTGTTTCATTAGGCTCGAAACATATCCAAGTCCAACACAATAAAATTGCATGTTGAAAATTTGCATGATCTACTTGAAATAATAATCCAGCAGGCAAAAAAGCTGTTCTTTTTCTAGGTGAGTTGTTTTTTAATGTTAACCTAATCTTAACATAATCACCTCCACTCCCATAACATTTATAGCTATTTGTGGACTTAAGAGATTCGGCTACCTTACCTTCATCCTCAAGAATACCCTCAATTTCACCTACAATAGAAATACCTTCAGGTAAACTATAATCTTCTGCTTGTAGTTCACCTCCGGCACTTCCCATACCAGAGATATTACCAACCTCATCGGCAATTTTAACATCGTCTTCCTGGCAAGAAGTAAATACCAGCAAAGACATAATAATACTAAAAATGAATAAATTTCTCATATCTATCTGTTTTTATATAAATTACACAACCTTTTACAAAGGTATGGCTACTAAATAAGTAATTCAAGTGTTACCCTTATTACAGCATTTAACTCACCACTAACAATCAACCTTACAAACGCCTATATTTCTGACACTTACAAAATTCACTGTGGTTTTAAAAGGTTTGGAAGCTTTGACTAACATCTCAATTTGATTTACATATGTGCCTAATTTATTGATTAATGACACCTTACATCAAAACATAAGTAAATAGAGGTTAAAATACAACAATTCAAGCATTTAGGTAATATATTTCCGAATAAACAAACCCACTGTATATCATTAACTTAAACATAATTAAAATCAGTTGCTCATATTTTTCAAGATTTTTGATTTAATAGTGTGCTATAAACTTCATCATAGCTATCTGATATCAAATCCCAATTATAAACTTGTTGTAGTTTTATAAATGCTCTTTCAGCTTTTGTAACAGTATGTATATCATAAACTAATGCCTGTTGCAATACTTTTGCTAAATAGTAACTATTACCAGAAGGAAAAAATGTAACTTCGTCCTCTGTAAATACATTTGTATTAGCCTGTATATCACTACATACAATAGGAGTTTTTGCTAAAGCTGCTTCTAACAGCATGATAGACATAGCTTCATACATGGTTGGATAAACGAAAAGTTTTGCATTGGCTACCAAATTTAATAACCTCTTTTTTTCTTTTATCATGCCCATAAAATTTACATCTAACCCTGTGGCCAAATCTAAAATTTTACTTTTATAGCTTGGTATTTGATTTAAGTTTCCTGCAACCAATAACTTTCCTTTATAACCAATTTCTTTTAAAGCTTTTATTAAAATATGAAGCCCTTTTGAGGTAATGATTCTGCCTGCTGCAAAAAGAATGTAGGGTTCCGAAGTTAAATCTTTATTTATAACACTTCTCAATTTTAAATCTACTCCATTAGGAATATATGTGGTTTCTCTATTGTATTTAAACCGATATGCAGTTCGTAATTGTTTAGACACCACTGTAAATCTATTAGCTAATTTAATAGCTAACAACTCGTTAAACTGAAAAAATAAGTTAACCCACCATTGCCATTTAGCATTTTCCTGTGGTCGGGCATGAGATGTTAAAACTACCTTATATTTTAATTTTAACAATGGCATAATAAAAGCACCATCTGTATGATGAAGATGAACTAAATCAAAGCGATCTTTAAACAATACATAAAACGCTGATTTCAAATAATAAAAGAATACATTTAGCTTAATTAATGGAAATTTCTTAAATATAACTTGTTCTACATCATTAAAATAATAACCTGAATCAGCATGCGTTTCAACAGACAATACTGTAAACTTGTATTTTAATTGTAATTGCTTGATCAAATTTTCTCCAACCGTAGCAGCACCTCCTAATGCAGGTAATCCTTTGAGTCCAATAACGGCTATTGAAGGCTTATTATCAGACCTTAAGTTCATGATAGATTAAATTTTAGTTTTTATAACAACTAGTATTTATTCTTTTTAATGACCAGTAAATTAATTAGAGGAACAACCTTTAAGTAAACTCGCCTTGTTCTTTCTAAGTTAGTAAACAATCTTTCAATTCTCTTTAATTCATAGTTCGTAAATGGATGGACATTAATTATTAAAACTAAATATAGTATAAAAAACAATATACTTCCAATCATCAAACCTATGATTGAATGAAAATAGTTTACAAATGGAATAAAAATTAAAATAGTCGTAATTAAAATCCCCCCCCCTTTGATAAAAACACTTGGAGCATAATTGATATTGATATATCTATTGATCAGTACGAACATAAATAAATTCTTAAAAAACTCTCCTAATAAAGTAGCAATTGCTACTCCAATTATTCCATATAAATCCATTAAATAAATACCTGCTACAATGCTAAAAATTATTATAACTCGAGAATATAAGTTTATCTCAACTCTTTCTTTTAGCTGAATCACTAAATTGAGTGGATAAAATATACCATTAAGTAATATTCCCAAGAGCGAAACACATGCAACTGAATATGCAGGCAAATATTTTTCTTCAAAAACATTGATTATTACACCCTTCCCAAAAATTAGGAAATAAATAAAAGGAAGCATAAATAATGGAAGCAATATTTTAACGGATAAATGGTAAAATTGAACTACATCCTTATCTGAGCTATCTGTACTTGAATAACGCCTAAAAAATATAGGCTTTATTACTCCCTCAAATTCACGAAAAGGCAAAATTTTGTAAAACATTTCATATATCTTAATTGCAAAGCCATATAATCCCACATAAAAAGGTGTTGACATAGCGGCAATTATATAATGATCGCTTGTTTTACCAATTATACCATATCCAAGCTCCGAGAAGAAAGCCAAAGCATAGAACCTTAAAATCCTTACTTTAAAAAGATTAATTTCCACTTTTTTATTTACGATTATATCTCTTTTAAACAACTCCGAAATAATTGTTTTTAAAACATACAAAACAAAAATGATAGATACTATAGCTTCAACGTACAACAATATATTAACAGTGATTTTATTAAGCATAACTAAATAACAAGATGCCCTAATAATTACAACTAAAACATTTGCTTGCGCACTTATTTTATGCTTTATAAATGAAGCGATTATTGTATCTGAAAATATTTTTATTGCATAGAAAACAGCAAAAACCGTAAATGCTTTGATGTGTAATGTGAATTCCTCTAAGTTGAAAAAAACTGAAATCTCTTTATTAAATACATTTATTAGGAATGAAAACAAAGAGATGAGTACAAGTATAAATAAAAATGATATTAACAATAATTTTCGTATTGAAGAATATGATCCATTATCCGTTAATTCTGGTATATACCTTAGTAGAACATTTTTAATTGGACTTGTAATAAAAAGTTGATACACAAAAAACAATCCAAATAAAAATGTGTATGTTCCATAAGTATCAACTGGTAATTTCCTAATAACTAGAACAGTCGCAAAAACACCTAATAATTGGGCTATCACTTTTGATAAATACACCCAAAGCGTATTGGTAATAAGCAAATTGCCATGTTGTGTACTTGCCATTAGTTCTATTTAATCTATAAAAGTTTAATACTGTTTCATCTTTTAAAAATTGATCTGCCCAATACTTTATGAACAATATATTTTATTAATTCTAATTTAATTGCTCTAGATGCTGATACAGATGTACTTTCTACATCAATTCTTTGTAAATGATAAGGTATTACATCATCTCCAATTCCTCTTACTCCAAATGAAATTATAACTTCATCCGAAATTTTTTCGAACAATTCCATCTTTACTTCATGATCGCGATGTGGAAATGCAAAAACGGAATAATCTAAATCAAACTTTCTTTTTATCCAATGAATACTTTCAATTGTTTGACGATATTGTTGCTCAATATTAAGTAACTTGTAATTGGGGTGATCCATACTGTGCGCACCAAATGTAAAACCTTCCTTAATCATTCTACAAACCTCTTGACTACTTAAATATATTTGATTATTTCGAAAATATTTGTCTAAGCTGATATTAAAAAGTTTCATTAACTGATTTATGTATTCTGTTTCATGATAACTCATAGACGAAAGACCTTTAGAAAACGAAAGGTCTGTTAGTTCTGAATTCTTGAACAAATCTTTCCACATTTCCTTTTTACTTTCTATTTCCTCATCAGATACCTGGCTTAATAACAAATTCTTCTTGCGTTGAAAATGCAAGTCTTTATTATCAATAAAGTTGGGGTTTAAAAAAAAAGTAGCTGTCACATTTTGTTCTTTTAAAATGGGCCGAATAATATCAAACACTGATTTCAATCCATCATCAAATGTTAGTAACAAACTATTTTTAGGTAACGGTTTGTTTTCTATTATCAAATCCAAAACATCAAATAAAGAAATAATATTAAACTCCTTTTTATAGTAACGAATATCTGAAATGAATTCTTTCTCTGTCCTATAAATATTTTTATTAATTAATGGATCAGGATCAGCACCTGAAATACTGTGATAGTTAATTATTATGAAATCACGCTTTGCTAAAAAACGCAAAAAATTAAGTGGAAATAATCCCGAAAATAAATAAAATAGAGATTTTATAATCTTCACCTTATTAAATATTAGTTAGTCTAAATTGAATTGTAGCAATTGTTTTTATTACTAAACTAACCAAAAATCAATAGTTATTTCAAGATGAAAAATTAAATTGTAGGAATAAAATAAAAATGGGGTGCCATTTTAATAAACGGCTACCCCACATTACCCAGACAAAATAAACAAACTAACCTATTAAACGTTTAGAGACTTCGTCCCAATTAATAACATTCCAGAATGCACTAATATAGTCGGGACGTAAATTTTGATATTTTAAATAGTATGCATGCTCCCAAACATCCAAACCTAATATTGGAGTTCCTTTAACTTCTGCAATATCCATTAAAGGATTATCCTGATTCGGTGTAGAGCTAACTACTAAACTTCCATCATCTTTTTTTACTAACCAAGCCCAGCCTGATCCAAAACGAGTAGCTGCAGCTTTTGAAAACTCATCTTTAAAAGCATCAAACGAACCAAAGTTTTTCTCAATAGCTAAAAACAAATCACCGGATGGTAAACCTCCTCCGTTTGGTGACATAACTTTCCAAAACAAATTATGGTTGTAATAACCTCCTCCATTGTTTCTTACACCTATTGAGTGACCTGAGATTCCTGCCAATATGTCTTCAATTGTTTTTCCTTCTAATTCTGTACCCTCTATAGCTGCGTTTAGCTTACTGGTATATCCACCATGATGTTTTGTATGGTGTATTTCCATAGTTCGGGCATCAATATTTGGTTCTAATGCATCGTATGCGTAATCTAATTTAGGTAATTCAAATGCCATAATTTTTCTAATTGTTACTGGTTAAATGAATATATTACAAATCTATTTCTTATTTAGATTAAATCAAAATAATTTTATAAGATATTATCATCTTTTTTTCCGTATTGATAAAATCATCTTTAAAACATAGTAATCTACAAATTGTTTAAATGACTTTTAAAAATATTAACTTCGCCTTTTCAATTTAATCTAATCAAAGTGCACAAAGACATTCTTAAGTTATCTGTTCCCAACATTTTAACTAATCTAACTGTTCCATTACTCAGCATGGTAGATTTACACTTAATGGGGTATCTTGATTCTGAACTATTTATGGGTGCAGTAGCTCTAGGAGGTGTAATTTTTAATTTTGTTTATTGGGGTTTTGCATTTCTCAGAATGAGCATAAGCGGAATTGCCGCACAAGCATTTGGTGAAGGCAATAAAAGCGAAACTGCCTTGATTTTATTTAGAGGAATACTATTGGCTACCGCTGGAAGTATAGTTTTACTAATATTCCAATCTGGATTAGAAAAATTAAGTTTTTTGGTTCTTGAAGGAACTCCTGAAGTAAAAGAGTTAGCTAGGAACTATTTTTATATAAGAATATGGGCCGCCCCAGCTGCAATTTCCTTAATGGTTATAAATGGCTGGTTTCTGGGAATGCAAAATGCTTTTTATCCTATGCTAATATCCATATTAATTAACATTATAAATATTGGAAGTAGTTTTATATTAGTTCGAAGCATAGGAATGCAGGAAACTGGAGTTGCCTTAGGGTCGGTAATTGCTCAATATTCTGGATTAATATTAGCACTCATTCTCTTTTTATATAAGTATAGAGATACACTAAAATACTTTAAATTAAAAGCTATTTTTATTGCAAAACGTTTTAAAGCTTTTTTAGACGTAAGCGGCGATATTTTTATTCGAACATTATGTGTTATTGCTGTCTTTACCTTTTTTACTTCTAAATCAGCCGGATTTGGAGATATTACACTTGCAGCAAATAGTGCATTACTACAATTTTTATTTCTGTTTTCTTATTTTTTGGATGGATTTGCTTATGCTGCCGAAGCAATAATTGGAAAATATTTTGGAGCAAAGAATAAAACCAAACTGATTGAAGCCTCAAAAAAACTATTTTTATGGGGAATTTCTTTTGCAATTATTTTTACTGCCCTTTATCTTATATCTGGTAATTCTTTATTAAAAATATTTACTAATAAGGAAAATGTTCTGCAAGAAGCTACAAAATATTTACCCTGGCTTGTATTTATTCCAATAAGTAGCTTTGGATCTTTTATTTGGGATGGAATTTACATTGGTACAACTGCCTCAAAAGCCATGAGAAATACAATGTTGATTTCTTCCATTTTATTTTTCTTTACTCCGTATCTATTACTACGATCTTTTATTGGTGTACATGCTTTGTGGCTTAGTATGTTATTATTTATGTTCTCTAGAAGTATTTCTCAAAGTATTTTAGCATCTAAAGCTATTTACTCAAAGCTTAATGATTATTCTTAGCAAAACCTTTAGAATAAAGACATGAGACTGACTTACAAATTCTTAAAATAAAGTATTTAACCAAATCAACCTCATTACCCAATTGCCTAACAACCATTATTTTTTAATAAATTAATAAACTGTTGAAATGAATGTTTTTAACGTAATTTATATTATGCTATTTTGGTAGTTTTTAATGTTAACAGCAATAATCGATTCTATAGTTTGTCTAAAATATTTATCTTAACCGCAAAAATATAAAGAATGAAGATTTATTTCCTAACCTTTGTTTGTCTATGTTCCTCATACATATTTTCTCAAAGTTTTGATTGCGAAATATTAAACTATAGTACAGATATTCAATTTAACGGCAAAAAGGTAATTGAAAATATTAGTTACGAAATTTTAATTAATAACAGAGCAGGAACAAAACATGCTGAAATTTCCATACCATACTCGGGAAACAATGAAGTAAAAAATTTACAAGCTGTTATTTACAACATTAATGGGCAAGAAATAAGAAAACTAAAAAAGAAGGATATAACCGTTGAAACTCCCTGGTCAAATATTAATTTTCATTCAGATAAAAGGTTACTCTCTTTTAACCTGATACATACCTCATTCCCTTATATTTTAAAATATGAGTATAGTTATATTTCAAACAATTTTATTTCCTTAACCCATTGGACTCCTTATGTAAAAAAGGATGTCAATGTAAAAAACGCTTCATTAACTATAGTACATCCTAAAAACAATACCATTAATTTATTTGAACAAAATATTGATTCTGCCAAAATCACAAAGGATGAAGAAACCATAACTTATACTTGGAAAGTAAAAGATTATAAATATAATAAGGCAGAACCATTTTCTCCTCACTATTTAAACAATTCCCCATATGTTGTTGCGATACCCAAACATTTTCATTTTGGGGTAAAAGGGGAAAGTTCTACATGGAAAAGCTTTGGAAATTGGGAATGTGACTTAATTGACGGATTAGATAATCTAACAAATGAAGAAAAGAATAAAGTTCTAAGCATTACTGACACCATCACGTCTCCCAGAGAAAAAATTAAAGCTTTATATCATTACTTACAAGACAATACAAGATATATAAATGTTTCGTTGGATATTGGCGGACATGTTCCTCATCCGGCTACATATGTGTGTACTCATAAATATGGAGATTGCAAAGCCTTAACCAACTATATGAAGGCGATGCTAAAAGCCATCAATATACCATCCTATTACACAACTATTTACTCAGGAATTAATCCACCTTGGATAAAAACTGATTTTCCATGTGAGCATGCTAATCATGTAATTTTATCAGTTCCATTAAAAAATGATACAATTTGGCTTGAATGTACCGATAAAACTGCCCCTTTTAACTACCTTGGTTCGAGTTCGCAAAATAGGTTGTGTCAGCTTAATAAAAGAAACGACACTAAATTAGTACGAACTCCAATACATGGATTAGATGGCTCACTGGAAACATATTCTACTAAAATATCTATTCGCAATCATGATGATATAAGTTTTACTTCAAATGGTTTACTTAAAGGCAAATTATTTGAATACTTTAAAGGATTTGATACCTATTTAACCCAAAGTGAAAAACAAGATTATATAGATGAAACAAGATTGATGAGAAAAGCAGATATCAAATCAATTAATATTTCACGTCCTCATAGAGACTCTGCTTTTGTAAACATTAATTTAAGTGGTAAAATAAATACTTTAACAGAATCTCTGGGAAGTAAGGTTTTACTTTATCCCTTTAAAGCAATTAGCTTTGAGATGACACCAATTGAAAAGAGAACATCTGATATTTGTGTTAATTACCCAATTAATAAAAAGGATACGATCATATACGAATTTGAATCCAGCATCTCAAAAGTGAGTGGTTTAACTGAGAACGAAATTGTTACCGACTTTGGATATTACAAAAGAAGCTACAAAATTCGGGATAATAAACTTATTATTAACAGGGTTTTTCAATTAAAGCAAGAAGAGTACCATATTAGTAGATATAATGATTTTTACAATTTTATTCAGAAGTCTTGCTATCTGGATCAAAAAAAATCTATAATAACCTTTAAACCTCATTAACATGTATAAACTAAGCTTATTAGCTTTAGCAACATTCTTTTTATTTAACACAACAATTTCTCAAGTAACAAATGACGATTCTGGAATGAAACTAACTCATTGTGAGTTTGAACCAGATGCTCCTGCTGTTGTAATATTTGACAAAGGTGAAACCAGATTTATTAGAGACGATAATGGTTTTATCATTCAGTATAAAAGACATAAACGAATTAAAATATTTAAAGAAGCTGCTTTTGATCAAGCAGAAATTATTATTCCATTATTTCAAGGTGAGTCTGATTTTGAAAGAGTAAGAGATATCGAAGGAACTACTTATTACTTTAATGGCAGTTCTATAGAAACAACTCCTCTCGATCCTAAGCAAGTTTTTAGAGAACCTATTAATAAGTATTGGTATCAAAAAAAGTTTGCCTTACCTAATGTTAAAGAAGGGTGTATAATTGAATATAGCTATATACTGGAAACTCCATTTTTTATGCATTTGCCCGATTGGGATTTCCAATCGAATATACCTACCATTTATAGTGAATACCTAGTATCTATGATTCCTTTTTATACATATACTTATAGAGCTCAAGGATTTCCCAACTTTGATATATTTGATAAAAAAGAAGATGGTTTTGAACGTAGTTTTAAGGGTTTAACTTTTAGAGATTTAGATTATAAATTTGCATTAAAAAATGTTCCTTCTTTTAAAGACGAAACCTTTATTTCTTCCAGAGAAGATTATATAAAAAAAATTGATTTTCAGCTATCTGAGGTCAATCACCCAAGTGGCTATTCTAAAAAAATAATGACTACATGGTCTAAACTTGTGGAAGAATTTAATGACTACACCGAGTTTGGTAAATACATAAAAAAAAGTGAGAAATTGGGCAGTAAGAATTTCACTTATCTAATTGGTAAAAGTGAAAAAGAGCAAGTAAATGCTGTTTTAGATTACATGAAATCTAATTATAAGCCTAATGGTTATATAAATAAATATGCTAGTAAATCGATAAAAGAATTCGATACAAAAAAGACTGGTAATACAGCCAATATTAATCTTATGGCTCTAGGTATTCTTAAAGGAATTGGAATTGAAGCTTATCCGGTACTTATTAGCACAAGGGATCATGGTAAAGTAACTGCATCCTTTCCATTCTCCGATTTATTTAATGATGTACTCATATTGGCTGTAATTGATGGCAAACAACAATTATTAGATGCAACAGATGCTTATTGTCCAAACGATATGATTCCTGCCTATTGTTGTAATGGAAAAGGTTTTGTAGTTACTGAGGATGGAAATACGTGGGTAAGAGTATCTAGCAAGAAAACTTCAATAAGTTCGACTTCGTTACGATATAAATTAAATGCTGATGAAGAAAAGCTAAGTGGCACCGGTGTGGTGAGAAATACAGGTCATACGTCAATTAGTGAGAGAAAAAGGTATAATAAAGACTCCGAAGAATTTGTAAAACAAATGGAATCTAAAGGTATATCCTTAAGCGATAATATTGCAATTAACGATAAAACCGATTCTAAAGTTTTTCAATACGATTATTCGTTTAATGGTGATATTGACATAATAGATAACCAAATTATATTTTCACCATTTTTGAATTTACCTATTCAAACAAATCCTTTTAAACAAGAAAAAAGAGAATTGGCTATAGATATGGTATATCCAGCTACCAAATCTTTTCAGGCCGAAATTGAGATACCAAATGGTTATATTATTGAACAATTACCCGAAGCATATAATAAAAATAGCGCAAATACTGCTTTTAGCTTTAAAGCATATAAAACAGAGAATAATACGGTAATTATTTCAGCCACTTATCAATTAAAAAAGGCCATTTACCCTGCCTCTGTTTATCCTGAACTTAAAAGACTTTATAACAAGGTAATTAAAAAACTTAATCAGAAAATTGTAGTTGTAAAGGATGAAAATCTTGCATTAGAATAGCTATTTATTTTTGTATTAGCATACATTATAAAAATAAGCAATCGACAAATGATTTTAATAAAATATAACTATTAATATCTTTAATATTGTAATGAAGATTATTTTAAAAGCTCTTATTTTAACATTACTGATCTTAGTTAATGCTTGTAATCTAAAAGATTCGAAAACAAATGGTATGAAAGTAAATAAAAGAACTCCTATAACATCATTGGATGAAGCTAATAAATATATTAGTAAAAACTTTAATGAAGTTGAAGAGACATTATGGATTTCACAATCTTTAAATGATCCAATGGGAATGAATATGGCAATAATTGCTGATGGAATTCTTAAATTAGGTTATATGCCAGATGGCTTTGAGCAAAAGGAAGGTTATAGAATTTATAAGTTTATAAAAGATAAATGATCGATAAAATTATTTCGATCCTATACCACATCATAAAACCTAATATTCAATATTTTATATTCGTAAATACTAATTAAAAATATATGCAATTTAATATTTCAAAAGTAGAAACAGATCTATCCAAACAAATTAACCATAAAATAAATACTAAAACCAAACCTATTGGTTCGTTAGGAATGCTGGAAGGTATAGCTAAAAAAATATGTGAAATACAAAATACTTTAACTCCACAATTAAATAACCCCACTATTTTAGTTTGTGCTGGAGATCACGGTGTAACTGAAGAAGGCGTTAGTCCTTTTCCTCAAGAAGTTACCTTTCAGATGGTAATGAACTTTTTAACTGAAGGAGCTGCCATTAATGTATTTACACGTCAAAACAATATTCAATTGCTTGTAGCTGATGCAGGTGTTAATTATGACTTTGATTCTAACTTTAAATTAATTAAAGCTAAAATTGCTAATGGCACAAAAAACTTTGCAAAAGAAACTGCAATGACTTTGGAACAATGTAATCAGGCTATTGCAAATGGAGCTAAGATTATTGAAAAGTTGCATAAAGAGGGTACAAACATAATTGGATTTGGAGAAATGGGCATAGGCAATACTAGTTCTGCATCAGCATTGCTTTGTTCTTTTACCAATTGTACAGCTAAAGAAGCAACTGGAGCCGGTACCGGATTAGATGAAGAAGGAATTGCACGCAAAGCCTCAGTAATAGAAAAGGCCGTTGAACTGCACAAAGATGTGAGCCAACCCATTGAAAAATTGGCTGCCTTAGGTGGTTTTGAAATAGCTACAATTACAGGAGCCATGTTAAAAGCTGCTGAATTAAAAATGACAATTATGGTTGATGGTTTTATTGTTACCTCTGCCCTACTAGCTGCTTATCATATCAATCCAGATGTTTTGGATTATTGTATTTTCTCTCATAAGTCGCACGAAAAAGGTCATCAACTTATGTTAGATTATTTAAAAGCAGAACCTATTTTAGATATGCACATGAGACTTGGTGAAGGTACAGGCAGTGCTGTTGCTTATCCAATTGTAAAAAGTGCCATTTGCTTCCTTAACGAAATGAGTAGTTTTGAAGATGCAGGTGTTTCTAATAGATAATTGGGCAATTGTCATTGGGTATTAGTAAACAGTGAGTTCATAAAGTAACAATGTCTATAGTTAAAAGTCGATTCATAAAAAATATCAGCTTAGAACACTGAATCTAAATGAAATATAAACACAGTAACTTGGTTGGGTTTGATAGTTTTTTTAATGCTATACTTATTAGCCCCCTTTAAAGATTGGTTATAATAAGAAGGTAATTTGAATTGAAGTTTAAAATGAATAATTTAAATCGAAATATTAAAAGAAACAGACTGATGAAAAGAATGATCGTAATTCTAGCATCAGTAATTCTCTTTTTCTGCTTTCTTTATTTTGGAGGACATATTATGCGTAGAATATTACGTAATATGTCAACCATGAAAGAAGGGCCTGAATATTATTGCTATTTTAATGAAAATGATACAAATAAAGTTTATGGAATATCTAGTTTAACTGCAACTCGATGGTCAAAGAAAATTGACGCAATGTTGAGTTACTATGACTACAAGTTTAAAGGTTTGCCTTATGAATTTTCTGACATCTCATTTATATATTCTATTCCGAATAATAAGAAAGTAACAGTTCAAGAATACATAAGGGATTCAAGTATTGTGTTAGTTGCATACCCTGACACTAATAAAGTTAGAAATACTGTAATGCCGAGAAAAGTATACTTACCTGCATACATTCTTCATGAGAAACCAAGAATAGAAATTAATAATGGTGACTAACACAGCTCTAAATCAATGGTGGATTGATATAATTTTGTCTAGGTGTATTATTGCTTTTTTTTTAATCATGCCGAACAAGAAACCAGCCCAAAATCTACAACTGGTCTTATATCAACCATAATTGGCTTTTAGCTTTTGGCTATTGATTAAATTTTATAAGTACGTTCGATGACCAATTAACTATTGACTAACTGAGTTGTTTGATTATGTACTATGGCATGATCTTAAATCAGTCTTTTTACTTGATACTTGTATCTTTAAAACTATTGACCATTGATCAATAAAATGAAACAATTAAAATTATTCTTTACAGCTCTAATGTTTCTTACAAGGATACCTGTTCCTAAATGGGTGGGATATTCCGAAGAAAACATAAATAAGTGCAATCGATATTTTCCTTTGGTTGGAGGTATTATTGGAATCATTGGAGGATTCGTTTTTTGGCTGGCTAATTTTATTTTCCCGCAAAATATTGCCGTTATATTATCAATGTCGAGTACTATTTTATTAACGGGAGCTTTTCACGAAGACGGTTTTGCTGATTTCTGTGATGGTTTTGGCGGAGGAATTACAAAAGAAAAAATCCTTGAAATAATGAAAGACTCAAGGATGGGAGCTTATGGAACAATTGGTATGATACTGATTTTACTCCTTAAATTTTTTGCTTTAAGCTCATTACCCGTTAGTACAATCATACCCGCTTTAATATGCGGACATAGCTTAAGTCGTACTATAGCCGTATCAACCATGTACAGTTTACCATATGTTCGCGAAGACGAACTGAGTAAATCAAAACCCGTTACAAAGAACTTGCACATTAGTGATTTATGGATTGCTATAGTAATTGGGGTATCAACCTTGTTACTTTTTAAAAACTGGTCTGTTTTTATTATTGTAATTCCTGTATTACTTACTAAGTTTTGGTTCGACAGATATTTAAAAAAGAGAATTGGAGGATATGTTGGTGACTGCTTAGGCGCCATGCAACAAGTTTCCGAAATAGTTTTTTATTTGAGTTTATTAGCTTTACCATCAATATTACAAGCAATAGGTTTGTAAGTTCTATGTAAACTCTAATTGAGTAAGAAAGTTTTATATCAATAAAATAGATTAGATTTTTCTGAGTAATGAAGGAAATATTAATAATTAGACATACAACTCCAAATATTGAAAAAGGTATTTGTTATGGTGCTTCGGACATTGATGTAACCAATAACTTTATCAAAGAAGCCTCTGATATTCGAAAAAGGATCAACGATTTTGCTCCTATGTGTATCTACTCCAGTCCGTTAATTAGGTGTAGTAAATTAGCTTCATTTCTATATCCAGATTCCAATATTCAGTTTGACGATCGCATTAAAGAAATGAACTTTGGTGATTGGGAAATGAAACCGTGGAATAGCTTAAAAAGTGTTATTGAAGAATGGAGTTCTGACTTTGTAAATACACCCACTCCAAACGGTGAAAACTTTAACCAAATATATAAAAGAGCATGTAATTTTGTAGATGACCAGGTACTAAATGGCAATAAAAATTCCAGGTTTGCAATTATAACGCATTCTGGAATAATGAGATGTTTATTATCCAGATATCTAAAAATCCCACTTAATAAGGTATTTAGAGTAAAGTTAAACTTTGGCGCAATTATAAAAATAACTCTTCATCCTGATTTTGAAGAAGTTGAATTTATCAATTAAAAATGACTAATATTACTTTAATAACGGGTGGACAACGCTCCGGGAAAAGCTCATATGCCCAAAAACTAGCACTTGAAGCCAGTAATAATCCTGTTTACCTGGCAACATCCAGAATATGGGACAAAGAGCATCAAGAAAGGATTGAAAGACATAAACAGGACAGAGATAAAAGGTGGGAAAATATTGAGGAAGAGAAATTCCTATCTAAGCATGATTTTAACCAAAGAGTTGTGCTTATTGATTGCATCACCCTATGGCTCACTAACTTCTTTTTTGATAATAAAAGTAATATTGACCTCTCACTAAATGCAGCCAAAGAAGAATTTGATAAGCTAACACAACAAGATGCTCATTTTGTTATTGTTACTAATGAAATTGGATTAGGAGGAATGTCGGACAATGATGTACAACGTAAATTCACTGACCTTCAAGGATGGATGAATCAATATATTGCACAAAAAGCAAATAAGGTTATTTTAATGGTCAGTGGAATACCTATGAAGGTGAAATAAGGAACTATCAATTAGCACTCCAAATATAAATAACTCGCCAATAATATATTAAATCACACCTGTTAATTCTCCTCCTTAACCAAGGAGGAGTAAGGTGAGATACGAACCGGAAGGTGGTTTTAAATACTTTGATACCATTTATTAAATTCTATATAATCAAGTCGAGATACTCCTAATACTTTTGTTGCAACACCAGATATTACATTCTTTATTCTACAGGAATATCTCTTAATATTAAGTCTTGATATTTCCAACCATTGTCCTTGTAATAAAAACTAATCTGTAATATAGCCAATGAAGATAAAGATGGAATATTTGCAAATTCTACAGTCCCTTTTACCCATGCTTTACTAGAAATAATTTCTGCTTTATAACCTCTATCTTTGCCTAAATTGTTAGCAATTTTTATTGCTGAAGAAAAGTATATATCTCCCTCATTGTTAATCTTTGTTTGACGTTTACCGTTGTCACCTGAATATAAACCAATAGTTGCAGGTATATCTAGATTGTTGTATGCTTTATACCCTACAATAACCTTGTTATTGCTGTATTTAACACTTTCTATTTTTACTTTAATACCATCTAATTCTTGTTCAATTGGATAGAAACTTGATTCACCTCTATTATTGCTAGTATTTTTATTATTTGTTGTTAAAGTAGAACTTCCAGAAACTACATTACCATAAACTAATACCTTTTCATTTAATTTACGCAAGCTTTCGGTTTTTGGAATTTCTAATATTTCTCCTCCTACAATATCGCTACGTTCAGTATCTACTAATTGAATTTCGATAGAATAATTGTTTCCATAATCAGAAATTTCTCCTAGAATTATAACTTCCACACCAATAAATTTTATCTTTTTCGCTGTTTCTGGGTTGATTATGCCGTCCTTAAAAAGTTGTTCTTCTTCGAGTGCATTTTGCAATACCGAACGGTTTACAATTTTTATTGCCTGGGTATTCTTAGCAATATTAATTCTTAATTTGTTAGACAAAGACCTTCCTAATTCGCTAACATCTCCATTGGGACAACTAAAATCAACAATAGCAATAGATTTTATATTTTGTGATGATAACTGATCAATGATTGATTTTGAGACTATTGAAAGGTTATCATTCATATTTTGGGACATCAGGTAAATTCCTAAACTGGAAAAAAGAATAGTTAAGATAAGTTTTTTCATTTGAGCGATTTTATTTCGTTTATTATTGTTGTTTTATTCATTTCTAAAGCATGTCTTACTGCTTCTTTCTCTCCATCACCTCTTCCATGCAAGGGAGATAAGGTTATAGCTTGATTGTTTAATGTGATATTAATTTCAATAGTTGCTCTTACTTGATTTTTAACCGAAGTATTAGGAGTTATTTCAACACTTCTAAATCCATTTACCTCAACCTTCTCAAATCCTAACGATTGAACAATATTTTTTATATAATTTTCAAATCTGGCATCTCTATTACCTCTTTCATCCTTAATAACAATATTAATTTTAGAGGGATTTTTATAAATGTCAGTGCTTATATCTTTTTTCGATTTAGAGGTTTTGGTTGGCTTTTTAAGTGTAGCACCGTTATTATTTTCTTCTTTTTCTCTTTTATCGTTTGCTTCTACTTTTACTGGTTCAGTTCTCGAGTTACCAATACCAATACAAGCTCTTATTTCTGGAATAATAATAGAAACGATAATAGCTAATACAGAAACAATAATAGCTATTGCAGCTAGAACTAATCCTATTTTACTTCTTGTATTATCACTCATATCAGCTAAATTTGTTTATACTCTTATCAATTGACAACATTATTAAACAGTTTTTTAAAAGAATTGCATATTATACAAACCGCTCTTATCCTTCAGTTTAAAACAATTAGTAGGAGATAAAACCTCCAAAGCACAACCGACCTACTTTATAAAATATAACAGACTTTTAGTGGGTGTTATTTTTTATCCAATAATTCATCTTCCTATTTCTTTTTGGAAATTCTTCAACGTCACTTCTATGATTTGTTCGATTTAAAACACTCTTTTCTAAATAGTCCTGCAGATTATCTGCATATAGCGAACCATAGACAGTTGGTTTATTCATGTCATGGTTTTTATACGCTGTTGATAAATAACAAATTGGATTTGTCTGATTATCAACCCCCATAAAGTATAATTTTTCAAGCGGAAATATGAACTGAATTTTACCTTCAATCATTTCCTTATAACTTATTCCTTTAAATTTCATTATTTCATTAATCTGCTCTTTTATTAGATATTAAATGTTCAGGCAAAGTGTAATAAAATAGGTTCGTATTTATACTCGATCCCACTCTCTCCAAATACATTTACTCCTTGAAGGTTTGTACCATTCATTGTTTTATAAAACCATTTTAGTTCTTCTGGAAATTTAAAACCTAATTCATCCTGACATTCTTCTATCATTTCTTCAGAAAGTCCAGTACTCCATCTTGTCCCTTTCTGACATTGAAGACCATAAGCCTTTTTATCTAGTTCTAATTTTTGGAATAACTTTTCACTTTCTTCTTTGAACCAAATTATATATTTATTATTTCCTTCTGAAGATTTCATATTGTTTTACTATTAATAATCGCTAAAGGATATGACTATAAAGCATTGGCTTGTGTTGCGTCTGAGGAAAGCCTATACTTTATTAGCCATTATTAGCCACTGGCATTGTCTTATCAATTCAAAAATCATATTCCAATCCAAGTAATCAGATACACATAGGATTGTTGAAATAAGTACTATAACTGTTACAACCCATAACCTTGTATAATTCTTACGCCTCTTTTCGATATAAGACAATTCGTAGTTAAACTCCGAATCATCTTTTAAAATTCTCTCTATATCATTTTCATCAAGCAGGTCTGTATACCTATTTTTAATATTTTGATATTTTCTATTTAGTCTCTCTTTCTCAAGCTTCATGTTCCAATGTGAAAAAATCAGAAATAGAAGTGATAATAGAAGAAATGCTAAACTAAAAAGAGTTACTTCTTTTGTAAAAACATTTTCAGTATCACCTCCTTTAAGAAATCTCAGAATGAATACTGAAATAAAGAATGATAAAAACGTAAAGATACTTTTCTGATAATTATTCAAGTGTCCTGTAACAATTTCTCCTGATTTGTTTGATATCCAACTTAACTCATCTACAATCTTATTTCTAAGTTCAATATACTTTGAAATATTTTCTTGTAAATACGTTTTATATCCTGATAGTATTGATAAATAGACACTGTCTGAAATATGTATTGTGTTTTCTTTTAGAGATAATGAAATTATATTTCTGACTAATCCTATTTTATCACTAACATTACTTTCCTCACAGTATATCCAATTAAATATTTTAAAGTATAAACTACTTAAGTCTATATTTAACTCTGAAAATGATAATTTACCTTCAAAAGTTTTATACCCATTAAGTTTGTACAAAATATCATTCTCCGATATAGATGTAATATCAAAAATTGAAATTACACTAAATGCTAAAGTAAGTTTATCTAAAACAACTGAAATCTTATTTGGCGAATTTGGTCGTTCAATTAGGTTGAAGAAATAAGCATCAAAGGGATAGTCTTCTACATTTCCAAAATGGCAATTATCTGAAATGCATTCCTTTCCAAAAGTGGTGATAGTTTCATTAGCAGAATGTAAAAAGGAAATGCCTTTAGAATTAAATTGTTTTATCTCATCTTCAACTAACACAAAATCTAATCTATTGGAAGAATTACGATATTTTTTAATGAGATTTAAAACATTTACTAAGGATGACTTTTCCCAAAGCTCACTAAAGCTTTCAAAGTCATAAATATATATGTAATTGTTTCTTTGTTTTTTTATTTTAAAATTTAATTGAACTTCTTCATTATCAAAAATATACTTTTCTGAATTTATTGCTTCTTGAAAATTATCATTATTACCTTTGTTAAGCCTAATTGAATCTGAATTACCTATTTTAATACTTAGAATCCATTCTTCCTCGTCAGGAATTAAGGATGTAAAGTTCTCTAATTCTTCAAAATTGTAATCAAGAAAGTTCGTAACAGAATACGATATTTCATAAGAGGAAAACTTATCTTCATTTTGAATTAAGCGATTCTCTGCAGGTAAAAGGATAGACGATATTTGGTTGAATATGTTCATATTATTTCATAAACCTTTTATAACCTTCTTCGGTTTTTATGATAATATACTTATTGTCTTCTTCATCGACATAAGGTGTAATGTTATCTAGGTCAGGAGCTCCGTTTAAGTGCAATTCCATACCCTCGTTCAATATAACTTTATGAACTGCACGCTTATTTATTTCCTTTTTATCTATTTGAAATTGACTATCCAAGCTATATTTTTCAGGTATTTCTTTAATTCTTTTCTGAATATCTTCTATTGGCAGTTTATCATCTATTGGAGGGTAAGTTTCAAAGATTTGTGAAAATATATTATCTAAATTAAAGTCTGATTGTGAACGAAAATGTCCAATTACTGAATTCCTCAGAACCGTATGATCTGCAGGGAATTTATCTCTAATTCTATCAAGAACTTTTTTATCAATAATTTCAAGAAACTTTTTAGTGTTGTGACTATTAGTACGCTCTTCAGTTAATTCTAAAAATGAACTCCACCAATATTTAGTTAGTGCATTTGTCGTATCAGAAACCAATACTTTTTTTATATTATTATCATGGTCAGTAATTGCTAAGAATGATTTGAATATTCTTTTTTTCCATGGCAACCCTTTATGGATTATAAAATCTGAAGCATCAAGAAAATCATTGTGATCAGCCTTTCCAATAATAATCATTTTGGTTTCCTCATCTACGTTGATGATCGTTTGAAATAAACTTCCTTTTTGTATAGAGGTTTTAAGTTTTGTCATGTTTTCCTGAGTTTCTTGCTCGACTTTTAATAAACGCTTTGCATTAATGTCAGTTGCATTTTCATATTCTCCATCCATCATAAGTGATATTGAATTTCTTACTTCAGTTGTATCACTACCGAAAACAAAACTTCTTTTGCTATTTCTTTCCTTAATATCTTTTAGCAATCGCTCAATATATTCTCCTAAAGCTTCGCTTTTACTATTAATATCAATTGATGATATAGTACCACTATCATGGTCTATATGATGTAAAGAAGTATATTGAATTCCGATTGCAATTTTAAGTTCTTTTTCGGTTTCCATATTCAAAGTTTATTAAGTTATTTATCTGTATTGGTTTCTTATTTTGCTTGCGTATAACTCAATTATATATCTATTGCTATCATTATTATAATGTTACTCTAACCAACACTATAATCAATTGATTTAATGACCACATATGAAAATATTATATATTCTATCATTATTACAGTTTAATTTTCAATAAGACATATAAGTTTACCGTTAAAACATTTTTCATTGCTATTAACGCCAAGTTATATAGCAAAAATAAAATTAATTATTATTCATTCAAATTATATATGATATGCTTTAACTATTCATTGAGCATTGCAGTCATTACTTTGATACACTCCTATTATACAACTCATTAAACCGATTTAACACTATTCAACTTTGCAAAAAACTCATCAAATGAATATATCGATCTGTTTTTTGCTTTGGTTTTGTAGGTATAAATAGTATTGATTGAAACACCCAATACTTGCGACATGGTTTCATTATCCTTAACGCCTAAGCGTATTAAAGCTAAAATTCTGAGTTCGGTATTTAACAGTTGACCTGTTTTTAAAACATAATTCTCATCTGGTCGCATTAGAGCCTCTACATCTTTTATAAAAGTGGGAAAAAGCTTTAGAAAAACTTCGTCAAAATTATGGAAGAGCTGTTCTCGCTCTTTTTTAGGATTAATCTTGTTTAATGCACTTCTTAATTTTTGCGGGTTATTAGAAACCAACATATTGTTCATCGATGCAGAAATATCCTCTAACTTATTAATATACATCGATCCTGTATTAAAAAAATGTGCTATGTAGTTTTCTTTAATTTTATTGGCTTCTTTCAACCTTCCATTTAAGCTAATTAACTCATTGTTGTTTCTTTTAAGAACGCTCCAAATTTTTCGTATGTTAAAAAGTTGTCGGTAAACAATCACTAAAAATAATATAACCACCAATGTTAAAGCAGATACCACCCAAATATACCTCAACGCCTTCTTCTTTTTCTTCTCTTCTAATAATAACTTAGCCCCTTCAATTTTAGGAAGTATTTCTGCAACTTGAAGCTGTCTTTGTTTTGAACCAAAAAAATCTGCATCTTCCTTTGCTTTTAAAATATAGGTATATGCCCTGTCAATATTGCCCTGCTCATATAAATACCGAGCCAAAACCATCAACGACAATGCTTCTTTAGTTGAAGTTTTTATATCCGCAATAGCCGATCTAATTAAATGTTCCTTTCCCTCTATATTTCTATTCTCGGTAATATCAATATATCCCAAACACGAATGAACAATAGCCTGTTGATGCAATGTTAGTTTCATATTTTTTTGAGCAATTGTATAATAATGTCTGGCAGAATCTGGTTTCCACTGCGCTAAAAACCTAAGAGCCTTGGTTATCACTGGTTGTACTGTATTGGGAACTTGATATTTTAAAACAGAATCGACATATGCACTGGCTTGAATTCTATACTGTTTTGAGTAAAAATCATCATTAATGTAATCTGCATTGTCGTAAAAAGCCCGCACCAGGTAACTAAAATGATCTTGCAATTGCTGTCCTTTTAAATGCTTAACATTTACCTTTTTTAAAGTATCAATAGCTTCTTTGTAATAACCAACCGAAACCAATAAATGTCCAAAGTCCGATTGACTCTCCGCTATAGCTTTAGTATCTTCAATTTCGTATGCCAACTTAACCGACCTTCTGTAATAAAGCATAGCTGAATCAAAAATATAAGCTGAATATTCATCTGCTACTTCTCTTAATAAGCTGTATTGCTTAACCTTCTGATGTTTTATAAATTTTAATTCATTAACTATGTGTTTTAACGAATCTATTCGTTCCTCTTTTCTATTATTAAAATACCATTCATCCTGAATAGCTTTATCTAACTCCTTAAACAAATAAACCCCTTGACTCCAAGTGGATGCACTAATAAATAATAAAAAACAGAACAGAACTTTTTTTCGCATATCAATGATTAATACCTGAATTGACTTTTAATGGTCGTACCATAAAAACCAAAGTAATTAATTCCTTTCGTTTTTCTCATCTATTTTTGTTTTTTTTGCTCAAAACTAAAAAATCATGAACGTTAAAATAGAAGCAGGTTGGAAATCCCTTTTACAAGAAGAATTTGATAAACCATATTTTGAAGAGCTTACCGCATTTGTAAGAGATGAATATGGTAAGCATACAATTTTTCCTCCTGCCACTAAAATTTTTAATGCTTTTGATCTTTGTCCGTTAAATGAAACACGCGTTGTAATTTTAGGTCAAGATCCATATCACGATATTAACCAAGCACATGGACTTTGTTTTTCGGTAAACGATGGTATTAAGCTCCCTCCTTCGCTGGTAAATATTTACAAAGAAATACAAAGCGATTGTGGCATAACTCCACCATCCAGTGGTAATCTTGAAAGGTGGGCAAAACAAGGAGTTCTTTTACTTAATGCTACTTTAACAGTTAGGGCTCATCAAGCAGGTTCGCACCAAAAAAAAGGCTGGGAAGAATTTACCGATAGTGTGATTCAACTTCTCGCTAAAGAAAAAGAAAATGTTGTTTTTTTACTTTGGGGAGCTTACGCTGGTAAAAAATCTGCCTTTATCGATCCTCAAAAACATTATATACTCAAATCGCCACACCCTTCACCTTTATCTGCTCACAGAGGATTTTTAGGAAACAAACACTTTAGTAAAGCAAATGATTTTTTACGAAGTAAAGGATTGAAAGAAATTGAGTGGTAATAAACCATAGTTATGATTAGAAAAATTAATGTTAATGATGCTCAGCAGATAGCAGACATATACAATTATTATATTGAAAACACGATTGTAACTTTTGAAGAAGAGATAGTTACCATTGATGAAATGAAACAACGAATCCTAGATGTTTCAAAAGCACTTCCATGGTTGGTTTACGAAGAAGGTGATAAGGTAATTGGATATGCGTACGCCAGCAAATGGAAATCGCGATGTGCATACAAATACTCGCTTGAAACTACCGTTTATCTCAAACATGGAGAAAGTGGTAAAGGCATAGGTACTCTTTTATATAAGGAACTAACTTCGGAATTAAAGAAAATGAATTACCATGTCCTTATTGGAGGAATATCACTCCCCAATGATGCAAGTATTGCTTTACACGAAAAGCTAGGCTTTGAAAAAATAGCTCAATTTAAAGAGGTAGGTAACAAGTTTAATAAATGGATTGATGTGGGTTATTGGGAGTTAATCTTATAAAAACATATCTATATTATTATCTGCAATTTACAACACATACAGTAAGACCAACAAACTAATATTTTAATATGAAATTTATATATCTGATTACTTTTCTCAATATTTTGGTTATAACATGTAAATCGGAGAAAAAGCAGGTTGACCAAAAATTGACAGAGTTACCAAAAGAAAAATCATACAGAGTTGATACTGTTTTCCATGGGCCGAATGAAACAGAAACGAAAGCCATGTTGATTCTTAATATCATTTCCTCAAAAACTATAGTTGATTCAATGGTTTTAACGGATTGTTATATTCATGACAGAAAGATACCTTTTCATCAGATTGTAAATGAAAATTTAATATTCGAAGATTGTAAAAATTATCCAAATACGATTAAAATTCTTGATCTTGATAAACTTGAAATTATAAGTGAATATGATGGGTTTGTGGAGATAATTAAGTCTAACTCAAGTTCAAAATCAGTTGATTTAGACAATGAAATAATGATTTACTTTTCAAATGAAAGAAATATTCAAGACATCTATTTTGTAAACTCAATAGACTTAGATGATTTGACAACAAATAGACTAGACACGATTATTACGACTGGAGACGTTATTGACGGATATCCTGTGATAGATAAAATGGTTTCTGCAAATAGAGAAATTATTGTTTCTTATATTGATAGTGATAATAAAAGCAAAAAAGAATTGATAAACTATTAATACGCCACTACAAAAGCCTGTAATGATTTAATGACAAGTTGGTGGTACTTTATATAGGTTTGTATCCCTCATGCTGCCTTTGTCAGGTGTACAAAGACGCTCCCACAAAATCCTGCCATATAAATATACAGGTAAACATTAAAACCTCTTAAGATTATATTTCATCTATTTAAATTTATTTTTCAATTGTCAGATTGAACTCTCAAATAAATTCAATCTTTGCCCTGTGTGCAACTTAACTGATTGAATTTGCATGATCGTTTCATTTAACTATTCTGTAATAAGAAAAAAGCACAAAGACAAACATAAAAAAACTACATAACAACACATTAACCACACAGAGAGTGTAAGATATTTGTTATAAAATGGCATCCTAAATTAGAAGATTGGGCATAAATAATAGACAAAGGACTGAAATACCAATATTCGAAACTGTTAACGTGTTCAAATCTTTATACCTATATCTTTATACTTTATACTAAATAGTTACTATTTCAAAAAAATTTAATGTGCATATGTAAAATCACTTAACAACCTATAATCTACTTTACCAGTACCAAGTAAAGGAATTGTATCTAAGCGTTCAACCTTGCTTATTTTTGCAATGGTAGGGGCATTATTCTTTTTCAGGCATTCATTCGCTTCTGATAAGCCAATAGGTTTTGTAGCAAATAAAACAATTTCTGGCGGACTAACTTCATCATTACCAACGACAGCCAAAACTGTTTCATCTTCTTCTCCAAACTCTTCTAACAGAATATTTTCTAAGAACGGTAAGCTTATCATTTCACCTGCATTCTTAATAAAACGTTTTAATCTTCCTGTTAGAAAAATATATCCTTCATTATCCATATATCCAACATCTCCAGTCTTATAATATTTTTTACCATTAATATTAATAAATGGAGATTCAATTGAACCGTTCAAATAACCACTAAAAATATTCTTACCCTTAAAGCAAATCATGCCTTCTTGTCCTGCTTCCAATTCCTCATCATTCTCTAAACTAACAATCTTACACTTTAAACCTTTAATTACTTTTCCAACACTCCTTTCCTTTTGTTTTTGTAACGGATTAAGTGTAAGTACAGGAGAACATTCCGTAATACCATAACCTTCTAATATTGTGGCTTGTGGAACAAACTGATCAAATAATCTTTTAACATCGTTACTTAAAGCTTCGGCTCCAGACACCACGTAGCTCAAAGATCTTAACTCTCTTGGTTCTGCATTAGTCAATATTATTTTTAAGAAACTAGGCGCTGCAACTAACAATGAAGCCGATGTATGCTGAATCATTCTAACAATTCCTTTTCCATCCGTTGGATCTGGAAAATAAACCGTACGAATTCCAGTAATTAATGGTAATATGGATAAAACAGTAAAACCAAAACTATGAAAAGGAGGTAAAAATGCCATCAAAATTTCGTTCCTATTGAAATCAACTGTCTCCAGAGTACCTTTTAAATCATTTACAATATTACTATGACTTAACGGTACTGCTTTAGGTAAATTCTCACTCCCCGAAGTAAAAAGTATTACTGCTGTTTCACTTACATTTTGAGTATTAATTAAAACCTTAGGAAACTTACTTTTTAATGCTCCTCTAAGTTTCGTTGTTAAACTTGCTTTAGCCACCTCTTTATCCATCATTAGCAGCTTACTCTTTACCGATTCTGGTAATTGATCATTAATTCTGTCTGCAAATGCCGAAGCTGTAAAAATTTGCTTTAATCCTGTTTCTTTAATACAATGTTCTAATATTTTATGCCCTACAGTCCAATTAAGCATCACTGGAATTTTTCCTGCTAAGTAGCACGACATAATCAGTAAAGATGTACTTTGTAGTGCAGGTAGCATAATCCCTACCCTTTCCGACTTACATTTTTTCTTTATAATTTCGGAAACAACACAAACTTTCAACAAAAAACCTTCTCTGGTAGATTCTCCCAACAACGAATCATAAGCAAATTCCAGATGCTTATGAGAAGTAAACCTTTGAATAAATTGAGTAGGAATATTATCTAAACTTCTAATCTTTACAAAATCACAATAAGGCGATTTGTGAGTAAAAGTACACGGTGGCAGTTTCACTTGCTTTTGTAAATTCCCATTTGCAAGCAAGTATAAATCTTTAACTAATTTAAAATTACTAATATCCGAAACTTTATCTATCCTAAACTGCTGTTCAATACTTGAGATAATTTCCACCATACTTAGCGAATCGGCTCCTAAATCATTAATTAAGTGCGAATCCTGAAATATTTCATCTTTATTTAACTCGAGTTTATCTGCAATAATTTTATTTACCCCTTTTCCTATAGCAATAGGAAACACTGTTGGATAGCCATTGGTATTTTGGATTTTATCAACCTTCTCTTGATTATATAATTCTCTTCTTTTCGAGGAATCATGATAAAAAAAGTTTTTAGTAAAAATAGGATCCTCGCTTCTATGTTGATTATAGAATTCTTCTAAAAACTTATTAAATTCTGATCTGGTTTTACTTCCTGCAATATTTTTACATTCGTTTGTAATATCAGTAAAAGATATATATACATTTCTTCGAGGCATAAAGAAAATGAAGTTGGCCAATGTATATAAAATACCTTTTAAAACAGATGGCAAAAATTTCGGAGATTTACCATTCCAAGCTTTTGACCACATACTTCCCCATAAGCCATTAATCTTTACTCCAACTATTTGAACATCATCTGGCATTTGCTTAACAATCTCATATGCTGATTTTTTATTAAGTATACGTTCATATCCCTGGTTCGAAATTTGACCCGAAGGATATATAACAATACTTTTGTTGTGCTTAAAAGCAAAACTAGTTGCCTTGGTAATATCCTGTAAAACATTTACATTTCTGCTTCCTGCCTCTAAATCACTTACTCTTACAGCACCCCAATTCTTAAAAAATCGGTTTAATATTGGTAAATCATAATATGTAGAAGTAACTACTGGAACCACTTTTTTATGTGGATATAAAAAACTTACTAAAATCATTGGATCCACAACGGCCTGATGATTTGGTAAAAATAGTACTGGTCTATTCTTATCAATACATGATTTATGCCTAATTTTCACTCTGTATCTTAGACGAAGTATAAGCCGTCCAATTAAAAATATAAATTGAGCAATAGCTTTTACTATTGGATGTTTTTCTTTCATAATTAATACTTACAGATTTCAATCTGTATTAAAATATATTAGGTTTATTATAATAAGCTTAATCTTATACAAGTTACAAAATATATACCTTTTATTACTCTTTACTTGATTTTGCTAATAAAACAAGTTGATGCTTATACCTTTCTTTTTCCTGCTCCAGGTAATTTCAAATAAATAATAAATGTGATAATAATAGTAATGATAAGTACTGCTAAGAACACATTTCTGGTACCAAAAGTACCTTCAATAAACGAAAACAACCCTGCTGATAAAAGAATAGCTATAAAAACCATTTGATTATTATATGCAATAACAGGACCTAGCTCCCTTCCCTTTACCCTATCCTGCATAAAAGCGTTTAATGGTATTTTAAATAATCCGGCAAAAAACGCAAACAATATAATGAGTATAGTAAATAAAGTAACGTTAGGTTTAATAACAAATATAATTGACATGCATATTATCATACCTAGTCCTCCAATAGGAACTAAACTTGTTTTTACTTTATGGTTTGAAATAACACCTGCAGCATAACAACCTATTCCAATTCCAACGGCTACTAAGGCCATTATTGAACCTGTTGCAGTATTAGATAATTCCAGATACTCTTCACAATAAATATATAAATTCATTTGAACCATGGATCCAATTAGCCAAAAAACAGATAGTCCAAGTACAGTATAATTAAGTCCTACTATTTGCTTACTCCATTTAAACCATTTTACTGGAAATAAAAATGGATTTAAAGTGTCATCCGAATCATCTTCTGGAACACTTTCTTGAGGGTGAATTCCTAAACTTGTTAACCAACCAATTACAGCTAACAATAACAACGATGTACATAAAATAATGGTAGCATAAATTGGTTCTGACAAGTATTTATTAAGATCGGAGATTATACCTCCTAAAAAGGTACCCAATAATACAGCAACAAAAGTAATCATTTCCATTGCCCCTGTTCCAAATGAAATTCCTTCTACACCGCCTATATCCCTAATAATTCCATACTTACTTGGAGAATATAAGCAACTTTGCAATCCCATTAGTAACATACTGGCTAATACGATATATACATTACCCAATAAGAAGCCAATAGCTGCAATAACCATAATTGGAATCTCGGCCATTTTAGCCCATTGTATTATTTTGGCCTTAGGCTGTTCTTTAGCTAATTTACCTGCCCATGGCGATAAAAATATATATGGAATTACTAATAGTGCTGCTGCAGCTGAAACTAAATTAGCTTTACTTTCAGGTCCTAACCATACCACACAAACAAAACCAATAAGGGTTTTCAACAAATTATCGTTTAAAACCCCGGCAAAGTTAGTGCTGAATAAGGGTAACCATCTAAATCTATTATGTTTTTTATTCATTGTATCATCAAATAGGCATTTATCTGCGCTAACATACAATTTTAATTTCAATTCACAGACAAAAAAACATTATACACTTATTAATTTCATATGTTAACCAAAGCCTATAAAAAAAACGTAACAACTCAGGTATCCAAGGCAACATAATTGTATTGCCTCTTAAAAAGGAGTTTTTGCCATAGGGTTTACAGGTAAAAACATAGGGATTCAAAAACATCGTAGTTTCTTTTGATCCATGTGTCGATAACAGAACGTATTGTTGCAAATACACCTGCTCCGTTTTCAGACCTAAACCCGCCAGATACTTTTTGTTTTACCTTAATGTTTCGGATTGCCCTTTCAGAGCCATTGTTATCATAGGGCACTTCATCGAAGAACAAAAAGGTAAATACACTGTTTTTCCACTTGACCATTCTTTTATGAAAGGCTGTTAGCTTTTTAAGTTTTACTTTGGGAGGAGAATCCAATAATTTTTGAAACTCCTGTAATATCTCATCCCGCACATCTAAGGACTGCGAATACTGTGATTGGCGTAAGTTCTTTTTGAAGTTGATGGCTTTCAAGAACAATTTTTTCATTTGAACAGGCCATTTGTTTTTTGTAACCTCAATAAATGCGTTAAGTTCCCGGAGCAAGTGGGCTAGGCACAGCTGATGCCTGTGGGCATCTGTTTTCAACTGTGCGCTTAATGAATCTGACACCAATACTGCATTGGGCAACCCTTGGGGAAATTCGTTTTCAATCGCAGCAAAACCTCTTGTTGGAGAAACTGTAATAAATGTTTCTGTTGCTGTTTGCCACGTCCATGTCCAATAGTTGTTGTTGTTTACATTTGTCCCTGTTTCGTCGCTACCTACAACTTTAGCATTCTCTACATCTGTTTTAATGCTTTCGTAAATTGGGTACAGCTTATCTGCTACCCTATTGAGCATATTAAAAACAGTTCCTTCGCTAATTGAGATGTTACTTATACATTTTAACAGTTCAGGAATCCTTTGGTATGGAATGTATTGACGGATGCTTAAGTAACTGACAAAAGAAGTGAGGTTGGTACCATACTGTGCAGGGGCATTTACACCTGAAGGGAAACTGCCGGTTGATACATGGCCACACTTGCACTGCGCTCTATAAACCTGATGTTCGGTTACATTTGCTTTTATGGGAGGGATATCTACCACTTGTCGCTTACAATGTAACACATGATCTCCTGCAACATGAACTCCTCCACAAGAAGGACATGTATCGGATGGTCTGTGGCTGGTAATGTTATCCGGGTCTGAGACTTGTTTCAATGTCTGTCCTTTATGGCCAGGCTGTCCGCCAGTCTTTTTACCACTCTTCTTTCTTAAGCTTTTTTGCCTGGGAACCTTTCCGAAGTCTTGAGAAGGTGGTCGTGAACTATTGCGGCTGTTTTGCTGTTTTCTAAGCTGACTATTTTCTTCCTTCAGATCTTTTATATCATCACGCAATAGTTGCATTTCTTCTTCAATCCTATTGCTGAATTCTACAAAAATATTGATGATGTCTTTTTTTTCTAAAGGTTCTAATGTCGCTCGCTTTATCATGATACAAATATCATGATCATCAGCCATAAACAAAAAAATATGAAGCCTGTTGTTATAAACACACTCCACCGACTTTTCAACAATTTGCCCAACAAATTTATGTTTTCAAAATCCAAAACACGAGAATCTAATATTTGCTCGAGGCTTCTGCAACAATGAACCAAATAACGCAAGGAAAATACATTACTTATATTTGGCTTTTGTTTGCTGAGTAGTAACAAAAAAACAATATAATTTGTAAGTATTTTAAAGTTTATGAGACTAATATTTTCAATAACTCAAAAACAACAGTAAAATGAAAAAAACATTATTAATTGTAAGCTTATTAACATTGCTAGTATCAGTTTCTGCCCAAACTAATTTTTATTCTTTTGTGGTAAAAGATATTGAAGGAAACGATTTTCATTTTTCGTCTTTAAAAGGAAAAAAAGTATTGATTGTAAATACTGCAAGCAAGTGTAGTTCAACCAAACAGTACGAAATGCTTCAGGTTTTATATGAAAAATATTCCAAAAACGGATTTGTGGTTATAGGTTTCCCTGCAAATAACTTTAGTAATACCGAGCCTGGTTCTGACGCTGATATCAGAAAATTTTGTACGTTAACATATCATGTTAACTTTCCATTAATGTCTAAATCTTCGGTTAAAGGTGATGATATATCTGAAGTATTTAGTTGGTTAACACATAAAGAAAAGAATGGCATAATGGATAGTGAAGTTGAATGGAATTTCCAAAAATACTTAATTAACGAAAATGGTACCTTAGAGAAAGTACTACCTCCGGGAACCAAACCTTATGATAAAGAAATCATAAATTGGATTAAAGGTTAAGATACTTTATTTATATTTTAAAAGCAGAAAGAGTTTTCTTTCTGCTTTTTTTTGATTTTTATGATAATGAATTATAGCTTTGTGAGTTTTAAAAACTAAAAGTAGAAAAAAATATAATATCTAATGGGACGCGCGTTTGAATATCGTAAAGCCAGAAAACTTAAGCGATGGGGAAGTATGGCTAAAACATTTACCAAGTTAGGTCGTGAAATTACAATTGCAGTAAAAAATGGTGGGCCAGATCCTATTGCCAATCCGAGGCTGCGAATGTTAATGCAAAACGCCAAAGCTGCCAATATGCCCAAAGACAACGTTGAAAGGGCAATCAAGAAAGCCACTGATAAAAACATGGAAGATTGGAAAGAAGTGGTATTTGAAGGATATGGTCCGTTTGGTATTGCTGTTTTGGTTGAAACAACAACAAATAATAATACGAGAACAGTAGGGGCAGTACGAAGCTATTTTAATAAAGCTGGTGGCTCGTTAGGCACAACTGGAAGTGTTGAGTATATGTTCGAACACAAATGTCACTTTAAGGTTGAAGTTAAAGAAGGGCTAGATCTGGAAGAATTAGAACTGGAAATGATTGACGCTGGTGCTAATGAGATTTTTGAAGAAGATAATAAAATAATTATTTATGGTGAGTTTGAGAGTTATGGATCAATCCAAGCTTATCTCGAGGAAAATAATTTTGAAATTATAAGTTCTGAGTTTGAAAGAATTCCTACAACAACAAAAGAATTGTCTGAAGAAGAAGTGGTTGTATTTGAAAAAATGTTAGGTAAGTTTGAAGAAGACGAAGATGTTACTAATGTTTACCATACAGTTTCAGGATTATAAAAAAAATTATATAAGAAGCCGCGCTTAAATTATAGTGCGGTTTTTTTTTGACTTCCAGCTACCATTTGACCACTAGGCATCATATCGTCAGAAGGCGGAACTCCATGCTTAAGTTTATAAGCCATACGTTTACATTCTTTCATTTTGTCTCCCCGACAATATATCGAAATAAAACCTTTACATACCAAATTCTTTGTCTCTCCATATTTAATGAAGAAACCACATTTTGCAAGGTTTTCGCATTCTTTACTCATATTGATTTTGTTTTTATTTAACTAAAGGTAATAAATCAATAACAAAATGAACTTCAATACTTTAATTTTATTTCCCTTTCGTTTTCTTAATAAAGAACAACCATTTTAATATAACTTGATCAAAGAAGAAAACAAAAACAATAGTAAAAATTACTAATAATATCGGTAAGTACTCAATTACTAATTGATTTATTAATTCATTTTGAGTATAAAGTAATATTCCTACGAAACTTCCTCCTACAATACATATAATGCCAACTTTTAATAACCAATCCTCTAATAACCTTCGTTTCATTGTACGCATTTCAAATTTACACACCAACTTCTCCGTAAATGTTACAGGTATTATTGTTTCATCAATATTGTTAAATGCTTTATGAAGCATGTTATCTATTACTTTGTTATCATTATTATTTTCCATTGCCTCAGTTGTTGTTTAATAATGAATCTAAAATCTCTGATCCATGTAACTTCTCTAATTCTGTTCTAAATAATCCTCTCGCCCTACTCAAATAGCTTTTTATTGTTCCAATTGGTATATTAGTTATCTCTTTAATTTCATTGATCGAAAACTCTTCTAAATAAAAAAGCGATAACACTGCTTGATAATGGCCTGGTAACAGTTCCAAAACTTGTTTTACAATTTCCTTTAATTCATTTTGGCTTACCCTTTCAAATAAATTCTTATCAGATACTTGTTCAAATAGTTTTATATCGTCTGTATAATCAATTTTATCCCTGGTTTTCTTTCTTATATAATCAATAGAGGTTTTCCATGCTATAGAAGCTATCCATGTTGATAATTTTGATTCGTTTCTATAACTTTTTATGCTTTTGTAAACCTTTATAAAAACCTCTTGAGCAATATCTTCTGCATCAGCCATATGCTGATTGGTTATTTTGTTAACGATAGAAAACACCAAGCGCTGATATTTTGAAACTAAATATCGATATGCATTTGCATTTCCCTTTTTTACCTGGTTTACTAATTCAATATCGTTCATACAACCTATATGTCGCATATCATTTTTTAAAGGTTGCAATTATTTTGGAATATATTTTCATGTTTGTTGCAACCTTATTGAAACTACATACGACAAACCTTTAGAGGTTAACCCAAAAGAATTTTATAAATTGAATTAAAAAGAAATTAACATGAGAGAAGTTTTTATGGCAGTAGTAATTTTTGCAGGCTTTTTTTACATTATAAAAATGTTTACTGATTATTTATTAAAGAGAAGAATAGTTAAAAGTGGGCATTTTGAAAAAGCTGATATATTAACCCAATCAAATCCCAGTACAGATGAGCCACAACGAATGACTAGTTTAAAATGGGCTTTGGTATCAACTATGGCTGGATTAGGTTTAATAGTTGGCTTTATTGTTGGAAAGTTATACAATATAGATAGCTGGCAAATTAGTAAATCTATAATATTTTTTGGATTTGAATTAATGTTTATTGGTTTAGGCTTTTTGTTCTATTTCTTAATCGCTAACAAGCAAAAACATTAATACCAATTGCTCTATTAACAATAGAAGGTCATTAGAAAAAAGACATAAGACACGAGACTGATTTACAATATTCTTAATATCAAAAGCTCAAGATAAATTAAGAAAGGGCGACTTACAACAAGTCGCCCCTCATGTCCAGCTTAACAATACACTAATTACCTAACAATAATTGGTATGAAAACTAAGTAAAAATCCCCTCTATATCTATGACTTGGGAATCGCGAATTAAAAGCGAGGGGTATCGTAACTAATTTTTATTCCGTAATTATTCTAATTAAAAATCGTAATAATTAATCTCAATTGCAGGATTGTCTGCATTAATCAAAGAAAAAGTTCCATTCGAATATTGCAATAACCCTCCTGTATCACGTAAATAATATCCTTTTTCACTCCCTAGCATTACATCTAGTAATGGTTGTAAAAATTGCGTAAAATCAGGTGCATTTGTTTCTCCTGTTAATGTAAAATACACCTTACCATCTTCTTTAATTTCATATGTAAAATAATATTCTACAGTTCCATAATTTGTCCACACTTGAAATATTTGTGGATTTTCTGTATCCATCAATAATCTCATATATATTCTTTGAATCTCAATTCCAACGGCTGTCATATCTGCAATAAAACCATCATAAAACTCAGCCCAAGCTAAACTCGACTTTTCAGGTTCAAAGTAATTATATCTACCATTATCTTTGAATTCACCAAAATAGTATGGAGTAAGTGGTGCTCCAGGAACATCCGAATACATCAATTTAGCATTAACAGCTTCATCAACAAATAAACTATTTTCTTCATCATAAAGGAATTTTGTTAATGATACGTCACCAATAACTAACGGATTATTAAAAAAGAAACCTTCAGGACTAACTCCTACACCTGTTTGAACCTGCTTAATTTGATCATCCTCTTCATACGAAACAACTACTGATCTACCTGATGGGTAATACTCAAAAGAACAAATAGGGCTACCATTAATCTCAACATTTCTAAACACAGATTGCTTTGGATTTCCAACTATATTTGTTAGCATTTTATAATTATCACCCAAAGTTTCAGGATCGGTGGCACTAGCTTTTGTTAATATCATTGGTTTACCATGTAGTTTACCTTCTAGAAAAATTGAATCTTGTTTAATTTCTCTAAAATAAAACTCAAACTCACCTTGAAATCCCTCTCCTCGTATTCCATTTACCGGATTACTTAATTCATGTAAAAGACCGTAAGTGTCAAATATTAACGAAGGCTCTTGTTGTTGTTTGAAAGAATAAGTACTTGTACTTGAACCTGTTTCTATAATATCAGAATACATGGTTACTTCATTAGTTTCACCATTAAACTTAATTATATAGGTAAAACCTCCATATAGTTCATCATTTGGAAAATAAACAGTCTTCCAACCATTCTCTTCCGCCTCCAAAACTTCTTTATATTCCTTAATCAGATTAGCTACACGTTCATCTGATGTTTCCTCAAAAACGGAATCCTTACTATCATCTTCACACGATAGAAGTATAAAAGGAATAAAGACTAAAATATATATTATTCTTTTCATCTTAATTAAATTTAAATTATTCTGCTCCAGCTAAAATTGCATCATTAATCTTCTGTTGTAGAGCATAAATATCAATATCCCAAACTTGATTAAAGTAGTTAACAACATAAGATTCCTTCACCCTTAAGACAGTTTTGGCTTCTTCACTTGTTATTCCATCAATCATGGCATCCCAATCCTCACGACTATTAGTTAACATTACAGCAATCATTTCAACAAAATCTTCATTCGGATCAAGTTTCGCATAATTGGTAATAAAACCTTCCTCATTGGCATCTGCAATTGAAAAATTATACCACGTAGATGTATACCCTTCCGGTGTGAGCGATTTATATTCTACCGGATACATAACTGTTTGATGTAAAATATGGGCAAACTCATGGTGCATAATATGAAACTGCCGTTTTACCCTTGCCACATCTGCCTTATCAAAATAGTTTAATTCATAAATCGTAACCTTTTTACCTGATTCTGCTTGACCTTGCGTTATGGTACCGTCACTGTTAAAATTATAACTCCCTACTAAAACTAAAAGTTTTGGAATATAAGTTTTTATAAACTCAGTACCACCTTCTTGCAAATATGGATTAACCCATGCATTTAACATTACCTCTAAGAAAGGTTGTACATTATCCACAATTGGTGGAACAAGAATCTTATCGTTCTCTAATTCAGAATCATCCCATTTATATTTTACTTCAATATTATATGGTGTAGTATAGTTATCTCGTACCCAAGTATCTAAAGCACTCAATTCTGGTGCAGAAGTATCAATAATGGATGGTCCTAATTTATCCTCCTCTTTACACCCAACAAGAACCATCATTACTAAAAATATAAATACTATTACTTTTTTCATAATTTATCAATTTATTAATTACGTGGATTAGGTTTTAAACCAAATTCAATAGCTAATTCTGGTATTTGACATTCTTTACGCAAATCCTCTTTCGTTAATATCTCAGACTCTCCATCTTCAACCTCATGCTCAACCTCTAACCTAAATCTTCTTACATCAAACCAGCGCATACCTTCATGAATAAACTCAACTCTCCTAAAATCAACCACACACTTAACTGCTGCTAATTGATCATCACTCAATGCATAATATGGATCAAGTACAGATCCCTGGTCTGCATAGAATGTCCTAATCTTATCTAAATCAACCGCATGTGCCGCAATATCATATGCTGCAATTCTCTTACTTAAAAAGATGTTTAGGTCTTCTGCTAACTTATCAAAATTATTATTCATCGCATAAGCTTCTGCTCTATTTAATAGTACTTCTTCAATTGTAAATAACGGCGACATTAAATAACCTCTACCAGTTGTAGCATTGATTGAACTATATCTAAAGTGTTCTTCAAGTTTTGGAATATTTAAAAACATTTCATTACCAAAAACTTTGTATACCCATGCTCCACTAGACACATTTGGATTTAACAATATTTCAAATCTCTTATCTACTGTGAGTGAATACCTTGCTGCACCGAATTGACGGCCCCACCAACTAATTTGACCTGCTAACAATAGATTGGAGGATTCTTCTGAGTTAGTATACCTGGCTCTAAGCTCATAATACGTATAAACATCATATTCATTAATCCAATCCCTCATTAACTTTGCAGGATCTACTGATAATACCAAATTAGAATGCTCTATTACTTTCTCCCACTCTCCAATATAAAGGTAGAAGCGCGAAGCAAATGCATTTGCCGCTAAAGTATTAAAATGAAATTTAGGTACTTCATAAGCTCTATCTTCTATCAGTGGTAAACCTTCTTCAAGGTCTTTTTTTATTAATTCGTATACCTTTGCAACAGTTTCTCTTTTATAATCTTTGATTACCACATCTTCAGGTTCTAAAACATAAGGTATACCTAAATCAGAACCTGCAGTTCCTGGATTATATGTTTTTGCAAATATGTTTACTAACATAAAATGTGCATATGCTCTTGCTAAAAGCGCTTCTCCTTTGTAAGGTAATGCTTCTTCCGGATTACCCATTTCTTCTATTGCTCTTAGAGCCTGATTACAAGTAGCAATTGCTTTGTAAGAACTATTCCAATAATATTCTGGGGTATCTTGATATTGACTGGTGTACAACTCTGACCAAAAATAAGCCTCTTCGTTTTCTTCAACATATCTACCTCCACTTCCTTTATCACCAACGTTATCAGACATTGATTCGCAAAATTGCATGTAACAAGCATCAGCATAAGCCGAAACCAATAACTCTCCAATAGCCTCAACATCATTCAGTTCAGTTCTATTATCCGGAATTTTATCTAAATAATCATTACAACTAGTAAAAATACCTAATCCCAGAGCTACACTTAAGAAATATAATATCGTTTTCTTCATTGTCTTTCTTTATTAAATTCCTAATTTAACAGTAAAAGTAAATTGTTTTGGAACAGGCATAGCTACTCCTCCTGATCCAAAAAATTCCGGATCTTGTCCATTTAATTTATCATCAGAATAAATCAAATGCAAGTTTGTGGCCTGAAATTTCACTTGTGCAGATTTAAATCCTACAATCTCCAATGCCCTCGTAGGTAAATTATAAGATAATGAAACTTCTTTAAGTCTTATAAAATCTCCTTTAGCAACTCTTTGGTCAGAGTAATTATAACTATTGTAAGATTTCTTTAAACCTGTTATATCACTATTTACCCTTGGTGAAACAATAGCTGGAATATTTGTTGTATTCTCATCTCCTGGAACAACCCATCTATCTTTAAAATCATTTGTCATAGCAGCCCAATCGGAGTAGTTATTATCAAATGAAGGATGTAAACGAATTACATTTCCAAATTGATATGTCATAAAAACATTTAACCTTAGTTTTTTGTATTTAAAAATATTACCAAGACCTCCTGTTATTTTTGGATCTATCTGCCCCTCATACTTTAAGAATTCCGTTTCTAAGCCTTGAAAGTAAACATCACGAACCGTTTCTCCTTCTTCATTTTTAAACTGAGGTAATCCATTTTCGTCTAATCCTTCGAATGGAATTGAAAATAATGAGCGTACAGGATAGTCTTCAAGAGGACCTCCTTCTGCCTTTATTAAATCATAAACACGAGGTCTTGATTTTAAATTAGTAATTTCATTCTCGTTATAAGCAAGAGTTAGATTTGTTTCCCACGAAAAATTACTCATTCTTATATTTTTAGTTCCCAGTGAAAACTCTACTCCTTTACTTTCCATATCGGCATAATTAGCAAATTTCCATGCTTCACCTCCAATACCCGAAGTTTGTATTTGGGCAATCAGATCAAAACTACTTCGTTTATAAAAATCAGTTTCTAATGAGATACGGTTATTAAAAAAACCAATATCTAAACCAATATTTGCCTCGTATAACTTTTCCCAGGTTAACTCATTATTCTCTAGTTCATCAATATACATATATGGCTCTATCTCTGACTGATAAGGACGAAATGTAACATCATTTTTAAGTATCAATGATGAGTTTCTTGCAGGTCCCATACTTCCTACTAAACCATAAGTTCCTCTAATACTTAAATGTGAAAGAAAGTTCAACGAGTTCATAAAAGTCTCTTCTTTAATATTCCACTTTCCACTTACATTCCAGGTTGGCATCCATCTAGCATCAATAGATTCTCCAAGTTGATTTGATCCATCCATACGTCCAGTAACTCCTAATGTATATCTGCCTTTATAAGAGTATGCAATGTTTGTAAAAAAAGCAACAAATCGATCAAAAGATTCTCCCATTCCAAAATAAGGAAATCCTCCTTGAATATTCTGTTTTAATATACGATAATCAGTAAATGGTATACCTCCTCTATTCCACTGGTAGCCATAACCATTACTAAAACTTTCTTGCCTATCTGCATATCTAAGCTCCTGACCAGAAAGCCAATTTACGGAATGTATACCATTAAAGGTATTGTTATAGTTTATAGTATTACGAAAATAATAACTAACTAACTTATTATCAATCCTATTATAAAATCCACCATTAGGTAAAACAACTTGAGGTATAGCATTAGGATCTTCGGGATCTTCATAAAGAAATTTATTTGCCTCTCTTACAGTATGTTCACCTGCTGACCGATATGCCATTGAAACATTCGAACTTTCATTAATCTTATGTTCCTGCGTACTCATTGCATACCTTATTGATCCAACAAATTTATAATCAATTTTAGGATGAATTTTATATGCTAACTCACCTTGAATATCAAGATCTAATACAGTAAAGTCAATATGGTTATTATCTATTTCATTTAGAATATTAAATGGAGCCCAATTTCTACGATAATACTCAAGGTTACCATTATCGTCCTTAACTCTCATTGTTCTACTTGTATTAAGAGCGAAGCTAAATGGATTGATATCAAAATCACGATTAACTCCTCCGTTAACAACATCCTCAACTCTATCAAAGGTTCCTGGTGCTTTTTGCTCACGTATAGATCCTGATGTAGATAAAGCCACATTTAATTTATCGTTAATATCAAAGTCACCCCTTAAACGAGTTGTGTAACGTTTTACATCATCAGCCACAGTCCAACCCGGATCGTTATAAAAACTGGCCGAAACATAATAACGAGATGATTCACTACCTGAAGAAATACTTAAAGAATAGTTTTGCGCAACTGAAGTTTTAAATAATTCATCAAACCAATCTGTATTAGCCATTTCGTATTTTTGTAGAAACTTTGCCCTTGCCTCTGGCGTATTATCTAGACCGTATTTATCAGTTGAAGGATTATATTTATTTATTTCTTCATACATCTTATAAAAGACTCCTCCATGCTGGCCTCTTACCACATTAGCATGATTAAAAGAACCCTTATTTTGCATTTCCAAAAACACCGACATTTGATCCTGAGAATTCATTATATCATACTCTGAGTATCTTGGTTTTAGACGAGCTGTAAATTCAGATGTAATATTAACAATAGGTTTACCTGTTGTACCTTTTTTAGTTGTAATTACAATTACACCATTCATTGCACGTGCACCATACAAAGCTGTTGCTGATGCATCCTTTAATATTTGGAAACTTTCAATATCATCAGAGTTAATACCAGCAACAGAAGAACTAATTAAAGTTTCTGCATCTCCAGAAGATAACTCATCCGGCGACACATCTACAACATCCTCTAATACAACACCATTTACAACCCAAAGTGGTTTTTGATCTCCATATATTGAAGCTGCACCACGTACTCTAATTTTTGGTGCAGCACCAAATGTTCCACTTACGTTTTGTACGGATACTCCAGCTGCTTTACCCTCAATCATACGGCCAATATCTACCATACCATCCACTTTAGCTTCTTCTGCAGAAATTTTTGTTGCTGCACCGGTAAATAATCTCCTATCAATCTTTTGAAAGCCTGTAACAACAACCTCTTCAATATCTGTTAAATCAGATTTTAAAGTAACAGTTACTTGATCCTTACCAGATACATCAACCTCTTTAGGAGACATTCCAACAAAGGTTACCACAATTATTGTTTTGTCTTCTGGAATATCTAAACTAAAATTACCATCAATATCTGTAGCAGTACCAATTGAAGTACCTTTTATCATAACAGCAACTCCAGGAAGTGGTATTCCTTCTTCGTCTAATACTTTACCTTTAACCTTTCTAGATTGTTGAGATGTAGAAGTTGGCGCTTGATTATCTTTAGGTTTAATAATAATATATTCATCTTCAAACTCATAATCCAATGCTTGATCTTTTAATACCAATCGCATTAAACTATTAAGTTCCATATTACCCTCTGGTACAGCTATTACATTATTCTTGTTTAACTTATTATTATTGTATATAACAGTTAATCCGGTTTGGTTTTTAACCTCTTTAAATAGTTTTTCTATACTTAAACTTCGCTTCCCTACACGAATATAACTTTGGGCTGCTGCATATGTTGATATATTATAAATCAACAATATAGCCACCATTACAAACATACGCACTGGAATGTACTTTTCCCTGAACCTATTCATGATATGAACAGGCTTACATTTTAAAAGCTTCTTCATTGGCTATTAATTAGTTTTTCTTAATAAATTAGGTTGCTTTTTCTTTTACAACTATTTTGGATCCTTGTAGTGTAAATTTTAAACTTGTTGTTTTTTCTAAAACCTTTATAAAATATTCAATATCATGTTTCTTCTTAACCATACCGGTAAATCGTTGAGAAGCAACAAAATCATTTTCAAATTCAAAGTCAATATCGTACCATTTTTCTAACCTTAACGACATATCCATCAGTTTCATATCGTTAAATTCAAAAATTCCTTCTTTCCAGGAAATATATTGATACGGATCAACATTTTTAATATCTACATTACCACTTATATTATGTATAAGTTGTTGTCCTGGATTAATTTGGTGGAAATTACCTTCTACAGAAACTCCAACCTTACCTTCAACTAAAGTTACTAAACTTTTTTGCTCGTTTTGATAACAGTAAACATTAAATTTTGTACCTGTAACCTTTACTGTAGATACTGAAGTTTCTACATAAAACGGATTATTTACATCTGACTTAACTATAAAGTAAGCCTCTCCTTTTAATTTTACTTCACGTTTCCCATCTTCAAAATAATCTGGGAACGAAAGTTCTGAACAAGCATTCATCCAAACCTGAGTTCCATCCGACAATACAACATAATAATCTTTACTTCTTGGAACCTTTACTGTACTCCATACTTGAACATTCCCTTCCTTATTGTCTGATAATGCTTTATTCGTATTCGAAATCAGTTTTAAATCAGTTTTAGTACCTAACACATTAATATCATTATCTGCTATATTAATGTTCTGGGAAGATAAATTATATGAATGATTTCCTCTCTCAAGCAATACAGAATTTAATTGTTCCTTCTGTATTTCATCTACTTGTTTATTTCCCGTTGTTAATTTGGTTTTGTTTAATTCGATTTTTGTAAACAACCAAGCACCCGAACCTAACGTTAATAATACAATAGCAGCTGCAGATTTAACTTTTATGTTAATCCTTTCTGAGAACCTATCTTTATTTAAAACTAATTTTTTCCGCCTTTTTTTAAATTCTTCAGTTCTATTCTTGTCGTCTAACTTTGCTGTTTCCCAGTTTTCATTGAGCCACTTATCAACCTCCTCACTTTGGTTAAAGGTATCTACAAACAATTCCAAATCATTCAACTCCTTACCTCTAACTCTATTTTTGCCAGTAATCCTTTTTATACTATTCAATATGACTTTAAAACTGCTCATACATTTATAAATACGTTTAAGAATTATTATTCCGTGAACGAAAAAATCATTTTTTTCAAAAAAAAATTTAAACACCCTAAAATAGGGTATTACAGAAAGAATAAAATTGAGGAAAATCGAACCAGACCATCCTTTAAAAAGGATAACGCCTTCCGAATATGGGTATCAACAGTGTTTTCTGAGACATTCATAAGGGAAGATATCTCACGGTATGTTTTTCCTTTAAACCTGCTTAACTCAAAAGCTTTTCTCCGTCTTTCAGGCATCATACTAATAAGCTTATTGATCACATCCTTGGTTTCTCTATAATTTACAATATGTTCCAATTCACAATCGTCATAAGAATAATTAGTTATCACTGATTCTAAATACTTTTTTTGTTGAAGTACTTTCCTTAGAAAATCGCGAATCTTATTTTTTGTTATTGTAAAAACGAATGCTTCAAATGATTTTTCAATATCGAGATTCTCTTTTTCATTCCAAATTTTTAAGAAAACCTCTTGAACGATCTCTTCTGCATCTTCTGAATTTTGGATGGAATAATTCACAAAACGGTATAATCTACCTGACAGATTTTTATGAATAACATCAAATGCCTTTCTGTCACCTTCCTTAAATTTGATAAGAACATCCTTTTTTATGTTTAAGTCTTCACTACCCATTTGCGAATATTCAGTTAATCGATATTTACATATTACGACAAATTAATATAAACACCAATTAATTAATAAAAAATTAATAATTGACTTTCACTTTCAATTTAAATGAAAATCGAACTGATTAATTAAAAAAAGGGGGACACTAGTGGCAAACCTAGCAAAAAAAATGTAACACCCAAAATCTGGCATGGTTATTTTTTATAAATACTAATAATTACAACACAAACTGCCTAAATACCTCACCTTATGTTAACTATTTTTAAACCCAAACCATTTTCTTGAGTTTATGTTTTTGTTCTTTTCTTAATTTTTCTCTTAACTTTTCTTTTATTTTAATCTTTAATTTATCTAAAACATTTTCAAAAACTATTAGATCATGCCATGCACCCAACTGCTTACCCATTTCTTCTTTGTAAGATATTTTTTTTCCACTCACTTTTTTTCCAAAAACATACTTTAGTACTTCAAGAAGAAAATATTGCTCTTTTACCCATCGCCTAATCAAATGATAATCACACCTCTTCCTTGCCAATTCTTTATTAATACTATGTTCATCAACTTTTATTCTTCTTTCCACATTGCTAATTATTTTGCTTTTACTTAAGTGAGTATTTCCATTAAACTTATACATTAATTCCCTTGTAATCCGCTTAACCTTTATATGCTTCAATTCATAATTAAGTCTGGATGTTTCACTTTCTATTATTCTTTCAACTTTCCTTTTGAATAATTTATATGATTTTGGCGATAGTACTTGATGTCCTTTTTTTAACACCAACTGATTATCTCTGATTAATCCTGTAAGCTTAAAAATATGTTTAATTGCTTTCTCTGACCTTCTGAAATCCTTAGGCAAATTTCCCAAACAAAGCTCTAGTACTTTAATCAAAGCAAATAGTTGCTTTAAATCCAACCTCAAATTATGGATATCTTTTTTACTCGCTGAATGATTAGCTCTTTTTAAATTATTTCGAAAAGAGAGTAATAAACTTCCTGCATGCTTCCCCAACTTCTTCATTTCGCTTTATTTTATCAAAATAAATAAAGATAATAACCTATTTAAACGAAATCAAGAATAGAGATTAAATTACTTAATCAAGAACCTCTGCCTCAATTGGATTTCGGAGTCCCACTGCATCAACAAATACAGCTTTAACAGAACCAATGAGCACTTTTGCTTCTACGATTATTGGAATTCGGGCATCATCATCGGTAACCCACACAGTCATATCTTCGCCCGACTTAAAAATTGTTCCTTCTACAAGTAATGGCGAAAATTTAAGACATCTAAATTTTCTACCATCCCTATTTTTTATAGTTTCCTTACCTAAATACCTAATGTATAAATCATAAACATGACTATCTACAATCATACGTATTGGAATTTTTTCATTAACCTGATATTTTGAGTAATCAAGGTTTCTGGCTTTGTAAACCATTGTTAGCAAATCTGAAGTCCCCTCAGGCAATACGATAATACTATCCTTAAATGAAATACTTTTATCGTATTTTGATTTTGTTTTTATGATATGCTCGTTATAATCGAACCAATATTTACGATGAGATTTTGTACTACCTTCGTTTGTTACCCTGTTAAAATAAAGAGGGTTAAATTGTTCTTTATCTACATATACCTCAAATGTATCTCGTACTTTCATGAATTTATCGTAACCACTATACGTTCTTCCATAGGCAGACAAAAACCACGAATCTATACCATTATAAATTTTATCTTCAACAGAAAAATGAACAATACCAGCATTTAACCATATAAAATGCCAATTATAATAAGCATGATAAGTAACTACTTCACCACTTTTAAAAGTATAATTCTCAACATTATTTTGGGCATTTACCTTACCCATTATGCCAATAAGCACAATTAAAAACAAATAGATTGAATGTTTTAATAACAAAACAAACCACCTTCTTTCTTCAATCATTAATTAACGATTAACTTTTCCTATTTTATTTTCAATGGATTCAATTTTTGAATTCATTCTTCCCACGTCTCCTTTACGTGCATCCATTGTAATTGTTGTATAAATCCTTTCGTGATTTTGCTCTAAGATTTTATACGCTTTATTAATCACTTCCAGAGCATCCTCCATTGTTGGAGCTTCAAATGTAGTCCCCATTGGTCCTAATTTATAATCCACTCCACTATTTTTTATAAACTCAATAACCTTACTCACAGGTTTACTTTTACTAGCACCTGCATCTGTAGGAAACATCGCAAAATTTACAAGTACTGACATAACATATGTAATTTTAAATTATAAGTCATTACAACATTTTTAAAATATAGAAAACTTAAATTGCCAATTCTATTTATTGACCTTCTCTCTTCTTAGGTTTTCTGTTTTTTAGAACAAAATCATATATATCAAATTCTTCTAATTTCCATTTTACAGTAACATCCCAATTAGCTCTAACATCTACCTTATCCGGATAATAAAAAACTTGCTCTGGTTGTATTTTATCTGCATAAACACCTGTATCCCATTGCATATTCTTATTTTTATCTATAATTAGCTTTAAACTATATTTGCCTGGCTTGATGTATTGAAATGCAAACTTGCCAGATTTAGGAATATATTTTTGCCCAACTACTTTATCAGAACTATTTAACAATTGCACTAACCATTCATCATTGCCCGGCATTCCCATATCAATTAATAATAGTCCATACGATTCTATACTTTTTACTGAAAATTGTTTCCCAATAGAATCACATTTTAAACCATATACATCTTCAATAGCAGCTGAATCTACTGTAAACAAATAGCTTGCTCCAGGATTCCACTTGGTTTTTACAGAATACCTCCTTTTAAATAGTGAATCTTGAATAAACTCAAAATCTCTTTCCTCCATTAAAGTATCTACCTTTTCGAAAAGCTTTAATGACTGTTGATTTATATGTTTTACAGGCGTTGGCATAATAAAATTAAAACTAGAATAAACATCTACACTAGCACTGGCCTTACCCATTTTAAGTGTTTTAACCTCTTTCTTTTCCTTCTTTTTTTGTCTTCGGGTTTCCTTTTTAGGAATATTAAAATAATACATTTTTATAGTATCATTTATTTGAGTAGGATTATTTAAAGTATCCAAACCCAAATAAGAATAAGCCATTGTCAAGGTATCTCTTTTATATAATGCACTATCAGTAAGCCAAACAAACATGGTATCATTATTTAAAGACGGTTCAAAAACTGCCCAATCCTCTCTTATTGATTCATTAACAATTGGTTCAATTGAAAAGTTTTCCAGAGGTAAATTAAAAAAGAATGCAAGAGTATTCGAATCCTTTCTTTCCTCACCTAATGGGTATTGCTGGGTATTTTTTTCATTAAATAAAAACAACTTTAAATCATTGGGAGTATATACTAACTCTTCTTTAAAAATTACAGAATCAGGTGCTATTGTATCTGGCATTTGAACATATTCCATAGATGGCGAAACAATTGTATCTAACCAGGCAATATATTCTCCTGGCTGATCAAACTTATAGTTCCTATTTTTATCTTCTATAGCATAAATCCTATATTTCCCAGGGCTTAAATTCCTAATAGCAAAATGCCCCTCTTTATCTGTTTTGGCCAATCTTACCGGAATATCGTGTGTAAATGCGGTGTCATTTAGATTTTTATGAGCCATTACCAATGCTCCCTCAACAGGAGCTAAATCAAATGCTTCCCATAAATTACCAATTATAGCAAACGAATCAACTACTTCTCCTGTTGAGAAAGAAAAAACAAACGATTGAATAGGATTGCTCTCGTTGTTATCCTCAATTGCATCGGCAAAATCAAGAGTATAGGTAGTGTTTTCTTGTAATTCCTCATCAAACTTTATATTTAGCTTGTTAGCCCTAGCAGCAATCATAGGCCTGTTTTTTAAAGGAGGTGAAGCCACAAATTTTTGATATACATCTTTTAACTTAATAATTTCATCAAATTCAATGATTACCTCATCCTTTTTATAATTCAGCGCATTAGGCTCTGGTGTTGACTTTTTAATTTTTGGAGGTTCCTCATCTTTAGGGCCACCTGTTGGATAACCTGGATTAGCACATGAATAAATCAACAGGAATAATAAGGTAATTACAAATAATAAATTTCGCATGTATAAAATATAACTTTTTTCAATTATAATTGGCAAATTTAATCCAATTCTACTTTTAATCTCTTAATTCTTTTAAATTATTACAGATATTATTACTGCCCCTTTTAAGTAATACCTTAAAAATTCTAAATTTGCAGTCAATTAATTTTATCCATAATGATATTATATGTAACGCACATTTAAATTTTACATTAAAAAATTACACACTGGTGTATAATTAAAATTTACTTGTGAGTTCCATCTGATAAATAAAAACGAAATTTAAACAGATGAATAACACCAATAATAATAAACCACATAAATCGCACCAAACAGCAATTATAATTGGCATTGTATCGTTAATAGTTATTTTAATTTTAGGGTTCCTTTATTTTCAGAACCGAAGTGAAATGCAAATGTTGGTGGATGAAATGGTTGAGGAAAAAGAAATGCTTACTCATGAGTTTGAAATATTAGCTTTAGATTATGATTCCCTTAAATCTAATAGTGATACTCTGAATACAATGCTTGAAATAGAACGAGAAAAAATTTCGCATTTAATTGAAGAAATTCAGACCATAAAAGCAACCAATGCTTCAAAAATAAGAGAATACAAAAAGGAATTAACATCATTAAGGAAAGTACTTAAAAATTATGTTGTACAAATCGACTCCTTAAATCAAACCAATAAAGCACTAAAAAAGGAAAACCAACAATATCGGAAAAGGGTTTCTAACATGCAGTCGTCGGTTAGTAAACTGGAAAAAGTTAAAGCTACTCTCGAAGAAAAAGTTGAAATTGCAGCTAAACTTGAAACATTTAAAATGGAGGCGCATGGATTAAATTCAAAAGGTAGAGAAACCTCCAAATATTCCAGGATATCAAAAATTAGAATTTGTTTTACTATTCAAAAAAATATTACTGCCGAAGTAGGAGAAAAAATAATTTATTTAAGGTTACTCAGACCTGATGGGGCTTTGTTATATCATAGCAAACAAGATCTTTTTAAATATGAAGATCAGGAAATAAACTTTTCTGCGAAACGAACCGTAGAATATGGAGGCGAAGAGTTAGACGTGTGTTTATATTATCAAGTTGACTCTGGAGAATTAACAAGTGGCGAATATACCGCAGATATTTTTGCTGATGGCCATAACATAGGCACAATGACTTTTAATTTAAAATAAATGAAGGTATTCTTCTTACTAAATAAAGGTAGATTGTTTTTCATATCATACCTATTTTTTGCAGCATCGCTTGGTGTTTTTGCACAACAAAACAGCATACCAACATTCCCTAAATGGATGATAGAAAAAAGATTAGAAGCACTTAACTATCAAACTCCAATTCAGTTAGATTATAATGAAGCTGTTCAAGCTTATATTGATGTTTACACTGTTAAACGAAGAGAACATTTAGGCAGAATATTAAGTCGTTCTAAACTTTATTTTCCACTTTTTGAAGAATATTTAGATAAATACAATCTCCCCCTGGAACTTAAGTATCTTGCCGTTATTGAATCTGCCTTAGACCCAAGAGCTAAATCAAAATCGGGAGCTAAAGGCTTATGGCAATTTTTATATCACTCGGGCACCATGTTTGGTTTAAATGTAACTACTTACATTGACGAAAGAAATGATCCTGTACTTGCAACTGAAGCTGCATGTAAATACTTAGAATACCTTTTTCGTTCATTTAATGATTGGCAGCTTGCATTAGCTGCTTATAACGGAGGTATTGGAGTTGTTAAAAAAGCGATTGAACGTTCTGGAGGAAAAACTAATTATTGGGAACTTCGCCCCTATTTACCTGCTCAAGTTAAGGGTTATGTTCCTGCCTTTATTGCCGCAAATTATGCAATGAAATATTATTCAAATTATGATATCAAACAACCACAATTAAAATACAACTTCAACGATTTAGATACTATTTTTATACAGCAATCTATTTCATTTGATGTCATTTCTAATATTGTTGGAATTTCTAAAGAGGACTTATCTTTTCTAAATCCTATTTTTACAAAGGAAATTATTCCTGTCAACCAACAAGCTGTAAGACTATTTATCCCAAAAGAATATTCTAGTACTTTTGTTAAAAAAGAACCACTCCTTTATCAAGGAGAAAACCGTATGCAAACTCAAAATCCACAATCTCAACTTACTAAAGTAATTCACATTGTTGCAAAAGGTGAGTATTTTCATAAAATAGCTATTGAACACGAATGTACTATAGACGACATAATGAAATGGAATAATCTTAATAGCAAAGAAATACACCCTAACCAACAATTAATTATCTGGAAAAAAAACAATCCGCAAAAGTATTTTTTTATTAAAGATGAAGTAAATAACTTGGCAGAATTAAAATAAAGCACCTATTTCGCATATTTTAAAGTGCATATTTACTTGATAAATCTACAAAAATGAGACATTTTATTTACTTATTCCTAATCCTTTCTATAACTATAACCAGCTGCAAAACAAAACCTAATTCACATAAACCAACACCGGCTGGAGCTGCTGGCGTTATGGTTATTGTGATGAACGATGAAGTTAAAAAAACTGATGCAGGTAGAAATTTGTGGGAAATTATGGTTCAACCTATGATTGGATTACCACAAGAAGAACCAATGTTTGATGTTTCTGTTATCCCACACAGATCTTTTTCTGATTTTATGAAAACCTACCGTAATCTTATTATTGTAGAAGTTGGTGATAAAATTAAAGAAGAAGGCATAAAGTTTTTTAAAGGTACATGGGCAAAACAACAAGCTCTTATAAGGATTTACGCAAAAAGTACCGAAAGCTTGCAAAAAATGGTAAAAGACAATGAAGTAAAACTTGTTGGATTTTTTACTAAAGCAGAAAGGGAAAGGTTAATGACTTATTTTAAATCAACTTTTAATAAGGATTTAAAAAACTTGGTTGAAAAAAAGTTTGATATCACACTCGACGTACCCCGTGATTTCAAATTAAAGAAAGATGTAGATAGTTTTATCTGGATGTCGCAAGAAACAAGCACTACTAGTTTAGGACTATTGGTATACGAAATAGATTATGTTGGAGAAGGTAGCTTTTCTAAAGAATATTTACTTGATCAAAGAAATAGAGTATTAATGAATCAAGTTCCCGGTCCATCCGAAGGATCGTATATGACCACAGAACAAATACATCCGGTTAATTACCAGGTTATTGATATTCCTGACGATTCAAACACTGTAGTTTTAAGAGGATTATGGAAGGTGCAAGGTGATATGATGGGTGGTCCTTTCATTAGCATGTCGCATCTTAATAAAAAAACAAACAAGATAATTGTTACGGAAGGATATTCTTATAATCCGGAAAAACCTAAAAAGAGAAATATGATACGTCAACTAGAAGCCATTTTACGCTCGTATCAAACCGAAATCATAAAAAAGAAATGAATTTCCCGGCTACATCAAGATCAGACTTGCAACAAGCTTCCAGAAAAAATGACCTCATCATAGAAACCGGAAGGCAAATCCAAAAAGACTTTGGTGAGTTTGGTCTTGAAATTACTTTTTCAGGCAAAGCAGAGTTTTTTTATGAAGAACTATTTGACCAAATGAAAAAACATATAACGGATATTATTTCAGAAAGTCTGGAACGATTTATGAACTTTTTATATCGAATAGATATTAATGAAAGCCAAATTTCTCTTTATAAATCCGAATTGCCTGAAAAGAATTTTGAAGAAGTATTAACAGAACTCATTATTCATAGGGAACTTAAAAAAGTGATAACCCGGGATTACTTTAGAAACCAATCTAATGCTAAAAACAACACCAAAGAACTAGATTATTAATATATTCACAAACATTTTAATATTTTAAGTGTTTAGAATACTTAATAACTATATATATCATTTTACAAGTCATAATATTATGCAACCTACTATAAAAAAATCCATTGACATTAATCAAAGTAACCATCTTGTTTTTCTGATTAATGAATTAGCGATACTAAAAGACTTTAATTTCTCTGATGAAGAAATTAAGTATTTGGAAAGCAAAATTAAAAAAGAACAGTATTTAGTACATATCAATAGATTAACTCAACAAATATTTATTCGCTTTACAAACAAAGAGGGGGATGATGAAAATGAGAAGATCAGAAAAGATGGAAACTCTATATTAAAACAATTAAAGTCTGAAAGCATTACAAGTGTCTCTCTTGTTGATATTGTTGGAAATAAGACTCAAACCCTTTCTTTAGCAGAAGGTATTGCTTTAAGTGCGTATAGTTTTTTAAAATATAAAACTGAGAAAAAAGAAGAAGAATATTACCTTTCAGAGATTAACATCTCTAGCTCTGCTGTAACTGGGTGCGAAATAAATGAATTAAATAACATTGTTTCTTCAGTATATTTTACCAGAGATTTAGTTAATCAACCGGTAGATAAATTAAATGCCATTCAATTAGCCGATACTATAAATGAACAATCAAAAAAGGATGGTTTTAGAGCTGAGATATTTAATAAAACAAAAATTGAAGCTTTAAAATTTGGTGGTTTACTAGCTGTAAATAAAGGAAGTGTGGATCCCCCAACATTTTCGGTATTAGAATGGAAACCTGATAATGCTGTGAATGAAAAACCTTATGTTTTAGTAGGTAAAGGTGTAGTTTTTGACACGGGCGGAATCAACCTTAAAACACCTCCCGGAAGTCTGGACATTATGAAATGCGATATGGGTGGAGCTGCTTCTGTTATAGGAACCATAATGGCATTATCAAAAAATAAAATTCCGTTGCATGTAATTGGTTTAGTTCCTGCAACAGACAACAGACCCGGAAAAGATGCATATGTTCCTGGTGATATTTTAACAATGCATAATGGATTAACTGTTGAAGTAATTAACACAGATGCTGAGGGGCGATTGATTATGGCAGATGCTCTAAGTTATGCAAATAAATACGAACCCGAATTAATTATTGATTTAGCTACATTAACCGGCTCTGCTGTAATGGCAATTGGTGAATGTGCAACTGTAGCAATGGGAACTGCAGAAGATAGTGTTTTTAATGAACTAGATCACTTCGGTTATCAAACTCATGAAAGAATAGTTAAATTTCCCTTTTGGAGTGATTATGACGAATTAATTAAATCGGACATTGCTGATATTAAGAACCTGGGAGGTAAAGAAGCTGGTGCAATTACAGCAGGAAAATTCTTATCCAAATTCGTTAAGTATCCCTGGATACATCTCGACATTGCAGGACCTTCTTTTCATTTAAAAGAAAGTAGTTATAGAGGAAAAGGAGCTTCAGGTGTTGGCGTAAGGTTACTTTATCAATTTTTAAAGTCGAAAGCAAAAATGTAGTTCTTCAACTTAATAGTTGCATAAAAATGGCGATATTTAGTGCCTAGTCATACTAATTCATCTCCTAACTGAGTGAGTTAGGAGCATGTAATCTGGAGAATGAAGTAAGGATATTTATTCAATTAGAAATAATTTTTGCTAAAATTGCTGCATAGTTATAAAACTAACATATTAAAGAATGCAACCCTAGGGTCGAAGGTAAGTAACTTAGCCTAAAACTAATAACTTAGATCAGGTCTTGTTAGATAAAAATTATGAACCATCCATTTTTACAATTGGAAAATAGTTAAACAAAAACAGATGAAAACAGATAAAATAAGGTTGGGAATTACCCATGGAGATATAAACGGAATAGGATATGAAATAATATATAAAGTATTGAGTGATATTAGAATGTTCGATATGTGTACTCCAATCATATATGGTTCATCTAAAGTAGCAGCTTACCATAGAAAAACATTAAATATCACAAATTTTAGTCTTAACAACATTAAGAATCCTGAGGATGCACATATAAAAAGAGCGAATATTATTAATTGTGTTGATGATAATGTTAGAGTTGAATTAGGAAAAGCAACTAAGATGGGAGGAGAAGCTGCTTATTCTGCTTTAAGCAGGGCAGTATCTGATCTAAAAGAAAAAAAGATTGATATATTGGTTACTGCTCCAATTCATAAAAAGAACATTCAGTCAAATGATTTCAATTTTCCTGGACATACTGAATATTTAGAGTCTGAATTTGGTTCCAATGGATCATTAATGCTATTGATAAGCGACGTATTAAAAGTAGGTGTTGTTACTGGTCACATTCCTGTTGTTGATGTTCCTAAGAGTATAACTAAAGAGAAAATTTTAAACAAACTAAATATATTAAACAAGTCTCTTAAAGAAGACTTTATGATTAGGAAACCAAGAATTGCAGTATTGGGATTAAATCCTCATGCTGGTGATGAAGGTTTAATAGGAAAGGAAGAGCAAAATATAATTATTCCTGCTATTGAGGAAGCTAAAAGTAAGGGTATAATAGCCCTTGGCCCATATCCTGCTGATGGTTTGTTCGGATCTAGCAACTTGTCAAAATTTGATGCTATTTTAGCAATGTATCACGATCAGGGATTAATACCTTTTAAAACTATTTCGTTTGCATCAGGTGTTAATTATACTGCTGGTTTACCTATTGTTCGTACTTCACCAGACCACGGAACAGCCTTTGAAATTGCCGGCCAAGGTACTGCCAATGAAGAATCATTAAGACAAGCTATTTACTCTGCTGTTGATATATTTAATAACAGAAAGTCATATAAAGAATTATCGAAAAATCCACTCAAAACATATGACATTAGTAAAATGGATGATAAATTAGATGAAAAACTTCCTGAAGAGGAAGAAGAGCAGATTTAACGTATTATCTTGGTTAGTACTACCATTATTTTGGTTTTACTAACCAAGCAATTATTATCCACTCGTAGGTATTGTAAAACAAAATGTAGTTCCTTCATTTATTTTCGATTCAAGCCAAATTTTACCTCCCATAAGTTCAACATATGCTTTTGTAATAGTTAATCCAAGTCCTGTTCCACCAGAATTACTTGCTTTTTTACCAACTTGCCAAAACCTGTTAAATATTCTCTTTTGGTCTGATACTGATATTCCAATTCCAGTATCTTTAACTTTAAAACATAAATAATTTTCATCTTTTAATTCATACCAAAAGCTTACACATCCATCAGTAGTGAATTTTATAGCATTACTTATCAGATTAGATAAAATTTGTTTCAGTTTAACTTTATCAGCATATAATTCTTTATTACATTCAATACAATTTTCACATTTCAACTGTATTCCCTTTTTTTCGGCCATTGGAGAAAAGAATAATAATAATTCATCCATTAAACTTCTTAATATTATTTTTTCATTAAAAGCTTCAATCTGTCCGGATTCTATTTTCGAAATATCAATGATATCATTAATTATATTTAGTAATTGATTTGAACTTTCTTGAATTACCGATATGTAAACATCTCTATCAATGGGTTCTATATCCGGATTTCTAATTAGCTCGGTAAAACCAATTATACCATTCATTGGAGTTCTTATTTCGTGCGACATATTGGCTAAAAATGCACTTTTTAGTCGATCACTTTCCTCTGCTTTTAAACGAGCCGTTTCTAATTTTTTTTCCATGCGCTTATGGTCGTTTAAAGTCTTTGCAAGCTTTAAATTATTATATGCCAAATTTGATAACTCATTTGCGAGTACCCTTAATAAATGGAGTGCACTTTCAAACTCCTTCTTCTTTATACGCTTTACTTTTCCCAGTTCTTCATATAATACCTTTTTTTTAATTCCTAGTTGTTCCATCATATTAAGTAATTTATCATACTCAATATACTCAGGCAAGGCTCTTCCTATCCACCATGATCCTAAGAAGTTACCATCTACAACAATAGGTGCAGCTGCATCTAAAAACGAACAACTTAAACAATTATGCCACTCTGGTTGAAATGATTCCTTAATTTTATTATTTAACAAAATTTCAGATTTTTCACATAGTTCCTTTCCTTTAGAAGTACTTCTTATTAACGAACAAATATTATTATGGCTAATTACTTCAGATATTTTACTACCCTCAGCATCAATAATTGATGATGCTAATCCAGTTGCTCCACTAAATGCTATTGAAAGCTCATTGATCTGTTCAATATCTATTAAGTCAAGCAAATTAACATCAGAAATCTTACGTTTGGGCGAAAGTAAATTATCTATTTTTAATTCCAATTTTTTTTGCCTTTCCAATAATTTCTCTTCCTTCTCTAATCTTCTTGAAATATCCTTACCCGTAAATGATAAATATATCTCTCCCTCAAAAATAAAAGACTGTAAAATTAGTTCTGTTCTAACAAATGTATTGTCTAATCTTCTAACATCCCATTCAACAATTGGCTGTTCTCCATTCTTACATTTCTCAATAAGCCTAAGTAATTCTTTTTCCTTTTTTTCTTTATTAGAATCATTATAAAACGTAAGGTCGAAAATAGATTTACCTATAATATCTCTTTTAGTACCTCTCAAAAACCTGGTAGTTTGAGGATTACAGTCAACCAATATATTATTTTTAAATATTCCTATTGACAATGTAGATTCCTTATAATACATCCTCCACATGGCTTCATTGTAGCCTCTCAACTCTTCCGGCAATTTAAATGTATTTCTAAGCATATCTTTTGTAGTTCTTAATTAACGCAACTATTAACTGATTATTAATAATATGGCTATAACCTATATTTTGAGAGAACAAGACCATCATAATTGTAGTAGTTTGCAACTATTTTTAAACAACAGTTTGAATTAAACTACATAAAATCCAATAATTACAATCTATAATTTTGGGATTTTCTATTTGGAAAAAATTTTAAAATTGTTCTAATTATTTTCATTAATCCGCTTTTTCTTTTAATACAAAATGCATTAGCGATTCGTCAACAATTCTATTTTTCCAATTAAAAGTTTTTACGTGATAATAAGGACGTTAATTGTGAATATAACATTTTTCCTCAAAATACTAAACATTTGCTACAACAAAAATCATCTTACGACGTATCTTTATACAACAAGTATAGAGAAAATCTACACCTGTAATATTTTAAAAAATCATTATTTTTACGGGCATTAAAAAGAGAAAACAGAGGGGAAAAACTATGAAACTTCAATCTACATCGGGGTATATTAAACTACTGTCTATTTCAACAAGCATAATTGCAGTATACATTACAATTCAACTTTTTACATATTCAACAGAAGTAGAGATAGTAAGAGAAAATCAACCATCATTTCAAGAGGATTATTCTATTTTTAGTTTAAAAATTCCAGATACTATTTATTTTGCCAACGAAAGAGTTCCCATTGAAAAGCACTGGGTAAAAGAAAGCTTAGACCGAGAACTACTAATAAACACTTATTGGCAATCTCAAACAGTTTTGTTTATTAAAAGATGTACTAGATATTTTCCAGTTATTGAACCTATTTTAAAAGAACAAGGTGTACCTGACGATTTCAAATATCTTGCAGTAATTGAAAGTGGTTTAATGCCTCGTTCAATTTCTCCGGCAGGTGCTGCTGGAATATGGCAATTTATGAAAGGTACAGGAATTGAATATGGATTAGAAATAAATAGTGAAGTAGATGAAAGATACCATTTAGAAAAAGCGACAATTGCCGCATGTAAATACTTAAAAAAATCTTACTCTTCATATAAAAACTGGACACTAGTAGCTGCTTCTTATAATGCAGGAAAAGCAGGTGTAAACAGACAATTATCTAAGCAGCAAGCTACAAGTTATTACAATTTACTTTTAGGAGAAGAAACTGGGAGATATGTTTACCGAATAATAGCACTTAAAGAAATACTTTCCGCTCCTCAAAAATATGGATTCCACGTTGATGAAAAAGATAAATACCCTTTAATTGGAACAAAAACTATATCCTTAGATAGTTCAATTAGTAACATTGCTACATTTGCTGCTTCTTACGATATTTCGTACAAAGAACTCAAGGATTTAAATCCCTGGCTTAGAGAAAACAAGTTAACTAATTCACGAAAAAGAAGCTATCAAATACAATTACCATCAAATGCATTAACGAAGGAAAATAATTCAATCGACACTTCCTTAGAAACCATTCCGCATAAAAAAATTAACGGTAATGATATTCCTTTGAAAACAAATGGATTAAGAATTAAATAATTTATACCAAAACATTTGATTATTTATAAGGCTTGTCTTAATTAATAACTGATTTTGTTTTCTATATTTGCTTACTTATTTTGTTAGCTTAATATGGGAACAATCAAGGACAATAAAATAAATCAGGAAGAAAATTTTGTTGAAGAAGGAATGGTATCTGTAATGGGTGCCCGGGTTCATAACCTGCAAAACATTGACGTTGAATTCCCTCGAAATAAACTGGTAGTTATTACTGGTCTTAGTGGTAGTGGGAAATCATCATTGGCATTTGATACTATTTATGCCGAAGGACAAAGAAGGTATATCGAAACTTTTTCGGCCTATGCTCGTCAGTTTTTGGGTAATATGGAACGCCCGGATGTAGATAAGATAACTGGTTTAAGCCCTGTTATTTCAATCGAGCAAAAAACAACAAATAAAAATCCACGATCTACTGTTGGGACTATTACAGAAATTTACGACTTTTTAAGGTTGCTTTATGCTCGCGCCGCAGATGCTTATTCTTTTAATACCGGCGAAAAAATGGTAAAGTATACCACCGAAAAAATTCTTTCTTTGATTAAGGAAAATTTTATCGATAAAAAAGTTATTGTTTTAGCACCTCTTGTAAAAAATAGAAAAGGACACTACAAAGAACTTTTTGAGCAAATCAGGAAAAAAGGTTATTTGCATGCTCGTGTAGATGGAAAAATCATTGAACTTGAACATGGCTATAAACTAGACAGATATAAAAACCATAGTATAGAAATGGTTATTGATAGGATAAAAGTTTCTGATAAAGATGAGAAACGTTTATCCGACTCGGTAGGTCTTGCCATGAAACATGGTAAGGGAATTATGATGATGCTTGATGTTGATACCAAAGAAGCTAAATTCTATTCGCAAAAATTAATGTGCCCAACTACAGGCATATCATACAACGAACCTGCTCCTCACTCCTTTTCTTTTAACTCTCCGCAAGGATCATGTAACAAATGTAAAGGATTGGGAACAATTAATATTGTAGATGTTGATAAAGTTATTCCAGATAATAAGTTAAGCATCCATTCGGGAGGAATTGCTCCTTTAGGAAAATATAAAAACACACTTATTTTTTGGCAATTAGAAGCGCTTGCTGAAAAACATGGGTTTACATTAAAAACACCAATTAAAAATATTCCAGAAGAAGCTTTGGATAAGATTTTAAATGGTTCAAGCGAGCCAATTACTCTTAAGAACACCCCATTAGGCAGCTCTTCAAATTACTTTATTAGTTTTGATGGTGTAATCAAATATATTCTTCAACAACAAAATAACGACACCAGTAAAAAGGCTAAAAAATGGGCAAGTCAGTTTGTAACTAATTCAAATTGCCCCGAATGTAAAGGCCAACGATTAAATACCGAAGCACTTCATTTTAAAATAAATGAAAAAAATATTGCTCAGCTGGCAAATATGGACTTAAACCTACTAGCCGACTGGTTTAGCGATATTGAAAAACATTTAAGCGAGAAACAAAAAACAATTGCCAAAGAAATACTAAAAGAAATTAGAAATCGCCTTGGCTTTTTATTAGATGTTGGACTTGGATATCTTTCTCTAAACAGAAGTGCAATGACTTTATCTGGTGGTGAAAGTCAACGAATTAGGTTAGCAACACAAATTGGTTCGCAATTAGTTAATGTACTTTATATTTTAGATGAACCTAGTATAGGCTTGCACCAAAGAGATAATCACAAGCTAATAAAATCGTTACAACAATTAAGAGATACAGGAAATACCATTTTAGTTGTTGAACACGACAAGGATATGATGATGCAAGCGGATCATTTAATTGATATGGGGCCTTTTGCCGGCAGACATGGTGGTGAAATTGTTGCACAAGGTACTCCTCTTCAGGTGTTACAGCAAAATACGCTTACTGCTGATTATCTTAATAACAGAAAACATATAGAAATTCCTGCAAAAAGAAGAATTGGAAGTGGTAATAAATTAGTTTTACACAAGGCAAGTGGTAATAATCTAAAAAATGTAACTGCTACATTTCCTCTTGGATCTTTTATTTGTGTTTCCGGAGTATCTGGCAGTGGTAAGTCAACTTTAATTAACGAAACCCTCTACCCTATTTTAAACCAACATGTGTACAATGCTGTAAAAGATCCAATGCCCTTTAAAAAAATTGAAGGATTGGAGTTTATTGATAAGGTTGTGGATGTAGATCAATCTCCATTAGGAAGAACTCCTAGATCAAATCCTGCAACTTACACTAAAGTATTTGATGAAGTAAGAAAGTTATTTACCGGATTACCTGAATCAAAAATCAGAAACTATAAACCTGGTAGATTCTCATTTAACATGGCTGGTGGAAGATGCGAAACATGTAAAGGCGGAGGTGTACAAGTTATTGAGATGAATTTTTTACCCGATGTTATGGTAGAATGTCCCGAATGCGGTGGAAAAAGGTATAATCGGGAAACACTTGAAGTCAGGTATAAAGGAAAATCAATTAGTGATGTTTTAGACATGACTATTAATCAGGCAGTAGAGTTTTTTGAGCATATACCACAAATTGTACATAAATTAAAGGTGATTCAAGAAGTCGGACTAGGATATATTACTCTTGGTCAGCCTTCTACTACCCTATCAGGTGGAGAATCTCAACGAGTAAAGTTAGCATCAGAACTAGCTAAAAAAGATACAGGAAAAACAGTTTATATTCTTGACGAACCTACTACGGGACTTCATTTTGAAGATATAAGAGCCTTATTAGAAGTTTTGAACAGGCTTGTAGAAAAAGGTAATACGGTAATTGTAATTGAGCATAACCTAGACGTAATTAAGGTTGCTGATTATATAATTGATATTGGTAAAGAGGGAGGTAGATTTGGGGGTGAAATAATTTGTGAAGGCACTCCCGAAGAGATAATTAAAAACAAAACAAGTTACACTGCGAAATTTCTTAAGCAAGAATTAAATGTAGAACAAAACTAACATCTATAATTTTATGAGTAAGCAAATCGAAATCAAGTGCCTAAATAACGATAGCTATAAAAAATACAACCGGGGAATTACTCTAAAAGAGATTGCAACGGATCAAAATATTGTACTTAAAAGTGAAGTATTAGGAGCTTTAGTAAATAATAGTCTTGAGCAACTTTCTTTTGAGGTTTTTCATCCTAAAACGATTGAATTTATTGATATTACACATCCTGATGGAATGCGAATGTATATCAGAAGCCTTTCGTTTTTATTGTATTATGCTATTGAAAAAATAATTCCTGGTACTCAACTAAGAGTAGAACATTCTGTATCCAAAGGTGTTTACTGTGAGTTAACTGGATGTAATGATGTTACATTTGATCAAATTTCTGAGGTTTGCGAGCAAATGAGAAGCTTAGTAAAACAAGATTTACCATTCGAATACATACAAAAAGAAACTGAAAAAGTAATTGAATTATTTAAAGATAATGGCTTTAACGATAAAATTGGTCTATTAGAAAGTCGAGCACAAAACTATAGCTCTTACTATCAACTAAATGACTCATTTGCTTCATTTTATGGATATCTTGTTCCTTCAACAGGATACTTAAATGTGTTTGATGTTAATAAATATTACAATGGTATTTTATTACGAATACCTAAACGTTTTGATCCTGATCATGTAGAAGATCTTATTATTCAAAACAAAATGTTTGAAATATTTCAGGAATATAGTCACTGGAATAAAGTACTAAAAGTAACCAACATACACGATTTAAACACACTACAACTTAAAAACAAAGCCGAACGCTTAATAAAAGTATCTGAAGCATTCCACGAAAAAAAAATAGGGCAAATAGCTGATATGATCGCTGATAAAAAAGATAATGTTAGAATTATTTTAATCAGTGGACCATCATCAAGCGGAAAAACCACCTTTAGCAAACGCCTGGCTATTCAACTAATGGTTAATGGTTTAAAACCACATACTCTTTCCTTGGATAATTATTTTGTAAACAGGGAAAATACTCCTCTTGATGAAAATGGAGAATACGATTTTGAAGCACTAGATGCTCTTGACATAGAACAATTTAATCAAGATTTAAGTCTTCTTTTAAAAGGTGAAAAAGTTAACCTACCTAAATTTTCTTTTGAAACAGGAAAAAGATACTATGATGATACCAAAATAAGATTAAAAAAGAATGATATTCTCGTTATAGAAGGTATACATGGACTTAATCCTGAGTTAACTAGAAACATCCCAGATTCATTTAAATTTAAAATTTACGTTTCGGCGTTAACATCAATTAATATTGATAATCACAATAGAATACCTACAACGGATAATAGATTAATAAGAAGAATTGTAAGAGATTACAAATACCGTAACTATTCTGCAGAAGATACACTATCAAGATGGCAAAGTGTAAGACGAGGTGAAGACAAACACATTTTTCCTTACCAGGAAGAAGCGGATGTAATGTTCAACACTGCTCTTTTATATGAACTTGCTGTTTTAAAACCATATATCGAACCTATTCTTTTAGAGGTTGGTCATAATAAACCTGAGTATGCTGAAGCCAGCAGGTTACTTTACTTCTTCAGTTATTTTAGATCGATCCCTGTTAAAAACATACCTCCCACTTCCATAATACGCGAATTTTTAGGAGGTAGTAGTTTTGATTATTAATCTTTATTATCATAATTAAAAACCTGGGGATATAACATAAAAAAATCGTTATTAAAGAATAACAAATACAGAGGCATACTTTATTGTATTAGAAAATGAGAGTGTTTAACTTAAATACGGCTATTAATTTCAATAGGTTATTAGAATAAAGACGAAAGACATGAGACCAATTTACAAGATGCTTAATATCAATACTTTATTTAAAAAACACTTTTGCTTATTACCGTACTCGAATTCAGACACTTACAAAATATTTGCAACCTATTGAATTGAATAAACAGTAAAAACTATTCTTTTCATTAGTCATTTTTTTTTTATTATATTCCCAAAAACTATAAGGGTGAGAATCTTTGTTATAAGAATAATTTTAATATTTAGTTTTTTCTGTGCTCTTTGGGAGCACTCATTTTCGCAATCAGTAAACAATACCGCTAATGTTTTATACATTAATTCTTATAACATCGGTTATCCATGGACTGATGATGTAACTGCCGGATTTAAAAAAGAGCTTGATTTTAATCCTCACATAAATTATTATGTGGAGTTTATGGATACAAAAAGAATCAGATCCGAACTTATTGACAGTTTATTTTATCATTATCTAAGAGAAAAATATAAAAACCTAAACTTTGATGTAATAGTTGCATCTGATAACAGTGCTGTTGATTTTTTTATTTCACATAAAAACACTCGTCTCTTTAAAAATAAACCATTAGTTTTTGCAGGCATAACAAACATTAAAGATTATACTTTTGAAGGTATAGATGCATATGGGATTGTTGAAGGTTGGGGTTTGGAACATATTTTTTATAGTATGCACCGCCTTTTTCCTTCTCGTAAAAATGTGTACGTTTTTTTAAGTCAATCTAAAACAGATTCTATATATCAAAAGATTGTACAAGATCTTTTTAATGATTACAAGGAATCTAATTTAAATATGGTTGTTAGTAACAGTTCTGATTCAATCATTAATATTTTAAATAGGCTTGGAAACGATGATATGGTATACATCTTTAACAAAACATATTCGCATCCTAAAAATTACAAACCTTATACCGACATATTAACACAATTAGACTCTCAAATTAATGCTCCCATTTTCTCTGGATCGCATAATATGGAAGGTAATAATAAAATACTTGGAGGACTTGATAATGTTGGAGAATACCATGGACATACCATCGCTCAAATGGCAATAAACCTAATCCATCGTAAAAATATAGAACCCAGAATAATATATCCCAAAGGGAAACTTATATATAACTATAACGAACTAAATAGATTCGATGTAGATAAAAATCTACTTCCCCGAGACGCTAAAGTTATTAACAGACCTACTTCTGTTATTAATAAGTTAAGACAATTAAGAGTAATTGTTTTAATCATTGTTATATTATGCTTTGCCATAATTGCAGCAATGTTTATCAACAATCACAATCAAAAAAAATACAGAAAAAATCTTATCGATGCACGTGATAAAGCATTAGAGTCTGAGTCTGTTAAAACTTCGTTTATAGCAAATATATCGCACGAAATAAGAACTCCCCTTAACGCAATAATAGGATTTTCTGATATTTTAATGTCTGAAAATAAAGATCCTGACTTACTAGAGTTTATTAAACATATACACGAAAGCTCCAAAATATTAGAGCGACTAGTTAACGATGTTTTAGATTTATCTTTAATTGATGCTAATGAAGTTAAACTAAATTATAGCGAAATATACCTTCCTGAATTTATGGATGAACTGATTAAAAGAAATTTAGTTCAGATAAAACACTATAATAAATCCAAACTTAAATTAAAACTAAATTCTCCTGAATACGGACCTAAATATTTAATTGTAGATGATTACAGATTGAGCCAAATATTGCAAAACTTAATCAACAACGCGATAAAATATTCTTTTTCAGGAACTATTACCGTTAGTTACCAATATTGTACAAAAGAAGAAATTGAATCAGTAATTAAGCTATCCTCTTATGATTTAAACCATGATCAATATTTTCTTTTCTCCGTTAAAGATTACGGAATTGGTATCCCACAAGAAAAGAAAAGTTTTATATTTGAACGTTTTAGAAGGGTAGATCAGTTATATTTAGGGCATCATGGCGGTGTGGGTTTAGGTTTAAATATTTCAAAATCGCTTTTGAAGTTTATGGGTGGAGAAATATGGTTTACTTCAGTAGAAGGAAAAGGATCTACGTTTTCGTTTATTATTCCATACGCACATCTATCTGATAATTAAATAACATACCAAATAATGATAACTCTTATAAATGAGTCAACTTAAAAATAAAATATTAAAGAGAAATAATCTGGAAGCTCTAATTTGGATTGTTGGCATTACGTTTTTAGCTCTTAGCGATCCACATAAAGAAAGCCATTACTCATTGTGTCTTTTAAAAAACAGTGGAATGGGATTTTGTCCGGGGTGTGGATTAGGGCATTCTATAGGTTTTTTATTTAGAGGTGAAATATTAAACTCATTTAAAAGTCACCCGCTTGGTATAATTGCTATTATAATATTATCTTACCGCGTATTTTCGTTATTAAAGTTCAATTTTAAACAACAATAGATCGTTAGATATAAAGAAAAAGACATGAGACTGATTTACAAGACACTTAAAATCAAGTGTTTAATCAAAACACCCTCACTACCACAACTATCTAAATTTCAGCATTTTACAAGAATTCAACAAACTATTGAAACCAAGTATTAAAAAAATAAATCTTCTTTAATTACATTTTAAACACAAACTAAATGAACAGAATTATTAATTTTTACCCGGAACTAGATTTAGAAGAAGCTACTTTTATTGATGGTATTTTAAATGACAAAACTGATGACGAATTGAAACAATTTGCGATAATGTATCGATCGCGCCGTAAAGATCCTCAAATGATTCTTTTACTTGCTTTAATTGGTTTATTTGGTTTTGCTGGAATTCACAGATTTATATTAAACCAAATTGGTATGGGTTTACTATATTTCTTAACCGGAGGTCTTTGCCTAATAGGTACAATTGTAGATCTTGTTAACTATAAATCATTAGCTTTTGAATTTAATCAAAAAGTGGCTTTAGAAGTGAAAACATATATGTCTATGTCGAAATAAAACAACTATAATATGATAGTCAGTTAGGTTAATTGCTTACTGGCTATCCTCTTTTTTCTACTTTATAAAACAATCATATTTATCCTAATATTATTACATCAATACCTATCTTTTGGATTGTTACCTTAATATTAACAATCTCCACTCCCATATTTAAATATCTCATTTAATAAGACTTAAACATCATCCATATAAGTTTAAGTTTCAACAACACTTCTATCTATATCAATATCAACCAGCTATCGTATTAGTATTTTTGTTAATGAAATTCTACCCCCCGTTGTTTGATCAACACACACCCCTTATGTAAAATAATTGATATCTATTTTTGAATCATGAAAATCTATTTCAACCAACTCATAATCTATTAAAAGACTATTGATATTGAATGATACATGTAGAAGTACTTCTACTGTTTGAATCATATACCTTAACTTATTAATCACTTTTTAAATTAATTTCTATGAAAAATCTCAAAAATCTAAGCAGACTAATTTTAACCTCTGTTTGTGTATGCTCAATTTTTACTTTTAATAGTTGTTCTGAAAATATGCCTGAACCTATTGATGAAACAACTACTGAAGTTGCTGAATTAAAAAGTACTACTCCCTTTATTTACCCAGGATGGACGCAGGTTTGGGTAGATAACTTTTCTTCAAGCGGTTCTCATACAAGCCAATGGCGAACTGGATATCCCTGGGGATCTAAAACTCATAATCATAAAGGATTTGCTGTTTCGGAAAATGAGCAATGGGAATCCGATGCATTAAAACTAATTGCTGGTGGCGGTAAAACAGGTAAAAAATATAATACTGGTGTAGTATCGGCTAAATACCAAATTAAGTTCCCTACTGGTAATGAACAATATGTTATCGAAGCTCGTATGAAGTTAGCAAATAGAAATGGTATTTGGCCAGCATTTTGGTTAAACAGTACTGGTAAATGGCCAAATATTAATGAAATAGACATCATGGAACAAAAAGGTTGGGGTAGTCAAAAGAAATACGAAACAAACATGCATTTTGGAGTTAGTTCCGGAAATCGTCCCTCTCAACATATTACAAAAACAGGCCCTAATAATTTAGACAATAATTGGCATAGGTATGGTGTTGCTATTAAGAAAAACGAAGTGAAAATTTTATTTGATGGCCAAGTAGTTAACCGTATTACTAATTCTTCAAGAGTTAAAAAACTAAGAAGTAAGACCTATAACATTATTATTAACTCTGCAGTTGGTGGAGCCTGGGGTGGTAATGGTTATACTTCATGGATAGATGATTACACTCAAACATCAAGATATTTAATAGATTACGTAGTTGTTATGCAGAAATAGGTTATCCTATTACTTACTTTGAATTTAGCAATTTTTAGACTTCTCATAATTTATTTACTATATGTAGCTTATTTTGAGAGGTCTAATTTTAATTAAACTATCTACCTGAGGAAAACATTTATTCTATCTGAAACTCTTTATTTGTCTCAAACCAACAGGCTTTTCATTTTTAACCGGACAACAATGTTAATCTATTAAAAATTTTATATGTCTCTCAAATATTATCTTATTGTCTTTTTAATTATATTATCAGAATCCTGTACCTACAATAATCCAAAGGATATTAATTTTTCGTGGACAATACAGAATGCTGGATACAATCCTAACCAATTTGATTACCAAGGTGAAATCTCTTATGACAAATTTATAGAACAGTTTATGGATTTTCCCTGGGAGGAACAAGTTGAATCTTATAACGAAATTGGAGAAGGTTGCTCCCCTACTCTATCCGTTCAAAATATTAACGATAGCACAAACTTATTTGTATCAATGATGGGAAGAAATGGCTTATATGCCTATTTAGTTGGATATGTTTATAGTAAAAAAGAGAAAAAGTTTTTTGGTTTAAATTCTAAAACAACAAAATGGTCGGAAGTATACATTACAGAAGATACTTCTATGGTTAAACTGTGTTATAAAATGTATTTTAACAATGATTATAAACAACTAGAAGCTAAAATTAGCACTTTAGAGAAGTTTGGTCAAGGTATGGTTAGGTAATAAACATATTACATAATGAAATTAATATATATTTGGCTAATGATAAATTACCGATAGTTTTATAGCTAAATGATTTTTTGTGTGTCTCTGCGAATGATAAAGTTAGTTTTTTTTTATAACTAAATATTTAAACATTGAAGTTGTTTAAAGTCCTAAAATAGAATTAATTAAGCTATTTAAATAATTGATATTCAGATAGATATTTAGTATATTTAATAAATATTTATCACGTGTTAAGTACTCAAATAATAAAAAAAACATAAACCCATATTTAGCTTTTGGCAATTCATGGGACAATACTAAAGTTAAACTGCACCAAGTTGTCAAAGCAATTATATTTCGCCTTAAAACAGGCTGTCAATGGCGTGAGATACCGATAAAACAATTTTTTAGTGTTAAGTACAGTTGGAATAGCGTTTATGCCCATTACCGTAAATGGTGTAAAGATGGTAGTTGGAGCAAGCTATGGCAAGTACTACTCAAAAAATATAAATCATTACTCGATATGTCATCTGTTCAGCTAGACGGAACACATACACCTGCCAAACGTGGCGGTGAAGCAGTTGCTTACCAGGGAAGAAAAAAGTGCAAGACAAGCAATATGCTTATTCTCTCCGATAGTAAGGGTATACCACTTGCTTGTAGTGACCCAATATCTGGGAACCATAATGATGCTTTTGAGCTCACAAAAAACTTTGATGGCATGGTTGCATCATTAGAACAGTCAAATATAGGTGTCGATGGACTTTTTCTAAATGCTGATGCTGGTTTTGATACAGTACCATTTAGAAATTGCCTTTTAAAACATGATATTTTTGACAACATTGATAACAATAAACGCAATGGTAAGAATGACGTTTCACTCTTGGATGAAGCTCTTTACAAAGAGCGTTTTGTCGTAGAAAGAACCAATGCATGGCTCGATGCTTTCAAGGCTATACTTGTGCGTTTTGAAACCAAAAAGTCGCATTGGAAAGCTCTGAACATCATTGCTTTTTGCATTATTCTTCTTAGACAACTTTAAACAACTTCATTAAATAATATCACTATATCAAATAGTTACAGAGGTAATTAGAATATCATATAATAAAATATAAAAGTAGTGACAAAGTGCAATAGTTGTCGGTAAATTAGCAGAAATAACCAGTTTCAATATATTATTTGGGTCAGGATATAAGAAAAATCCGATAGAACAATGTAAATTTGACCTTTTATTAATTGATATAATATGGATATTTCAGAACAATATAGAGAACTGACAACAAAGATTGATGAAAGTCTTCCTTTAAAAGTAAAACCAATTCGCGAATTGGTACAAATTTTTCGTAAAAACGGATACCCAATTACATTAAAGACTGAATTAACAATTACAAGTGTCATTAATAGTGGTGATATTTCGGGGATAATGTGTACCGTAGAATTAGCTGACGGACATAAAATGGCATGTGCATTGACTCATTTGATTATTTCAAAAACAGCTAAGTTATACCCAGACATTACTGATTATCAAAAGAAACGAGCAAAAAGAATAAAGCAATTAAATTTAACTGGATTAAAATAAGGAAAACCCATCCCACAATAGCCTTTAATAATTAATGATAAGTTGGTGCTGTTTTGCAGTCATCGCTTGCCAAATAAACATACTGGTAGTCATTAATATAAAATTATTACAGATTATAATGAAAAATACTTTAATAATTATCTTCAGCATTTCAACAATGCTTTTTTCATCTTGTAAAAATAAGAGTAAATCGTCCAACGAAACTATTGAAAAACCAAAGCAAGAAATAAAAGAAATTGATTTCTCAAACTTAGTTTCTTCAGATTATGAAATAGAGTATGATGCAAAAGGAGACTTAAATGGCGATAATATTAATGATATTGCTCTAGTAATAAAAAGAAAAAAAGATTTTAAAGGTGATAGGAAAGTTTTAATTTTTATCAGAGAGAAAAATAATTACAGGCTTGACAAAACATCTGAAACAGTTTTTCCTAATAAGTTTATCTCGGAAGATCTTGATATAAAAAAATATTATCAAGAAGAAATTACTATTTCAAATAAAGAATTAAACATAAAATTGTTCGGTACAGGCCCTGTAAGTAATAATTTCTCGAAATTTAAATATTTTAATGAAAAACTTATCTTAATAAATATCGAAACCTATTGTATGGGTGCAGGAAGCCATAGTTCATCAATTTATGATTTATTAGAAAGTAAACTCACCGAAGAAACTACGAATACTTTAGAAGAAAATATGCCTAAAGAAACTCAAATATTCAATCTAAGTAAAAAAGAATATATATTTGAAAGTTGTAATCCTGAAGATATTATTGCAGAAGCATACAATAAAGTTGATTTATAAGTCTTATTCTAAAATACTACATCGTGAAATAGACGTAAACATACCATGCGTTTATTTAATTCCATTCATACATTTAATTACGATTATTGGCATCACTGGATTTTGCAGGATATTGCAGAAATGATTCAGTCAGTTAAATCGCAAAACAATTTAAAAACCTGGGCAAACATTCTCAAACAGGATCCAAATGAAGCATTTTACCCCAATGTTCGGTTTAATGGTCAGAAGTGGAAGTATACACTTATCTCAATGAACAATACCAAAGTTATTGATAAGGACGATAAGTTTCAAAAAGATAAATCTTCACAGCGTAAAAACTTATACTACCCGAAAAGGCTTCACACTTTAGTGATGCTTGTGATAAAAGGATTTGGACGAAGTATAATAGGTTATGACTAATAAGGAGTATTTTTTGTGAGTGCCAGATTTGGTTAATCATAAATAACATATAATTTTGCACAGATAATAATGATTGTTAAATAGCACATCTAAATTTAATATTATTGGAATAACCAAATATATATAATTTACATATACCTCCTTTATATCAAGAAGTTACAGACACAAATCAAATACTATATAATTAGATATAAACGTAATAACAGAGTGCAACAGTTGCCAGTAATAAAAACATAATCATATAAAAACAAAGCTAATGATTTCAACCTTCTCTGGAGCTCAGAACTTAAAGAAATTGAACCTAACTTATCAGGTAGTAGGAATTCTCTGTGTTATTGGTATTCTATGGTTTTCATTAATCTCATGGTTAGGACTTCTTTCAATTGTGACATTGACAATTATTGTTATTGCCTTATTAAAATTTAGAAATAAAGTAATTGAAATTGAGCTTTTAACAGAAAATACAAAAATGTCCGTGACTTATTATACAAAAAAGTACAAAATGTTAGAATATGAAGACATAAGTTATAAAACTGCCCCAGGACAATTAACTCTTTACGTAAAGAACAAAAAAGTCGTGACAATAGAGAAATTTTCATGGTCTGACTTTGATTTAATGTACGACTTCATTACAAAGAATTGCAAAAAGAATAATAATAAAAACAATCTTAAGGAATTTGCGCTTGACGTAATTAAGGAGGAGGCTATGGATTACGATTCAGTCGAAGCAAATAATAATATAAACTAGTATTTTTTTAAGTATTGCAAATATAATTTGGAAAAAGAAATTACTAATGGCAACAATAAATAAAGGCATAGGCTGTCAGCTTAAATTTGGAAGTTTTGCTCTTTTAATAAGTTCGCCGAAGCTTTTGCTTCGGCTAGTAAAAAGAATAAATTTATAATCAAAACAAAAGCTTCGGCTTGGTTGGAATTTGGAGGTTTGGTTTTTCAAATCAGCCTACGACCCCTTATTCAAAACGTTAGTGTTTATTTAAAAGATTAAAAAGATGAACAAATTAGTAACAACATCAATTCTATTAATACTACTTTCAGCTTGCGTTTCCAAAACAAAAAATGAAACCGCAAAAGGAGAAAGCAAAGAGCTAAAAGAGAAACTAAAAGGAGTGCAGGCCCAATTAGCTCAATACAAAGCAGAGATAGAGCAGTTAAAGGAAAATAATAGCGAGCTGCAAAAGCAATTGGAAGAAGTAAAAAAAGAATTTAAAAAGCCGGAACATCAATCAAAAGGAGAATTATTATACTCCGTAATCAAAGAAAACGACGGTTTCTGGCGAAGGGGAGTAATATATGAGTTGCCTGATAAGAATGAAAAACTATTTAATCCAAAGTGTATTGAGATACAAGACACGCTAAGGTTTTTCTTCTTTGGTGCTAATCGCACAGGAGAGGTTCAGGGTGATTATGACTCAGTGTTGGTAAAACTGTACGAATATATCCCTAAGATGCATGGTCGTGTTAAGGAGATAGATCGTTTCAAGTGTTGCTATGAATGGGAGTATGACTATTTCTTTTTGAGCATGGAAGATAATCTTGTTTTTAATGGAGATAAAATGTATTACCATAAACATTTTGAAAATAAAAAGATAACATATTCTGTCGAAGATAATAGAGATAACTTTGAGTATTATGAATACAATATGTTATCGCACCAAAAAAAAGGTGCTTTTAAGTTTAAAGATATTAGTTTATATTTTGATAAATACAGCAACTGTGCCATATCAGAAAATAGTAATATGATAGCTCAGCATCGTGATATACTTGGAGATATTGTCTTTTTTACATACTCTTCACTATTGGACAAAAGGGAAGCTTATTTGTTAATCAAAAAAGGCACTCGTGGGTATGAAACCGATAAAGTCTACAATGAAGATGGAATTCAACAAGAATTTAGCTTATTAGATATTAAAAGTGAAAGAGAAGCTGAAAACGACCCTGAAATGTATGCTTTAGGTTATCTCTCGTGGGATTACAAGGGTGATAACCTGTTCTTTTGTAATTCAAACATAGTGCTTGCTTGCATCTGGAAACTTGATATTCAGGAGGCAGATATTAAGCGAATAGTCCCTGAACACAATGCTATTCACCCGTTCTATTTTGAATATTACGACAAATCCATGGTGCTTTATGTTGAAGACAATAAACTTATGGTTTGTGAATCACCGAACTAATCATAATCATTGTTTTTTTTTCAAAAGAAATCACGCAATTAGGAAAAAAAATTGGCTGTTAGAAACAAAATAATAGCACAAACCGCTAACAATTGTATAAAAAATAACAACCGAGATAGTAGCAAATTCAAAGGTTATAGCCCGCTTCAACCTTCATGTAACTTAATAGGAAAGTGCCACGCAGTTGGCTACTATTCTTATACGTTAACGTTGTGTTGCATTAAGAACGAGAGAACATGCTGACTTTTAGCGAACTGATAAAAATACAAACAGATATTCCAGCCAATTTAGAAATTGAAGGAAGGAAAAGGAATACGAAGATTATGTTTCATAAAGTCAGCCCGAAAGAAATTGACTTTAACCCACATTATAATTTAAACGGATTTCTTGACTTTCAAAAAGAACATCATAATACTTTCTTTGCCAACACTGATTATGTTTTCTCATTTTGGTACGAAGGGAAAGTTGCAGAATTTATTGGTGCTTATAAACTCGGACAGCCAATAATAGACAAAGTAAAATATCCCGAAACGGGAAAGGAACGTGATAGATACCGTTTTCCTGACATGAAAGAAATTGATTTTCTTACAGAATTTAAAAACCGTTTAATAATTAAATGGACTAATCCTTCTGCAAATTATGGCAGGTGGATTGATGATAATAAATTCGAAATTTGTTCTATTAAATATCAAGCAGACAATTCAATAGGTAAATTACCAAGTGACTATTACAAAATTAATTTGGAATTTCAACAGTTGGTAAAATTATTTGAGTACCCAGTTGATAATTCAGACTGGTTGGATTACTTATCAAGTCGCTCAGGAGTTTATTTAATCTTAGACAAATCAGATGGACAACAATATATCGGTTCTGCTTATGGTACCTCTGGATTTTCTGGACGATGGCATGAATATGCTAATTCAGGACATGGAGGAAATAAAGACCTAAAAAGCAAAGATTCAAATAATTTTCATTTCTCAATCTTGTATGAAACATTGAATACAATTGACAAAGAAAAGATTATTGGGATTGAAACGATGTTTAAGAATAATTTAGGCACAAAAGTACATGGACTTAATAATAATTAATGACAAGGTGATAAATGACGCAACACAACAAAGTATATAAAACATAAGGTTAACAGCGGTTTACGGAACATTTGTTCGTTTATTTAAGTCCGCCAAATCTGCGATTTGACGAGTTTGTTAGATGTTTTAAATTTTGTCAAAACGCAAATTTGGCTACATGCAAACTTGATAGGAAAGCATTTCAAATCTCTTACGTTTCATATATATGGCCGCTATCAGTACAAGTACAACTCCTAATCACATCAAAATATAATAATTTAGATATCGACTGCATTTGTGCAGTCTTTTTTATTTTGTATCGATCAGGCAACTGCCCGATGGATTTGTTTGGACTGCCTTGGCTGTTGCACACCCTCCACGCCATCATATTTCCTATAAAAATGCCCTCGGGCAACTGCCTTTCTCTGTAGGGCGGGACCGGGATTAATCTCGTGAAACAGTATTTTTATTTGAGTTTCTACTCTATTAAAAATACTGTGAATCTGCACTTTAGGAATTTACAAACTGGATTAACTTTTACGTGTATTTAATTGAAGGCTAAGTCTATCTCAATAATCAATACATCAAATCTTGCATTGATAAATAATACTTTGAGTGAAGAAAGAACTGGGTTGTATTGCGGATATTAAAAAGATATGTCTTTTGTCTTTATTCTAACAATCTATTATAAATAAAAACGCAGTCCTAATTATTAAGAAGCAGTTGCTAAATTATAAGCTACCATTTCTTCCGTATTGCGAACCACAAGTATATTTCCAACCAATATTGGATGGTTCCATGTTTTACCATCTATTGCCTGGAATTTGTGTAATTCTAAGAATTTATCTGTAATTGCAGAAACAAGTGCAATCTCTCCTTTTTCTGTAAGCACAATAATTAAATCCTGATCTGCTAAAAGGAGAATCTGACCACCATATCGTTCACCTCTCCATTTGCGATTGCCATCCTTTAAATCAATACAGGTTAGCATTGGACCATCATAACCAAAAGCAAATCCTTTGTGAATAACAATATCGTTAAAATCGGGTTTCATCCTGGTCGATTTCCAAAGTTGTTCAAAGCTCCATGAATTGTTTTCGTTTTTAACCTTTATTCTGCTCAATCCCTTTCTGCTTCCATTGTTAATCAACAGATCTCCTCCAGGTATAATGGCTGGTTGAATGATCTGTTCCCCTTTGTTTTTCCGTTCCCACAATATCGAACCATCCAATGGAGAAAAAGATGATAATCCCATCTGACTTAAAAATAATATTTGCGAAACATTATTATGTACATATAAATGAGCCGAACTATATCCATCTCCACCATTTGGCCCTCGCCATACTTCTTTTCCATCTTTAATATCATAGGTAATTAAACTTCCTGCAATGGCTACTACAACAGAGCTATCCACAACCAAAGGCGAACTACTAAAACCCCACCCCGGAAGTTCTATTTTTAAGTCTTCAGCAGCATTACGCGACCAAATTTTTTCTCCATTCTCTGCATTTAAAGCATTTACAATTCCGGTAGCTCCAAGCGTATAAACTTTACCATCTTTAACTGTTGGTGTTGATCGTGGACCTGCACCTGCATGAGAATCCCAAAAGCGTGCTTTATCAGTATGTTTCCAAATTAATTTTCCGGTTGAAAAATTATAGCAAGTAACCAGTTCTTCTTCACCCAATTGCTCTTGTGTGAATAAATGGTTATTACTTACAGCAAACGAAGAGCAACCAGGACCAACAGGACGACGCCATATCTCTTTGGGAGGATTACTTGTCCAATTTGAGTTTATATTTGTATTATATACAATGCCATCTCGATTGGCACCTCTAAATTCGGGCCAGTCACATTGTGTATCTATGTTCTTTAAATTATTATCAGACTCCTCTATTGTCTTACTTAATAATTTCTCCTCATGTGTAGCCGACCATCTCCATTTAAATATACCTCCTCCATCTCCGGTAATACCTTCAGATCGTAATAAAGAAGTGGCTCCTACCAATAGTAACATTGATGCAATCAAGGTTTTCCATCTAATATTTTTAGTAGATTTTTGGTTAAAAACAAGCCAAATAATTAAAACTAAACATTGTAATGGAAGTCCATACATAAATATCATCATATACGACATGCCTGTTTGAATTGAAATATCACTGGCAAACCATGCAATAACCAAACTCGTCACTAATACAAGTAAACCTCCAAATCTTTCTAATTTAGTTGCTTTACTAAAGAATACCCACCAAATGTAAGTTACTAATCCCCCTAAGAGACCTCCCAGGTAACCAAACAAAGAAGTACTTGGAAATAATGCAGGCATAATTAACCAAACTATCCATTGTATGCTTACTATAATAATGCCTGACTTTATCCTTGTTTTATTATCACTCATGATATTAATTTTACCTGGTTAAATCTATTTTCTTTATTATTAGAGTCTTTAGAACAACATCTGTTCAATGTTTAGTGCAGGTGTTAAATTGCCATTTTTCTTGCATTTTTCAAAATAAGAAGTGTTAGTAATGGCTACTCCAACTGAAGTAACTCTTTGTACTATCTAGAGAAATGCAAAAATATTAATCTCATGCTCTTTGAGTTATACTAAATCGGTCAGATATTATTCTATTCGAATATTGTATACAATTAGATAGTTAAAATAAAGACAAAAGACATGAGACTTTTTTTTGCATAACACTCAAAATAAACCACTTAAACAAAATATCCACAATATGCCTATACTCAAGTTGATCCTCGTACATGCCTCTACTTATATCTTCAAACAAAGTCCACCCATTTTCCAATTTTTCTAGCCTCCTCTAACCTAACTCTTAAAACTTTTGTATTTCTGAAGCCCTTTGTAGTCTTTGAAGCACTCCATTTTGCCGGTTCTTGGATTTCTAACCGAATAGTAAACGAACCATTTTTTGGAAAGGTCACCTCCACAAGTATTCACCTTTAGAGGAATTGCAATTTTTACTCTTGACATAATTATTGAAATTTATGTTTCGTTCTCCAACGCTCATTAATTTCAATTCGTCATATGTCTACTTTTTGTCTACTCCAATATCAAATTTGTCTACTTTTGAGTTAACCATCTGATTTTGAGTAGCTATTTTTTTAACAGTCGGGATGACAGGATTTGAACACGTTACCGTATGCTTCTCAATATCAACCCCATATTGCTTTACACTTTTAACTAACTCCCAATTTACTCACCTTTTATCTGAATTAAATCGATGTATTCCGTAGTCCTTTGACTATTACAAAGATACGAAAATACATACGCTTTGCATATCAAATGACACCAAAATAAATGAAAGGAAATCATATCTATCAGTTAGTGAATATTTCTTTATATAATTGTTCAATAGTCCTAACCTCTTCATCCATTAAGTCTTTAAACTCCTTTGTTTTCGCTCTTTTGGACAAGGTACCATTATTTTGTTCCAAGAAACGTATTAAACTAGCAACCAATTTATCAGGCATTTCAAATTTATCATCCAGATACCGTTTAAACTCATCATATTTCTGAAGGTAGTTAACCTCTTTAGGAATAATGTTCTCCACGGTATCCATAACGCAGTCAAATAAAAACTCTGCCTGTTTAGTTAAATCAAAGTATCTATAATAGTCGATGGTACTATTCAAGACATTTACATTATTATCGGAAGTACTTTCCCAATGAATAAAATCTATAAGTGGATGGGAATAGGATTCTAGCACCTTTCGATAGTCATCAATGTGATCTAATATCGAAGCCGAAATTGGGAAAATAACCCCTTGGTTTGAGAATTTCATTTTAGCAAGAACATGATGAATGAGGTACCTATGTATTCTACCATTACCATCAACAAAAGGATGAATAAAGACAAAGCCAAATGCGATTACTGTTGCAGCTAATACAGGATGGAAATTTGATTCCTCCAGTACCTTATCTGTTTTCAATAAGCCATCAATGAGTTGATGCAAATCCTGATATTTGGTTGATATATGATCAGGAAGCGGTTCTCCTGTTGTCCTATCATGTTCACCAATAAAACCTTCCTGCTCACGAAATCCCATCTTGGTAAAACGTTTGCTTTCAATCACAATCTCCTGTAAACGTACTAACTCATCTTTAGTGAGCTCTTGTACACCAGCTTGTGCAATAGCCTTTCCCCACCTCATTGCTCTATTGCTACCCGGGTTTTCTCCTTCAATAGTGAAAGATGCTTTGCTGTCTTTTAAAAGCAAAAATGATGAAGCCCGTTGGAGTATATCTTTATGTACAGATTTTAATAGTTTCTGGTTCTGTATGCCAAAATCAGAATTAATTAAAGCTGCTAACTTAGGGGTTTTGTGTATGAGGGGGCAAAAATCAACCGTCCCTGGAAGGTTGTTATTGATACGATGACGACTTGAACGTTGGCCCCCTATGGTAAATTGTAATTTATCATCAACAAGGTCTACATAAGTTTTTACTTCTAAATCTGGAATATCCAGTTTTATATTCTGTAACCACTCGTATAAAAACCATATTCGTCTGCTATATTGTCCAGTTGGCTCAATGGAAATTATTTCAATAAGTTGTTTTGTACTTAGCCTTTCAAATAGCTTTTTAAAGAATAAAAGATTAATGCCTTCATGCTTAAGATGAAAGATTAACTGTTTATATAGTGAGTCCTCTGGTAAATATTTAGTACCAAACACTTTCCAACGACCTGATTCATATTTTTTATGCTTGTAACTCACCATGCTTATTACATCGGGCAAAGGTAGCTCAAGCTTAAGGGAATCAATTACTGCAGCAGCACCTACTATCTTACCTTTTTCAGGTGGTATTAATCCGTGAAAAGTGGTTATTTCTCGTGAAAAGCGGTTATTTTCCATATCTTTTTATAAAAAGTGGTTATTCAAAGATATGTAAAAAGTAGTTATTATCCGTGAAAAGCGGTTATTAATTGATGTGTTTTGTGAAATGTAGTTATTGATAAACTTATGTAGTACAATTGAAAGTAATTAAAACAATACAAATTGTATGAGATTTGGGAGAGGCAAGCATAAATAACAACATGTGTTAACCTAGTCAACCAAATACTCGCTAATCACTTCAATTGATATTCCGGAGTACTCTGCGAACTCATGTTTGGTAATAAAGTGATGCGATTCCTTTCCTAGCTTGGCCTTAATCTTCTTTAATATCCTTTGACCGGATTTTTCACTCTTGCCGGTGATTCGTTGGACATCTTTGGGATAGATACAGGCCCTTGTTAAATTAGAACTCATAATACTCTATCTATACTTCTCCCCTACTTATTATATACTGGAAGCATAGCTCTAAAGTATAAAATAAATAGACGATTCAGGGGATTTTTACTATCAAATATACCACCTAAGGACAGATGGGACAGCTCCATTTGCTTTTCACTTTCCCCTATCCTTACCTTGCTGGTGTTCATTAAAAATGTGTGTTATGGCAAGGCAAAAAGGAATTATTAAGTTGGAAGGTCGCATTGGTGATTTATCCTTCTACAAAAGCAGTGGCGAATACCTGGCACGATCTAAATGGAACAAATATATCATTGGATCGGATTAGTAGTTTTTTGGCTTTCTGCTGGGATTGGAACTTTACTATTAGTAGGCTACATAGTTAAGCTTATACTTGATGAGCTAGGAAGACGTTTTAAGGTGCTTTGGATGATAGTAGAATTTACTTATCACTACTCTGATTTTAAAGATTGGGTAAAAGACAAAAAATGGCATCCGAAGTCTAAATAGCATTATATAAGGGTTTGAATATGGTGCGTTTGGCATTTCAACGTTCGTATCTTTCAACATACTACTATATTTCTTTCTTGCTATCAACTTCATTTTTAGCACTATCTGCCAAATGCACTATATTTTTTGTTGTGCTTAGTTTTTCCTTGTTTTCTATTAGCCATTTGTTAATGCTCGATAATGAATCAAGGATTTTCAATGGAAAAAATGAAACTACTATACATAGAAATATACCAAGTGTGAAATAAGACATTCCAAAGGTAAAGTATCTACCTAAGTCAGTAGGAATTGCAATTAAAAAACCCAATATGAAATAAACTATCTCTAAAATAGCTAAGACTATTATTCCATAAATTATGAGTTGCCAAAATTTAATTTTCCGTAATTGTGTTAGTGTCAGCTTTATTTTCATTGTTTAACGTTTCAAGTTGTTTTCTGATTTCAATTAATTCTTGTATTAGTGCTGCCAGAAAGATGAAGAATGTTAATATTCCAAATGATCCCATAATTCCATATGCAAATGCTTCAATGTTTTCAGGAAACATATTAATTTCTAAAAGTCCTTGCATTAGCATTAAACTTGCGAGGATTCCACTTATTATCATAAGATAGACTGACATGCGTGATAGATTTTTCATATTATTTGTCTTTTGTCTTTGTAAAATTTCTTATTGAAATGTATAATATAATAGTGCTTAAAACACCCAACATTATTTGAAAGCCAATCTTAATATGCTTTATACTAAAAATAGGGCTATCTGTATCCTTATCAGCAAGTTTACCCTCATATGTTGAGATGTTCTCAATGAAAATATCAATTAAGTGACCATCGATTAATAAATAAATAAGATAACAGAAGATTATCAACTGGATTATTCCAAAAACCACTTGAAAGTTATTAATGTCAAAATTGACATTTGTCGACAACTTAATTTTTGTATTAAATACTTTCCTTAATAGAATTGTACTCCCAAGTTGAACACATCCACTTAATAACGCAGCTAAGAATACACTTTTAATTCCTACTGATGCGAATAGTACACCAATAACCGTAATACTAAATATTTCTATGTACTGAAAGTTTTTCATTTTAAATTAAGCACAACGGTTCGAATATGCGAAGTGCGGGATTTCAAGGCACTTCACTATCAAACCGCTACTTTGTTTATTAAATGCTTTAATCTTCATATTTATCAAATCCCCCACATTACATATATTTATTATTAGCCTTAGTTATTCTAAGTGCTATACATTTATTCCCAGAAATTTACATGCATCTTCAGCACGGTAAGGAACAATCAGTTTCTCCAAATTGTCAGGTAACACTTCTGCTATTTCAATGTTTGTATCAATTAATTTAGTAATAAATGTGACCCTCATTAAATCTAATTGAATTTCTGCATCAGCCTTTACATTTCTTAATCTCGGAAGGACTGATTTTATTTTACTCACACTATTATCCATACCATTTAATTTCGCATCCAATTCCTCCCATTTTGATTTTATTACTTTACGTATATTTTCATACTCTATTAATTTGGATTCATATACTATTCTACTTTCTTCTGTTTCAACCTCTAGATTAATGTTTTTCTGCTTCCGTTCATTCTCCTCTAAGTCGTTAAATACTTGATTTTTTATTTCTTCAATATCCTCTTTCCCAGCAAGTGCAAAATCCTCAATGGATTTAGTAACAAAAGTTGTTAATTCGTAAACTAATATAGCATTCTTGATTCTTAGTTGCATATTTTGATTTAAGTCAGTACTATTCGACTCTATTTCATTTTTTATATTCTCATTTAGAATAGTAAAAACTTCAACTAAAATATTTAAGGTTTGTAATGAATAGCTTACCTTCTTTTGTTTATCATGTAAGTCAATAACTTTCTCTTTTTCATGTTCTAGTAGATCCAAATTATCTATGGCTTCATCTATTGTCTCAAATTTCTTTTCTTCAATTCTAGATGCTACACCTGCAATAAGTTTTTCAAGGTTAGTACTAAAATCATTAATCTGGCGTTTTACCTTTTTAGGAAATTCCCTATTAATTAGAATATTATCACTGACAACCTTACTAGGGTCAAGTCTGTAGTTTTTTCTTAAAGTTACCGCAAAGTCGACACTTTTATCAAGTTCTTCTCTAATAACCTCAGAACCTCTTTTAAGTAAATCCTCTTTGAAATCGTTAAAGCTTTGTTCTTTATTGTCCATTTTGTATTTTATTAGTATTTGGTTTTTGTATCTTAATTCTAACTAACGACAGTCTGTCTAAAAACTATTTTTAAGCTTCTTAGAATTCAATATTTAGTTTTAAATGTGTATACCGATCCGAATATTCTAAGTATTCATTTAGGTTTTTAGACACTCTGACGATAATAATAAACCGTCGTTTTAATGCGGTTTATTTAATGTTAACAACTGTTAATTAGTGTTTTATCTAGTTCTATCATAATATTTTCAGTTTTAATTATTTGATTATTTAGAACATTCTGTAAAATTGGCTCCCATTCATTTTGATCAGAAGACAATCTAAATGTTTGAAATATATATATATATATATATATATATATATATATATATATATAATGTAATCATATCCTAAAACTCTAATTCTTCATACTCAAAATGTTCACAGGCTTCAGGTACATTTCCCGGAGAGTTTTTACCACTAAGTGGTTTTACTGTATGGGCTTCTAAATATTCTTCAGGGAATGGTTTTAACAATTCCTGTAGTTTTTCTTTACTGTTTTCACTTAACCATTCATCTTCTGCACCCGCCTCCAATATGGCTGGCATTCTGCTTTCTTTTGCCCCGTTGTGGATCTTTGCCATAAGCTCGTTTGCTGAAGTTGTTACAATACTGCAGGTATGAAATACTTCTCCTGTTTGTTTGTTTACCCAGGAGTTCCAAAGTCCGGCAACATTTAATGGTTCATCATCCGTTGGATGTATAAAAAACGGGTATTTCTTTTTGTTATAATGATGGTGTTCAAAGAAACCACCAAGAGGAATAATACATCGCTTATTCTTAGCAGATTCCCTAAAAGATGGTTTCTCAAATATGGTTTCAGATCGCGCATTTAAGGTTTTATTCCACATATCTTTGGCTTGCTTCTCATCTTTTACCCATGAAGGTATTAAACCCCAAATAGATAACTGAGGATTAAATAGAGCTTCGTTAGTATATGTTATTAATCGCGGATGTGCAAAACCAGATACCTGGTGCTGATCCACAACATCCTTAAGTTGTTTTTCAAAATGTTCAACCTCTTCAGGCTCTCTATTGTGGCGAGCTCTTTTTAAGGCTTTCTTTATAAGTGAAGTGGCTGTATAGCACATAATTTGACTTTTAAACTATTAAATACTACATTGCGCTTAGCATATTAACTTCTTTTAGAAGTAAAGTTTGATTAATCTGGCCTCGCTTTCCGGCGGGGCTTTTTTTGTATTGTAAATCTAAGCGTTTCGTTAGTGTATTCTCTTAAAATATTTCAACTAAAAAATTAGTTCGGGTTGGTTTTTGGAGCTGTAAATATGAGCGCCTCGATAGGGGTATTCTATTTTACGTAATGTTATACTATCATATAACTTGGCCTCGCCGTCTATTTGTTCCCTTGCCCCTCAAATCCCAAATTCTAAATATTTCTGTAATTTGTAATTATCAATATATAAAAGGGTGACAAACAAGTAAAAACATTAATTACAAAAAAGTTACAAAAATAATTTGAGTTTGTAATTTTAGTAATTATGTAATTTTATTTAGACTGATTAAATGTCACAAATCACAGCTTTACAAAACACTTTTTGAATTAGTAATTTTGTAACTACTGTTATCCAATTGGTTACAAAACTGATTTTTTAGGTTACTAAATTTTGTAACTTGTTAACATATTGACTTAAAGCACCCTACTGCTTCGTTTGTCGAAAAATTACAAAAACACCTTTGTTATAGCGGGATTTTGGGACAAGGAATATTTTGAGACATGTTGAAAACTTGTCCTCCTTTGGTTGATTATTGTTTCTTCTATGCCGTATACTGCAGAACAAAAATGGTTGCTCGAGTATGGCAAATACTACGAGGAAGAAAAAGGAATCCGCTTGTTTGAGGTATGGAACCGTATTGTAAAGCTGCAGCTACAATTATTGGATGCGCATAAGGATAACAGTGTAAAGCTGTTCAAGGATATTTGGAACGAAACCATGCGTTTAAAAAGGCAGATATCTCCTTTTGTTTCCAAATCGGGTACACTTTTTACCCTGGCCAATGCGCTCGACAATATTGAGAATGTGGGTTTCTCATACATTATGCGTGAGCATGAAAAGCAAACCATGCTTACTTTCTTGATTGAGATTATGAACATGGTGCTGGATGTGGTAGAGGATTGCTACTATGCCATTGATTTAATCCGGATTATGTATTAGAACTTCGTTATGAACATTGAAAGTACAATTATTGCGATAAGAGAAAGCAGTGCTAAGTTTACTTGGACAATGCTGAACGAAGCAATAATCAGAAACTAATAAAACAAGGCTTTATCGAAACGAAGCATAGCATCGTTCTGGTGAGTTGAGATGAAGCAACTATGTGACTTGTTTTGAAGTAATTTCAATGTGTAATAGATTTTCTAATGCATATTGCGGGTTTAACTAAACATATTTATTACAATGCTTATAACGACTCATTTTTACGTGATTATGCCGAAAATACCAACTAGGATTTTAATAAATTAGGTACACCTGATAGCCGTTTTGACCTGGACTGCGATCCTAAAAATCCTTTGGAGGTTTGCCCTGATTGGGGTGCTAAAATTGCGTTGTTCTCTATTGGCCAGGAGCGTAATTTTGATTTTGTGAGTAAACTGGCTATACCTACGGATAACTTTATCAATGAGTTTTTTGTGAAACCGGATCAATCTCCGGGTGTAATGATCAACGACCTTGTGGATCAATTTTGTAAATACTACGAATACCATGGATGCAAAGAAATCTTTTACTATCACGATAAATACGTCGACCATAAACAACCCAACGCTAAAAACGCTACAACATACAACCAACAGGCTATCGACAGGTTTAGAAAGAATAACTGGCACGTTACCAGCCAATATCATAAAGGCATGGAACCGCCGCAACACGACAAGTACTTACTTTGGGCCAATATTCTAAAACAGGATCCAAATGAAGCATTTTACCCCAATGTTAGGTTTAATGGCCAGAAGTGTAAGTACACGCTAATCTCAATGAACAATACCAAGGTTATTGATAAGGATGGCAAGTTTCAAAAGGATAAAAGCTCTGAACGTAAGAACTCTATACTACCCGAAGAAGCAACACACTTTGGTGATGCTTGTGATAAAAGGATTTGGACAAAGTATAATAGGTTGTTAACTAAGAGAGGAAGTATTTTTGTGAGTGCCAGATTTGGCTAATCATAAATATCATATAATTTTGAACAAACAATAATGATTGTTAAATAGATGTTGTTATTTTAGCGCATCTAAATTTGATACTATTGGAATAACCAGATATATATAAATTATATATATAGTCGTTATATCAGATAGTTACAAGCATTATTCAAGTGCTATATAATAGATATAAACGTAATAACAGAGTGCAACAGTTGGCGTGCATTAAATCGAACCGAGACATCATAAATGGATAAAGAGACTTTCATAACAAGATTGAATGAGGCAAGCAATTCAGCTTTGAAATTGGCGAGAGAATTTACTTTCAATGAGATTGCTGAAAACGTGATTTTTAAAATTAAGCCCAACAGTCTTGATTTAAGTGACCATTTGACTGATTCGGAAAAGGAAAACTTAATTGCCAGAAAAAAGGAACTTAATAAAACATTGACTGCAAATGAAGTTGCTAATAGATTGATGCTTGAAAATAAAGTTCCTGTGTGGATTAATTGCTCAGTGATTCGGTCGACTAAGAAAACAACGACAATAGAATTGTTAACAAGCAGAAGATTTCGAGACGACTCAGAACTTTATCATAAAATTGAGACTTACCCACCGTTTCATGCAGTGATTATGCATCCGCCATACCTATTTGATAACAAAGAAAAGTTTGATGTAAATTGGAGATATAAAAAAATCCAGACTGCGATTAAATTGAGAAAAGCCAAGAATGAATTAAACAAAATGATTAGGAAAAAACGGGAATCTGGAAAAGATTACTGGTATAATTTCGACCAGTTTTGCGTTACCTTGTCTAAGGGTAAAAAAGTTGACCTTGCAGAGAAACTGAAAAATGCAAAAAAGCTTGTAAACGGATTGACTGATGGTTGGTATGATTTTAAAAGCGAATTGGACTTAATTTATAATTCACACAGAACAGAGTTGGTTGATAAAGAATTGGCTGACTTTGAATATTTAAGAAATGAGATTAATAAAACATTGAAAAGCAAATAAATAACGACACGCCAACAATAAATAAAGGGCATAGGCTGTCAGCATAATTTTAGAAGTTTTGCTCTTTAAATAAGTTCGCCGAAGCTTTTGCTTCGGCTAGTGTAAAGAATAAATTTATAACCAAAACAAAAGCTTCGGCTTGGTGGGATTTTTGAGGTTAGATTTTTCAAATCAGCCTACGACCCCTTATTCAAAACGTTGTGCCGCATGCCGTCAGAGAGCGAAACATCATGATAGGGATTAAATTAGCATATTACAGGAAAAAGGATTGGAAACGATTTGTAAAGATTATTGCTGATCGAGAGAGCATGCATAATACATGGCATGATTGGCATAAGGATTTTGAAAAGTCAAAGCGAGATTTAACCAATCACGGATTTGAGGTTGTTGATATTGTTGTAGATTTGGATGAATTAACAGAATATTGTAGACTGAGAGGAATAAAAAATGATGGAAAAGCTCGTTCTCAGTTTGTGCAAGCAAAATAGATTATGGGATTTAAGAAAATATCGATTGATAAATATGTGAAGCTTCACTTAAAAAGTAACCCATCCGAAAACAAATCGGACTTGGAGAAGAGACTAAAAAGTGCATTGGAAGATTATAAAAACGGAGTTAAGTGTTTATGTGGTAATGATATTTGGGTGATTGGTTCTGCTGCTGTTGGGAATAGCTGTTTTACTTGTATTACAGGAGAAAGTATGCCGACAGATGATTATGAGATTGATTCAGCAATTAAGAAGCGAGAAAACAGAAAAGGACAAAGACACATTGACAAGATGAAGCCAAGCGAGATTCATGGATTCTTCGATGATGGTGGATATGAAATAAATAGTGAACTGATTAAAAAGCCATCCTTATGTTTAACTTGCGTGCATGATGATGACCCCAATGAGGAACTATTATGTAACATGAATCGTTTTGACCAAAAGGACGAAAAAGATTTTAAATGTTTTGCTTATAAGAAAATTGATTTTTAATTGACAATATGCCCAAAGCACAGATTTTATATCAATCGAAAGAAGAAATTTATGGCAAGCATTTAAGAGCCAAAGAATGGATTGAATATTCTGGTAAAATCACCGTTTATGACAGAAAGACAAATCCTGTAACTCTAAAAATCAAGAGTGAGATTTATGATTCATTCATGAGAGACCTTTTGGATGACGAGAAAGAATTTAAAGGAAATTCCGTAACAGAAGTGTATGCGAAACTTTCAAAATGGTTATATCTGAGAGAAGTGATATTTCAAACATAATAAAGCACGACGGCACAACAATGTGTATAATTCATAAGGGTTTCAGTGGTTTTCGAGCGGTATCACCCGCATCATTTTTGGGTGTTACCTTGATAGGTTTAAAGTCCGCAATCCCTTAAGAAATCATACACTTGACCGTTGGCGGTAATTTAAGGAGAGAGAGTACCTAAGTAAAATAACATTGAATTATGGAATTTAAAGAGAAAAAAATACCGATAGAGAAATTATCACTTTGGGATGAAAACGCTCGATTTCCAGACCAATACTATAACTCGAATGAAAAGGAATTAATTCAATATTTCTTATCAAAACCAAATTTCAAGATAAAAGACCTGTTAGAGGAAATTGTACTTGATTTCGATTTGCCACATTTAGAAAAAGTTGTTGTATGGGATACTTCTGATAATTTAGTAGTTGTTGAAGGAAATAGAAGGCTTACTGGATATAAGCTTCTGGCAAATCCTGAAATTATATCGGATTATGATTCAAAGTTGCATAAGTTTCTTTTAGAAAAAAAAAACGAGCTAAATATATCCAATAATTTTGTCTTGGATTGCCTTATATCAAGTGATAAAGACCAATGCTATAGGTATATCGATAGAAAGCATTCTAAAGGGAATAATCAAGTAAATTGGCTGGAACCTGAAAGAGTGAATTATTCCAAAAGACGTGGGATTGAGAATCAAAACGCAAGACTAAAAGTTGCAATTACAAGTTATGTCCGAAACCTTGACTTACCTGAAGAAATTAAGAATGAAATCTTAGGACAAGGTTATGTTACGACATTTTTTAGGATTGTTGCAACTGGCCCAGCAAAAGATGAGTATGGTCTAACTACAGACGAGAATGGAGAACTAAAATTTGAGGATAAAGAATTTCCTGATAAGTTGAAGGTGATTATTCATAACGTTCTCAAAAAAGAGGATTTTGAAGGAAATAAGGTAGATTCAAGGGAGTTAAATAAAAATCCGCAAATATCTGAATATCTAAAAAATATAAAACCTGAAAATGCAGAAAAGTTAAAAAAAGACATACAGGAAAATAAGCAAATAGACATTTTTGGGAATGAAACTACAAAACTTGGTAAAAAAGCAAGTAAACCAAAACCAACAGTACAACCACAACAAAGAAAAACACCACAGACAAAAGAAAATGAAACACTTTTTGGAAAAACACTTGCACTAAAGAGTGGAAAAGTAAATGATTTATATCGGGCAATCCTAAATATTTACGAGAAGAATCAGAACGATTCAACTGTATTGCCAATAATTGGAATGTCTTTACGATTAATAACAGAAGTAGCAGCAAGAGTTTATTTTGATGAACATGACCCTGAAAAAGCCAACAAAGACCAATTGTACAATGACTTTCTTAAAAAGGCAAAGAAAGAAATGAGTTTGGAGAAAGAGTCTAAAAACTATTTATCTTTGACAACTGATTGGTTAGATGGTAGTAATAATTTGGAAGGTATGTTAGCAAAGTATGCACATGGCAATATTACAACCTCGCGAGACGGTATTTTAAAGAACTCGTTTATAATCGGAGAAGTATTGGAGTATTATTTTAATAGAATTTGATGTTTTATTCACCATTAAGATACCCAGGAGGGAAAAATAAGTTGTCAGCATTTATTGCAAAGATATGTGTGGATAATAGCATTAATGGCTTATATGTAGAGCCCTATGCAGGAGGCGCTTCTGTTGCATTATTTTTGTTATTTGAAGGGTTTGTAAATAAGATTATTATTAACGACAAAGACCGTTCAATTTATGCATTTTGGCACTCTGTAATTAACAAACCTAAAGAATTATGCGAATTAATTGATAGAACAGAGGTTACAATTGAAAACTGGTATAAGTTAAGAGAGGTTCAAAAATTAAAAAATAAAGCTGATTTGCTGAATCTAGGGTTTTCAACATTATTCATGAATAGGACTAATCGGTCTGGAATTATTAATGGTGGGCCGATTGGTGGTTATGAGCAGCTTGGGGATTACAAAATAGATTGCCGTTTTAACAAAGAGGAAATTAAAAGAAGAATTATAAATATTGCCTCTCGGAAAAAAGACATTAAGCTTTACAGAAAAGATGCTCTAAAATTAATTGACCTAATTGAAGAAAAAGCGGATAAAGAAAATACGGTAATATATTTTGACCCACCATATTATTTGAAGGCGAGTTCTTTATATATGAATCATTACTCGAATGATAATCATGAAACCGTTTGTAACCGTATTAAGAATATTTCAAATATACGGTGGATAGTTTCGTATGATAACGTTCCAGAAATTCAAAATTTGTATTCTAATTTCGAGAAGAAGGAATATTCTTTTAAACATACGGCCTATAAGGTTCGAGAAGGCAAAGAAATTCTTTTTTTTAGCGACAATATCACTATCGCAAATATTATCAAGAATAATCCAGTAAAATATAAGTTGCAAAGAAAAACAAAAGAAATAATCTTAAGGAAATGACCATGAAAAAGATTTATATAGCAGGTCCCTACACAAAAGGAGATGTAGCAATTAATGTTAGAAAAGCATTTGAAATGGCTAATGAGTTAGCAGATTTAGGATTTGCTCCTTTTGTTCCTCATTCAACGCATTTTTGGCATATGCTATTCCCAAGACCATATGAATTTTGGCTTAAATTAGATAATGAGTTTTTACCATGCTGCGATGCACTTATTAGAATATCTGGTGAGTCAAATGGTGCTGATAAAGAAGTTGAACTTGCTAAAGATTATAATATTCCTGTATTTCATTCAAAGCAAGAATTGATAAATTATTTTAAATAATTGATTATGCTGTTTGAATTCTTCTCTAAACTTATCAAGCCAGAAATAAAAGATAGAGAACCTTTAATACGTTCTGTTGACAGCCTTAAAGGTATATATGCAATTATGGTTGCGCTTGCAATTACAAATTCCATTAATACTTTATTTAAAGGAAATCCTGAATCAATTATTGATGAGTCAATACTTATTCACATTCCAATATTAACAGCATTCTTTTTTACAATTGTTCCTTTCTTTCATGGGATGAATCGCCACCTCGATGTTTCGTATCTTACAAAAACAACAAAAACGCAAGGTTTTCTACTATTTGATTTTTTCATCTTTTGTTTAGAGTCGATTACTTTAGTAATATTTTCAATACGATATACTAATGAACTAGAAGGTTTTTATATTCTTGCGGTTTTATTAGTAGTAGATGTAATTTGGGGGATTTTAGCAAGTATAATCCATTATAGAAAGGTGAAAATTGGTACTATAAATTGGGTAGCAATTAACGTTATCACAATCTTTATTGGATTTTTAATATTACGTTTTATTAGTCCCTTATCACAAAAATATTTTCTTTGCTTGTTAGCAATATTTAGAACTATTTTTGATTACAAAGTCAATTGGCAATTTTATTTTCCTAAAGTTGATGAAAGTCCTAATTAAAAACTACCGCCAATAAATAGGACTATGAGCGGTCTGTAAGACCAAGCGTGGTAGTCCGTGTTGGACTACATCCCGGTTTCTATTTAACCTATGTACTTATCGACGCTTTTTTATATTTTGAAGTAGGTAGAAGGTGTTGTAAAGTGCTCTAAAAGAATTGTAAATATAAGGTAGAAAAAGGAAGAGATCAAGTGCTTTTTGCGAAGATAGGGTACTGTATCTTTTTAGAGCGAAGGTGATTGGATATAGATAGCAGATTAAATACATTTTGTTGTTTGTTCTGGAAAAGTACATTTGCTACATTTGACCAAAGCTATCCCGGAGGGATTTAGTTCAACATTTTGTATAAGTAATGGCAGGCAAAGTGCTAAATATCAATGTTTGTAACCCGCTCAAACTGCGTAGCGGTTTGACAGGAAACTACCACGCAATCTGCCACTACTCATACAATTTACCGTTAGGCTCAATGCAACTTGCATAATCTTGAGGGATTTGCATTTAATAGATACACTAAAAGAAAAAAGAATGTAATCAATTTTAAGTTTTATCTTTGTACAATTGAATAGGTTTAGTATTGAAGAAATTGAGAAAATATGAAAGTTAAATCTTTACGGTTAAAAAAATATAAGGTTCTAGAGGATTTTGAAATAAAATTTACTTCCAATGGAAAAGTAAATCCAGTTACTGTTATCTGTGGAATTAATGGTAGTGGAAAGACTAGCATTTTAGATTTCTTATATAATGTTTTTACTAAAGGAGAAAAAGTTCCGTCTGAGGTTTATGATAATAATATAATTGATTTTAATATTTCTATTTTTGAAAACGATAGAGAAAGTAGTTACATAATTACGAAACCTTTATTAAGGAGAATGCAAGAAGAATATTCGTCAAATATGATATACTATAAAGCTTATACTGAAATTTTCGATGTGGATAATTCAATCGTTAAATATGTTGATAAGCTTATATATGAAGAGGATACAAAGAGTAGTGAAGCATATGAAAAAACGAGAAATCAGATAAATGAAATATTGACTGAATTAGATTTAGATATAGAATTTGAAGGTCTAAATAAAGAAAAAGAAGTTTTTTTTAGAAATAAAAAAAGTTCAAATTTAGAAATCTATGATTTATCAAGTGGAGAAAGAGAAATTTTAACAAAACTAATACCATTATACCTTTCAGATATAAAGGATAGTATGGTTTTGATTGATGAACCAGAAACTTCCTTACATCCTAATTGGCAAAGTCATATTGTTAAGTTATATGAAAAGATTGCTATTAATAATAATCTACAAATAATAATAACAACTCATTCTCCATTTATTGTAGGTGCTGTAAAAGAGAATTGTTTAAAATTATTACGCAAAGATGGTGGAACTGTTAATGTAGTTGATAGTTATACTAAATCATATGGAAAAAGAGTAGATGAAATCTTATTAGAAATTTTTGGCATAAAAGGGCTTAGAACTCCTAGTGTTGAGGCGAAAATAAGTATGTTAAAGCAGATGTTAAATAATAAAGAGTTTGAAACACAGCAATTTAAAGAGCTACTTGAAGATTTAGAGGGAATTTTAGGAAAAAATGATAGAGATTTAGTATTAATTAGATTAGAGATTGCAAGGTTATCTAAATAAGAAGATTTGATATTATAATGAAAAGGATTTATAAAAGTACACCTGCTTTTTTTTCTGATTATTTGAAAAATAATTCCCCTTCAGAATGGAGTGTGCTAAGTAGTGAAATTGGACAGGAAATAAGAAATTATATATTAGAGAGAGAGCAAAATAAACAATGTGCTTATACGGAGGTAGCTATAGATGCTGATATCAGAAGGTCACATATTGACCATTATAAAAAAAGAGCATTATTCAGTAGTGATACTTTTAATTGGAATAATTTGGTTGTTTCTTGTAATAGTGAGTCATACGGTGCAAAATATAAAGATAAACAAGTGAGGTCTGCTGATTATCAAAATTTGATTAATCCAACAGTTGAAAATCCATCTGATTTTTTTGATTATTCATTTACTGGAATTTTAAAAGAGAAAGACCTTTCTGATACTGAAAAAATAAAAGCGATAACAACAATTGATTTATTTGGACTTAATAATAATTCTTTGGTTGAGAGGCGTGCAACAATTATAGACCAAGTTAGAAGTTATGCTGCTCAATTAAGCTTAGAAGAAGTTAAATTGGCGATTGGTGAATTTGATTCTTTAGTTGAAAGTATTTATTCTGCTTTAAGAGAATTAAGTTAATTATAGTAAATGTACATGAGCCTAATAAATAGGACTATGAGCGGTCTGTAAGACCAAGCGTGGTAGTCCGTGTTGGACTAGATCCCGGCTTCTATTTAACCTATGTACTTATTGACGCTTTTGTTGATTTGCGAAGGAGAAATGAGGAGTTAGTTAAGTTTTTTATCTGGTAATTTGTTTGATTAATTATAGGTAATATTTGTTTTTTTCTATGTCAAGAGTTTAGTTTTCTGTAGATAAATGCATTGAATTCCAGCCCTCATGAAAATGAAGGAATCCATTTAAGAAAACATATTACAGTAGGTTCAATAAAAAGAATGAAGGTAAGTGTCTTGCGGGGGATCTAATCCTGGGGATATCCTTTATTGTGCGCAGGTGTCCTTTTTTGCAATGCGGACATAGTGTAAGATCAATACCAGTTACCCTTTTGATTAATTCTTTGGCAGTTTCTTTTTTCTTGGGCTTACTTGGAGTTTTAACCCATATATTACACTGTATTTCCAGATTACGTTGAGTTGTAGCATTGTAAACCCCAAATCTTCTGATCTTGACAAAGTATTTTGGAAGCACATGTAAACAGAACCTTCGCAGGAATTCAACACCATCAAGAGTTATTGGTTTTGCATTTCCATTATCACGGTAGTCTTTAGTCCAGAAGGTGACATGGGAGTCGGAAATATTGATAATCTTGTCGTTGGAAATAGCAACTCTGTGCGTATATCGTCCAAGGTACTGTATCACATGATCAACATTTGTCAAAGGAGGTTCGCAATGTACCACCCACTTTTTATTGTAAGCTGTGTCGATTTGTTCAGAGAACCCTCTGAGTTTATCATGCTTTTTGAGTAAACGCTTTGTTGAATCCAAAAACTTTCCTCTGAACGTTTTACTGAGCTGCTGGACAGGGTACAGGAATTTCTCGTATTTGCCAATCTGTATCCACTTTCCTCTGATGGAGTAACCAGCAGCCGGTACGATGCAATGGATATGGGGGTGCAACGAAAGGTTTTGTCCCCATGTATGTAATATGGCAACGGCACCGGGTTCTACGCCAAAGTGCGTATAACCAAAACTTTGTAGGGTATCCCATACAGTTTTAAATAAAATTTTGTAATATGCCTTATCGTTCCATAAACAGATGTCGTTTAAACAGTGAGGGACTGTAAAAATGATATGGTAATGTTTGACTGGCAGAGTGGTTTCGGCCAGTTTCTCAATCCATTGAATCTGTTTAGCTGACAAGCACTTTGGACAGTGCCTGTCACCACAACTATTGTAGCTGTAATGCAGGGTACCACAGCAATCGCAGACTTCTTCGTGTCCTCCTAGTGCTGCGGTACGGCATTGCACAATGTTGTTGAAGACTTTAATCTGTAAAGGCGAGAGTTTTTCCTGTTGCATAAGGGCAGCTCCAAACTTTCGAATGACATCTGCCAGCTCATATTTATTTTTCATAGCGTCCATATAAAGTATCCAGGGGACTATGGGGCTTAATAAGTTCACATTGGGCCACATGCAGATATATCATGGTAGTGGTGATATCAGAATGACCAAGAAGTTCTTTTAGCGTTACAATATTTACGCCTTCTTCAAGTAAATGTGTGGCATATGTGTGGCGTAAGGAATGCAGGTTAACTTTTTTCTTGATACTGGTTTTCTTAAGATTCTCGCGCATGATCCATGAAAGCCCCCGTATGCTATACTTGCTATCTGGTTGCTTACCATTGAAGAGCCATTGGTGAGGGTTTTCAAGTTGGAGGTACTTTTTCAGGCCTATGGCCATGGTGGGCGATAATGGCACAATGCGATATTTGTTGTATTTGGTTTCCCTGATGAATATGGTCATCCTTTCAAAATCAATATCGGCTATTTTTAGGTTGATAACTTCTTTGCCTCTTAAGCCAGCAGAGTAAATCAGTGTAAGGGCTATGCGTTGTTTAAGTAGTTTAGGGGCTGCAAACAATTCTTTGAGTTCAGAACGATTAAGGATTACAGGTAATTTGGTATCACCTTTTAACGGAGGAAGGGCAATGGCTTTCTTGTTCATACCCATCAAGCGGAAATAATACCTTAAACCATATACCATATGTTTAAAGGTGCTTCTGGAGCCGGATTTGGGATGTTGTGCCAACGATACAAGGTATTCATTGATCTCGTCTTCTGTAACCCTATCAGGTAGGGTGTCCAATTTTATGTTCTCATTTTATCCCGCTTTTTGTAAAAACTGCGTTCTTTTTGTCACCAAGTTAGGAGTCAGGTTTTTGCGACTCCAATCTTTTATTCTGTCCATTTTCATTTCTTCCAGTACTGTTTTAAAATTAAAATCGTTAGCTTTTTTGGGATTAAGAAGTCTTGTATATAAGGGGATAAATAAAACTTGTGATGTGACCCCGTATAATTTATTGGGAGATTTTCGCTCTTTATATTTACCAAAAAGAGATTCTATAATATCAGAAGAATTATTGTGTGCCGGTATTTCCTCAGAAAGAAGTTTAGCTTCTTCCTTTAGAAAAGCATTAATTTTTTCTCCTAACTTAATCATACGAACATTACCTTTAAAAAGAGACATCTTCATAATTCTTTGACACTCACGCATTGATTTTTTAGATAAACCTTTCTGTTTACAGGTATACTCAATCCCTTCTATACATTTAACAACTTCGCTGAGTTCGTTGATCAATAAAGCATTTGTGGATATAAAAGAAAAAATATTTTTCTCTTCTTCTGTCATTGATTGGTAATTGCTTAACATGTCTGACGACCACTGGACCCAATCGGAAAGGTTAATAAACCTTGCTATAGTCCGCTGGGTGGGTGGTAGCAAATAAGCAAACTTTGTCATGTTGTATTTTGCTTTTGCTTGCGACATTAATTTAGTAAAGTTTTTAAAATCCGTTTCATGTTTATATGCTCTTTCTAAATACATCCCCAACGAATGGCTAATGTCTCGTTGATGTTTTATTTTTGCTTCTCGTATTCCTTTCTTCATTATTGACGCATTATCACTGATGACATAACCAGGCGGATGTCCTACTTTCTTTGCAACCATATCAAGACGCTTCTTAATGCCTTCTCCATTCCAGCTTTTAGCCACAGCAATGTCTAGTATTTGAGCATCATCACTGCGTAATGGCCGTTCTTGATGTAAAGCTGGAATCCCAAGTGTAAAAAGGAGTTTCTCTTCTCCTATCATCATACTTTCATCTACTATTGCAGCATAAGCAGTGTCGCACATCACATCTCCTGAACTCTCGTATACATTTAACCCGCACTTTTTGACCCAGTTGTTAATTGTGTTATGGCAGGGTATATCTCCTAAAACTCCCTTAAAGACTTCGTTTATAACTTCTAATCCATTAACCACCTTGCGAAAACCGCAATTTGTCCGAGTGTAGAGCAAACAACTTAATCGGACAGTAAGCTCTGGATATCCATATCGCTCAATTTGCTCGAAAGCAATTGTTTTTGTTCCTCGTTTACAACTAGCTTCTGTGCGTCTTTTTTTTTAATCTCCTTTTTTAATTCTTTATTTACCGACTTAGTTTTATCCAATTTCTCTGATAACTTTTTATTCTCTTTTTTCAACTTTAAAAGCTCTTCTTTCAATCGTTGTTTTTCTGACTTTTCGTATTTCTTTCTCATTGATATTTAATCATTTATCTCCAATAAAAATACTAAATATTTAAAAGAAAAACAAACCTTAATTAATTTATAATCAAATAATTAACCATTAAAATAACAATGAAATTAAACTAAATTTTAATGGCTTTTATATCAAATTGGACACCCTACCTATCAGGTAAACATTTAAAATGGATCACACATATTGCGATCCTTCGTACATAGTTGTTGAATGTACTCTCGCTTTGTCCACGAAGAATAATTTGTTGGTTGAGTTTCTTTACTACAATTTCAAATTCAGGAACTAAAGTAATGGCTTGATTAACGATAGTCTGTTCTAATTTGTGTCTCATAACTGTAAAATTTTGAAGTGAATATTTACAGTTATTAAATTTCAGAGAGCTGAAGGATTTTAGCTACATTTGAACAGAGCTATCCCGTAGGGATTTAGTTCAACACGGCATTATAAACCATGCGGGGCGTAAGTGATTCGCGAAGTTGCGGTGATTTCAATTAGTCCGCCCAATGTTTTTAAAGAAACTTATTATTGTTAAATTTAGTCCCTATAAAACCATTGGGCTTGGTGCGATGAAAGAGAGTGCAGACTATTTCAATCCCCGCACGGTTCATATGCCCAATCCGTTAAACCGTTTATCAATGAAGAATATGCAAGATATTGAACCAATTTTTTTATGGAGAGATGAAATACATTCATCGGTAATTGGCTCAGGTGTACAAAGTCGACCAGAATCTATTCCTGACTTTTATACTTTAAATTTGACTTGTGATTTCTGTAAAAGAAACTATACAAAGACTTATTCAAAAGCATACGATGATAGAGATTCCCATTTTCACTATTGTTCATACTGTGGATTTCAATATATTCTTTCTGATTTTGTAAGATTTTCGGAGAGTGCTTGGACTGAGATAACAATTTCCATCATCAAACAATATGATATTAACTCATCAGATGTAGCTTTTAATGAACTTGGTGTTTATATTAAAAACAATCCAAAAAAAATGGACTTAATAGCACCTCGCCGATTTGAAGAACTTGTTGAGGATATTTTCAAAAATAATGGATTTAACACAATTTTGACTAAATCTACTAGAGATGGAGGAATTGATATAAAATTAATCGAACATAAAACGGGTGAGATATATTTAGTTGAATGCAAGAAATATTCTGAGAAAAATCATGTCGGGGTTGATATTGTTCGTCAATTACTGGGCGTACAATTGATAGAAGGAGTAAAAAAGGCGAAAATAGTTACAACATCAAGATTTAGCAAAGATGCGGCTAAAGTTAAAGAGAAAGCCTCAAGACTAAATCCTTCATTTGAATTAGAGTTAATTGATGCAGTTGAGTTATTGAATTACTTGAATGTTTATAATGCAAATATTCCACGAAATGACATTGTCAAAAGAATCTATAATAATTACAAGGCATAACAATGTATATACAAAACAGGCAAGATAGTAGTAAATTCAACGGTTGTAGCACGCTTAAACTTCTCAGCGGTTTGATAGTTTTGAAGCCAGCAATCGCCTACTTTGCATATACTCAACGTCAGCCTGTCTAAAAACTCAAAAACATTTAATGATTCATAGTTTTTTATGCCGTTTTTAGCTCCTTATTGCCGTTTTATTTACGAACTGAAAATAATGATAATAATTTATTTTGATAATTAAATAGCTTACAATATTCGAGAAGAAACAATTTAGGCTGTTTTGATTTAGCAACGCAGAGACTATACTTTGCAGGTATTTCACCAGCTGCTCTTTTCCTATGATATTGATAAGCCTTCTTAGATTATAGGCATTCATTATCAGGCCAAGGTCTGCTTCGGCTCGATGGATAAATTTCTTTGTTATAATGTAATTGAATCCCCATTGCCGTTTGATTGTGCCGTAGGGGTGTTCGACAATGGCCTGTCGACGCCTGTAATAATTTTGGTTATTATTTACTCTATCCTTATTTAACTTGATGAGCTCTTGATATTCGCTACGCTGTATGGCTTTACCATACTTTGCTTTACTACATTTATATTTATCCTCACAACTTTTGCATGCTTTAGTAGTGTACCGCTTAAATTGATAAGTTTTGGCTTGGTGTAATTTTCCGGTGATGATCATTCGGTGACCCCTGGGGCAAATGTAACAATCATCCAAATTATCATATTTAAAGTGCTCGACATTATATGCCGGGTCTGGAGCTTGAGCTGCCACGCCGGGAATGGCTACAATTGTTTTTATGCCTAATTTGTCCGCCATATCAAATTCCGATCCCGTATGATATCCCTTATCGTACAATGCCGTAAATTTATTGGTGCCCAGAATACTTTTGGCTCTTTGAAGCATATTTCCCATGGCCTTGCTGTCGTTGGTATTGGTCACTTTGTAATCTATTGGTAGGTTGTTTTTGTCGTCAACCGTAGTTTGGGCATTATAGGCTACTTCCGTTATATTGTTACGGGTAATCATGTGACGGCTATCAGGGTCGGAAGTGGATATTTGCGACAGACCGGATTGCTTTAACTGTTGCTCCAACTGCTCATAGCCTTCTTTTCGGTTTTCGTGTTTCTCTATTTCTTTTTTATGCTCCTGCTTATCCCCATCATTTTCAGCAATAGCCTTGTTATGTTCGTCTATTTTGTTCTCAATATATTCGATATGCCGGTCTATTTTCTTTTGGTTATAGTTGTTTTTTTTACTGTTCTGTGCACGTAGCTTTGTGCTATCGCCTGCCAGTAATGGAATGTCTACTTTTACTGCGACTAAAAGTTAAGCCCTTTATAGTTAACTTTGTTACTCATGGGAAAACATTACGAAAAAGAATTTAAGTTAATGATTGTAGAGCTACTAGAAGCAGGGCAATCGGTAAAATCAGTATCGGAAGAATATCAATTAAATGACAGCATGATTCGTAGATGGCGGAGAGAGCACAAAAGTGAGAAGGAAGCATTTACAGGCAAAGGCACTCCATCCTTAACTCCGCAAGAGAAAGAAATATCAAGGCTTAGAAAAGAGTTAAGAGTAGTTCAGGAAGAAAGGGATATATTAAAAAAGGCGGTAAGCATCTTTTCCAAGGGAGACAGGAAAAATACAAATTCATAAAGGCAAATAGAGATTATTTTTCTGTTGAAAAGATGTGTGAATGCTTCAAGGTTAGCAAGAATGCCTTTTACAAATGGTTAAAAAAGGAAATGACGAACAAAGCAGCAGCAACAGAAACACCATTGCGACAATTGATAAAAAATATATTTGCTGATAGCAAACAGGTATATGGCAGCTATAGGATTAAAGCAGAGTTGGAAAAACAGGGGGGGGTGTTGTTTCCAGACCATACGTGGCTAGATTAATGAAAAACATGGGGTTAAAAAGCGTATTTAGCAAGAAATTCAGAGTACTCACTACTGACTCAAAACATGATTATCCTATTGCTGAAAATTTACTGAACCGGAATTTTAATGTTCAGGAATTAGGGAAAGTATGGGTCTCTGATATAACATACATCAGGATTGGAGAAAAATGGGGATACCTGACTGTTATTATTGATTTAGCCGACAGGAAGGTCGTAGGCTGGTCTTTGAGTGCCGATATGACATATGAGAATACAGTCCTCAAGGCGTGGGTAATGGCCAGAAACAATCGAAAAATTATAAAAGGCTTTATCTTTCATTCTGACAGAGGAAGTCAATATGCCTGTAACAAAATGAAAAATCTTTTTTCTTTTCAATTGAAAAATCAGAGTATGAGCAGAAAAGGAAACTGCTGGGATAATGCTGTAGCGGAAAGCTTCTTTAAATCAATAAAGTACGAAAGCTTACTTCGATACAAATTCAATGATTTTAAGCAATTGCATAATCGTCTCGATAATTATATATTGTGGTACAATACAAGAAGAATTCATTCAAATTTAGGTTACATGACTCCTCTTGAAAAAGAATTGGAAATTAAATCTAATTATAAATATAAGAAGGTGGCTTAACTTTTAGTCACAAAAATAGTTGCTATTCCAAGGATGATATTATATCTGTAATGGTACGCGCTAAAGATACCGAGGAGTACGCTGCTTTTTACCTGGATAAATGTTTCTTGTCGATCCGAAAAGAAGGAGAAAGTATTGGGCAAAACATTCACCAAAATACCTTGTCATTACAGGATTATTTACCTGATGTTAAAATTGGTACTGCACTAAATTCTTTGCGCAATGCTTTTTTTATGGCCATCTTTTTTGATGATGAAAATAAAGTGGTTGAAACGGAACTGCTGAAGGATGTTTTATCAAATCCGTTTGTTGTTGATATAAGCGAGCATATCATCCTGGATTCTACAGAGGTTTTATCACAAGATTCAAAGAGTATTAAATTAAGTTGGCAGCATACAGAGGATCTTAATGATATTGCTCCTGCTAATTTACAGGAGCATGTAAACTATGCTTCGGAACTTAATTCACAGTACCAGAAAAGCTATGCGTATATTTCAGGTACTAATTCTGTATATGTGTATGATTATCCTGAATCTTCATCACAGGTAAGGGAATGGAGCTTTTACCGGCATAATTTTAAGGACTTTGGTAATGATGATGATGATATAAAACCTTCTATTGGTTTAAGCCCAATGCCTGTTCAGGAAGTGGATGGTAAAGTGTTTCCTTTTTCTACTAAAAAAGGGATTTCTGAAGTAATACCCGAAACGGATGATGTTGGTTTTCAATTGTTGCATTGGTATGGTGTTTTAGATGTTCCTTATGCTACGCCTTTGATTAATCGTCAGGGTAATGAAGTTTTAGGTACATTGGATATTGATTTTAATAGTAATAACGGAATTGTTACAAGTCTTGGCCTTGAATGGCTTTCTTTCTTGGCCAATTGTGAAGAATTCAGGGTATTGCTTACCAATATTGATATTTGGAAACTTCTCGAGATCCAAATGCTTTTCCTTCCCAAAAAGAAAAAGGATCATCCCCGTTGGGTATTGGCCGATAATGTAAGAGCACTGCCCAGGCAAGCTTCTGCTGAAATTGATATTACTGGTAAAGTCACTGCTTTTGAAATGAAACTGGTTAAAAGTTCGCAATAATGGAAGTGGATAAACTGATAGCTTCAATTGAAGCATATAATAAAGACATTAAAAAATGGACTTACCGGGTAAGGGGTAGACTTGCCCGTAATGTTCGAAGCAAAGCTTCAGATGGTAATGGTGTTTTGGCCAGTCGTATTCGAAGTAGCATGCACAAGGATTTTGGTGAAATTGATAGTGTTAGTTATAAGTTTCCCAGGCATGGTGTATTTTATCAAAAAGGGGTTGGGCGTGGACATGTGATGTCTGGTAATAGGGTTATCAGAGGTTTTAAGGATGGTAAGGTGATTCGTCCGTTGGAGGGCCAGGTTAATCGTCAATCCCAAGACTGGTTTAATGCTACACTGGATAATGAAATACCAATTTTAGCGGATATTGTGGCAGATCATAAAGCGGATGAAGCCGTAGTAAATGCCAATGGAATGCGCATTGGATAAGGATTTTTAATGACACGCTCCGGTTGTACCGGTGTCCTTTTTATTGGCATTAAACCCAACCAATTTCGCCTAAAACTCACAATAGGCGATGGCTCAAAATGCAACCTACACACGCAGGATTAATCTCTATATCAATGGTAAGGAGGTAAAAAATGATGTAAAAAGTATCCGGTCAGAGATGCAAAAGGCTATTATAGCCCAAAGCAAAATGACCATTGGTAGCCAGGAATACATTCGTGAGGGTAAGAAGATCCAAGCCCTGAATGCTATTCTCAAACAACACAAACAACAACTATATCAAACTGCTACTGGTTGGAACTCCATAGGTGGAGCAGTTGATAAATTCAATAAGTATTTTGGTATTATTACTACCGGTATTGCATCCCTTACGGGAATTGCCTTTGGCTTTCGAAAGGCTGCTGATGCGTATAATACCTTTGAGGAACGCCTTGATAACTTATCCGCATTAACAGGTCTGGAAGGTGATGAATTAGGCTGGTTGGGCGAACAGGCTAAACTTACATCGGTAAAGGTTACCGAAGCGGGCATTAAAATAAAACAAGGTGCTTCAGATATCCTGGATGCTTATACCATGGTTGGATCGCAGCGTCCGGAACTACTTAAAAACAAAGAAGCCCTTGCCTATGTAACTGAACAGGCTATCATATTAAGTGAAGCAGCAAAAAGTAAACTGGAACCAGCTGCTGGAGCTCTTACCAATACCATGAACCAGTTTAACATGGAGGCTGATCAAAGTAACCGTGTTATCAATGTATTGGCAGCCGGATCTAAGGAAGGTGCGGCCAACATTCCATATTTATCACAAGCCATCGAAAAGATGGGAACTACGTTTGCCTTAATGGGTGGGGAAGTTGAACAGGCTGTTGGTTTAATCGAGGCAGTTGCCCCAAAATTTAAAGAAGCTGCTGTTTCCGGAAATAGCCTTGATAAAGTTTTGCTTAAAATGAAGGCTAAACAAATTGGTTATAAGAATGGTGTTTTCGATGTTAACAGGGCTTTGTTGGAGTTAGAAACAAGGTTTAAAAAAGGTGAAAGTGCAACGGATATTTTTGGTGAAGAGCATGCAAAAATGGCTGAAGTATTAGTTCAGGCCAGAACTGAAGTTGAACGCTATACACAAGCGGTAACTGATACGAATATTGCTGAAGAACAAGCCCGAAAAAATACCAATAACAGAGCTGCAGAATTAGCACAGGCAAAAAACAGGGTTCAATTACTTGCTATAGAACTTGGAGAAAAGCTAAGTCCGGCACTGACAAAATCGATTTTAGGATTCTCTACTTTACTTAAAGTAGCTATAAAACTTCCAAAAATTATCAAGGATAATCAAACGTTGATAGTTGCATTAACAGGTGCAGTATTGGCTTATAATGCTTCATTAATAAAAGCTGCTGCAGCTCAGGCTGCAAAAATAGCCATGGATATTAAAGAGAAAGCCATTAGTGCCGGTATTGCAGCAATTTCAACAGCCAGAGTATTAGGAATGCAAGCGTATATTGCAGTTACAGGTAAAGCAACAGTAGCACAACGCCGGTTCATTGACTCTCAAAAGGCTTGGGGAGGTGCCTTATCTATTAATCCATTAAGTGCTGCTATTGCTGGTATAACAGCTCTTTATCTAGCTATAAAAGCATACGATAAATATAATGCAGGAGCAATTAAAAGAGAAAAAGAGAAAAAAGAGGCTGTTGAAGACTTAACCGAAGCCAATAAACATCTTAAGGATGCTTATAATGAGATAAATAAACAGATCTCTAATTTAAATAGATTAAGTATCCAACAGAAAAAAGATCAGCAGTATAAAATCAATAAAATCATAGAAGAGACCGAAGCTGAATTGCTGCTTCATAAAACCAGGCAGAATATAATTAGGGAAAATAACACTAGGGTAAATACATGGCAGTTTGTTAAAAATTCACTTCTATCTGCCGGCAATGCTGCAACAATGAGTGGTATGATGGTTACAGATGCTTTTAATAATGGTGAAGAAGCTGCTAATGCCATGAATGAAGGTATTAAGGATTTACAAATGCGTTTAAAAAGTTTTAAACGTCAACAAACTGATTTGGGAGAAATACTAAATGCAGAGCAAATTGGAGATAAAATAGGAACTGAAACTTTAGCCAACCTGGAAGAAAAAATGAGTAAGTATCAATTGGCTTTAAAACATGCTGCTAAAGGAGGAGAAGATTACTTGCGAATACAGAAAAAAATAGCTCAGGTTCAAAAAGAAATGGAAGCTTATACTCCTGATATTACTAATCCTGAAGATGAGAAAGCAATAAAAAAACTAGGTAATAAAAAAGCTAGAGCAGAAAAAGATTTAGCCAATAAAATTATAGAAATCAGAAGGCGTCTTCATCTGGATACTTTAAATAATGAAGCAAAAGAGATTCAAGCTATTGAATATAAATATGAAGATTTATACAATGTAGCTAAAAAGTATAGTATTGACACTGCAGAACTTAAAATACTTGAAAATCAAGAGATAGAAGCAAAGAAAGCAGAACACAATCAAAAACGTTTAAAGCTTCACTCCGAAATTGAGCAAAAGCTCTATGAAATGAGCCTGAATGATTTTGAGCGTGAAAAGCAGGCAAAAATTAATCAATATCAAGAGTTACTCCGCTTAGCTGAAGAAAACGGATTGGCTACTTCCGAATATTATCAATTAATGTTGGAAGAACTTGAGGTGTTGAGAAATTCTGAAGAACCTCGAGATATTTTCGGAATGACCCAAGAGGATTGGGAAGCTATGCTGGAAAATATTGAGTTGGCTAAGATTGCCCTTGATCAAGTTATTGGAGCTTGGAGTGCTATTAATCAAATACAGGGTAATAAAGAGAAAAAGGAGCTAAAAGAGTTTGAACGCAATACCAATAAAAAGAAAGACCTTTTAAATGATCAATTAGAGAAAGGTTTAATATCTCAAAATCAATACAATGCCAAAACTGCTAAGTTGGATGCTGATCTTGACCGTAAAAAGGAAGAGATTGCCATTAAACAGGCCAAACGAGAAAAATCCCTTAAAATATATGAAGCAACAATAAACACTGCTTCAGCTATTATTAAAATGTTAGCTGATCCGGGAGGTTTTGCCGGTCTTGCGCTTTCTACAATGGCGGGAATAACAGGTGCGTTGCAAATTGCAGCAATATCAAGCGAACCATTACCTGCTTATGCTACTGGTGGTTTTACAAATGGAGATCGTATTTATCGAGCTGGTGAGGAAGGAACTGAGTGGATAGCTAGTAACCAAATGGTAAAGGATCCTTATACCGGTCCTGTAATTGCAGCATTAGAGGCTGTTAGAAAAGGTAAAGCTCCAGCCAGTATGTTTGGTGGTGTAACTCCTGATTTTGCAGCTATGCAGGATATACCTGCTTTTGCAAATGGTGGTTTTACCAATAAAACGGAAGCTCCTGTTATCAAAATCCCAGAATCTAATAATAGTGAATTAGAATCTTTGTTGCGAGAATTAATTGAAGATAATAAAGAACTGAAGAGCTTCCTAAGCGATCCACAAAACCGAAGAGCTTACATCACAAATACTGATTTAGATGATAAAACAAAAGAGGATGAAGAGAGACAGGCTATTGGTAGTATAAAGTAATTTGGTATATTCGTTTCATTATTTAACACTAATTATTCTTATATGAAAAATCTATTTCCAATTCTATTATTTTCATTGTTTGTTATGTATTCTTGTTCAGACTCTTCAGTTGAATTGAAAGCATCAGTTTCCTATAATCAAAATGAGCTTGTAATTAAAAATGGGGATGATTTTGATTATAATAATGCACGTATTGAATTGAATGAAAAATATATATCTAAATATAATGACATTCCTTCCGGACAAGAATTAAGAATTCCATTTTCGGATTTAACCACTTCTGATGGTGATCGTTTTGATTTAGCAAAAATAAAACCTCTTTCATTAACTATTGGAACAATGCTAAAAGATGACAAACATGGCTTTGTTTATCTAACATGGGAATAATTTTCTAAATTTGTTTCGTCGCACAAAACAAACAGTAAATAGTGGGCAATATTGCCCGACCGGAAGTAGGGAGAAAGACCCTATACATTCCCATTATTGTTTGTGATTGTGCGACAGTTCGGTCGGGTCTTTTACCCATAAAACTGTCGCACATGGAATGTATTTTAGAAGAATTACTCAACAGTTTTGAAGAGTGTTACCAACCGGCTTTCAATATTGTTGAGAGTGATGAGCAGCTTTCATCTAATGATATAATATCATTATTTAATTCAGCTGCTAAACTCACTAAAGAAGAAATTTACGAAGGCCTTAAATCAAGAGGTTTTGTAACAAAATTGGTTGGTAATCAATTTGTATGGCTTGTAAAAGAGCTTAAAAGCCCCAGATAATGGGGCTTTTTATAACTTATTTATATCAGGATATTTCTTCCTAATACTTTCGATTCTCCTCCCTCCTTTTTGCTTTAAATATGTCGATGTAGTTATAAGATTTGTATGCCCCATTTGATCACTAATATCTTTTATTGGAATATTTGCTTCACTAGCCATCACTCCCCCTGTATGTTTCCACGAATAGAACTTATACTCCGTTGGCATATTTAAAGCTTCTCGATACTTCACAAACCTAAAGCGCAAATTATTTTTACCTAAATATTCTGGTCCTGGTTTATTATTCCTACCAATAACATAATGCTCTCTTGGATATTTATGTAACTTATATTCATTCCTTAGTTTCATCAAGAAATGCTCTGGAATTTCTTTAACATTTTCGCGCCTAGCTTTAAAATTTGATCTATTTATATGGATTAATCCACGAGCAAAATCAATATCCCCTATTTTAAGCTTACGCAGCTCTTCTCCTGGGCGAATATAACAATTGAACTCAAATTCAATAGCCATCCATAATTGTGGATCATGCTTTTGAATGTATTTTCTAAAAGTTGCAATATCAAATTGTTGTACTGGTCTTGGGGCACTATCATTAATCCGGTCAGTTGAAGGTATTTTATATACAGGATTTATTTTAAGTGCCTTCTCTTCCACTATTGATTCAAACAAATTGAAAATAATCTGCTTGTATTTCTGAACGCTTCTTTGAGATAGTTTCCTTTCTTCAATCAGAAAATTAAAGAATTCTATTATTGTTTTGTTATCTATGGCAATTACATCTGCCTCTGCAAATCCTTTAGCATTAAGCCATGCGTTAAATGTACGTAGTTTACTTCTATAAGTATTGGCTGTACCATGGGAGTTCTTTTTAATGACTTCTTCCATAAATTGACTACCATAGTAATTAATTGTTCTGTTTTTTCTTTTTTTAATATTATAGATATCAACTATATGCCTATACTCAAGTTGATCCTCGTATAAGCCTCTACTTATATCATCAAACGGAGTCCAGCCATTTTTTAATTTATTCAGGTATTCTTGTGCCATTTTTCTAGCCACCTTTAACCTACTTTCATAGCTTTTGTATTTATGAAGCCCTTTGTAGTCTTTGAAGCGCTCCATTTTGCCCGTTCTTGGATTTCTAACCGAATAATAAACGAACCATTTTTTTGAAAGGTCACCTCCACAGGTATTCACCTTTGGAGGAATTGCAATTTTTACTCTTGACATAATTGAAACTTATGATTCGTTCCCCAACGCTCCTAAATTTCAATTCGTTATGCCGACTTTTTGTCTACTTTTATTTTCTCATTATCATTTTTGTCTACTTTTCCGAGTTAACTGCCTGATAATGAGCAACTTAAAAACCAAAAGTCGGGATGACAGGAATCTCTACCACCCCATAACACATTGATTTAATGATTACAAGAGAATGTCTATTTTGTTTACTCTTTATTTTTTATTTACCGTTAGTCTACTCTCCTTTTTTTCTCTGTTCATGTATTACATCGCTTATTAACATATTATTTCATTATTGTTAAGAACAAGTCACTAATTAAATTTATACAAACAACTACTTTATCAAATCTATTTTAAAAAATTTTACTTCAAACTGATATCATTAATTCTTCATTTATATCATTGTTAACTTTTATTCCGAAAAAGTAGCTTGATACTTTTAATCACTTTAAACTCCTTTTTAAAATATCTTGGTATTCTTTCTCAGACAATTCAACTTCAAGCATAACTTTTCTTTTCACAGGTTTATAAGCTTTTTCCTCATACTTATCTTCTGGTTCTCCTAAATCCGAAACATTCACATGAAGTTCTTTAGTGTAGTGTCCAAAAAAATCATATTCCAATTTTTTTGAAAAAATGAAAAGTAAATCGGTATCGATACTTTTTCGTTTAAAAACATTATACAGGTTAGATCTATTCATTCCAACACTCTCTGCAAATTTACTCACGTTAAGTTCTTTGCTTGTAATTACTTGCTCAATAATATTTCCGATATGCATAATACAAATTTCAATTATTTTCTTATCGGAACTATGCTTTTTGTGTATCATATAATTATACATGTATGTATAAAATATTTAGAATTTTATACGACTGAATATCAGTATGTTACAAAATATCGACAAAATTAATGTCTATTATATTAGGACATATAGATGTTGTCTATTATTATTGTACAACTTTTTAATAACAATATAGACACATTTTAACAACAAGTAAAGTCCTAAAAATGATTACAGACAAAGAGCGAAAAAAGCTACAAAACATATTTAGAGACAGAGATTTAAAAAAGACTCTCATTGAAAGAAGTCAGTATAGTAGAACTAACGTTAATTATGTACTCAACGGACGTCACAAAAATCATACAGTAATAGAACTGGCTTATAAAATTATACAGGAGAAAAAAAATGAACACGAACAACTAAAAAATCTTACAAAATGAATAATCCAAAACTTCCTGCTGGTCTAGAAAATAAATCTGTCGAAATATATGTATACAACCATGAGTTAAAAGCAATATTTAATGGTGAAATCATTCCATTTATAGAACTCCCTGAAGAAGTAATAGAAATATTTGAAATTGAACTAATTAAAGACAAAGTTGCCTATTCAACAGTTGAAACTGTATTTAAATTGATTGATAGTTCCGACATATTGGAACAATATGTAAAATGTCGTTATGGAGGCTTTGATTTTATTCCAGACTTGGTTCATGGAAAACTTTCAACTAATCCCGAGTATTGGGATTGTGGATTAAGAGGAAAATGTGCTGCAGAAGGTAAAGTATGTAAATTACCTGTAGCTAAAAATGGACAATTAACACCACGAGAAACAGAAGTAATTAGATATGTGGCAGAAGGACTACCAGATAAAATAATTGCTCATAAAATGGATATTGCTATTTCGACCGTGGTAACATACCAGAAACGCATAAGGACTAAGCTAGGTGCCTATTCTCGCATTGATATTATGAAATTCGCAATAACTAATAACCTAATCCAATAAGAGTTCTATACAAACATTCTTTTTTAAACAAAGAGTACGTTCCCCAACGCTCAATTAAATCATTTCGTAATGAACAACAACAATTCAGTGCCTTTTCATAAGGCTGGACGTGAATACGTCGAAAAATTAATTCGCATACGCGAAACGTTAATCAAAACAGGAAAGAACCTGTCTCCATTAGCACCAACTATTGCCGGAGAATTAAAGAAATTACTCAATTTCTGGAAGTATGAAACTTCAGAAAAGATGGCTAGTTTTCTTTATAGGCATGCTGCTGAGATTCAATATCTAATTCCTGGAGAGGATAGTAATTCTCACCAAACTCTTTTCGAGGAATTTAACCAATTATATAATGTATCAGAAAAAATACTGAACCATGAACCCGTATGCTGATCAATCTGAAAATGAGTTTAGTATCCATTGTCTGAAGAAAGAAGACATGGAGGTTCTACGCGATTCAATCAGGATCACTTTTAGGCAGCTAAAACCATTTGATCCTAAATCAAAACCTATGAAAAAACGATTAGTAACCATTTACAGCGCAATTGATGAATGCCTACAAGAAGTATCAGGAGCGTAAACGCCTACAAAGAGCCGTTAAGAATCGGTTTCCTGAAATAAAGAAAACAGTAACAGACAATTTACCTAAACAAAGGGTACAAATAGACAAAAATACGGTGGTTTTAGCTCCCGAAGCTGCTTCCACTTTACAAATAAGAAGTCGTTATGAGCAAAATAATTAAAATGACAATTAAAGGTAAAAAGGATGATTTAATCAGTATTATTTCTGCTTTGCCTACCGATGGTATTATTTGCATGGATATAAAAGGAAAGGATAATTGCCAGGTGCGTACTCTCAAACTCGATGCAGATTACTTTAATCAACAATTTAAATCTAAGCCGATATGCTCACCATCAAACACAAAACTCCAACCGTTTCTGGCTTTTGGCCAATTGTTTATCCCAGTACGGGTGAACCTTTGTACGAAAAAGTTTCAATCAGAGATGATGAACTAAAATTGCTAAAGCTCCAGGATCCTGAAACCGGTGAAGAAACCTTATACGAAATTCACGATGTATGGCGGTTAGACTCCACGGATGGCTTAGGCGAAGCTTTTTCAAAGTTTACCTATGGTATCTCCAACGATAAGCTAATGGCTTATTTACAAGAACGCTATCCTGATTGGGATGGTAAATTAGTTGAATTTATTTTAGTTAAAGAACATGAGCGAAAACAATAACAAGGAATTACAAAGTCCTGATATTCCATTCCAAACAATGATTTCGAGATATGAAGCCATTAAGGCAGTGCACATAAAACGAGGCAGTTTTATATCTGAAACTTGTCACTACGTTTCACCCACCGAAGACCTTCCTTTTTATTTCACCGAAAAAACAGAACCTCATTTGGATGTAAGGCCACTTCGGCGTGAAGAACGAAGGCATATCCACGAGATGAAAAAAAGGTTTGCAAAACAACATGCAGAGCAATTAACAATGGTATTAGATAAATTTAATGAAATGGAGATACTGGAAGATATTGCTATTGATTTAGCTAAAGGAAGAAAGCTTAATAATTAATGCAAACTGATATTCATCTAATTACATCCTAATAAAACAACATTTAGAATATATCCTTCTAAAATGAGCAATTACATCGATCAAAACGAAATACTGCGCGAGACTGGTAACGGTCTCACGGTATTTCAGTACTACTTTCCTGATGTTGATTTTCATAACACCAGGCATAAATTTAAAATTAGAACAGAAGAAAAAACACCTTCTGCAAATTGTAAACTTTTAGGAGGTCAGTGGCGAATAACTGATTTCGGTAATCAAAATGAAATTAGTGGTTTAAACTGTATTGATTGGGTAAAATATCAAGAAGAGCTTCAGTATATCGATGCTTTAAAATTCATAATGGAGGTAATCATTAAAAAAGATATCTCCAAGGGTGATTATAAGAAACCAATTTACCAGACAGAATATTCGTGGCGTGAGATTGGTCCGGAGGATAAAAAAGGTGAGTACAAGTTTGTTTTCAAGGAAAAACCACTAAAAAGTGATTTGGAGGTAATTGGTCGTTATGTAACCGAAGAACACCTGGACAAACTCCACTGTAAAGTTTTAGAAAGCTATGAATATGTTGGACATAGCAAAAAGCAAAAAAAGGATGTCGTACATCAATTTAAGGCAACCAATGATTATCCAATATTTCTGTTTGATTATCGATTCTTTCAGAAATTATATAAACCAAGAGAAACAGATAAAAAATACCGTTTTATTTATATCGGTGATAAACCCAAAGACTTCATTTATGGATTAGATATCCTGGAAGATATATCGATAGGTGATAGTGAGTTTTTGGACGAAAAAGAAGGTGGTTATCGTCCACCGGATGGTAAACCCGATGCAGTAGTTAAAAACCTATTCCGTGTTTCCGGAGAAAGTGATGCACTTAATATGATGAGCCTTGGTTATCATGTGTATTTCCTAAATTCGGAAAGTGCTGCATTCGATAAATCCACTTACAGCAAGGTTGACCAGTACTGCGAAAAGCATTACCAGATAATGGATTTGGACAGTACTGGTTATGATAGTGCCCGTACCAATGCACTTAAGCATATGAACTTGTTTACGCTTCAGCTACCTAATTGGCTTACCAAGAAAAAAGACTGGCGAGGTAATGCTTGTAAGGATATGAAGGATTTTATCAACCTTGCCGGTAATGACGAAGATGGTACCCGAGGAGAAATCACCAAGTTGATCCGCAGGGCTAAGCCCATGAAGTTTTGGGAAAAAACGGTTGAAGAAGTAAAAGGCAAGCAAAAAGTAAACTATACTATTAACCTGGAGTATTACTACTTTTTTATGAAAATGCATGGCTTTTATTGTATGAACAGCAAGTATCATAAAAAAGCCGGTTATTGCTATGCACGTGTTGAGGGTAAAAAGGTGACCTTGATACATCCCGATGATATTAAACGTATTGCCAAAACCTTTACAAAGGATTGGATCCGCTCCAGGAACCTGATTGATGAAATAGCGATTCTGAATAAAATCAACTCCAGTAACCAGATTAGCGAAAACAACCTGCAAGAACTGGAATACATTGAACCTAATTTTGATAATTATTCAAAGGATTATGACACGTTAGTATTCCCTAATGGTGCTCTAAAAATCACAAAGGATGAGATTAAGCGCATCAAACATTCAGAGTTGGATAATTACATTCTGGGCGAATTATCGGTCAATAACGAGAAGATTTCGCATGTAATTGACCACAATATTCGCCACTTGAAGGAATCCCCTATAGTTGTGGATCCGTCTCCGGAATATGAAAAAATGCTCAATGAGCTTTCAACTACCAAGAATCCGGAGAGGATTGCTGAAATAAACCAGAAAATTAACGAATTGAAAGAATGGAAGCGCTACCAGGTTAAGATTAATGATCCTGATTTTTTCCTGGTTGGTTTTCTTAGGGATTTAAGCCGTATACATTGGCGTAAACAAGATGAGAAAAAGGAGGAATTATCCGCTAAAGAAAAAGGCGAAGAAAATCAATTGTTGGCCAATCTTATGTTTTTTATCGGGTACAACTGCTTTCAGTATAAGGATCCGGGTAAACCGTGGATGGGATTTCTCCAGGATATGAAAATATCAGCCATAGGTAAAAGTTCCGGACGTAGTGGTAAATCCTTATTGAGTAAGATCATTAAAATGGTTCGGGCAACATTTTATGTTGGGGCCAGGAAAAAAGATGCTATCGAAGATCAATTTGTTTACGATGGTTATACCAGGTTTCACAATAACATTGAAGTGGATGACTTAAACGAATTTGCGAGTGTTGATACACTCTACACTGAAATAACGGGCCCACGTCGAGTAAATAACAAACACCTTTCCCCGGAAACATTGCCTTATGAATACTCTGGTAAAATGTTTGTGAGTACCAACTTTGAGTTACCCAATACGGACAGTTCAACTTTATCGCGCTTGTTGTTTGTTGCAGTAAGCGACTATTATCACGAAAGCACCAAATACAACGATTACAGGGAAACACGTAGCCCCTTAACTAAATACAACCGGCGGTTATTTGATGATTTTACCGATGAAGAATGGGTGAAGTTTTATAACCTGGTAGCTTATTGTATACAAATGGTGATGCGCTTCCCTGGTAAGATACATCCTCCAATGGAGAACCTGGAGAAACGACAACTACGCCGTGCCATGATAAAGGGAGTTACCAAAGATGAAGAGTTCTTTGTATGGGCTAACAACTATTACATCAAAAAGCCTGAAGACGTTCGTTTACAAACAGACTATTCGCCCAATGATCATGGTTACTTTGATACGTTTATCATTAAAGAAAGTGCGTTCTTGAACTTTAAGAATACCTTAAGCGACACTCACCAACGCAAGTATACTGCTCAACAATTTAAGAAGGCTACCATGGCCTGGTGCGAATACTACAGATATGAATTTAATCCTATCTCAAAATGTAATTTAAAAGAGAATAGAAAGATTACTAAAAATGTGGATGGAAAAACACAGGAATGCTTTTATATAGGTACTAAACCAGTTATGAGATTAACAAAAGACGAAGAAGAGAAAATGCTTTTTTAATAAATAAAATTATGGAATTAAACTCTGAATTTGAACGATTGCTTAAATATGCTCCAATAGAAATGGAACTAAAACGAGCAGAAAAAAAACACCCTGATTTCCCAAAAGATATGTTTAGGCAGCTTGCAATTATGCAGGAAGAGGCTGGAGAGGTTGCAAAAGCAATTTTGCACTATCATTATGAAACAGGCAGTATTGCTGACGTGGAATATGAATTAATACAAACTGCTGCAATGTGTATGCGCATGCTTCAATCATTACCTGTAAGATGAAGTGCTATAACCATGAGCTGTGGCATACATGCAATAATTGTGGCCACGAATACGATTTAAGAATTAACTGGCATAATTGCCCTAAATGCAATAATCATTATGGAAACAAGTTGTCCAAAGTGTCATGCTAACAATTGGAATGAAACAATCTCAGTACATAATAATCCTAATTTAGTAACATGTAAGTATTGTGGACATGTATATTTTGTAGAAATAAAAGTAATAATTAAAAAAGCAGTTAAAGGTAAAGATGGGTGTTATACCCTAAAATAATCTAATAGCAAAACAAGGTGGGTAACCTTTAGTTTAACCGGGTTAACCGTTAAGCTAACCAAATTTGCAAAATGCCCACCTTTGTTTTTTTAATCTTTCTCCAATGAATAAAAAACAAATAATTAAGGATTTAAGATTGTCAAATTGCAGCTTCCAAACATGTTATGGCTGTATTTTAATTGATTTATGTTATTGTAATGAAGAAATTTTTTAAAGAATGAGCAAAAACAAATACTTACAAGCATTAATAGCCTCCTTTTATCAAGAGGTAAACGAAGTGAATTTAAAGAAACCAGATCAAAGACATACTTACTATGGTGTTGTGCTTTACCACAAGTGGACTTCGACTGTTGAGTTATCCAACCAAATGAACGAGCCTGTTTGTAAAGTTCGTGCAGAACTATCCAGACTTGAAAAAGAAGGCAAAGTAACAGCCAAAAGAGCTAGTAACTGGATAAACTGGGCAGCTAATGAAATTCCAGGCTTTAAACAGCATCAATTCACGGATTACTACTGTATGGATAGTAACATTTCGGTTAACTCGAATGATGCTCCTATTGTATTCGATCAATGACTGAGATGGTTTGATAACAATTATCATGAGTCAATAGAAGAGTGTGAGTGTTTATTAATCGAAGCTACCAGGGAATCTCCTTATTCAATATTTCAGTTTTTTATCGCTTGTTATGAATTTAAGAAAGCAACAAACAAAGTTCAATCTCTAGCATTACAATTAGATAAAATTAAAGAGCTAGCCTTACAAGGTTATAATTCTAGTATTGCCGGTATTGAACTTCGTAAGCAGTTTCTTGAGCAATTACATTGTAGTAAATAACGTTGAGTGTAAGAATAGTAGCCGATTGTGGGCGATAAACCTATCAAACCGATAGAATTTTAAAGCGGGCTAAAACCACTCGAATACGCACTTTCCCGGCTATTATTTTTACATATTTGTTAGCATTTGTTATTCAACATAAACCCAATCTTTATTCTTTTGTATGAAGGCTTCTTCTGAGATTCCTTCCTTCCGAGCAAAATTCATTCTTTTAATAGCATCTTCTTTTGAAAGAGTTTTATCGATTGTTATAGCAATTACTTTACTGGTTTTAGTTTTCCAAATATGTGTTTTGTAACTCTTTCCTAATTGGTTAATTCTATTCTGTTCATTATTTGAAAAGGTTTTTGCTCTATCCATTTGCTTTATATTGAAACTTGCTATAACTGTGAACCATTCATTATTAGTAGTATTCTTCGTAGCTTCCTTAGTTCTAACTTCAAATAGATTTACAGATTCATTGCTAAAATCTTTGACCTGTTCCTGATTCACTCGATCAACAATTTTCGCTAAAGTGTTTCGTCCAAATTCGTCAGTCAGGTGCTCCATTGTGGCAAGTATAATATTTCTTGCTATTTCACCTTCATCATTCTCTTTCTTAATATCTGGAAAGAAATCCTTTGAAAAATTTATTAGCTGAAGTTCTATGTTATCTATATTTCTGAGGCTATCATTCCTAGCCTGCTCCACTTGTCTAGCACTCTCTCTATTAGATTGATTTATTGCAAAATCAGATTGAATTTGACCTAATCTAACTTGAGACCAACCAATCAAAGCGGTTATAATCAGGCTCATTCCAAGTATAATCAATTCAATTTTTTTTGTTGTCATACCAGTTAAAATTAATGTTTATCAAGTTCATAGTTAATAAATGCTAACGGTAAGTATATGCAAAGTAGGCGATTGCGGGCTTCAAACTTATCAAACCGTTACGCTTTTGAAGCGGGCTACAACCGTTGAATTTACTACTATCTAGCCTATTTTGTATATACATTGTTAGCGGTTCGGTATTTCTCCTGTTTCTAATATTTTATAGAACTCATCTCTGTCAATTAGTTTTACTCCTTGCTTTTCAGCTTTCGCCATTTTTGAAGGTCCTGCATTCTCTCCACAACATAAAAACATCAATCCTTTAGTCACGCTTTTGGCCACATGAATATCATAATCTTCTGCGATTTGAATCAATTCTTTTTTGTCAGCAGGTGAAAATCCTGTAAAACATACTTCAACTTTAGATTTTTTCTTTGATGATTCTGGTCTTAGAGAATAAACAATTGCCCAACCTTCACGTTCAGTCATTGAATCAAGTTGCTCTTGTGTCAAGTCTGTCTTAGACTTCAATATTCGAGTCAATTTTTCAGATAAGCTCATAATTATATATTATACATAATCATTTTTACTGCTAAAGAAGGAATCTGTTTTAGTCCAGAATCACCAAGTTTTGAAATCATTCCATTTATTTTGCTCCATATTTTACTTGAATTCATTGCTTCATATGTTTGATGTCCGAGGTGAGTTAATCTAAAATCAGTAACACGCAAATTAATTCCTCCGTTTCCTAATAAAATAAATCCAAGCTCTTCTTTATCATGAATACAATCAATTAGTCCTTGGTCGTTAAGCAAATGTAAATAGTGATATGCTTCTTGACAATCTTTTTGGTTATCAGAATCATATTCCAGTCTTTCAAAAAGTTCAATTGTATTAATTAAATGTCTTTCGTTTTCTTGAAATATCTTTAAATATCTCTTAATTATTTCAAAATCTATTCCCATATCTTATTTGCTTATGTAGGTCGCCTCTGACCGCTAACGGTAAATTGTATGAGTAGTGGCAGATTGCGTGGTAGTTTCCTGTCAAACCGCTACGCAATTTGAGCGGGCTACTAACCTTGATATTTGCTACATTGCCTGCCATTACTTATACAAAATGTTGTGCCCAGTTGTTTATAGTCCCAATAAGGAACGTAATGGGGATAATATTTTTTTCCACAACGCTTTAACAGGAGGATCCCACTTTTCAACCTCTTGTTCCCATTCCTTAATAAGAACCTTAAGTTCTTCACGGTCATTCTTTAGTTTTATACCTGTTTCTATCGTATGATATATCTTTCTATAAAAAGGAGCTGCTCTGCTAATATGTTTATTAAAATTGTATATAAAGCGAGGTATTGATGGTTCATAAACTGAAAATTTAGAAATATCTTCTTCGAGCATTTTTTTTCCAAATTGGAATCTAAATTCTTTAAGTTCTTGGATTTTGTCAGTCAAATAATTTTTATAATCATGAAAGATTCTTTTCTGGATGAAAGCATATTCATAAATTGTATTTATTTTCCAAAAAAGTCTTAATGCTGTTTTTCTAGTTCTTTCATGAGAAAACTTAAATAAAAGACCCTGTTGGTTTATTTCAAAACTTTCTATAACTGGTCTTCCGGGCCACTCATATTCTACATTAAGCTCTTCGTCATATACCAAGAACTTCCCGCCAATTTCAAATTTAGATTTTTCACCTTTTAATACTCCTATCATTTCAAATTCAATATTGTCAAAATATTTTATTGATGAATGAATTGACACCTTTGCTGAAGGTATGTTATCAGGCTCAAAAAGTGATTCAAAGATTGATTTTTTTATGTGAAAAAATATTTCAGATAAAGGTAAATTACCAAATTTACTTTGCCATAACCAATTACTATTTTTATTAGAAAGCCTTGTTTCTTTAAGTATTGTATTTATGCTTCCAGTTACTTTAAAGGAGTCAACATTTAATGCAAAACTAATTACTATATAGCCAAACGGATAAATATGAGTGTACACCCTTCCTGTACCAAGACATTCCCCATTTAATACATACTTAATATATAGGCTTTTAGAAGTTTCAAAATATAAAAAATTATGTCTTTGGTCTTCTAGTTTTGAATTATATCCAAATATCTTATAATCATCATCCAAAGAAAATGAGTCTTCTTGTAAAGGTTCTTCTGGATTTTTATATTCTTCTCTCCCAGCTAATAATTGAGGTACTGTATCTCTATGAAACCAAAGAGAGTTTGATAATCTTAAACTATTCGGACTAAATATTATTGAACCAAGATTCTTAATAAACGGTAATGGGGGGGCTTGCTCTTTCCGAAAACGTAAAATATTCAATCTAAACTCTCTAAAACAAAAGTTATTATTAAATATCTTATTTAGACTAGGTCTAATATTACGATTTTCATCTAATGGTAATTTGTTTATAGAGAAAACCGCATTATGAACTATATATAGATTTGTTTTTTTCATAAAAAATAAAAAAGGTTAGGGAGAAAACGAAGGACTAACCCTCAATTCGATAAAACACACTGTTTTTGCCGCTCCCTAACCATTTTACTAAATTAGTGTTATTTCAGAGTTTTAAAGCTAAACTTACAGTAAATAATATACTCTAATATTTGTAACTATCTTCAATGAATCGAATATTCCAAAACTTAATTTTTGATTAACTATTTATTAACGCAACTTGATTCTACCTATCTTTTTCAATTGGGCACAACTATTGCACTTCGTTATTACATTTATCTCTATTATATATCACCTAATTTATCGTTGTAACTAACTGATATAACGACCATATATAACATTTATATATATTTAGTTATCTGTTATAGATAAATTATAAAGGATAAATTTCAAATATTCTATTCCCGATGTCAATATCCATTACAGCGATTTATGATGAATAAATAAATTCTGTAGGTCTTCGTGAATTATTAATTGATGTTTATATCCAAATCTTTTATTATCATCCATTTCCAGCATGTGCTATATTAAGATATTTAACCTTCTTCTTTTACTCGTAACTACTTAGCCTCCCAATCTCCTTATAAGCTTCCAAAATAATCTCACAAAGCCTTATCATTTTATGGGGTTCAATGTAGTTGTCGGGCATTAATTTAGGAGTAAATGGAGGTAATGCATCCATTATTATGGTCATAACTTTTCTGGTTTCACCATAAAATAAATCTACCTGGTATTTAATGGGTATATCACTTTGCCAGGCATATTCTCTTACTCTTGCAGTTATGTGTATTTCGTTGGCCGCAAATTCACTATCCAGGCACTTTTTTATTAATGCAATCATATCCTAAAACTCTAATTCTTCATACTCAAAATATTCACAGGCTTCAGGTACATTTCCCGGAGAGCTTTTACCACTAAGCGGTTTTACTGTATGGGCTTCTAAATATTCTTCAGGGAATGGTTTTAACAATTCCTGTAGTTTCTCTTTACTGTTTTCACTTAACCATTCATCTTCTGCACCCGCCTCCAATATGGCTGGCATTCTGCTTTCTTTTGCCCCGTTATGGATTTTACTCATAAGTTCATTTGCTGAAGTTGTTACAATACTGCAGGTGTGAAATACTTCTCCTGTTTGTTTATTAATCCAGGAATTCCAAAGTCCGGCAACATTTAATGGTTCATCATCTGCTGGATGTATAAAAAACGGGTATTTTTTTTTGTTATAATGATGGTGTTCAAAGAAACCACCAAGTGGAATAATACATCGCTTATTTTTAGCCGATTCCCTAAAAGATGGTTTCTCAAATATGGTTTCAGATCTCGCATTTAAGGTTTTATTCCACATATCTTTGGCTTGCTTCTCATCTTTTACCCATGATGGTATTAATCCCCAAATAGATAACTTTGGATTAAATGGAGCTTCGTTAGTGTATGTTATTAGTCTCGGATGTGCAAAGCCAGATACCTGGTGCTGATCCACCACATCCTTAAGTTGTTTTTCAAAATGTTCTATCTCTTCAGGCTCTCTGTTATGTCGAGCTCTTTTTAAGGCTTTCTTTATAAGTGAAGTGGCTGTATAGCACATAATTTGACTTTTAAACTATTAAATACTACATTGCGCTTAGCATATTAACTTCTTTTAGAAGTAAAGTTTGATTAATCTGGCCTCGCTTTCCGGCGGGGCTTTTTTTGTATTGTAAATCTAAGCGTTTCGTCAGTGTATTCTCTTAAAATATTTCAACTAAAAAATTAGTTCGGATTGGTTTTTGGAGCTGTAAATCTGAGCGCCTCGATAGGGGTATTCTATTTTACGTAATGTTATACTATCATATAACTTGGCCTCGCCGTCTATTTGTTCCCTTCCCCCTCAAACCCCAAATTCTATATATTTCTGTAATTTGTAATAATCAATATATAAAAGGGTGACAAACAGATAAAAACATTAATTACAAAAAAGTTACAAAAATAATTTGAGTTTGTAATTTTAGTAATTATGTAATTTTATTTAGACTGATTAAATGTCACAAATCACAGCTTTACAAAACACTTTTAGAATTAGTAATTTTGTAACTATTGTTATCCAATTGGTTACAAAACTGATTTTTTAGGTTACTAAATTTTGTAACTTGTTAACATATTGACTTAAAGCACCCTACTGCTTCGTTTGTCGAAAAATTACAAAAACACCTTTGTTATAGCGGGATTTTGGGACAAGGAATATTTTGAGACATGTTGAAAACTTGTCCTCTTTTAGGTGATTATTGTTAACTAAATTGTCTGGAAAAGAGACGGATTTTTAGTAAATTTAATCATTCAATTTCTCACACAAATGCCTGAAATTTATACGGTTAATATTAGGGTAAAATCCTATGTTAAGCAATATCTGATTAATAACTGTGGTAATCCTTGCGATTTAACATTGTTACCTGATATAAACAAAGTGTTTTTGCAGTATTTGACAAAACCTTTGTTTAGTAGGGAGTCCTTGCCTGTATCTTCTTATAATGAAGATATTTGTATAACCATTTCAGATTGGGTATTCTACCGTTACGGATGGGAGGTTACTAAATCGGGTCAACAGGACTTTAATGTGCGTATGGAAAAACGGTTAAAGTTTATTATGCGCAATTGGATTGCACATAGAACGGCCATTGGTTTTACTATTGCAGATGCAATCCGGACGTTCCAGGAAAAATTTAACTTTCCGGAGGATGTTTGGAGTTATGAGGCCATTAAAAAGGATTTGCAACGGAACACCGATTGCGAGCGGAGTAAAAGTGTAGAAAACTTTTTAAAGGAACTTGATTTGGAAATGCAACAAAAGTTTGTGAACAATTTGTCTGACACAGGGACAATAAGTTTAAAATGGAAAAATGAGCTTTCAAAAATCGGATAATACTGCAGGCGGACTGGCCAAATTATTTCTATTGCGCTTGAATCATTTTCAGGGTGTTAAGTGGTCTAATGATTTTCAATCGTATATACTTGTTGGTGATACATACAACTATCTGGAGCAAATTTACTTTACCCAGGATACTGGTAGCTATGCTGTTCAACGTAAAAAAGGAGCATACAACATAACAATAAAAGCAAGCTATCCTGGCTCTTCAAACGCATTTGAGGAATTGGAAGGAACTCCGTTTTTATTGGTTGGTCTTACTCACAATAAACAATACCTGTTGTTTGGTGATGCCAATAACTACTTTATCTATGACCATAACGAAGATAGTGGATCCGATTTCTCAGAATTACATCACACTGCCTTCAAATTAAAAAGGCAAATGATGTTTAAACCCAGGTTAATCCGGGATCCTTTTGTTGTAGATGTCATTCCCCAGGAAGTTCAATTTGAAGTATTCAATAACTCGGTTAATTTCTCCGAAGAATCGGAAGGTCAGTACAGGTTAAACATTCCTTACTATATCAACCCGTCCAGTAATATTCATGTAACACTGTTTAAAGTAGGACCCAGTAATTTTCAAAATAAAAGCACAATTACTTTTGAGGTTCGCCAGAACTTTGCCTCAGGTAATTTTGCTCCCGTTGCAGGATTCGCTAAAACTATTGATGCAAATACACTTAGCGATTTGAAAAATCACATATCAAGATACAACGTAAGTTACAGTGCTCAAGCCGCTAACCAATGGGTTACGGTTACTCTTGAAGTATGGTCCGACACACCACCTTATAACGCTATGGAGGTATTTATAAGTACCCGAAATGTGGGTGTAGCTGTTAATGAATATGTACAAATCAGAAATATACAAGTAAAGACTCTCCCTTGATTTTGTCCTTTTTAACCCACTGCCAATAGGCTTGTTTTGTGGAAAAAAGGATAAGCATGGCAAATACTTCTTTCGATATTGACGGTTATATAGGCTCTGGAGCATACTCACGTCAGTTTGTAAAATCTATGCTGAAAAATGCGGGAACTAATCCAGTTTTATGCAATGTTTCTTCATTAGGTGGTGACCTTAACCATGGTTTAGGCATTCACGATCAGTTTATTGACCACGGTAATGTTACAACTAGACTTTCAGGTTTAGTAGCAAGTTCAGCTACTGTTGCTGTAAGTGGAAGCAAGCATATCAGAATGAATTCTACTGCCTTCTTTTTGGTTCATAAGGTAATGGGCTGGGTTGACGAATGGGGCTACATGAATGAAGATGAACTTCAGGAAGTTATAGAAAAGCTTACCCAGGACAAAGAAGAAAACAAGAAAATGGATTTGGTTATAGCCCAGATCTATGCAGCCAGAACAGGAAAATCGTTAAATGAGGTTGTTGACCTTATGAAAAAAAACACTTGGTTAAATGCTGAAGAAGCAAAAGAATGGGGCTTTGTTGATGAAATTGTGGAGATGAAAGCCAAACAAAATGTGTTTGACGATCCTGCAAAAAGAGCAATGGTTGCTGCAGCGGGACTTCCTTTCCCAGAAAGAAAAAACGAGGCTAAAACCATGCAAGAACAAGGTGTAGAATTAACCTCAGCATTATCCAACCTAAAATCTGAAATTATCAACGGGGTAAAACAACTCTTTCCTAATCAAAAGCAAAATTCAAAACACAATAATTCAAAACAAATGAGCAAATCGAACAAACTAGCTGCACTTATTGCAGTTATGGCTGTCAGCTCCATTGAGCTTGATGAGAATAATGGTGCATACATCAATGCTGAGCAGCTTGAGAAAATCAATGAAGCATTACAGAAAGTAAATGATGCTGAATCTAAAATGAAAACAGCTCAACAAGAGCGTGATACTGTTATCAATTCCCTTGATGATATTGATAAAACGGTAGCGGATGCTGAAGGTATTGAGGATAAAGTAAATGCCATTAAAGAAAAACTGGCTGCCAAGCCTGGTACTTCTCCAACTAATCATGGTGGTGGTGATAGTGGAAAAAACAATGCAGATGATGTTGATTGGGATTTGATTAATGCCCTGCCTCATAACCAGGCAGCAGATGAAGATTTGATTTAACCTCTTTTATATTGATACACATATGGATATTACAAATATTATTGCCGAATATGGCGCATACTACTTAAAATCGGGTCAGAATACCAAGAGAGTAAAGCAGATGATGTTACAACCTGCTGTTACACCAAGCTTTATGACACCTATTAAAACTGATGAAACCATTTACCAATTGGCTAATTCATCAATTACCCGATTGGTTCAAGGTTTCCAAAAAGGGTGGACTCCTCAAGGAGCTGTTAAAGTGATCCCCAATGAAATCAAACTTCGTAAAATTAAAATTGATTTCGAGGAACATCCCGATGATTTAGAAGCTACCTGGTTAGGTTTCCTGGCTTCGGATAGTGTTAACAGAAAGGAATGGCCTTTTGTAAAATGGCTGATCGAAACGCACATTATCCCTAAGATGAAGGAAGAAATGGAGCTGGAAGCTTATGGAAAGGGAACTTATGTTGCTCCAACTTCTGGTACACCAAATACCGCACCTAATGTGATTGATGGATTAAAAACAATAATTCAACGTGGTGTTGATTCAGATGGTAATACACAAGGTATAATTAATCACATTGGAACAGTTGGTGATTTGGATCCGGCTACCATTTTTGATCAGGTTGAACTTTTTGTGGATGGTATCTCCAATACCTATAAAACCAAGAAGATGAACCTATACTTACCGTATGAATTTGAGCGTGCTTATTTGCGCGACAAACGTTCAAAGGGTTTTTATACTATTTCATCGGAACTAGGAATCCATAAAGGTGTTGACTTTACACCGCAACAAGTTGTTGGCTTACCTTCTTTAGCTGGTGAAAACTGGATGTTTGCTACTCCTAAGGAGAATATGTTGTTCTGTACCAAGAAAAAAGCCAACCAAACCAACTTTAAGTTGGAGGAGGCTAAACGTCAGGTATTCTTGATGTGCGATTGGTACGAGGGAATGGGCTTTGGTATCAACGAGGCAGTGTTTACCACCCTTGACCAAACTAATTAATCATTAACCTGGAGCGTTAAGGCGCTCCATAATTCTTTTGAGTTATGGGAATTACACTACAAAATATTGATAAAAACCTTCCTGGTGGTGCTAACATGGGGGGTATTCCGCAAAAAATTTATTTTGCGTATTGGAAGGATGTGGCTACTTGGCCAACAGAACCGGACTTAACAGCTCCTTCTGTTTCGTTAGAGGAATTAGCTACTTTAACTGGAGATATAGAAATGCAAACAGGTACCAATTTTTTTGAACTCTACCTGACTGATGATACTGGTAAACTTTCGTTTAAAAGTGTAGGTGAAAAGGATGGTAAAAGTTGGGTGATCCACCTTAATTTATTTCATCCGGGATTACAAAAGAAAATTCTTGGATTTATAAATGCTGGAAAAAATGATAACCTGGCGTTTATTGTTCCTGATAATAATGGGAATACGTTTATTATGGGAGATGAACTCAGACCTGCAACTTTTGAAAGTGGTGATGATGAGAATGGAACTGGTCAGGAAACTGCTGCCCGAGCAGGTATTGGTATGGAATTTACTTACAAAACGAAGAACTTGTATCATTACGATGGTGCTGTTCCTTTAACTCCGGCCACTTAAACTTTATACTATGTCAAAATCAATAAAATGGAAATCCTTATTTAAGGTTGTAGGTATTAAACCAGGACCTGTGTTTCATGCCAAAACAGGCAGAATTGATTTATCTAATGAAAATGTTCCTATCGCCAAGGTAAAGGCACTGTATGATGTAGGTTGTAATTATTTAGAACTTACCGAAGAAGGTGAGAAATACTATGCTAATGCTGCTAAAGAAAAGGCACACCCCAATGTAGAAAAGAAGTAGATTTTTGTGCAATTATAGTTAAGTGTTTAATGTTTGGCCTCGCAGTAATGCGGGGCTTTTTCTTGCTGTACGGTTTTCAAATCTTAGTACGCTACTGTAGGACTGCTGTCCTTTTTTGAGGCAGTTGCCTTTGTGATATTGCAGCATCTTAAAAATGATTCATTATCAATAAACTCAAATCAACAATGAATGAAGATGTAAAAAAGGAAATTATCGAATTTCTTCAGCAAGAAAAACCGTGTCCGGAAAAAGCTTCTGAGCTTATCTTAAAACATAATGTGAACAAACACGAAGCTCAGGTATTTCTTGCATCTCCAAGTCGTTACCTGATGCAGATACGTTGGGCACTCGCTAAATTAATTAGTATTAGCCTGATGGATTTTCAACGGGGTTACTTTACCGATTTTCGTAAAAAAGAGGAAAAGGATTATCCTGCAGTAATCATCAGAATTAAAGCCGAACTACCCAAAATATTTGAGCAACGTTCAGCAGTTCAAAAGGCTTTAACTGAATTAGGGGATGCTAATGATGAAGAAACCAGGGCTAAGGCTAAAGAATTAGGTGAATTGGCTACTTCATTGGGCGTTCGTCACCAGTTGTTGCACGAGGCTAAAGAGTTGTATTTTGAATCGGATGGTAAGGTTGTTCCTGATGAAGCAGAACTGTTCCCAGAAACTGAGGAAGGAAACCCAGACAACCAGGAATCATTTGAACCAAAGTATGTGTGGGTGAACGATCCGGCTAAGGCTATGCAGGTTAAAAAGAATCTGGAATCATCATTGGCCAAAGATCGAAACCGGTTGAAATACCAGTCGCCTTCTGCCAAAGACAAACAAAAAAATCCAATGCCGGAAGGTCCTGAAAGGGATAAGGTAGAAGCTCGCATAGCAGAGAAGGAAAAAGAATTAGCTGCAATCAATGATTTCTTAAAGGTTAAAGATGACGCTGGTAAAGCTGAATAGTATTGAAACGGTTCACGAAAAAGAGGGTGTGCCAAATGATTGCATACCTTCAATTAGTATGCATAATGGTGATAATGCGTTTGTTAGTTCTGACCAAAAACTGCATCAGGTTATTGGTCGTATCCAAAAAGGGGAAACTAAACATTGGTGGTCTCGTGGTACTTTCAATAGTATTAGATTGCTTTTGCATATTGTTGGCCAGGTGCGGCTTTGCGATATTTTTATATCTACGTACAGTATTTCTGAACGCTCTGTAAGGCAGTTGAAGATTGCCCAGGAAAAAGGGATGATCAAAGATATCCGGTTTTTAATCGATAACCGCGTCCGGAGCGTGAGCCCTAAACCTTTTCAGGCATTATGTGGATATTTCCCCAATATGGTCAGGACTACTTCCATACATGCAAAAGTTACCACCATTAAAAACGATGACTGGGCAATATCCATCATCAGCAGTATGAATGCAACGGATAACAATAAAATTGAACGGGGTGTCATTAGCACAGATCCGGCAGTATTTGAATTCGATAACCAGTTATTAAACGATGAATTTAACAGAGGAGCAAATTAACACCATTGAGGAAATGGCAGAGCTATTTTATTCGCCTGAAGAAATAGCTTTAAACCTGGAGGTTGAACCTGAAGATTTAAGTGTGCAGGTTGAAACTAAAGTAGGTAAAATACATGCGGCTTACATGCGTGGTTGGTTAAAAGGTGATATCACCTTACGACAATCTATTGCCAAAGCTGCTGCCAATGGAAGTAATCCGGCACAACAAATGATGTTGAACTTTCAGAATAAAGTGATTTTATGAGTCGTAATGCCCTGGAAGATCAAAACTATGAATTAATCAAGGATGCTATTCTCAATCCTGATGAATGTGATTTACCAGTGCATTTAAAACCTGTTTTGGAAAGGACGGTTTCTGCATCTAAAATCCTGGATAAAAATCCGGTTCAAAAAAATGCTGTTGCCATTCTCCTGGCTAAATATCCTAATATATCCAGGGCACAGGCATATGAGGACTGCAAACGTGCCATGCGCTTGTTTAATTCCATTCATACGTTTGATTACGATTATTGGCATCACTGGCTTTTACAGGATATGGCAGAAATGATTCAGTCAGCTAAATCGCAAAACAATTTAAAAGCCTGGGCAATGGGACATAAAAACTTACTGCAGGCCATTGGTGAGCGTCCGGAAACTGAGTTGGATCCTAAACTCATTGAAAAGAATCCAATCACTATTGCTGTACAGGTTAATAACCAGCAGATTAATTTGGATTACAACCAGTTTATCAATTTGCCCAACAACATAAAAAAACTGTTTACCGATCAGCTTACTCCTGAGATTGATGAAGACCAGGCCATCGAAATCATGAAGTCGTAATGAACAAGGAAATTATTTACTTGAATGCTGCCCAGCAACGTACCATTCTGCTTGCACCTAAAAACAAGGTAAATATTGAAGGCCGTGGTACGGGTAAATCGTACCAGGTGGGTTGGGATATTAACCAGGTTAACCGGATGATGCCCCGGTCTGTTACGGCTGTTACCGGATCCACCTTTGGGCAGTTGCTTACACGTACCTTACCATCTACTTTTAAATTTCTGCAGTCGTTGGGTTATGTACAGCACCAAAGTAAAAAGTCGCCTGGTAACTATATCATTGGTCGTAAACCTCCGGAGAATTTTCTAAGGCCTTACGAAGAAATCATGAAGCATGATAATATTATCAGCTTCAGTAATGGAAATGCAATTGCACTTTTATCCCAGGATCGTGCCGGATCTGCCCGTGGTGCCAATGTGGATTATGAGATTTTGGATGAAGCGCTTACCATTAATAAAGAGCGTTATGATGAAGAGACTTCGCCCACTAACCGTGGTAACGAGGAGAAATTTGGAACCCGTTCCAGGAATCCGGTTCCCTGGCATCATGGTTTCCATTATGTTTCTTCTATGCCTTATACTGCAGAACAAAAATGGTTGCTCGAGTATGGTAAATACTACGAGGAAGAAAAAGGGATCCGCTTGTTTGAGGTATGGAACCGGATTGTAAAGCTGCAGTTGCAATTATTGGATGCACATAGGGATAACAGTGTAAAGCTGTTCAAGGATATTTGGAACGAAACCATGCGTTTGAAAAGGCAGATATCTCCTTTTGTTTCCCAATCTGGTACGCTTTTTACCCTGGCCAATGCGCTCGACAATATTGAGAATGTGGGTTTCTCATACATTATGCGTGAGCATGAAAAGCAAACCATGCTTACTTTCTTAATTGAGATTATGAACATGGTACTGGATGTGGTAGAGGATTGCTACTATGCCATTGATTCTGCAAAACACATTTATTACAATGCTTACAATGATTCTTTTTTACGTGATTATGCCGAAAACACCAACTGGGATTTTAATAAGTTAGGTACACCGGATAGCCGTTTTGATTTGGACTGTGATCCTAAAAAGCCTTTGGAGGTTTGCCCGGATTGGGGTGCTAAAATTGCGTTGTTCTCTATTGGACAGGAGCGTAATTTCGATTTTGTAAGTAAGCTGGCCATTCCTACCGATAACTTTATCAATGAGTTTTTTGTGAAACCGGATCAGTCTCCGGGTGTAATGATTAATGATTTGGTGGATCAATTTTGTAAATACTACGAATACCATGGTTGCAAGGAAATCTTTTACTATCACGATAAATACGGTGACCATAAACAACCCAACGCCAAAAACGCTACAACGTACAACCAACAGGCTATCGACAGATTTAGAAAGAATAACTGGCACGTTACCAGCCAGCATCATAAAGGCATGGAACCACCCCAACACGACAAGTACTTACTCTGGGCAAACATTCTCAAAAAGGATCAAGATGATGTATATTACCCCAATGTTAGGTTTAATGGCCAGAAGTGCAAGTATACACTCATCTCAATGAACAATACCAAAGTTATTGATAAGGATGGTAAGTTTCAAAAGGATAAATCTTCTGAACGCAAAAACTCTATACTACCCGAAGAAGCCACACACTTTGGTGATGCTTGTGATAAAAGGATTTGGACAAAGTATAATAGGTTATTGACTAAACGAGGAAGTATTTTTGTGAGTGCCAGGTTTGGTTAATCATAAATATCATATAATTTTGCACAGATAATAATGATTGTTAAATAGATGTGGTTATTTTAGCGCATCTAAATTTGATACTATTGGAATAACCAGATATATATAAATTATATATATAGTCGTTATATCAGATAGTTACAAGCATTATTCAAGTGCTATATAATAGATATAAACGTAATAACAGAGTGCAACAGTTGGCGGTAATATAGAGCAACCCTACCAGCCATTAATTGCATCTGGATAAAAAAAAGAATGTGAAATATGAGAAAAATAATTTGTTTTACTGTAATCGTGATTTTCTTATGCAGTTGCACAGAAATTGACTATAGGATTATTGGTGTTGATTTCCATGCAAATGAGAAATATGATGACTATTCAACAGAGACTGAGTTTCTTAGTTCGGAATTAATCTTTGGGGCCGATTTCTTATTGGACGAAGGTCCAATTCAAGCTAAGGTGGACGCAACATTACTAAATCCTGTAGTTGAAGAAGAATTGGTTTTGACATCTGACAAAGACCTATTTTTACTTAATGATACAATAAGCTCGGGTGAAAATTTGCTGAAATATTTTGAATATAAGAAACTTCATAGAAATTACTATATGCTGAGTTATAACTTTAGAAGCACAGTGACTTTCTTAAATGAAACAGGTTATTATAAATTCTTTTTTACAGCATATCTGTCTGATGATACTAAGGTTAGTGATTCTTGTTTAGTTAAAATATATTTTTAAAATGAAAATACATTTGTTGTTAATCTTTCTTTTGGGAATAGTAATCGTTTCGTGTGACAAGTGCGATGATAAAACAAAATATTTTCAAGCAGAGTTATACCCTGCTATAAGAAATACTGATTATGATTGGAATTGGGAAAGGGTATTCGAGGTATCTGACGAGACTATTTATTTTGGTATTGAGACAGGATATTATGAGTGCGAAGCTTATGGTGCTGAGGAACTTAATTCAGAGCGCCATGAGTTTTATTCTGATAGAGAGATTGTGATTGGAAACGATACAATTTTATCTAGAACAAATTTGTTTGAAGATGACAAATGCGCAGATTGCTTAATTTTAAATAAAAATGAGACAACTTCAATATATTCAAGACCACAGTATATCTTGCAATTAGATAACGCAACCTTGAAACTTAATGATTACTACACCTTTTACTTTAAAGGTTATACCGTAAGTGGAGCAGAGATTTATGATTCTACAATTGTATATATTAAATAAATACTACCGCCAACACGCGGTCATAAAACATTGCGCGGATAGTGCTAAATTTGAACGATATAACAATTAATCAATGGCTTAGCGAGCTGATAAGTTTGTGTTTCAAAATGCGCAACGTTTCATACCGCCATCCGTTGGGCTTCATGCGTGAATCGCTCATAAGAAGGAATTTTCGTATCTAATTCTTATTTTTAACTTTGTGAAGTTATGAAAAGTGAAATAAATATAAATGCAGACATGATTACTTGGGCAATTGCCCGAGCAGGTTATGATATGCATGAGTTTGTTTCTCAATTTCCAAAAATTCAAGACTGGATTGATAATAAGAAGAAACCGACATTAAAACAATTAGAGAAATTTTCTCATCGAGTACATATACCATTTGGTTATCTTCTTTTACCAAAACCACCAAAAGAAGAACTTCCAATTCCTTTTTTTAGAACAGAGAAAAAAGGTGATGACCAAGTTAGTTTAAATGTATATGATACTATTCTACTAGTTCAGAGACGTCAAGGTTGGCTTAAAGATTATTTTAGAGATAATGAATTTGCTCCAAAAGAATTTGTTGGAAAGTTTAATGCCAGTTCTAAGGTTGATGAGATAGTAAAAGATATAAGAAAGACTTTAGGTTTAGAGGAAAACTGGGCTCAAAAATTTGCTACCTGGGAAAAAGCACTGAATTACTTGACAGAAGTCATTGAAGAGAATGGTATTTTTATGACCTTTAATAGTGTGGTAGAAAATAATACTAGCCGCCCTATTAAAGTTGATGAATGTAGAGGATTTGTGCTAGTAGACAACATGTGTCCATTTATGTTTATTAACGCTGCTGATGGTAAAGCGGCTCAAATGTTTACGATCATACATGAGTTAGCGCATATTTGGACAGGAGAAAGTGCAGGGTTTGATTTTAGACAATTGCAGCCAGCAAATGAGCCAATTGAAATTTTATGTGATAAAGTTGCTGCTGAGTTTTTAGTTCCCAAAGACTCTTTTTTGCAAACTTGGGATGAATATCCTGATATAAAAAGAATTGCAAGAATCTTTAAAGTTAGTCCAATAGTGATTGCAAGAAGAGCTTTAGATTTAGGTAAGTTATCCAGAACTGCATTTTTTGATTTTTATAATGAATATGTAAGTCAACTAAAGTTTAAAAAAGAAAATCAAAGTGACGGTGGTGACTTTTATGCTACTGCCAAGAAAAGAATAAGCTTATCTTTTGCAGCACATGTTAATCATGCTGTAAAAACTAACAGTTTGCTATATAAAGAAGCATACAAACTAACTGGACTTAAGGGTGATACATACCATAAGTTCTTAACAAAACACTTATAAATCTATGAGTGTTTTCATTGTTGATACAAACTTCTTTATTCAAGCGCATAGGGCAAACTATCCCCTAGATATAGCTATTACATTTTGGCAAAAAGTTAAGGAACTTGCAGACCAAGGTAAAATTATTAGTATAGACAAAGTTAAAAATGAAATTTATCAGAATGATGATGAATTAAAAACATGGTGTGTCAATAATTTACCTAATGATTTTTTCAAAGACTCTTCTGATTCAATAGTTGAATACTCCCAAGTAGTGGTTTGGGCAAACTCAAAAAGTGACCATTATCTTCTAAAGGCAATGGAAGAATTTCTAAATGCAGATGAAGCAGATGCATGGATAGTAGCGTATGCATTAAGTAATGGCTATATGATTACAACTCACGAAAAGAGTCAGCCTGAAAGAAAAAATAGAATAAAAATTCCTGAACCATGTAATGTATTCGGAATAACATATATGGATACAATTGAGATGTTTAGAGAATTACAAGTTCAATTTTAATAAGCACGAAAGCCCAACAATAGCTAATAAAGCATAGGCTTGCCGCAGGCGCAACACAAGCCTACAGCTTCATAGCCGAGCCGTTAAGTGCCACCCTCACATTAAAAATAATAATTTAGATATCGACTGCCTTTGGGCAGTCTTTTTTATTTGTATCGGTCAGGCAACTGCCCGATGGATTTGTTTGGACTGCCTTTTGATTTTACTCTCCCCTTACTGATCATATTTCCTATAAAAATGCCTTCGGGCAACTGCCTTTCTCTGTAGGGCGGGACCGGGATTAATCTCGTGAAACAGCATTTTTATTTGAGTTTTTACTCAATTAAAAATCTGTGTATCTGCACTTTAAAAAAATATAAACTGGATGAACTTTTTACTTGTTTTATTTGTCGTATTCGACATTAATTAGTATATTTAAGTATTGAAAGCCTGACAGTTAAGGGCTTTTATGTTGTTTTATTGTTCAATTAAATCATTTTCGCAGATGACTACAAGAAAAAAAGAAACGCAGGTTTTGACACCTCAAAAAGTTCAAGAAGTTTTAAAGCAAAACGAAACACTTTTAAAACGAATTGAAGAATTAGAAAAAAAGCAAGTTGAAAAACCGAAATCCTACGAGGAACAAATCAAGTTTTTCGAGTATCAAAAACAAATTATTGCACACTTAGAAAGGTTTGAAAGTAAAAGGTTTGACATTGATGAAGCCTTAAAACAAGTGAAAGATAAAACCGAAAACGGAGATTTTGAAGCAAAAGTATTTGCTTTGACTTTAACCTCGACCAATGGAGAGAAAAAAACAGTTTTCAATATTACAAACCCATTGATTATTGGTAAAACTTTGGAATCGGTAACGGTTGAAATTAATACCAAAATCGAAAGCCTTAAAAAAGAGCTTACTATCTAAAAAAACAAAAGCCCAAAGAGGTGCAACTCCTTGGGCTTTGGATTCAATTTCATAACAAAATTAAATCATTTTCGCATGTGTAAAGATACGGTAAAACCAATCGAAAAACAATTAAAAGTAACCCGACAACCACAGGGTAAAAAGTATGTTCCTGGTTTTAGGTTAGCAGGTAATTACATGGAGTCACTAGGATTTAAAGAGGGTGATCATGTAGACATGGTAGCCAATCAAGATGTAATAATTCTAAAAAAACACTCGGAGCAATTACCAAAGCTTTCCGAGATGGTAAATAAAAACCCTGCTTTGCTTTCATTGATAAGTGCCTTTGAACTGGTACCCGATGAAGGAGTTTAACAAACTCTTTTCAAAACTCGCTTACCGACATGATTACATGACATTGTTTGATGACTTTTTAACGCTTACCCTCTGCGCTTTTGGGATGGGTAGGTATGAAAAGGAATACTTGCAAACACTCAAACCATACAGCAAAGAAGAAATAAACATTTTCCCTCAATTACTGGCGGAGCTGGTTAACTATTACACGGTTAAAAGTTCCTCTGGTGGTTGGGTGGATGGTTTGGGCGAGTTTTTCGAAGAGCATAACGGCAAATTTGGCAGGGATGCACGGGGGCAGTTTTTTACGCCTCCACAGTTATGTGATTTAATGGCACGAATGCATGAGCCCGTTAAAGGAAAAATAAATGATCCGGCCGCAGGAAGTGGTAGGTGCTTAATTGCGGTTGACAGGTTACACCCTCAAAACCGTTACAACAATTTTTATATTGCTCAGGATGTTGACTTAAGATGTGTTAAAATGTGCGCTATAAATATGCAGCTTTACGGCATGCGAGGTGCTGTTATACATGCGAATTCTTTATCGTTGGACATATTCGGAGGTTATCGGGTTTATATGCCTGATACGGGTTTGGGAGTGGTTAAACTAAGTATTCAGGAGTGTTATAACTACATGTTTGAGCCTAAACAAAAAGAAGAAAAAAAACATGTACATAAAATTTCACCACAACCCCAACAAACACCAGAGCAATTAAGGCTTTTTGAAATTTTAACATCATGACAGCAAAAGAACAACGATATAAAGAAAATAGAGATATGCTCAAGGCTCTAAGTAAAACAGCTAAGAAGCTTTTAGAAACAGGAGATTATACAACAGTTAACGAAGCCATTATTAATGGAATTTACAAACAAAACAATCCCGAAATAATCGATTTTAAAACCTTTAATCAATGGAAAAATGAAGGCATGAAAGTAAAAAAAGGTTCTCGCGGTTTTATGGTTTGGGGCAAACCTAAGAAAAACCAAAAAGAAGAATCCGACAACGAAGAAACAGACGAATATAAATACTGGCCTATGTGTTATTTATTCTCAAATTTACAAGTCGAAAAAATGGATTAATGATATATTTATCATAAGTAAGGGCGCTCTTTTGGGGGCGACCCTCCGCTATGCTCCGGGTGATAAGGTATTGTTGAATAATTAACATAGGCATAGATATTAGAGCACAGCTCAAATACCAGTTTTATGCGTCAATTATCCATCAATGGACTGGTTTTATTTTTCCTCTCCATTTTCGCGCAGTTCATCACACAATTCATTTGGATAGAAAAAAGGAGCAATTTATTCACAAGTTCAACTGTCGTTAATGACAATAATAATTTATATTTGAGTAATCTTTATACGTATTAATCATGAAAATACATCTTCACGAATTAGTTGAAAAATATGATATTCCCAAAGCCTGGTTAGCTAGTTTATTGGGCTATTCTCGCACAAGAGTAAGTAATTGGGTAACGAATCCAGAAAATTCACCCATCCCAGAACGAGAAAAGGCAGCGGTACAAGAAAAATTAAGAGAGTTAGGTAAAGTATTAAGTAATATTGAATTGAAGTGATATGGATTACAATACTAATGAAGTGATCAATAGTTTTCTTGACCAGCTAGAAGGACGTGGTACGATGCTATATCCAGATTTAAAATATGAGGATATTAGCCTTCAAAATGAATACCTTTTTTTTATTAATAGAATGGAAAAAGAAGATTTACTCATTAATACTATTGGCGAAAGAATTGAAATCACAGCACATGGACAAAAAGTTGTGAATAATGGAGGTTGGATTAAATATTTGAAAAAGGAGGAGGATAAGAGAAACGAACAAACAGAAATAGACAAGCTAAAGAATGAAAATGAAAAATTAAATAATAAATTTCTAAAACAGAAAATTCTTATTAATAAATGGAAAATAGCCACAATCATATTTTCTATTATTTCTGGAGTAATTGGATTTTGTCTGAAAATGTTGTTTTAATCTGTCCTTTTTCCTCAAACCTTATAAACCTTCATTTGCACTATACAAATGAAGGTTTTTTATGAAGCGACACGAAGTTTTATCAGAACTTGATTATAAAGAAGACGGACATGGTAAACCAGTAGTCTTCTCCATTAAATTCCGCTTGCAGGATGGTACGCTTAAATTTATTGCAAAAGGTATTGCCTGTGGTGTAAAAGGCAATATGAAGGCCAATCGTTTAAGAGGTGTTCAGGAGGTAGATGATAAACTTAATAAGGTTGGCCATCCCACACCGGTCAGTATCGATCGTATTGTAGAGTTCAACGGCAAAAAAGTGTATTTGTAATGGCTGTTGAAGCTTTTTTTAATGATAAGGGCATCCCGTTGATGGCAACTGGTCGTGGTTTTATGATGGACACGGCCGGTGCTCCTACAGTGGATCCTAAAAGCATAACCCAGGTTACTCCCGAATTGGATGAGACTGTTTCTGTTGGTAACTTAAAGGTAGCCAGCTGGGGAAGTGGTAATTCTTTTCCTTCAGATGCTGAAGCTATCATTGGTAAAACAGGTGTTTTAAATACGGGTCTCAGGTTTATACAACGGGTAATTGTTGGCCAGGGTATTTTCCCGTGTAAAGTTACCGGCTACGATGATAAAGGTAATGAGCTGCTGGAGGTGGTGAACGATCCGGCTATTACCAAGATTATTAACGGGCGAAATGTACGGAGGTATCTGCATAACTCTACGCGTGATTACATCAAATTTGGACAGGCTTTTCCGGAGTTTATTTTTACTGCTGATGGTAAAAAGGTGCATGGTGTTGATGTTAAAAATGCTTTGTACAGTCGTAACCTGGAGAAAAAAAACGGTATTATTCCTGGTATTGTGGTTTCGGGTAAATGGCCCGATTCTCCTTCCGAGAAAAAAGATTATTCGGTTATTGATTTACTGGATATGTACGATCCGTATTTTGATATGGAAAGTCGCAGGTTATTGGGCAATACAGTGGGTAAAACAGTCGCTTTTCCGCTTCGCGACGAATGGAGCAATAACGAATATCATCCTTTACCCATTTGGTGGAGTGCCAAACTGGCCGGATGGATTGATATAGCACTAAAAGTACCCAGCTTTTTACTGAAAATCTACGAACAACAAATTACCATTAAATGGCATATTCAGGTGCCTTATGCTTATTGGGAAAAGCAATTCCCAGAAAAGGATTTTAAGACAGCTAAGGAACGAGAGGCTGCTATCCAGAAAGAAATGGATGAAATTGAAGAATGCTTAACTGGTAGTGATAATGCCAATAAAGCATTGTTCACCATGTTCGAAATGAATCCCAATGGTAAGGTGGAAGAGCAATGGATAATTACTGCTTTGGATAATAAAATGAACGCCCAGGAAAACCTGATTACTTCAGCTGCTGCCAACTCCGAAATTTGCTTTGCTTTAATGATCAATCCCAATGTTTTTGGTGCCGGTATGCCTGGGGGAACTTATGCTGGTAACCAGGGCGGTTCAAACATACGCGAGGCATTTTTAGTGAATATTGCTTTGGCCTGGTTAGACAGGCAAGCCCTACTGGATCCGCTTGAACTGATGTTACAATTCAACGGCATTGAGGATGTTCAGTTGCGCTTTAGAAATACCATTTTAACAACGCTGGATTCTGGATCCGGAACTACTAAAAACTTAAGCTAATGTTAGTACGGTCAACAGATCATATCCGAACTGTAATTCCTGTTAATTCAGGGGTTGATTTCCATACGTTTGAGCCTTATGTAAATGCTGCAGAGGACCAGTTTATGATTCCTGTGTTGGGCACAAAATTGTATGATGAGTTAGATACCGCTATTACCGAAGATAATGGCACTGATGCGCAAAAGGCACTGCTTAAAAGAGTGCGTTATTCGTTGGTTCATTTAACCATGTTCAAAGGTTTTGATATGCTCAATGTACAGTTCGACAGTTCGGGTTTTGAGCGTTTAAAAGACAATGGTATTTATCGTTACCAGGAAGAAAACCTGAAGAACACTTTTAAAAACGAAGGTTACAATGGTATTGATACGCTCCTGGAATATCTTCAAAAAAACATCACCACTTTCGGAAGCTTTGTGGATAGTGCGTTTTACACCAATATGAAGGGCAATTTCTTTCCAACCACCTTTGTGTTTAACCAGGTATATGGTATTGGTAACAGCCGTTTGGTATTTCTGCAGGTGTCAAAATTCTTTAACCAGGTAATCGATTTTAAGATTAAACCTTTATTGGGCGAAACTTTATACAACCTTGTAGTGGCTGAAATGAAAAAGACAGCCAATCAGGATACACAGCTCATGGCATTGGTTCCTTATATCCAAAAGCCTTTGGCTTACCTGGCGGTTGCTGAAGGTTTTGACGAACTCGGCCTCCAGATAACTGAAAAAGGATTGTTTTTCGAAACGCAGGTTGATAATAGCGATTCTCATATTAAAACGGCGCAGATTTCTGATAATAAAAGGTTGGTAGTATTAGATAAAGCCCGCTTAAATGGTACCAGGTATCTTGAGGTATTGCTCAACTTTTTAAAGCAGAACGCTGATTCTTATCCCGATTTTACACAAACAGATCTTGAAAATACAAATCCATACCGGAGAGATAACACCGACAAAAAAACCTTTTGGGCATGAAAACACAGCTATTCAAATTCCTGACATTGGCTAAAGTAGAAGTGGTTGCACCTGTTTCTGGTGGCAGTGTAGGAATATTCACCTGGGCCGTTAAAATGGCCCCGGTTATTTCAATTGCAGCGGCCATTATCGGTATTGTAATTGGTGTGTGGAGCTTTCTGCTCAAACGGAAACAAGCTAACCTTCAAATGGAACTTACCAGAGCACAATTAAAGCAAATAAACAATGAAAGTAGTTTATCTAAATCGTAATCCGTCAACCAAGTATGGCACTTTCGGGCATTGGTATTGTCCCGAAATTGGCTTTAGTTGTTTTTCGGCAGAACCGCCCTGGAAAAACAACCGGCGTAATGTTTCTTGTATTCCTGCAGGTGAATACATTGTCCGTATCCGGAACAGCCCTAAATACGGGATCATCTTTCATGTTACCGGTGTGGATGGCCGTTCTTATATCCTGATACACTCAGGAAACCTGGCCGGTGATGTAGAACTGGGTTTAAAATCCCATACCATGGGTTGTATCCTGCTGGGAAAACAACAGGGATGGTTAGCTTCTCAAATGGCTGTACTCAACAGCCGTATTACAATACGCAAGTTTATGAATTTAATGAATAACGAACCTTTTAAACTCAAAGTAGGATGGTACTCGAAAGCATCTTAGGCGTTTTTTCCGGTATCCTGGGATCCGGGATTACAGCCTTTACCAATTTTAAAATGCAAAAGCTCAAAAATGAGCACGAAGAAAAGATGGTCCATTTGGAGAAAGAAGCCATGATTGCTGAAGCTCAAATGAACATCAAAATAACCGAAACCCAGGTTCAGGGAGAACTGCTTCAGCTGGAGGAACGAAATTTTGGTAAAAACATTGAATTGGCCAATAGCAGGGCGGTGGATAATAAGATGATTGATAAACTCTTTGCTAGTAGATGGAGTGCATGGTTAGGTACATTGTTGGTATTTTCACTGGGAGTGGTCGATTTTCTGAAGGGATTAATGCGACCTGGTTTAACGCTTTACTTGGTTGGTTTAACCTCGCACCTCACCTTTTTTGCTGCTGATATACTGGCATATAAACAGGCGTTGATGGATGTGGATACTGCTGCGGAGTTATTTACCAAGGTGGTGGATATTGTTATTTATTTAACGGTGGCTGTGGTTACCTGGTGGTTTGCCGACAGGCGTGTGGCTAAGTTCCTGTACAGGTTGAATGATGGTAATATAAGGGAAAAGTAATGCAATCTATCACTTTACATATCCCGCGCCGTTGGCGAAGCGATAAAGTCATTCACACTATTCATCCGGATAATTGGGAGGAGCTTAGGCCTTCCCAGTTTATCGCTTTGATCCGTGTGATGAACGGACAGATTTCAGAAGATGATCTCCTGGTTGAAATGCTTGATTTGCCGCATAATGTTGTTAAGAAACTGGATGCTTATCAAAGGTTTAGACTGGGACAACTTTTACAGTTTATGCAAAGTAAAGCACCTTTTAGCCGATTTGTATTAAAAAACATCGATGGGTTAAAAGCTCCACAGGATGGTTTGGTTGATATCTCTTTTGGTGAGTTTATACATATGGATACTTTTTATGCCGATTACCAGGAAAGCAATACTGCTGAAAAACTGGTAAGCCTGGTTGCTTGTCTGTATGTAGAATATGCTAAAGGTGAAACTGAACGGCCTAAATTCAATGGTCGCATCGATGTTTGTTCGGCCAGTGCCATACCCGACATTATACAAGAGGCTATTGCGCTTAATTATGGATTGATCCGTATCTGGCTGGAGGAAGCTTACCCCGAAGTTTTTCCTAAGCAAAAAAAAGCTGCGAATGCCGGGGATGGTAAAAATGGCAATGGCTGGGTGGATGTATATGATACTTTGGTGGGTGACGACCTGATTAATGCCGAAAAATACTTTATGATGCCTTGTACCGAAGTACTGCGCTATATGAACAGGAAAATCATAGAAAACAGGAAAAAGAAAAAGGTAAACTAAGATAAATCATTACCATACTTATATGTTGACACTTGATGCTTTTGTATGAAAACAACGCTTTTACAGTTTATAGAATATCTCGAGAACCTGGCAACCTTGCATGTCGATATTGCGCATGATCCGGAAAGCCATCCGGCATTTATTCGCTTTTACGAAGCTAAGGAACCGGAAAAAGCAGCCCGCAATAAAATCAAACACTTTCCTTGTATAATGGTCAGGGATTACGATTTCAAGTTTGTAGATAATAAGGCTGATAATGTTTTAAAGGTCCGTGAAGCGGAATTCCTGGTACTGGATAAAATTGGACGAAATAATGCTTCTGAAGATGTGTACGAACTTTGGGAGCGCACAGAAGAAATTGGTGACGAATTCGTGATACGAATGAAATACGATAAAGCAGCTCGTTTAAATACCACCATTGTGGATTTTGATTTAAATAAGGTACATGGCGTACCTGTTGATTTGCAACCTATAGGGATGTTTGGTACTTCTTATACCATACCCATTAGCAGCGTTCGTTCCAATGATCTGGATACCAATAAATGGAATGACCAATGAGTATTGTTTTGTATAAAAATCCTCATGCTGTTGACCTGGTTCACAATAAGCTTTTTTTTCAGATTAAAGGGATTCCTGCCAACCTTAATCCTGGAGAAAAGGCAAAATTGGTCATTGATACCAGGAGTGATTCCATTGATCCTGATGATCCTCCGCTATGGTATCCCGAGAATAATTCTAGTATGGAGCTTACATGTTTAGGTCAAACGCACCGCTTTATTTTTCTGGATGCTTTTCCTGTTATGGTACCTCCGGATGGTTATGATTACGTTTTACCAACCAACTCTAATCGGGATGTGGCCACCGCATTGAGTAATTATCCTCCATTCAGGGATAATTATAGCATATATTTTACTGGTATCCTGATGAATATTCAGGCTTTGATTGACGGGGCAGGTTATAATATTATAGCAGACAAATTACCAGAGCCATATTCTGAACATGAAAATGTTTCGGGGGTAGATCCGGTTTCACCCACCAATTATCATTTTTTGGTACAGGTTTTTGCAAACAATTTGTCTGATCCAGGGACGTTTGTTCCTCTTCCAGAATTTAGGATTGATCCCAACAATGATCAATTGTCACATCTCGAAGTTGGCCAGATTCTTCGTTCTCGTTTCAGGAATTATTTTGAACTGCCTGACTTTTCGTTATCAAAACCTGTTAAAGCATTAATTCCAACTATTTCGTATTATCTGAGCTTTAAGGAAATGAGCGGTGTAAACCTGCTGAGTACCTTAACTACTTTAACTTATAAGGTAATTAACGGCAGGGTGAACCATGCCGATCATCCTCGTTTTAATTTGCGTACCTGGATTAATACCGATAAAAAGTTTTTAAGCAACATGCCTTCACAGGTTTATACCTGGCATGGGGCAAAGCATTTTTTATATTATTTATCTCCATTTTCAAATGTTACCCAGGTGCGGGTAAAATTGGACATCAACAGCACTCAGGTGACAGATCCTGATGAGCATTTTTCTGAAGTAATTTCACTTAACCAGGATGAGATCCTGATCATTCCTGTTACGCACATGCTGGATAGTATTGCTACGCCTGAAAAACTGGTATCTGTTTCGGTATCGCTTATTGATTCTTCAGATATTACCCTGGCCAATGCGATCACTTTTTTGTTTTTGCCCAAAACTTTGTTTAACCGTGCCTTTTTGTTTCAAAATCGTTTGGGCGGTTTTGATACGATAATTACCTATAAGCAAAGCAATTCGTTAAAGGTTAAAAAGGATGAGAAACGGCAAATTCTTACGCCGGATTACAGCCCTTATATTGGTGACTTGTCCTCTGATGAACCTGATATTGAAGATACTTTTACAGCAGAAACAGCACCTGTTAGCAGTGCCATGGCGCAACATTATAAAGAATTGGCTGCAAGCAAAGTGGCGTTTTTACAAGGTGACGACAGGTGGATCAGGGTGTGGATAGAAGCGGGTAGTTTTAAAACAGTGGATGAGAAAAAGGATTTGCATGTGTTTAAGTTTAAATACAAACCGATGTTTGATGGTGATATGTTAAGCACCGAATTAAAGTTACCTGAACCACCACACGAAGATTACAGCCAGGAATATTTAAAAACCGATTATCAATAACCGGAGCGAATTAAGAAAGAATGAATTTACCTGCTTTATTAGAATATATCGATCAAAATATTGGTACTAAAACGGGTACTGATAAAATAACCGGGGCTCAACACAATGCGGTATTAAAGGAAGTAGTTGCCAGTTTAATTGAAATAACCGGCACTGGTTTCGGGGGCAGTATCCTTCCTGATGATAATCCGGGCTCACAAACTAATCCCATCTACTTTTTAGCAAACCAGGTGGGAACTTACACTTATTGCGGTGGTTTAAAGGTCACGGCTTTACCTGCCTTTATCGTTTGGAAAGAAGGTTCCTGGAAACTCAATCAAATTGGTGTTCCTACTGATGAAACGGATGATACTGGTTTAAGGGGTATTGCCCGGTCTGGTGACGCTGAACCTTCCAATCCCCAGATTGGAAATTGGTATGTATACCTGGATAAAGAAACGTTGCAATGGTCCTCACAGGCTGATATCAATAAACCTGGTATTGTGAGGCTCGAAAGCCTTGAACCCAGCAAAAACTGGGTATTAACTCCCTTTGGTGATGAGAATGCCGGAGGAGGTATTCAGGTAATCGAAAAACGGCAAGAACGGTTTTCTCTTATTGGTCATACTACAATACCAACAGCTTTTGAAGCTGATGTAAATATTTCAAGTGTTCCCAAATATTTAAATCTTAGTGATATTAAGCTGGTTAACATATCAGGTAGTTCTGAGATAAAAATATTAACTGAAGGGGCTTTGGAAGAAATGCCTATTGCTGTTCCTGCAGGTGATTATAATTATACACTCACCTATGAAGATGGTAAAGAATCAGGTGTACTACTTATAAATTTTAGCTGATGGTATATATAAAAGACAATATCTATTTCGATGAATCTAAGCCTTATGAAGAGCAATCGGAAGAGTTTAAAGTGTATGCACAATCAGTATTTGATACTATCAACTTTACTGATATGAGCAATCTTAAACCTGATAAAACATGTACATGGCAAGTTAAGCAAGATGGCTTAAGGTTTATGGCTAAAAGGGTGTATATAAATCCCAAATGGTATACGGTGAAAGAACACATTTTTAATGTTGAAATTATTTAATTATGTCAATAGGATATGTTACCAATTACGGAAATATTGAGAACGATGGTTTAAGCTGGGAGGCTCCGAAAAGAAGTATACAAGAGTGCAAGGATTCTGGAGGCACCAGAATTTATATTAGAGGATACTTTAACGAAAGCTTAAAAGGTACTTTACAGTATTATGTGAAAATAATTGGTGATGGTTTTAGTATTGTTGATGGCACTCTTATACCGGAAGCAATTGATAATTTGGGTATTATTGAAAACCTGGTATTGCAGAATTTCGTTAATGGATTTCGATTATACTCAAATGGCAAATACGATTGTATTATAAATTGCATTATTAGAAATATGGGGGAATTCAATCGTTCAATGCATTTTCAGCAGTCTTCTAAATCATTGTTTTATAATAACCAATATCTTGGGGGAACTATCAATCTAAGAGATCATAACACTATTGTTGGTAATGTTGGTGACACAATAAAGTTTGGCACTTTCGGCCAAAATGGATCGCTTACAAGAACAATCAATAATATTATATCTGGTTTCAATGGAACTGGAGGGGTTACTATTTCTAACCATGATGGTTCAGCAAATGTTCTCAAGTATAGCTTGTTTCATAATTGTAATTTTAAATTCATTGATGGTAATCAAGGTGCAGATGAAACTGAATTTTCAGCTCCAACAGGAGCCAATGATAATGAGAAACTAGAAAGTCTTAGATCCCGTATGGCTACCGTATTTGGAGGTTCTGCCTCTCAATATTTGGTTGGCTGCAAGTATCAAACAGATGGTGACCTGTTTATAAATCCTGATAAGGGAAACTTTTATTTAGTACCTGGTTGTTTGGCTTCAAAAATGAGTTATGATGCCGGATATGTGGGTAAATATCCCGAAGGTTCAATAGCTGATTTTACAGCTAATTTTGGAAATTATACCAATATAGATGCATCTGGTAATATCATTGATCAAACCATTGATGCAAGTGCAGAAACAAATATTATTGATCTGGGTAAACTTCGGCATATTAATACTTTTGAAGCTTTTGGACAAAGGGCTGCACGAAATGGTAACCAGGTTAATGTTAATGCTGATTTGAGTTCAGCTATCAACCCGAGTACTAACCTTGTTGATGGTAAAACTTACCTGGTACGATCGGAAGCCATCTCACAAACTGCTAGTGGCAAAACTCGTGATGTAGGAGAAACATTTATTGCTAAATCTGATGATGGGTTAGCTTTTACTAGTGGAACAGGATATGTGCAGGAAGTTTTTCTTAACAAAACTCGTTCTATCGAAATCAAAGCTTCAAAAACAGATCCTACCTTGGCAAATGCTCAGTGGGTCAAGATGGATTTATACGGTGAACCTCGTGTTAATTATGATGAAAATGGTTTGATTTCTCATGGTAATCTGGATACGGGTTATGATTCGGAAACCAGTGAGCGCATGTACATCCGCTATTGGAAAGTTCGTGTAACTATTAAAGCTAAAAACCTACCCAGCTAATGGCAGATGAAAGTACATATAAAGGTCAGGTACTAGGAATTTCCAAAGAACCTGAAGAGTTTTTTCAAAACGATACCAGCAATATATTAGGTGCACAACTGGGTTTGAATGGTGATGCCGAAAACCTATTTCCTGATAGCAGTAATTTGAAAGGAATATGCATTGGTATGGGTGATGTTGTTCCATTTATTAATCATAGTTCAGTTTTTTTTGAAAAGAAATAATGCTTCAAATCCTGGTCAATAATACTCCTCTTATCCTGGATCCTAAAACCAAGATTCGCCTGGAAATGAATACTTCGTATTTCGATATGGATGAAATAAAAGGTGATGTGGTCTGGCATTTTGATATACCGGCACAAGGTAACGAGGAAACTTTTGAGTTCGCCAACTACATAATAGTCCGCAATAAAAAAAGGGCTTATGATTGCATCATCAAACTACAGGAAATACCTATTGGTCGTGGTAAAATGGTGATTAGTAAATCTACTAAAAAGACTTTTAGGGTAACGGTTTCATTGAATAGTTTTGGGGTTGATTTTGAGGGTGTAAGCTTTAGGGATGCTCCTTACGAAAGTGAGTGTATTGGTGGTAATCCACATTCCGAAGCTACCGTTTTAAATCACGCTGCTGATGTAAATAATGAAAGCATTGAGCGTGATTATCGCTTTCCGATGATATATGCCCCACAGTTTTATGGGGAACAGGTATTAACTGATGATGTTGCTGGTGAACTTCCCGAGTTTAACAAGGATTATAAAGGGTTTATTAATTGGTGGGAAAATGGTGGTTTTGTCTCCAATAAAACAGGTGATGTAATTGAAAACAAACAAAGCCTGGTGCCTTTGCCTATGCTTGTGCCTTCAATAAAAAAAGTGCTGTCCATTAATGCGTATAGTTTAGGTGGGGCTTTGGTAGATAATCAGTGTTTCAATGATTTATTAGTTTATAGTAACCAATCCCTGGATTACTTTTTGTTTGATTTTAAAACAAACCTGCAAGGTGGTTATGTGCCTCAGAAACCAGGGCCATATCCAAATTATTTCAGGGTGTTGCATTCTTACACAAAGTTTCCTTTTGAAATAGAACTGGAAGACAAATTTGATTGCTCTGTAGATAGTACTTATCTGGTCAGGGAAACGGGGAAGTACTATGTTTCACTTAAGATTTTTCCTTATCATGGTACAAGGGTTACAAAAAAGGGAAACTACGCACTTGAACGCCACGGACATGTTGCTATTTTTAAAGGAAACCAGGCTATATATGAAAAAAGTTACCATTACCCGTTATCAAAAGAACCTACAATCATGTTGATTTCAGGTTTTTATGATTTTATGAAGGATGATATTATATCCGTAATGGTACGTGCTAAAGATACCGAGGAGTACGCTGCTTTTTACCTGGATAAATGTTTCTTGTCGATCCGAAAAGAAGGAGAAAGTATTGGGCAAAACATTCACGAAAATACCTTGTCATTACAGGATTATTTACCTGATGTTAAAATTGGTACTGCACTAAATTCTTTGCGCAATGCTTTTTTTATGGCCATCTTTTTTGATGATGAAAACAAAGTGGTTGAAACGGAATTGCTGAAGGATGTTTTATCAAATCCGTTTGTTGTTGATATAAGCGAGCATATCATCCTGGATTCTACTGAGGTTTTATCACAAGATTCAAAGAGTATTAAATTAAGTTGGCAGCATACAGAGGATCTTAATGATATTGCTCCTGCTAATTTACAGGAGCATGTAAACTATGCTTCGGAACTTAATTCACAGTACCAGAAAAGCTATGCGTATATTTCCGGAACTAATTCTGTATATGTGTATGATTATCCTGAATCTTCATCACAAATTAGGGAATGGAGCTTTTACCGGCATAATTTTAAGGACTTTGGTAGTGATGATGATGATATAAAACCTTCCATTGGTTTAAGCCCAATGCCTGTTCAGGAAGTGGATGGTAAAGTGTTTCCTTTTTCTACTAAAAAAGGGATTTCTGAAGTAATACCCGAAACGGATGATGTTGGTTTTCAATTGTTGCATTGGTATGGTGTTTTAGATGTTCCTTATGCTACGCCTTTGATTAATCGTCAAGGTAATGAAGTTTTAGGTACATTGGATATTGATTTTAATAGTAATAACGGAATTGTTACAAGCCTTGGGCTTGAATGGCTTTCATTTTTGGCCAACTGTGAAGAATTCAGGGTATTGCTTACCAATATTGATATTTGGAAACTTCTCGAGATCCAAATGCTTTTCCTTCCCAAAAAGAAAAAGGATCATCCCCGTTGGGTGTTGGCCGATAATGTAAAAGCACTCCCCAGGCAAGCTTCTGCTGAAATTGATATTACTGGTAAAGTCACTGCTTTTGAAATGAAACTGGTTAAAAGTTCGCAATAATGGATGTGGATAAACTGATAGCTTCAATTGAAGCATATAATAAAGACATTAAAAAATGGACTTACCGCGTAAGGGGTAAACTTGCTCGTAATGTTCGAAGTAAAGCTTCAGATGGTAATGGTGTTTTGGCCAGTCGTATTCGAAGTAGCATGCACAAGGATTTTGGTGAAATTGATAGTGTTAGTTATAAGTTTCCCAGGCATGGTGTATTTTATCAAAAAGGAGTTGGGCGTGGACATGTGATGTCTGGTAATAGGGTTATCAGAGGTTTTAAGGATGGTAAGGTGATTCGTCCGTTGGAGGGCCAGGTTAACCGCCAATCACAGGATTGGTTTAATGCTACACTGGATAATGAAATACCAATTTTAGCGGATATTGTGGCGGATCATAAAGCGGATGAAGCTGTAGTGAATGCCAATGGAATGCGCATTGGATAAGGATTTTTAATGACTCGCTCCGGTTGTACCGGTGTCCTTTTTATTGGCATTAAACCCAACCAATTTCGCCTAAAACTCACAATAGGCGATGGCTCAAAATGCAACCTACACACGAAGGATTAACCTCTATATCAATGGTAAGGAGGTAAAAAACGATGTAAAAAGTATCCGGTCAGAGATGCAAAAGGCTATTATAGCCCAAAGCAAAATGACCATTGGTAGCCAGGAATACATTCGTGAGGGTAAGAAGATCCAAGCCCTGAATGCTATTCTTAAACAACACAAACAACAACTATATCAAACTGCTACAGGTTGGAATTCCATTGGTAACGCAGTAGATAAATTCAATAAGTATTTTGGTATTATAACAACCGGTATTGCATCCCTTACAGGAATTGCCTTCGGCTTTCGAAAGGCTGCTGATGCTTATAATACCTTTGAGGAACGCCTTGATAACTTATCCGCATTAACAGGTCTGGAAGGTGATGAATTAGGCTGGTTGGGTGAACAGGCTAAGCTTACATCGGTAAAAGTTACTGAAGCGGGTATTAAAATAAAACAAGGTGCTTCAGATATCCTGGATGCTTATACCATGGTTGGATCGCAGCGTCCGGAACTACTTAAAAACAAAGAAGCTCTTGCCTATGTAACAGAACAGGCTATCATATTAAGCGAAGCAGCAAAAAGCAAGTTAGAACCTGCTGCTGGAGCTCTTACCAATACCATGAACCAGTTTAACATGGAGGCTGATCAAAGTAACCGTGTTATCAATGTATTGGCTGCCGGATCCAAAGAAGGTGCGGCTAACATTCCATATTTATCACAAGCCATCGAAAAGATGGGTACCACGTTTGCCTTAATGGGTGGCGAAGTTGAACAGGCTGTTGGTTTGATCGAAGCAGTTGCCCCAAAATTTAAAGAAGCTGCTGTTTCCGGAAATAGCCTGGATAAAGTTTTGCTTAAAATGAAGGCCAAACAAATTGGTTATAAGAATGGTGTTTTCGATGTTAACAGGGCTTTGTTAGAGTTAGAAACCAGGTTTAAAAAAGGTGAAAGTGCAACGGATATTTTTGGTGAAGAGCATGCAAAAATGGCTGAAGTATTGGTTCAGGCCAGAACTGAAGTTGAACGCTATACACAAGCAGTAACTGATACGAATGTAGCGCAGGAGCAAGCTTACAAAAATACTAACAATAACGCAACAACTCTTCAGCAGGCCAAAAACGAGGTAATGAATCTGGCTATTGAGTTAGGTGAAAATCTCAGTCCGGTTTTAACTAAATCAATCTGGAGCTTTGGTAAATTAATAAAAGTAGCAATAGCCCTACCAAAAGTTTTAAAAGAGAATCAAACTTTAATTATTGCATTAACAGGTGCAGTATTAGCATACAATGCTTCATTAATAAAAGCTGCTGCAGCTCAAGCTGCAAAAATAGCTATGGATATTAAAGAGAAAGCCATTAGTGCCGGTATTGCAGCAATTTCAACTGCCAGGGTATTGGGAATGCAAGCGTATATTGCAGTTACAGGTAAAGCAACAGTAGCACAACGCCGGTTCATTGACTCTCAAAAGGCTTGGGGAGGTGCCTTATCTATTAATCCATTAAGTGCTGCTATTGCTGGTATAACAGCTCTTTATCTAGCTATAAAAGCATACGATAAATATAATGCAGGAGCGATAAAAAGAGAAAAAGAGAAAAAAGAGGCAGTTGAAAAACTTACAAAAGCTAACAAACAACTTAAGGATACTTACAATGATTTAAATAACCAGATTTCTAATTTAAATTCTTTAAGTATCCAACAGAAAAAATACCTTCAGGATAAAATCAATAAAACAATTGAACTGGCCGAAGCTGAATTACTTCTTCAACAAACCAGACAGGATGAAATTAGGGAAAATAACACTAGGGTAAATACATGGCAATTTGTTAAAAATTCACTTCTATCTGCCGGTAATGCTGCAGCTATGAGTGGTATGATGACAGTAGATGCTTTTAACAATGGTGAAGAAGCTGCTAATGCCATGAATGAAGGTATAAAGGATTTACAAATGCGTTTACAAAGTCTTAAACGTCAACAAACTGATTTGGGAGAAATACTAAATGCAGAGCAAATTGGAGATCAAATAGGAACTGAAACTTTAGCTAACCTGGAACAAAAAATGAGCAAGTATCAATTGGCTTTAAAACATGCTACTAGAGGAGGAGAAGATTACTTACGAATACAGAAAAAAATAGCTCAGGTTCAAAAAGAAATGGAAGCTTATACTCCTGACATTACTAATCCTGAAGATGAGAAAGCAATAAAGAAACTAGCTGATAATAAAGCAAAAGCAGAAAAAGATTTAGCCAATAAAATTATAGAAATCAGAAGACGTCTTCATCTTGATACATTAAGTGATGAAGCAAAAGAGATTCAAGCCATTAAGGACAAGTATGCTGATTTATACAATGTAGCTCAAAAATATAGTATTGACACCTCCGAACTTGAATCACTTCAAAATCAAGAGATAGAAGCAAAACAAGCAGAACACAATCAAAAACGTTTAAAGCTTCACTCCGAAATTGAGCAAAAGCTCTATGAAATGAGCCTGAATGATTTTGAGCGTGAAAAGCAGGCAAAAATCAACCAATATCAAGAGTTACTCCGATTAGCTGAAGAAAACGGATTGGTTACTTCCGAATATTATCAATTAATGTTGGAAGAGCTTGAGGTGTTAAGAAATACTGAAGAACCTCGAGATATTTTCGGAATGACCCAAGAGGATTGGGAAGCTATGTTGGAAAATATTGAGTTGGCTAAGGTTGCCCTTGATCAAGTAGTTGGAGCTTGGAGTGCCATTAATCAAATACAGGGTAATAAAGAAAAAAAGGAACTAAAACAGTTTGAGCGAAATACCAATAAAAAGAAAGATCTTTTAAATGATCAATTAGAGAAGGGTTTAATATCTCAAAATCAATACAATGCCAAAACTGCTAAGTTGGATGCAGATCTTGACCGTAAAAAGGAAGAGATTGCCATTAAACAGGCAAAACGAGAAAAATCCCTTAAAATATTTGAAGCAACAATAAACACTGCTTCAGCTATTATTAAAATGTTAGCTGATCCGGGAGGTTTTGCAGGTCTTGCGCTTTCTACAATGGCGGGAATAACAGGTGCATTGCAAATTGCAGCAATATCAAGCGAACCATTACCTGCTTATGCTACTGGTGGTTTTACTAATGGAGATCGTATTTATCGAGCCGGTGAGGAAGGAACTGAATGGATAGCCAGTAACCAAATGGTAAATGATCCTTATACCGGTCCTGTAATTGCAGCTTTGGAAGCTGTTAGAAAAGGTAAAGCTCCAGCCAGTATGTTTGGTGGTGTAACTCCTGATTTTGCAGCTATGCAAGATATACCTGCTTTTGCAAATGGTGGTTTTACCAATAAAACGGAAGCTCCAGTTGTTAATATTCCTCAAAAAGATGATTCAATTCTTATTGAACGAATTGATATGTTGATTGAGGAAAATAGAGAATTAAGAAATTATTTAAGTGATCCATTAAACCGTAGGTCTTATATAACAAATACTGATTTGGATGATAAAACAAAAGAGGATGAAGAAAGAGCTAGTATTGCGAGTATAAAGTAATTTGGTATATTCGTTTCATTATTTAACACTAATTATTCTTATATGAAAAATATAATTTCAATTTCTCTATTATTGATAATATTTAGTTGTACTACACAAACGAAGAAAAAAGAGTCACCTTTAGATGAAAAATTTGGTTTTAAAAATATTAAGTTGGAATCAAATATTAAAGAATTACATGACAGCTTAAAGCTTACAAAGATTTCCGAAATCGAAGATATTTCAATATATCGAATAGCGAATCAATACTATTATTCAATTGGAGATACCAAATTAAGCGATGTTAAAATCAAAGTTTTAAGAGATAGTATTTTTTCCATTAATTTACAAGAAAAGAATGCAGTAAGCTTTGAGTTTAATCCTATACTCAATGTACTAAAAGCTGCTTATGGAAATGGGAAGTATTCTGAAGATTCATATTCTAAACAACAGTTATGGATTGGACAGAAAACTTTATTGAGTTTTGAATATCCTATTACATCAAATGGGATATCTAATACAAAGATTGTTTTTACATCTAAAGCACTTTCTAAAAGATTAATTGATTTAAGTAAGAAAAAGAATAAATCTCAAATTAAAGAATTATAATACTAAGTATTAATTTCTAAATTTGTTCCGTCGCACATTTATGTACATAACAATGAGCAGGTATTGCCCAGTCAGGAATCAGGATTTAGGCCTGATACTTTTCTCATTGTGTATGTGAATTGTGCGACAGTCTGACTGGGTCTTTTTTATCCCAATAAAACTGTCGCACAATGGAAATTTTAGAAGAATTACTCAACAGTTTTGAAGAGTGTTACCAACCGGCTTTCAATATTGTTGAGAGTGATGAGCAGCTTTCATCTAATGATATAATATCATTATTTAATTCAGCTGCTAAACTCACTAAAGAAGAAATTTACGAAGGCCTTAAATCAAGAGGTTTTGTAACAAAATTGGTTGGTAATCAATTTGTATGGCTTGTAAAAGAGCTTAAAAGCCCCAGATAATGGGGCTTTTTATAACTTATTTATATCAGGATATTTCTTCCTAATACTTTCGATTCTCCTCCCTCCTTTTTGCTTTAAATATGTGGATGTAGTTCTAAGGTCTGTATGTCCCATTTGGTCACTAATGTCTTTTTCTGGAATATTTGCTTCACTAGCCATCACTCCCCCTGTATGTTTCCAAGAATAGAACTTATACTCCGTTGGCATATTTAAAGCTTCTCTATACTTCACAAACCTAAAGCGCAAATTATTTTTACCTAAATATTCTGGTCCTGGTTTATTATTCCTACCAATAACATAATGCTCTCTTGGATATTTATGTAACTTATATTCATTCCTTAGTTTCATCAAGAAATGCTCTGGAATTTCTTTAACATTTTCGCGCCTAGCTTTAAAATTTGATCTATTTATATGGATTAATCCACGAGCAAAATCAATATCCCCTATTTTAAGCTTACGCAACTCTTCTCCTGGGCGAATATAACAATTGAACTCAAATTCAATAGCCATCCATAATTGTGGATCATGCTTTTGAATGTATTTTCTAAAAGTTGCAATATCAAATTGTTGCACTGGTCTTGGGGCACTATCATTAATCCGGTCAGTTGAAGGGATTTTATATACAGGATTTATTTTAAGTGCCTTCTCTTCCACTATTGATTCAAACAAATTGAAAATAATCTGCTTGTATTTCTGAATGCTTCTTTGAGATAGTTTCCTATCTTCAATCAGAAAATTAAAGAATTCTATTATTGCCCTGTTGTCTATAGCTGTTATATCCACTCCTCCAAAACCTTTTGCATTAAGCCAGGCGTTAAATGTACGTAGTTTACTTCTATAAGTATTGGCTGTACCATGGGAGTTCTTTTTAATGACTTCTTCCATAAATTTACTACCATAGTAATTAATTGTTCTGTTTTTGCTTTTTTTAATATTATAGATATCAACAATATGTCTGTACTCAAGTTGATCTTCATAGACACCTTTACTAGTATCTTCAAGTGGAGTCCATCCATTTTCCAATTTATCTAAATACTCTTGTGCCATTCTTTCAGCCTCCTCTAACCTACTCTCAAAACTTTTGTATTTCTGAAGCCCTTTGTAGTCTTTGAAGCGCTCCATTTTGCCCGTTCTTGGATTTCTAACAGAATAGTAAACGAACCATTTTTTGGAAAGATCACCTCCACAGGTATTCACCTTCGGAGGAATCATGATTTTTATTCTTGACATAATTATTGAAATTTATGTTTCGTTCCCCAACGCTCATTAATTTCAATTCGTCATATGTCTACTTTTTGTCTACTCCTATATCAAATTTGTCTACTTTTGAGTTAACTATCTGATTTTGAGTACCCATTTTTTAACAGTCGGGATGACAGGATTTGAACCTGCGACCCCCGGTCCCCCAGACCGGTGCGCTAACCGAGCTGCGCCACATCCCGTTTTTAAGGTTTGCAAATATAACCAATATCAACTAAAAATTAAATGTTTGTTAATATTTATTTGAAGTCAAATACATCTAAAGAAAGGTACAGTCAATATTCTTATATTTAACTCGCAACGTACATTAGAAAATCTATTACACATTGAAATTACTTCAAAACAAGACACTTCGTTTCTTTACTTCTATTCACTAGAACCGTGCTATCCTATTTTCTGTAAAGTCCTGTTCTATTGACCCTTCAATATTCATAAAGAAGTTCTAATACTTAATCCGGTTTTAATAAAATTTCTCAATTCTTAACTAAACATTTATACAAAAAACATTAGCCCATTATCTAAACGTGCAACCTTTATTTTTTTTTGTTGTCTTATATCTAAAAATCCATTGTTCAACCTAAAATTTTTACCGTTGGTACTATTTAAATTTACTTGGACACTATTTTTAATAATTTTGTAGCTGCTTAAACTTTATAATGGACGAAAAAGATTTAGTATATAAGTTATCTCAAGGCGATGAATCGGCCTTTAAAGAGATATTTATGCTTTATTACCAACAGCTGGTTGTTTTTGCCAGCAAAATGGTATATGACTTGGATCTTTCGCGCGATTTAGTTCAGGAGGTTATTGTTAATTTCTACGAAAAACGTAATTCCATTGAAATTCACACTTCATTAAAAGCCCACCTTTATCAATCGGTACGTAACAGATGCATCAATTATATAAAGAGGGAGCAAAACATTCGGATACACCATTCAAATATGTTCGAAGAAAAAAAAGACAATCAATTAGAATTTACTGATTTGATGGAAGAAACCGAACTAGAAAAAAGGATTTACGATATAATTAATACGCTTCCTAATCAATGTCAGAAAATATTTGAGATGAGTCGCTTTGATGGCAAGAAAAACTCTGAAATTGCTGAAGAATTAAATATATCTAAGCGAACTGTTGAAACCCAAATTAGTAATGCGTTAAAAAAGATTAGGGCCAAATTATCAAATCATGTTAGTGTATATGCCCTATTCTTCTTATTTTTATTTACTAACTTTACCTTTTGGGGTTAAGATTCATTCTAAATAAAATTTCTTTAAAAAAAATATACGTGTATTGTGCATACATTTTGTCTAACTTAAACAAGATTTAACCTTCAAATCATAATTATGGAATTTTTATTACAATTATTGGCTGAAATGCTTCAGGCAGAAAAGCACATTGAAAACCCTAATGGAATTGAGGAATTAAAACTAATTGAATCTGATGAAAAAGAAACAGTTGAAGATTTTTTTAGTGTAATGCATTTTCATTAAACTTTTATTGTTTTATATCGTAAAATGAACCAAAATTAGACGGAAGAGTGGAAGATAGCAATATAAATATTGACAGACGGATAGTTGAATTCCTTACCAAGGATATTGATGGTAAAGAAATGGATGTTCTTAACAATTGGAAGAACGAAGATATCCATAATTATAAGGAATTCAATGCATATAAATCAGTATGGGATAAATGCGAAAATCTATCACTTTTTAATCAAATTAATGCTGAAAAAGACTGGAATTGCGTTCTACAAAAAATAAATAACAAAAAAGCTAACAATACTAGTAAACGCACAGTCATACCTCTATCTATAAGAAAAATAGCAGCCATATTTATTCCTATATTATTTATTGTAACATCAGGAATTTTATATTGGAATGTGCCAGAGCTTGGAAGATTAAGTTCGATCGAAACTAACACCCAACTTAAAGAGGTTATTTTACCTGACGGTTCGCATATTACAATAAATAAAAATAGTAAAATTGTCTATGCGAATAATTTAGCAAAAGCAACACTACGTAAAATTAAATTAACAGGAGAAGCATATTTTAGGGTTGAGCACAACAAAACACCTTTTATTGTTAATGCGGGAGAAGTTACTGTAAAAGTATTGGGAACAGAATTTAATGTTGAGGAACAAAAATCAGGTGTATCTGTATCTGTAATATCTGGTAATGTTGATGTGGAAGCCTTTAACAGCAAAGTCAATTTAACAAAAGGAGAACGAGCAGTTATAAAAAATGGTAACCTAGTTGAAGAAAAAGCAGAAACCATAAACGACATATACTGGTGTGCTAAACAACTTAAGTTTAAACAAGCCAATCTTGCTGATATATGTAAAGAGCTTCAAAAGAGTTTTCCTGAAATTAAAGTAGTTAAATTCAACACAAAAGATTTAAAGACTAAAGTAACTACTACATTCAAAAATCAGAGTTTAAATGAAATTATTGAGGAACTTGAAATCCATTTTGATAAAAAGATAATATTTGAAGGCTCTACATTAACAGTCTCTGATTAAAATTCTATACATTTACGGGATTTCATCATCAAAAAATAAGAGTGTCCCGTTTATTATACATATATATTCTTTCTATATTACTATATTTCTTTGGTTTACAAGATACTTATGCTCAATCAATTTTAAAAAAATATGTAACGATTGGTATAAACTCTGGTTCAACTGATGATATTTTAAATGCTATTGAAACAGAAACTAATATTTCATTTAGCTATAGTAATAAAGTATGTATAAAGCATTATTTAGAGCTTTCCTCTAATAGAAATACAATAGAAGGTTTTTTAAACGAAGTATTTAGTAATTGTCCTATTGAACTTACCGAAAGGAAACGGAAAATAATAATTCTTCCTAAATCTCCAGAAAAAATTGAAAAGTTTGTTATCAGAGGCTTTGCAAAAAACATTGAAACAGGAGAGGTTTTAATAGGATGTAGTGTTTATGATTCTCAGCTTTGGGAAGGCACTACAACAAATAACTTTGGTTTTTACAGCTTAACTTTACCCAAAGGAGAAGTAAGTCTTAATTGTTCTTTTATTGGATTTTATACTATTAATGAGAAATTCGTTTTAGACAAGGATACGACATTAGATTTTAATTTACTATACAACACTCAACTCCAAGAAATTCCGGTTGTTGAACAGTTAGCTAAAGAAAGCATAAATACTACCCGTACAAGTACAATTAACGTTCCTGTTGAACAAATACAAAAATTCCCATCCTTTCTTGGTGAAATTGATGTCATAAAAACACTTCAATTACTACCTGGAATAAATAGTGGTAGCGAAGGTGTTAGTGGACTTTTTGTAAGAGGTGGAGGAGTTGATCAGAACCTTTATTTATTAGATGATGTACCTGTTTATAATATATCACATTTGTTTGGTTTCTTTTCGGTGTTTAACGCCGATGCCTTAAATAATATTTCTGTTACTAAAGGAGGTTTCCCAGCTCGGTATGGAGGAAGGTTATCATCTGTTATTGATATTCGAATGAAAGATGGTAACAATGAGAAACTAAAAGGTACTGTCAGTTTAGGTATGATGTCGTCTAAAATAGCCCTTGATGGTCCATTATATAAGGATAAAACAACTTATAACTTCTCATTTAGAAGATCATATTTCGATCTTTTCGCTATGCCCATTCAGTCACAAAACCATACCAGAACTGCCTTTTATTTTTACGACACAAATGCTAAAATCTCACATAAATTTTCTGATAAAAGCAGGTTATATCTAAGTTTTTATGGCGGAAGGGATAAGTTTTATACCAGATATAATTATAATAAAGTACGTAATCCCGATCAACCCGCCGATGGCAATGGAACCATTGATATAAATGATCAAAATTATTCGGGATGGGGTAATGTTGTTAGTTCTATTCGATGGAACAAAATATATAGCGAAAAACTCTTTTCTAACACTTCAATATCATTTAGCGACTATTCGTATTTCGTTGGTTACGAAGAACATTCTGTTACTCCGACACAATGGAATTATTTTGAGCAACGTTATAATAGTGGTATTACTGATTTAATGATGAAGTTAAACTTCGATTATTTTTTAAATCCTAAACACCACGTTCGTTTTGGAGCAAATTATACCTACCATTCTTTTAATCCGGGGATGGATGTTTTAAGAAGATCGCAAAATACAATAACAGTATTGGATACAACCATAGGGGGAAATAAAGTGTACGGACAAGAAATGTTTATTTATTTGGAAGATGATTTTGAACTTTCAACCAAGTTAAAAGTAAACCTAGGTGTGCATACTTCATTTTACAGACCTAAAAATAAAACTTATAAATCATTACAACCAAGGATTTCTGCGCGATTTTTAGTTAGCCCCAAAATTGCAGTAAAAGCTGCTTACTCAAAAATGACTCAATATATGCACTTATTGGGTTCGTCATCTGTTTCTTTACCCACAGATGTATGGATACCTGTAACAGATAATATTACTCCGCAACATGCAGACCAGTACGCATTAGGTTTCAAATGGCAATGGCGGCAAGGATTTGATTTAACTATTGAAGGATATAAAAAGCAATATAGCAATCTTTTAGCATCTACATACGATCGTAATTTTCTTGAAGGTAGAGATACTCAAAGTTTAATCACTTATGGTAATGGATACTCTGAAGGTATTGAGTTTTTTGTTCACAAAAAAACAGGAAGTTTAACCGGTTGGATAGGTTATACCCTTTCCAAATCCAGACAAAAATTTAAATCCATTAATGGTGGTAAAGAATTCCCTTCACCCAATGATCGTGAACATAGTATTGGATTATTTAGTAATTATAAATTTAATGATAGAGTAGATTTAGCTGCCAGTTGGTCATTTGGAACTGGAAATGCAGTTACTTTACCCTCTCAAAAATACTTTAATCCTACCCTACCAAGTCAGGGAACTATTGAAAACAGCACATATTCTGAATATATTGGAACTATTAACAATTATAGAATGCCTCAATTTCATAGGTTAGATTTAGGTGTTAACTTTAAAAAAAATAATAAACTTGGTGAACGAACCTGGAGCTTTGGATTGTATAATGCCTATGGTCAACAAAATGCTTTTTCGTTATATTTTTCAACCGATATTAATGAAGAAACAGGTGAAGTTACCAGAGATTTAAAGCAACTTAGTATTTTTCCAGTGCCTTTACCTTATATTAGATATACCTTAAAATTTTAAGTGTAGAAAATGAAATTTGTTAAACATTATAAATATGTGTTTTTCTTGTTAATCTTGATTTCTTCAACGAGTTGTGAAAAAAAAATAGATTATCAACTTGAAACTCAAATTCCTAAAGTAGTAATGTATGCTTTTCCAATGCCTGATAGCTCACTAAACATCCATGCAGGCTATACAACAAATATACTTTCTACTGATGATTTTGAACCAATAGATAATCTTACGTTTACTATTAATATTAATAATAATGAGCTCACTACCTCCTTTTACCCCTATGGCAAAAAATGGCATAGAGTACCCAATTATATTATAGAACCAAATCATACCTGCAAAATTTCATATGAAATTAATAGTGGTAGTATTGTTACAGGTGAAACAACTATTCCTGAGCCTATTAAAATAAATAAAATAGATACTATACGAACTACAGCATCTAATAATGAAGGTGATAAAGAAACTATGCTAAGATGCTCTATTGAATTAAACGATCCTATAAACCAAACCAACTTCTTTCAGGTTAGAGTAGATTTGTTAACTACTAATTCATCAAATGAAACCTCGTTGGAAACGATTGAATTTATTAAAGAAGATAAAGTTTTTTTAATAAGAGATGATGAATCTGTTTTACTTGCTGACGTTGATTTTCAAGGAACATTTACAGATTATCTTTTCGAAGGAAGAACATATAGAGTCAATTTATTAATTCCGTATAATTTTATTTCAACAACAAATGTTGATGAACAAAAGCAATTGGTTTTTCATTTATACACATTGACAGAAGAATATTATAATTTTATTAGGTCTACAATTGAAGAAGAGGCTTTTAGAGAATATCCAGTATTTGAACCAGTAAACTTATACTCAAATGTTGAGAATGGGATTGGTGTAGTTGCTGGTTTATCGGTAGATACAGACACAATAAGTTTAAACTGATTGAAAGCTATGTACTTTTGTCAGTATTTTATATGTCAATTTTTACTTTTTTTGATGAATATTTAAAAGGCACCAAATTTGAAATATAAAAATATAGATATATAAATAATTTGTAATTATGGCACTATTTGAAAAAATGGAGAATTTAAGCCCTGAAGAGAAAAACTCAAATGGAGCTTCTGAAATAGAGAAGGTTAAAGTATTAATTGTAGGTTCTGGTCCTGCGGGTTATACAGCGGCTATTTATGCCTCAAGAGCAAACTTGAGCCCTGTTTTATACGAAGGATTACAGCCTGGAGGTCAATTAACTACCACTACCGAAGTTGAAAACTTTCCGGGATATCCAGAAGGAACAACTGGTCCATTAATGATGGAAGATTTAAAGAAACAAGCTGTTCGTTTTGGTGCCGATGTTCGTTTCGGTTATGCAACTGCAACTGACCTATCTGAACGTCCATTCAAAGTTACTGTTGATGGAAATAAAGTTATTGAAGCAGAAAGCTTAATTATTGCAACAGGTGCTACAGCTAAATATTTAGGATTAGAGGATGAGCAAAAGTATGCAGGCTCAGGAGTTTCTGCTTGTGCTACATGTGATGGTTTTTTCTATAGAGGTAGAACTGTAGGTGTAGTAGGCGGTGGAGATACTGCTTGCGAAGAGGCTCTTTATTTAGCCGGATTAGCTGACAAGGTATATATGATTGTTCGTAGAGACATATTAAGAGCTTCAAAAGTTATGCAACAACGCGTTTTTGATAACGATAAAATTGAAGTTCTTTGGAAACATCAAACTTTAGGTTTAACTGGTGATGGTGTTGTTGAAGGAGCTAAACTTGTTAAAAATAAAGGTGAAGAAAATGAAGAAGAAGTGCATATAGCAATAGATGGTTTCTTTTTAGCTATTGGTCACACGCCTAATTCTGAAATATTTAAGGATTATATTGAAACAGACGATGTTGGTTACATTAAAACTGTTGATAATACATCCAAAACTAGTGTAGAAGGTGTATTTGCATGTGGCGATGTTATGGATAACCAATACCGACAAGCTGTTACCGCAGCAGGATCGGGTTGTAAAGCAGCCATTGATGCTGAACGATTTTTAAGTGAGAGTTAAATCGAAATACATATTAAAGTTAAAGCCTGAAAACTTAAAGTTCTCAGGCTTTATTTTTTTAAATTTTCGATATTTGTTAAACAGTAATCCTCAAGTAAATAACGCTATTAAGGTCTACTCAAAAAACACAGCTACCGATTCTTGATTGGTTAAACCGATTGCGGTAACCACATAGTAATATTTTTTAGTATTTGTTTTTGAATTTAAACCAATAGTTAATTGCGTTTCTCCTGTGAGTCCTATTATATTTTCAACACTTTCTAAGGTTACTTCCTCTCCTTTCTTAAACTTGTAAACTATATAGTGACAATTTCTATCTCCTCCCTCCCATTTCAAATTAATTTTATTATTAACAAAACTTATTCTCGCATTTCTGGGAGCCTCAACTTTTGTCTGTTGCACACGAGTGTTTATTGGTGGTAATGCTTCGTACTTATATAATTTTTTAGTTAGTCTTTCCTTTAGTTTTAGTGGATTTGTTCTCATCCATTTCGCACTAAAAAACATACTTCCATCAATATTGGGGTAACTTCTGTTAAGCTTTATCTGTCTGATAATCTCTTTTGAAGATCGCCATTCTTTAGCTTTAGATTTTTTATCAATTTTATAAAGTCCATGACCGGTATACAATCTACACCCCAACGCATTTTTACTCCACCATTCAGCAATTATAGAATAATCTGCCACCTTTTTTCCAATATGCCAATATATTTGTGGTGTAACATAGTCTATCCAACCCTCTTTCTGCCATTTTAAAATATCAGCATATAAATCATCATAGTTGGTTTGACCTGCTTTAGTTGCTGAACCTTTAGGATCTTTAGATTGATTTCGCCATACTCCAAACGGAGATATTCCAAATTCAACATGAGAATTGATTGATTTTATTGTATCATGCAACTGTTTAATTATTAAATCAACATTATCTCTTCTCCAATCTTCCTTTTCTTTTTTTGAAAAACCTCTAGGGTATTTCTCAAATGCTTCTTGATCAGGAAATTCTTTACCCCAAATTTTATATGGGTAAAAATAATCATCAAAGTGAATAGCATCTACTTCATAACGCTTTACTAAGTCTGCAACAACTGTTGCAACATGATTACGGGTTTCAGGTAATCCGGGATTGAAGTAAGCTGCTTTTCCATATTTTACAAACCACTCAGGATTTGTTTTATAAGGATGATTTTCAGCAATTGAACTTCTGGCAATATCAAATACAGCCCTATATGGGTTTAGCCAAACATGAATATCAAGTCCTCTTTTTCGACACTCATCTATAGTAAATTGTAACGGATCATAAAATGGGTCGGGTGCTTTTCCTTGCTTACCATTTAACCATTGAGACCATGGTTCTAACTCGGATTGATACAAAGCATCAGTTGCAGGGCGGATCTGAAAAATAATGGTGTTCATTTTATACTCCTTAGCTAAATCGAGCAATTCCTCCATCTCTTTTTTCTGCATATTAACAGACAATCCTGACTTTGAGGGCCAATCAATATTGGCTACAGATGCAATCCAAACTGCTCGCATCTCTCTTTTAGGATAATTCTTTGCATAACTTCTAAATCCAAATAATATGCATATTGCAATTAATACCAAAGAGTTTTTCATATTCAATATTTTCTATAAATGTTCATATAACTACATTTTCAATAATACTTGAAATTAAACTGGCTTGACCGGGACACAAAAATCAACTACAAATTTACCTTCTTTTGGTTCTTCAGGGTATGTCTCAAAGTAAGGCAAATCATCAGGTTGGTATCCGTTATTTGGCAACCAGTGACCATAAAGCCACTCCCAGGCTTTTTGAAAATCATTTTCAGTGAGTTCAAAACGAGCTATTACATATTTTGCGCTTTCAACTTCCATTTTCCCAACCTCTCCATCTACCTTAGTTTCAGCAGGAATTGTAATACATAAACTCATCCTTAAATTATCACTCAGTGCTACTTTAGGATTATCATGATATAGTACTAAGTATTTAAAATCTTCTCTAAAAAGCAAACCTCTTGCTCCCGCCCATAAAAATAATTTGTTCCTGTTACTTTGATATAACTCCTTATCTCCATTATAAGGTCCTAAGTTCCTAATATAAGCAACAGTCATTTTAGGAAGTTCTTTTACTTCTACACTTTTGTTAAATTCCATATTTGTCCTCCATTTAATTGTTTGTAATCTAGGACAAAAGTATATTCCCTGCTTACCTTCTGTTTGATCAGAATTGCTATTCAGTTGACTTATATTGCTACATTTTAATTTGTGTTGTTTATACTTAGAAGCAGGAACTTTGAAATATTTTTTAAAATTCCTGGAAAATATTGAAGCATCAGTAAATCCACATCTTAAAGCTATCTCTGATATGCTCTCTTTTTTATTTGATAAGATTAAAGTAGCAGCTTTTTCTAATCGGAGACGTAAAATAAATTGAAAAGGAGTTTCTCCTACAATAGAACGAAAAATTCTGTTAAAATGAAATTTAGAGAAATTAGCGACTATAGCTAGTTCTTCTAAAGTCATTGATTTGGCAAGATTTAATTCTATATAATCAAATGTTTTATTGATTCTTGATATATACTCGATATTAAAATTGTTTCCGCTCATTAGCCAGTAATATCTTTTTTTTACAAAATGGTATGTTTTTAATGCTACATTTATGTTTTTATTCAAGTATTATTTCTTAAAAGTGCCAAAATAAATAAATATTATTTCAAGCCCTATTTTAATCAACATATGTTTATTTAAAGGATTATGATACTAATTGCAGATAGCGGATCAACTAAAACTGAATGGAGGATTTTAGGAGGTAATGAAAGTTCTAATACTACATGCATTACAAACGGGATTAATCCTTTTTATCAATCTACTGATGATATTTTTTCAAGTCTTAAAAAAGAATTTAGGATTGAAACAAATAAAATATCCGAAATTTATTTTTACGGTGCAGGTTGTATCAACGATGAAAAAAATACTATTGTAAAAAAAGCTCTTTCATTATATTTTAATACTAATGACATCAAAGTATATACTGATTTACTCGGAGTTGCACGGTCTTTATGCGGAAGAAATAAAGGTATAGCATGTATTTTAGGAACAGGTTCTAATTCATGTTTGTATGATGGTAATAAAATTACCGATCACGTATCTCCATTAGGGTACATAATTGGAGATGAAGGCAGTGGGGCTGTTTTAGGAAAAAAGCTGATTGGAGATGTCTTAAAAAATCAATTTTCAGCGAATATCATTGGCCTATTTTATCAGGAATACGAAACCAATAGAATAGAAATATTAGAAAACATTTACAAAAAACCATTCCCTAATCAATATCTTGCGAATTTCACTAAATTCTTATCAAAATATATCCATTTACCAGAAATTGAAAAACTCGTTATCCAATCATTTGATGAGTTTGTTAAAAGAAACCTGCTACAGTATGATAACGTATTTAATTTAGAGATACATTTCGCTGGAAGTATTGCTTTTCATTTCGAAAAGCAACTAAAAAAGGTACTAAGAAAAAACAACTTGATCCTGGGTAAAATTACTCGCTCTCCAATGGATGGACTTATTAGTTTTCACTCACAATAAATTAACTATCATAAAATGAGCATCACTGAGTCTTCATCGCATTTCGATAACCTGGAAAACATGTCGACAGAGGAACTTTTAAGCAATATTAACCGGGAAGATGCAAAGGTGCACTTGGCTGTAAAAAAAGCCATACCCCAAATAAATAAATTGGTAGAACATATTGTTGAAAGAATGAAAAAAGGAGGTAGAATATTTTATCTCGGCGCAGGAACAAGCGGAAGATTAGGTGTACTGGATGCTTCTGAATTACCTCCAACATTTGGCGTATCCGAGAATATAGTAATTGGTTTAATTGCTGGTGGAGATATAGCATTAAGAAAAGCTGTTGAAGATGCTGAGGATGATCCGCATGCTGCATGGAATGAATTACTAGCCTTCAATATTCATGATATAGATACTGTAATTGGTATAGCTGCTTCGGGAACAACACCTTATGTTATTGGAGGTATTAAACATGCTCGTGAAAATGGCCTTTTAACCGGATGTATCACTTGTAATCCTAATAGCCATATAGCCAAAGTTACTGAGTTTCCCATTGAAGCCATTGTAGGGCCTGAGTTTATAACAGGTAGTACACGATTAAAAGCAGGTACCGCTCAAAAAATGATTCTTAATATGATTACCACAACAATCATGATTAAACTTGGACGGATTAAAGGCAATAAAATGGTAAACATGCAATTAACTAATAAAAAGCTTATTGAAAGAGGAACCCGCATAATAATGGAAGAAACAAAACTATCGTACAATGAAGCAAAACGGCTTTTATTACTACATGAATCGGTTAAAAGAGCTATAGATGAGTTTTATGAATAAATGAATTATGGCATATGACAATTAATCCATAACCCAAATATACTAGTATTATAAATCACAGTATTTTATTTAATTAGCTTAATCTCTTCGAATATCAGAATCCTAAATGTTATGCTACATATAACCAAAACTGTTGAAGAAATACTTCAATTCGTTGAAAGCTTTTGCTTACAATATGGGTTGAATATAGATTTGTAATACAATTAACGGAGAGATTAACATTAAAACCACATCCCATGAAAATTAAAAATAATATATCAATCAGTGAATCGGGATTCGTATTCGATGCAAAAACAGGAGAGTCTTTTTCACTTAATCCAACAGGAAGAGAAATTTTAAACCTGTTAAATCTGGGTAAAAACGAAGAAGAAATTAAGGAATATATACTTACTAAGTACGATGTTTCTGAAACAATTTTTATTAAACACCTTGACGATTTTTTTCAAATGTTACGTCATCATAACTTAACTCAGGGAGAATAATTATGAGCGAAAAAATTAAAATTACCATTGCAGTTACTGGGTTAAACAACACTGACAATCCGGGACCAGGAATTCCTGTAATTAGAGGAATTAGAGACTCTGAACACATAGAAGCACGCATCATTGGATTATCTTATGAGAATCTCGAACCAGGTATTTATATGAATAATCTTGTTGATCAAGCTTACATGATTCCTTATCCTTCTGTTGGAATGGAATCTTACATACAACGAATTCTTCAAATTCATGAACAAGATCCAATAGACTTAATAATTCCTAATTTGGATGCTGAGTTACATACTTTTATTAAGTCGCAATCAATACTTAATGACCACAACATTAAAGTATATCTTCCTACTCTTGAACAACTCGAAGAGAGAAATAAAGGTAACTTAGAAAGTTATGGTGAAAAATATGGGATTAAAGTACCTAAGAATATTACTATTACATCTTATGCTGATATCAATATCATTGAGCAAGAGTTTACATATCCTGTTTTAGTAAAAGGAAAATTTTATGATGCATACATTGCATACAATCCCGAACAGGTAATGACAGCATTTAATAAAGTTAGTGCCAAATGGGGATTACCGGTTATTATTCAACAATTTGTTAAGGGTACAGAAGTAAATGTTATTGCATTAGGAGATGGAGATGGTAATACAATTGCAGCTGTACCAATGCGTAAACAATATATTACCGATAAAGGTAAGGCATGGAGTGGTGTAACTATAGCAGATACTGAGTTATTAGATATGACCAACCGTTTAATTAAGGAAAGCAAATGGAAAGGTGGTATGGAGTTAGAGATCATCAGAACTGATGATAATCAATACTTTCTAATTGAGATTAATCCTAGAATTCCGGCATGGGTATACCTTTCTGTTGGTGCTGGACAAAACATCCCTGAAGCATTAACATTTTTAGCAATGGGTAAAGATGTTGAACCAATGACCAATTACGAAATAGGTAAAATGTTTATCAGATATTCATTTGATTTAATTGGAGATTTATCTGACTTTGAAAAAATATCTATTAAAGGAAAACTTTAAAAAGAAGACAAAAAGGCAGAAGGGAGAAACGTAAATTAAGAACATAAAAACAAACATCATGGAAAAACTAACATACGAAAAACCTATTATAAATAAAATAAGTGCAGGAGTACCTGATAAATATGGATTAGGAACAACAATTCAACCAATAACACACATCGACGATGTTCCAGTAAACGAATTAGCTGAAAAATATGGTTCACCTTTATACGTACTTTCAGAAAAAACTATTCGTGAAACATATAAAAGAGCTGTTAATGCATTTGTTACACGATATCCTAAGGTACAGTTTGCATGGTCGTATAAAACCAATTATTTGAATGCAGTATGTAATGTCTTTCATCAAGAAGGTTCATGGGCCGAAGTAGTTTCGGGTTTCGAATATCAAAAAGCAATAGCTAATGGAGTTCCTGGAAACAAGATCATATTTAACGGTCCTGATAAAAGTCGTGAGGATTTAACAGTAGCTATTAAAAACGATTCGCTTATTCACATCGACCACATTGATGAATTTTTTGATATTCAATCCATTACAAAAGAAATAAATAAAAAAGCAAAAGTAGCTATCAGAGTAAACCTTGATGCTGGAATTTATCCTAAATGGGTACGTTTTGGATTTAATCTTGAAAATGGAGAAGCGTGGTCTATCCTTAATAAAATTTTGGTGGATGATGGATTTGAACTGGTTGGACTACATACTCATATTGGTACTTATATAATGGAACCAAAGGCATATGGAACTGCCGCAAGTAAACTTGCACAACTTGCTGTTCGTATTGAGCACAAGTTTAATCATCATATAAAATATATTGATATGGGTGGTGGTTTTGCATCTAAAAACACTCTTAAAGGAGCCTATTTGCCTGGTAGTGATACTTGTCCTAGTTTTGATGATTACGCAGAGGCCATAACCACTGCCTTACAGCAATCGGATATTAAATACGATCACATGCCTATGCTAATTTTAGAAACAGGAAGGGCATTAATTGATGATGCAGGATACCTTGTTGGATCTGCACTTGCTAACAAAAGGTTACCAGATGGTCGTCGTTCATTGGTTATTGATATTGGCGTGAACATGTTATTTACATCCTTCTGGTACGAGCATCAAATTGCACCAGCACAAATTACACCACAACACAGCGAAGATACGATTATATACGGACCACTGTGTATGAATATTGACATCATAAGAGAATCAATTAAATTCCCCGTAATTGAAAAAGGTGAACATGTGGTGATCAGTAGAATTGGAGCTTATAATATGACCCAGTGGATGCAATTCATTACCTACAGACCTAAAATTGTAATGATTGATACAAACGGAGATACCCATGTGGTTAGAGAAAATGAAAACCATGAAACAATGAATGCTTTAGATAGAATACCTAAACACCTAAAGCAATTTAACTTATAATATTTAGACTAAGGATTAGTAACGGTTCTTTGGCTAAACTTTTAAAGAACCGTTATTTTTGATCTTTTATAACTCAATTATTTATGGTCTCTAAACTCATACAAAAATTAAAATCAAATGAGGTAAGCTTATTTGTGGATAGTTTGTTTAACAGCTATTCGCAAATATTTTTTTCAACGTATAAGCCTTTTGCGGTACTTATACTACTGGTATCGTTTATAGATTTTTATACCGGACTCACTGGTTTTATAGCCGTATGTGTTACTTCTGCAAGCAGTTTTATTTTAAACTTAAATAAAAAAAATGTTTCGCAGGGTTTATATGGCTTTAACGGATTATTGGTAGGATTAGGATTAGGGATTTATTATTCTTTTAGTTGGTACTTAATATTTATTGTAGTATTAGCTGCTATCTTAACCTTGTTTATATCAGTTACATTACAAGGTATTATTGGTAAGTACAACATTCCATTTTTAAGTATTCCGTTTTTAATTGGAATATGGACATTTACCATTGCCACTAAACATTTTGATGCTTTAGGAATTAGCGAACGTGGTATATATACCATGAATGAACTTTACGTTATCGGAGGTCACTCACTTGTAAAAGTTTACGAATTCTTTAACAATGCAGAAATCCTTCCCTCCTTTCTAAAAGTTTATTTTATATCTCTAAGTGCTATACTATTCCAATATAATGTATTAGCCGGAGTTATTTTATCCATTGGTTTACTATTATTTAGTAGAATAGCTTTCTCGCTTTCGCTATTGGGCTTTTTTATTGCTTATACTTTTTACCAAAGTATACATGCCGATATAACACTAATTGAATACAGTTACATTGGATTTAACTACATTTTAACTGCCATTGCAATTGGAGGTTTTTTCCTGGTACCTTCTACTCGTTCATACATAAGTGTAGGTTTTCTGGTACCATTGGTTGCTGTACTCACAATAAGTTTAAGTACCATTTTCAAATATTTTAACCTTGCTATTTATTCGTTACCATTTAATGCTTTGGTTTTGATGTTTTTGTATGTGTTAAAATTTAGAATGAATTATACCCCTAAGTTAACTGAAGTGTTATACCAGTATAATTCACCTGAACAAAACTTATATACATTTATCAATAACCAAAAACGTTATAACTTTTTAAACTTTACTCCTATTAAACTTCCTTTTATGGGAGCGTGGAAAGTTTCGCAAGGTCATGATGGAAAGTATACTCATCAAAATCACTACTTATATGCCTGGGATTTTGTAATAACTGATAATGAAAATAAGCAATACAAAAACCAAGGATATAGCTTAGAGGATTATTACTGTTATGGTAAACCTGTTATAGCACCTGATAAAGGCATAGTAGAAGAAGTTGTTGATTATATTGAAGATAATGCTGTAGGAGAAGTTAATTTAGAAAACAACTGGGGTAACACCGTAATTATTAAGCATAATGATTATGTATATTCAAAAATTAGTCATTTAAAGAAAGGTAGTATTACTGTAAAAAAAGGTGACATAGTAAGTTTTGGACAAATTATTGGTTCTTGCGGAAATTCAGGTCGTTCACCTTATCCGCATATACATTTTCAGTTACAAGCTTATCCTTATATTGGTTCGACTACTATTAATCATCCAATTAGTAACTATTTGGTTCACACCAATAAACACACTCAATTCAACAACTATCAAATACCTATAGAAGGTGAGATTATTTCTAATACTGAAACAAGTACCATTATTAGTAAAGCATTTTACTTTGTACCCGGGCAGGATTTACAATTTTTGGTGAATAATAATAGTGATTCATATACTATAACGTGGATGGTTAACATAAACGCATCTAACCAAACGTATTTAGAATGTACAAAAAGTAAATCCAAGGCATTTTTTGTATCAACAGATAATCTCTTTTACTTTACACATTTCGAAGGTAAAAAGGATTCGTTACTACACCATTTTTACTTAGGAGTATTTAAAGTTCAAAAAAGTTTTTACCCTAATCATCAAGTAAATGATGAAGTACCATTACATCATAGTTTTACTAAAAAACAACTTTGGCTGCATGATTTTATTAGTCCTTTCATACAACTAGTTCGATCAAAATATGTATTAAATTATATATCCACAGATGATGTATTTTCTCCAACAAGGATGTTATTAAAATCATCGATTAACAACACTTTTCTAAAAAGAACTGTGTATCAAACATTTTATAGTATTAAATTAAATAACAATGGTTTAGAAGAATTTAGTATTAAAAACACAAATTGTCTCATATCCTTAAAAAGAACATTTAATTATGAAACCTTATAACCTTCGATTAAAAAAATTGTATTTTTTAATAGGCTTAGTTTTTTGGTGTTCCACAATTAACTATGCTCAAAAGCAAGTCAATTCATTTTCCCAAGTAGATAAAACTACTTACTCTTTATATATGAAGGGTGATTGGAATAATTTAATATCTGTAGGGGAAAATGCACTTAAGGCCGGAATAGATTATTTTTATCTTAGGATGAGAATTGGATACGCCTATTTTATGCAAGAGAAATACAGAAATGCAATTCCCCATTATAAAAAAGCTTTAGATTTAAATAATAAAAATGAAGATGTTCTTTATTATCTGCTTAAAAGTTATGAATATTCAGGTAGAGATAACGAAGCCTTAAAATTATCATCTAATTTTAGTTCAGATATTTTAGCTGAAAGTTATAATAAATATAAAACTGTATTTAACTCTGCTGGCATATTTTATTCGTATAGTACATCTAATAATGATGATGCCAATAAAAGTATATTTGAAAAATTTCGTTCTTTTGAACCAGGAATCCAAAAAACAGCAAATTATTTTCATGATATATTTGCTTTTACATCACATAGATTAGGCAAATCAATTATAGCATATCACTCCTTAGAGTATTTATCAAAAAGTGACTATGATTTTGTTGTAGACACCGAAACTCATTACCATGTTGAGAATCAACCAATTTACCAATTAAACTACCAACTACAATTTCAAATCAATCCATTTAATGGCTTTATAATTACTCCGGGAATTAATTTACTAAATGTAAAAATACCCTCTAAACACCCTAGGAATGTGGATATTGATGAATCAAATACTTTATTTAGTTTAAGTGCAAAACAAAATTTTACTAAAATTAATCTAGGAGCATCTATATTTTCAGGCGAATTATATAATATGAATAATTTACAAATAGGAGGACATTTTACTTATTACCCCAAAAGTAACCTCAATTTATATTATTCTTTTGATGGATATACCCATAATTCGAAATATGAGAATACTACTAAATCCAGCTTTATTCATAAACATACATTGGGTTTTAAAGCATCTAACTTTTGGTGGATTGAAACCTCGGGTATGTTTAGCGATACGTTTAATTTTTTCGATTTTAGTAACAATGCACTATATAATAGTTTAGAAAAAACGCAAAGTTCTTTTAACTTGAAAAATACTTTTATAAGTAATAACTTAAGATTTATTCTTGGAATTGGGTTAAATAAAAGTTCTTCCGAATTCTTATATACTCGAAATCCGTTATTAAGTACCAACGCAACAACATACAATAAACTAATAATATCTGGAGGCATAATATGGAAACTTTAAAAAACACAGCATTAATTGTACTTCTAGTGCTTTTTTCAACAACAGGATTTGCACAAAATGGAAACTACGAAAAACTAAGAGAAGCTTTTAAAGTTAGTTACGAAAAAGAAGCCTTTGAAAAATGGGATGATGCTATTGAAGTATTAAAGGCTGCTTATATCGAAGATTCTTATGAAAGTAATTTACGATTGGGATGGTTATGTTATTCAGCAGGAAATCAAGCCGAGTCGAAAAAATATTACCAAAAAGCAGTTGAATTAAAACCATTTGCCATTGAAGCTAAGTTTGGTCTTATATATCCGATTTATGTAATGGGAAACATGCAAGAAGTAATAAAGTTATATCAAGAGATATCGTCTATTGCCCCTAATAATACGCAAGCGTTATATCAACTAGGTTTAGTTTATTTTTACCAAAAGGAATACGAAAAGGCAAGTAAATTATTTTCAAAAATTGTAGACTTATTTCCTTTTAGTTACGATGCCTTGATTATGCTAGCACATACTAATTATCATCTTAAAAAATTTAGAGAAGCAAAAGTTTTGTATAATAAAGTATTACTATATAATCCCGAAGATTCAATTGCTATAGAAAGTTTAAAACTTTTAGAATAGAACTTATAAAGATGATCTTATAGCCATTTTCAATAAATATCATTTTATTATTAAACATATATATTATCCTAACCCTAAATTCCTATTTTTCCCTCCACAAGTAATATTTTCTTGGTGTTAATAAATACTATTATCACCACTTTGTTTATAACTAAATAAATTAATTCAGTAATCAAATTTTACAAATAAAACTAAAATAATTCCTACTGGTAAAAAAAGAACTGATAATCTAAAATATTAGTTATCCTTTAATTCTTTTTTACTATTTTGATCTGGGGGAATGGTTTAGCAATTGAGATTTATTATTTTTGACAATTCACCTATAATTATGTATACCAACATTTTGCATATTTAAGCAAGAAAGAAAATTATTATGTATAAAACCTCACTAATATTTATTTTGAGTTTTATATCAATACAACTAATTTGTCAAGAGCGTACTATAACGTTTGAGCAAATTTCGACCGAACATGGATTATCAAGTTCTAAAACGTATGACGTTGCCCAGGATAATAAGGGATTTTTATGGATTGGTACTGCGAATGGTTTAAATAGATTTGACGGAAAACAATTTAAAGTTTATCGTAATAATCCTAATGATTCCACTTCAATTCCGGTTTCCTTAATTAAGGGTATACAACCAATGAAAGATAATATACTTTGGTTAACAACCAGGGAAAAGGACTTATAAAATTTGATTTGAAAAAAGACAAATTTTACCATTTTTTAAATAATCCTAAAGACAAAACAACTATACCTGTAAATGACATTAATGATTTCTTCATTGATGAAAATTCCAACTTTTGGTTCACTGAATATCACAATACATGGTATTACGTTGATAAGAATGAAAATTTTATAAAAAGTAAGCTTCCTGCTAATTATAAAAAGAAATATAAACGAAATAAGAAACTGAGAAAAAAAATATTTAGAAACCAAGATTTTACTGTTCATCTATCCAAAATCAGGCAAATTCAATTTGACGAAAATAATATACTCTTTTCTCAAACTGATAATGGTGTTTTTTTATATAATACAACTACCCAGGAATTAATGCAGTTAGAAGATAATGGCTTTAAAGAGAGCTCTGATGTAACCTCAATTACACGCGACCAAAATGACTGTATTTGGATGACTAAGTTTAACAACGGTATATTAAAATATAGTCCAATATGTAAACAATTTAAATCATATACTAAATTTAATACGAGTAATGGAATAGTCGAAAATCTATTTGTTAGAGCCATAAATACCGATAGTAAAAGTAATATTTGGATTGGCACACAAAACAAAGGTTTAATAAAGTATAATACTGAAAACAAATCTATTAAACACTTTACAAAAGGCAACTATCTAAATGGCGATTTGTATTCAAGTAGAATAAGATCTATCTTTTTTGATAAGGATAGCATCATGTGGATTGGAACACAAGGCTCCTTAAGTTATTATGATACTAAAACTGAAAAATTCCGAACTTTTAGGGTATATGATAATTATAAGCAGGAAAAAAGTGCAAGAATATACTCAATTGTAGAAGACACTTTAAATAACTTTTGGTTAGCCAATTGGGATAACTTGGTTAAGTTTAATAAAGATAGTCATAAGAGAACCTATTATAATCAGAAGAAATTTGGCCTGGATAATATTCAACATATTACAATGGATAACAATGGTTATTTATGGCTTTCTGCTGAATTTGGAGGTATAGCTGTTTATGACACCAATAATGAGAAAGTTGTAAAAAGATATGTTGAAAATGATGCATTAAACAACCAAAATGTTTTCCAAACCATTATGGTTAATGATAGTATTTTTTGGGCTGCTACCTCAAATGGGCTTTATAAAATAAACTCGATAACGGATTCTGTTAAAATATATTCAATGCAAGATGGACTGCCAAGTAGTGCAATCCTTGGAATTGTAAAAGATAATGGAAAATTATGGTTGACTACATTGAATGGATTGTGCTCTTTTAATCCAAAAAACGAAAAAGTACTTTCTTTTTATAAAAACGACGGATTACAATCAAACGAGTTTGTTGAAGGAGCTTATCATTATGATCTTATAAATAAAAGAATTATTGTAGGTGGTATAAAAGGAATAACTTGTTTCAACCCTTTCACAATTAAACCAGATACTACATTAGCCATTCCCGAACTAACATCATTAAAAATTTTAAATAGAGAAGTCAACAGTAAAGATTTTCTTAGTAAACCTATTGAATATACTGATAGTATAATTCTTCATTATACAAAACATAAAATGTTTACTTTAGGCTTTTCTTCGTTGCACTATAACAGACCAAAATATAACCAATTATCATATCAAATGATTGGTTTCGATAATCAACCACATATTGTAAATGTACAATCTGTTAAGCAAGCTACATATACAAACCTTAACCCTGGTGAATATACCTTTGTTTTAAAAGCTTCAAATGGGTATGGTGTATGGAATAAAACTGAAAGAAAACTTCATATTAAAATTCTTCCTGCATTTTACCAAACTTTTCTTTTTAAATTTATTGTTATATTGATTATTGCTTCTATTGTAATAATTATATATCGACTTAGATTACTCAATATTAAAAGGCAAAAAGTCAAACTTAAAAAAGAAGTTGAACTACGCACAATTCAATTACAAAATGTAAATACAGAATTAGAGGAAAGTAAAGAAGAAATTGAAATACAAAAGGAAACATTAATTGAGCAAAATAAAATGCTTGAAGAGCACAAATGGAACCTGGAAGCGTTAGTAGAAGAAAGAACTAAAGATTTAAAAGAAGCTAAAGTTAAAGCAGAACAAGCAAATCAATTAAAATCTGCATTTCTGGATAATATGAGCCATGAAATCAGAACTCCAATGAATGCCATCCTAGGATACTCCAACCTACTAAACGACAACGAAATAACAAACAACGAGCGAGACAAATTTATCAATATCATTAACATTAACGGAGAGGCATTACTCAGAATAATTGATGATGTTTTAGATATTTCAAGGATTCAGACAGACTCAATTGAGATTATTAAAGATCTATTTCAGCTTAAAGACTTAATTGTTGATGTAATTAATGTTATTAATCAAAATATTGATGAGGTAAAAAAACAAAACATTAAGTTTCTTTTTGAAGAGCCACCTGAAGTTCTATCCGTTTACTCCGACTACTTTAGATGTAAACAAATATTAACCAACCTTTTAACAAACGCTTTTAAATATACTGAACAAGGCCATGTACAACTTACATACTTTATAAAAGATAGTTATTTAACTTTCTCTATTAAAGATTCAGGTATAGGTATTGAAAAAGACAAACAAGCAATTATATTTGACCGGTTCTCTAAAATTACTAACGATAAAACAAAAGTAATTGGCGGTATTGGATTAGGGCTTGCTATCTCAAAAAAGCTTGCGGAACTATTAGGAGGAAATCTGAATTTTGAATCTGAATTTAATAAAGGATCTGAATTCTATTTTTCTATACCCTACACTTATAAAACTTAAAATATAAAAGAATAATTACTTTTGAACATTACCAGAATATTTGTTCTTCAATTAAACAACTTGATTCGTAGATAAAATTCTCCCGTTTGTTGATTCTTTTTGATTTACTTTCAGTTATAGTGTAAAATTGTTCTAACCAAAAAAAGAAGGAATCATGACTACACGAAAAGTATACATAAAGTTTTTTGTTACCTGGGCAATTTTAATAAGTATTTTGTTTTTAGTAATTGAGCATATTAATGCACAAAAAAATGAGAAATACAATTATAAAAAATATGATTATGCCATTGTTGGTACTGGAGTTACAAATTTTTACAATAACAGAAATAAGATTAGAGAACCATTAAAAGATGAAGTTTTTTATGGTCAGGATGCTCATTACCGATATAACCAACCCAAATATAAAGATAATGGGGACGGCACGGTTACTGACTTAATAACCGGTTTAATGTGGCAACAAAAACTAGCTGACAAAAAATACACCTTTATTGAAGCACTAGAAAATGTAAAAAATTTTAAGTTAGCAGGATATAATGATTGGCGGTTACCAACCATTAAAGAATTATATTCGCTGATCATGTTCTATGGAGAAGATCCAAGTGGAGAAAGAGGTTTTAAAACAGACCATCTTCAACCATTTATTAATACTACATATTTCGATTTTAACTATGGAAATCCTAAGAAAAATGAACGCATAATAGATGCTCAATATGTTTCCTGTACAAAATATGTAAGCACAACCATGCACAATAACGCTACTGTTTTTGGTGTAAACTTTGCCGATGGCCGAATAAAAGGTTATCCAATTAAACCTCCACACAAAGAAAAAACATTTGAAGTACTATATGTAAGAGGAAACAAAAAGTATGGCAAAAATAATTTAAACGATAATGCTGATTTAACTATTACAGATAAAGCTACAGGCTTAATGTGGGCAAAAAAAGACAGTAAACAAGCTATGGATTGGCAAGAAGCATTAGAATGGGTTCAGCAAAAAAACAAAGAAAATTATTTAGGTTATAACGATTGGAGGTTACCGGATGCAAAAGAATTACAAAGCATTGTTGATTATTCCCGTTCTCCCACAACAACTAATAGTCCTGCAATTGATACAACATTTGAATGCACACAAATACAAGATGCTAATGGAAATCCTGATTATCCATTCTATTGGACTTCGACTACTCATGTTAACAGTAAAGGTTTTGGAACTAACGCTGTTTATATTAGTTTTGGAAGAGCATTAGGTTGGTTAAGATATAGAAATAATCCAACGCCATATTTAAAAGATGTACATGGCGCAGGTGCTCAACGTAGCGATCCTAAAGTAGGTAACCCAGCTAATTATCCTTATGGAAAAGGCCCTCAGGGTGATGTAATACGAATCAATAATTATGTAAGATGTGTTAGAAATGTAAATAAAAATTAAAGTACATGTAATCTTTTAGTTTTTTATTACACTAGAATTAATTCTATATAAAAATAAACAAATGCATAATAATAAAAGACAACTAATAATTGAAGGTACAATTTATACCATAATATGGATTTTTGTTTTGTTTATATTAATATTTCTTTCCCAAAGAAATAATGAAATCCAATGGTATAAAGTATTACACGATACTATAGCCTTAATACCCTTTTTTCTCATCTTTATAGTAAATAATACCTGGCTTAGTAATAGATTTTTATTTAAGAAAAAATATGTCTGGTATTTTGGTATTACAGCAATCTTAGTTGTAATAATCAGTCATCCTAAAATTACCTTCTTATTACACAATCTGGTTGAAATCCCTAATAATAAACATGATATAGGACCTTTACCTCCTCACCCAAAAGGCGGTTTTACTCCATTAATTAGTTCGCCCAGGGGAGCTAATTTAGAACCTCTAAGACCCGGTATGCAACCTGTCGCCAAAGGCCATTTTATCAGATACTTAAACAACATCCTACTTTCTGTATTGGTAGTTGGATTCAACACAGCTATTAAGCAAGCCGGACGCTTAATTAAGGAAGAACGAATAAGACACAAACTAAACGAAGAAAAGCTTCAGGCTGAACTTTCCTTTTTAAAACATCAAATAAGTCCGCATTTCTTAATGAATACGTTAAATAATATTCATGCACTGGTAGAATTAGATCCCAAAGATGCCCAAACATCTATTGTTAAGCTATCGCACATGTTACGTTATCTTTTATACGAAGAAGAAGACAAAAAGACATCTTTGATAAAAGAAATAGAATTTATTAAAAGCTATACTAAGCTTATGCAAATGAGATATACAAATGATTTAGAGGTTAAGTTGGAATTTCCCGAAAATGTACCTACAGTTTCTATTCCTCCATTTGTATTTATTACTATATTAGAAAATGCATTTAAACATGGTGCTGCAATTAATAAAAAATGTTTTATACACCTGAGTATTAGTATTGAAAACAATTACTTGGTTGTTACTTGTTGTAACAGCAAGCAAAGTGAAGTATCTCTGCCAAAAGCTGAAAGTAGTGGCATTGGATTAGTTAACACCCGCAAAAGACTGAATCTTTACTATGGTGATGAATATGTTTGGGAAGTTGAAGATGTAAAGGAAAAATATACTAGTACCATAAAATTACCTATTCATGCAAATTAAATGTATCGCAATTGATGACGAACCTCTGGCTTTAAAACAAATTTCGAGCTATATTGAGAGAACTCCAAATCTAGAATTGGTTGCTTCTTTAAGCAATGCCCTAGATGCTTATGAAATACTTGAAAATAAAGAAGTAGACTTACTTTTTATAGACATTAATATGCCTGAACTTTCGGGAATGGATTTTGCTAAATCTCTTAAAAAAGATGTTGGGATTATTTTTACTACAGCATACAGCGAGTATGCTGTTGAAGGTTTTAAGGTGGATGCCATTGATTATATTTTAAAACCTATTGGTTATGATAATTTTATGGCTGCAATTAACAAAGCAAAAAAAAGACTATCTCAAGAAAAAGTAGATACTGAGGAAATTGACGGTAATGATGATTATTTATTTATAAAATCGGAATACAAAATAATTAGGGTAGAATTAAATTCCATTAAGTACATAGAAGGTATGCGTGAATATGTACGTATTCATTTAAGTGATCAAAAACCTGTAATAACTTTACTTAGTTTTAAAAAACTAATGGAAAAACTACCTGCAGATAGCTTCATGAGAGTTCATAGATCGTACATTGTTAATCTTAAAAAAATTACAACTATTGAGCGAATGCGCATTATTTTAGACACTGATATTAGAATACCCGTAAGTGATCAGTATAAAGAGGCTTTTCAAAAGTACATTGATGAACATTTTTTGATGTAATTAACTATTATAAACTTAAACTCTTTAAATACAGCCAATTTTTACTTTACGATATTATCTTATTGATCTAAACTCAATATAATTAATCACCTTATTTATTGTTATATCCTACTTTTTTTGTATTTTATTTGGCTTATATTATTTAATTAATAGCCTTATGGGATCTAATAATAAAAAGAAGAATCAATCATCAATACTATCCTATGAAAAAGATTGCCGATTGAATAAAAAATTTTACTACAAAGAATTAGCAAGATTACAATTAGAACTAGTTAAACTCCAAGAATGGATTAAATACAAAGGACTTAAAGTAATAGTTATATTCGAAGGTAGAGATGCTGCTGGTAAAGGTGGGGTTATTAAAAGAATAACACAACGTCTTAATCCAAGAATTACTAAAGTTGTAGCCTTACCTGCTCCAACAGAACGAGAAAAAACGCAATGGTATTTTCAGCGATATGTCCCGTTTTTTCCGGCAGCTGGTGAAATGGTTTTATTTGACCGCAGTTGGTATAACCGAGCAGGCGTAGAAAAGGTAATGGAATTTTGTACCCAAGATGAGTATGATGAGTTTTTACGGTCAAGTCCTGAGTTTGAGCGTATGTTAATTCGTTCAGGAATTATACTTATAAAATATTGGTTTTCGGTTAGTGATGAAGAACAAGAAAAACGTTTTATGGAACGTATTAATACTCCTTTAAAGAGGTGGAAAATTAGTGATATGGATTTGGCTTCCCGCACACATTGGGTAGATTACTCTATTGCAAAAGATAAAATGTTTCAATATACGGATACCAAGTTAGCTCCATGGTATGTTGTAGAAGGTGATGATAAACGAAAAGCCAGATTGAATTGTATTTCGCACCTGTTATCATTAATACCATACGAAAGTGTTCCTTACGAAAAATTAAAACTACCAGAACTTCAGGATAAAGAAGGTTATATGAGGCCTCCTAAAGACGAACAAACTTACGTGCCAGAAGTTTATTGATTTTATTCCATTAAAAAAGCGACCAATGGTCGCTTTAAATATTATTATTCGAAAGTAAAATCTAATTTTTTATTAATTGATTACCTACATAAATTTTATAATCTTTTATTCTTCCATCTACACGCCAGTTTGGTGTTTGAGCAGTATACTTAAATCCTGAAACTTTAACTTTCTCACCTAAATCAATTACTAAGCGATGTGGTTGTGGAACTACCTGATCGCCACTCATTTTAGTGAGCCAATAATCTACAGCTTGTCCGTTAATTGCATTTAAAGCAGATCCATCTCCTTGCGAAATTTCCTCACTATCTGCATAAGCTATCGTCCAAATTGTATGAGGTATTTCCTCTCCTTTTTCGTTTAAAATATCAAGCTCCGAAATTGCTGTATACCCTTTATCATTAAACGTACTTAAACTTTCAATACAAAATTGGCGTCCTGTTACTGTTTTACCAAACTTTACAATTTGAACTCTATCTTTTTTGTTAAATGTTCCTTTATAAGCAACATCTTTCTTTTTTGCTGCAAATGTTCCTGCATTTTTCTTTGGAATAAAGTCTACCTCTGGACGTAATTTATTCAGAATTGGCTTCTTTAATCCAGCTATTACAGGTTTATCAGGTCCAAGAATGTCCAATACAACAATCTCGTTGCTACCTTTTTTTAACCAAGCACCAGGTACATACATGGTTTGGGTTGGGCCAATATTCCAGAACCTTCCCATCATATGTCCGTTTATCCATAAAATACCTTTTCCCCAAGTACTTACATCAAGAAAAACATCCCCAGTTTCTTCTATATTGAAAGATGCTTTCCAGAAAGCTGGTTTATCAGTTTTTTTGTTTTCATACTTCAAATTAGCCAACATCTCTTCTGATAAATCCATATTAAATACTTCCCAATTTTTTAAGATAGTTGTATCTGTTTGATTAGCTACAATAGCTACTGGTGCATGAAGTCCCTTTCTATCGTGTACTTCAACACCAAAGTTTACACGTCCCATTGGATAAAGTAGGATATCGAGTTGAGCATCATCTTTTCTTTCGGGGATATTTACTGTAAATGAACGATTTCTTCTATCCATCACTCCTATTTGCTCTCCATTAAGATATACCCAAGCAAAATCGCGCACATCTTTCGCACTTAAAACTACTTCCTTTCCTGCAGGAACTGTTGTCCTGTAATTGATTAAACCACGTCCCTGGTCATACATTTCCATGTTTCGAGGCTCTGTATCTTTAACTGGTGTAGGAAGGTTAGAGAAAACAGGAGCAGATTTTTTAAGCTCAAATTCCGGAATACTAATAACAGGAAGTGCTTCTGGAATTTCGGGAAGTACTTCTCCAGGTAATAAGTACTTTGACATCAACTCACGGGTTTTCATAAACTTATCGGTAACCCAACCTGCTTCACTAATAGGTGCATCGTAGTCATAACTACTAATATCCGGTTTAAACGGACGATCGCAACCTGCCCATGTTCCAAAAGTAGTACCTCCATGTGCCATATAAATACTAAAAGATCCATTATTGGCTAACATGTATTCTAAATCTTTCAAATAAGTTTCTGTATTTCCATAATGATGTGGTAATCCCCAGGTATCGAACCATCCAGGATAAAACTCTCCACACATTAATGGTCCTGTTTTTTGTACCTCCCTTAACTTTTTAAATCCATCAGCAGGATTACTTCCAAAATTCACAACATTAAATAAATCGTCTCTAAATCCTCGTTTTAATGCGAAAGTTGGATTACATGCAAACAAAGGAACATCAAATCCAGCATCGATTACCGCCTGACGCATTACTCCCATGTATTCAGCGTCATTGCTATAATAACCATATTCATTTTCTACCTGCGTCATGATAATAGGGCCACCCTGAGTAATTTGCATTGGAGCCAAAACACGTCCAACTTCTTTTAACCATGCAGTTGATTTTGCAATAAAAACACTATCTCTCGAACGTAAATTTATATCCTTGTTTTTCAACAACCACCATGGCAATCCTCCCATTTCCCATTCGGCACATGTGTATGGCCCGGGACGTAAAATAACCCATAATCCCTCATCCTGAGCTAGCTGACAAAATTTAACTACATCTCGCTTTCCTTCCCAGTCAAACTTTCCTTCCTCAAATTCGTGATAATTCCAAAACAAATAGGCACAAACTGTATTCATACCCATTGCTTTACACATCTGCAAACGATGTTTCCAATATTCCATTGGAATCCTGGAAAAGTGCATTTCTCCACATCTGATTTGAAAACGAGCGCTATCCAACAAAAAATTTTCTTCGCCAACTTCAAATGTATGTGTTGCTTTTTTTGTGCTTTGATTACATCCTATCAATATTGATGAGATAATTGTTAAAGCAATAATTAGTTTATTCATATCGTATAAAAATTGGTAATTTGATAATATTCAATAGATCGTTAGATTTGAGACAAAAGACATGAGACTGATTTACAAAATACTTAAAGTCAACGCATTAAACAAAACTGCATTCATTAATTCATTTTCCTAATATTCAGCTCATTACAAAACTTAACGAACAGTTGAATATTTAAACAAAGGATAATTGAATTTAACTGTTTATTGAAAAAAATTCAAATCCCATTCTTGATGCCACCTTAATACAGGACTATCATTCTCATCAAATTCAAATGGTAACCAAATATATCTTGAATCATCCAAATCATCCTTGTTCCAACGATCTGCTAAAAATATAAATGCATCTTTTTTTCCTTGTACCGGAAGTACATAAGTACTTTGAGAACGAAATGTTTTTTCAGCTCCTTCTCCTTCGCAAGGATTTCCCAGCTCTTTCCAAGGTCCCCAAATTGATTCTGCTACAGCAGAACGAGCCGGATTAGGTTTCCATGCTGTACATCCAGAGGCGATAAAATAATATTTACCATTTCTTTTAAAAACAGCTGGTGCTTCCATAGAGCGACCAATAAAAAGGCGCTTGTATTTACCTGCAGGTTTTAAATAATCATCGGTTAACAAAGAAATATGCTGTGTTGCATTGTGCTCTGATGAATAAAAATGATATGCTTTACCATCGTCATCAACAAAAATTGTTTGATCACGTGCCATTTGCCCTCCTTCAAATTGCTCAGCCAATGTTCCTTCCAGACTGTCTTTTTCCGTAATATTCTCAGGCCATATACCTGCATTTGGTCTAAAACTTTCGATATATTTAAATGGACCTGTAGGACTATCACTTACTGCTACACCACTACTTGCCTTACCATAGTTTTTGCTATCCATGTGTATCCACATCACAAACTTGTTGGTTTTAGCATTATAAACCACTTTGGGTCTTTCAACTACATTATCCACATATAAATCGTGCTCTGGATCATCCTTTACAGCAGGTAAAACATTACCTTCAAATTTCCATTGATACAAATCTTTAGAAGAATAACATGAAACACCTGTTACATCTACACGTGTTCCTCCCCAATGTTTATTGCATTCAGGTAAATAGGTTTCTCCAACCTTCATTTCACCATACCAATAATATGTACCATTATGAAATAATATACCTCCTCCATGGGCATTTATTGGATTACCGTCTGTATCGTTCCAAATTTCGCCAGGCTTAATTTTATACTGACTCTCATTTTTACAAGCCATTGTAAAAAATAATAAAATAAGTAAATAAACTACTGAATTTAATTTCATTATATAATAAATTAAAATTTATAATAGATTGTACTGTTTTAATTACATGCTATATCTATCTCTTTTGATACACCCTAACATAATCTATTTCATAAGTGATTGGAAATTTAGAATTTTGAGGATCTCCTCCATTTGAACCTATAGCCAGGTTTAATAACAGATAATGTGGTTGATGAAAAGGTTGAAATCCATCCGGATTAGTTGTTTCTCTTAGGGGAGTTTCATTTAACAGTTCATCATCAAGGTACAATCTAATATAATCCTTATCCCAATCCATCCTCCATACATGAAATTTTTTTACCCATAGGGGATCTTTCTTAATAAAATAAGATAAATCCTTAATTACACTATCCCACTTGGCTTTCCATTTAGTTGCTGTACCTGATGCTACATTTGCTAAAATGCTTTGTTTGTTATCCTTAATATAAAACTCCAGTAAATCTATTTCTCCATTCGATGGCCATGGCTTATCAATTCCAAGTGTCCATATGGCTGGCCACGAACCTTTGGTTGTATCAATACGTGCTTTTATTTCGAACCTACCATATTGCCATTGGTGTTTTCCTTTAGTAATAAGGCAAGATGAAGTATACTCCACTTTTTTCCTGGACTCTCTCCAGTTACTGCTATTTGATTTATAATTGGGGTTGGGTATATCAATTCTTTGAGCTTCAATCACCAATTTTCCATTTTTACAAATTGCATTATCGGGATGATACCATTGTAACTCATTATTTCTTTTAAATCCTATCTCATAATCCCAATTAGAGGAATCTGGTTTACCATCACTATAAAATTCATCATTCCAAACTAACTTGTAGCCTTCTGATTTGTAGCAATTCTTAATCCTTTTACTTATTTTTTTAGTTTGTGCATTGCAATGTGACATAAACGATATGCAACCTTGTAATAAGACTAAAAAAAGTATTGTTATCCTTTTATTACATTCCATATACATCTGCTTTTATCTTAATTATACCTTTTATGTTATTACTAGAAATAAAACTGATACTACAAGCAGAAAAAGTAAGATATACAATACATACTTTACATACTTCAAATATTTTATTTCGTTAAATAACCGGTTATTTTTAATACTCATTTCTTTTACCTTAAATTCTGGTATGCAATATCTGCTTTTATCAATTTAATTCAAGGACACATTATTGCAAAATAACGCTTAAAACTTGTCATTATTCAGTCACATTTTATATCACAATTAGGAACTTTTTCAATCAACTAAAAACAATTAAACACTAACAAACAAGAAATTAAGACCAATCTGCAAGAATACAATTTCACATTAAGTCAACTATATCAAATTGAAACTTTAAGTGAAGTAAATGGAGATTATACTTAGTCTTTGCAAGAAATCGTCAAATAGCGCGTACTCTATTTAACTTAATCTATAGTGTATTTTTTTCAAGATAGCTTTATAATAAATATTACTCCTCTGGTGTAAAAGATTTACCTGACCTATAATTGGAGGGTGAAACTTTATAATGTTCTTTAAAGTTTCTTCTAAATGTTTTTATTTCCTGATATCCTAGTTTCTCAACAATCTCAGAAACTGAATAATCTGACTCTTTTAAGTATTGAGCCGCTCTTTTCATTTTAATGGCTAATATAAATTCGCGAGGAGACTGACCTGTTGCTTTTTTCAATTTCCTGTAAAAAGTAGAATTACTCATTGCCATTTCATTAGCTAATGTTTCTGCATCAAAGTCCGACGATTCAATAAATTGTTCTACCTTATTAATTGCATTTTTTATAAACGAAGCTTCTTTATTTGATATTTCAATTTCTGATCCTTCAACCCTTACTCTTTGTGTAAATTTATCGCTTAAAGTTTTGCGAGTTGAAATCAACATCTTAATTTTTTCTTTCAGTAACTCAGGATTAAACGGTTTTACGATATATGCATCTGCCCCTTTCTTTGTTCCAAACAATTCATCTTCAGGAGTTCCTTTTGCTGTTAACAACAAAACCGGTATATGAGCTAGTTGATCATTCGATTTAACTTTCCTGCATAGTTCAAAGCCATCCATACCAGGCATCATAACATCTGAGATAATTAACGCAGGGTATTGATTAACAATTAAGTCATAACCCAAAAATCCATCTTCTGCAACCTCCACTTCGTAATTCTCCTGAAGTAATTCTTTCAAATATCCTCTTACTTCATTATTATCTTCTACAACAACAATTTTAGATCCTTTTCCTTTGTTGTTAATAGATTGTGTTTTAACCTCTCTTTGAGGATTTAATATTATTTTTTCAGGTGTTGTTTGTTTATCGATATGTTCTTGTACTAGTTCATTATTTTTAAAATGAGATGTTCCTAATTTTAGTTTAACAGTAAATGTAGTTAATTCATTTTCTCTGCTTTTTACTTCAATAAATCCATGATGCAAATCAACATATGTTTTTACCAATGCCAAACCAATTCCCGAACTACTTATGCTATGCATTCCTTTTACTTGGTAAAATCTATCAAATAGATGTTCTAATTCTTGTTTTGGAATTACCGTACCGTTATTTGAAACACTAATCTCAATATTACCATCCTTCACACTCAATCCTAATTTTACAATGCCAGGTTTTCCGGCAAATTTAAAGGCATTCGACAAAAGGTTGTTAAGAACTACTTCCATACGTTCATTATCAAAACAAACATATTGGGATTCTGGATTTATTACTGTTTCAAATTCGATATCCTTTTCTGTTGCTAAATCATTAAATTTAAAACCTATATCAGTTACCAAAGGAACAATATCCTGTTTTCCCACCTTTAATTTTAACTTACCGGCATCAACCTTTCTGAATTCTAAAAGTTGATTAATGAGATTATGTAACTTATTTGTATTATGTTGTACAAGCCCAATCCGTTTTAATATAAAATCAACTGTAAGTTCTGTAGGATCTTTTGCTAATACTTCGCTTATAGGAGCAGATATGAGCGTTAATGGAGTCCTTAATTCATGAGAAACGTTAGTAAAGAACTTCAATTTATATTCTGTAAGTTGATGTTCCTTTTCTCTTTTTAACTTTTCAATATCGATCTGATTCGACAATCTATCCTGCCTCAACTGAATACGTACAATAAGTAAAACTATCAATATAATCAATAAAGCATAAAGCACTATGGCATACCATGTTTTCCAAACAGGAGGATGCACTACTAATATTATGCTTTTTATATTATTATTCCATACTCCATTAGAATTAGAACCTTTAATTTGTAAATTGTACTCTCCTGGCTTTAAATTGTTAAAAGAAATCCTGCGCCTGTTTCCAATTTTTACCCACTCATCATCATTATTACCCTCTAATAGATAAGAATACTGATTTTTGTGAGGTGCTTTAAAATCCAGTGAAGAAAATTCAAAAGAAAATTCATTTTGGCGATAAGAAAACTCTATCCTATCTACTTCGTTAATCGATTTTGTTAAAGTTCCTTTATCTGAAACTTCTACAGGCTTATTCAATATTTTAAAATCGGTAAAAACTATATTTGGCCTGCTTTTGTTTTTTGTAATTTTATTAGGATTAAAATAAGTTACTCCCTGATAACTACCAAAATACAAAATATCATCTTCGTCTTTATAACAAGCTGCTTCAGTAAAATTAACTGCACCTACCCCATCTGATATATCGTAGTTTAAAATTTCTCCAGAATGTTTGTTCAAACACGATAAGCCTCCATTTGTACTAATCCATATATTACCTGTTTTATCACATAAAATTGCGTTTACATAATCATCCGATAAACCATCATTCTTAGTAAACTCACTCAGTTTTAATGATCCATCACCTTGATATTTTAATCTATTTAGGCTGCATGGAGTGCCATACCATATACCTTCATTATCTGCAAAAGTAGATAAAGCTATTTGGCAAAGTGGTTTTATTGAATCCGTTAATAAATTGTTTAAAGGGATAAAACTAGAATCAGCTTTGTTAAACTTTAGAAGTCCATTATAAGTGGAAATCCATAAATCATCTTTTGAATCATTAAATACAGAAGTCACCCTATTTTCAGGAATAAAATTTTCATTGCTTAATGCATGATATCGTTTAGCAATTTTAAATATTACACCTTCTTTTTTAAAATGATATAAACCATTTTGCTGAGTTCCAATCCAAATATCATTACTGTTAAACAATATATCATGGGCTTTCTTAACTTTTTTTAAATCGGGACTCTTGAAATATTTATAAGCTTTTTGTAAAACAATATTCTTTTTATCTCTGGAATTAACAACGTATAAATCATTATCAATACTTACCCAAATTATGCCATTTGAATCCTCAATAATCTTTTTTACAATTATTACCTTTTCATTATTTGAAATATCTCCGTATTCAAAAGGAACTCTTATAAAAATACCAGAACTGTCTGAAGAATATAATCCACTTCCTTTGGTTCCTAACCAAATTTTATTTTTAACATCCTTAATTAAGGTATTAATATGAAAGCTATTATCTCCAGAACTGGTTTTAATACTAAGTGTATTAAAATTGCTATTGGGATATAACCGAACTACTCCTCCTCCATCTGTTCCTACCCACACATCTCCATTTTCTTCATTAAAAATATCCAAAATGACATCATAATTGATGTTGGTATCAGATACTCCTTTGGGTTTTAAATCAACTGAATTTATTTGCTGATTAGTTTTATTGAAGTATAAAAGTCCTCCTCCCCATGTTCCCACATAAATATTTCCTTTTTGATCTTCACATACCGAATATGAATTTCTTATCATACTTCTTCCTTCAACCTCATAGTCATATTGTTTATAATTATCTTCCAAATAATTGTAACAGATTAACCCAGCATTCCATCCTACAATCCACAAATAAGGCTCTTTACTATCTAAAATAATTTCTGTAATATCATGTTTAGGTAGATCAATTCTCTTCTTAGTTCCATCTTTAGCAAATACAAATATTCCTGTAGCAGTTCCACACCATACTCTATCATCAGGTGTTTGAACAATGGTAGAAACTTTTAATCTTTCAATTACATTTATAAACGTATCTTTTTGATGATCATACTTCCATAATCCATTATCCCAGCTTCCATACCAGAGGTTCTTTTCTTTATCCTCAAAAAATGAAATAATACGTTTAGGAAAGTTATTTGGATAAGTATGTTCTCTAAACAGATCTGTAGTTAAATCATATATATTGCAACCTCCTGATTTTGTTCCTACATACAATTTATCTTTACTGTCTGCATACAACCTCTCAATAGATGGATTTGTCAGGTTACTGTTTTTTTCATATCCTGGTTTAAAATGCTTAAAATTATATCCATCAAAGCGATTTAAACCTCCTACTGTTCCAAACCACATAAAACCGTACTTGTCTCTTATGATAGAAGTAACTTCATTTTGTGAGAGCCCGTCAGCTGTACTTAAATAAGCTATTGAATATTCGTTTTGAACCTGAGAATTAATCGAGGTTCCAAATAATACGAATACTATAAGAACTAAGTATTTTAACATTAAAGCAATAGGAGTTATAGTGCGGAGCAAATATAATAAACAATTAAGAATTACACTCGTTTGTACTTTAACTCTATACGATTGGTAGGATAAAAGAACAAAATTGCAAAAACATTATAAAGGTCCCTTAAAATATGAACCATCAATCTATTAACGTACCCATTAAATCCTGTATTTCTCATAGAGAAAGCAACAGCAATGGCTGATAAACTTAGATAAAAAAAAATAGGAACAATTGATTTGAAGAATATACTTATGATAATAGCTATAATAAATATTAATAAAGTTGGATCACTAGAAAGCATTCTTTTCATCACATACTTATTGAGCACATGATCTCTATAAAGAATTGCTCTTGGATATAAATATGATCCATCATTAAATGATCGCCATAAACGATTTTTATTTTTATAATCGATTGTATGATGTTGAGCCATTACTTCTTTTTTTCTTAGTAAAAAAATACCTTTTTTAGCTAACCGAAATCCAAAGTCTAAATCTTGCCCTTTTTTATATTTATTATGCATCCCACCAACACTCTCCCAATGCTCTCTTTTTATAGCAAACAATCCTCCTGTTGTATATTGAAGTGTGTCTTTTTCGCAATATATTTTCCTATAGAAATCTTTTTTTAAGAAATTATCATCTTTATCGTAATAATTATTGATAAAATTACCAGATATAAACTCATACTTTAAGTTCTCTCCTCTATCTATAATTAAATCCAGAAACTCAGGACTAATTTCCATATCTCCATCCAGAAATACCAAATCATCACCTATTGCTTCTTTAACACCAATATTTCTAGCTATTGCTGCATTATACTTACCTGTTATTAAATATGATTTAACCTCTTTATAGCTTTTCGATATTTCTAAACTGTTATCGTTTGATTGCGAGTCAATATAAATCACTTCAGCATTCAAACTACATTGTTTTATTGCCTTTACAACACTTTGTAAGCAAAGCTCTAGTCGCCATCCTTCGTTTCTGCCAATTATTATAAAAGATATCATATTTTAGTCAGCAAGTTTCGTTTTTTATAAAAGGCATAAATTGTACGCAATAGTTGTATGATAAATCCAATTAAAAAAGTTAATAACGGTGCATGCGACTTATAATATACAAAATACATTTTCAAACTATTTTGTGCATAAGTATTTAAAAAGGATTTAAAAAAAGACCTAGTTGACTGACGAATAAAACTCTTCCCTCCTCCTGTTTCTTCAACATATCCATACACTTTAATATCATAGCTTATCAAACTTTTATATCCTTCTTTTTGAATTCGTAAAGTTAAATCATAGTCTGATCCATATTGTGGTAACTGTTCGTTATAACCACCTACCTTCTTAAAAATAGATACAGGTATCAAAGTTCCACGTCCGTTTAAGCACTTTGTTGGATGTATTCCCTTTAAATTTTTAGGTAAAGGAGTAAATGCTTTATGGTATTTTATTTCCTTGGCTTTCCACCAAACAATATCTTTAATTCCCGAGAAAAAAATATACTCCTTTTCTTTTTTTATCAAATTTAGACAACCAATAATTGCCTTATTATCCGCCTTATGCAACAAAACTAACTTCTCAATTAACTGTGCACTAAAATAAGTATCGTTATTAAGGGTAATAATTAATTCAGCTCCTTTCTTAATGGCAAATTTACACCCCTCATTCATTGACTTTGTCCACCACCACTTGCCTGTACCTTTAACAATATTTACCTCCGGAAAATAACGTTTAACCTCATCTGAAGTTCCATCTGTTGATCCATCATCTACTACAACAATACTAAACTCCTTGTATGTCTGTTTACTTAAGAGTTGTAAACATTGAATAGTAAAGTGTTTTCGATCAAATACAGCTATAACGACAAATACTTTCATTAATTTAAAATTAGTATCAAGACACAAGCATCAAGATTGACAAACACGGACATTATAAGACACTTAGCTTTCAATCCTTCTTTTTAAAATTTAAATCTTCAGGTAACTTGAGCTAAATCAGTTTTATTATTAAACAATACTGGCATCATAGTTAAGGCAATAAAAAAAACTTTAGTAAAATATATTTGTGAAAACCCAATGAGTAAAACAGTTATCAAAGCAAACAATGCCATTCTTTTATCCACACAATGAGTTACACACATTCTGTAAAACACTAAATACACAAGTACAAAATATACTAAAAAAGCAACACCTCCGTACATAACCAATTGATTAGTTACACCATTATTTCTATGAATGGTTCTTACATTAGTTTCTCCCTGAAAACGCGTGGATGCTGACCTTCCTGTGCCAAACAATGGGTGCTGAAGAAAATCGTTAAAATCTATCTGTGCACTTTTAAAACGAGTATTATAGGTTCTATCGGTAAAACTTATTTTACGCAATACCTTTTCTCCTAAAAAACTAACACTAAAAAAGGTGAATATTCCTATCGCAATAACTATTGGAGCTAAAACATATCGCCTTACTAAATCCTTATTTAAAAGAAGATAAAATAAGACTACTAGGGTCATAATCAGTATTCCTGAAGTTGAAAACGTTGATAATATTCCAACCATAAGAATCCAATTTATTCTGTTGTTTAGTTTCCCTGTACTAATAATATTGAAAAGCAATGCTACTATTAGAAAACCTGAAAAAGCACCTGGTTCCCAAAATGGTCCAGAATTTCGTTTTAACCAAATAAGTCCTTCTCCTTGGGGATTTATTGTATATAAAATAACGCTTGGCCAAACCTTATAGTTAGTTTCTTTTATTAATGGATTTTGAAAAAATGGAGCTACATTATTTTCTAAAAAGCTTTCGAACGAATTTATGTAAGAAGGAATGTAAAATATTAGGCTTACTACTACCGAAAACGCTAAAACTTCAACAAGGTATTTAATAGTTTTATACCCAACAGCTTTTATGGTAAGATAAGCAAATAGCAATCTAACATGTAATCCTAAGTAAGTTTGAACAGGCAGTTCATAAAACTTTACCATTTGCCCTAGCTGAATAAAAAGAACAATAACACAATAGTAAACAAAAAACTTATCTATGCTTCTTTTTCGTAACATAAAAACAATAGCCGGAAATAGCATAAAAGCTATCATCATAACAATATGCGCCCTATAAAAGAAAGGAATTCCTGAAAAGGCAATTAGAAAATAAATTAATAAATAATCCGCTATTTTAGTTAGGTTAAACATGTTTTGTCTTATGAGCTTCTTATTTTTCTAAAATATTATCATATAAATCGATATACTTTTTAGAGACTTTCTTAATATCAAAATAATCCTTTATTGTTTTCCTGGCTTGATTAGATAATTCATCCTTAACATCTTCATTACAACAAAAACTTATACCTGTCGCCAAGTCATTTACATCCTTAAATTGAGCTAAATAGCCATTTTGCTTATGAATTATCATATCACCATTACCTCCAATATTAAAGGCTGTTACAGGCGTTCCGCATGCCATGCTTTCCATTATTAAGTTAGACAAGTTCTCTTGCAAAGAGGGTACAATGGTTACATCAACAGCTGATAAATACTTAATTAGCTTTGAATCATCACTAATTTCGCCTAAAAAGTAAGCCTTTAATCCACTTACCTGTTCCTTTTTATCTTCTCCACCAATTACAACCAACTGATAGTGTTCTTCATTTAATTGTTTTAAAGCTTGAGTAATATAACTATATCCTTTTCTTTCTACAGATAAAGCATTAACTGCAGCAAACAATATTAATTTTTTATCCTTTGGTAATCCTAATTTTTCTCTGCAAACCTCCTTATTTATAGAACTAAACTCATCAATATCAATACCATTGGGTAAATTAAATAACTTGTGTCCCTTACCAATTATACTTTTCTGAACGCATTCTTTCATCCAGCTACTTAAACCAATAAATGTTAAATCACTGATGCTATTTAATATTTGAAGCTTTGCATGCAAATGTCTGGAACTTAAGTCAAATTCTTTATCTCCAACTAGCAGAGGGCAATAACCACAACTTTTCATATACCTTTCACATTCTCCATCATAGTGACAACCTCCTGTAAACCACCACATATCGTGCAAAGAAATAACTACTGGAATTTTTAATCCTTTTAATTGATATAAATTTATAAATCCCCTGTTTATCCAATGAAGATGGATTATATCTGGTTTTTCTTTTTTAATTAATTTTCGAATAGAATGAGCCGGCGTACCTATAGAAAACAATTCTTTAGAGCCTCCTGCTCTTATCTTTATTAGGATCTTCTCAATATTTATATATACTTTGGTAAGTAGCTTTTGCCTTTCACTTTTTTGGATATTTGTTACTGTTTTATCGATAGTTCGCTTTTTCCCCACCAACATTTTACTCTCAATACCTGAATCTAACAATCCTTTGTGCAACCTGTAAGCTGCTCTTCCTGCACCATAATAATCTTTTCCGCATAACTGTAGCACTTTCATCTGTTAATAATTTTAATATTGGTCTAAAGGATAATAAATTCCAATTGAACGTAGTGTAAAGACTTATAGTCTACTCAAAATACTGCAACTAAAAGTAACAATAATAAGTAAACCATCTGCACCCACTTCATCAAACCGTACGTAAAGTTTTTCCTCATATGCTTGCGTTGAAGCTTATCTTGATAGTTTTGAAAACAAACAAAAGAAAGAAATAACTAAACTCCTGACAGTGTTTTAAACTACCAAAACTTCTTTTTAGCAATACATAAATTTATATTTTTGTTGCATGGAGGTTTTTATTGCAATTGGAGCATCTCATGCACTGTATATTACTATATTATTATTGCTAAAAAAAAGCAAGGGCTTCTCCGATATAATCCTAAGTATAGTGTTTGGAGTATTTACGTTGGCATATACTTCGGGATACTTATCATATGCATTGCAAATTGATGATTTTAGGGTGTTTTTATGGAACATTGGTATGTTGATTCCACAGTTGATTTACCTCTATATTAAGCAACTTTTTTATGGGAGAAAACAAATTAGCCTGTTAAATATTTTACATTTTGCCCCCTGGGTTTTATCAACCACATATCTGATTACAATAGGCTTTATTTACACATCCAAGGAGATGGTTATCTTGTTGAATAATAGTAATTATATCAATAAACCTATACTGTATACATTTTTTTGTTTCTGCGAGTTGGTATTAACTCCTATATATACCATCTTAATCTTTAAAACAATAGGTAAATTCCGTAAAAAGTTGAATAAAAACTACTCTTATTCAGAGGGAATTGACTTATTGTGGATAAAGAAAATAAGCATTGCCATATTAGTATTTTGGTTTATTGTATATGGCTTTTACTCGTCCAGTTTGTTTGATTATATAAGCGAAGCTGATAGTATTAAATATGCTTTTGCTATTTCTGTTTTTGTAGTATTCTATATTGGTTATTATGGTTTAAAACAAGTAAATGTTCAATTTGCAGTGGATATAAATAACAATGCCACTATTGAAGAAGATTCAAACAAGATAGAAACCTCAAAGGTTAAGTATCAGAAAACGAAACTAAGTAGTGAAAAAGCTAACTCAATAATGAATTGCATTGATGAATATATGATAAAGGAAAAACCATATCTGAATCAAAAATTAAGTATCCAACAATTAAGCGATTCATTAAATATTCCTTCACACCATATTTCTCAAGTTTTAAATGATGTAGCAGGAAAAAGTTTTTTTTCTTATATCAATACATTAAGAGTGAAGGCTTTTATCGAGAAAGTAAATAATAATGAACATCAAACGAGTACACTTTTAGGTTTAGCATACGATTGTGGCTTTAACTCAAAGTCGAGTTTTAATCGTTTATTCAAAGAACTTAAAGGCGTTTCCCCTTCCGAATACATCAAACAATCCCAAAACTCAAACACCTGATTATATGGCACTAGGACGTGGCATCTTATAAGCTGGCACCCTCCCATTGCTACACATATCGCCATCCTTATAAGATGGGGCGTAGAGGTCTTTAAAGCACCATAGTTTTGCATGCAAATAGTTCAAGTAAATCAGCAAAACAATGAAGCAAAGACTTGTTATTATAATATTATCATGTGTTGCCATACCAATTTATGGGCAGCAGAAAATACAATTAGATTTTCAGCAATTTATTGATAAGGTATTGCAGCACAGCAAAGAAATCACAATATCAAATAATGATGTGAAACTAGCTTTGGTTGAAAAGCAAAAGGCAATGGCTCAATGGTTACCTCAAGCCGGAGCCGAAGCAGGATACAAACGGTTTCTAAGTCCCGAATATATTTTTATGGAATTTCCGGACTTTAAGCAATTTGAGATTGACCCGGAAACAGGAGATGTTTACTTGCCTGAAAGCTGGCAGAAATTTAAAGCTAGTCTTAACAATACTTTCTCGGCAGGTGTGGTAATTAATCAAACACTGTTCAGCTTAAAAGCTTTATACGATGTTGCTACTGCCAAAAGCTACCAACAATTAGTTGATGAGAAAAAGCAACTAATTCTACAAGAAGTATTACTTGAAAGTTCAAAGGCATTTTTAGGCACACAACTACTTCACAAAACCTATTTGCTGGATAAAAACAGTTTAGCAGATGCAAAAGAAAACCTTATTGACATAGAAGCTAAGTACAAAAATGGTCTTGTATCTCGATTTGATTACCTACAGGCTAATATCAACTATAAAACCGCAGAGAAAAATGCATATAAATCCGCAAGGCTACATGATGAAGCTATAAACAGCATTAAACTGCTATGTAATATTGGTTTACAAGACAGTTTGAAATTAGAACCTTTTGAAGAGAGAATATTATCTATTCCAACAAATTTATATAATACCCAACCTGAAAATAATTTAAATTATAAGTTATCGCTTGCGCATATCAATATTCTTTCAAAAGAATTAAAAAGTAAAAGGGCTGCATACTATCCTACGTTAAAAGGACAATTAGGCTATACCTATTATGCAATAAACGATGACTTTAGGTTGAACGGGAATTTGAATAGTTTTTCTCATGCCTCTTTTACCTTAAGTATTCCAATTCTCTCTGGTGGTTATAATCGTGCTTTAGCAAAAGAATCAAAGATTAAGCTTAGAAATGCTCAAATTAAGCATGAGTTTAATGCTAAAGAAATTAACAAAGACATATCAAATTGTATTAAAGAAAACATTGAAACCCAATTAAACATCGAAACTGCTGCCGAAACAGAAATAATGGCTAAAGAAGCATACGAACTGGCTAAATCAAACAGTAAAAATGGTCTTATCTCACAGCGAGAACTGCAAGAAGCAAAACTATTGTACGAGAAATGTAGCATCGCTTTATCCGAAGCGAAATATGAACACCGTTGCAACATACTTTACTACTATAAACTCAATGGCACACTTATACAAAAATTAAAAAATCAACAATAATGCAAAAGAAAATACTATTTGCCCTGTTGGGGATATGCCTCTTCGTTGGGTGCAAAAAACAAGAAACTACAACACACGAAAGGATTGTAAATGTGGGTGTAGTCACTGTTCTTGAAGAACAGCTACCAATTAAAACTACCCATAGTGGAATACTTAGCGCTAAACATATTAAAAATTGTGCCTTTAAAATACCAGGAAGAATAAATAAAATTCATATACAAAAAGGAGAAAAGGTAGAAATGGGACACATTCTTGTTAGCCTTAATACTACTGAATACCAATTGGCTTATGATAATGTAAAGCAAATAGAACATAAAGCAAAACAAGCCTTTACCGAAGCCCAAAGTTTTTTCGCAAAGCTATTAGATTCTAAAAATGCAGGAGGCATATCAAATACGAATTATGAAAAAGCCCGTTTAGACATGGAGGTAAAAAAAGCGGACCACGAACAGGCTATGATTAACACAGCATTACAAAAGAAACAGCTTGAAGATTGCCATTTGAAAGCAGATATGGATGGAATAGTACTCGATATTTATCCTATACAAGGAGAGTTAGTAGATGCAGGAACGCTTATCCTTAATATGCGAAGCAATTACCCTGTTGCAGAAATATCAGTTAACTCAGAGGAGTTAAAGCAAATTTCTATAGGAGATTCAGCTCAAGTCAATATTGGACAAAACCAGTATAAAGCCGAAGTAATAACTGTATCGGAAATGCCCAATCTCGAAACACTTACCTATCCGCTTCAGCTTGGCTTGGAAAACTTTCGGGGAAAATTATATGTGGGAATGCCTTTAACTACTTGCATTTATACTGGTAATTCTAAAGGAATAAGCATCCCAATTACAGCTATCATTTCTGATGGAGAAGACTATGTTTATTGTGTTTCAAACGGAAGAGCAATACAAAAAAACATATCTATAAAAGATGTTTACCAACAATATGTTCATGTAGATGGGCTTGCTAAAGGAGATACTTTAATAACCAAAGGAATTAAAAATGTACAACCAGGCACTAAAGTAGCCATAAACGAATAAGAATATGAAAACTTACATATTTGAAATTTACTTTAGAAGTAGAAAGAACTACATATCGCAACTCTTTATTAAAATCATTTTAGTTTTAATATTTTCTATTTTCTGTCAGAACAGCATTGGTCAGGAAAAGCCTTGCAAAACATTTATTGGTAAATGGCAAACACCCGATAATGATATTGTTCAAATTTATCATTGCGAAGGAAAAGTATGCGGTAAGCTCATAAAATTAGGTAAACCCTTTGATGAAAATGGCAAACCATGGAAAGATGAGCTAAATCCTAACAAATCATTACGAAACAGACCTGTAAAAGGTATTGATATATTAGAAGACTTACAATGCTACAGTAAGAAAAATGAGTTAGTGAAAGGTAAAATCTATTTGCCCGAAGAAGGCGAAAAACTATCATGTAACCTAAAAATGTTAAGTGCAAATCAACTCGAAATAAAGGTAACAGTTGGCATTTTTTCAGACTCTGAAAAATGGATAAAAATAAGTGAAGATGAGTAGAATAATTCTAACCGCAATTAAGCAACGAAAAATCACTTTGTTCTTTGCCGTTTTAGCTGCTATATATGGAGCTTATAGTTATTACTTGTTACCAAAGCAAGAAAACCCGGATGTAGCTGCTCCGGTAGCAATGATAACTACAATATACGTGGGTGCTTCGCCTGCTGAAATTGAGCAATTAGTAACAAAGCCCATTGAAAATGCAGTAAGTGAAGTTGTTGGCTATAAACAAGTAGAAAGTTGGTCGGCAAACAGTTATTCCATTGTTTTGCTAACCTTACAAAATGAAGCCGATACTGAAAAGTCGTGGAATGATTTACGTCAAAAGTTAGGAGATATTAAGAATAAACTTCCTGAAAATTGCGAGAATCCAAACATTGATACTCGCATTATTGAAACTCCCGGTATAATCATAGGCTTGTATGGCGAAAACTACTCTTACGAGCAATTAGAGAATTATGCAACCACATACAAAAAAGCGTTATCAAACATAGAAGGAGTTTCTAAGGTGGACATTAATGGTAAAGTTGAAAAGGAAGTGCATATAACAACAAATATTACAGCTTTAAATTCCATGGGTATTTCACTAGAAGAGCTAGGGCAAGTAATAGAATCTAATAATCTTCAGTTTCCTTCAGGGAATATAAAAACAAAAAACGGGGATATTGCTGTCAGGATTCCTGGCTATTTCAAAAGTTTAAATGAGATTGAACAAGCAACTGTTCACGCTACAAAGGATAAAATGAGCATTAGTAAAGTAGGAGATTTTGCTAAAGCCTCCTTTGAATTACAAGAAGGAAGCAAAAAGTTAAAGCAAAATGGAAAAAATGCCATCCTGTTATCCGTATTCTTTCAACCATCCGAGAACATCTTAATAATAGGTAAAGATGTGCGGAATGAGTTGGATAAAGTAAAAGAAAGTTTTCCAAAAGATTTGAAAGTTGATGAGATTATCTTTCAACCACAGGACGTTGGGGAATCGGTCAACAATTTTATGCTTAATGTTATCGAAGGCATTATCTTGGTAATTATTGTGGTTTTTGTTGGCATGGGATTTCGTAATGCTTTGGTTGTTTCAACTGCAATACCTCTATCTATTTTGCTTACGTTTATTGTAATGCCCATTTGGGATATTAAAATCCATCAAATTTCATTAGCTGCATTAATCATTGCCTTAGGAATGTTAGTGGATAACGTGATTGTTATTTCGGATGCCGTTCAGGTAAGGCTCGATGAAGGTATGGACAAAATCAAGGCGGCTTATGAAGGAGCTAAAACAACTGCTATTCCAATACTAGCAGCAACGCTAACCACAGTAGCTGCGTTTTCTCCTCTTTTGAGTATTCCAGGTGCATCAGGCGATTTTTTAAAGAGTATCCCCCAAATCGTAATTATTTCTTTAAGTGCTTCTTTTTTGGTAGCTATGTTGGTTAGTCCGGCTATGACGGTACTTGTATTTAAACCAAACAAACAAAGAAGGTTCGAGAAAACAGAAAAGCGTCAATACTTAAAGCGATTCTTTATAAACACTTTAGCAATCGCTGTTAAACGAAAAAAAACAACTTTGGCAATTGCTTTTGGTGTATTTGTAATTTGTCTTATTTCAACCGATTTTCTCAAAAGTCAGTTCTTCCCAAATGCAGATAAAAATATCATGTACATAAATCTGCGTAGCGAAGTGGAAAGCATTGAACAAACTGAAAAAATAGCTAAACAAGTTGAAAGCATACTTTTTGAACAAGCTGAAGTTATTAAGTACTCAACAGCTATTGGAGACGATTTACCTCGCTTTTATATAACAGCTTCCATTGAGGTTCAGGCTCCGGATTTTGCTCAAATCATGTTTCGCTTCGACCTTGAAAAAACTGATAAGTTCAATTCAAAAGAAGAACTCAGAGAACATCTTCAAGCAAAGCTTAACAAACACCTAACAGGAGCAACAGCTTCGGTTCATCTATTGGCTTCAACTGATCCCAAAGCAGGAAGTGTAGTATTACAAGTAAGCGGAAACAATATTCAAAGAAACATTGAAGTAGCTGATTTGATAAAAACAGAACTGGAGAAAATACCAGGAACCATAAAAGTGCAGTCAGACGCTATGCGCAAAAAGTATGCGTACAAAATTGATGTGGATGAAGCTTTTGCAGGACGGTTTGGCCTTACCGGGTATGATATTCAACGTCAGGTAAATTTAGCCTTGCAAGGTGATAAAGTATCCGTATTCCGAAAAGATGGAAAAGAGTATGACATTATTCTTAAGGGCTTAATCAACAATATTGAGGACATTAAAAATATCGAAATAAAGTCTTCTCTTAATGACACAAAAATACCTTTAAAACAATTTGCAACTGTAGGACTAGCACCAGAATTCTCATTAATAAAGAGGCTAAATAAAGAAAAGACCATACAGGTTTATTGCGATGTTACATCAAGAAATAGCCCGGTTGCTGTTGAAGACAAAATGGAATTTGAGATTCTACCAACTTTAGATACACATGGAGCTACCATTAGCTTTGCCGGAGAACGAGAAGAAATAAACCGGGACTTTGGAAAAGTTGGTAATGCTGCAATCTTTGCCTTGTTCCTCATTTTTATAATCTTATTAATACAATTTAATAGTTTTTCACAACCGCTGGTTATTCTTCTATCAGTACCATTATCATTAATCGGCTCAATATTAGGCTTATTACTATTTAACCAACCACTATCTTTTACTGCCCTACTCGGAATTGTAAGCCTTATAGGTATAGTGGTTAATAATGCCATTTTACTTATCGATTTTATGAATCAAGCAAGAAAAGAAGGATTAAACAAGAATAATGCTTGTATTAGTTCGGTAAGTAAACGGTTTCGACCGATAATGTTAAGCTCTGTTACTACCATCATGGGTTTACTTCCCTTGGCTTTAAGTGGTAGCGAATTATTTGCTCCAATGGCAGTTGCACTTATGTGTGGATTGATTGTATCAACCATGTTAACCATGATTGTAGTACCTGTTATGTATAATGTAATTGAGAAATGATTTAATTAAAATTAACTAAAGAGATGACTACAAGAATAAGCGTTCCAATGTGGGATAAAATGCAATTCTTTTGTAAAAGAATTGCAGACCATCAAATAAGATTAGTTTTACACTTTAAGGAGATTCTGAACGAGAGACTATTAAAAGACGCAATTATAATGACTCTTGAGCGTAATCCTATTGCATTTGCACAATACGAAGAGAGTAAAAAAGAAGCCTATTGGAATTATTTTAAAATAGATATAGACAAAATATATTCTTTTCAAGAATGTAAAACATCTGAACAATTATTAAAGTCGACCTTATTGAGAGAGCTTGATACCATTAACGGTCCTCAACTCACTATTTCATTAATTCGTTCCGCAACCGATATATTGGTTCTTAACTGTAACCATGTAATCACCGATGCTGCCGGAGTAAAGGATTTTATATATGAAATAGCTAATAAGTATACTCATTTATCATTGTCCCTAAAAAATGGCAGGCAATTACTAGAAAATGCACCTTCTCGCAGTTTAAAACTTTTTTTAAAACAATTAAATGTAAAGAATAAAATCTCAATACTTAAAGCCATGTTGTCAATTAAACAAAGTGCTCCTTCTTTTAATAGAAACATTGACTCTGGCTGTTTGCAGAACCCCGATTTTAAAACATTCACTTTCTCCTCAGATGAATTCCAAGCACTAAAAGACTATGGTAAACGACATGGTGCTACTGTTAACGATATGCTATTGGCAGTATATTTTCTTACCTTGAAAAGACTCTTAAGTAATTCAAATAACACCAATCGCTTAACTTATTCATCTGATTTAAGACCATACCTAAAGCATGGCGACTACGATATTCTATCTAATTTCTCTACCATCCACAATATTGATGTAGATAATACAAAAAACAATTTTAAAGACATACTAAAAGGTATTTCTACTCAAACCAAGCTAAGGAAACAGGTGCGTTACAATTTTGCTAATTTTCCAATGATAGCCTTGCTAATTAAGACATTACCCTATCAAAAATGTAAAAAAATGTTGTACAAAGAATTCGACAAAATAAAAGAAGGTAAATCAAATGCTGCTCCCATTCTAAGTAATGTAGGCATTATTAATGATAAACGAATTACTTTCAATGCAATCACTCCTTCACATGCTTATATGTTAGGAGGAATAAACCACCCAAGTTTATTGCAGCTTGTTGCATCTACCTATCAAAATCAATTGACCATTTCAGTAGGATCATATTTTAATGAAAAAAATATGGCTTTTGTTTCTATGTTTTTCTATGAATTTAGAAAGGTATTAGAAAAGAAGGTTTTGACTCATAGTGAAATTTATATAGTTTGAATATGAAAAGAAATTTAACCTATGTATTCATATAATGGAGACAAATAACTCATTTATACAAATAATTAGGTTTTGGAGTGGATTTCTAAAAAATCAGGAACTAAGATCATTTGTTGAATGGATGGAACAATCGGATGACAACATTGAAAAAGTTTTTATTGTCTACGATATTTTATACGAATTAGAGTGTCTGGATATTACCGATCATGTCAGCTTAGATAAAGTTTGGCAGTTGATTATGAATAATAATTAGTGGCTATAAGAAAACACCATTAACTGCGTTATGCTAGGAAAATACTCATTTACACAAGTAAACTCCTTTTTTTTCTGGCTGCTTAAGCCTTGTTCTTGGAGTTTTTGACTATACCACGAAGAAACAACAACGTTTTTTTAGAAATACTAATTAGGCAAGACTAGATTAACAAGTAAAACAAATAGATAGCTATGCAAAAAATATTTATAATAGGAGGAACTACATACGACCATATTATAACACTTGATGAATTTCCTCAACCTGTACCTCAAACTATTCATAAAGCTCCCTTTAATGAAACAACCGGATCTACAGGTTCAGGAAAAGCTTTATGTATGCAAAAACTTAACATACCTAATACATTGTATTCAATTGTGGGAAATGACATTTATGGAAAGCGAATAATAGAACATCTTTCAAACGAAAAGGTCAACTTTATTTATGATTTTGACCCCAAAGGAACAGAACGCCACATTAATATTATGGATAATAATGGTGGACGGATTTCAATGTTTGTAACACAATCGTCAGAGCATCCTCAAATGTCAATTGATGTTATTAAACAGGAAATTGATGCTGCGGATATAATAGTTCTTAATATTATCTCATACTGTAAAGAGATTATTCCATTAGTTAAAGAGGCCAATAAACCAGTATGGACAGATTTACATGATTATACTGATGATAATCCCTATCATGAATCCTTTATAGAAACTGCTCAATACATTCTATTAAGCTCTGATAATTTAGATGATTATAAAAAAGTTATGAAAAAACTAATTGCGAGGGGTAAAGAACTGGTTGTATGTACTCATGGTAAAGATGGGGCTACAGCATTAGATAAAGAAGGAAACTGGTTTGAGCAGAATGCTCTTACGGACATAAAAGTAGTTGACTCTAACGGGGCTGGAGATAACTTTTTTTCGGGTTATTTATATGCTCATTTGCAAGGAAAAACAATTCAGGAATGCTTACAGTTTGGTACTATATGCGGTGCACTTTGTGTTAAATCAAAACAATTAGTTCACGAGCAATTAAGTCCTGCCTTTGTTAACGATTGCTTGAATAAGGAGATTGGATTTATTGCCTAAATTTAATATGATGAAGATATATAACTTGTATAAAATGGGGGCTTATACAGCTCTGTTATTTCTTGCGTATTCAATTGCTACAATACTCATTTTGATATTTCTTGAAGGTGGCTATCCACAATCAGCTAAAGAATGCTTTGATATGATTGCTCAGAATAAAGTCAAAGCACTTTTTCAGTTCGATATTCTATCTGTTATCGTAGTTCCATTTTATGCAATACTGTTCTATTCTATTTATGAAGCATTAAAAGAACATAACGAAATTTCGGCTAAAATGGCTCTCTTTTGTGTGTTGTCAGGCGTAACCATTTTTTTGTCCAGTATAAATCTGGCATCCATCTTTAACCTGTATAATAAGTGTGCAGTATCCTCCGATTACACAATCAGGCAACAGCTATTGGCTGCCTGTGAAGGAATGTTAGCTGACGATATGTGGCGTAATACGGGGGCTATTGCTCGAGGAATATTGATAGAAGGCGGAGCCATAATTTTTTCTGTATTAATGCTACACTCAAAAGTATTTTCTAAAACTACAGCCTGGGTAGGTATATTCACCCACAGTTTTGATTTAGGTAGTGTTATACTTGGCTTATTTTTTCCATTTGTAAAAACAATTTTCACCAGCGTTGCAGGCCCATTATACTTGGTGTGGTTTATTCTTATCGGATGGAATTTATATAAATTGAGTAAGCCACCTTCATAACAAGTTTATAACAACTTAAGAAACGAGTCACAATACAAAATAAACATGAATCTAATATAGCAACAAACGTGCTGTACAAGGCATTGCTATGTCTAATTATTAACAATAAATTATTTTAAAATGAAAAAGTTCTTACAATTATCAGTTTTATGCTCCCTACTATTGGGCGCAACTTTAAGCACCCAAGCTGCTTATATAATTAAACTTAACGACATCGATTTTGATACCAGCTCGGGTAGTATTACAGCCTATAATAATGTGGTTGAGAAGGATATTGAAATTCCTTCATCATTTACTTTAGAATCTACCACTTACAAGGTTAAAAGAATCGAAACAGATGCCTTTAGGAACAAGGAGCTTGCTGCTGTTAAATTACCGGTGGACTTGGTGCACATCGGAAAAAATTCTTTTAGAAATAATCAATTAACATCCCTTGAAATACCTAATACGGTTACTGTTATTGAGGAGGGTGCTTTTATGAGCAATAAGCTCGAAACAATTGTTATTCCGAGTAGTGTTACTACCATGGGGCGCGCTATTTTTAATGACAACCAGATAACCTCTATCAATGGAGAAGCATCACAGGGCATTGTATATGCTCATGATACAGATGGTAATGTAGATAATACAACAATTAATTCTTACGGAGGAACAGCTACTGTTATCGATTTTATCCCTGCAACAGTTAACACTATAGGTGAACTTTCGTTTTTTTATAACAAACTTACTGCTGTAACTATTCCTAATACAGTAACATCCATTTTACATGGTGCCTTTAAATCTAATTTATTAAGTTCTATCGTTGTACCTAGCTCTGTTACCGAATTAGGAGAACAGGCTTTTTATGTGAACAAACTAACTAGTCTTGAACTTCTGGCAAACATTACTGTGATAAAAAAACATACTTTTGGCACCAACTTACTTACCAGAATAGATATTCCAGATAAAGTTGAAGTATTAGAGGAGTATGCTTTTTACAACAATAAACTTACAAGCGTAGATTTATCGTTAAACCTTACTTCACTAAAAGCATATGCATTCTATTTAAATGACGATCTCAATTCCATAACCTTACCTAACCGTTCCGACTTGCAAGATTACAGGTGGGTAAACGGATCAACCGTGTATAATGGTGGTGCCAAAATAAGCAGTTTTAAATCTACTTACAATGCTAAATGGACAGATACCAGTACGAGTATAAATTCAAAACAAACCATGCCGTTGAACATTTACCCTAATCCTGGTGTCAATTATATCTTCATAGAAAATGCAAAAAATGATTTTATTGAGGTATTTGATTTGACTGGAAATCTACTAATTAAAGAAACACTTACTAATAATAGCTTAGACATATCAAGATTATCCAAAGGATTATATATCATTAAACATGATAATCGTTCAAGTCGATTAGTAAAAAACTAAATTTATAACTTATCATTACAAGGCCATCTTTTTATAAGGATGGTTTTGTTTTTTATGCAAAAAAATAATTCTATATCAACTCTCTATAAATCACAACTTCTATAATGATAATACTACTTAACAGTCTGTTGCATGTTGTCGTATGCTTTTGCGTCTACATCTCTGTCGGGTATAGATGAGAGATTGAGCACAAATTCGCTGCTGGTATACCACTGAATCCCTTATGCAATATTCAATTTGCTAACATGTGTTTTTATGTTAACATCCTTCTCAACAAACAAATTTGACCTAAGTGAAAAAAACTATGTTCTATCAATGCCGAAATGTTAAGGACATTTGTGCCATATTTTCCATTCCCAAAATCCTGATGAAGTACTTCATCAGGAATATCTTTAATCTGATTAATAATGTTCTCAGAGTTTAAAAAGAACTCATTCCTTAATTTTTCCCAATCATCTTCTTGTAAAATAGGAGTCATGTCGTAACTATATTTATCTCTTATATCAAGAGGACCACCATTAAATACTTTGATGATTCCTTCCAAAAAGTAATTTAGATGAAAAACTATCTCAGCGATAGATTTCTGATTATTTAGTTTCTGTGTTGCCTGTGCTTTATTCAAATCAACTATTTGGCTTTTGATATTGGTCTTTGTAACCCATTGACCGTCTATCAATACTTCTTGTAGTCGCTCAGCAAAAAAATCCGATTTCATACTATTAATCATTTATTTAAATAATATTCTAATTCTACTTTAACACTTTTTTTGTTTTGAATAACAGTAATTTATATCCATTTGCCTTTTTCGATGCCGTTCCATAATTTTATCAAACATTCTTTCTTCTGTCATTTCTTTATAGAATTTGAAGACTAAGAAATCCATTATATCTCGGGCAGACAATAAGGGAACATCCTCTTTTAGCAATAGCTTTTCCTTCATCATAAAACTTCCAACCATCATATTTAAAGCAGCTTGATGATACCACGAGAGCCATTTTCTGGTTTGAAATTGATCCATACCAAGTATTTGTTTCTGCTCTTTAAAATTATGTTCTATAAAGAAGCGTTGTGCCTGCATTTGAGCAATTACTTTTTCTGTATACTGAACCAAAGAAGCATTGGTAAATGAATATTTAACCTCTTCTCCATTCTTGGTTTGGCGCTTTGAAATCACTAATAAGCGCTGTTCAACGGAGTTAATGTTTTTATCCCAAATATATACTTTGGTAAAATGAAAGCTTCCTTTGAGCATACCCTTAGCTGAATGCCTGATTTTTATCAATTGCCAATCCTTTGGCCCCAGGGTTTCAATGTAGTCCTTTACGGCAATAGAAGATGTGCTGGCTTTTAACTTTTTTGGCGCTGGGCCTTTAGAACTTTTTCTCTCCGGTAAATATAATTCAGGCTTTTCAAGATAAACATGTTGAGATGAGTGAATATCAAGCATGTATATTTGGCCAAGATTATCAATGCCCCGTGCAAATGCTATATCATTTCCATAAAGACCATCTGCACCAATGTAATCAAAAGAAACTCCTTGTGCTAATTGATGCGTAATTATATCCAAAGCAAGTTCCGGTTTGGTTTTAAATTCACGCTCTTCTAGCGGTATGCCAGCTTCTTCACATCGTTCTTCATCTGTTGTCCATGATTTTGGAAGGTAGAGTCTTGTATCAACTAGGGATGCATATTTTTTATTGCAAAGACATCCAAAAACAGCTACTTGAGAATTTGCTGTCTTACCAACATTTCCACAGTATTGGTGACCAACTCCGACACTTTTAGTCCCTTTTTTAACCCATCCACTTTCATCAATCAGTAAGCCAGTAAGAGTATCCTGAGGCATCATGGAGTTTACATTACTTGCAACTTCATCAATAACCTCACGTGCACTCCAATTCGATTCTGTAATAAAATGCTGCAACTTATGATACTTCGTATCTAACGTTTCACTTATACGCTCTATGTTATTTAATTCACTTAGCACTATGCCTTCTACGTATTTTTGAGCTTTGTTGAAATTATTCTTTGTCTTGTTCTTGAAAAGAAGCTGATAATTAGAAAGGTATGAACACAGGCGAGTCTTAACCCCAAGCAGTGTTTTACCATAATTTCTATTTTTGTTTATAAGATTTCCACGTTACCCATAGCACTTCTTTTTTTTGCCTTTTCTCGCACTTAATATACTAATTATTAATCTATTAAACGAATATGACGTAATGAAATTTAATCTGTTAAAGTAGAACTAATAACAGTTTAATTTAACAACACCAATAAGTTGCTTCTCTATTATCACATTACCAATTAATTCACGCCTTAAATACACGTTAACATTAACCTTTATATCTGATTGTCATGATCTTGCGGCGCACATCCTTGTCCACCAGACAAAGACAACATGCGGGATACAAACCTACCCAAACACAACTTACCTGCCATTAATTATATCTTTTATGAAATGATAATATTGCTGACTCCAATAGTTCCTTATCATTTATTTTTATTCCTTTTCTCTTAGCCGCTTGTTTTATCTCTTGTTTAATATTGATAGTATAATTAGTAAGTGATAGCTTCTTTACCTGATTGTTTGTTAACTTAAAATAGAAGTATCGCCTAAATATGTGATTATCTTCACTATCTTCCTCTTCGTCTTCATAGCAACTAAGTGATATAACTTCTTCCCACTTAAGCATTTCATTATTCTTTATTTCAATTCCTTTACTGTCAAGTTTGTATGTCGGAAAAGGCAGAAAATATCTAACTATTGGATATAAAATCATTAATAGCCAAATTCCTAGATTTATAGGATTTTCCATATTATTTAGGAACTCTGTTTTGTCATTGTATATATGATAAGGTGTAAAGATATAAGCTAGAGCCCCCAACATACTGAAATAATTAAATTTATTCTTGACTAATAGTACGTCTCCTGTTTTGGGGTCAATGTCAAAGAAGTCTAAGTGTAATTTTGATTCTTTAGATTCTAAGAAACTAGATGATATCCTTGATTCAGGTATATTAGTACCTATTCTTTTCCATTTTTTAGGATTATATTCTTGACGCTCTTTATTTTTTTTAATGTACTCAACATCTTCTTCATACAAATTACAACTGTATTCAAAAGTTGGTTTCTTCGCAGTTATTCGGCAAATTATACCAATCGAATTATCAAACTTTCGATTCTTACAAACTTTACAGTACTTTATTTGCCCCTTCTGTTCCATGTATATTGATTGAGAATTATGATTTAATCCTTATAATCTTAGAAACTGTTTAAGTTTTATCCTTCGGTTTATTTTGGCGACTTAAGCCCTCATATTTCTGCAAAATTTCTTTAAATAGCGATGCTATTCGCATCAATTTTGGCTCATCTGAGAACTTAATTCTCTCAAAATAACTCACAAAAACAAAATTTAAACAGTTTCTTACAAATGTTAACTTTTTGATTGTGCATTTAAATTCTAACTAACGTAAAAATACACGTCTGAAATTCAGCTCTTTACAATTTGGTGAAATTTGACTTAAATGATCATGTTTTAGCTTCCTATACGTTAGCTTGAGAAAACAATGTCTCTGGTATAGGAGGGATTGAACCTAACGTTTAAGCTATGCGTAGTGCGGAAATTACAAATACTTTCCTTTCCAAACTTCTGCATAGCAAAATTTATGTTTTGAAATTTTTCCTTAAACTTAATATATTTTCGGGACGAAAATTTGGCGCCACAAGACAACCTACAAACTCCCAAAATACAGTTACTTCCGCATTACGTATTAGCTTTTGTTGAACTAAATCCCTCCGGGATAGCTTTGGTCAAATGTAGCAAATGTACTTTTCCAGAACAAACAACAAAATGTATTTAATTTGCTATCTATATCCAATCACCTTCGCTCTAAAAAGATACAGTACCCTATCTTCGCAAAAAGCACTTGATCTCTTCCTTTTTCTACCTTATATTTACAATTCTTTTAGAGTACTTTACAACACCTTCTACCTACTTCAAAATATAAAAAAGCGTCGATAAGTACATAGGTTAAATAGAAACCGGGATGTAGTCCAACACGGACTACCACGCTTGGTCTTACAGACCGCTCATAGTCCTATTTATTGGGGGCAGTTCATTCTATTACAAGATGTATCTTCTTTAGTTCAGATTTTTCAGGAACAGAACTAACATATTTGCGCGATAATCTTTCTTGAAATTCTGGTTTAATATTTATTAGAATTTCTCCTTTAACGTTATGACCTTTAGCAAGTAAATTCCAATGTACTATTACTTCGTTAACTTCATAATTTGGTATAAAACATATACCATCAATATTTACAAAATCATCTTTTACTAAAAAACTATTATTAGGATTAAACTCAAGTTCAATATCTGATATAGATTGAATATTGTACTTATAATTTTTAGTATCAAAAAAATCTTCTTGTTTGCTAACCCTTTCAACCTTAACTACATTTTCAAACCTGAAATAAACTTTGTAATGATCTAATATTTCAAAGCCAATATTTTTTAAAGATAAATCCATTCTACAAGCGCTATGGTTAGTTAGTGTATGTACTCTTCTTATGTCACCGTTATATAAATTGTAAATAACAGGCTGAATATTGAGTTCAGGATCTTCATAATAGTTAGGTCTTTCAGAAGCAAGAAAATTTAAATAGTCTATATAATCACTAATTGAGTTTATTTCTTTAATTTTTTTTGTTAGTAGAATACTTTCTGAATGTGAGTTTTGCTTAAACTCATTCAAATCAAATTTTGATGTTTCTAGTAAGTCTACTAAAATGGACTTGTCAAAGTATTTATATGTTTTCCTAATAAATTTAGGATTAAACATATATTGAGAATTACTAACTTTTAATTCAATACAATTTTCAGGTGGTGAATCAATTTTATTTTGCTCAACGAGCTTAAACCAATTATCTCTATGCTTTTTTAATTCACTTGGAGAAAGCTTTATACCTTTAGGATGTTTTGCATGATAATGTCCAGCATCAGCATGACAATCAAAACATAATGGTATAGCATTTTCAAAGGTATCTTCTCCTCCTTGTTGTTTTGGAAGTATGTGATGGACTTCAATATTTATTCCAGCACCTTTATGACATACACAGCAATGTCGTGCTGATAAAACTAAAACCTTTTCTTTTATGTTAGTATTGAATCCCATTAAATTTTAAGTTCTATTCTGTGCTTAAACACTATTGTAGCCAACTTTTCTGTATACCATATGTATTGGTTTTATTTTTCATTTGTACCCAATTTACACCTATGATTTTGTGGATCCAAAATAGCCAAATATTCTAAGCAAATAATTCATCAAGTGGACTTTTTATTTGTTGCAGATATTTGCGTTTCGTGAGACTACCTAAGCCTTAGAATTCGATTAACTGCTGGCATTCGTCACCTTTTTTACTTTTACAATATACCAAGGTACAGGTTCTAATCCAGTTTCTTGGTCATTTAAATATTCTCGAATTAAGTCAGAGTCAGGAATACGTTCAAATAATCCATGTTCATTTATTTTCAATCCGAATTTATCAATCAATTCTTTAGTCATGTCATGGCAATAAAATGAATGAAATGAACCATCACATTCAACCCCAATAAAATCAAAACCTAAGAATTCAGATAATGAATCATCTGTCTCGGTTTTCTTTTTTAATAAGTTTTCTCTTAATCCGAATTGTCCATTATTATAATTGAATTCTCCGTTTTCTCCAGACTCAAAATCCTCAATCAAATTAGTAGTTTCTGCTTCTGAAAACTCAACGCTAAATATTTCAATATCCTTTCTATTTTTATAGAACAAATCTTTAAACTCCAGTGTCATTTCTATGTCTGGAAATACGTTTCCAAATCCAATTTTGCCATTATTATGCCGTTCGTCTGTCCATTCCTGAATCTGTTTAATTATATTGTCATTTAAGCCTAACTTCGTTTTTTCATCTTTATCAAGTTTCGGATTAGTCCAACTCAAAGCCCACAAATCAAAAGCGGTAGTATTTATACAACCACTACAAGTCGAAACAATCTTTTCTTTATCATTACCGAAATCAATCGGATGTTTCTTAATCAAATAATATCCTGCGTTGTAGTATCGTTCCATTTGCTTGCAGTTAACGGCAGTCTGTCTAAAAACTCAAAAACATTTAATGATTCATAGTTTTTTATGCCATTTTTAGCTCCTTATTGCCGTTTTATTTACGAACTGAAAATAATGATAATAATTTATTTTGATAATTAAATAGCTTACAATATTCGAGAAGAAACAATTTAGGCTGTTTTGAGTTAGCAACGCAGAGACTATATTTTGCAGGTATTTCACCAGCTGCTCTTTTCCTATGATATTGATAAGCCTTCTTAGATTATAGGCATTCATTATCAGGCCAAGGTCTGCTTCGGCTAGATGGATAAATTTCTTTGTTATAATGTAATTGAATCCCCATTGCCGTTTGATTGTACCGTAGGGGTGTTCGACAATGGCCTGTCGACGCCTGTAATAATTTTGGTTATTATTTACTCTATCCTTATTTAACTTGATGAGCTCTTGATATTCGCTACGCTGTATGGCTTTACCATACTTTGCTTTACTACATTTATATTTATCCTCACAACTTTTGCATGTTTTAGTAGTGTACCGCTTAAATTGATAAGTTTTGGCTTGGTGTAATTTTCCGGTGGTGATCATTCGGTGACCCCTGGGGCAAATGTAACAATCATCCAAATTATCATATTTAAAGTGCTCAACATTATATGTCGGGTCTGGAGCTTGAGCTGCCACGCCGGGAATGGCTACAATTGTTTTTATGCCTAATTTATCCGCCATATCAAATTCCGATCCCGTATGATATCCCTTATCGTACAAGGCCGTAAATTTATTGGTGCCCAGAATACTTTTGGCTCTTTGAAGCATATTTCCCATGGCCTTGCTGTCGTTGGCATTGGTCACTTTGTAATCTATCGGTAGGTTGTTTTTGTCGTCAACCGTAGTTTGGGCATTATAGGCTACTTCCGTTATATTGTTGGCAACAGTGCCACATCTTTCGGCATGTTTTTCAGTTTTTATTTCAAAATCTTCAAACTTACATTAAAGAAAAACTTACTACCTGCTGATAAATCCAATTCCATATTACCATTGCTATCTATAGCTTGCAGCCTGTTTCTAAAAGTAATACCCGAATTTATATTGAGGTATAATGACTTGTAAAAATTTATCAAAACATCCGGACCAATGTTTAACCTTGAATAACCCAGCTTGTCTAATTCCAGATCTAAATTTTCAGCACCTTTGGAGTTATAAACATTTCCAAAAGCAGAATACTTCAACCCTAATTCTGTTTTTTTTAATTTATATGCCACAGTAGCATTAACAGGTAATATAGCTGTACTTCTCCATTTGTTTTTTGAATATATCCACGATACTACAGGAGTAACTATTTCGCTACCAAACCTTGTTGTCGCAACTAATCCAAATCCATACTCAAAGTTCGGATTTTTTCTTTTACTTGCTATTAAGGATGCTTGTAATATTATATCATCCATACTTAATGAACTATGTCCATCGGAAGCATAAGCCGGATTCAACGTTCCTATAATTTTCCACCTGTTTTTAAGTACCCGAATTAAACCTACTCCAACAGTAAACGAATAGTAGTCTGGACTGATAAGACTTGTTCTTAAAATGTCTTCTTGAGTTATCCTGATTAAATTAAAGTTAAAACGATTAAGTAAATACGTCTTCTTATCCTTCAATTTTATAGAGTACTGAAGCACCCCATTAAACTCATCCATGGCAATTTTTTCTTTTGTATCATCATATTCAAAACCGGAACTCGAATATGAAGTATAGTCAATTGATAAAACCGGAAATTTACTAAGCCTGGGAAAATTCATTGTATCTGTCTTTATAGTATCTGACGAAGTTTGCGCCGACAAACTATGACCAACTATGACAGTTATTATTAATAAGAATATTGATTTCAATTGCATGTCTGTTTAAATCGTTTTAATTTTTCCAGAACCCTCTCTCTTCATTGTTGCCAACAAATGCATAAACATACTATACATTTGTATAGTAACCAATAAAACTATAGATAAATGCAGGTGATGTAATTTGGGTTTTATGAGATTTTATATATATGTCAAATAAGACATATTTATCACAAGTAGAGGATTGATAGTTAACATCTCAAATATGCTGAGTACGTCAGGGCACTTCACTATCAAACTTCTACGTTGTATATTATATGCTTTAAAGTTAAAATTTAAAAGGTCACCCCGCATTACGTATATTTATTATTGGCAGCCGTTTATTCTTTAATTGGCATAATCATTAATTGATTAATTCTATTAAATCCAAAAACTAAATAGCCATTAATCGTAGAAGGAATTATAACTCTACTTGCTTTTATTTCCATTATTTTATTTCCATTATTGATCACGATTATACCATTCTCATAGGTGTATTTTATATTTTTATTAATGAAAAATTTCCATAGTCCTAAAATGGTCAGAAAATAATTTATCATTGGAATAAATATTAATCCAACAATTAATAATTCATTTCTTGGTATTGAAATACTAGCAGTTAAATACAGAATCAAGTTTAAAAGTCCAACATAAACAAAATAGCAGTTAATTAAACTGAAAGATCTTTTTAGCAATATGCTATTTAAAATTTTCCATTTAATCTTGTATTCAAAAGTTTCTTGAGGAAAATATATCTTGTCATTTTTATGTTTTATTAAATATATTCCTAAATATCCAACTGGGGTCAAAAAGAGTAAGGCAAAATTCGCATTAGTGATTAAATCTAAAGAAGTTAGGTTATTATATAATTCTATTAATGTCAATGAAATAATTAATATTACAACACTAAATACAATTGTTATTAATATTCCAAATATCTTTCTCATCGGTTTCATAGTCTTTAATTATGACTAACGTAAAATTTAATTATTGATTATCAATTGTTTATATTTTATACAAAATCATCATCTTCATCTCATTTTTCCTAGCCTCTTTTACGTTAGCAACAGTAATTAATCAGCTCGGGAAGATTAGATAAATCTGTCTGTTACCTAATCTGGACGTGCTCATGTGGGGAATACACGTTAACTTATATACTTCATTATTGTATTTATACACAATAAGAAACCATATCGTTAATATTTGAAAATTATAATATGTTTATATTTTAATTCGCCCTCAATTTACAATTATATTGGCTCAATCAAAATATATGTTTAGTTATTCCTTAAAATGTACAGTGGGTTTCGTGAGATTTTTTTCGTATGTCAAATAAGGCATATTTATTACAAATAGTGGATCGACGATGGCTCGGTTAGTAGAAGGTAGCTTTTTTTTGCAGCAGCAGGCCTGCGCGGCCATTTCCACTAGCTATTGCTGTAGTTAGTTTTTATTTTTTCAAATTGGAATTAATCAAACCTAATCCACTCCAAAAATCATCTGGGTATTTGAGGTCATCAGGTTTTCCCATCCATCCATTAGTTAAATCTAAATCATACCCTTCTTCCAATCTCTTATATTTAACTGAATTAAAAATGATTTTATCCCAATCTCCAAGATATTTTAAATCATTTAATGTTTGAGGATACTCACCTTCACGTATTTTGTGCAATTCAATTAAAGATATGGCTGTTTTAAAGCGTTGGTCTCCAAATTTTTGATTGGCTTGTTCATTAAAATCGCCCAAACCACACCTTGATAATGCAATGATTATTATCAAAATTGCACTGAATTTTATTAATTTTGTCATTTTTCTATTCCTAATTAACATTTGACTACATGAATTGGAGTGCATTTTCGGGCTACATCACTATCAACCAGAACAAAACTAGATTCAAAAAAACCACCTCCCAAAATATAACTGACGCACACTTATTTATTGTAGCGTAGGCGCTGATATTAATTGACATATTTTTCGATTCGAGAAATTATATGATCTGGTTTTATATCATTCGTAATGATTCTTCCATTTTTGTCCAATAAATAAATACTACCTGTTCCAATATGTCCGTACAACTCAAATATGTTGTTCTTTCGAGTTGACAAAATATGATTCCACATTAGTTGATTTTCTGTAATAAACTTTTTCATTGCTTTCTTATTGTCCATTGCAATACTTATAAACTCAATATCTTTTCCTTTAAAATATTTATATGCCTCATTAATTTTATGCATTGTATTGCATGTACCTTTACACCAACTTCCCCAAAAATTTATTAATACAAATTTTCCTCTATAATTATTGAGGTCTATTAGAGAATCACTTAATACATCCTTTGCAGAAAATGTTTTGGCTAAATACCCAACTTGCGTAGAATAAAGCACTGTGTCTTTAGGCATCTTTTGTAGCATTAAAGTCATTTTTCTAAAGTTTGCCCCTAAGTTTTTATAAATGTTATTTTCTAATTGAATAAATTCATCTTTCAGTACAATCTGCCTATTTTGACAATCTCCATATTTTAAATTCGTATTGTCAATAAATGGCACCATACGAAAACCATTCGCAACATGTAATTTATTCCCATTGTACGATGTTTCAAAGTACTGAGGAATTGAGTAGTACATATTATTCTCCTTTTTAACTATTATAATTGGGATATCCTTGTAATTAATCTTTCCTTGATTTATGTATTCATATTTAAAAGGATTAACATTGGAAACTAAATTCGAATTATTAACCATATCTAAATTCATTGGAAAATTAAGCTTGTCATCAGAAAAATCATTGTTCCTATTTTTATCTAGCTTGTATACTAATGAATCATTTTTAACGCCAATGGCGATATTAAAACTACACAGGATTGGTTTTTTAGAATATTTTACACTAATTGTATCTATTTTCCAACTACTTACATATCCTAAGAACTCTTCTTTTGTGAAATTTCCTAAGTAATAGTGTTGGTAGACAAATTGGTATAAATCATATACTACTTCTTCTACATTAACTTTTTGCCAATTTTTTGGTATTCCCTTAAAATCAGGCAAAGTTTTCTTCCATGGATTTTTAGGATTTATAGGACTCCAAGATATACTGTTTACTTTAAAGTCGAAGTCAGATATACCAATTTTTGAATTGAGATTCAGAACTTCAACTTTAGTATTTACTTCTCTCTTATTATTGCAGGAAATCAGTGTTACTAATAAAATAAATAAGATATACTTCTTCATATTAATTTAGTCTTAACTTGAGTATGTTTTTATATTTGCGCCTTAACGTACTGAATTTGTGGCAGTGCGTATTTTTGTACCACTTTGCTATCCACATACAAGCCGTTTTAATAATTGTTACTTACCTCAAATATAGCACTTTCAGCGCACTGACTTATATTTTTTGTTGAACGCTGTTATACCGTTATCTCATATGATATAAATAAATCGCAAAATTCAAAATACCTTTCATATCCGACTCGGTTATCTTATCGTACTTTTTTAAATAATCTACTGACATTTTCTCGAATTTGAAATCCTCTAAATCTGCAAAATTCGATTTTGATTTACGAAAATATTTTGATTTTATCTGCAAACTTATTTCTTGGTATAAATCATTCTTCAAATCTCGAAAATAGTGAACTACCTCGGGGCAAGCCCAGAGGCATCGTTCAAATAGAACAGCTTACGCTGTTCACTTCACAAGCGCAAGTACGAGGCAAGCCTCGGGGAATTAAACCTCAATTAGATTCAACTCGTTCTTGAGAATATTCACCTATTTTATAATACTTTAATCTGCGCCTGATTTTCTTTTCAGCCTCTTTTTTATCCGAAAAGTCAAATTCATAGGCTAAGTCAGTAAAGCAAATTAAATCATATGTCTGTTTATTATCCTTTTCCATATATACAGTTGGATTCATCATAGATGTCAATCTTAAAACTTGAAGGTTGATTAATTTTAGAATATTCCGTTATCCCCTTTTCAATTAAGTTCGATTTCTTTAAACTTGGAATTAACGTATATCCATAAACTGTTCCTATTTCATTTGTTTTTGAAGAGTCCCATTCAAAAGTATTTCCTTGATTGTCAAATATCAATTGTTTACCTTCGAAAATATCCTGCCATTTAATATAGTTGACAATTTCCTCGATGTTTTTGTAAACATCAACTCATCCAAATTCATCAAGTATAAAGATCATAGCTTAACTTAAATTTAGTGTACTTTTCAAATGACTTACAACAAATACATAAACATACTATACATTTGTATAGTAACCAATAAAACTTTGGATAAATGCAGACGATGTAAATTGAGTTTTGTGAGACTTTTTGTGTATGTCAAATACGACATATTTATCACAAATAGCGGATCAACAGTTGTGCAAAGTTTTTTATTTATTTTGTTTAATTATTTCCATTACAACTGAATTGTCAGCATATACCTGCCACAACTTAATTTTGTCACCCTTAACTATCGCTCTCCATGCAGCAGGAATCCTCCAAAAATTACTATTCTCTTTGTTTTTAAGGTTTTTATATGTTCCGCTTGCATATCCAAATAAACTGATAATTGAGTCATTTTTAACCGTTTCGACAATCTCGATTTTATAATCAGGAAACATCTCAAAATACTGTGTCCACCCAACTCTCATATTTTCAACGCCAACAAATCTATTATCTTGTGAATCAATGAATATATGGTCATCTGCTAATAAATCGCATAGTTGGTCAACATTTGCATTATTTATTGCTTTTACATAATTATTTATAATATCCATATTTATCTGATTATCAATTTGACAATTTGATAAAACTAATACTAAAAAAAATATCTGTATCGATTTATATAAATTAACCATCAATTATAAAAATTATCCAAAGTTTATTGTTTATTCATATAATCAAGAAACGGTTTTGGATTATTACCCCGATATTGAAACGAATTGATAAATGAATCAAAAACAGGTTGATAATCAAAATAATTTTGTTCTGTTGTTGCAGAAAATGAGAATATTAAAAATGCCGAATCTGTCTCGCAATACAAAACTTCCTCCTTAAATCTGTCAGTTAAGTCTGAAAATGTATACAACATACCCTTTTTTATTCCACCTGTAAATCCAATTTCTACTTTCTCATATTTGAAATCAGGGTACTTTGTCGAATATTTTTCGAAGTCTCCTTTAATAAAATTATCTAATGTCTCATCAGATGTATCTTTGTCAATCCCAAATGCATAGATATAACTTTTTTGATTAATCAATGAATCAGATTTGTGATAGAAAAGATTTACTAATCCATACTTTTTTGCTAACTCTCTATCATTAATCCAACCTGAAGGTGTTTCGATTGTGTAGATATGTTTTTTCCCATAAACAACATTTATCTCAGGTCTTTCTGTAGTCTGAGAAAAAATCTTACTGTTAATCAGGACTGATAAAAAAATTACAATCAATACTATGTTTTTTTTCATTGCAGGATGTTTCTTAAAATTTTGCACAACGTTTGGCTAGATGAAGCGTATGGCGATTTAACGAACCAAATCTTCCAAAACTCCGCTGAGCCAAATCTTTTATTTGTTTTTATCTTTTCATTTCAAAAGCCAAATCAAAGATTTGGCGGTGGTCCCCGAAGCTACAAAATCCCCAAAACATCACGGACGCTAGATGCTTTATAGTAGCGTATTAGCGATATGTTTTTAATATCTCAATCGTATTATAATTTAGTTCATCTTTATATTCCTTTTGTACTATTTTATAATCAAAAGAATCACCTTTAATATTTTCAATATCTTCATTTTTACCATCTACTTTCATTTTCATATTGAACTTAAAAGAATCCTTATTTTTAGCATTTTCATTGATACAAATTCTGTAAGAATTCTGACAAGCAAATTTCTTATTTTGAGAATAAATCTTGATATATAGTGAGTCCTTATTGATTGGATAATAATTAACGGAATCTACATAAATAAAAGAACCGTTAGTCAAGGATTCTAAAATATTACCTTCAATTTTTTTATGATTTTTAATAGATGTTAATGGTGTTAATATTTTCATGTCCAATTCCATGAAGAAGGTCAACTCATTGAAAACACTTTCCATACTTTTTGAAAATTCACTAAAACTCTGGGTTACACTTTCAACAGTCCCTTCAACTAATTTTGTAGAACTAATTAATTGAGGATATTTGTCCTCCGTTTGAGCAAGAGAGTTTAAAGAGATTAAGGTCAAAAAAATTACAATCGTTTTTTTCATATCATAGATTTTAGTTTCAATTTGATTTCTTTTTATATTATCGCTAACTTTTCTGTAATACCATATGTATTGGTTTTATTTTTCATTTGTACCCAATTTACACCTATGATTTTGTGGATCCAAAATAGCCAAATATTCTAAGCAAATAATTCATCAAGTGGACTTTTTATTTGTTGCAGATATTTGCGTTTCGTGAGACTTTTTATATATGTCAAATAACACATATTTATCACAATAGCGGATCGACAGTTAACGTCCCGAGTAAATAGCGTAGCAACGGTTTGGTAGGTTAGGGCTATGATTTTTACTCATTATTAGATGCTTTTTATCTTTCCATTAAATCAAATGCTCCAAGTTTAAACTTATTCGGGTCTTTTTCACCTTCAGTTTCTCCTTCAAAGGTCAATTCTACTCCACTCTTCTTTATTCTTAATCTTAAGAGTTCAAGATTGTTTTCATATCGAATGTTAAAGTCAACTTTTAGCCTTGTAAGTTCTTGAATAATTTTTGAAACTGTTAAGCTTGATGGGTCACTAAGCAACCATTTATCTAAATCAATATTTTCCCCTCCTTCAATTGTATTTATATAATCCGAAAAAATCAAAAAGAGTTCTTGCTTATCAAAATGCAGTTCAATATTTCCATATCTCCATATTTTGGCATTTTCCAAACTATTACCAATTCCGTAATCATCAGGGGCTGGAAAGTTATTCAAAATCCACTCCTTGGATTTTCCAAGTTTCAAATAATCAAATTTCCCAGTCAGGAAAAACTCCTTTAAGTCTATGGCTATTTTATTATTTAATTTCATAGAATTGCACATAATGGCCCTAGTATGTGCAGTGAGAGATTTCAAAGCTCTTCACTGTCAAACCGCTACTTTGTTTATTAAATGCTTTAAACATCAAATTTAATAAATTGCCCAGCATTACGTATATTTATTATTGGCAGCCGTTTATTCTTTAATTGGCATAATCATTAATTGATTAATTCTATTAAATCCAAAAACTAAATAGCCATTAATCGTAGAAGGAATTATAACTCTACTTGCTTTTATTTCCATTATTTTATTTCCATTATTGATCACGATTATACCATTCTCATAGGTGTATTTTATATTTTTATTAATGAAAAATTTCCATAGTCCTAAAATGGTCAGAAAATAATTTATCATTGGAATAAATATTAATCCAACAATTAATAATTCATTTCTTGATATTGAAATACTGGCAGTTAAATACAGAATCAAGTTTAAAAGTCCAACATAAACAAAATAGCAGTTAATTAAACTGAAAGATCTTTTTAGCAATATGCTATTTAAAATTTTCCATTTAATCTTGTATTCAAAAGTTTCTTGAGGAAAATATATCTTGTCATTTTTATGTTTTATTAAATATATTCCTAAATATCCAACTGGGGTCAAAAAGAGTAAGGCAAAATTCGCATTAGTGATTAAATCTAAAGAGGTTAGGTTATTATATAATTCTATTAATGTCAATGAAATAATTAATATTACAACACTAAATACAATTGTTATTAATATGCCAAATATCTTTCTCATCGGTTTCATAGTCTTTAATTATGACTAACGTAAAATTTAATTGTTGATTATCAGTTGTTTATATTTTATCCAAAATCATCATCTTCATCTCATTTTTCCTAGCCTCTTTTACGTTAGCAACAGTAATTAATCAGCTCGGGAAGATTAGATAAATCTGTCTGTTACCTAATCTGGACGTGCTCATGTGGGAATGGGTGCTAATCGGGATAGAATAGCGGATTACTCCGCTTATCCCCCCGCAGATCCGGACGAACAGATTTATTCGTATAATTTTATTTTTCATTGCACTCATGATTTACAATTCCCGTATCCGGCTCCTCAGTTAACATGTTTTAGTTACTGGTGCATAAAATTAAACATTATGCCTTTATACAACTAAATTTTGTTTGCCTGTTGCTGATTTCTCTGTGTAAATCCATTGTTTCCTTTAGTTGTTCCATGTTAACTGGCAGTCCCCCTTCCCTACGTTGGATCGTTCAGTAGGCACTTCTCCAACTACAGCGGTACTATGAGGCTGCTCTGACTTCTGCATGCCTTCTCTTTGACTTCGGTTGTCCCTTGTCGCAGATACCTGTTACACCTTGTCATTTTCTTAACGCATGGTAATGTTGACAAGGATACATTACCTGCTTGGTGTTTCTTGTTGCTGGTACACCATGACCCCTATTTGCCAGGAGCTATACAGATCTCCTAAGTTCCAAAGAATTCCCTTTATATTCATGCCATACGCTCTGACCACGGTAGTTCTACAGGAATAACCGTAAATATGTTCCTGTAATTGCTGCCTTCCGGTAACCGCACGCCGTGGGCTTAACTACAATTTAATACACTTTTTCGGGGCTGAATAATATGGCTTAAATACTCGCTTGCCGACTACTTTTCTGCTATCCTCACGGAATCACCCAGTCGGTTCACTATCACCCTGCTTACGGGCTTTGGATGAGATGGACTTGCACCATCTGGAATTCATTAGCAAATTTCCGTGGCCCTTTGGCTACTTCCCAATGCTTTTGGCTTACGAAGAAGTTACCCTACAAACGGCCTCCTTCTCTTAGCGTACACGGTTTGAATAAGGGGTCGTAGGCTGATTTGAAAAGCTCAACCTCTAAAACCCTATCAAGCCGAAGCTTTTGTTTTGGTTATAAACTTATCCCTTTTACTAGCCGAAGCAAAAGCTTCGGCGAACTGATTAAAAGAGCAAAACTTCCAAATTTATGCTAACAGCCTATGCCCTTATTTTTTTTTGTTGTAGTGCGTTATTCCTCAATTCGTTATAAAATTTGTCTTTATCAGCATTGTCTGGTAAACCAGCAACTTGTCCATCCCCAAGCTCCATAATTATCCAATCACCATTTTTCTTTTTAGCAATATCCATTGTGAAAAAATTACTTTCGATATTATTAGCTATCTCAACGAACTTATCAAGTTCTGGTTTTGTGTCACCATATTCACCTTCATCCCAATAGTCAAACACAGACACAATTGCCCCATTAGCAAAAAAGACACGAAACTCTTTAGTCAAAGGCATTCCACTTTTGGAGTGTTCAGTTAAAAATTCGAGTTCTTCAAATTGTCTGAATACTAGACCTTCATTCATAGAATCTCCTCTTAGTTCTATAAACTTATCTACGACAGATTTTACTTTTTCAATATCAGATGCCTTTGGGATGAAACATGCTTCCTCCCAATTATGCTTTTCAGACTTTACATAGTCTTTTACAATTATCGGATTTTCTGCAAATTCAAAAGTTTTATTAAGAATCTTATCAATCTCAAGGTCGGTTGTCCAGTTTGATTTTGGTGTATATGATTTTATCCTTTCGTATGATTCAGGTAAATAATGGCAGTGTCTGTATTCTTGCGCATTATTAATCAATCTAATGTTCTTATTTAAAAGTCCCTCGTATAATTTCTCATAATCCTCAGGTCTTAACATCCAACCTCTGAAGAAACCTAATTCTATTGTTTCCGAATCTTTAATGAATCGAAGTGCTTTATTTATATTCCCACTTGTCAACTCCTCGAAGCTAATCAATGAAAAGTTAAATCCAGCTTTAATTGCAGAATCCTTTTCGCTTTCATAATCAGAGTCAATTGTTTTATTATCAAAAACGCTATCGCAATAAATTATTCTCATGTTATAAGGTTTTCTAATGCACTATAACTTTTCTGTAATACTATATGTATTGCCTTTATTTTTCATTTGTACTCAATTTACACCTATGATTTTGTGGATCCAAAATAGCCAAATATTCTAAGCAAATAATTCATCAAGTGGACTTTTTATTTGTTGCAGATATTTGCGTTTCGTGAGACTTTTTATATATGTCAAATAAGACATATTTATCACAATAGCGGATCGATAGTTAACGTTCAATAGATGAGGCGTAAGCGATTTAAAAAATCAAACCTCGCAGAACACCTCAGAGCCAAAATTTTTATTTTGTTTAAACTTACACCTTTCTGAAAATAAATAAAATATTTGCGATACTTCAACTACCAACAACACTCACAAATCTCTGTTGATGCTTATGCTTTATTCCAGATTGTTATTCAACGCTATTACTTTTTTTTCTTCTGACTATCAATTTAAATCCAAGCGAATAATTCTTACGTGTATATTCTGAGTATGTATTTGTTGGCAATAACCCTATTTTTCCATATAAACCAATGTCAACAATCATATACTTATTTCCTATCAATTCTCTTCTTAAGTCTACATTTATCCCAATATCATGCCTTTTAACTCCTGAAATAAGTTCTGTAGCATTATTTTTTTCATCAAATGTTACTTTTTCTCCGTCGATAATTCGATAACCTGTGTTCTTTTCAATTAATGAAATCAAATAAGAATAATATATTCCTGTTGCAATTTTTATCTTTTTATGCTTTCCAATGTTTGTAAACCTAATATTTAATGGTACAAATAAATAGTTTTGAATAAACTTTATGTCTTGTTTAAATGCACTTGAATTATCCAAATCTTCCTCGGAAAATTTGGATTGACTTCCATTGTTTAAATATCCAATTCCAGATTCTAAAAATAGACTTTGACTCAATTTAAAATCTATTAATAAATTTCCACCATAACTCTCTTTAAACAAGGGTGAAGCTAATTTGTCGTAAACATCATACTGATTTGACAAACCTCCATATATTTCAACTCCATGAAACTTTAATTGAGCATTAATCGTGAAGGAACATAATGAAACTATAACTACTAAAAATAATCGTATCATCTATCTTTTTTATATAATCATTTTAGAGAGACTGCGCACCTAATGTTGCATAACGGCAGTCTGTCTAAAAACTATTTTTAATCTTCTTAGAATTCAATATTTAGTTTTAAATGTGTATACCTATCCGAATATTCTAAGTATTCATTTAGGTTTTTAGACACTCTGACGTTTGAGCTATGCGTAGTGCGAAGATTGGAAGAAACTTCCTTTCTAAAACTGCACATAGCCAAATTTACGTTTGGAAATTTTACCTTAAACTTAATAAATTTTCGGAACGAAAATTTGGCGCCCTAAAACAACCTGCAAACTCCCCAAACACAGCTGCCCGCATTACGTATTAGCTTTTGTTGAACTAAATCCCTCCGGGATAGCTTTGGTCAAATGTAGCAAATGTACTTTACCAGAACAAACAACAAAATGTATTTAATCTGCTTTCTATATCCAATCACCTTCGCTCTCAAAAAATACAGTACCCTATCTTCGCAAAAAGCACTTGATCTCTTCCTTTTTCTACCTTATATTTACAATTCTTTTAGACCACTTAACAACACCTTCTACCTACTTCAGAATATAAAAAAGCGTCGATAAGTACATAGGTTAAATAGAAACCGGGATGTAGTCCAACATGGACTACCACGCTTGGTCTTACAGACCGCTCATAGTCCTATTTATTGTGATCAGTTTCTTTTTACTATATTTTATTCTTTAATTTTTGAATTTCCTTATTTTGCTCTTCAATCTTCTTGTTTTGGTCAATTAGATATAAAGTTAGTTCTTCAATTTTTTGAAGTAAAACATTATTCATTTCTGCAATATTCATATCATTCTCACGAAATTCATCTGCCGATGGTACATCTGGCAAATGCTTATTGTCTTTTATAAAAGTCTCGACTTCCTCTAATGGTCTTAACTCGTAATCCTCTTCAAACACCCAATCAGCAGCATCAGCCAAAGTAACTTTTACTTCTTCTGCCCAAATCGTTCCTTTTACTGAAAGTTTGTTTTTAGGGTCTGTGGTTCCTATTCCAACGTAACCATTTTTATCAATTTTAAAAGCTACGCTAGATGTATTTCTCTTAGAAATGTATAATTCATTTTTTAGATCTAAACCAATATCATAATAATATAGATGGGTCTGTCTACTTAACCTTATTTGTCTACCAAAAGTATTAGTTCCATAGGAAAGTGAACTAATATCATCACTGATTTGCAAAGGTAAGGCTTGCCCTACAATATCGGTTGTTTTAATCAAGATAGGATTCTGAGATTTCACAGCTGAAATTAGAAAACAAATAAAAATTGAAATAAAAACTTTTTTCATACTAAATTAATTGAATATAAATATCACTTTTTAGGAAATTATGACAAACGTAAAAAAATAACACATTAAAACAAAGCAATTAACAAAGCTCTACTATTGCACAGTGTAGTTATACTTCTATTTCAACCTTAAATAAACTAAAAAGGCATTGATTTTCTTGTCTTGCAATCAATGCTTCAGGTTTATATGGCGAATTGATCACAACGTTAACCTGTATATTTATGTGGCAGATTTCTACGGGCAAAGTTTCTGTCCACTTAAACTGAACCAACATGCGTGAAACAAACCTACCAAAACACTGACAACCCTGCCATTAAATATTACAGGATGTTGAACTAAATCCCTCCGGGATAGCTTTGGTCAAATGTAGCAAATGTACTTTACCAGAACAAACAACAAAATGTATTTAATCTGCTTTCTATATCCAATCACCTTTCGCTCTAAAAAATACAGTACCCTATCTTCGCAAAAAGCACTTGATCTCTTCTTTTTTCTACCTTATATTTACAATTCTTTTAGAGCACTTTACAACACCTTCTACCTACTTCAGAATATAAAAAAGCGTCGATAAGTACATAGGTTAAATAGAAACCGGGATGTAGTCCAACACGGACTACCACGCTTGGTCTTACAGACCGCTCATAGTCCTATTTATTGGGTAGCGTTATTTTCCAAAATGGATTGGTAATTTATATTGCATTGCAATTGGATTTCCTCGCTGTTGCCCTGGGATCCAGTCAGGCATATATTTCATTATATCCAAAACCACTTCATCACAGCCATAACCTAAACTTGAAATAACCATTGGGTCTTTAACCTGACCATCAATATCAACAGTAAATTCAACAATTACACGTCCAGATATATTATTTTCTTCTGCTTCCTTTGGGTATCTAAGACGTGTTTCTAGGTATTGAATTAAATAATCATTTCCTCCAGGAAATCCACCTCTGTCTTCAACTATCATAAAACCTTCATCTTGTCGATGTTTATTCCATACAGGTACAAATGAATTATGTAGTTTTAAATAGTCTCTTTTCCTATAAATATTAGATATCTCAAGTTTTTCAAGAACTTCAAAGTGAAATGTCTCCTTAATAAAAGCATCTATTTTTGATTCAGAATACTCAAATCCATTAATTACTTGTTTCCCTTCTTTAAAATCACCTTTTGAATATTTCTCCTTAAATATTATTTTTCCATTTTGTCTCAATGTCCAAGTTCCAGACATTTTAAAGTTTCTTACTTCTCCTTCTATTATAATACCTTCAAGTACCTTTTGAAATTTTCCGTTTCCATTCAAGAGTAATTTGTTCAATAATGTATCTCTGCATTGAATAATTTTCATTCCTTCAATATCAAATTTCAATTGATACGCTGTATCGCTGGATGATAAATATTTATACCACATGCCATCAGGTCTATTATCTTTAAAGGAAAATTCAAGAATTGGAGTTTCTTCGAAATCATTCTGCCTAAAAATACCGTGTTTGCCATAAATAGAATATGAACCACTTGAAATTATTTTTTTACTATCAATTGAAAAATCTTGGAAGTTACCAATTGGAAGGCTAGATAAAGTGTCTAAGTCCAATACTCTATAAAATGAAGCTAACTCTTTTATAATAATTTTTCCTTCTGAATTAAAATAAATGGTATCATTTTGTCCGAATGAAGTCAAACAGATTTGTATCAAAATTATAATTGAAATAATTATTCTCATTTAACTATTATTTTTTTAGTTGTTTTATTGACCTAATACTTCCTTCCTAGAATCCTAGTTTAATGCTACCCAACAACTCCATAAACATACTATACATTTGTATAGTAAACAATAAAACTATGGCTAAATGCAGGCAATGTAATTTGCGTTTTGCTAGAATATTGAGGGTATGTTGAATTAGACATATTATCCTTAAATGACGGATTTGCAGTTCAAAATAGTAAATTCTTCTAAAGGGAAGAAAATTCATAAAAAAACATCCATCCAACTGCAGCTATGTCATTTTTGAATTTCTTTGTCATTTATAGATGATGAGAATCTACATGGTTATTACTGATATAGCGAACAAGATAAATAAGCTCATCCTCTTTTTCATATATGGTGTAGAACACATACCAGTGCGTATTTTTATTCTTTTTAAAAGTAGCATATTGTATACCCTTTCCATACCTACTAAAATATGCACGTGCTTTTTTTAGAAAGCTTCGTGTGTAAAGACTTTTTAATATCATCTAATAACGAATCCACATACGCTAGAGCAGATTCTTCAAACCCGAAATATTCCTTTTGATAAAGAATTGTAGATAAATCGTTGAAATACTTTAGGGTTTCAGGAAGAAATACAATCCTCATTTATTCTGGCTAAACAACTTTTTTACATGCTCTTTTGCTCCATCTCTAAACTCCTCTATACCAATTGCTCTATCTAAATCTTCATCAGGTTCTAAATACTCTCTTTTTTGTAGAACGAAGGTTTCGTTCTTTCCTCTCTGTATAATTATTTGTTCGGTTGCAGCTAAATCAAGATACTTCTTCATATTGCCGCGAAGCTCTGCTGAACTGATTACTCTCATAACGCAATTATTTTGATGTACATTATAATGTACAAATATATGAAATCGTTCTCTTTAACTTACGGGCATCTCTAAAAACTAAAATTAAAATATAATTCAGAATATTAATACTTTAGCGATGAATCTATGCACAAAAAGCATAATATTACAGTATTAAATAAGAGAAAAGATGAAAAATATAAACCCACTAGGATTGTTTGATGATCATTTTTTAATGGAAAAGTTGACAAAATTAGGTGACCCTCTTCAAAAGCTGAATGAATTTATAGATTGGAATATCTTCAAAACCCCATTGTTAAAGGCATTGGAAAATTCAAGTGCTGAAACCTCAAAAGGAGGCCGCCCACCATTTGACAGGCTCATGATGTTTAAGGCACTAATACTCCAAGGTCTTTATAACTTATCCGATGATCAGCTTGAATATCAGATCGTAGACAGGGCGAGCTTCAAACGGTTTTTAGAAATCAAAAAGAGTGATAAAGTACCTGACAGTAAGACTTTTTGGGCTTTTAGAGAGTTGCTTGTTGAAAAGAATGTCATTGAAGACATGTTTAAAACATTCAATGAACTTCTTGATACTGCAGGAGTATTTGCTAACGAAGGAAAGATGGTTGATGCGAGCTTCGTAGAAGCTCCTCGCCAACGAAACAACCGGGAAGAAAATAAACATATCAAACAGACAGGCACGACTCCTGAGGATTGGAAAGAAAAACCAAACAAACTTCGCCAGAAAGATATTGATGCACGCTGGACTAAAAAGAACTTTGTTACTTTCTATGGTTACAAGAACCATGTCAAAGCTGACACAAGGACTAAATTGGTTGAAGATTATGTTGTTACTGACGCATCGGTTCATGACTCCCAGGTAATAAAAGAATTATTGACCCCAAAAGATAAAGGGCAACCGCTTTATGCTGATAGTGCTTATGGTGGTGAAGAGCAAGAAAGAGTATATAAGGAAAAGGAAGTGATCAACAAAGTACATGAAAAAGGGCACAGGAACAAACCCCTAACTGAAAAGCAAAAGGCCGATAACCGTGAAAAATCAAAAACACGAGCCAGGGTAGAACATATATTTGGCTTTGTAGAGAATAGCATGAATGGTTCAATAGTAAGAACTATAGGTATGGCAAGAGCAAAAGCTAAAATCGGAATAATGAACTTAACTTATAATATAAACCGGTGCGTGCAGTTAAAAATCAAGGTTTCAATGGGGTAGGTATGCCCATTGGTCAATTCAAAAAATCGCTATATTGCTGATAAACTGAATATTGAGAAATCCAAGTAACTTTAGATATTTTGTAGACTGGGAATTCCTACTAATCAGAAAATCAAAAAACAAGTTTTTAGAGATGCCCTTACAATGTTTATGCTCTATTGTATATATGCGTATTCTAATAAAAACAGACAATTTGATTAAATACTAGCCTTTTGTCTTGTTACAATGCAAGTAATTCAACAGGCTTAGTTTTGTGAGACTTTTTGCATATGTCAAATAAGGCATATTTATTACAAATAGCGGATCGACACTTAACGGCCTAAATATTGGACGTTTGGTATTTCGAAACATCAATCTATTTAACTACTATATGTTTTATTAAATGTCGCTGTGCTCATAATTAGCACTATTCGTCAAATGACCTATATTCTTTGTTCGCAACTGACCTTATTTTTTCTTAACTAATTCCATTGCCTTTTCTAATGCATCTTCAGAAGCTATTTGAACATCAGGTACTACGCCATGATTGCTTTTGTCAGTAGCACCAATATTGTAAAATAATTTACATGATACATTTATGGCAATCTTACTATTGGGCAATTCTGCATAGACATTATCGCCATAACATAAACCTAACCCTCCAGTTTCTTCTCCAATAATTTCACCCATATTATAATGTTTAAAACACCATGCAAAATCAGCTGCAGACGAAAATGTGTAGTTACTTATTAATAAATATACTTTTCCATCAAATCTGTCTGGATTGTTTCTTAATTGTATAACATTATCCTCTTCTTCTAATGAGAAATAATCTGAAGGGTTAATTATTGTATCATTTTTAATTGACTTTATAAGATTTACCTCAGCGCTATCTACTATTCCCTTTGGCAGATAATAAGATTCCCACAATCTTTTTAAATGGCGACTTACTTTCATCTCAGTTTGGTCATATTGTTTAAAAGGAACAGTTGAAATATATTGAAATAGTTCGTCTCCCAGTTCTGAATTACCTCCTGAATTATTGCGTATATCAATAATCAAATTGTTTATATTTTTTAAATTAATCGTTCGAAATAGACTATCACAAAAGATTTTAAATTTTTCAATATTTGAAAAATCACAGAAGTCAATTATACAACAATCCTCTTTTTCCAGTATTTTGGCACTAAAGCTTTCTTGCTGAGTATTTCTATGAGATATATTCGAATAATCTTTGTAACTAATACTTTTTGTCGTTGTTTTTTCTATATTACCATTGTGCTCATAAGTTACAGTAAAGTCGCCTTTTAGGGTATATACAGCGTAAAGTTTTCTTGGAAAATTGATCTTAATCCTTTCTATTTTAAAGTGATACGCTTCACCACTAGTAGTTTTCAATAAAGTATCTATAATTTCAGAAGATGCAATACCATTAATACTTACTACCTCAGAATTAACAGGGATGTTAGATGCTTCATGAACATCTTTAGTAAATAGTTTATTGTTTTCAATTTCAATAGTGAAAGGAAGCACATTGGGGCTTTCTTCACTCCAAATTCTATTTGGGTATAGAGTTGATAAATGTCCATCCTTGTAACTTGCAGTAATTGAACTAAAAACATTATATAAATCAAAGAAAGAAAGACTGTCTGCCATATTTTCTTTCGTGTACTTAAATCGTTTATTTATTTTTTCCTTCGATACATAAGCATATGCATTAGGATGAATTTCTTCAATATACTTCTGAAGTGTATCTAAATCTTGATTTGCATCAGCCTTTGAAATCATTTTAGTTTGCGAGAAACAACAATGATTTGTAATCAATAATGCTATAACTAAAAAAGTTTGTTTCATTTTTTTGTTTGTTGCTAATTTATATACTTCGTTATTGTGCTTATACACAATATGAAAACAATATCGTTAATGTTTTAAAATAATAATATGTTTACATTTTATTCGCCCTCAATTTACAATTATATTGGCTCAATCAAAATATATGTCTAGTTATTCTTTAAACGTATAGAGCGTTTCGTGAGACTAAAATTATAATTTTTCTTAACTCCAGTGTACTAAAAACTAAGGAGATAATAGTTATATTCAAAGGTCAATTTGGCGGACAATATTCTGCAACAAGTGCCGGAACTCTTTTGAAAAGAGCCATGCTTATTATCAACTTAACAAAAATGGCTCTTTAAAATATGGAAACTAAGCCGCTAGAGGTGATAATATATTTAACATATAATAAATCTGGCAACTATGAGCAAAAGCTTCGGTGAACTTATTAAATGAGCTAAACTCACAAATTTATGCTTTCAGCCCATGACCTTTATTTGTTGTTCTGCTATTTTTCATTGTGCGTATGATATACTTATTTCTTCTTTTTCCATATCAATAGTATACCATCCTTCAAATCCAGTTGCATTTCCCATTAATGGGATTGCATCCGAGTCTTGCTTTAGATTGTATAAATATACATATTGGTCAATATGACTAAGATAAAATGTTATATTTTGGTCACTATTTTCAATTATTTCTAAGATTAGAAACTTTTTAGGTTCTTGGTTGTTTTTTAGTAGTTCTCGTCTTAAAATTTGTACAGCAATACTTTCACTAGGCTCAATTGTCTTGTATTCACTTACTTTCCAAAATGGTAACGATGAAATAATTGAGTCTAATTTGAAATGTGAGATTTCTATTGCCCCAAAATTCCCTTTTGCTACATAATTGCTTTCATTCTCACAAGATTGTTTTTCCTTATTCAAGACACAACTTGCGAGATTTAAAATGATAAATGGTAAAATTTTCTTCATTACAGTTTTATAATAGAACGGTATTAATAAACTGTCGTTTTAGTGCGGTTTATTTATTGTTATAAGAAGTCTATTTATGAATCCTTTTTATTATTTAGGATAATCTTCTTTAAGTATTAATCTAGCCTTCAATCTCTTTTCTAAATTTATAAAGCGTTAACCTTTCAGAATGCAGATATTCGTTAAACTTCTTATATCCCATCTTTGAATAAAAATAATGATTTTTGTATCTATTTGATGGTGTTTCTAATTCCCACATTTTTGCATCATTATTTTCTTTTTCTATATATTGAATAGCCTTTTTCCCTATTCCTAAGTTGTGAAATTCAGGTAACACACAAATTCCACCTAAGTAATACTTACCATTACCTAATTCCCTTACTATAATATCTCCAATAATTTGGTCATTAAAAAGAATTTTATATACCAATGAATTAAGAATGTTTTCTTTCATCTTACCCACTTCAATGTTGTATCCTGGACACTCTCCATATTCTATGTAATCCTCATAAAAACATCTATTTTGTATATCAACCAACTTTTCAGCATCATTTTGACAAGCATGTTCAAATTTAACCCTCATCTGTAAATTCTTATTCGCATTATAATTTATTCTATTTGGAAATCAAAGTCCATTAGCATCTAATGCCAAAACTACATATGATAAACATACTAATCAAGTCAAATACAGGATTTCTTTCTAGTAAATATATTCAACCATCAAATCTACAACAGTCTCCCATTTTGTATATACATTATTGTGTGGCTTAATTCTTTGTTTTCCATTAAAATCTAATTCCAAATCTCATCGGAATTAACATTGATTGTTGAGTTATCGAAAATCCTGATTTTGTGCAAACGTCAATTTTCTTAGTCAGTCTATAATTTAGTCCAAAACATAATTCACCTAATCCTGTCCCTGTACCGTTCTCATATTGATTCCATATGTGACTATATCCGATTTTTAAATTAATCAACGGTGTCAATCTGTTTTTTAAGGGCAAATACTCAAAATCAGAAAATATTGATAGCCCATCTATTCCTTCAAAATTTAAATATCCGAATCCGAGTCCTATAAATAATTTATTCTTGAAGTCTAATCCGTTTATAATATTAATATCAACTCCGTTTTCTTCGTCCAAATAGTATCCTTTCCAATTTGGGCCAGGATCTACTTGTACTGAATTGTATCGATAACTCATATAACCAATCTCAACTTTCCGTTGATAATCAATTTGAGAGTATCCAAGAACTGCAATTAATGTAAATAATAGAACCAAGGTTATTTTCTTCATAATATTTTCTTTAGTCCTCTGCTTTAATCGGTTGCGCTTTATGCCACTCAACTAGCAAATATATTCAACCATCAATTCTACAATTCGAGCAAAACATTTTTTTTGAAAAATTGAATAAACCTCTTTCAGCCCATCTAATATTAATTCCAATTATGATAGTATATAACTTATTAGTTTATTCACATTTTTATCTAAATCAAAACTACTTTTAAAATACTCACGGCCGTTATTCAGATGATCGCAGTAATTTTTTCCTTCTGCGAAATTAAGGAGTTCTTTTTTTAATTCTTCTATATTCCCATTAAAACAACAACCTGCATTGTATCTTGTAAACACTTCATGCGGATTTACATTCAAACTAAAAATTAATATCCCAAAAAACCAGCTTTGAATAAAAGTATTTGGCATTCCTTCGAAATTACTGGTGTTTATATAAATTTTGGCTTTAGCAAACCACTTGTTTGTTTCGTTATAACTTAATGGCCCAAGAATTTGCAAGTTTTTTGGCAAATTAGTTTTATCCATATCGTTAGTAGCATCACCAATCATTACAAAACTCCAATCGCTTTTTCTTTCCAAATATTTAGCTACATCAACAAATATCTGCGGTTGTTTCACTAACTTATTATTCCCAACCCATAAAACCACATTCTGTTTTGTTACATCAAATTGCTTGTTAATATTAAACGAATTAGGAATAATGACTCCCTCTTTTCCAAAGTTAATTTTGTAATTTTCTAATTGATACTGATTTTGACATACAACATGTTTACTATTCTTTTTAGCCCATTCGATTAATTTATCCAGTAAAAAAAAATCTACTTTCCTTACCAGCATTTTCCATTTTGAAATATATTTAAATTCCTTAAACAAAGAAGAGTACTTACCTTTTTTTACATCTGAATCACTTGCTAAAGCATAAATAAATTTCTTTCCTCTAGTTCGGCAATACCATAATGTAGAAGCGGTTAATGCAAAATCGGTACGTTGGTAATAGTATTGGGATGTTGTCCTTTTTATAACCCTTAAAGTGGTAAGAAACTCTAAACTTCTAATAAATAACTTTTTGTAATAGAAATATTTAATTTTAGGATTAAATAATTCCGACTCCTCAATTTCTTTTTCATGACCTATACCAGCGCATACTACCTCAACATTCCAACCTTTATCCAGAAAACCTTGTGTAAGATAGTGCACCTGTATCTCAGCTCCTCCTGTTGAGAAAGTAACATAGTTTGGAATAACAAAACAAATACTTTTATCCTGTGATGTACTCATATTGCTTTGTTATTAAAAGTTAAGCGTTGTATTTATTATAATAGTCGTACTTATATTTGCGACCTTCTAATTTACTCCCATTTAATACCAGACCAATATTTTTAAAATCCTTTTGTTTTATTTCGTATAGTACAGAGTTTAAAACCTTTTCGTTTGTATATCTTTCTCTAACAACAAACAAACTTACATCTGCATGTTTCATTAACAAAAAACCATCGCTCAAAATCCCTACAGGTGGTGTATCTACAATAATGTAATCAAATTTCTTTTTTAATTCCTTAAATAACCTGTTAGTTAAATCGTTACCTATAAGCTCTAAAGGGTTGGGTGCAATAATTCCCGGAGAAATGATATTTAAATTCTCAATATGTGTTTCTGTAATAATTTCGCTAACTGTATTATTTCCTAAATAAAAAGAACTTAATCCAATAGAAACATCATGATCAAACTCCATAAACTGACCTTTTTTACGCAGATCGAAACCTACTATTACAGTCCGCTTTCCTAAATTAGCTAATGCAGTGGCTAAATTGTAAGCTACAAAACTCTTACCTTCTCCCGCAACGCAAGACGAAACCAAAATCGTATTTTGCTCTCCTTCTTTCATAAAAAAGAAAAGATTAGTACGTATAGTTCTAAAGGTTTCGGCAATAATAGTTGATGGATTTGTATGAACAATTAAATTATCAGTTTCAGAGCCATCTTTAACTATGGTTCCTAAAAAAGGAATATCGTTAAAATTATCTGTTAGCTGCTGCTCGTTTTTTATCCTGTTATCAAATAAATCAGAAACTGTAATAATTAACGATGGGACGAATACTGCCAAAAATATTGCTAACACAAAATGTATTTTTTTATTTGGAAATACCTGTTCTATAACTCTTGCAGGCTCTACAATTTCGTGTTCTGGTAAATTTCCTGCTTTTGCTATTTGAGCCTCGGATCTCTTTTGTAGTAAAAAAGTATAGATAGCATCATTAATCTGAAACCTTCGTTCTATCCCAACAAGTTTTCGCTCTGTTTTTGGTAAGCTTTGTACTTGAACTTCCAATTCGTTTATTTGATCCTCAAACTTACCCAACTCTCTCTTCAATGATTCTTTTGAGAACTTAATATTCTCAACAATATTATTTTGCAGATTCTCAATTTTAATTTCAAGATTTTTAAGAAACGGACTTTTTTGTTGGTTTCTATCTATTAAATTATCTCTTTGATTAGATAGAATTAATAAGTCCTTAATTAGTTCACTTAATGTAAGATTAGAAACCCCCATAGATGATGGTACAACAATTTCGCTATAATCGTTTCCTTGTTTAAAATACTCATCTAAATAATTATAATAGTTATAAGCCCTCTCGGTAGTACTTTTTTCAATTTCTAATTGCTGTAATCGCTCTAAAACTCTTGTAGCTTTTGTGTTAATATCAATTACTTTGTTTGATGCCCTAAATCTTTCCAGTTTACTTTCGGCAAAATTAAGCGAATCAGAAATTTCTTCGAGCTGCGAATTGATATATTCAATTGTATTAAGTGCCAAATGGTTCTTGCGTTCTAAATTCTTTTGTAGATAAATTTGGGTTAAAGTTTTAATAAAATCTACACCTTTTGAAGCAGAAGCTACTTTTAAAGACAACTCCACCACACTCACCTCCTGATTAACAGGCTTTACAACAAGCAAATGCTGAAACTTCCTTACTAAATCCTCTTTATCAAACAACTCAAATGAATACGATTTTTCTTTAATATTTTCGAGGTTTACATCCTTTTTTAGATAAATCCTAAATTTGTAGTCATCTCCCTTTATCACTGTAGATTGAAAAAACTCATCATTTAATTCCAGGGTTTTATTTGTAATAAACTTTTCTCCTGTACTGAAATTTAAGGTTTTATAGTTACTATTATCCGCAGTTAATCTAAACTTTCCATCCGGTTTAAAAGAAATTCTAAATCTTGTGTTGATTATTTGATTATGTAACGAATCAATTATCACAATAAACGGTGATGAATTGTATATTTCCTTTGTCAACAGATTTTCTTTAATGTAATAAGCTGTCTCTAGGTTAAGCTTTTCAATTGTTTGTTTAATTAATGGAGATGATTTTAATATAAGCATCTCATTTTGGTAATTATTTTTTTGATCGAACAAGCTAAAACTTTGTATAAAATCTAAAGCTTTTTGCCCTTCGAGCCCTAAGTCCTCCTTTATATATATACTAGATGAAACCAGATACTTAGGCTGTAGAATTTTTATCGATAAAAAAGCCAATCCACAAAAAAGAATCACCGATAAGATAAACCACATCCAATTTTTTAAAAAAAGCTTCATCACTTTTTTTACATCTAAATAACTATCGGAAGTAGTGTTGTTTTTAATACTCATTATTTTACATAGTTAGCAACTAAAATAAATGTTGTTATAGAACTTAAAACAAGTGTCCATGGAAATGATTGAAATCCCCAATGACGTCTTTTTAAAGGCTCAACATAAACCACATCGTCTGGCTGCACATATAAATTGGACTGACTTAACAATTCTCTATCCGTAAGGTTTACTCTTTTATAAATAACCTCGTCATTCTTATCTCTAACAATTACTACTTCTTTTCTATTTCCATATTCTGATATGTCACCTGCTAAACCTAATGCCTGAAAAACACTCAAATGTTCGGATGCATAGAAATATCTACCCGGATTATTAACACTGCCTAAAATGGTAACACTTTTATTTACAAAAGACACTTTAACCGATGGTGTATTCAAGTATGATTCAAGCTCTTTTCGTATTTTTTCCGAGGCTTGATAAGTGGTTAATCCATCTATCTTTGTCTTTCCCAAAATGGGAAGCTTTACATTTCCCTGATTATCTACCGTATACGAAACCATTGCCAAATCAGCTTCTGTTCTTCCACCACCATAACGGTTAGGATCGTTACTCATAAAGTTAATATTTCCCTCATCAAAACTAGATACTTGGATGTATATTTGATCAAATACATTAATTGTATTCTCGGGTTTAACATTTTTAAAACTTATTAGAGCTGAATCCGAATCTTTCTTTTGCAGATATATTGCATCTCTTTGTGGTACACAACCAATTGCCAGAACTGACAAAATAAAAATCAAGGAAATATTCCTCATACCAATATTGTATTTTTTACCGTTACTCTAAAATATTCAATATTTGGTTATTATCGTTCATTTTTTTATTAAACTACCTCTTTTGATTATTAAACTTTATAATATGGCTAATACCGATAATTCAATGACCTTAGTGTTATAATTCTATTCTTTTGAGTTTATCCTACGTTATAAAACCTCAACAGAACTTAGGCTATGCCCCATTTTTTTCTTGACTTCCGCACTTTTTTAGGGCACCCTCTGTATCCCTTGCTATTACTGAGTTTCTTTTTTAACTTGGGTGACCCAAATATATTTCAATGTTTATTCGTAAAAAACGCAATAGCTCTGGAAGCGTTTCTGTACAATTGATACAGAAGGTTAAGGGGCAAAATAAACTTATAAAAACAATTGGGTGCGCCACAACGCAGCAGAAAATAGAGAAGCTGGTTAGATCTGGTTATGAAGAAATTGAGAAAGTTACAGGTCAGAACAATCTTTTCCTATCTGACAAAGATACTTATGCTGAAGAAGCTCTATTAAATATCAGTAATTCTGACATAAGAACGGTTGGGCCTGAAATTATATTCGGAAGCATTTACAACCACATAGGTTTTCATCAGATAGAGGAAGAATTATTCAGACATTTAGTAGTATCAAGGTTAGCCTTTCCTTTAAGCAAGTTAAAAACGGTAGAATATATCTATCGCTACCAAGGCATTCATTTAAGCATTGATAAGGTTTACCGGTTTTTGGACAAGTTAAATGGTAAGCTGAAAGATAAAGTCGAACAGATAGCATTTGCCCACACGTTAAAAATTTTAGGTGGCAGTATATCTGTTGTTTTCTATGACATGACAACATTGTATTTCGAAGCAAGTGATGAGGATGACCTGAGAAAAACAGGATTCAGTAAGGATGGGAAGCATCAAAAACCTCAAATCTTTTTAGGCCTGCTGGTTGGCATAGGTGGCTATGCAATAGGTTACGAAATATTTGAGGGAAATACATACGAAGGCCATACTCTCATTCCATTTTTAGAAAATATAAGCTCCAAGTTTAATTTATCTAAACCAATAGTTGTTGCGGATTCAGGCCTGTTATCAAAGGATAACTTAACGGCTCTGGAAGGTGACAAATATGAATATATCTTGGGGGCTCGGTTGAAAAATGAATCAAACGGCATCAAACAAAAGATACTAAACTTGTCCTTAAGCGATGGAGAAGCGTACTGCATCAATAAACCTGACGGGAAACGACTTGTTATTTCCTATTCAAAAAAAAGAGCATCAAAAGACGCATATAACAGAAAAAGAGGATTAACAAGGCTAGAGAAAAAAATTAAATCTGGAAAACTCACAAAGTTCAGCATTAACAATAGGGGGTACAATAAATACCTTACTATGTCTGGTGATGTTTCCATTGAGATAGATTATGAGAAGTTTGAGCAGGACGCCAGTTGGGATGGACTGAAAGGCTATGTAACAAACACTAAGCTTAAAGAAGAGGTGGTTATAAATAATTACAGCAACCTATGGCATATTGAACGGGCGTTCAGGATGTCTAAGACTGATCTGAGAATACGACCTATATACCACCGTTTAAAGAACCGGATAGAGGCTCATATTTGTATTTCTTTTACTGCATATGCTATTTACAAAGAACTTGAGAGAATTTTGACTCTTGAAAAATCAAGTTTGTCAATTAAGAAAGCTGCAGAACTTACTCACAATATGTATCAAATCAACTACACTCTACCAGACAGTAAACAGACCAGATCAAATCTCTTAAAAATGACTCCTGATCAGGTTGAACTTTATGAAATTATCTCAAAATATTTTTAGGGTGACCCAATGCGGAAGTCAAGACCTTAGTGTTATAATTCTATTCTTTTGAGTTTATCCTACGTTATAAAACCTCAACAGAACTTAGGCTATGCCCCATTTTTTTTTATTATCGTGACAATAATTTTATATATAAAAAAAGGACATTTGTATAAAACAAACATCCTTCTTCTATTATTTTTTAATGACTTTTAAGCAGTTTTTATTCTGTAACTTATATCTACTTTACCTTTTGAAATAGATGCCAACTTACCTTTTAGTAGTCTCTTTTTTAGAGGCGAAAGGTGATCTATAAACAGTTTTCCTTCAATATGGTCGTATTCATGCTGAACTACCCTTGCAGCAAATCCATCTAACTCCTCCTCTATCACTTCAAAGTTTTCATTCTCATACTCAATTTTTATCTTAGATGGTCTTTTCACTTCTTCTCTAATACCGGGTAAACTTAAACACCCTTCCGACTCAGTGCATTCCTCATCTCCAAATTCAGTTATTATTGGATTAATCAATACCCTTTTAAAACCTTCTAATTCGGGAAAGTCCTCGGCCATTGGAGTTGCATCAATCACAATTAAACGAACATTTTTCCCTATTTGTGGAGCAGCCAAACCTATTCCTTCTGAACGATGCATGGTTTGCCACATATCTTCAATTAACTTCTCTAACTCTTCGTAATCTTCATCTATTTCGTCGGACATTTTTCTTAAAACAGGATGTCCATATACATAAACAGGTAATATCATAATTTAAAATTTCCTTTTTGCTCTAAATATGATTGTAAAATTATTGTGGCACTTAATTTATCCACCAAATTTTTGTTTTGTCTGGCTTTCTTTTTTAATCCCCCATCAATCATTGCCTGAAACGCAATTTTTGAAGTAAAACGTTCATCTACCCATTCAACAGGGATATGGGGGAATTTGTTTTTTAATCTGTTAAAAAAAGGTTTAATATACTTCATCGATTCAGAATCTTCTCCCGAAACTTGTTTGGGATACCCTAAAACAATGGTATCTACTTCTTCTTTTGAAAAGTAATTCTCTAAATATTCTATTAAGGTATGAGATGGTACAGTATCTAAACCATTGGCAACAATTTGCAATGTATCTGTTACTGCGATCCCCGACTTTTTCCTACCATAATCAATAGCTAAAATCCTGCCCACTTTTTACTTTTTATTGAAAAGGCAAAATTAGTTGTTTTTAGCGAAATCAAAAACTTAGTTATCCTAACATTACTAAAATATTGCAACTATTTCTTTAATAAGGCAGGTTGAGAGAACAGAAAAGGGAGAAAGGAGAAGGCAGAAAAGAAAACTATACTTCCCTTTTTGAGTTGACCTCTATGTGTTAATATCCTAATTTTTAAATTTTCACTTCTCCATCTATCCGATAACCATCTGAAATATCATATCCTGTTAAACCACCATCCAAAGATTGTATAACTAAATAAATCATCCCCTCGCTTGATGTGTTGCTTAAAGTTCTGGCACCTTTTGGAGAAACTCTAATAATTGAGCCCTCCTGAATATCAAAAATATCTTCATCAACTTGAAACTTACCTTCTCCTTTCAAAAATAAGTAAATCTCTTCGTGCTTATGATGACCATGTAAAAAAGGAATAGTTGTGTTTGTAGCCAATTCTCTAAAAGAAATCTCAGAACCTTTTGTCTGAATTAAATTACCTACAAATAATCTATCCTTATCTTCTGTACCAAACTTAGGATGAATAAAGCTGTAATTAGATAGTTCATCAATCTTTCCAATATTAATAGCTTTGTGATTTTCTCCTTCCGAAATTTCTTTAATCATAACTTAGTAATTAATTGTTTTAGAAATACTATTGTCCAGGAAAATATTTATTCTATTTGTAGCTCCTCATTTGTCTCAAGCCGACGGGCTTTTCATTTTTGCCTACAGCAGCAAAAACGAAACAAAAAACGCCGCCGCTGACATGAAAAAGGTAAAAATCAATGCTCTCCGCTAAAAGAAAAGAACTCGCTACACTCAAACAACTTTTCTTTTTTAACGCTACTTTTATTGATTTTTTTAACACTTTTACATGAAGGCGGTAAGTCACCTTTACACAACTCTTTTCTTAAAACATCGTTATGATTTTACTACTTATAAAGATCTTCCAATTTTTAACAGGACAACAATGTTTTAAAAGATAAACATATCGAAATACATTACAAGATATAACCCGTCATTCTTTATACCTATTTAGGTTGATAAAGCCGTACTCCGTTTTCCCTTCTCCTTTCTACCTTCCTCCGTTTTCTATATTGCAACATAATTAAAAATAAAACCTACTACAATAATTCCACAAGCAACAATCCCTACGAAAAATAATATCAATTGCCACTTCAATACTTTTTTAAGAATAATTATTTCTGGCAGCGAGAGAGCAATCACCGACATCATAAAGGCTAATGCAGTTCCTAAGGATACTCCTTTTTCTATCAGTACACTTACAACAGGAATAACACCTGCAGCATTTGAATACATGGGCACTCCAATTATAATTGCTAATGGCACACCATACCAGTTATCCTTTCCTAATAATTGCCCTAAAAAATCCTCTGGTACATATCCATGTACACCTGCACCAACTGCAATTCCTAAAATAATATATATCCAAATCTTACCAATGGTTTCTTTAACTACCTCGATTGCTGATTTTATTCTAACATTAAATGTTATTTTCTCAGGAGTTTCATTCTCGTGCTTCGACTTTACCTGATATACCCAATCTGCTACATACTTCTCAAGTTTTAACTTACCAATAATCCAACCCGAAAAAACAGCTATAATTAAACCAGTAGCTACATAAATCAATGCTACCTTCCATCCAAATAAACCCGCTAATAAAACCAAAGCTACTTCGTTAATCATTGGAGCAGCAATTAAAAACGAAAATGTTACCCCTAAAGGTACACCAGCCTCAACAAAACCTAAAAATAAAGGTATTGCCGAACAAGAACAGAAAGGAGTTACAATTCCTAATAATGAACCTAATATATTACCAGTAAATAATGGTTTATTTTCAAGTACTTTTTTAGTTTTTTCAGGGGTAAAAAAAGTACGAACTATTCCTACCAAGAAAACAATTGCGACTAACAACAACAACACTTTGGGTACTTCAAAAATAAAAAAGCGTATTGTTTCTGTCAGGTGTATGCCTGGCTTTAAGCCAAACACAGATTCAGTAAAAAAATCTGCTATTGGTTGTAAGTTTATGTAGACTAAAATCCAAAGTGGGAAAACCAATAATGGCAGCAACCATACATTTCTTTCCTTTTTAAAAAGTAATAAATTAGAAATCATATGAATAAAATCTATTTAATTGATTCAAAATCCTATATAAAAAACAGAGTCACGTAATAGATACCAACTCCAATAAAAGCTATGGCAACAACTCTACGAAACCAAATTTCTACTTTCTTCATTCCATTGTATATTTTGCTTAAGGAGCCGATACTAAAGGCTAAAATCCAGGCAAAAACAATAACAGGAATTCCGGTTGCTATTGCAAATACTATGGGTAAATACAAACCAGATACACTGCTTATTGTCAACGGAATTAACATACCAAAGAACAAAACACCACTATAAGGACAAAATGCTAAAGCAAACAGAACTCCCAGTAATAAAACATCCCAAAAACTATGCTTTGTTTTCTCTTTTATATTATTGGTGAAATTTGAAAAAAAAGGAATATTTAATTTTATAATACCGAGCATAAACAATCCAATAATAATTAATATTGGACCAAGTGCTCTTTCTCCCCATTCTTGCAAAAATCCGGTTAGCTTAAACTGTCCTGCACTAAAATAAAATATAGCTCCCAATGAGGTATACGACAATGCCCTACCTGCGGTATAAATGATACCATTAAAAAATACTCTGGATTTATTTTCTATATCCTTACCAATATAGCCAATTGCGGTAATATTAGTAGCCATAGGGCATGGACTTATAGCAGTCATTATACCTAAAACAAAGGCAGAAACTAATGGTAGCTGACTATTTTCCAATATATTGTTTAAAAACTCCATTAATCTAACATTGATTCAATAGTAGTAGCTAATTCCAACTTTAGTTTTTCAGGGTTACTGCGCGCATTCATAAATGCTATGTTAGTTAGATTAACTACTTTGTCTCCTTTTACCAACAGAAGCGATTGTCCATTTATTTTATATTTTTTTAAGAGCGGATTATCTTTCTCCTTTTCTCTATTAATGGTTATAAAACTAACTTTTCCGGTATACTTCTCTTTTAAGATCTCTTTAGTTACACTTTCCACTGCCTGACATGTAGCACATCGACGTGTTGCATGAAAATAGTAAGCTTGAATACTTGTCTCATTTGTTGTTGTTAATGAGTTATCTTTTGCCTCATTTTTATTTGAACTACAACAAGATTCTGATTTTGAAATCGTTTCTTTTTCGCAACAAGAGGTGTCTTTACCTGCTGCTTGTTTATTTGACTTTGAGTTACAACCTTGGCTATTAAAAATTAATGTTGCAATCAACAAGATCCCAAATGTTTGTTTTAGTATATCCATTGGTCTTTATTTTGTGAGTAAATCAACTAATGCTATTTTAAAAGCTCCTTAAGTTTATCTAATTTAGGTACTGTTCCTTTTAGCACTACTTTACCATCTACGACTAAAGCTGGTGTAGTCATTACTCCATATTCCATAATTTTTAGCATGTCTTCTACTTTAGTAACAGTGGCTTCTATACCTAATTCCTTAACAGCTTCTAAAGTCACTTTTTCTAAATTGTTACACTTTGTACATCCTGTACCTAAAACTTTAATATCCATATTTTTTATTGTTTGGGTTTATAAAATAATCAATTCGTATTTCGCAAAATAACGAACATTCATTTAAAAATTTTATAGTTTTAGAAAATCCTTAAATAAAAGTTGAGCTTCTGCCCAATTTTCTTTATTAATACAATACTTAATTCTTGGAGTTTCAATTTCCCCCTGAATTAAACCTGCCTCTTTAAGTTCTTTTAAATGCTGAGAAAGTGTTGATTTAGCTATAGTAAGTTCCTCACTCAGATCCCCACTATAACAACTATTTTGCTTCGACAGCAATTGTAATACAAATACCCTTACCGGATGACCAATGGCTTTGGCATACCTTGCTATCTTTTGTTGCTTTACTGTTTCTATTTCTAATTTAAAACTCATCCCACAATGTTCGTTATTTTACGAACAAAGATAAAGCTTATTTTGATAGTAACAACTTTTACTTGTTGTAATAATCTAAATAGTATCTCTTATTCCTATCACGATCAAAACTTGCACTAACAATCCCCAAAGGGCTGTAACATTTTAAATGCAACCTACAAAAACATCGCTAAATACATGGTGAATCATGGAGTAAAGTCAAGCGTGCTATTATGCGCTAAGCCATGGTTATTTTTGCTTTATTATAAAAAGACTTATTAGCAAAGGCTATGATTATTTCTAATATCGAAGATTCAAGAAATAAGTTTGAATTAACTGTCATTCCAGACATGACATGACAATAGACAAATACTTATTGTTAAAAATTAATATATAAGGTTGCCATAACTTTTTTCACAAGCCACTACATAGCTCAAGCATAAGAGAAACCCGAAGCTTTGACAACCATCAATATTTATACGAAGACTTACAACTTTAAAATTTATAGTCTTCCATCCATTCTGCCTATTACTTTTTCTTCTTTTCGCCGTTTCTGGTTAATTCAAAATTTATAGGTACGGTGTAACTTACCCTTACTGGTTTTCCTCTTTGAACTCCTGGTTTCCAGTTAGGCATCGATTTAACAACCCTCATGGCTTCGTTGTTTAATGAAGAATGAACCCCTCTTGCTATTTTAACATTTTTAATGCTACCATCAGTATCAACTACAAACTGCACATAAACGCGCCCTTGTATACCATTATTTTGAGCACCTTTGGGATACTGTACACTATTTGAAATAAAGTCTCTTAAGGCTTCATCTCCACCTGGAAATTCAGGCATTTCTTCAACGATAAAGAAGGTTGGATTTTCATCGTTACTATTTTCAACTATTTTAATTATTTCTTCTTCTGGCTGAACAGCATCCTCACTTACTTCCACTTCTTTTACTTCTTTTACTTGTGTATCCTCTGTAGTTTTAACAACAGCAACTTCTTTTTGAATGGGCTCCATTTCTACATCATAGTATACTTTTTCAAATTTCATAATAGCACCGGTTGCTCCATCAACTATAAATCCCCACATTCCAATTATATTTAGTAATGCAAGTGGATCAAACTTTCTTATTAATTCAAAATTGACATTTTCGTAGCCATCTTTTTTAATCTCAATTTTCTTGGCCGAATAATTTTTGGATACTGTAATTTCTCCCGGACCAACAGCTTCCTTAAAACCATTTACATAAATATCCGTATTTTCAGGTGCTGTATATATATAAATATCTTGATTAGTACCACTTAAAAGCGTAACACAAGATGTATTTACTAAAACCATTAATACTAAAAAGAAACTAATAATAATTCTCATAATACTTTTCAACTTATTTTAAATAAATAGATTAATTTTTAATTAATTGCAAAACCTATGATAGGTGGATTCAATATCAAATAATGAAACATTTTTGTTATACTTCATCTCACGAACAAAGCGAGGGCATTCATTAAAATATCTAGCGACTAGCTCTTTATAATTCTTCCTATTTAACCTTGTAATAAATTTATCTCCTTGATACAAAAAGAATAAACTATTAACGTTTAACAACCTATATTTCCCGGAATTAATTATTTCGGTCATTAGAACTAATTCATTGGAATTTTTTTCTGGCTTATGAGGTTTTACTGCATATACCCTATTGTAATCATGAATTTCTTTAATTTCTGCTGCCTTAAATACCATTTTAAAGGGTGTTCCTTTGTTTACCCATACTTTGAGATTTCTTCCACCTTCATGAATTAAAATATCTAAACTTCCATAAATAGTATCGTTCTTACTAGTTATCAAGAAAATTCCTTCATTATTTGACATGTTATATTTTATATCAACTGTATATTCAACTTCAGTTGGCTTACCATTTTCAATACCTGGTTCCCACGTTGGCATTCCATTAATACAGTCAACTAATTTTTGATTCAATACTCGATGAATCCCTTTTACCAATCGAACATTTGTTACATTTCCTTCCTTATTAACTATAAAAGAAATGGTAACTTTTCCTGAAATACCATTTTCAACTCCAAATGAACGGTATTCTACTTCTCTATCAATATAACATTTGATATTGCCACCTCCCTCTTTAAAAACTGGCGGAACATCAACATCTTCAACATTTACTGTTATACTAGCTTCTTGTGAGTAACAAACAGTTTTGATACTCATCAATAGATAAGCGATTAATATTAACTTCCTCATTTAAACCATTAAAATTTATACAGGTTGAACCTAATTAAATGCAATTTTAATTTTGAGTTAATTTAGAAACCAAAGAAGGGTCCTTTGAAATATTTCTCCTCCTCTTCTTCAAATCCTTTAAACAACTTATTAAATTTTAACCTTTTATTATGCTTTATTTCCCGTATCCATTTCTCGTCGCACGAAAAATATTTAGGTATAAGTTCTTTGTAATTTTTCTTTTTTAACTCCGCAACAAATTTATCCTCTTCGTAAATGTGGTAGTAGATTTCTCCAGAGGAACTAGTTCCATAAGTACCATTACTAGCGGCACCAGTGCCGAAAGTACCATTACCTGTAATTTTCTCATAACTTCTGCGTAATATTAAATTACCACACTCACTTTTTACAATTCCAAACAGGCCTTTATCTTCTTTTTTCTTTTCTGGAAATAACTCCATTAAACAATATTCATTATTACCTATTTTCATAAAAGAAACTTCATCTCCTTTAAATTTTATTTTATCGTTTGCAGCATTTTTCAATTTATATTTGGCAGGCTTACTATACCCAGGTTTAACAGTCATTCTGATTTCACCTTTTATGGTGTCACCATTAAGCTTTACAATAAATCCATTTGATTGGGCTTTTAAACTTGTAGTAAAAAATACCAACGCTGCACCAATTAGAAGCTCTTTAAACATCTATGTCTTAATTTTAGTTATATTATCTAGTTGTCATCTGAATATATTCTAGAAGTAGAATGTTAATTCGAGTGATATACAATACGCTTTAGTAGTGAAATCATAATTTTCGGTTACCTTGTTAAAGGCATAAATGCTATTTAGAAACCGAGTATACCTTAATCCTATTAATCCATCACTGTTATATAAAGATTGGATATTTAACCCTAGTATCAAGAGCGTATTGTCTTTCCGAATATCTTCAAATGCATCATTTAACTGTACATATTCATATTCTACCCAATAACCGAAATCATTTATCAGTCTTTCCGAATCCGTAAGAATCCTTGATTTAATGCCTTTGCTTAACCCAAAACCAGTTATTAAATTCACCCCCATCTCGTGTTTATGCCCCATATATTTAAATAACCTTGTATTTAACATTACAGGAAATTCAATGGTGTTGATTAGGTAATTGTGGTCTCCAAAATCAGAATTTTCATCCTTAAACACCCTAATATTATAAGTAATTTCTGATTGAAGGGAGAAAAGATTTTGGGTAATAGGTATTTGAAAAGCTAATCCGCCATTAACAGATCCGCTTACATTTGTTAAACCATTTATTGTGAGGGGATCGGTAAAAGAAGAAATACCTCCACCTAGTTTAACTCCAAAGTTAAATCTATTATTTCTACTCTCCGATTTCACTATTAAATGACTGAAACCTAAAAAAAAGAGTAAAGCTAAGATTAGTTTAATTCTCATTTATGTATATCTAAAGGGCTAAATTTAAAGCTTAACTATTTTATTTTTCAAAAACTCATCTTACGAGCATATATTAATAAGGTTATAATTTTTTCATATTTATTCTAGTCAAGTATGCTCTTTTGCGGGTAACGTCTTTATTCACCAAACAAAGACAACATGCGGGATACGAAAACCACCAAACACCACAGATCAGCCATTTAATTTACTGGCTGTAGGTATTAGTTTTTAATCTTTACAACCAAAGTTTTAGATAAATAGTCATGAAAACCATTCTTTGTAAATATGTAAGAAAACTGGTCAAATGGGATAAATCGGCATAAGATTCTTATAAAAATGTCTGTTGAAGTTGGTCTTTATCCATCGACTTTCACAATCTTTGTTTTGGTTAACATTTTCCCAAGAGTTTTACCGAACATTACTTTAAATACAATGTAGTACGCAAAGTATAAAGTAATCAATAAAATAAAACTGATGAATCCTAATATATACTGGTCAGTTCCAGCTAAAAGTAAATTAACAGTCCCTGCAACTACAAAGAAAATAATTAGATATGAAATTGTGTCAACTAAAGAAGGTGAACCAGCCTAAGGTGACTGTCGTTCTATTTCTATTCATTTCAGCTCGTATAATTCAATCGGTAAATTGTCTGGGTCGTTGAAAAATGTAAATTTCTTTTGTGTGTATTCATCAATTCTTATTGGCTCTGTAATTATGTTGTGAGTATTGAGAAACGCAACACTTTCATTAATATTTTCTACACCAAATGAGATGTGCCTAAGTCCTGTTGCTTCTGGTCTTGTCGGCCTGCTTGGTGGATTAGGAAATGAAAACAATTCAATCAAATATTGTCCGTTTAAAGCTAAGTCTAATTTGTATGATTGCCTCTCTTCTCTATAAACTTCGTTTAAAATAGTTAAACCTAAAATTTCTGTATAGAATTTTTTGGAAACTTCATAATCCTTACAAATAACAGCAATATGGTGTAGTCTATTTATTTTCATATTAAGTCAGTATGTAGTTTTGTTTATCACAATTGTTGTTTTTATTCTTTTAATGATTGTAAAGTTATGTTTTGTTGTCTGATTTCAATATCAAGTTTATGTCAATTATTGCCTATTCTAGATGAAGCGTATGGCGATTTAACAGACCAAATCTACCAAGTCTCCACAGAGCCAAATCAAATACTTGGCGGTGGTAGATTAATGAATTACACTTCCTAAGAACTACGACCTCCATATGCTCTACACTAGCGTGTTGTGGCTAGTTTGATTTATTCATTTCACTCTCAAACTGAACTACAAATTCTGTCGACAGAAAGTCTTTTAACTGATTAATTGTTTCATTCATTTCTTCGGCATTGATTGCTTTCAAATTTTCCACAAGCTTATCTAGGTTCTTCTTCGTTCTAATCATTTCAAGTTTCTAAATTGTTATTTTTCGCGTTTGAAAATCCATAGAATGTAACGCTTGAATAAAACCTATAGTGTTTTCAACTGCTACCTTAGGAAAAACTTTATAAAAATATTCTGAGTATTCAGCATTTCTATTGTTATGTCGATAAAGTATTGCCAACATTCTTATAGCATCAGTGTCTTTTAAAGCCAATTCCTCAAGAGCATTTGTAAATTTGTAAAGTATAATTCCTTCACTGTTGCCGTTAGGGAAATAACATCCTTTTTCATTGTTACTGTTTTTTTTAAATGCATTTTCAAACTGACTAATATTAATGGAATCAACATTATTACTATTCAATACAGTATTTATAACATTAAAAATATATTGAATGTTTTCACAACTATCTTTTGATGTATAGTTTACAGAAGTCGGATTGGTTTTTAATTCTATCCCATGTGAGATAGAATCACTTTGGACAACTTTTTCCTCTTGCTGAGTTGCCTTAGTTTTAACATTCTGACAACTCAACAAGGTGATAATGATCAATATTAAAAAATAGTTTCTCATAATGCTGTATAAATTAGCCACAACTCATCAATAACCGACATAGCACTTCGGTTATTTCCATTATATCTTTAATTTTGGGTTGCTAAAATAATCTAAATATTAAACAATCAAGTCATCCAGATTTTTTTTAATCAGATGTAAATATTTGTTAATTAAAAAGGTATAAGTATCTGTGGTTTTCGATGAGTTCTGTCTAAGCAACTCCTTTATTTACCTTAAACCTGGACTTAAATCCAACAGATGCGTAGCAAAAACATGCCGTAATAATTTTATCCCACCAAGTTTAAGAACTTTGATTTCTTAGTAGCCCTCAAAACCAAATCACACATTTATGGTAGAGGATATAAAATGGAAGGTTAAAACAAATTCTATTATATCATACTATATTTAATATTTAATCTCCCCACAATTATAACTTATTTCTACTCTTGATTGACATTACCTAATTCACTATCCTTTATCTTTTTTATCATCTTTAAAAGATTTAGCAATTGAATGGGCAGCTAAGGGTGAGGTCAAGTATACAAATACTATTATAAGAATTGATTTAAGTGTAACATCCCATAAACCAAAATAAAAAATAACTCCTATTATAATAAGCAATATTCCAAAGGAAGTAGCTTTAGTTGTAGCATGAATCCTACTATATAGGTCTTTAAATCTTAAAAGGCCAATTGCTGCAATCAAAATCCACATTGCTCCTAAAACTATTAATACAGAAATAAATATATGATTCATCTGTTTTTAATTTAATTCGTGTGTGCTTTAATTATTAGTTATACTTCTTTTCATTTTTTTGTGTTTTTTAGTCTTAAAAAGGTTGATATGGCTACTGTTCCAATAAAAGAAATAAGCGAGATAGTAATAGCAATATCAACATACATGCTTTTCTTAATTAAAATACTATATATCAATATAAATCCCATAGTAATTGAGGCCATTAAATCCATAGAAGCAATGCGATCGTACATACTTGGTCCCTTCACCAAACGAATAAAAGCCAATAAAAGTGCTAATAACATACATATGAAGCCTATTAAAACAGCTATATTTAAAACTCCGTCAGTCATTTTTACAATATTAATTTAATAATCTTATTCTGCATTTCTTCAATTTCAGCAACAACATTCCTGTCCAAAGTATTATACAAGCAATGGATGAGTAATTTCTTTCTTTCATGGTCAATATCCACACTCAATGTTCCAGGTGTCATAGATAAAAGATTGCTGAGAAGTAAAATCCCAATGTCAGAGTTTACTTTTAAAGGTATCCATACAAAACCCGGATTTGTATACATTTTGGGAGTTAATATATCATAGGCTATATAAATATTTGCCTGTATCAGCTTTAAAAGATAAAATATTAGGAAGGATATGACCAGATATATTTTCTTTATTGCTTTCATATACATTTAAAATTTATGCTCGTATCATTTAATACTTTTTAACACTGCTTCTATATAAACGTTTGGATCCATCAATTGGTTGGCTGCCAATAATGTTAATTTAAAAAATGGAGCTGCTAAAATTCCAATTAAAATACTTGCCGTTGCCAAAATTATTGGAGGAAGAATATCACTAAATCTGATTTTAACGTTAACCGGAATAATTATCTTTTCAGGCTGTTTCTTCATAAAAGCCTCATTTAATATTTTTATCATTGAATACAAAGTGAGCATACTTGTTAGGATAGCCACAGCCGTAATTAGGTAATGTTTATCCTCAAAACCTGCCTTGATAAGAATAAACTTGGCAAAAAAACCGGACAATGGTGGAACACCTGCTAATGCAAAAGCCGGAATAATGAATAATATTGTTACAAATGGCCTTTCCTTTAACAATCCACCTATATCTTTTAGGTTAAATGTACCTTTTATTTTGCTTACAATACCTGTTACTAAAAACGTGTTGGTTTTAGCTATCATGTTATGTATCATAAAAAATATGGCTCCTGCTAATGCCAAGGGAGTATAAATACCCAATCCCATAACCATATAACCAATTTGGCTGATAATATGGTACGACAATATACGCCTTGTATCATATTGAATGGATGCTGCCATTCCTCCAATTACCATTGTAAAACCTGCAGATATCAATAATAGATTGTGCCAGAAATAGCCATCTTGAACAAAAAACAATGTAAAAAAACGGATCAATGCATAAACACCTACTTTAGTAAGCAATCCTGCAAAGAGTGAAGTAACAGTAATATTTGCTGTGTGATATGAGGCAGGCAACCAAAAGAATAATGGAAAAATTGCTGCTTTTATTCCCCATGCAATAAAAAATAACATGGCTGAAGTATTCATTAAAATCGACTGTTGATCATTGTTTAATATCAAGGCAAGGTGAGCCATATTCAATGTCCCGGTTTTGCCATACAACAAACCAAGACCTGCTAAAAATAAAAGTGAAGCAATAAGGTTTAATGCCATGTATTTTATCCCTCCTTCAAGTTGTTCTTTTGTAGATCCTAAGGTTATTAGAACAAAAGAGGATAACATCATTACTTCCAACCATACATATAAATTAAAAACATCACCTGTTATAAAAGCGCCATTTACCCCCATTGTTAGCCCAAAGAAGAAAATATAAAATTTTGAAAACCTAAATCCATCGCCAATAAAATGGTAGGCATAAATAGAAACGGCAAAAACAATAAATGCAGAAACCAATAACATCAAACTACTTAAATAGTCCATTACTAGAGAGATGCCATATGGAGCTTCCCATCCTCCCATTTGTAATACAAGTACTTCATTTTGAATAACTTTAAGGAATAGATATACTGCAACTATGAGCAATACTGAACTACCAGCAATTCCAATCCATTTTGCATAAACAGAGGATCTTATAAATATTAAAATAATTATAAACATTAATGGTAGCAATACGGGTAGTGCAATTTCATTCATGATTTAGCTATCTGTATTTTTTAATTGATCCGAGTCATCAGTGGAGGTTGTACTAAAGAATTTAGACTTTAAAGCAAGTGTATAAATAACAATACCAAAGCCAATTACAATTGCAGTTAGAACTAAAGCCTGAGGTAAAGGATCTGCTAATATATTCTGGTTAGGTCCAAGTTCATCTGTAAATGCTGGTTTTCCAGGAACAATTCCCGCTGAAAGAAAAACAAGCAAGTTGGTGGCATTGCTTAAAAAGATGATTCCAATGATAAACTTTAATAAGTTACGTCTCAAAATCAAGTAAATACCACCGGCATATAATAATCCTGTTAATGCTGATAATAGTATCTCCATTATTCTTTTATTGAAAGTATGAATAAAAACAGAAGGGTAACTCCCATTACAGTAAGGAAGACACCAAGGTCAAATAGCAGAGGGGTACCCAGTTTAATTTCTCCAAATATGGATGAATTTAATGATAACCAGGTTCCTTTCATTAATGGAGCACCAGAGAATATACTTGGTAAAAAGCTCATTAGGGCACATGCAAGACCAGCACCCATATAATGCTCGGGTTTAACTTTTAACTGTTTTTTAATCTGTTGGCTTGTAAATGCCAAACTATTATATACTATATAAAGGGCTGCTAAAAGGCCACCAATAAACCCACCCCCCGGAGAGTTATGACCTCTGATTAAAGCTATAAAAGCAAATAAAAGAAATAGAATTTTTAGGTATTTCGCAGCAATTTGTAATATTACAGAATTCATTTCTCCGATTTTTTTACGTTTAACAATGTAAAAGCCCCCAATGCTGCAATTACTAGTACAGTTATTTCTCCAAGCGTATCCATTGCCCTGAAATCAACTAAAATGACATTAACAACATTTTTACCATAGGCGAGCAGGGCACTATTTTCTAAAAAGTAGTTAGAAATAGAAGGATTAAGATCGACATGAATTGCTTTTAATGAAAGAAGGGTCATAATAAAACCAAAACAGAGCGCAATGATTGCATCCCGTATTTTTGTGGAACGCCCTGATAGTTTAGTGAAATTTGGTAATCTCCGTAAAACAAGAACAAACATTACTACCATTAGGGTTTCTATAATAATTTGAGTAATTGCTAAATCAACAGCACTGTAATACAGATATATGAGTGAAATACCATAGCCAGTTACCGCCATAGCTGTTACTGTAAAAATGCTATTTTTAGAGAATACGCTCATCAAGGCCGACATGGTTATTATAAATACCAATCCTGAGATGTAAAAAGGTCGCAATGTAAACACCGAATTTATTTCCCATCCTCTGGTCATATACAATTGGAACGATAGAAGTATTGAAGTAAAAATGATAATGGTAATAATGTAATAACGGTTATATCCATGTTGAATAAAATGAGTGTTAACTCTTGAAAAATTAATAAACTTATCTAAACCAGCTGAAAATGCCCGGGTAAAATTGATGGCAAATATCCGGTTGTTTATTCTTTGCCAGCTGGTAATAATCCTTTTATTTTTATAAATAAGGATGAAGAGCAGAGTACCCATCAGAACTGTAACTACACTAAGCAATAGTATCATGTTAAACCCATGCCATAATTTCAATTTTATTTGTATATCATCAGCCCGGATAATGCTTATAGCTGGTTCTATTAAACTACTGAGTAAATCAGGAAAAAGACCAAAACCTATACTCAGTAAAGCCAATACACCCGGGCTAAATAAAAGCATTTTGTATTTATCTTTGGAAGAAGTGATATTTGAATTTTTCCGACCCAGAAATACTTTAAACAACAGCAAAAACGAAACTGCTACCATAAAAATATTAGATGTGACTCCAAGTATTACCAGAAGGGAAGAAATCCAAGGAGAATCAAACTTAGCTTCATAAATCAGTTCTTTGCCAATAAAACCTAGCATTGGGGGTATTCCCGCCATTGATAATAAGGCAATCATTGTAATAGCAAATCCTATTGGGGTAGATTGGATTAGGCCGCCAAAATGATCAATTACCCTTGTACCTGTTAATTTTGTAAGATAACCTGCCAGCATAAAAAGAGCCGCTTTATAGAAAGCATGAACAAATAAAAAAACCAGTGCTGCTTTTACCGAAAGTTTAGTATCAATACCAAGTAATAAAGTAAGAATACCGAGTGCGCTAATGGTAGTATAGGCAAGAATTAGCTTAATATCGATTTGCGTAATAGCTAAGTAAGAACCTGTAAGCATGGTTAAGGCACCTATTAATGTAACAATGTTAGTCCATTCAACCGTTCCTCCTAATACAGGGTATAGGCGTGCCAGCAAAAAAATCCCTGCTTTTACCATGGTGGCAGAATGCAAATAGGAACTCACGGGGGTAGGTGCCTGCATAGCTCCTAGTAACCAAAAGTGGAAGGGATATTGCGCCGATTTTGAGAATATACCTATCAGTATTAGAATTAAAGCGGGTAGATACCTGCTATCGTTTCGAATTAGCTGAGCTGAATCTAACCAATCTGCTAGTGAATAGCTATCAACAATATTGCCAATTAAAATGATTCCTGCAAATAAGCACAAACCTCCAAAAACAGTCACAAACAGAGCTTGAAAAGCCGCTTTCCGCGCTTGTTCTTTTTCATTAAAAAAACTGATTAACAAAAAAGATAAAACACTTGTTAATTCCCAGAAAATAAATAACTGAATAAAATTAGAGGAAAGTACCATTCCTAACATAGAACCACTAAAAAGTGTCAGGTAAAAATAAAACTTCATTGTACCTGAGTAACTTTTCATATAAGCCCTAGCATATATAAATACTAAAAAACCAATAAAGGTTATTAGTAAAGCAAAAATCATAGTCAAACCATCAAGAGTGAACTCCAGGTTAATTCCCAGGTAAGGAATCCATTCAACAAAAGTGGTTATTGAATTTCCTGCCTTAATGTTTGGTAATTGACCAATAAAGAATATAAAAAATGCCAACTGCGCAAATGCAATTATAAACGGATTATATTTTGATAGTTTTTTAGATATCAAAAATAAAGTAAAGGCCAACACCAAATATACTATTAGGATTACAAGCATATTTCATACTTTAAATGCAATTTTTAAAACTATGTGCAATAATGAAATTATACCAATATCTTAATGAAATTATAACTCTATCTCATAGTGAAATTGGTATTACTTAAGTACCAGAAACTGTTTAAGTCCATGGTCTCTTATATCAAACATTTGTCTGTGCATTTTGTTGATGTCTTTTTAAAAATCAGTCTTTTGGGTGAGTTTTGTGAGACTAAAATTAAGATATTTTCTTCAACTACTCTGTACTAAAAAATAAGAGCTGACATGTGAGACTAAGTTAAATGATAAAATGATTTTGGTTATATCAAGCTCAATCTAATTAAGCGTAACGAAGTAACCTAAAAAATTGAAGTAGATATTAATTAAAGACAATAAAATCATTACCATAAAGGCAAATTCTTTGCTGATAAAACGTATAATTAGAAATAGTACAAGATTGACTAACCCAATCATAATTGGTTGATTTATAGCGAAAAAATATGAAGTTAAAGTATTAATTTTGCTTGAAGATAACCATCCAAAAATAAAAGAAATAATGGTAGATAGTCCAATTATCAACAGTCCCAATTTTAGTTGTAATAATTTACTAACCTTTTCCATGTTATCTAGATCGGTTTATTTATGCGTTTTGTGAAACTAAATTTCAAATATATTCTAGTTTCTTTTCGTTGCTCATTTACTAAATTTTATAGACCATATATCATGATATCCGACAAATAATTTTATAGTTGTATATACACTACTTCAATTGCATTTCTAGGGAAGAATCCTTAACGAATTTTAGGCATTGTTGTTTTGAAAAGACCAAATTCGCTCATATTCCTGTTCAATTTACCAATCTTCATTTTGACCTCTAATTCTATCAACAAAGGTAGAAACATATATTTCATCACTCCCAAACCGTTCTCTAAATCTCTCGGATATTCTTCTTAACCATTTTATTTCATGTTCAGAATTCATACCTTCAGCCGCAAGCACATCTACAGCAAAATTCTCTGCATTATATGTTTCAGATTTAGAAATCTTTTCCATATCATTTGAAGGAATACAAAATCCCCATTTAACACAAAGATCTGCAAGAAGATAGTTTAATTCGCGTTCCATTGGAGGAACATTTTTTCCTTGTTTATATCCCATTTATTTTTTTTCAAACGTTTGATGATTCCAACAGGTGCGTTTCGTTAGAGTACTATAATAAGATTAAAGGTAATCTGTTCTTACAGGGGTAAAGACATCAATCACTTCACCTTCTTTAAGAACTTCCCATGAATGTTCAACATTCTCTGGAATACAATAACTATCACCTGGTTTCAGAATATCAGATATTTCATTGTAATTTATAATGTATTCTCCAGAAATTATGTATCCACTTTGCTCATTTGGATGAGAGTGTAAGGGTACTTTATCTCCAACTTTATAGTTCATCTTAGTGACCATTGATTTTGGTCCAGTAGCTAAAACTTCAAAATTAACACCTTTAAATTCTCTATGTTTTGAATCTTTGGACTTTACAATCATTTCATTTATATATTGTGAGACTAAAATTTATAATTTTTCTTTAACTACTCTATACTAAAAGCTGAGGAGTCGACAAACTAAAGATATACGCCGAATCATTTTCATTGTTTATCTCTACCTTCAGCGGGAGGAATTTCATGAACATTAAAACCTAACACTTTACTTGATTCTAATTTAAAATTTTCCAACCATCCTTTCCACTCCTTATCATCCATTTTTCCTTCTAATAAGAAGAAATTATAATCAGGGTACGCAAATATATGTCTTTCTTCATCATTACATCCATACCAATGAATCACACCTTCATTAATATTTCCTTCTTCTACATAACCTAACCATCCATCCATATTCTTAAATGCTTCTGGTAACCTATTCCAGCTTTCAATAGGCATGTCCATTCGAATATTCAGTTTACATCGATGATAACTCATTTTTTTCATATAAATGGTTTTAGCATTTATAATATTTTAAGTGTGATTAAGAATAGATATTAGCTGATACCTTTTAACCATAGCTAAGACAAAACCTATTCCCATAACTGAGAATATTAAGTATATCCAGATATTTAAAACTTTAGTTTGCGAATCATCAAAATCTGATTCTTTAGGGTTAATATTTAGGTCTGTAATATCCCTCTGTAATAACATCATTTAAAGTTAATCCTTTGAATTTAGCATATAAAGAATACCACTTGTATACAAAGAAGAATGTACTTGTTAGGCAAATAGCTACGATAATAATTATAACAATTTCAATCATTTCTGCGTTTAGTGAGACTTTTTATTATATCAAATAAGACATATTTATCACAAATAGCGGATCGACAGTTAACGGTGGCTAGATGAAGCTGTGTGGAGATTTAACGAGCAAATCTTCCATAACTATACTGAGTCAAAGCTTTGATTTTGTTTTTTAACTTTTTATTTTAATGCCAAATCAAAGATTTGGCGATGTTCAAACTCGCAACTAAACTTCCAAATAATCACTAACTCCACATGCTTTACACTAGCGTATTGTGTGGTGTAACTTATTGTAGTGTTAGCAAATAGATATTGTTGGAAATTCTTTTTTTTCTAATATTCATTGTAGTCTTTAACTTGTCAGCATCAGAGGTAGACTTTGATTCAAAATACAAGCCATACCCTCCCCACATTGAAGATTCATAAATAATTCTAATATCATCATTTTGTTTTTTGAAGCTAACAAATTTCAACTTCTTTACAATCATGGCTATATTTTCACTATCAACACTTTCATCCTTTGAATTTACAATAGTCAGTTTGATATTTTTCAATCTTGATATTTTTATTACATCTCTTTTTTTGCATTCATTGATTAGTTTCGTAAAATCCTGTTGATGAATATTATAATATAGTCTAGTAGACGGCAATGAAAGTAAGTGTCCAAATATAATTGCAAATGCGAATAGAAATACTGGTGTAGCAAGGGCAATTAAAAATTTATTAGTTGATTTTATCTTTAGTAACTTGATATATAATATACTTACGATAATAGATAGTCCTAATAGCAAAAACGTTATTCCAGAAGTGTTAAATTGGTCAGTAATAATAACTGGCAAAATAGTTTTCAATAACATCTTCGAAGAAAGTGATACGATGGTCAGAAATAGTAATGTGACTGCTATAACCAAAACATATTTTGCTCTCATTTTATAACTTATTATACCCATATTTTATCGTTCGCTTTTATGCCACACAACGTTGGCTAGATGAAGCGTTTGGCGATTTAACCAAACAGAATCTCCAAAACTCCTCTGAGCCAAATCTTTTATTTTCAAAAGCCAAATCAAAGATTTGGCGGTGTTCATCGAAGCTATATGCTTTCCAAATAATCGCCAACGCCAAATGCTTTATACCAGCGTGTTATAAGCCGTTTTTTAATTTTTCCATCCTGCACTGTATGCTTTGCCAATCTGTTTTTCTTCCAATGTTCTTAGATTAAGTAAATTTATGCTACTAATCCAAGTGTGTTTTTTGCCTTTTCTTTCGTCTCTTTTATATAATAGATAATTCCCATTCTCAGAAAACATAGGCTTAACAAACCTTCCATTTTTTACTATCTCAATTCTTTTTGTTATTAAGTCTATTTTTTGAAGAGATGGTTCTTCCTCTAAATTAATAATACCAGGCAAATATCTAAAAACAACGAATTCACCTTTGGGATCAATTTGTGGCTGATAATAACCACTCCCAAATTTTGGATCAAATTTTCCTTTAAAATCAACTAATAATGTTGTGTCTGATTTATCGACTAAATAAATACTACCGCAAAGAGAAAAAACAGTTTTAGATCCAACGCAATGTTCTGAATAGAATCTTGGTTTCAAATTATTAAAAGTAAAACCCTTATACGAACTTGAGCCTCGTTTATAAACTGATGTAGTTTCATTAACCAGAACCGCTTCGCCGTCTGGAGTTAGTTTGAATGTTTTTACTTTTAATATACTATTCTCTATTTCATAAAGTGTTTTTTTCGATATCCAGTAATTTCCAGAAGTCAAATCAATTGAATAATATTCTTTATAATAGTTCCTACGCCTTGAATTTTCTCCAATTTCTGTTAGAATTATTTCACCCTTAAAACCAAAGGTTAGAGTATCATTAACCAAATAATAAGGTTCATCAAGAAAGATCCTTTTTTTAGCTTTAAAAATCAATTTTTCTCGTTGTGTTTGATGATCATATAAATACACCCCATCTTTATCTTTGAATAATAAGATGGACTGATTCAAATTATCGTCTATTCCATAGGCAGAAATGGATGTAACTACATATATTAAAATTATTAAAAGAAAACTTCTATATCCCATTTTATTACTAGTTTACTTAATGGCTTATAACGCGGAGTATAAGAATAGTAGCCAACTACGTGGCACTTTCCTGTCAAATTACACGAAAGTTGAAACGGGCTACAACCATTGAATTTACTACAGTCTCGGCTATTATTTTTATACATTATTGTACAGCGTTATTCCTCTATTTCTTTCTGTTTATCAAATACATAATCAATCCCAAAACTAACAATCCCGTCCAAAAAATTCCATTAGTAACGGCATTTTCTTTATACTTAAAAAAGTCTGCTACTTGAGAAATTGGGTCGTCCTTACTCGGTAGATTATCATATTGCAATACCTCTCGAATTAAAAGTCCAATTGATAAAATAATTAGAATCAGTCCGACTGACTTTAGATTGAATTTTGTCTTTTATTCTCCATAGGTTCGGTACCAGTTTTCCTCAATTTTCCAATTGTCTTTTGGGTGTCGTTTAATCAACTTATTTATACTTTCAATTTTAGTCGAATCATTTGTGTAAATCAATCGAGTAGAAGGTGCACTGAAAAAGTTTCTGAACACCCAGAAAGTCACAGTAATTGTGTTTTTCTCCTCATTTCTTATAATCCCAATATCATTGCCACCATGAGAAATAACTGGAAATTCAAATGACAGCTCACAAACCCATCCATTCCAATCAACATTTGGATTTAAATCGTTGCTTTTTACTTGCTCAACTATTTCAGTCCGCTTATTATAGAAAATTCTCCAGTCTACTTTCTCTATCAATCTATCAATGTACCTGCCATATAAAGTCAGAAAAAAAAGAGCCAAGAATAAAGTCAGTTTATATAGTCTTAATTTAGTTATTCGTTTCCTTTCCTTAATTGCCTTAATTATCTGATATATTGCAATTACAAAAAATCCAGCTAAGAATCCGAACCAACCAAATGCAACAATAAAATATGGTACAAAATAAAAATTCGAAATGGTCAGTATAATCCAACCAATAATTATCCACTTGATATGTTTCTCTTTAATCAATCTAAACCTTGTTTAATTTATGCACGGACCTTTTTTCTAATGCTGTACAACTTTTCTGTAATACCATATGTATTGGTTTTATTTTTCATTTGTACCCAATTTACACCTATGATTTTGTGGATCAAAAATAGCCAAATATTCTAAGCAAATAATTCATCAAGTGGACTTTTTATTTGTTGCAGATATTTGCGTTTTGTGGAACTACTTTTGAGGAATAACGAAATGAAGATACTCACAAAAGAAAGCACCGCTAAATCCTTTTAGATGTACACATTCTTTTCCACCTTTATCAAGGTAGCTATCGGTTAAACATTCCCATAACTTACCTTTATACTGGTCTAATGTTGATTCATGGCAAGTATACATAACTACCGTGTTACCTTTCTGAAAGGTATCGGTTTTGTTCTGATTGATGTATTCCTCTGTCATTGTTTTATGCGTTTGTTAGAATTGAATTCGTTAATTCTTTACTTCTATTTATTCTTGGCCAAGTTCTGAGACTTTTTGAATATGTCAAATAAAACATATTTATCACAAAAAACAGATCAACAGTTAACGGCCTCAATATGAAGCAGCTGGCACTATAAGGCACTTCACTTTCAAATTGCAGATTTGTTGATTCAAAGTTCATCCGTTAAATATAGCACTTTCCCGTCAGCTGATTTATATTGACTTGTCGTGTGGCGTTACTCTTAATAGTCTATTAATCAGAAGAGTCATTATCTAAATATCCTTCACCAATATTGGTTTCCATAAAATTCCCATTCTTGTTTAACGGATTTATTCCACCTTTCTGAATCCTTGAATTTCCAAAACTATTAAGCTTTAAAAGTTCTATTTTCTCAACAACATTGCCAGTCCGCTTATTTATCTTACAGACTTTAATTGGCTTTTGTCTTTTTTGTTTGTCTGTCTTTTTGCAGCATTTAATATAGTCCTTACCACTTCCACAGTAGCATTTGTCTTTTTTACTTAGAAAGTTTCTTTCGTATTTAAAGTCTGGATATAAAATATTATAAACTTTTATGAACGGTTTTAATATTGGAGTTAAAATGCCCCAGACATACCGATCAGCTTTTAGTTCGTTTTTTCCTACCCTTTTTGTCAAAATATAAATTGTCTTATATGTATTTCAAATTTTATAATCCACTCAAATTCCCCACATTACTATACACTAGGTTATTGAATTCTTGGAGTTTTTGGAAATGACACACAACGGTGGTGCTATGAATAGTTTGGCACTTTACCGCACTTTAATTCAAATTTTAGCCAAACATAAACAAAAGCACAAATCCGCGCAAATCACTGACTGCCAAATTATTTATTAGCACGTGTTATGGGTTGTTGCTTTCCAAATGTCTTATACAAATTTGTTTAAATTAATATTTTCTTTTCCTATGCGTCAGAATCTTCTTAAACCATCAGTCCTTAATTATTTTTTTGTAATAGTATGTTCCATTGAGCATATATCGAATTATATAAATCCCACTTGGAGAAGATGATATATCAACAATGAAAGAATCGTCAGTGCCATATACACCAATTAATTTACCAAGTATATTAAATATGAAAATATTACCTATTAAATCATTGGTGACTTCCACATTATATATTCCCTTACTTGGATTTGGATATACTAATAAACCAGTATTGACTTTACCAATTTCAATGTTTATACTATCAAGATGAGCAGATTTAAAATTAGAAGTATTACAGTCAACAATGTTTGCTCGAAAATAAGATCCAGCTTTTGAGTGGAAACCAGAATGTAATACTATTGAACTTGCTGATTCCATAACGACTGCATAATTGGCCTCAATAGTTGTATTTTGGACAGTAACTAATCTAGAAGACTTATACATTTTACTGAAATTTAATACTTGGTTTGAAATATCAATAGTTGGTGAACATTCAGATGAGATAAAACCAGTTACACAATCTGAACAAACTGAGTTTATTGATGGATTAGAACATTGATTTGCTCTAACATATACATAGATAACATTACCATTAGGTATATTTATATCATAGTATGTTTTTGATGTATTTACTAATAGTTGTCCATTGCAATAATACAAATCATAATTACAAGCACCATTAACTGCATTCCAAGAAATTCTTAATGTATTAGCATTTATTTTCGTTATTCCCAGTATAGGTTTCTCAAGAATTGTGGTGGCTGAGATACAAGCTGTAAAATTAGATGTACTAGAACTACTAATAGCCCTTATTTTATAACTATAGCTGGCTCCTCCTGATAACCCTGAGATATTATAGTTTGTTCCTGTTGTACTTGCTATTAAACTGCCATCACATGAATATATCTCGTATTGAGTAGATCCTGAAACACCATTCCATGATAATTGTAGTTCCGAAGTTGAAAGTGCAGTAATTGAAAAACTTGAAGGTTCTGACATCTTTGTTTTTGCATCGGCACATATGCTATAATCTGAAGTTCCTGATGAATTTTTGGCTTTTATTTTATAACTGTAATTTGATAGTGGAGAAAGTCCTGTATCAGTATAAGAGTTACCTGTTGAGTTTGCTATAAACATACCTGAACATGAATAAATATCATAGCTTGATGCTCCTGTAACCGTATTCCAGTTTAATGCAATTGAAGAGGATGATATCCCAGACGCTGACAAACCTGAAGGAACATCTGGATATGTATAGACTGATTTGCAAGCGGTGAAATTGGAAGTACTTGAACTACCAATCGTCCTTATCTTATAGCTATAATTGGTTCCTCCTGATAATCCTGAAACAGAATAGTTAGTTCCTGCTGTACTTGTAATTAAACTACCCGAGCAGGTATATATCTCATATGTAACAGCACCTGTAACAGCATTCCAGGATAATTGCATTTCTGAATTTGAAATTGCTGTAACTAAAAAATTCGAGGGCTGTGAAATTTTTGTAGTAGCTTCCACACATTCTGAAAAATCAGAAGAGAAACAATTGTTTTTTTTTGCTTTAACACGATAGTTATAAGTTGTTTCAGCTTGTAAACCAGTAGTTATTGAATAACTAGTTGATGTTGTAGTGTACAAAGGTGTGGTTTCTTCACATTCATATATTTCATACTCTGTTGCACCTGCCACTTCATTCCAACTTAAATCAATTTGCGATGCTGATTCTGAATTTGCAGTAAGTCCAGTAGGTGTTAAGGGTGGGATAACATTATAAGTAACATCAACATTCATTGATCTTATTTTAATTACACCAGAACCATTATCAACAAAAGCAACAGCAAACTTGTTATCTGATTGAGCAAGATCACTTAACCTTACATTTGATGTTTCATCAATAATAGCAACAAGTGTTTTAAGATTTTCAGCATCTGAAACAGATATTGGTGTTATAATCTTAAACTGTTTTAAACAGTATTCAAGATCTCTATATGCTGATTCGTTGGGATTCCACGATACAGATTCACATGAACTAGGTTGTAAAACCATAAATGCATTGGCTTCTTTAATTTCTAACTCTTCATAATGTGTATCATCCCATTCAACTTGTAATGTGAACTTAATTTGTGATATTTGACTATTTAAATAGGAGGGATGAGAAAATTCCTGCCTATAATAATATTCATGAGTATTAACATCACCACCCCATGAGAATTCTTTAGTTTCAGCCCACCCAACTTTTCCTAATTGACTTGTATAATTAGAACTTTCGCTCCCTTTAGACTTCTTATAACAACCTTGTGTTTTACTAGGAGATAAATTTAAATCAGTTAAAGTGCAAACAGCCATAGGTTGATCAACATAAATATAATCTGTCTTCACCTCAGTATCAGTGACATTGTAGCAACCAAATGTTTTAAGTGTTACAGGATAAATACCTGGAGTATTGTATTTAATGTTTGTAGGGTTTTGATCGTACGAAAAGCTTGGATCACCGCCCAGAAAACTCCACTCCCAACCAACTGGCATGGGATCTCCAACAGAATTGTCTGTAAAGCTTATAGATTCCCCCTTAGCAATGGAAGTTAGTGAGGCTGAAAAATTTGAAAATAGACTACAAGAGTATACTGTCCAAACTGAAATATATTCTTCTTTAGTTTTTGTATCAGAGTTTATTCCATCTGAAACAGTTAATGTAACATCATAATATGAAGATATATTATCATAAGTTACTGTTGGATTTTGACTTGTTGATGTAGAAGGTGTACCTCCTGGAAATTCCCATAACCACGATGTAATATTTCCTTTTGACATGTCAGTGAACTGTACCTCGCCACCATTTTGTATTTCTGTATTATCTGCTTCAAAATTGGCTGTTATCTGGGCATTCACAGGTAAAAGCGAACTTAATGAAATAAGAATAATTAAAACTTGCTTTTTCATTTGATTTATATCGTAAAATTGATTTATATTTCGAGGTGGTGTTATTTTTTCACAATAACCCATAACGTGTTGTGCTATGAATAGTTTGGCACTCTACTGCACCTCCATTCATATTTGAACTAAACATAAATACAAAGCATAAATCTACGCAAATAACTGACTGCCAAATTATTTATAAGCACGTGTTATGGGTTTGTTGTTTTTATCATCTATTTCACTGTAGATTCTAACTTTTCTATTTTACTATTTTGAATTTCAACTACTTCTTTTAACTCTTCAATGGCTTTATTTTGGGCAATTGTATAAAGGGTCAACTCTTCAATTTTCTGTAACAGTTTAGAATTTAAGTCACCTAAATTCGTTCCATTTTTTTCCATTTCCTTAGCTGAATTAATCTCAGGTAAGTGTTTATTCTCTGTAACAAATTTTTCAAGCTGGTCTAAAGGCATTAAACTATAGTCTTCCTCAAATACAAAATCGGCTCCTTCTAAGTCAACTTTAATTTCCTGAGCTCTAATAGTCCCAATAACATCCAGAGTATATGTTGGTTCAATTGTTCCAATACCGACTTTACCTCCTTTTACTGTTAAATTTTCTGTAGGATTTCCATTGTTATAATAACCAATTGAGACTCTATCAGATTCTGCACTTGTATAAATTTGCATACACTGAGATTTCACTCCAAATCCATATTTTGAAGTAGGACTTGCTTCCCATAAAGCTATTTTATCTCCTAATGATGCCCCTAAACTTAAGCTTGTATATGGTGTGATTGTGTTTATCCCAACTTTTCCTTCGGTAACTATTAGGTTTTCTGTAGGATTCCCATTATTGTAATAACCAATTGAAACCCTATCTGATTTTGCACTTGTATAAATTTGCATACACTGAGATTTCACTCCAAATCCATATTTTGAAGTAGGACTTGCTTCCCATAAAGCTAATTTATCTCCTAATGATGCCCCTAAACTTAAGCTTGTATATGGTGTGATTGTGTTTATCCCAACTTTTCCTTCGGTAACTATTAGGTTTTCTGTAGGATTCCCATTATTGTAATAACCAATTGAAACCCTATCTGATTTTGCACTTGTATAAATTTGCATACACTGAGGTTTCACTCCAAATCCATATTTTGAGGTAGGACTTGCTTCCCATAAAGCTATTTTATCTCCTAATGATGCACCTAAACTTAAGCTTGTATATGGTGTATTTGTTCCTATCCCTACATAATTATTCCCAGAAGAACCTTCTATTGTTTTATTAGGAGTATAAATTTGTGCATAGCTTGTTAATAGAGAACTTAACGAAATAGCGTAAATTAGTAATTGTCTTTTCATTTTGTAAAGTATTTATATTAATATTTTTAGTATTTGATTTTAATAACCCATAACTTTTCTGTAATACCATATGTATTGCCTTTATTTTTCATTTGTACCTAAGTTATACCTATGGTTTTGGGCATCAAAAATAGCCAAATAATTAAACAGATAAGTCATCTAGTGGACTTTTTATTTGGCGCAGGTATTTGTTGCTTACGTGGAAATTATTAAACAAAATAAATGAAAAACTTTGCACAATAAATAGGACTCATCGCTTGGTTTTACAGACCGCTCATAGTCCTATTTATTGGGTGCCGTTATTATTTATTCATTTTAGTTTCAAGCTCTTCAACTTTTCTCCACAAAGTAGTATCATTAGGATTTTTATGAGCATTTATAACTGCCTCTACAAATTCTGGATTATTTCTATGTTTTATTTTCAAGAAAGTATGTTTTGGAAGGAAAACAACAACAAGTCCTATAATAACAAACAAAGCCAACCTTTTTCTAATTTCTTTACTTACTTCGGGATTAATTTTCCGTTTAGTTGCTATGGTTACTATAAGTATTATAATACCTGTCACAACACCAAATAGTCCGTTAATCTTAACATTTGGAAAATTCATATGAACAAATAAGAATCCTAATACAATGGAGGAAATACTTATACCCATTCCAATCGATAATCCAGTTTCTATACCTATTCCACTTTCAATCTTAAATGCTCCCTTGAATTTCTTATTGTTTATTATTCCAAGTCCAAAAATGAAATAAAATATAGCATATAAAAAAGCTAAAAATGAAATCAAACCAAATACAGAAGTCGCATTAGACATATTCAATATGAATAAAGCTATTATTAGAATCCCTACAATCTTTTCAAAGTTTCTCAGTCTCATAGTAATTTATGTCTTTTTATTTAATGGTACCCAACGGCAGTCTGTCTAAAAATTATTTTTAAGCTTCTTAGAATTCAATATTTAGTTTTAAATGTGTATACCTCTATCCGAATATTCTAAGTATTCATTTAGGTTTTTAGACACTCTGACGTTTTAATATGCGGAGTGCGGGATTTCTAAGCTCCAACCTATCCAACCGCTACAAAGTTTAATAAATGCTATAAGTTTCAAATTTTTCGTATCACCTCGCATTAAGTATATTTTTTGTTAGCTACTGACCTTTATTAGATTACCACTCTCATCAAAATCGTAGTTTTTAAAAGGAATTTCCTTTATAGTTTTAACTAAACCTCCTTCTCCATCACCCCACATAGTATTAGCATCATTTGCGAGGAAAGTATGTCCATTATCAAAAATAACTGAATAGTACGGATTTTCTGGTATTTCTTCATCTTCAAAAGCTGTTATTGTTTTGCAATCAAAATAATCCGATAATAATCTGGCAATGCACTTTTGTCTTTCTTCAGTATTCTCATCAGGTGTTCTAAATAAATCTATGCAAATAGGAAACTCACTATCATTACGAGTTACTCCTAGCAAAACTGAGTTCTTTTCAATGGATATTTCATTTTCCATATCACCATTAAAAGGATTATAAAGATGAATTTTCCATTTAGGAAAAACACTAGATAAATAATCTTTAATCAATTTTTTATCAATCTCTCTTTCTATTCCTATATACTCTAGCATAATTAAAAAATAGAATTATCACCAACTTAATATTTATCAAAGTTAAAACATTATCAATTTATGCATCACTTATCCATTTGCACCAACTGGTTTGCAGTGAACAAATGCATAAACATACTATACATTTGTATAGTAACCAATAAAACTATGTATAAATGCAAACATTGTAATGGGAATAAATGCAACTCGATACAAAAATCAGGAAATAAACTTTACTCAAAAGGAATCAAGTTTACCTTTTCAACAATCTATTTTCCGATTAAAAAAATAGGGCTACCCATAAAAACAGGCAGCCCCAAATATCTATTATCTAATTTTATAAGTAAACTATAGCTAGTTTATTTAACAACAATCATATCACGATAAGTTCCTTTATCTGATGTGATAGTGTAAATATAAATACCAGATGCTAATGATGAGATATCAACAGTATTAGTTCCTGCTACCAGTTCATTTTGTAATACTGAAATTCCTTTTACATTGGTAATAACCAACTCTCCGTCTGTTGCTAACTCAAAGTTAATTGTTGTTTCAGCAGGAATTGGGTAAACCTTAACTTTATCATCTGTACTAAATTCTTCTGTATTAGTAGCTCCTTTTCTTACTATCCTATCTTCACCACCTTCTGGATATGTTACTGCTGTAATAGATCCTCCAAGTTCATTTTTAAGATAGTTATAAAGTGCTTCTTGGTATGTTACAGTAAGTTTAGTGTAATCCTCCTTACCAAAATTAAATTGATCTCCACCTCTTGCTGTAAAGTCAGGTAAAGCAATATTTACATTTGGTGCACCTGAAGCAACAACACCATTAACAACCATAGGAGTTCCATCCTCAAGTGTAGCCGTCCATATTCTATTACCTGTATTACCATTAACAATGTTTCCATCATTATCGTATTCAATTGAAGTTGCTTCTGTATCCCATACAATGTTAATGCCTGCAACTTGTAAAAATCTGCCTGTACCTGCATTAGATCCATCTTCCATAGCAGAAACACTATTTTCTAACACTTCTTTTAATGATTGAGGAGTAACACCTTCTATAATAGACACAAAGTTAGAGAATGGAAGAATTTCAAATGTATTTAGTTCAGAAATATTTCCTACTGGGATTACTGTATTGTTGCGGATTCCTCCACCACCAACAAACCCAATATGTGGAACTGCAACTCCAGCTTGACTGTGTAACTGTTTTGCTTGCCATAACATTGCGTCAGCTACTAAGTCTCCTAAGTTAGTTTCAATAGAACGAATACTATTACGAGTTCCATCCAATGCGACTTCACTATAAGCAATAATATTATTTGCATAAACATCAATAGCATCTTTAACTTCATCTTCAACATTTACTTTTAACGATGCATCAAATCCATCATTAGTAGGCTTAACAACATATAAACCGCTTTCGTCGCCAACCATAGTAACTTCACCTGCCTCATTAAAATCAAGGTCAAGCTTACCTACATATTTATACTCTCCTGGTGTTGTTACTACATAAACGTTTTTATCTTGGCTATCTTTAACTGCAATAGGATAAACATCATAGAAACCATTAGGATAGTCATCGTCAAGGTCACCCGGGAATACTTCATCACCAGGCTCACCTAGTAACTCATCTCCTCCACCAGCAATTACAACATCTACATCTTTTAACTCAGCAATTAGTGCTTTTTCTACTTCAATGCTTTGAAGGTGACTTATTAATATAATTTTATTAATTCCCTGACCTGTTAATGCATCAACAGCAGCTTGAACAGCTTCAGCAATATTTTCGTTAATAACAACTTCTCCTGGAGATGAAATATAGTTTAGTGCAGGAGTTGTTGCTCCAACCACACCAACTTTAACACCTTCTTTTTCAATAATTGTAGAAGGAGCTATTTTACCAGCATCAAATAAAGTTTTTAAATCTGGTTCATTAGCAAAATCAAGGTTACAACTTAAGAATGGAATATCACTATCAAAATCGTTAATGAATTGTGCTAATGTATTTGGACCAAAGTCAAAATCATGGTTCCCTAAACAGATTGCATCATAACCAATTTGCGACATTGCAAGAGCATCATAAATACCATCTGTGTTATCCAATCCAGCTTTAAACTGAGGTCCTGCCAAGAAGTTATCTCCAGAAGACAATGTAACTGATTCATTTTCCAGACCAGATCTTAACATATCCAATTTAGCTTTAAATGCAGCTACCGTACCAAATAATCCTTCATTTTTATCTTTAACACCTAATAGCTTGGATTCTCCATCATTATTATGGAAAATAGTTAAGTCGTATCTATAGTTGTACTTTTCGTTAAAATCAATAGTAGTATACCAATCATTGGTTGCAAGGTCAGTCCAAACACTTTGCAAGAACGCTGCCAACTGCATTTGACCAGCATCTCCTGATCCCATCATAGCATCTATCATATCTTGATCATCAGAAGGAATAAATTGTTCATCTCCATGATAATGTGCAACGTATGCTCTTGTATAAGGCATTTTTAATGCTTCAGCGTTTACTTCAGGAAGATTCATTGGTGGTCCCATTAGCATATATTTTACTAAGTCTGGGAAACCATTATTTAGGTAATCCAATGCATATTGTTGGAAATCATCACTAATACCAGGCACCTCTTCTAACTTGCCTCCTGATATTTTCATGGTTGAATTATCACAAATTTCTACAACTCTGTAAGGAGAAGGATAAGTTACTAATGAACCTGTTTGAACATCGGTAATTACATTACCTGCCTTGGTAATTTTACGTGTAATATCCTGAGCATGACTGTGACCAGTGAACACAACTTTCATACCTGCATCAGCTAATTGCTCCGATACATTTTGCCAATCTTCAATTACATAATCAGCTAAAAATGTTGCATGCATATCATAATGCTCAAGCATACCGTGGTGCATTAAAGTAATCACCTCTTTTCCTGCATCTTTGGCATCAGCAAGAATATCTAATACCCAGTTTAAAGTTTCAGGCTTTATAGAACCCGCTGTTTCAGGATAGTCATCAGCAATATTCTTGTCATAATGACATACATCTAATGAAAGTATCCAGTAGCTTGTTGTTCCATCAAACTTCTCTACATATGATAATGAATACGTATCTATTTCATCCGCATCATTATATCCATAAGATCCATATATACCTTTAAAATCTTCTGGTGTAACGATAGGCACTTTTGTTTTTGTTGCACCATCAAAGCTTACTGCATGTGGGTTATTAATATCATGGTTACCTGGCGCAACAAATACTTCAATCCCCGCATCTTCAATAATTGCAAACGCAGTTTGAACTCCAACATGGCTTAACGCTGCTCCATCTTTTGTAAGGTCTCCTGGAACTAAAACAAAATCAGGTTTTTCCTCAATAATCTTATTAACAATCTCATTAAGTATTTCCTCACTTTCTGCTAACATCTTCCTGTCTCTAGCTAGGTAAGTTTGAAAAGCTTCACCATCATTAATCAGTAAACCTGGCATCATATAGTGCAAGTCTGCAATCACCATAAACTTATCGTTCTTTTGTACTTGCTCCTGAGTATATACTCCAACAGAACCAGATACTTCGTAACCTGCTACAAAAATTGGCTCACTTGTAGGACTGTCGTCTGCAGAAATAAATGCAAATCCTTCCGGACTAACATTACCTTCTCCTTTAAAATAGTCGTAATCGTTAATATATTGAACAAACTCAACATTCATTGGATCTGTAATATCGTAAACCATAATAGCATTTACTCTTTCTAATCCAACAAAAGCAAGTGTTTTTCCATCAACAACCCCAACTGTTATTGCCTCAGGCTCAACTCCTTTATCATCACTACGTTTTCTAAAATCTTTTTTGCCTTGTGGACTGTTCATAATAGTCTTCATTGCCATATCCGAACCACTATCATAAACCAAGTTTCCATACTCATCGAAAATAGAGAATGAACGACCTCCCATCACAAAAAGGTTATCCATTTTTCCGTCTCCATCTAAATCATCCCAAGTAGGTGCAAAAGTAGATTTTAAACGACCTAGATTTTCTTCTTTCTTTAATTCAGATGCATTTGGAAATCTAGAAGAGTTTAAGTCAAGCTTTTTAATTCGCTCCTCATCTTCAAAATCGCCATATTCACGTCCATCTCCTTCGTTAGCAATAACAAAATAATTCATCCCATCATAAGAGAATGAAGAAATAGCATCAGGCATATATACACCGTATACAGGATGGTGATCAAAAGTAATTTCATCTACCTTATCACTAACTGCAATTTTATTATCATCATCCATAGTGATGATTCCAAATACCGTGTTATCTGTTTCTCCTGCTCCAGCTACACCAAAATCGTTATCATTAATTACAGCAATTTGTCCATTAGGCAACATAGCTAAACCTTCTGCTTTATCGCTTGGTAAGTAGCCGATTGAAGGTAAGTTAAGTACTTTTCTTTTAAATACTGGTTGAATTCCTGCTGTTACAATTTCATCAGCTGTCATTAACTCAAGAGTTTCTCCTGCATCTAAACGAGCTAAGTCTCGAATTGCTTCCGAAGTTGCTGCATCCAATAAGTTAGTAGCACCTAATAAATCAATCTCATAGATGTATTTTTTACTACCTTTTTCGTTCATTCCTTTTGAGTCGCGCTCAATTACAATAAACTTACCATCACCTACATAGCAAGCATCTCCAATTTTATCAACTGCACTTGTTGCTGTTCCTTTATAAGCATTACGCTCTAATAAATAAACATATTCCGAAACTGGATTTCCATCCGTTACACTAATTCCTAAAATACGGATTACATCTGAGCTCTTTGCAGCACTTGAAGGATTATACATTGCAGACTGTATAAATCCATAGATGATTCCGTTAGTTTCATCATAAGCTATACCTTCGAAACCACGGTTAGCTCTTCTGTTATTATAGTTAGCTGGTAAAGTTTCTGCTCCATAGTATCCTTCTGCCTGCGGTGTTGTTCCAATTCCTGAGATTCCATCCGGTACATAACGCTCAATTAAGGTACCATCTGAATCAAACTTATAAATTGAAGGACGGTTTTCGTCACACATCCAAAAATTACCCTCTACATCTCTAATGATTCCTTCAAAATCTCCACCATATGGATCGTAAGCTAATTCTTTGTAATATTTATCACCTACAACATAATCAGCTCCTGTTTCTGAATCTAAGTAAGTAACAGGAACTTCATCTTTTCCTTTTACATTTGCTCTTCCTGTAATTGGAGTAGAATCATCCTTTCCTTTTAGCATGATTTGATCAGCAGGATTAAAAGAAATTTCACCATTTGTATGATTGAATGAAAACTTAACCATACGCGCCTGGTAATCTGGTAATTTATAAGGACGAAGATTTCCATCTGCTCCTGGAACTCCTTTAACTGGACCATCATTTGGTCCTCTATCTGGTACTGCCCAAAATACAGAAACTGTTTCTGTAGACTCATGTTGATCGTAACATAAACCAGAAAAACCACCCAACTTCACAGCAGGAGTACCTGTACCATAAGTTGGAGTGCCTAATTCAGGCCAGTTAGAAGCATCACTTAATGTATAAGTTTTAACAGTAGGCTGACCCATTGAAAAATCTTTGAAGCCAAGCGGTAGTAAATCAATTACTGTTGCTGTTGCTAAGTCAACTTTTGCTACAGCATTATTTTCTTGCAAAGTAACAAAAGCAGTTGTCTCATCATCAGTAATCGTTAAATACTCAGGCTCTAAATCTTGAGCAACTGTTTGCCCTGCATTATCCTGAATTCTAACACCAATACCTCTTAAGTATGCTTTTTTATCATTAAAAGCCTGAAAGTTTGCATGAACTGCAACTGCTGATTCTAAACCTCCAGAGATATTAATGATTGTTACAGTTCCTTCAGGATCATTATCATAAGCATCATTAGGTTCTCCCTCATTTGCAGTTACAATATAAGTTCCGTTTTTAGAGAAAGTTACCATATCAGGTAAAGCTCCAGCAGTAAACTCTTTTAATAATTCTGCATTGTTAGCATTTAATACAAGAATTTTACCAACATCTTGCTTAACCTCTGCACGAATGGCAACAGCAATATAATCGCCATAAGCCGATACCGAAGTAGCTTCTCCTCCAATATCACTATAATTGTATAAGTACTTTAAAACCGGTTTTTCCGGATTACTAAAATCATAGGCATCAATAGTACTGTTAGGACTATTTAATACCCAAAGTGTTTGTGTATTTTTATTATAAGTAACAATTTCGGCAGCTGACTCTTCGCCAACTTGAATGTTCGCTATGTTAGAAAACTTAGGAACTTGTGCTGTAACATGAGCACAAGTAACTAATCCTAAAATAACTGAACCAAAAAACTTTTTTAAGTGTAAAAATTTAATTTTCATCAGTTGAATGTTTAGTATTAAACGTGCAACTAATTAATTATTTAAACCTTACTCCAAAATTTAATTCACAATACATAATTGTTAAACATACCCATAACATTATGTTACAAAGACAAATAGGATCAAGAGATTAAGTTTTGTCAATACTTTTTAAGTTATTTTTATATTTTTTATTGTTTAACTATGTATTAACTGGTCGGTTTCAACTTTACAATATGTTTAGTATATTTATTATTTTTCAGGTGTATTTTTAAGAATATCTAATAAATGTTTCCAGAACTTTTGCACAGTAATTATGTCAATTCTTTCATCGGGAGAATGCGCTCCTCGAATTGTTGGACCAAAAGAAATCATATCTAGTCCCGGATATTTCTCTAAAAACAAACCACATTCCAATCCTGCATGAATTGCTCTAACAACAGGAGTTTCATCAAACAATCTCTCATACGATTCTTTCGTTACCTTTAATATTTCTGAATCTGTATTTGGAGACCAACCCGGATATCCCTCACCATGTTGTACCTCTGCTCCTGCCAACTCAAAAACACTATGTACCATGGCTGCAATGTTTTCTTTCGCCGACTCAACAGAACTGCGCTGACTGGTCGTTACAATTAATTGATCACCTTCCGCTTTAATTGCTGCTAAATTTGTAGAAGTTTCTACCAATCCATCAATCTTCCTACTCATTTCAATAACTCCATGAGGACATGCATATATCGAATTTAATAGTGATTTTTGAAACTCTTTTGAGAAAACCACTTCTGGCAAATCACACGATTCCAGATGCATTTTTATGTTTGGTTCTGTTACTTCTAATTCCCTCGACATTTCATCATAAAAAATATTAAATGCAATTCTTATGGATTCTTTTTGATTAGAAGGAACAATTGCTACTGCCGAAGCTTCGCGCGCAATTGCGTTTCTTAAATTGCCACCTTGAATACTAATTAGCCTTAATCCATGCTCTCTTTCTGCATTCCACAAAAAACGATTTAATATTTTATTAGCATTGCCCAATCCTTTATGAATATCATCTCCTGAATGTCCTCCTTTTAAACCTGATATATCAATTTTAAAGGCAAAATACCCTTGTGGTACACTTTCTGTTTCTATATTAAAAGTTGCAACAGTATCTATTCCTCCAGCACAACCTATAAATAACTCTCCATCATCTTCCGAATCAAGATTTAAAAGAATTTCACTTTTGAAAAAGCCGTCTTTTAAATTAAATGCACCAGTAAGACCGGTTTCCTCATCTACGGTAAACAAACATTCAATATCTCCATGTTCAATTTCCGAATCTGCTAACAAAGCTAATTGAGCAGCCATCCCAATACCGTCATCAGCCCCTAAAGTTGTACCCTTAGCCTTTACCCAATCTCCATCAATTAATGGTTTAATTGGATCTTTTTCGAAATTATGTTTTACATCTGAGTTTTTCTCGCAAACCATATCAATATGCGATTGTAAAACTACAGACTTCAGGTTTTCATAACCAGGTGTAGCAGGTTTTTCAATAAGAATATTTCCTATCTCATCCTGCTTATATTCTAAATTGTTTTTATTTGCGAATTCAACTAAATATTCGATTATTTTACCTTCCTTTTTTGAAGGTCTTGGTACTTGACAAATTTCCTCAAAGTAATTCCAGATAACTTTAGGCTCTAATTCACTAAGCATATTCATTGATACTAATTATTAGTTTTATATTGTAAATATAAATTATGAAGCAACAATTGAAAAGTCTTTGAAGGAAAAGGTTAAAATATTTGAACTAACTCATCTATATTAAATACATTTTTAACCCATAATAATTAATCACGAATCAAGTTCAATAGATCGATAGATTTGAAACAAAATACATGAGACCGAATTATATGATACTTAATATTAACACATTGACAAAAACACATTCATTGTTTCATTTTTTTAATATTTAATTCATTACAAAAACTCAACAAACTATTGAAGTAATGGCAACCATTAAATTGCAGGAGTAAATTATTTAACCATATACATTTCTACAATATGTATTTGAATCCTTAATCATGTTTTAAATATAAAATTGAAAAGACTAACTTTAATTGAATCTAACCGCGCTAAAGTATAAATCAAGCAAACATATTTATTTAAGAATATTCATCAAAACACCTATTTCTTCTTTTTTAGATTCACTCCCTTGATTTTCATATGCATAAGATAAATTAAACAATACTCGTTTTATAATATCTATGTTACTACATGGGTTAAAATATGACTCTAAATAGTTTAGCTTTTGTTGTTTAATAAAATATTCAATTTCCTTCCTGCCGAGTATTGCACCCTTATTAACCGGATTTATGTAAAACATTACATTCTCGCTATTTGCGCTCATATTTTTTTGAGGAATATTTTCATCTAAATAGCACAATATAAAATTCTTAGGTAGATTCACTCCATATACAGGTAATCCAAGTCTTTGCGCTATTACCGAGTAAATAATAGATAATGAAATTGGGTTTCCTTTTTTTGTTTCAATTACTTTGTTGATATATGAATTTTGGGGAGCAAAAAAATTACTGCTATTTCTTATATACTTATGTATATCAAACATTACATGATTGATAATCCTTATTTTTTCTATTGAGGTAAGATGATCGTTCAACTCAAGCCAAACATCACGCCTAAGCTTGTTGACTTTATCATTTAAATCTTCGTAATTTAAATCAGGATATTGATGTTTTGCCACTAAAAATGCTCCGTAAAACAAATCCTTCCCTCCTTCGTTTACCCACTTTGACAATAAACTTCTTACATCTTTCATTTGTAGGGTATGTATAATATTCTCAACCCTACGTTGAAAAACGTCGTTATGTGATATTTCCCATGCCTTTTCTAACTCACCTACAACCTCAATTTCCTCCTTCAACAACTCTTCCTCAACAGAGCTAAAAACCATCTCACTGGGATCATCTAATAAAGAGATCAGTGCATGTACTTTTGTTTTATCCATGGCAACTAAATTTAAATTAAGCCAAACTATCCAGTACCCTCTTTATCAAATCCTTAATTACCGGTTTATAATCTTTACTATATTCCCCTGCTTTACGGTTGGCAATAATTGCACAAACGGTAGCAGCGTTGTGCCCTAATAGTTTTGATAACCCGTAAATGGCCGAACACTCCATTTCGTAATTGGTTACCCTATGTTCCATATGCCTAAATTTACTGATTTTTTCGTTAATATCCACATCCTGAATGCCTAATCTAATTATTCTTCCTTGAGGACCATAAAATCCAGGTGCAGATATCGTAACTCCTTTATAAAAGTTATTAACACTCAGTTTGTTCAGTAATTTTTCAGAAGCATCTACAACATAAGGAGATGTAAGTTGCAAATTCCATTCAAGTTCTTTTATAAATTCTTTTTCAAACTGTATATCAACAACTTGATCTCTATTAGCATAAAAATTTAACAATCCATCAAAACCAATAGCTTTTTCACTTAACAGACATGAGTCTACTGGTAAATCTTTTTGTAAGGAACCAGAAGTACCAATCCTTATTAAATTAAGAGATTTAAGCTCATCCTTAATGGTTCTTGAATTAAAATCTACATTAACAAGAGCATCTAATTCATTTATTACAATATCAATATTGTCAGTTCCAATACCTGTAGCTATAACCGAAAATCTTTTATTTTTATATTCTCCTGTAACGCTAACAAATTCACGGTTTTTTCTTTCTATTTCTATCTTGTCAAAAAACGAAGCAACAGTTTCCACCCTTCCTGGATCACCTACAAGGATAATATTATCTGCAATTTCCCCTGGCTTTAAATGTAAATGAAAGATGCTACCATCGTTATTTATAATTAGTTCCGATTCTTCAATTCTTCTTTTCATCTGTTTAAAATTTTTGTCTTTAAAAAATGTGTCAAAAATTTCTGCACATTCAGGAACTCGCATTAACTTTTTTAATCACCTCCTTGTCTGCACTTTATGATTAATAAAGTTAATGGTCGTTTCTTATTTAATTATTTGCGGCAAGGTAATTTTTTTTTGTAAAACAAGCTCTTTTAGGCTTAAAAATATTATTACCTTGCTTTAAATAATGAGATAGTAAGAATTAAAGACAAAAACATAAGACTGATTTACAAGATATTTTAAAACGAGTGTTTTATTAAACCATCCCAACAACCTAAATTGCCTAACATTATGTTTATTACAGAGTCCTAACAAACTATTGATAAATAACATCAACATAAATCGTTACTTATCGTATCAAATTTAATACTTTTAGATTCTCTATTATCTATCATATTTTATACTTATACTCATCATCGTTAACCAATTGTATTTATAAACGATTCATTATTATACCTCCATTTTATAGCGAATAACAATTGTCTTTTCATTTTAGCTCTAAGTAATTTTATTCATTTATAATTTTGGCATAAACAAAATAGAGGGGTAGTTTAAGTTTTGATAACGAAGTATAAATTCATAAAAATAAGATTATAGAGCTAGTTTGATGCGAGTGTAACTCAATTAATTTCATTAACTAAGTCTAAGAACTCCTTAAAATTATCAATTTCTGACTGCGGTAATTTTTCACCTCCTTTGGGCATTGATCCATTATTAACTTGATTAAATATAGTTGAAGCACTGTTTTTAGCATTGGTAAATACACTGTAGTTTTTTGCTCCAGATGAGTGATAATTAGTATGGCACGAAATACACTTGTTTTGAATAATCGATTTTAAATTGCTATTAAAGTAATTTTCGGCTGCCACGAGAGCCTCATTATCTTCATTGTTGTTTGGTCTTGGATCATCATCAGAAGACGAACATGCAATAACAAACATGGTTAATAATCCAATTGCTAAAATTCTTCTCATAACTTTCTGTTTTACAAATTATACAATTTTTTTGTTTCCTTTTTAACTGTAGACTTTTATCAATTGGTCATAAATAGTTTAGAAACCTTACAAATTTTCTCTTATTTTTAGCAAAAAAAATCAATATGATACAGAGAATACAAACTATTTATTTACTGATAGCACTGGCATTTGGGGCTTCTATGTTTTTTACGCCGCAAATTACTTTTATGGCTGAATCAGAATATGTTTTAAATTACTTAGGAATAAATGCAATAGAAAGTACTGAGTCTTCTAAAAGTATTTCTACAATTGCATTAACTATTTTGCTTGTACTTACGCCACTAGTTTCTTTAAGTACCATATTCTTATTTAAGAAAAGGTTAATTCAAATAAGGTTATGCGCTGCCAATATTGGTTTACTAATTGGAACTACTGCATTAATATATTATTTTGGAAGTGTAGGATCGAAAGAACTATCTGCAACTACGATGTCGTACAATATAAGTATGATTTTCCCAATAGCAGGAGCTATTCTTAGTTTTTTAGCCATAAGAGCTATTGGAAAAGACGAAGCCTTAATTAGATCTATGGATAGGATTAGATAACTAGTTGACAAACATTTAACAGTTATATATGAGGGGTATCTATTTTATACCCCTTTTTTATTATTCATTTCAATAGCTCCTTTAACAAGTAAAAATTAATAATCTATAATAACTTCTCACCTTATTAAAATCTAACATCTTCAACACATCAATCCATGTCATTTACTGCACATTACCGACTCCAATTTTATTTATTTAAATGTTAATGTAATACTTAAACCACCATTAGTTGTTTTTATTATTAGAAATAATCCAATTATTACAACTTGTTATTAAGATATTACGTACTATTTACATAACTTTATTAAAACTAGTGATTTTAGGTATTTTGTACTGATTGAATTATATTCATATTTTTGTACGACCTGTCTATGAATAAAATACTAAAATGGGAATAAACAATGCTGTAAGAAAAATACTTCTATTACTCTGTATTAATATTGGGGTAGGAAATATTATTGCAGCTAATTCAATTTCTGATACTATTAATTTTAATATCCCAATAAAGCCACCTACTAGTGAAGAGTTTCATCTAACTTTCTATAATCTGTATGACAATATTAATGAAAATAATACAAGAGATCCTTTGATATATAAGTTTTACAAGGACACTTTAGATATTTCACCGAAAAGTAGAACTGAAGCTTTAAATTTGTATAAAACAATAGGGATCAAACACAAGCAACAAGGAAGTTTAAGTCAGTCTCTTAGTTATTTTTTTATATCACTATCTCTTGCTGAAAATACTAAAGATACGAGTGAGCTAATATCTTCTTATAATTTAATATGTACAGTATTAAATTACTCCCGACGTTTTGATGAGTTTTTAAAGTACAACGAAAAAGTAGAATTACTATTACAGAAGTATGTTTATCCAGCTGAAAGGATTACATATTTAATTAACTTAGGTTTTTATTACGAGAAAACAGATCGTTTACAAAAGGCTCTCGATACTTATTTAAAAGCTGATACTTTAAACAAAGTACTGAATGATCCAAATTTACAAGTTGATATTTATGAAAGTATTGGTAGTATACATGAGGACTTAGATAATAATGATACTGCTGAAATTTATTTTAAAAAAGCATTACATTTGGCATTTAAACAGCCCCAAAAAAACTACCTTCAGATTGTTAACACTTTAAACAATATTGGAGATTGCTATTTTGAGAAAAGCAAACTGGATTCTGCTTTACTTATATATTGGTACGCATATGATTTAGGCATTAAACACACATTAAAGAAAGAAATTGACGGCGTATTAAAAGATATAGCCAAAATATATGCTGAAAAGGGTGATTTTAAAAAAGCGCAGTTTTATTTGAATAAGCATATTAAGTTATACAAAAAAATATACAACGAGGAAACATCTTCTCAAATTACCCAATTGCAAATTCAATTTGATATTGAAAAAAAGAATCAGCAAATTAAGTTACAACAGGCTACAATTAAAAGTCAACATTTAAGTTGGCTAATGATGGTTATTTCCTTATCTCTTGTATCTACAATTTTAATAATTGTAATTTTAGCTTACAGAAGGCAAAAAAAATTAAGCCGTAAACTAAAAGAAAGTAATAAGAAAATAAAAGAACAAAGTATTGAGCTAAAACACAGCGCTGAAAAATATAAAGATCTAAATAAAACAAAAGACAGGTTTATAGATATTATTGCACATGATCTAAGAAATCCATTTCAAGCAATTTCTGGCTTTTCATCACTATTAAATGAATCATTTGACGAAATTGACAATGAGCAACGTAAGAAATTTGTAAATTTAATTGAAACCGGTGCTAACAGAGTGTTACTTTTAGTTGATAATTTGCTAACCTGGGCAAGAACCCGGAATAATAGGTTAAGTATTCTAAAGTCTTCATTTGATATACAAAAAGTTGTTAACGACATTATTAAACTATCGGAACTGTCTGCCTTACAAAAAAATATAAATATTAAATCTACAATTCCTACTTCTACATTGGTTTATGCTGATGTTAATATGATTGACTTTGTAGTTAGAAACCTAATTAGTAACGCTATAAAATTTTCTTTTATTGAAAGTGAGATAATTATAGAATCTAAGGTAGTTGATAATGGTATTTGTATTTCGGTAAAAGACCAAGGTGTTGGTATTACACAGGATAACATTGATAACCTATTTAAATTAGAAACGCAAAACAGGACTAAAGGTACCAGTGGAGAAACAGGTACAGGTCTTGGTTTATTAATTTGTAAGGAGTATATAGAGAAGAATGATGGTACTTTTATAGTTGAAAGTAAACCAAATATAGGTTCAATATTTAAATTTACTTTACCTCAAGGTTAGTTCTCGAACATATCATTATAAAACGTTATAGCTTCTTGTTCACAACTTTATCAAACCTACTGTCCATACAAACACTTAAATCGGTAGTAATAAACTTTCCATTATAAAATAAGCTAAATATAGTTGCCGGCGTTGGTGCTGATTGAGCTTGTTCCATTGTTTTCAGCTTAATTACTTTTAACGGTAAATTTCTTTTCTCTGCAGTTTCGGATAATGAGGTAAGTACATGATATTCAGAAAACGGACAACGATTTGAATAATATGCAACTAATCCATTGGGCTGCTCAATTTTATCACTATTTACAATTTCTTTGAATTTAGGATTAACAACCTCTTGTTTTATTTTCATAGCTAACAAACTAAAACCTGTAGTGGTGGTTTCTATCGTTTCAAATCCTTGTTTTATAAGCCACTTGGTGTCACTCATAAAGTGAAATTTATTTGTTCCAACAACTGTTACTAAACCATCTTTTCCCTGTTTTTTAGCATCTTCAATAGCAAGTTTTAGTAATTCCTTACCATATCCATTTCCTTTGTATTTTCCTGATACCCAAAAACAATTTATAAGCAAATAATTAGGAGCTTCAATTGGCACCCAACCTTTTTCTGCAGGTCCATATTCTATAAACACTTTAGCTCTTGCATCAATTCTTCTAAAAACATATCCATTATCTAATTCTCTTCGTAGCCAATCTTTCTTTAACTCGTAGCTCTCTTTACATTTTTTGTCAGAAATGGCACAACAGATGTGTTCCTCATCTAAATTTGATTTATTAAGAGTTATTATTTTTTCCATCTATTTTAATTTTTATTTGTAAAATTAATATAGTATGGTGACAACCTTATGTCAGTAATTCCAAAATATTGTATTGGTGAAAAAAAGAATTACCTATCCATCCAGTTTTTAAAATCCCCTACCCTTTCTCTACTCACTAAAATATATTCTGTTTCTGCCCAATCCTTTAATGTTAATTTTAACCTATTTGAAGAATAAACCAAAATATCTTCGATTGATGAGAAATTTACAATCATATTTCTATTAATTCTGAAATATAGTATGGTGACAACCTTATGTCAGTAATTCCAAAATATTGTATTGGTGAAAAAAAGAATTACCTATCCATCCAGTTTTTAAAATCCCCTACCCTTTCTCTACTCACTAAAATATATTCTGTTTCTGCCCAATCCTTTAATGTTAATTTTAACCTATTTGAAGAATAAACCAAAATATCTTCGATTGATGAGAAATTTACAATCATATTTCTATTAATTCTGAAAAACACTTTATCATCCACCATAGATTCTATTTTATCAAGCGAGTAATCAATCGGATAATTCTTTCCTCCACTTGAGTTAATAAAGTTACACCTTTCTTTTATGTAGAAACAATTAATTAACGATACTTCAATAGACTTGTAATGCTCTCCAATCTTTATCAGAAATCGTTCTTTTTTCTTTGGTAATAATTGACTTAAAGCATTTTCAATTTTTACATTACTATTATGATAGTGCAACTTTTTAAACTTATCCAAAGCAATCTTTAGCTCGCTTAACTTAATGGGCTTCAGTAAATAATCTACACTATTTACTTTAAAAGCTTTTAACGTATATTCATCATATGCAGTTGTAAAAATGATAGGAGATTTTATATCACTGTTTTCGAAAATCTCAAATGATAAACCATCCTCTAATTGAATATCCATTAAAATCAAGTCTGGCTGTTTATTGACATGAAACCAATTTATTGCTTTTTCAACTGATTCAATGACTTTCAGAATAACAATCTCTGAGGTTATCTCACTCAATAAACGAATTAGCCTCTGTGATGCAAACTGCTCGTCCTCAATTATTAATACATCCATAACTACTTTAAAACAGGCAATTTAACGGTAAAACAATTGTTTGCATTACTCACCTCAGTTTCCTTGCCTATGATTATTTTTGTTCTGTCTTTTAAGTTCGATAGTCCTGTTTTGGTTGAACTCTCTAATATACTCCTCTTTTGTATTGAATTTGATACTATAATGTAATCATCCTGATTTGATATTGTAATCACCAATGGTTTTTCTTTCGACATTGTATTGTGTTTTAAAGCATTTTCGACCAGTATTTGCAACGATACCGGTATTACTTTTATTCCACTAGTGTTAGAAATATCAATTTCAAGTTCTATTTTTCCTTTATCGCGTTCGTAATGTAAGCTAAAATATTGTTTTACAAACTCAACCTCTTTGTTTAAATCAATTAAGTCGGTTTCTTCATTCTCTAAAATATACCTGTAAATTGCTGATAAATTTTGAATGTAGGTTTCAGATTTTTTTGAATCAACATAAACTAATTCCGAAAGTGTATTCAAGCTATTGAATAAAAAATGAGGATTCACCTGTGTTTTCAAATTTTGATATTTATACTTTAAATTTTCTTCACGTAAGTGTTGCTCTCTTTCAATTGCTTTTCTCCAAATAATATAAAAGAAGAAAACAGAACTTATCAATATCCATATGGCAAATTGCTTAACTGCACTTTTCAACTCAACTAAAAACAAATGAGAAATGAAGTTTGAAGTATCAATACCTTTAATAATAAAAAAGATATAAACTCCAGCGCTAACAACTAAAAGCGAAATTAAAAATGCTAAAAGAACAAACTTTAAAAACGATGGAATTATCTTTCGTTTAGCTTCTTCAATTGTTTTTTTTGAAAATCGATTTAGTACATAATACCCGGCTCCTCCGAGTATTATAATATTTAAGAAGATAATTACTCCATATAAAATGGTTTCTTGAATGAATGGATTACCTGTTTGTAACCATTTAAAAACAATAGAAAACAAGATGGTAAAAATCAAAGCTATGGTAAACGCAATTATTATTTTTTGTTTTTTCATCGTTCTGTAATTCTATGCTTAATTAACTTTATTAAAAACAACCTCTCGCTGCAAATCAATTAATTGTTCGTCAGCAAACAACTCACTTTTTAATTTCATAACAACATCTTCAACCATAATGGCATATTCCACCTGTTTATCTTCTAATGATATCCACATTTCGCCATAATATAATGAACGACCTTTTACCTGCATCTTATCATTATTAATTTTTACAGGATTATAAAAGGACTCAAATTTAACAATAGCACATAATTCGTTATTGTGTTTGTTAATACCAGACCAAACCAATCTTTGAGACTTACTTAAAAACGAAACCCAATTTTCAAATTTTATTTCGTAATCGTCGAACAACTTTGGTATAAAGTTCTTTTTATATTCTAAACTATCAAACACATACCTTGCTAATCCTTGCATTTGAGCAGCATCACAAACAAGCCATTTGGCTAAATCTTGTTGTTCTGCAGGTATATCTTTGTAAAATTGATGCGACAGAAATGCTGTATCCATTGATTTGTAATTAAAATCGTCAAATGCAGGTAAACTTACACCTTGAAATTCTTCTTGCATCAAACTTTTTATTTGAGCAAGACTAACATTTTTCCAACCAACATTACCTTCGCCTAAACCTACTATGTAAGTTGCTTTAACTGCATTAGAATTAATTTTAGTACCAGTAATGGCATCTAAGTTTTGCCATTTTAGTGTAACGTTGTACTCTTGAATTTCAGAGTTCCTGGTTTTAATATCCTTGGGATTAATAACAAGTAAATCTTCAACATATTTTTTTTGAGCAAATAAACATGTTGAAAAAATCAGAAGTGTAAAAATTAAATAATTAGAAGCTTTCATACTTTTTAGTTTTAATGATTAATAATCATCAAATTAAAAGCATGAAAAACTTAAATTTAAATTAAAGTTGCAGAGTTGACTTTTTACATTTGCGAGTTGTATCAATACTTATATAAGTCGGAAAGTTTAAATAAATTATTTGCTTAGAAACAATAAAACTATTCAATTATTATCTATCAATTCTTGGATTTCTCCCAAATGCAAATTGAAATGTCTTAAGAAGTCTGTAATCATATCCTTTAACTTGATATTTCCATATTCAGACTCTGATATCCATTCATTATATAATTTTTCCTGATTTACATTTTTTATTACATGAACTAAATGAATATGAATGTATTTCCAATGTTGAATTAAGCCTTGCCAATTCTCATTTTGATAATTTTGTATTGCAATCCAACGGTCGTTATTACCATTAGTAGCATAGTTTGGAAAGACGAACGGACTGTTTTGATATTGCAGATGAATAATTCTATATGTATTGTTGGAAGCTGAATCAACCATATGTCCAAGTATCTGTTTAATCGTTCTACCTTGACTATTTTTTTTATTCATTATCGTTTCTTCAGATAATTCACTCAATATAGTTTCCCAAGTATCCAAACCCTGTAAAATACCACTTGTAACATTTGAAAAATCCATATTTATTAAGTTTATTTTAATCAATAAATTATACTGAAACTATATTTATTTCATCATATTGCTCTACTCTAACGGTTCCTTTTGTTGGAATCATATTTTGCCAAACCCAATTATAATGTTCTATTACTTTTTCGGCTTTTAAGTGAGGTCTGTTTCCCGTTGTATGTCCATCGGCAACAACAATTACGTTATAATCTTTAGCAAGAGCCGATTGAACTGTTGATTCAACGCAAAAATCAGTTGCACATCCAGTTATATACAATTCCTCAACCTTTAACTCTTTAAGTTTGGAGTCTAGCTCGGAATTATAGAAAACGTCGTTTGCATACTTATCAATAAAAATATCTGACGTTTCAACTTTTATACTATCCAATAATTCCCATTCGGTTGTATTGGGTATAAATTCATTGGCTGAAGAACCATCGTGCTGAATTACAATTACGGGACATCCTGAATTTCGAAAATTATTGGAAAGAGAATTAATCCTACCTACAACTCCCTCTGTATCAAATCGAGGCGTTTGTGGTGTAAAGGAACCTTTTTGCATATCAATTATCAATAACGCTTTCTTGTTTTCCATAAATTTACTGGCTCTTTATTATTTTGTTTTTATAATAATTTTTCCTTTGTGTTTTCCTTCTCCAAAATAATTCAGAAGTTTTGGAACTTCTTTTAAAGAATAGGGTCCATCAATAATGCATTTAATCTTATCATCTAAAAATAATCTATTAATATCATCAATACCTTTATTAGGTTTTAATGCCAATAATTTAAATTTCTTATCTGAAAATAAAGATATTAGTCCACCTATTAAAAGAGTTTGAAAGATACGATTTAATAAGCCTCCTACAGTAACGTATATTCCATTTTTGGTTAAAGAACGTGTGTATGAAAATGGGAAACGTGTTGTTTTACAGTCTAGGATTAAATCATATTTCTCACCGTTTCTTGTAAAATCCTCTTTTTTATAATCTATTACATGATCAAAACCTATCTCTTTCATCATTTCCAGCTTATCTCCAGTATCCACTCCTGTTACTTCACAATTATACCTTTTAGCAATCTGAAGTCCAAAAGTTCCAACTCCCCCACCTGCACCATTAATTAAAATTTTCTGCCCATTTTTTATCTTCCCAATATCTTTTAATCCTTGCAATGCTAAAAGTGATGCATGTGGTATAGATGCAGCTTCCTCGAAACTCATTTTTTCTGGTTTCATTACAATGGCTTTTTCATTAACACATATGTACTCAGCATAACTGCCAAATCCATAAAATGATATATCACCAAATACTGCATCCCCTTCTTTAAATAGCTTTACGTTTGCTCCAACCTTTTCAATAATTCCGGCCAACTCCATGCCCGGTATCTGATTTTTGGGTTTTAACAAACCAAACATTAACCTGTATATATAAGGTTTGCCTCTTACCATACTCCAATCGTAATCATTTATAGCGGTGGTTACAATCCTAATTAACACTTCTTCTTCCTTTGGAGATGGAGTTGTAATATTATTTAATTGAAGAGTTTCTGGTGATCCGTATTTAGTAAAAACTATTGCTTTCATTGAATTCATGACTCCAAGTTTTTTAATTATACCAATAACTCCATGAAGAAGAGCGCTATAATTTCATAGAATTATTGGTATTATTCAGTTGGAATAGGCAAATTATGTTGTCTTAAAAACGATAATTTATCCCAATATCCACGCTGCAATTTAATTTTACCATCAACAAATTGAAAAAAGCCACAGCCTCTTAAACCTGATGGATCTTTCCACTCAAGAATTCCCCAATTGCCATCGGCAAAAATGTTCTCCACAATACAAACCATTTCTGCTTGGTTAAACTCGTTTTCAAACATATCCCTAATAGACTTTTTACCAACAACAGGAGTATTAGGTACCTGATAATTTACTGCATCATCGTGATAAAACTCTGATAACTCTTTAGCATTTCCTTTATTAAAGACTTCAACCCATTGTTCAATGAGTTCTTTTGGCTTAAACTCCATTTTTGATATATTTTTTCTATGTATACTATAATCTACAGATCTTGAGAATAAAGACATAAGATTTATTTACAAGATGGTTAAAATAAAGTATTTAATCAAATCACTTCCATTACTTAAAAATCAACGCATTACAAAAAACTAACGAACCCTTGTTTTTAGTACTTCACTACTTATCTCTTAACAAGGAGATTCTTCTTTAATAAAACACAAATTAACCTTTAATCCCTTAGTTGTATTTTTATTTAATAAAACAATTTCTCCCTTATGAACTTCCATAATTCTTTTACATAAATGAAGTCCCAAACCATACCCTCCTGTTTTCCGTGAACGTGATTTATCTGTGCGATAAAACGGCTCAAAAACTTTCTCAATTTCCTTTTGTGATAATCCATCTCCAAAGTCTTCAACCTGAATAATTATTTTATTATCCTTGTCAACAACTGAAATTTCGGTTGGAGGTGCATTATTAGGAGAATATTTTAAAGCATTATCGATTATATTTCTAAGAACTATTTTTATTAGCTTTTCGTCAGCTTCAATTTGCAATCTTTCCGATATTGGATTAACAACTAATCTATCGTTATTAAATTCATTCACTACTTCATTTACGAATTCTTGGAGATTAATTGTTGAGATATCTAAATTATCAATACTGTTTCTTAAACGTTGAGATTCTAATAATTCTGTTATCATTACCTCAACTTCTTTAATGTTTTTTTTAGCTGTTTCGGTAAATTCACTTTCATTAGTCATTTCCAGAGCCAGTTTTGCTCTGGTTAACGGTGTTCTGAGTTCGTGACTTACGTCCAGTAAAAGCTGGTCTCGAGCTTCTATCATTCGCTTTAAATCTTTTGTCATTTGATTAAAAGCTTTGGCCAATTTACCTACTTCATCCGCCCCCCCAATTTTTAAGTTTACTTCTAAGTTTCCTTTACTAATTTCCTTAACCCCTTTGTTTAACTCTTGAATTGGTTTTATCAACCTATGGAAAAAGAATCCTCCTGAAATAAAGATGATAATAAGAATAACCATTAATAAAAAAATATCATGATTTTGGGTTGATGCAAAAATTATTCGATTAAAGTATATAACTGCAAGTATTACAGAAACTGCCATAGTAATTATTAATATCACTATTTTGGCAATTAAGGAATGTAAAAGTGTTTTTAAAAGACTGAATGAAACCTTCATATGCATATTTATTCACCGATAAAAATATAACCCACCCCTCTAATTGTTTTGATATATCTGGGATTTTTAGGATCATCTTTTAACTTTTGACGTAACCTACTAATTAACATATCTATTGAGCGATCATATACAGCCCAATCTATTCCATGAAGGCTATCCATAATTGTATCTCTTGACAAAACCCTGCCTTTGCTTTTTGCAAACATCAATAATAAATCAAATTCATATGAAGACAAATCTAATTGTTCTCCTTTTAGTAATGCAATATACTTATCAGGATTTAATTGAAGCTCTCCAAATTGCAAACCTATACCACCTTCTTGTTTTTGGTAACGCCTTAAAATTGTTTTAAGTCTGGCGTCTAACTCACGTGGTTCAAAAGGTTTTGGCAGATAATCATCGGCACCAATTTCCAAACCCACTATCCTGTCTGTAACATCTCCTCTGGCGGTTAACATTATTATAGGTACATCACTTTTTTTTCTAATTGTTTTACAAACCTCAAAACCATCCATCTCGGGCATCATTACATCTAATATCACTGCATTTGGCTTTTTCTGCAAGGCAAGCTCAATTCCTTCAATGGGATTTAAGCAAGAGATAACATTATAACCATTTTTTGACAGATAAGTATTAAGAAGACCATTCAGCTCTTCATCATCATCAATAACAAGTATATTCTTTGAGGATTGCATATCAATTTATATTCGAAAACTAAAATACTGAAATATTATAACTATTTAGAATAAAGTATAAGGGTGTAACTATATGATTTATCCTGTTATTTTTTGAACGTTGATTTTGTAAATAGTTATTCACTTTTAAGGGCTTTAATCGGATTAAAGTTTGAAGCCCGGTACGCTGGATAAACTCCAAACATTACTCCTGTTATCATCGAAAATGCCAAAGATATTATAATAGCATCAACATTAATAAGGGTTTCCCAACTAGAGAAACGGTTAAGCAAAAATGCTGTTAGACAACCTACAACCACACCAGTTATACCCCCAACACTTCCTAAAAGAAAAGATTCGGATAAAAACTGAAATAAAATATGCCACTTACGCGCTCCTATTGATATCCGCAAACCAATTTCTCTTATACGCTCTCTAACAGAAAGAATCATTACTGCCAAAATACCTACACCTCCTATAATTAATGAAATTGCTGCAACACCCAATATTAAATAATTAAATGATTTTGATGTTTCGTTAGTTGTTCGAATTGCATTTAACTGATTTATAACTGTAAAGTCGTTTTCTTTGCCTAACTCTTCAAGTTTATGATTATTTCGCAAGGTGGTAACAATCTCATTTTCTACTTTTCCCATATCATTTTGATCATTTACCTGGATGTATATTTTAGATAGGTAATCAATATTAAGAACCCGACGAAGAAGTGTTTTATTAGGTATCATTATTACATTATCAATATTTCCTAAATCAGCAGCTGATCCTTTAGGATTAAGCACACCTATAATTATAAAAGGTATTTTATTGATTAGAATTACCTCACCAAGTACATTTTTATTTTTAAAAAACTTTTCTGCCATTTGCGAACCTAAAACGGCAACCCTATCTGAATGCAAATTGTGATCAAATGTAAAAAAAGAACCAGAATTCAATGTATAGTTACGTATGATGGGATAGTCAGCAGTTACACCTTGTACCAATGAATTTGTTGACTTAGCCTGATATCCAACCTGAAGCATTGTCTCCTGGAAAGCAGACATACGATTTATTGAAGTAACATTAGTTAAATCATTAATATCTAACAACTTTAGTGTGGTAACACTTGTTACTTCACGTGCTCTTCCAAAAACCTCGGTAAATTTTCCTGCATTTATCGAAATAACATTTGTACCCATGTCTTTTAAAGGCTTTAATGCCTTTTCTTTTGCTGCTTCGCCAATAGCCACAGTAATTATCACGGCCGCAATTCCAATTGCCATTCCTGCTACCGAAAACCATGTTCTGGATTTATTAAGCAACAAGGCTTTTATTGACAATCTTAAATTTTGATATACTTTCATTTTAATAGTCTATCTACAAAACAATTAGAAAAAAGCCACCGGACAGACTTCATTCAGTAATCCAGTGGCTTGATGAATTTTCTATCTTAACTTTTTAGAGATTTTACAAGATTTTGCCTTGCCGCTTTACGAGCAGGAAATACCCCGGCAATAATTCCGGTAGTTACGGAAAGTACAATCCCCACAACAACTGTTTGTACCGGTATAAAAAAGGTAGCGTTAAGCTGATCACTCATGGCCTTGGATAACAAAAGCCCCAATGCTAAACCAATTATTCCACCCAATAAAACAACTGCTATACTTTCTGCCATAAACTGACCACTTATATCCATATTTTTTGCTCCAACGGCCTTTCTTAATCCCACTTCGCGAATTCTTTGATTTACAGCCATACTCATTAGCACAATGATAACTATTGCTCCTGCCAATAAAGCAATTGCCGAAATAGCTGGCAATAAAACTGTAAAAACCCTTGTCATTTCTGCCACTAATGCCTTCACCTGAACAGGTGTCATTATTGTAAAATCATCAGGATTTCCGGATGCAATAGCATGACGTTCTCGTAAAATGCTTCGAACAGTTGATTCTGCGGCTGCACTTTCTTCTTCTGTTTCAAAAACAAACTTTGCTGCCATAATATAATCAACATTAGCCACGCGTCGCATTAAGGTTGTAATTGGAATCACTATTTCATCATCCAAGTCATTACCGTGAGGATCTGCACCTTGCGCTTCTGATATTCCAACTACTGTAAAATTATTTCCTGATAATCGGAATTGTTTACCAACAGGATCTTCTTCGCCAAAAAGCTTTGTAGCTACTTTAGGGCCTATAACAGCTACTCGTTTCGATCCTTTTAAATCTGCTTCGTCAAAGAATTGACCTTTCACAATTCGCTTATTCCAAAGTTCTTCTCCTTGAATTCTACAACCTTTTACTGTCGCAAAATGATTTACTCCATTACGACTCATTTCTGTTTCCGGCATGATAAACAAGTAGTCGTAATCAATAACATTGCCCAATTGATCTACTATTACTTCTGTATCCGAGATCTTAAAACTGGTATTAGGTCCGTTTTCATCTTCTCGTAATCCTTCTGCTGCAACTTTCTCGGCAGTAACAACCACATTATTGGGCTGTATAAATCGAGCAACATTGTCAAATATTTTTTTCTCTATCCCGTTTCCTATGGTTAAGGTTAGAGTTAACGCTGTAATACCTATTATTATACCCAGCATCATAAAAAAAGTACGTGTTTTATTTTTGTTTAGCATGCGTAATCCACTATGGATAATACGACTATATTTTGATTTTGTCATTTTTGATGTTTTTATAGTTATAAACTAGTTCAACCCGCAATATGCATTAGAAAATCTATTATACATTGAAATTACTTCAAAACAAGTCACTTCGCTGCTTCATCTCAACTCACCAGAACGATGCTATGTCTCGTTTCGATAAAGCCTTGTTTTATCGTACTTTCAATGCTCACTACGAACCTCTAATACATAATCCGGGTTCAATTTATCTTCTACTACTTTTCCATCCATGATTCGGATAACACGTTTAGCGTTTTCTGCGATTTCATTATCATGTGTAATCAGCACCAGTGTTTTTCCTTCCTTATTCAATTGACGGAATATTTCCATTACCTCGGTCCCTGATTTTGAATCGAGATTACCTGTAGGCTCATCAGCAAAAATTATTTCCGGTTCGTTAACCAAAGCTCTTGCAATGGCCACTCTTTGTTGCTGACCACCAGATAATTCGTTTGGTTTATGTGATAAACGTTCTCCAAGTCCAACTTTTTTAAGGGCGCTTTCTGCCAAGCTTTTGATCTCCTTTCTATCAGAGTAAATTAAAGGTAGTTCCACATTTTCTAATGCTGTGGTTTTAGGTAAAAGGTTAAACGATTGAAATACAAAGCCTATTTTTTTATTTCTTATTTGTGCCAATTCTGAGTCTTTAAGCTTGCTAACCTCTTTATTCTCCAGATAATAATTTCCTTGTGATGGTCGGTCGAGCATACCTAAAATATTCATAAGAGTCGACTTACCTGATCCAGAGGATCCAACAATTGCTACAAACTCTCCTTTACCAATGGAAATATTCACTCCATCCAAAGCACGAACTTCTTCTCTTCCGTTTTTCGAGTAAACTCTTGAAATATTTTTTAATTGAATCATAACTTAAATATTTTTATTTGTTAGTTATTATTAAATCTCTTTCCTTAATTCCTGAAATAATCTCGGTTTTATATTTTCCTCGAAGCCCAACAGAAATCTCTTTTTCAACAGGTTGATTATCTTGTAATACATAAACATAATTACGATTTCCTTTTCGTTTAATAAACTTGTTTTTCAATGTCAACACATTATCTCGTTTTAGCGTATAAACATTCACCGAGGTAGTCATTTCAGGTCGTAGTATCTCATTGCCTTGTTTATTGATTTCAATAATTACAATGTAATTGACTACATTATTAATTATCTCTGCTTGTGGGTAAATAGCTGTTACCTTACCATTAAATTCTGTATCGGTATATGTATCAACTGTAAAAGAGGCTTGTTGTCCTACTTCAACTCTTCCAATATCTGTTTCATCAACATAAGCCCATACTTCAAGTCGATTTAAATCAATAATTGAAACAAACGTTGGTGCTGTAATAGTAGCCGAAACTGTTTCGCCTTTTTGAGTTGTTACAGATCCAATAACCCCGGAAATTGGAGCCGTAATCTTAGTATATCCAAGTTGGATATTGGCAAAATCGAGATTGGCCTGTTCCTGAAGCAATTTAGCTTTACAAGTTTCAAATTCCTTCTCTGCATCATCCAGCGCTTGTTTAGAAGCATAATCTTTCTGATTTAGTTTCCTTATACGGTTTAGCTCAAGCTCTGCATATTTTAAATTTACCTGAGCATTATTTACATTAGCCTCAGAGCTTTTAACTCTTGCCTGATATTCAGCATCGTCCAGCTCGGCCAATAACATCCCCGTATTTACATCATCACCAATGTTTACATACAAGTCCTTAACTGTTCCCGAAGCTCTGGATCCAATTTTTACTTCTGCACCAACTTGTGGTTTAATAATCCCTGTTGCCAATACCGAAATACTGATATCAGACCTGCATACTTTTTGGGTTTTCCATTTTGCTTCTTCGGAATTTTCGTTATTTCCGAAAGCAAAAGCATAAATCATAATTGTGATTGATACTGCTCCTGCTAATGCTAAAAAACTAATTGTTAATCGTTTCATTTTTTTTAATATTTAAATATTCCTGATTTTCTTTCTATGGTTGCTTCTGCCACACGATAAGCCCAAAGTGCGTTAATGTAGTTTTGTTGAGCACCGAAATAGTCATTTTCGGCATCCAAGAGTTCAAGCATTGAGCTTGTACCCATTTTGTACTCTTCCATCACCATTTTTTGGTTCTCGGTAGCACTTTCTAACTGTTTAAGTGAATTCTTTATTTGCAATTGAGCCTCTGATAACGACAAGTAAGCTTGCTGAATTTCACTTGCAATAATGAGCCTTAAGTCTTCATATTCATTATTCACCTGTTCTAGTCTGATTTTCTCTTTAGCAACTCTGTTCTTCTTTGCAAAACCATCAAACAGTTTAAAATTCATTGAAATTCCAGCATAGCCATATAATTCGTTATTTAACACTGGTGAATCATTCCAATTATAACCGGCATATGCATTAAATTCCGGCAAATTCTGTCTTTTGTTGTAAGTAATCCTATAACCTTGCTCTGTTAACCTATATTCAACAATTTGAAATTCGGGTAATGTTTCTTTTGCTCTTATTAAAAAGCTATCGACTCCTATTTTTAAATAGAATTCATTAATCTTATGCAAACTATCAGCAGGCTGAATTTTAACTGGTAAGTTATGGCCAATCGCCTTCTTTAAATTTTGAACAGAAACTTCTTTTAAAGTCTGAAATCTCTTTTCTAAAATCCTGGCATCAGATAAACGGGTTTCTGCCCTAAGAACATCCGACTTTTTTGCTACACCCAATTTTTGCCTTTCTAAAGCTGATTCGGCATTTACAGCAATTCGACTTGCCATTTGATTAGATAATCCCTCTAACTGACTATATCTTAACAGGTTTAAATATTGCTGTGTAATAGTAAAAACAAGATTTTGCTTTTCGATTTCGAACTGCATACTTGCTATTTCCTTATTTGTTTGTGCAATTTTATTCTGAATACGAATTTTCCCATTTTGCCAAATGGGTTGAGACACCTCTAATGCTAAATACGAATTAGAATATTCGTCCAATGATTCGTACATATCTGTTAATTGGGCATTTCCTGTTAATGCAACAGTAGGATAACCTGCACTTTTACTTATTCCAATTCCTTTTTTAGCAATGTCTATACTCTTTTCATTTGCCTTTAAAAAAGGACTGTTTTCGAAAGCATATAAAATACAAGAATCTAAAGAGAACTTCTGGTTGGGTACACTTTGCGCAAATAATAAACAAGGCGCAAATAATAGGATTGTTAAATGTTTTATTTTCTTTCTCATTTACTTCAGTTTTAATTTCTGAAGCAAAGGAAGCTCACCTGTGTAACAGGCATTTCATAGAAATGTAACAGTTTGTAACGAGTAGAATTTTATATAGAGATAGTTAAAGATAGGTTTAGTTTAATGAAGCAATTCAATGATAAAACAATTTTATCATCACAAAATCTTACTCAACAATTAATCGACCCAAATATAGCAAGAGCTTAGAACACTGAATGAATGCCAAATACAAACATAGAGGTTCGGTTGGATTTGACATACTTATTACCTATTATTTTTTAAACGCTTTACTAGATGACTTATGAGTTTAAATATTTGACTATTTTTGATGCACAAAGCCATAGATATAATTTAGGTACAAATGAAAAATAAAGGCAATATATATGGTATTACAGAAAAGTTGGCATCAATTCACACACATTCAAATTATTATTTATAAATAGAAAACAATTATGGCATTGGGAGTTTATAGATTTAAAGAATTTGAGGCTTTTGATAAACTTTATCCTTCAGGTATTTACAACGATATGGATACTATAAAGACTTCTTTAAAAACTATGTATGAAGGTACAATATTGAACTTAAAGAAAGAAGTTGATTCGATGAAGCAAGAGATGAAACAAGACGTTGTAATTGATAATGAAGTCATATACAGTAATGTTGATATTCTTGATTTCTATAGTTCATCAAATGCAATAAATATTGTCTATAATTCAATGTTTATCTCATTGCACTCCTTTCTAGAAACAAGACTGAGATTTATGTGTAAATTAATTGAGTCAAGAAGTTCTATAAAATTAAATGATATTTCAGGAAAAGGAATTTATAAGTATAGAAAATACTTGGAAAAAGTTCATCAAGTAAATTTTGATTCTCAGAAGAATAATTGGGAATTGATTTGTCATTATTCTCTTTTGAGAAATAAATTAACACATAGTCAGACTAATGAGATAAATGTAATATCGGAAAAAACTGAATTTAATAAACTTAAAAAACTTGACCACTTAACTATTATTGAAAGTAACAACTTTGCAAAGTATAAAATAGATAATATTGAGCTAATTGAAGGCTTCTTGCGAGTTGTATCTAATTTTCTTGAATATGTTTGCATCAAGAGATGTAATTATAGAGGTGAAGAAATTGAATAAGAACTGATGCCAACACGCTAGTATAAAGCAATTGGCGTTCTTGAGCATGTGGAAGTTGAGTTTGGCAATCGAACACCGCCAAATCAAAGATTTGGCTTTAGTAATAATAAGATAAAAACAAATAAAAGATTTGGCTCAGCGAAATTTTGGAAGGTTTGGCTCGTTAAATTGCCAATCGCTTCATCTAGCCAAACGTAGGCAAAAATTGAGAAGACTCATATATGAAAATTGGAAATAGCATAAAAGTTAAACAAGGAGTCTTATCTCCAGATTATGATGACTTGAATATTGGTGGTTGGCAAGGTCGCATTATTGAAATTGATAAGAACCTTGTTACCTTTGAATTGGACAGCAAAACATTATCACAATTGAGTGAGAATTATATTATTGAAAGTTTAGTAGAAGAGGTTGATTGGACTTTACTTTCTCTGGAAATTAGTGAAGTTGAGATTACGCAACCTCGGGATAGTAAGGAAGATGTTTTGCATAAACAGAATGAGATAAATTCAAAATATTCCTGCGAAGAAGAAGAAAAAAGAATTAAAGAAATATTGAACTCACAAGAAACTTTTGTAACAGAAACTAATTTGCAGAAATATTATAATTATCTAAAGGACAATCTTCAAATATCTTGTGTTCTAACGGGTATGGAGGATTTTGAATGGGAAGAGCCTTATTTAATTGGGGACTGGAGTAAGGCGGAATATGAAAAGAAAAAGTTAATAAAACCGTCATATACTGACCATTTTGAGCTTGTTGATTTTATAAGCAAAATTGATAATTGGAAAGGAATAATAGTTAAGGTAAAAAGATTCTCAGATGATAAAGTATTTGAATTGCCGCTTTGGGATTTGAAAATAATAGACAAAAATTCATCTGATTATTTGTTAGTTTCAGACTACTCATCTTGGATGACAAATTATCAATAATGAGAAACAATTTTTGCCAATAAATATACGTAATGCGGGGCGATTTGGTAAATTTGAACTTTAAAGCATTTAATAAACTGGAAGGCTACTTGTTTTTAGATCAAAAATGAAAGCTTTGAATCACTAAAAGGAGTGAACTACCTCGGGGCAAGCCCAGAGGCATCGTTCAAATAGAACAGCTTACGCTGTTCAAATTACAATCGCGAGTACGAGGCAAGCCTCGGGGAATTAAATCCCAAATAGATTAAAAAACAAATTGATAAATTTGGTCTCAACCCTAATGATCTTGGATTTTCAAACTCCTGATTATCAGAACTTATTTTTTACGTTAGTTAGAAGCAGGAAAAACATTACGTGCAACGAATAATCCAAATATTCAATGCACAAATAGCAACGATTATTTTTGAAATGCGACGAATAAGTTGTATTTTCGTTGCAAATCATGCATCGAATGAACGTCTTTATACATCAAAAAGACCAATGGCCAGTGTTTATATGGAATACTAATGATTTCATAAACCTCTTAAGTGAAGTTAGAAACTTGCAAGGCAGACTTGTAGGAAAAATGGAAACACTTGGTTTTGATTTAAGAAATGAAGCTTTACTTGACATTTTAACTCTTGACGTAATAAAATCCTCAGAAATAGAAGGTGAAATATTAAATCCAGACCAAGTTCGTTCTTCAATTGCACGTAAACTAGGAATGGAAATTGCTGGCGCTGTTGATTCAGACAGGAATGTTGAAGGTGTAGTCGAAATGATGCTTGATGCGACTCAGAACTGCTTCAAGCCATTAACATCTGACAGATTATTTGATTGGCACGCAGCTCTGTTTCCAACAGGAAGAAGTGGAATGTACAAAATCATAGTTGCCGATTGGAGAAAAGATACCACAGGGCCAATGCAAGTTGTTTCCGGTGCAATGGGAAAAGAAAAAGTACATTTTCAAGCTCCTGATTCAGAATTGTTAGAAAAAGAAATAGCTCAGTTCTTAGATTGGTTCAATAATAATAAAACCGATTTAGTACTTAAGGCAGCAATAGCTCATTTGTGGTTTGTTACAATTCATCCATTTGACGACGGGAATGGTAGAATTACTAGAGCAATAACGGATATGCTTCTTGCACAATCAGACAAGAGTAATCAGCGATTTTATAGTATGTCAGCACAAATTAGATTAGAGCGAAAACAGTATTATGAAATGCTTGAAAAAACACAAAAAGGTGATTTAGATATAACGAACTGGATTGTATGGTTTTTAACATGTCTGTCAAATGCTCTAAAATCTACTGAAACTGTATTAACAAAAGTACTTTTCAAAGCTGACTTTTGGCAAAAACATTCAGAAACAATAATAAATGAACGGCAAAAGAAAATACTGAATATGCTATTGGATGGGTTTGATGGGAAGTTAACATCTTCAAAATGGGCAAAGATTGCAAAGTGTTCAAAAGATTCTGCTGTTAGAGATATCAACGACCTTATATCAAAAAGCATTTTGCAGAAAGAAGCTGCAGGAGGAAGAAGTACAAACTATGAATTAATAGAAATGCCAGCTGGCAATAAATAGGACTATGAGCGGTCTGTAAGACCAAGCGTGGTAGTCCGTGTTGGACTACATCCCGGTTTCTATTTAACCTATGTACTTATCGACGCTTTTTTATATTCTAAAGTAGATAGAAGATGTTGTAAAGTGCTCTAAAAGAATTATAAATATAAGGTAGAAAAAGGAAGAGATCAAGTGCTTTTTGCTAAGATAGGGTATTGTATTTTTTTAGAGCGAAGGTGATTGGATATAGATAGCAGATTAAATACATTTTGTTGTTTGTTCTGGAAAAGTACATTTGCTACATTTGACCAAAGCTATCCCAGAGGGATTTAGTTCAACAATGGCTCATACGCAATATGCCTGCCGCAGGCGCAACACAGGCACACTGCGCATAGCAGAGCCGTTAGTTAGAATAATAAAAGAAATTAGTCAGGAAAATAAATATGGGATTCGGAAGTGTTTTGTTTAGAATAGTAGGTTTTATATTTAGATTTATTTTTGTCAATTTATATCTTTTAACAAAGGGTAAACAACCAAAGACAATTGAGGAATTAAATAATACAGATGAGAATGGTGAACAATCTAATATAACAGTTGGAGGAGCTATTGTATTTGGATTTATAATTATATTTCTCTTAATCAAATCATAGTGAGTTCAAACCAGATCTATTTGTAAAAGAATTGACAAGAGACTGTATCCAAAAGACAATTAAGGATTTATTAAAACAAGGAGATTTAGAGGTTGTTCTCAATTCCTCAGTTCTTAATAAGAATTAATACGATGGATTTCGAATTATATAAAGGTAGATTATTTGAAATTTTATTAGGAGAGAGTCTGTATGACGACTTTATGATTCTAATTAATGAATTGCACAGACAAGGATTTCGCAAGAAGGAGATATGTAGTTTATTCCTTGAGTTTCAAAAAGACATTCAGATTGATCCGAGAACAAAAGATGATGACAGACTCTTTGATATACTAAGTGATTTTATGGATGGATTTGACAATACTAAAGAATTCAGAATTCTACCTGATGAAACAATACGATGATTAACTTGCTACAACAAAATGTAAAAAACATAGCGCGAATATGCTAAACTTGAAACATAATACACTCAATAAAACTAGAAGCGAATTGAAAAGCTGGAACACTAAACTGCGCTACGATTTTTCACACAAAATATTATGATCAATTACTTACAAAAATAATAATGAAGAAGATGAACTTAAAAGCGATAGTGTTACTTTGGATCTGTATAATATTACCTGTTATTGTTAAGGCTCAAATAACGACATCTGAAGTGAAGATTGAAATAACAGATAATATTACTTCTGTAGAAAGTAGGCTAAAATGGGGCGAAACGACTAATAGTGCATGGGGTAAAGGTATTCTTTCCATGGACTCTGGTTGGAGTTCTAGAAATTATCCAACAATTGGAAGTTTTGGAGGTAATAGTGGAAGCCTTATTATGCTTCATAATCCCCATATTCCCTTTAGAGATGATTGTAAAGTAGAAGGATATAATGGCAGATCAGGTGTAAGAATGGCAGTTGATGAAAATGCAACTGCCTATTGGGATGCTGGCTTAGCAGGTGATTTTTATCATATATACAGAAGTGGTTCAGGGAAAGGCGAATTTCTCAGAATCACTAATGAAGGATTTGTTGGAATTGGTCAAACAAATCCATCCGAAAAGCTTGATATTCTTGGAAAACTAAAATGGGGTGAAACGACTAACAGTGCATGGGGTAAAGGTATTCTTTCGATGGACTCTGGTTGGAATTCTGGAAATTATCCAACAATTGGAAGTAAAGGAGGTAACATAGGAAGCCTTATTATGCTTCATAATCCCCATATTCCCTTTAGAGATGATTGTAAAGTAGAAGGATATGATGGTAGATCAGGTATAAGAATGGCAGTTGATGAAAATGCAACTGTCTATTGGGATGCTGGCTTAGCAGGTGATTTTTATCATATATACAGAAGTGGTTCAGAGAAAGAGGAATTTCTCAGAGTTACTAATGAAGGGTATGTTGGAATTGGAACTAAAACACCTAACTATGAACTGGAAGTAGATGGTGCAGTTAAGGCTTCTATTTTCTACTCAAATACAAACAGCTGGTCAAACTTTGTTTTTGAAGATACTTATGAGCTTAAATCACTCACTGATGTGGAATCTTTTATAATAAAAAACAAACACCTTCCTAATATACCAAACGAATCTGAAGTTATAGAGAAAGGGATTAATCTTGGTGAAATGGACGCAAAATTACTTCAGAAAATTGAAGAATTGACCTTATATCTTATAGAACAGAATAAATTGAACAAAGCTCAACAAAAGAAAATAGAACAACTGGAAAAGAAGATAACCTCCTTAGAAAAGAAATAAAATACCATAACAATGATTAATAAAGCATAGGCTTGCCGCAGGCGCAACACAAGCCTACACTTCATCCAAGTAACTGTTAGCCGTTTTAAATGATACAGATAATTGAAAAAATATCAAAGGACAAAGATGTTCAATTCACATTGGAAGAATCTACTATGTTCATTGGTAATATGAGTGTTCCTGTTAAGAATTATAAATTAAGTTACCCTGTAGAATTAGGTCAAATTCTATTGACAGGGGAATTTAGAAGGAGTCATTGGAAAAATAAAAGCTTACTTAAGGACATCCATTTAACAGATATTTATCTTTGGAGTATTGAACTGAAAAGTATAGATAACTTGCCAAAGTTTAAAATAGAAAGAAACTCATGGTTTAATACGTTCTTTTGGAATCAAGAACAATTAAGAATTCAATGTAAAAATGAAAGGCTTCGGAATGCATTATCTGAAATTAAAGAATTGTACGATTTATTGGTTGGAAATAAAGAAACAGTTTCTGCATCCATAAAAGCCAAGAATAATTCAATTTGGGCAAATTTCAACACAACGATAAGCCATGAACAAAAAATAAATGAAGCTTTGATTATATTTGAGAAAATATCATTTGCAATAAAAAACAACAGCTAATAATAAACCGCAATAAAGCATATGGGCGCAGCTCTTTAGGGAAGGTTGGATGTTTCGTCAATCAACGCCAAATCGTTGATTTAGCTATAAAATGTAAACGATAAAATCAAATGCAACACTTTGACTTCGTTCCATATAGAAAGTTAGTAAGGATAAGTTCTCACACACTTCATCTAGCCAAACTTTGTGCAAAATAAAGGAGAACTTACACAATAAAATTTATTTGAAAATATTAACTCACAGAATTAATTTTCACAGAAAGTAAATTAATTCAGAAATTGACCATCTCCCGTTTTTAACAATTGAAATCCAGGTCAAGGGTTAACTGGCCTTTGCCTGGGGAGATTTCAGGTACAGGCAAGAATGCTCTGGGTGTGGTGTTGGCCATTAACACTTTAACTATCGTGCTGATTTTATAGTATATGAAATTGAACAATTCATAGCTTTTCTCTTTGTTCATGGTCTTAATGCCGCTACTTAGGATTAGTTTATGGTGTAGCGATGAAATTGAACTGTATATCAAGCTCATCGCGATTGTAAGTATTGCCAACATGCTCTGAAGTCCTTCGAATGTTTTTATTTGTATGTCTTCTAATCCATAACAAGATTTTATGTGGCGGTGATATTCTTCAATCTTCCAACGGAACCCATAAGCCTTAAAAGCTTCGCTGATCACCCCAACAATTGATTCCTTTGGTGAACGTGTCAGCAACCAGCAATAACCGCCGTTCTTTCTTTTTGTAACAACCAGCCATAATTCATATAACTTGCCTTTGACTTGATATTTAACTTTTATGGCCCCACATTCATACTTTAACAACTTCTTTTTGCTTTTCTGAATCTTGGTTGCCGTCAGTTCCATGAACAAAGGAATCTTCCTGCTGATTTTATTGACAGGCAATTCTTCCCCTTTATAAATTAACTTTGTTTTTGCGTTTAACCGTAGGATGAAGTTATTGTCTTGGGTAATTATGTGATCACGACAGATTGGCCTGTCCATGCCACGGTCAAATATATGGGTAACATCCTTATCTATTACGGAGTTTACTTCTTCAATGGCTTCAATTACCTCTTTGTTTTCACTTTTTGCCCCATGGTCAAAACTATAAAGCTTGTTAATAAGGGGAGTCATCTGGTGGTCTTTACTGAAATGGACAACATCCATTAACCAATAACCAAGCCCAATACTGCCTTTGTCCCCATCTTTTACATAGTCCAGCCCATCCATAAACTTTGCATACTTCTTCTGAATATCCGAACCATCAAACAAAATATAATCTCCATGATGGATTTTCCCTTTTACACTTTCCATATGCCCTCTAAATAGCTTCTTGAAAAAGCCCAACTTGTTATAATGGTTGCGGAAACGCTTTGTTGTCTGGCTTAAGGAAATATTGTCGTTAATGCCCGATGCTATTTTATTGACCAATACGGTTCCTGTTTTTAAAATTCCTGTGATCATTTCTCTTATGCAACGGCTTTCTGGTTTTGTCATGTGATTTGAAAACTTAAGAAAATATCCGCTTATCTTGTTCTGAACCTGTTTTGTTAATACTTTTGACATAAAGCTGGTTGTTTTTGTTTTTTTTGTTTGTGGTTATTCAAAAATAACATTTTCAATCAGCTTTCCTTATGTGTTAATATTAATCAATCCCTTGTCAATACAGGAATTCACGAAATATAAAATCCGGTTTTCGGGAGATGGTCAAATTAATTCAGAAACGGTTTATTGATTTCGAAAGCTAACGTAAACAGAAGTGCACGAATAAAGTGTTGAAAATAAGAGAAAAATATAAATTCAACAAGCAGTGAATCAAGGATTTACTTTAATGTTAGTTAGGATTGAAACCAAGTTCAAAGATACAAAAACTAAAAAATGATTGTAAAGAAATCAATATCACAATACAATTTGACACAATTACTTCTACTGAGAGAAAGCGCGGACGATTCTACAAAACTTGCTATTGACGAAGAAATTAGGAAAAGAAAAATTTCCAAAGACCAATATGACAAATCTTTAAGAGAATTAGATTATGTTAGAATGCAGAAACTGAAGTCAGCGTTAAAACCTTTACCTTGGTATTTAAAGATTAGTTACATCATAGCTCCTATAATCCCAAATAATATCTTCGAACAAGAACCTTTGGAGCGAGATTTACAAAAAGATTTAAGTCGTTCAAATATAAATCAGAGAAGGCAGGAAAACTTGTTTCGAAAATTTGGACTAATATTTTACTTGTTGCTCATTATCTCATTTCTACTTTATTCAAATTCAGAGAAACAAAAGAAAATAAATGATAATATCTCCAATTACAGAACCAATGATGAAAGGGTTAAGCATGGTATTCCTATAATTCCTGATGGCTGGAATGTTAAAATAGACCTAGCAAGGGATGTTTGGACTAATGAAGCCAATATAGAAATAAAGCACCAAGACAAAATCACAAGTAAAATTAGAGAATTTGATAGGTTTGTAAATAACTCCCAAGACGGTAAAGGATGGATTTTAGAACAGGAGTTTAATTTTCTGAATCTTAGGGAGAATGAAAATCCTTGGAGTATTGTTCTTATTTCGACCCGAAACCAAGAAGGGGAGTATAAATCAGAATCTCAGTCAATTTCTAAGGAACAGGCAGACAGCGTCCTGATTAAATGGGGATTAAATTGAAGAAATAACGCGTTACAATAAAAAATAAAGACCATGAGATGGCAGTATAAATTTTGGAGGTTTGCTCTTTAAATAAGTTTGTGAAAGCTTTTGCTTTGGCTAGTAAAAAGGATAAATTTATAACCAAAACAAAAGCTTTGGCTAATGAGGTTTTGGAGGTTGGGTTTTTCAAATCAACCAACGCCCTCTCATTCAAAATGTAGTCCTGTGGCTGAAATAATTGTACATCATAACATATCAGATTTATATAAAACTTTGGGATTGTCATTAAAACAGGAAATTGACTTTACCGTAATGAGCATTCCTGATATTCACCCGCAAATCCCGTTTAAATCACCCCAATTAAGGGCTGACTACTTTTCTTTTATTCTTACCAAAGAAGGTTCTGGTATATATTATCTTGATGACAATAAATTCCCATACGGATCAAAGACTTTCTATTTCACTAATCCAGGTCACTTAAAATCTTATGAACTGAATGAAGCCAAAGAGTCTTTAATCATTACCTTAACAGAAAAGTTTTTACGAGAATATGTTCATCTTGAAATATTCAGCGAATTTCCATTTCTATTGGTTGAAATAGCACCACCAAAAAAGCTATCTGAAGATGAATTTGAAGAATTTGATATTCTTTATAAGCAGATTTTAAATGAATTCGAAAAGAATTCTACTTTCAAAAACAGAATTCTGGGAAGCCTTTTTACTGTATTATTGTTGAAAATTAAAGAGAAATTTTGGTCAAACTACGATCCAATTGCGGAAGGAATTAAGAAATCAAAAATTGTTCAGTCATTTAAGCACCTGTTAGAAAAAAAGTTCAAAGAAGTTTTAGAGAGCGAACAAAATCAAAGTAAGTTACAGGCACAGGATTTAGCAGAAGAATTGAACATGCATCCCAATTACCTTAATTCTGTTATAAAAAGTAAAACAGGAAGAACAGTTAACGATTGGATTACAGAACGAACTTTGTCAGTATCAAAATCACTATTGATTAATACTTCATTATCTTCAAAAGAAATTTCTTACAAATTGGGTTTTAGTGAACCTACTCATTTTAGCCGTTTTTTTAAAAAGCATACCCAGATTTCTCCTGAAAAGTACCGAAAATAAGAAAAATAATAACCAATCTTTGAAATTGGTCATTTTTCGTTTGATTATGGTTATCGTGTAAAGTGGCATTTAATATTCCTTTGCATTGTAAACATAAAAAATAGAATTATGCCATCAATTACAATTCAAATTAATCATACAAGTGAAGAAAAAAAGAAAGAGCTTATAGAAGTATTTACAAACGAAGCTTCAAAAATTACAGGTTATCCTCCTGAATTCTTTTTTGTGTACATCGATGAATATTCTGCTGAAAATATTGGTGCAGGAGGAAAAACAGTTAAAGAAATACAAAGCAAAAATATTTAAACCCATTAAAAGAGAAAATTATGATACTGAAAGGAAAAACCGCTATTGTTACAGGTTCAAATACCGGAATAGGATTTGAAACTGCATTAGACCTATATCAAAAAGGTGCAAGAGTATATGTTGCCAGTCGTAATGAAGAAAAAGCATTAAATGCAATAGAAAGAATGAAAGCTCAAGGAGGTACTGGTGAGCTTATTTATCGTCATTTAGATTTGGCAAATCTAAGCTCAATAAAAACATTTGCAGACAAAGTTCTTCACAAAGAAACACGCTTAGATCTTCTAGTAAACAATGCAGGAATTATGATTCCACCTCCCCAAAAAACCGAAGATGGTTTTGAAATTCAGTTTGGAGTCAATTTTATAGGTCATTTTGCCTTAACTGGTTATTTAATTAATTTGTTAGAATCAACTATAGGCTCACGAGTAGTAACATTAAGCAGCATTGCACATAGAGGTGCAGTTATTGATTTTGATAATTTCCGATTGGAAAAAGAATATAATAGTTGGAGAGAGTACGGACAAAGTAAATTAGCAGATATAATTTTCGCACTTGAGTTCGAAAAAAGACTTAGAAGTAATGGTTATCAAATTTTGTCATTAGCAGCACATCCAGGTTTTAGTAAAACTGACTTACAAAAATATATGGACAAGGATATGCTTGCTTCACTTGAATTAATGACTGCCAAAGAAGGTGCTCAACCCACTTTAGCAGCTTGCTTACGAGAAGATGCTAAGGGTGGACAATATTGGGGACCAGATGGTCCTAATGAACAGAAAGGCAAACCAGCTTTAGCAATAATTGATACTGCCGCATTAGACGAAAATCTTAATGCTAAACTATGGGAATGGGCAAAAGAAACAACAGGAGTAAATTTCCCTTTCTAGATTATGGGTATTTGAAATACTCTTTGGGTAATAAAGTCAAGAAAAAATTGCTATTACCAGTAACTAAGCTCCAAAATATTAAAGAAACATACTCAAATTAAAAATATTGACAGACAAACAGAAAAGTTTGTTATTAATGCCTGACGAATTTGGAAGTAGGAAATAGAGAAGCTTAGGTAAGTAGATAAATAGATTGAATGAAATTCAATCCATCATATAGTTTTTTTGAAAAATAGTGTAGGTTTAGTGTACACTAAACCTACAACATACTTTTAATCTATAATTAGATTAAATTTTTTGAACCATGAGTTTTTGTAGATTGTGTTAGTCTTGACAAAAGTCGGACAGATCTCCTTTTGTCAACCTGTCGCGACTTCAATATTACTAATCGTTAATTAGCATTGTGACTCAATTCATCTCTTGCATTATTAAAGCCATTGCTTCATCAGGCTTTATTGCAGACGAAATTTCAATCACTTGCTTGTAAAATTCCTTATGAGGAGTAAAAAATTCTTCAAATTCATCTTTATCTTTTGCGGTCCAAAGACTTACTCCTACTGTTGGATCGTTTTTAATACAATAGGTAAATTTAATCATACTTGTATCCAATTCACCTGAGTTCAACTTTTCGCCAAATTCCATCATCCTGGTCGTGTCAATTCTAACTTTTACCAGGAATAATTGTTTGTTTTCCTGCTTTAAGATCTCAATACCATTTAATACACTTTCGGTTAAGATCTCACTTTGACTCTTTCCTGTTTGTTCTTTAATAGCTTTTATTTCTGCTACTTTGCTCAAAGGCAAGTTAACTGATAAGCATTTTGTTTGTTCTTGCATTGTAATAATCTCCTTTTTTGAATTAATACTATCTGTTAGATACAGCAACCTGAGATTATTTCACTTTTTTCTCAGAAAAAATTAAAAAATCTAAACTTTTAAGTTTTTCTGAGAAACTATGTTCTGATAATGAGTTATATAATTTTAAAATCTTTTGTGATGATTTTACTTCATTCTCTATTTTATCAGGCAGATTACTTGGATAAAACTCATTATACTTTATCCAACCTTGCTTTAAAGAAAAGTTAATCATGCTTTCGCATTTACATGAATTTTCTTCATCATATAAAGAACAATTTTTACATAAGAAATCCTTAATATTTTTCCTTGCCCTATGTACTAACGTTCGGGTGGCACTTTCCGATTTATTAATCATTTTTGCAGTGTCTTCAATACTATTTTTATGCAAAACAATCATAATAAATGCCAATCTTTGGTTAAAAGATAGTGTCTTTAACAAACCTAGCAAACACCCTTCCCTAACCTGATTTATATAATTATTTCTTTGATTATGTGAGAGATCCACTGGCTCCTCCCCTACCGTATTTAATAATTGATCCAGTTCTGCTTTAGTTACCTTTTTCTGTTTCTCAAGCAATCTCAAACAGTTGTTTTTTGTAATAGTATAAAGCCACGAAAATATATGGCTATCACCTCTAAAGGTTTCAATGTTTTCGTAGCATTTTAAAAAGGTTTCCTGGGTAATATCTTCTGCAGAATTTACATCTGCTGTCATTTTATAGGCAAGACTAAATACTTTTTCTTTATAGTTTTTAAAAATATCTGGAAAATCCTCTATTTTATATTTTACTTTAATTTCATTCATATTAATTGTAAATAATCAAATAATACGTTTAGCAATTCCTCCATGCTAAATTATTTCTATCAATACATATTTTATGAAGACAAAAAATAGCAGTGCAAAATACAAATTCTTGATTTCTTCCTTTTATCATTTAAGTTCATTTATATATGTTTTTTCACGCTAATTATATTTGCAAAAATGTAAAGTATACTTTACACTTGTTACAGTATAATTTACAAAGAATGAAACTTGGAAATAATTTGAAAAGATGCCGGTTCGATAACGACGATATGTCACAAGAGGAACTTGCAAACAAAGTTGGTGTATCAAGACAGTCAATTCATTCAATTGAAAAAGGAAAGTTTGTTCCATCAACTCTATTGGCTTTAAAAATTGCAAAATACTTTAATAAATCAGTTGAAGATATCTTTTATATTATTGATGAAGAATAAACCCAATAATAATTCTACCAATGAAATAAATAGTTAAAATATCAATCTGGATTAGTATAATAATTGCTTTTGTAAATGCTGCATGGCTTGGATATAACACTACACAGTATCTTGACATTGATCAATGGTTTGAAAAACAAGAGATATACGTTATGGCTATCTTTATTGGACTACTTGTTTTATTTTTTAGTCATTTAATAATTGGCCTAACCGTTGTACTGACTCTGAGAGAAAAAACCAGTACATTTTTATCTGGTATAGTTTTGCTAATCATTGGTTCATTATCTTTTATTGCAACATTTTTTCATTGGGGTGCATTAACAGATATTTTAAAAGAATTCCCTGCTGGACTTGAAATAATCAATGAATCGAAATCTGTTTGGTTAGCTCATATTTTACATTCTTCATTTATAATTTATACACTAATCTATTTATTTAAAACAAAGAGGATACAAAGCTCAAATAATCAATCGTATAGTCTTATAGGGGAACAGTTATTTGTTTCGATGAATATAATTGGAATTGTATGTGGAATCACCGGTTTGTTAATTGTGACAATAGATTTCTATTTCAGGGTTAATCTCAATCGTATAAATGGTTTATAATTCCCTATAGCTTATTTATTTTCATTCCTTATTTAATAACATTGTCTGGTTGGTTTTTTCAAGCAATTAAAGACAAACAGTCGGGTTGGTACGATGAAAAACAGAGATTTGATATTTACAAATCATCAACATTTACTCTATTGGCTTCAATACCATTAATGTTTTTGCTCTTTCTGTTTAATTATGAAAGTACTAATGGAATAGTTAGTATTTTATGGTTACCGTTTTATCTATTTGCTATTCTTTTTATTTTTTCAATATCATCATTGTACAATTTCAAATCTAATTGAATATTAAAAACTGACATGTTAATATTACTCCAAACATAAAAGCTACCAATTAAAAATTTAATAATCATCGATTGGTAGCCTTTTATTAACTTTCTTTCAAGAAGGTTTTACTACAAATAGAATTTTATATCTGCTTTATTAAGTACTTCCATAAAAGTTACATATTCAGCTAGAACCAAATTAGAGAAAATTAAATCGGACTTTTTTACTTTAAAATGATCCATTGAAGGTTGGCACAAGTAGAATTGTGCTCCTAACTTTTTTAGTTCAATTACTTTATCTTGCGGTGGAATATGTCCAATCTTTGACAATCCTTTTCTTGCAAAAACGCTAAATATTGAGCTAATTCCCTTTAGTTTTTCCTTATATCCCTTTTTCATTATCTTAACCGCAGGGCCTTGAAAATAAATGTGAACATCCATTCCACTAACTGCAGCTGCCCAGGCAAATCCTAATGGGGATATAAGTTCCTCTAATCCGTTTTCTGAGATGATTATTGCAAACTTCTTATCAGAAACAGTATTTTGCTTTTTTTGAATTTCGTAAATCTTATATGCAGTCTCGTTTTCAACAATTTCGATATTATTACCTGTTATCCTGCTCCAAGCTGATAAGTCACTATCAATTGCCTGATAGTTATCTACTTTTATTTGTAAAGTCCCTCCCTGATCAATACTACTTAACTGATGAATAACATCATTAATAATATATACGGAGATTTTCCTTCCCCTAAAGTCAAGATAATCTTTATTTGATTGAGATTTAACTGATGTTGCTACCATAACTAATGCTATTAACAATATTCTTATCATTTTATTCTAAGTTTAAATTCAACGATAATCTATTGTCGGTTTCAATAGCAAAAAGTGGCATTTTTTTTAACTTTTTTCCCTATTTTCTTTTAAACAATCGTAATAGGCAGGTTTATCAGTACAATTTACGATGTTTCCATATTTGTCGTATTCAAACGAACAACACTTACGCATTTGTTCGGCAAGTAACTTTCGGGCTCTAACAACTCTCGTTTTAATACAGGAAACCGATAGATCAAATTGCTCAGCTATTTCTTTATGAGGTAAACCATATATTTCAGTCATTAAAAGTACTGTTTTGTACTTTGTAGGCAGACTGTTAATTATCGGAATCAACTTTTTACTTTCATCTGTAATATTTTCTATATCAAGCTGAATGGTAGAAGTTTCAAATGGAATTTTAGAAACTGAGTTTTCTTTGTTTCGGTAATAATCTGCGGAGGTATACTTTGCTACACTTATTAACCAATTCAAAGTCTTGTCATCATTTTTTATTTCTTGATGCTTTGTCCAGAACTTAATAAATACCACCTGCAAAATCTCTTCAATATCAGATTTTCTTTTGGTTTTATCGCTTAAATACGATTGGAGTTTCGGCTTGAAACAATTCCACATATCTAACACTTCTGATTTTTGCATACCAAAACACTTAATTATGAGCAGAGTACTACAATTACCGATAGTATTTCATTCTTGCTCAATATCTTTTGCACATCGAAAACCAACAGCAAAATCGCACCAATTGCTTATTAAACCTTTTCGATAAAATACCTTTTTGCACATTTTTCCTGAGTGCCAACTACCTCCTCTTATTACACGATTTACACCCTTCTCCGGACCTTTAGGATTATCATATTTACGTGTTTGATAATATGTTTCGGAATATCTATCGGCTACCCACTCCCAAACATTTCCTCCCATATCATATAAACCATAACCATTAGCTTCATAACTCCCAACAGGATCAATTAAATTTTTCCAACCTTTTCCATCTTGTTTTACTCTTGCTTTCGTCCACTCATTCCCATTTGGAAAATCCTTACCTTGCAGTCCTCCTCTTGCTGCATATTCCCATTCTGCTTCTGTTGGAAGTCTCTTTCCTGCCCAGTTAGCATATTTTAGTGCATCGAAATAATTTATGCCTACAACAGGATAATCCAAAAACTTTTCTCCACTTCTAAAAATATCTGTATTCCAAAACTCTGGTAATTTATGTCCAGTTTCCTGACAAAATTTTAAGTATTCTTTGTTGGTAACTTCATGCTTATCTATATAAAAGGAATCAATTTTAACTTTATGTGCAGGACTAAAATCAAATTCTTTCTTCATGTCCTTGCCCATTATAAATTCTCCTCCCGGAATAACCACCATTTCAGCACCTTGAGCTATACTTTGTATAGAAATGATTGTTGCAACTAATGTTACTAATACTATTTCCTTCATAATTTTGCCTTTGGTTACAAATTATTCTAATGTCATTCACCTTTAAGATAACCTTCAACACGTAACTTTATATATTATGATCTTTGGGTAACATCATTAGTTTAGGTATTCTAACATGACTTGGTTGATTAATAATAAATTTTACCGTATCTACAATATTTTCAACAGTTAAAGGCTCCTTAATTTGCATACTTTCTTTAGGATGCACCTCCCAATTTTTATGTAACTCAGTCATAACCAATCCTGGTTCGATACAAGTAACTTGGATATTTGTACCTGTTAACTCCATTCGTAAAGCTTCCGATAATGCTTCCATAGCATATTTTGTTGCTGCATATCCTCCTGCTGTTGGTCTCACCTTTGTTCCTAAAACACTCGATATATTTATCACATGTCCAAATCCTTGTTTTTTAAATTGCTTCAAAATTTTATAGGTTAATCTAAAGGTCGATTCAACATTTAGCCGAAGCATCGATGTTAATTTATCAATATCAATCTCCTCAATTGTTCCAACCTCAATTGTACCAGCACAGTTAAACAAGAAATCACATCTCCTATATTTATCAATAATCTCATCCACCATTGAATCTTGAAAATCTGTTGAATTTAAATCTCCTACAAATAAGTTTTGCTCATTCAATCCAAGATCCTTTAGATTATTTGAACGGCGAGCAGTTGCGATAACTGTATAATTGTCGTTTTTCAAAGCCTTAGCAATTGCGAATCCAATTCCACTGCTTGCTCCAGTTACTAAACAAATTTTATCTGAGTTATCCATTAACAATAGATCGTTAGATTTTATACAAAAGACAAAAGATCGATTTACAAGTCACTTAATATCTAATCTTTATGTACAAAATCACTTTGTTCTCAATATATCAATTAATCAAGCATTTATAAAACTTTAGTGAACTATTACATTTAAATAAAGAGTTATAAAGCTGGTGCTAATATTAAAAATAGCATACGCCACTTACCTCACTACATCACAATATATTATATCTACTCAATTACTATTTTATTTATTGTAAAGTCAAGTTCACGAGCTTTTCCTCTAGCTTCAAAAATTCTGGAATTAGTATAAAACAATTCGTTTTTATACAGACTGAAAGTATCTGCCCATTTTACTTTCTCACCCTCTGCAATAACTTCCATTTTCTTATTCTTTACATCTAGTTTAATGATTTTATCATTCTCCAAATCGGCTAAATATAAATTCCCTTTTTCATCGAAAATCATACCATCAGGAGCAGGGGTTTTCATAACCAATTGAACACTCTTTTCAATTTCCTCCTGAGTTCCGTTTATTAATACTTTAGTTGGTACTGCGTATAAATTATATCCTGTTAGAGCATGATAATAAAGTATATCGTTTTTAATATCTAAAGCAATGCCGTCAGAATCAACAGAAGCTTTCCAGGTTTTTCCATTAAAAACTAACTTCATATCTTCTGCAAGTGTAGAAACATGATTATCTAACACTCTTTTAGTTTGACCCGTTTGAAGATCCAACACTACAAGCCCTCCACGACCAGAATCAGTAAAATAAACTTTCTGATTTTTTTTGTCTACTCTAAGATCGTTGATATAAGAACCTTGATGAAAAGCTTCATCTGAAAAAATATAGATTCTTTTTAACTGGTTAGTATTAAGATCAAAAACAAAAACACGCGGAGCGCCTTTTACTCCTTTAAACCTTGGATTTCGAGTATCTAAAACATATAAATCGTCATCAAAAGCAACAACAGATTGTACTGCCACAAAAATTGAATCAATAATAGTATCTCCAACTTCCCAGCTATTCCATTTTTTGTTTGGGTACGAAACTGGTTTACCATTTTTATCAATTTCTACAACGGAATTTTCTACACCTTTTCTCCATCTTGGAAAATTGGCAAAAATTCTTTTCTCGTTTGTTACTGTTACACCTGTTACTTGTTGACCTTTAAAAGAGGCAACTTCAATAATTTCCCACTTTGACTCTTTAGTTTTTTTGCTTTGTGGATTACAACCAACAATGCATATCGCTAGTATTAGTAAAATAGTCCGTATCATATAAGTTTCTAGTTTTAAAAATGGGATTTATTGTTTAATAGATGCCTTCTAATAAAACATTCAATCTCTGATTTATTATATTTTGAAGATAAACATAGTCATTTTTCTAAACTAAAACATTAGGTTAAAATCTATCCAATGTTAATTTTCGATGTACTATTTAATTTTAATTATCCCATTTCGATACAAATCTAAAGCTTGATTTAATATTAATTCCATCGTTGTTATAGGTAAATCTCTATTCGGATTAATCCTAAAAATTTTCATTCTGGAACGATTTCCAACTTCTAATTCTGGATGATCTAAATGTTTTCCTTCTACCATTAAAATATAAGGCTCTTCTGTCTTCTTATCTACCCATAAATAACAGAACATTTTTTTTCTAAAACAAAAGCAAGGCATTCTCCACTTCATTGTTTCTGTTATTTCATCGCTTTGTTTTAGAATAACACTTCTAAGAGCAAGCAAACAACTTCTGTTTGGTTCTTTTTTGCTAAAATAGTATTTCTCAAGTTCGTCAATCATGCTCCTAAAAATTATTTTACTGCAATCAAAAAGTCAATTTCTGCATCAGAAGGATTTTGGGCTTTTTCTCCAAACACCTCAAAGTCTGCCGTATATATTCTTTCTAAATCCATTTCCCATATTTTTCTCCACTCATTCACTATCAACCCTTTAGTTAAGTCGCCTCTAGCTGTTATTTTGACATAATTACCTCCATCAAATGATTTTCCAACCATGCCACAGGGAATATTACTTAAGTGATTTACTCTACAACCAATAATAGCAGTATATGGTTGAGTATGGTCTCCATCATAATCGGTATATAATGAATAGATTGTGTTATCTACCTTATCTGGAATAGCATTTTGAATGTTTTCATTTATAAACTTACTCCACAATTCAGCTATGTCTTTTGCTGCTTGTCCGTTTTCATTTGTGGTACGTACAGAAATACCAATTAACTTAAATGTTTCAATTCTAACTTTTTCCATCTGTTTGTTTTTTTAGTTCGATGTAAAGTTAGAATGACTTTGTGTCAAACGTATGTCAGGGGTACTTCCCATTTTTTACGACATTTATCGAAATATTCAGATAGTGTAATTTTATGAGGTTGGAATCTGATGCTGGTAATTTTTATTTCAACCATACAATCGAGCCTAAATGCCCTAAAATCCTTCTTAGTACGACAATATGCTACTAAAATCCATTTTTCGTTTGTGCTATAAAAAGCAAATGGTTCAATATCTCTTTGACTTTGATGCCCTTCTAACGATAAATAATTAATATGCACCACTTGATAGTTTGTTATGGCTGATTGTATTCTTATTAAGAAATTACTGGTTCTTAATTCTTTTTGATTACTTCTTACCTGCAATCTATCTTCAAGCAGTTCTACTTTCTCTTTTTGAGTATTCTTTAAAACTGATTTTACTTTGGTTACAATATTTTGATATTGATTAGATAAAGAAAGGTCCTCATTTTTATTTATGATTTGTTCTGCAGTAACTAAAGCATTGGCTTCATCTTCGGTGAACATTATAGGGGGAAGTCTGTATCCTTCCATTATTGAGTATCCTCTACCCTCATCGGCAATTATTGGAACGCCGGATTCTTCCAAGGTTCTTATATCTCGATAAATTGTACGAATACTGACTCCATATTTCTCTGCAATACTTCTGGCTGTTATAGTTCTTTTTGCTTGCAATTGTGTTAATATAGATGCTAATCTCACTAGTCTGGGTTTATCTTTTGCCATAATTAATTTGGTTTAAACTTTATTAAATTAATACTTAAGTTAAGTTGGTTTCCATTTTAATGCAAGGTTTTTTTTACTAGAAGTATAAACATATTGATTAATACATCTTTATAGATGGTATAATATAACTATCAATAAAATCATCCAAATCAAACTCTTTATATTCTTCTAATGATGTAGTTGCAGTAGAAACAATTAGCAAATCAAATTCTGGTATTAAACAAATATATTGGCCTCCATATCCCCAAGCTTTATATACATTATAACCTGAAATATTTGTAATCCACCAACAATTGCTATAATCATAATTGACATCTACATTTTTTATTTGAGATGATAGAGATGCAGCCACCCAATTCTCAGGTATAATTTGCTTATTACTATACCTACCTTTATTTAGATATAATAATCCAAATTGAGCCATTTCTCTTGGCGTTAAATAAAAATTGTATCCTCCAGATGGTATTCCCTGTGGATCTTTACCCCAATGCTCTACAACTACACTTATATCATTCATAAGGTAATTGTATAAGAATTCGCATGGTTCTTCTACTGAATTTTTAAGTATTGCAGAAAGTAAATGTGTATTTGCCGATGAGTAATTAAACGAGGTTCCAGGATTGGTTTTAAGAGGTAGATTAAGTATTGCGTTTATCCAATTACTTTTACACTCTATTTCATACTCACTTTTATTTTCAAACCACTGAAAACCTGAAGTCATATTTAATAAATGTTCAATGGTAATATCATTCTTCTTATTTTCTGTAGGTGAGAATGAAGGGAAGTATTCTAAAATAGGTTGATTTACATCTACGATGTACCCTTTATCAATTGCGATACCTACTAATGCTGAAATTATGCATTTTGATGCTGAATGAATATTATTGCTTTCGTATTTGTTGCTTCCATGAAAGTATTTCTCATAAACCACTTTATTATTCCTTATCAAAAGGAAGCTATTCATGGTTGAATGATTTGCTAACTCTTTCTCTCCTTGCAAAAAAATAACAGAGTCAATCTTAGCTTCATTATAATTAGAAAATTCCCATAAATATTCAGATTCACTTGCAATGTTGTCATATACAACATTTTCTTCGTAGAAACTATTTTGATCCGAACCAACAAAAATTTTGTTACAGTTAGAAATAGCTGTAGTATCTATTTGTAAAGCACCTACTAAAACTTCATTAGATGTTTTACAACTTGTTGAAATTAATAAACTGCTTATGATAAAATAAATTATAAGATTCATCTGTAGGTTGAATTATAATCTTTTCATTTAGGCTTTTTATTAAAAAAATCTTCAGTAGTTCCATTAATAGTTTGCAATAAGACAACACCAACCAATCCATTTTCTAATTTGTATGGATATAAAAGATGCTTATAATTTTTATGTATAAAAAACTCATAACAACCTAACTTATTATTTTTCGAATCTTTAATTAACTTTTTAAACCTCGCTAATTCTTAATACTCTAGATCTAAGAGAGCTATGTCAGGATTATTGTAATTGATTGATATAAAAACCTTATCGCTTTTATTCAAATCATAAAAATCAGTCTTTTTTCTTATCTCCTTTACATCTTCAATATCTACCTGACCTTTTGTAGAAATTAAATTTCCATATTGTTTTCCTGCTTTGATAAGAGATCTGTTAAGAATACCTTGCTCAACGAAATAATAGACTATAAAAATAAAAATTGCACCTAATATATATACCAACATTAATATCTACATTAAAATATGGTTACTTATTATTCAATACTTAATCATTGTTAAGTATAAAAAAAAAATTGAATACCCTATATGTTATCGATATCTATTTTTTGATTCTGCCACTTTCCGAGCGTAGAATATTGATAAGGTATCCTTTGGTTGAGTACATACAAATACCTTAACTCCGTTTTCGCGATAGTACTTATTATTTATCTGACCTGCTAATCGATTTTTTTCAAATAACCAATCCATATCTCCAATATGATCATTCACGTATATAAAAACATCCGAATTAATACTATCCGGAGCCCAAAGTAGAAAATTATCGCTAAAACTAATAGGTTCTGGTAAACCATGATCTTTTCCATAAAACAATATTGCTCCTGCTATACAATACTCATTAGCATATATTGAACACTTCTTTTTACTTTCATCCGGTAGTTCTTTATAAGTGTTAATAACCAAATCTGCTAGTTCTTTCCATGCAATCATATCGGCATAATCTTGTGGTAAATTATGTACTTTGCCATCTTCCCACCTATTAGTTAATTCCGCAGTTATTTTCGAATATTCCTCCATTTTTTCATGACTATAAACGGGCAGACTAAATGGAAGTATTGGTAGAGATAATACTACTACCAATGCTATTATCCCATATTTCGCATATGGTTTAAGGTATTTATCAACCGAGTAACCTCCTATTGCAAATAAAATAAGATATAAACCTAACGTATAATACGATTTACCCCTGAAATAAATAATTATCAGCAATGTAAACAAATAAATAAATGCTATAACTCTATATTTACTTTCTGCTTTAAAGAATAAAAATGTAATTAATCCAATCATCCATACTACCAATCCTGGTAAATTCATCATTAACTGATCAATAACGAAACCAACAATAGAAACATTAACCAGCTGCGAACCTTGTAACTCTTCCATATGACCGATAACCGGCCAATTATGATTGTACTGCCACATTAAATTTGGTAAAATAATAATTGTACCTATCGCACAACCAATAATAAAATATTTAGACAGAAATAATTTTCTATGTTTAGTAATTAACAATGCCAGAAAAAAAGAAATGATGAAAAATGTAATAGAATATTTGTTTAAAAAGGCGATTCCAAACACTGTAAAAATACTTATCCATAATTTAGGATTACCAGTTTTTAATAACTGAATAATTAAATATGCAGATAAAAGCCAGAAGAATTGATTAAATGAAACCGGCTGGAACAAAGTGTTTGACCTTAAAAATGCAGGAGAAAGTATAAATACCAAAATTGCAATAACTATTGCCCAAATTCCTCCATTTAATGCTTTTACAATTTTTGCAATAATAATAACAGATATAGTACCTACTATAGCAGGAAAAAAACGCAATGCGAAAACTGTTTTTCCAAACAGAAAAACAGATACCTTAGATAGCAATGCAATAAAAGGAGGAACAGATAAATACCCCCAATCTAAATGTTCTCCAAGTGAATAATATAAAAAAGCATCTCGGTGTAATTCGTAGTTTGTATTGGTTAAAAGGTGGATTAATAATTTAAAAAACGCCAAACTTATTATTGCAATCCATTCTTTTGAGATATGTTTAATCATTTATGTAATTTATTTGAAACGTTTATAGTGATAGTTTATACCTATTGTTAAAATGATAATTTACAACTAAACCGCCATCAAATATTACATCTTGTTAAAACCTTTTATATCATCAATAGTTGCTTTTTTAACAAACACAACTCATATAGTCAATAATTTATGACAGCCTTATTTAATTATTTCAATTTCTCCAACTTTGTATTTAAGTTCCTGAACAATATAGTCCTCTATCAATTCATCCAAGTTCTTCGATTTCTTAATTACCTGATCATTTTGATTCATTAACTGATAGGATTCATCTTTTAAGTTTCTTTGTATAAATAAATCTGAGTATCCAGTTTCATCCGTTTTTCTATCGCTATAGTTATTGGGGAAAAACAAATAATTATCCTGAAAATTTTTCTTTATACAATTAAAAACTTCTTCCACTGTAGGTGGCTGGTCACTAAAGAATTCAACTAACTCAGGGGTAGATCTAAGAGTTAATGTTAAATAGTCAATTAATCCTAATCTTTCATCATCCTCTGTAAATGATAAATACTCTTTTTCAATTAAAAAGGGTGCAATGTCTGAGTCATTATGATGATCTAAAATTTCGCTTTTCTTTCTTAGTTTCTGGCTAATTTCAAGCCCTATTAAAATCTTGTTTATCTCACTCACTTTTACCCATAATGGAGCTATCGAATCGAAAAACTGAATTTTATCTATTACCTCATCAAATGTAAGCCTTCTATTAACAGAATAAGGTAACGACCACCAGTTTGCCATATCCTCCTGACTAGACTGTGACTCCTTTTCGGAATTCAATTCAAAAAATATTACAAACTCCAAGGCTGTAATTTCTTCTATTCCCATTTGGTCAAGCGTCAACTTTAATCTTTCGGATATGAATTCTTTAATTGTCATTTTAATTTATATAAATAGATTGTTGGCAATTAATTATTTTTAAATTCTTACCCAATCTACTAAATTTCCCGCTTTTCTACCATCACATTTGTCAGAAATTACTTTAAATCTTAAAGTATCACCCTCCAACTTATAATTGTAGATACCTTTGGGTATACATGCTTCACCTCCAATATCTGTAAATGGTATTTCCTAAATACTTTTAAATCACTATCACTTTAATAATTAGTAATAAACTACCTATTTTATTAGTGCCTCAATATTGCTTTTGTAAATAGAAAGCCTTTGATGCAATGTTGAATCAATTATTAGTGTTGTGAGAAACAATATTATTAATCCTATAGAAAGACCTTTTAAATAGTTGGTCGAAAATAATAAATACAATAATGCTGCAACTACAATTAAAATTACCCATACTACTTTTAGAGTTCTATATGTCTTATCATCTTTTTGAGCTTTACTGTACTCTTGTTCAATAGCTTTATCAGGTGTTTTATCATATATTTCGGAAACTTTTACAATATGCGAGGGACGACTTGTAACTTGAAATCCCCCGTAACCAAACAGTGCCAATAAAACAAGACACAATGGTATTAGCGTTCCTCGCAAAATGGTATTCTCTCCTTTAAATATTGCAATCATAGCTATTAATAAAATAACTCCTATTATAATCATTATTTTCCCTTGCAATATTTCTCCTTTTACCCAGGTTGTTGTATAATCTATTAAGTTCATCGTTAAATTTTAAAGTACCTCACCTAACGAATGATTTCGCTAGGTGAGGTAAAAAAGTTATAATTTTGGTGCTTTAAATACTTTGGTGGTAACAAATTCTATAATAAATCCATATGAAGCATTTCCAGGTATTAACATACCAAACAATACAGCTGTTGGCATTCCCATTTGTGCATCAAATAAAATGAATAAAGCACCTACAATTGAACCTACTACTATACCGTGAACTGCCCAATTCATACGCAATGCTGAGATACCAATTACAAATCCCATTAATGCCCGATGTCCTATTATATTGGCAATACGAACTGTTGATGGATTTTCAATTAATCCTATCAACTCCCCTACCAGCCAACATCCTATTCCTAAAATAACACCTACAATTGTTGCTATAATTACTCTTTTTGCCATAATTATTTTATTTGCGACATGATAATTTTATCATAACCTTTATCTCCTAATAACCTTCTCATACGTACAAGAGGTTTAGCCATTTTACCTACTAAATACCTTGTTTTTGATTTATTTGAGTTCACAATCTTTTTAATTGTTTTAGCAATTACCATTGGATCAGATCCCTTCATTGAACCATCAGTAGTCGATTTTAATAATGCCTTTACTATTCTTGCATATGGTCCTTCTTGTGTTTCTTTTGGGAAATTATTTTCAACTCCTGCTGCAAAACCAGTTTCAATTAAACCAGGTTCTAAAACCACAACATTAATTCCAAACTCTTTTAATTCAAGCCGAAGACAATCACTAAATCCTTCAACTGCATGTTTTGTTGCGTGATACCATGCTCCCAGTGGTGTATATATTTTACCTCCCATCGACGAAGTATTAATAATTAACCCCGACTTAAACTCTCTCATATAAGGTAATACAATCTGTGTTAGTTGAGCTAATCCAAATAAATTAACATCGAACTGATACTTAGCTTTTTCGATATCAACTTGCTCAACCGGGCCATATAAACCATATCCGGCGTTATTCCATAATACGTCAATCTTTCCTTGTTCACTAATAATTTTATCAACTCCCTCTTTAAGCGTTTCAGGTTTGGAAACATCCATAGCTAGTATTTTACCTCCAATTTCTTCCAACTCCTTCATTTTATTTACGCTACGAGCTGCGCAATAAACAACATGACCTTCTTTAATTAATTCTTTTGCACTTACTTTCCCCATACCGGATGAAGCACCTGTTATTAAGATTACTTTCTTATTCATTGTTATTAAAATTTAGTATCAATATTTTTAAAAATCTTTTTCTCTAAAGCTATCCACAACTGCACCTCCCATTAATCTGGTAAAATTCATCCACGTTGGATTTACTGCAAAATCCGTCATATGAATGGCTAAATGATCAAAAGCTTTCTGGTTGGTTCGCATCATATGCCCCATCGACATAAATTCATCATAAAGTATAGATTTTTCAATATTTTCGAAACAGTATATATTTCCAAAGTTTCCTAAACCCGAAACAAATTCTCTTCCTTCTTCGTTACCTCCCCAAGTTAAAAGTGGACTTAAGAAGATTAACGGTGGAATGGTATTTACTGCTATCCCTCCATAATTTAATTCTGTCACTGCTCTATCCAATGCATCTTTATGCTGTTTCTTTGTCTTTTCATCAATTATAATCATACATCCTAACGACCCCAGTAATTTTGTATTACAGAATTCTGTTGCTGCTTCAAGAAATAATGACGCATCTGCATGTACATCTAAAGCTACCTCATCCATTATCTGACAAAATGCTTCATTTTTTACAGCATAACTATCTTCACCTGCATCTTCTATAAATACAAATTCACCTTTTTTAAATCTACCATTCTCAGGAGATAGAATTTCTGCATTAGAATGATTTTCGATGAATGCTTTTTTTATATCTTCAGAGCCTGGATAATAGGTTCCTGCTGCGGGAGTATTTTCAATAATTGACTTTTTTAATGCATCTAAAAATTCTCTACGTTGCGACCAATTTTTTGAGGTAACTATAGTTTGTGGTCTACCACATACTGCACCTCCATTTAGCTTAGCAGCAGTAATTATCTGATTGGCTTGATGCTCTATTTCTTTTTTAGTCCATACTTTATCTCCTGGTACAACTATTAACGGATTATTACCTCCGCACTCCGAAACTAACGGTACACTTGCAGCAGCATCTATGGCTTTAGCAACACTGGTTGAACCTGTGAAATATATTTTGGAAAGTCCTTCTAACTTTGGTAATGCTCGCCCTTGGTCTGCTGCACAAAATGCAATGACTTTAGCATCTATTAAAGGTTTAAATACTTTTTCCCAAACTTTGTCTGTTTCTTCGTTTAAGCGGTGTGGTTTATGAATAACTGCACAATTTTCCAGAAACATGGCTTTCACCATTTCTAATGAAGAACTGTAATTACCTGCTCCAGATACTGCAATTACCCCCGCTGGTTTATCCATTGGATTTATTTGCTTTGGTTCACCTTTTACTCGTAAGTGAAACTTCTGAGAACCACTCAACATTTTATCTTTTGCATCTAAAGGCGTAACTTCAATATCGTATATTCCTTCATTTACATTTGTTATGCTTTCTGGTTCAAGCATCTTACCTTTTAATATGGATTCATAGAGGTGAATACAAGCCGAAAGGGTATTAGCTATTGGTACAGCTGTTGCAATCATGGACTCCGGATTCCTAAAGATTTCTTCACCCATCAGGTCATTCTTCATTTTAGTGTCCTCTGTTGCTAAGTCCTCTACATACTTTTTTAGATTGCTTCTTACTTCTTCTAAAAGGTGTAACCTTTCATGAGGAGGTGTTTTAGACCACTTTATTGGGTCTAACTGATTATAAGCTTCTTGTGCTGTCATAATACATACTTTTGAGTTTTCCTTATAGTTATTAGTTATATTTCAAATTTCACTAATTTTAATAATGATGGTAAACACAAATCACTTGACACAAAACACAAATCATCGATATAAGTTAACAAATTGAATTGTAATAAAAAAGAGGCTTTATAAGCCTCTTTTTTATTACAATTATTGTTTAGATTAAATGAAGTAAAATCCAGTTCAATCCCATATTACTCTTCCCTTTTGCTTTCTCCTTCAAAAAAATACTTACCTCAAAGTTCTTTGAATCATTCTATCATAAGCTCTATCCCCCATTAGTCCTCTATAACCAATAGCCATCTTAGCCATTTTTCCTTTTACGTATCTTGTTTTTGGTTTTCGCTTATTAATAGCCTTGTTGATTACTTCTGCAATTACAATAGGTTCGGACATTTTGGGTAACTCCCCTTTTAACATTGGATCCATAATATGATTATAAGCAGTATTTTTAGTATAAGGTTCCAATTTTTGTGCGAACACTTCGTAAAAACCGGTATTAATAATACCTGGTTCGATGATAACTACATTGATCCCAAATTCTGCCACTTCCAAACGCAAACAGTCACTCCATCCTTCAACAGCATGTTTAGTAGCATGATACCATGCACCTAGCGGAGTATAAATTTTACCTCCCATTGAAGAGATATTGATGATAGTACCTGATTTTTGCTTTCGCATGTGTGGTAACACAGCTTTAGTTACTCTAGCCATTCCAAACAAATTCACGTCAAACTGAGCGTATGCATCTTCCATTGTAACTTCCTCAACCGGTCCGTATTGCCCATACCCTGCATTATTCATAACTACGTCAATGCGTCCTTGTTCTTTAATTACTTTATCAACAGCTGCTTTTACCTCAACATCCTTGGTTACATCCATTTTAAGAGAATGACCACCTATTTTATCCAAATACTTGTTTTTTTCGTGCTGAATATCTCCTCCATAAACAATATGTCCTTTACTAACTAACAGCTCGGCTGTTGCTTTACCAATACCTGATGCTGTACCTGTAATTAAAATCACTTTTTTTTCTGTGGTTTTTGCATTAGCTAATAATGTACCTAGTGCCACAATCATAATTAACAATAACTTTTTCATGCGCTTATAATTTTAGTTTGTTGTATAAAACTTCACAAGAAAATTTAATCATTGACTTCGTCGATTTAACGATTAGTTTATTTGAAAAATTGAATAATTAAATTTTTACTTGCTTGTTTCATCGTTCTCCTTATTTAAATTTCACTACTTATCTGTTTTTCAATCACATTACAAATATCAATAATATACAATGGAGGTATTAACACAAATCACTTAACCAAAAACACAAATCACATTTTAAATCGATACGAGAAGAAAAAAAGATAAATATCTTTAATATCACTTAAGATATTTCATTGACATAGACAAAAAAAGGGAAGTACTACACTCCCCTAATTTAACTTTCAACCAAGCTACTAGCCACCTTATAATATAATGATTTAACTCAATCTTAATTCTCTGTATTTTTGAGGAGTAACACCTGTTTTATTTTTAAATAAGCGACTAAAGTAATGGGGGTAATTAAATCCTAGTTTGTAAGCTATTTCCGAAACTGACTCTTCAGTACTTAACAATAGATTTTTAGCTTTACCTACTATAAAGTCGTTAATATGGTCTTTAGCACTTCGCCCCGTTTCCTTTTTTAACAAATCACTTAAGTAGTTGTGTGATAGATTTACCTTTTCAGCTAAATAATTAAGCGATGGAGGACCAAGTTCTGACAATTGTCCAGATTGATAATATTCTTTTAAACAGTTCTCAACCTGGGTTACAATATCCTTGTTTTGATTTGTTCTGGTATTAAACTGTCTTTCGTAGAATCTTGAACATAAATTCAATAGCAGTTCAAGTGATGATATTATTACTCGTTGGCTATGGTTGTCTATTCGTTGATTATATTCATCAATAATCATATCCACACAATTGCGTAACGTTTCTTTTTCATAGTCAGATACATGCAAAGCTTCATGTGTATCGTAAGAAAAGAAAGAATAGTTATCAATATTTTCGCCTAACTGAGAAATTCTAATTAAATCTGGATGGAAAAACAACATCCAACCTTCTTCTTGATCAAACTCTGTTGCTGATTTTGCCATTAAAACCTGATTGGGACAAGAAAAAGCCAATACACCTTCTTCAAAGTCGTATTTATTTCTACCGTAATGCAAACCACAATCTTTGTTTTTTAAGGCAATATAATATAGATTAGCTACTATTTTAACGTTCACAAATTCCTCAGTAATCTTCAACTTTGATACATCGATTACACTGATTAATGGATGTTTGGGCTTTTCGTATCCTAACATCTCATGTAACTGACTAATGGATTTTATTTTTAAAATATCCTCTCCCATAACATTATAAATTTACAATACAAATGTCAGGAAATCATTATAAATAAAGTAACACATATCACTTATATAATAACACGAAACCTTTAGTATTAAAATAATGAATATCAAATTCCAAAATATCCCACCACACCTAACACCTTAAAATACAGCAGTCTTAACAATTAAATCTCTAAAAAAATAATTACTCAATTACTTTACTACGCTTCTCTTTATTCAATATTACAAACACCGCCAACCCAATAAATACAAGTACATTCTGCACGTCACATAAATTCAGTGTTCTTAATTAGAATGAAACTCTCGCGAATATTAAACACAAAAACACATAGTATTTAATCACCTGCACCAGTTATTGTGTTTGATTTTGCTTATATAATGGCTACTATTTTTATATTTTTTTGTATTCTAACCGTTATCAATATTTTAATATTCTACTTCTAAATCCAAACTTTTAGCAGACTCAATGCATAATTTCATATCATTTGCTCCTATATGAGCATTATATATTTTTCTTTCTTCGTTAAGTTGCTTTATAGTCTCATACATTTCTTTGTAATCTGCATTTGCAACTTTTTCAGTAGTATCATATCCTGCCTCTAATAATACATAAGCAAATGTATGATTTACCCATCTTATCCTCGAAAGGTCAGTTAACTTTGTAAGTTGCATTATGTCCTTTTCACTTATTCCTGTTTTCTTTGAAAGGTCATTCCTATTTTCTTGGGTTAATACTTCTTCATATAGTTTAAAAGTATTTTTTAGCCCCAAATTCTCTAGTTTATGAATAATATCTTCATCAATACATGCAAAATCTTTTATTCTATTGGGCTTTTGGAGATAGCCATTTATTTCCGCTCTAAGTACTTCTAAAAATCTTTCTGGTATATCAAATTGTTTTGAAAGCTCTGGAAGCTTTTTTTTGTCCTTTAAGGTTTTTTGCAATACATCAAGATCCTGAATATTATGGTCTATTATTTTATCAAGATGATCATCTGTATTATCTTTTAAAATCATTCTACTTGGTATCAAATCGGCAGATTTCAAAACCTCTTTATACTTGTCAATGCTTATACTTGTTAAATCAATATAATACCCCATTTTATTATTCTTTTAAGTTATTATTTGTTTTCTGCATAATGCACAACATTTTATAAATACTTAATCATGAAAGATTTATATGATTATTATTTTCTAGCATTTGAATATGATGCCTCCTCAGTTACTTTTTGTTGCATATTCTTCTTTATATTTCTCTAATGTCAACTCCCAACGATTTACCTCCTGCTCAAAATTTATAGATCCTGGAATTGTTCTATATTTTTTAACAAATTCAAAACCAACCTTATTTAAAGTTTTATTTGGTGCAGCATTTAATGAGTAGGGTTCACATATTAACTTATCAATCTTTAGGTTTTCGAAGTAAAAAGGAAGTGATTTTTTAACCAATTCGGTTCCTATTCCTTTCTTTCTTTCATTGGTCTCCCATATGTGAAGATGCATATTTGCTTGTTTACCAAACTCTATTGGATTTACATTAGAATATCCAATTGGTTGACCTTTAAACTCCCAAATTAGTGCATATGATCTTTTTTGAGTTATAGGTGTTTTTACTTGCTCTGTAATCATCTGGGTTAATCCACTTCTAGTGGGTAATTTATTTAAATCAACCCCCATGCTTTCCAAGAAGTCAGGTTCAGAATTAAACCAATAGTCTGTTATTAAATCAACATCTTTTAATTTAATCTCTCGTACAGTTATATCAAGTTCTTTCTCCATTTAGTTTTTGTTAATTGTGATTACAATTGAGCTTTTAAGGAAATATATATCAATCAGACAGAAAGTTAACTTAATTTTTCTATTTGCTTTAATATTTTGTTTAATCTTTTTATTTGAGATTCTTTATCACATTCACTAATTCTTTGCTCAATTATATTTTGATAAATTTCCTTATTTTTCTCTTTAATTGATACAACAGATTTCTCCATGTACTGTGGTAATTGTTTTATTGGACATTTCCATAATAACTCTATTAAAACAGGATCTACTTTATCTGTATATTCGCCATACTTGTTTAGTTTAGCTAATATTCCTACTCCGCAGTCTACTGTAATAACAGAACCTCCTTCAATTGTTTTTTGTATCAAGTTAAATTCTGAAAATATTTCTTTATGTTTTGAATCAGTAATCATCATTATTGCAACCATTCCTCCCCAAACAAGTCTATTATTTTTACTTGTTAATAAGTCCAGAAAATCTTTATAATAATCTTCAATTAAATTTGGTTTTATGTATGATGTTTCATAAAGAACCTTTATACAATCCGATTGAATCTTTTTATTCTTGTTTTTTAAGTTTTCAACTAACTCCTTAATTGCATTCTTATCCTCCTTTTCTGCAATCACTTTGGCTAGTTCAACCTCAACCTTATTTCCCTTTGCTCCAATTGCTGATGATAATGAATCAATGATTGTCATAATTTTGTTACTTTAATTGAAATATAATGCGTTTAATATATATTATTAATTAATGTAAAATCTTAGAGACTGCTTAAATTTTACATTTGAATTTGTTAAGCATTATCCTGGCCATTAACATATCTGGATTAAAAATAAATTCCAAATTTAATTGATGGTTCAACCGAAGTAATTCCATCAAAAAATAAAAATTGTGGTTCCACACAAATAAACTTCGAAAGCATCCTTTGTACACCAAACTTCAAAGCTCCATTCGGATAACTTTTAACGAGGTATTGTAACTTAAATGTATAAGCATTACTATGCAAAAGATCATTTGAAAAATCGTGTCTATAACCTACTCCTAAAAAATTATATATTCTCCCATCTACATCGTTAAAGCCAAAAACACAATCATAAATTAATAAATATGAGTGTTTTTTGATTCCTTTCTTTTCTGAGGAATAGCATAAATCCAACGCAAAGTTACCCTGCCATTCATCAGAAAGAATTTGAATACCCAATCCTCCATCTAAAGATAATTGTTGGTTGGTGCTATTATTCCTCTCAAATACCTTTTCATACTTGTTGAATTGATCCACAACATAATAATCCTCAATTAAGCTTTTTATTTCTTGACCTAAATAAGTTTTCATTATAGATTGGATAACATGAATAAACTCATCTGAACAAATAATTTCTAACTGTTTAAGATTATCAAATAAAATACTGTATTTATATTCTTCATCTGAAAATACAAAGCAGTGTTCTTGTGTATAATAAAGGTTCTGCTTAAAATCTTTTGAAGAAACAATCCGATTAGGTATTTCCCTGTTCTTTATCACTAATTCATATGCCCCTCCTTCATTTTTATCATACCCTATTTCTCCTTCAATATAATTTACCTGAAACTGTTTTGCCCCACTATTTATTATTTCATTTACATTAGTTCTTTCGGTTAATTTTTTAAAATTAACCATGTTGTTCGTGATTAAAAATGTATCAATTTCATGCTTATTAATATTTGTACCCTTAATCTCAACAGCTAGTTTATTTGGGAAAGTAATTTTAATAATATCATTCTTTTTTCCTGCATTAGCAGTAATGGTAAAAAGACATAATAATGTCATTACCAATAAAAACAAAGTTTTCTTTTTCATCTTTAATTAGTTTTAATTTAATATGTATTTACTGTTCTTAATAAGAGGCGAATCCTATTCCATTTTATTAAATAAGACAAGTTTAAATCTTCCTTTTTTTGAATTGCGCCTTTGAGAATTTACTTTTAATCCGTCATTAATAATTTGATCTGAACTGTGCTCATTAATTTCAAAGCCTACTTGACTATTTAGGGCATATGTATTTACATCCTCTACATCTTGATAATTACTCATCTCATTTATCAATAATGTTAAATCCATTAAACTGTCTTGTAGAATAGAAATTTCTTGATTACCTGTATTAAATAAATCATTCAATTTATTATAGGCTAATTCTAACTCTTCATTCTTCTTCTCTAGCTTATTAATTTTAAACTTACTGGCTTCAGATTCCACTTCTATCCAAATAGTATCATGGATAAATATTTCTTGAATTTGTAAATTCTTTCCTTCTTTAAGCTCTTTCACCTCTCTATTCATCGTTTCAGCTTCGCAAATCAATCTTTCATTTCGCTTATCTAACTCTAAGTTTTTCCATGTACTATATCCCCATCCGAAAACAAATATTGCAAATATTGAAGCTACTGCAATTTTTCTCCATGGTATAAACCTCCTTTTGTTATGCGTTGAAATGGAATCCCAAACTACATCTCTATTAAAACCTACATCAGTAGTCTTTTCTTCCCATGAAATTATGGACTCCTTAATCTTCTCTTCAAAGAACCTTTCCATATTTAAATTTATTCTCAGTATTAATAATCATTTCTTTTAATAGCTTACGAGCTTTACTTAATTGGGACTTTGATGTACCAACAGAAATCCCTAGCTTAAATGCAATCTCCTCGTGCTTATATCCTTCTATAACATACAAACTGAAAACAGTTCGATATCCATCGGGCAAATCGAGTAGCATCTTAACAATATCTTCTTCCAACAATTTTTCATCAGCCTCTGGTTCTCCTTCTTCTATTATTCCTATCTCCTCAATATTTTCTGTGAATAACTTTCTTTTTCGCAAAGCCATCAAGGATTGATTTATTACAACTTTTCGCATCCAAGCCTTTAAAACAACTTCTTCAGAAATATCTATTTCCTTTATTTTATCAAATATTTTTATAAAACTTTGTGATAATACATCTTGGGCATCTTCACAATTATTCAAATATCTAAAACTCACTCTAAAAAGATAATCGCTATACTTTTCATACAATTTATATTGTGCTCTGGCTTTTTGTTTTTTTAAATCTCCAATTAGTTTATTCACCTTTTTTTCTATCAAAATATTTGAGCTTTTACCTTTATAAATGCATTTTTAAGCAAAAGCGTTGCCTCGAAACAATTTTATATAATAAATTTTAAAGCAAACTTTAAATTTTGCGCAGACAAATATCAGTTTTAAAGCGTAGTTTTTACATATAATTGGGAATCAAGACTGCGCATTTTATCTAACACACAATCCTACTGAATATTACATGCGAAGAAAAGTTGATTTTTTGTATCCTTGTAAAACGAGATGTAAACAAATATCATTAGCCTATCCCACTCTTAGGTAGTCTTCACAAGAAAACGACAAGTACTGCATTATACTTACCAGAAAACACTCATTTACAAATATTAAACTGCGTTTCCTCTGGCTTAGCAAGCCTTTTCTTTGTCACCTTCTTATCCAATACATTAAATTATATAGGTTTTCTTGCGGATACTAGGTATCTGACATTAATGATTTAAGAATACTTATGCTACTTTATTAGTGAACTACCTCGGGGCAAGCCCTAATGCCTTTAACTTAATAAAATCACAAAGTGATTTTATTAATATTGGGACATTGTCCCAAACCCAACCTACTTTTTTTCATTGCCAAAAAAAGTAGGCAAAAAAGTCTAGACCAAGAGAATCCTTCATCCCGCTTCACCCTTCAATTCCGGCCGACACACAACCCCCTCAAGTGCCCCCTTGAAAGCCTCACAACAACCCCGGCTCGGCCTCTTGCTCTGGCTTACCCGCTTTGATTTACAGCTTCAAAATTTATTAACCTCTTAAGTTAATGGCATTAGGGAAAGCCCAGAGGCATCGTTCAAATAGAACAGCTTACGCTGTTCACATCACAAACGCAAGTACGAGGCAAGCCTCGGGGAATTAAACCCCAATTAGATTAAATTCAGAAATACTTATTGCTCTAAATATCTAACAACCAGAAATTATTTTATTTCAAGTATTTAATTGTACAAAGTAATCAATAATATCCTGAGGTAAACGAACTAGCTTTTTTGATTTTTCATTAACACATGCCATAACAGTATTACCTTCAGCAAACAATTGTCCTGAGGAATCTACAAAATCGTAATAAATTTCGAATGAAACACCCGTAATATTTTGTACAGTAAGATGAATCGAAATTTTATCTTGTAACCCAATTTGTTTTTTATACTTACAATTCGCCTCTGCTACAACAAAATGAACCCCGTTTTCTTTACAAGTTAGATATTGTTCCAATAATAGTTTTGTACGAGCTTCTTCCATATATGTAAAATAAACTGAGTTATTCACATGATTATTAGCATCTAAATCGAAGAATCGAACTGTTATATCGTATATAAATTTACTTTTTGTCATTGTCTATTTTTATCAATATTGCCTGAGATAATATTCTAATTTTAAGAAATAAAATTACGTATTAATACCTAATTATTAATTTCTTTTTAGTCTATACCAATAATTACCATTCGCAATAAACAATACTGACAGAAGACAAAAAATTGATTTACAAGTTGCTTAACACCTTACTCTTTGATACTTGAATTATTAGTTTTCCATTTGTTTGAGACTTTTCAATCAATTTATTAGCTTTTAACAATCTCCTCTAATTCAAATTCTTTATCAATATGAACTTTTAAGGATTTTTCCTCACTCCAATTTTATTCATTCAAATTATCTGCATTTACCAATCGAGAATAAACTCCTGGAAAAGAATCGTTTATTTCTATAGCACCAATTGCTTTTTCGTAGTAAGGTACCGAGCTTACCCAACCAATAATAGCATAACCATATCCATCAGCTTTCATTGCTTGCATGCATTGTTTTAATAATCCTGCTCCAATACCTTTTTTTCGATATGATTCTGTTACTCCAAATGGTCCAAAGAAACCAAGAGCAGATGTATCGTAACAAGCAAAACCAATAATTTTTATTCCTTCTAAAGCAATAAAACACTTAGGCGTTGTTTTTAATATTGATGTCTCTACTTCGTATACCCATTCCGGACAAATGTAGTCAAAGTGTTCTGCTACATACTCCAATATACGTTTTTTATCAAGAGCCATTGCTCTAACAATCTTTATACCTTTGGGTAATGTGTAATCAAACTTGGAAGCATTACTATCGTAAAGCCTTACTAACATATCTGCCATATCAAATTAATATTTAGATGCCCAAAGTAATCCTTGAGTCATTATTTTAACAATATTTTCGTTCTTAAACTCTTTAACCTTATGCCCAACAGATAAGTAAAAAACTCGTCCTTTCCCGTAGTTGCGTTTCCAACAAACTGGCATTTTAATTCCTTTTACATCAACCTCAGTATATTCATTACCATTTAATGTTGTGTAAAGCAGTACATCAATTGATGGATCTAAATGCATATAATATTGTTCGGCATTTACTTTAAATGGCTTAATATCCTTTAGTATTGGATCAGAAGGATCTGCAATTTCAATATCGAAATCAATAGCTTCGTTGGGGTGATTTACAAATTGACCTCCCACTACAAACTGATAGAAATTGCTATTACGAAATGCATCGCCCATACCTCCATGAAAACCCGCCAATCCTACGCCATGCTCAACTGCTTTAACTAAGTTTTCTTCTTGCTTTAATGTCATTTCCCCCATTGTCCATATGGGTACAATAACATCAAAAGTAAGCAGATCCTCTAACGAGTCTAACCTATTTAAATTATCATCTATAATAATTTCAAAATTATGCTCCTTAAGCCAAGAAGCTATAATATCTGAGAAAGGCTTTGGCTCATGTCCTTCCCATCCTCCATAAAAAATATATGCTTTCATTTTTAATATTTAACGCTTAATGAATGAAATAATGGTTTGGAGTATTTTATATATTTAAAATAAAAAAATTAGTTTAGTTAAGTGTTAGTTTATTATCATTTTCCTTTGAATCCATTCTGAAATAATTGAAACTACACTATTATTGAAATGATCGTTTATCTATTAAGAATCTTAACAACAATGAATTAACCATTAAGGCCTTTATTACAAAATATTATCTTCTAGATTACAACTACTAACCTTTATTACAATAAGAAGTCTATTTCTGATTAATAAATGCAAGTCTTACTCCAAGCAAAATCATTATACTACCCGATATATTATTTATCCATTTAGAGACTGCCTTTTTTGTCTTTATGTACTGTCCTACTGCACCCGAAAAATATCCAAGTGTTGCTAAAAATATCATTGTGAATAACGCAAAAATTGTCCCTAAAATGAGAAAAGGTATTGGTGATATTTCAGTTTCTCCTGTTTTAATAAATTGTGGTAAAAAGGCCATAAAAAAGAGAGCAACTTTAGGATTTAGAACATTAGAAATCAATCCCTGAGTAAATATTTTCCTGGTTGAACTCTTGTTTTCTTTATTCATTTTTAATTCTTCTTTGTTCAGAATGCATTTAATGCCTAAATAAATCAGGTATCCTGCTCCAACCATTTTAACAATCATAAAAGCAAGTGCCGAAGTTTTAAGTATTACAGAAAGTCCTAGAGCTGCAAATATGGTGTGAACAAATATTCCTAGAGTCACTCCAACTGCCGATATCAACCCAGCCTTTCTTCCTGTTGAGATTCCTTTTGTAAGTACATAAATTAAATCTGGTCCTGGTGTAACAATTAAAATCCAAGACAATCCAATAAATAAAACTAAATTTTGAATGTCATCCATAATATTATTTTCCTATTAAAGATTAATATTTTATCCTATCACCCTCCAAAATCAACCATAACAACCTATCCTAATGAACACTACATTACCATCAATCTAATTTAAAGTAATAAACCAATCGAATACCGAAGTCATTATTTTGTCTTCGCTTTCACCAAAAATATCCACTTTTACTTTTATAATTATTCGCTTCCTCTTGGTTATTTCGTCAATTATCTCATCAACTGTTGTATCTATAAAATCAGCATTAGAAAACACTTTACCAATTCCTGGTTTACTATATTTTGTTTCAACTTTTCTTACTACTGGTACAATATCTAGTTCATATTCACTAAACTGTCTTAAAAGAAATTCTCCACTTGTTGCCTCTGCTAATGCAAATAAGGAACTTGCATGAACTGTATTTAGATGATTCAAATATTCTTGTTTATCATCTAATTTGAATATAAATTCACTATCGATGTCTGCTTTTTGTAGTCCTATTAGTTTATTAAATGGTATTTCTAATACATTCATGAGTATTTTTAATTATCTATTAAAATTCTGATTATCTTCTCCATACACATTTTTAGGTTCTTTATTCTTCAATTAGAATATTAGCCAAATTGGTACCTTTAGATTTTATTGTTCCTTTTCTTCTTGAGTAAATTAAATCAATGATTTCTTGTCTTGACTTGGCTGTTATAGTATCGTTTTTCGATTCAATTTGCAAATAATCAATCCTAAGTTCATGTTCTTTAATTTTTTTATTGAACAACAATACTGTAAATCCAGACATTATTGTAATTGAACTATCTGGTTTTAATAGAACTAATGAACTATCTGGATTTTGATTCTTTGGGTATGTATGAAGTTGTTTAGAAACTGAGTTATCAAGTCCAGGTCGTAAAATAATCCGTGCATCAGAATCTGACATATTTTGAATTGTTAACACTTTAAATCCTTCGCAACTTGTTAAAAAAGTTAAGATTAATAAAGTTATTACAATTGTTATTATTTGTTTCATTATAAATAAGCTACATCAAGTTTTATCAATCCAATAAATTATGATTATTAAAAATAATCATTTATTAAATAAATAATACGAATAATTAAAATATGTGAACATTAACTTCCTTTGATATACTAGTTTCAAGTCAAATATGGTAATTCAGGTAAGCAATAATGTCATATTTAATTCTTAAAAATGAAAAAACAGTAACACACCAAGGGAAAAATTGTTCCATGAAGTTTTTAACACTAAGAAAAAAATATCTTAATAAAAACACCCCCAAAAGGCTTAGTGTTTGAAACATGGAAACCATAACTTGTCTAAGGTTTTAATCTGGCTATAATACCAATATCCAATGATCATAGCATTATAATCTCATAGTAAAATTGGTATCTGGTATGGCAATCTGGTGGATTTTAATCCAAATATATTTAGGTTGAAACCTATTTACATCTTGCCTAAATACACGGAATGAATCCCGTACCTAATTAAACTAAATATATTACAATTAAGGTTTATTACGATCTAATCCGCATTAAATCATTATAATTTTATAGAAAAACAGAAGCTGGATAATAATCCAACTCCTGCGTAAAGCCCCATACTATTGCTATGTCTATAAATTACTAATCCATAGAACATTCAAGAGTTAATCGTATTTATAAAATGAATAATATGGGAAGAACTACCTGACAATATTAAATTAGAAAAATGAACTAGAGAACCTTTCACATATAACCAAGCCTAAAACTCTATTTTATAACTAATTGTAGGAACAACAGTATTATCTGATTCAACAATTAATCTATCCTTAACATAACTATATTCTACCTCAGTATTATATTTAGATGCCGTAGCATTCTTTACCTGAAATGCCCATACTGATGAATATTTTGGTTTGTTTTTTCTATATGTAACAGAAAGATCGAGCATAAAACTAGATTTATTTTGAACAGAATATGCCCTGGTATGATCGTATACGGGCTCCTTTTGTAAGTTAGATAATTCATAGTTAATAGGACTTCTGGCTTCCCCTCCTAAGAACATAATTCTACCATTTAAACCGATATAATTATTTTTTGTTTTACCCACCTGAAATTCCTTACCCCACAAACCATTTATTACAAATCGCTTATTAAACTTTGTATTTCGCCTTACCTTGTCACCACCTTTGTACTTAGAATCAAAAATAGATGCTGTAAGTAAATAATAATAGTTTTTACTAAAAAACCTCTCTAAAGTAAGTTCAATACCATAGTTCTCGCCAGTACCTTTATTTACTAATTTGTCTTCAATTTGATAATCGTCAACAAAGTTAATTAATGAGAAATATGAATTAGGAATCACAGGAATATCATATAAATACTGGTAATAAGGCTCTAATTTAAGCACTACATTTTCGTTAATATTTACATTGTAACCCAATACAATATGATGTGCTTTTGAAGATCTTAAATGATCATTGGTTTTAGTATTACCATCATTATCCGTATACCTCGAGAAATATGTATAAATTTCGTCCAATTGGCTATGCATACCATACCCCAGTGATAACTTCTGATTTCCTCTAAAACTCCACTCCAAACCAGCCCTTGGTTCAATGGTATACTCATCATTAAGATTAAAGTAGGTTGAGTGAATACCAACATTAGCCTTTATATTATTTGTTAAATTAAATTTTGACTGGGTAAAAAAGTTACAATAACCTACAAGCTTATCATTCTTCTCATTAACAAATAATTGATATGAATCTGGATTCAAGTGTTCGGTTACTCCCTGAATTTTTACATTGTAAAAATGGTTGTTTAAAGTTATCCCTGTCCGGTTAACATGTTTATGTGAAAAACGATGCGTTAATTTAGTTGCAAAAGTATATTTCCCAATTGATTTATACATATCTTCATATTCATATGCATTAAGGTTATCATCTATACGATTATCATCAATTGTGGTTTTTGAGGCTGAAGCAGATAACGTAGAGGTAAGAAAGCTATTCTTACTCAAACTATATTTATGATTTAAAGCCACTGTACCCATATTCATTTTAAATATAGATGTTGTTCGATCGTCCTCTTGTTCCCACTTTGTGGAATCGGATAATGCTTTTCGCTTAAGATAATCGTTACCACCAATAGCCCATAAAGAAAAGGTACCAGCCTTTTTAGTTGGAAAATTAAATTTAAAAGATAAATCCTGAAATTTTGGAGGTGCATCTACACCTATTAATGGTCCTAGAAATTGAAAAGTAGAATAACGATAATTTATAAGATAAGATGAATTCTTACCCTTAACAAATGGGCCTTCGGCAGAAAAATCAGCTCCCATAACTCCTGCCTGAAAGGTATACTCACGTTTATCCCTGTTACCTTCTCTTAGTTTCATATCAAAAACACAACTCATTACATCACCATATTCTGCAGGAAAAGCTCCTGTAAAAAAATCGGAATTGCTCAGCAGCTGACTACTAAATAGAGATACAAAACCACCACCAGCAGTTTGCTGACCAGCAAAGTGATTAGGATTTAAAACCTCAACACCATCAATCCTCCATAATACTCCTTTGGGCGAATTTCCTCTTACTACTATAGAATTATCCTCTAGGTTTCCAAATGTTACTCCCGCAAAAGCAGATACCATACGAGATGCATCGTCGAGTCCTCCTGCATATCGCCTGGTTTCTTCAACGGTAAATGTTCTTGCACTTACCGTAGCCATTTGGTTTGTTGGTTTACGCTTATCTACCTTAACTACCACTTCTCCTAAGGATGAACTTGATTCTTGCATTTCCATATCAATAAACACTTCCTTTGCCGAACCAACAGTCAGGTCAGTAACATAACCATCGGCATATCCCATAAAAGATGCTTTAAAATTGTGTCTGCCAACCGGGATGTCTTCTATTAAAAAGTAACCATCAGCATCAGTAATTGTACCTACAAGTGTGGGCATAGTAGTTACAATTACATTTGCCCCAACCAATGGCACTTGGGTAATCTGATCTACAATTCTTCCTTTTATGGTTTGAGTTAATAACCCCTTGGTTTGTTTTTGTACAGCAGCTTTCCTTTCCTTCTTTTTTATTACAAAGGTTTTATTAACCAATTTATATGAAAGACTTGTGTTTTTAAGACATGCTTTTAATATATCCTCAACCGATCCTTTTTTAATATTAACAGAAACTTTGGGTTGATTTTTTAAATCATCTGCATTATAAAATATGTTTACATCTGATTTAGATTGGAGCGATTTTAATACTTGTTCAATAGTTACATCTTTGAGATTTATCGTAATGCCTTTACTCTGACTTATAGCATAAGTAGATGAAAACGTAAAGATTAACATTAAAAATGTGGTTTTACAACTCACAATTTTTTGAACAAAACGGTTACATTTAAATTTATTCTTCATAAATTTACACTTTAAATTTTACACGATTTAAAAAAATGATTTGAGGGAAATGTGGCGGCATTTCCCTTTTTGTTTATTTTACGATTAACTCATTATTTATCATTTCAAATTTTACATTCGAAGCAATTTCAATTACTTCAATCACATTCTTAAATTCTTCATTTCTATCTAATCTTCCAGAAAAGTGAATATTTTTTAGAGAGTCATTTTTAAACTTAAAATCAAAATTATACCATCTCGAAAGCTTCTTAAGTACTGAATCCAACGATTCTGAACTAAACACAAATTTTCCATCTATCCATGCTGTATGTATTTTTGTATCTACTTCTTTTACAGATATTCTATCCTCAACTACTTGGGCTTGCTCACCGGACTTTAATATTTTCCCAACGTCATTAACATCTTCTTTTTCTGACTTGATACTTACCTTTCCCGTTACCAATGTTGTTATTGAATAATTATCTACTGGATAAGCCAATACATTAAAAGAGGTTCCTAATACATGAATTTTCGAATTAGTAGTTTCCACAATAAATGGTGTACCATTATGAGTTACTTTAAAAAAAGCTTCTCCTGTTAAATGTACTTTCCTCACAGAGTCATTAAAATGTGCAGGATATTCTAATTTTGAATCGGAATTAAGCCATACTTTTGTTCCATCAGATAGATATAGTGAATACATACCTCCTCTTGGAATTTCTAATGTATTAATTGCTCCTTCCATTATCTCACTTTCATCTTTGGTATAAGTAATTGAATTATGAGTATTTGTAATGGTCACTCCTTTTTCTAATATAGGTTGGATATTTTGCTGCCCCTTTTCAAAAGTTATTTCCCTGTTATCTGATAATATTAATCTGGCTTTTGGCTGTCCTGGTATGATACTTTCTATCGTCATAGCTTGTTTTACCTCTTTTACGTCCGATACAACAAAATATAAAGACAGAGCTATTACTATTGGGATAACGATAGCTGCATACTTTAAAAAAGATCTTAAAGTAAAGTTTTTCCTATAAGGGTTAATTTTACCCCATGCTTTTGTTTTATCAAACTTATTATATCCCGATACCCGCTTTTTAAACTCATTCCCATTTTTAATTTTATCATACAGTTCTCTATTCGATGGATCTTCGCTAAGCCATTTTTCCAGCATAGCTCTTTCCTCAAGACTAATTTGGTCTCTTAATTCCTTATAAATAAAGGAAGCTACATCAAATATTTTATTATTTGTTTCCAAGCTTTTTCTGCTTTTTGTAAATACGACAATCGGATTGTTATTTTAGGTGAAGTGAAAATTGAAGAAAATTAAAAAAAGATGGTCAGATACTCTTGAAACTCTTCCATTTTTGACTTTAACTTACTTACTCCCAACACCTTTTGAGTTTTAACTGTATTTGTAGAAATATTTAATTTTTCTGCTATTTCTCTATTTTTTAATCCCTCAAAAGTTAATAGCATCACTTTTTTGCAAGAAGTAGGAAGCTTAATTATTTCGTTATACAATTTAATGTACACCTCTTCTTCTATTATTTGAGATTCTAAATCTATTTCGGCAGCATTTTTCGCATAAACCTCGTAGTTGTTCTTTAGTTTATTGCGTTTTATAATATTAAGACAGGAATTACGAACCGATGCAAATAAGAAACTTTTTATATTTTTTATATCTGAAAACGATTTTCTTTTCTCCCAAATTGTAATAAAAACATCTTGTACTACATCTTCAGGATCTTCGGTATCAGGAAGGTATCTAGTTGCAAAAAAGCACAATCCTTGATAGTATTGATCAAATAACTCCTTGTAATTCTCAATATCCAAAATCATTCAGACAAACTACTATTAGTTGGTATTGGTATAACGACAATTTTTTAGATAAGTTGTTGCATCAATCGCTTGAAAAGTTAAAGTTTTATTCAATTATTTTTATTTGCGTTAATTAAGACTTCTTCTAACTGTATAATAATCCTGATGCTCCTTAACAATTTTAAAATCGAACTTACTGTATAACTCAATTGGACCTTTATAATGTCCTTCACATGATAGTTGTCCTTTTCCCGGGTAAGCCTCAACATAATCATAACCTTTCTTGGAATAATCTTCGCAGATTTGCTGCAATATCTTTTGTGCTATTCCTTTTCTTCTAAAATCTGGATGAATTAAAAAACAAACAATTGAACATATCTTTTCTCCAGGATTATCAATTAAATCGTAATACTTTAATAATCTTTGATAGTTTGATCGGTTGTTTGCATTGCACCATCCAACTACTTCATTATTATAATAAGCTAAATACCCTGTTAGTTTTCCTTCTTTAACATACTGAATTGCAGATGAACGATTACTCTCTCGATTCCATTGTTCACTTGTTCCTACAAAATGATACGAGAAACAATAACAAATAGACCAATCTGGATTTTCAGAAAAATGAACGTTATCAAAGAATGCTAAATAATCATTTAATAATTTAGGAGACAATTGTTTTATTGTAAATTCCATACCACTTATAGAAAAATAATTTATTGGTTAAACTTTGATAAATATACAAAAAGAGGGGTTTTCACCCCTTTCAATTATATGTTAATATTTCTAATTCAAGAATATTCCAACAATTAAACACTCAAGTATGATGCTATTCTGGTTTCATTCTTAAATTAAACGTGTATTTCATAACTTCATGGCTATCATCAGTATTCAGTGTAATTTCAACAACTCTTCTTTCATCTTCATTCTTCACATACATAGTGACCTGAATATCATCCAATTGACCATCCCCATACGAACCCTCAGCAGATATTATTTGATCACAGATAAATTCTTTAGAACTTAAACTAGTAACTTTAACAGGAAAATAATCTTCCAAATTATCAACCAATCTATAGTATTCAATCGAATGATATCTCCATGATGAGCTTGTTGCAGTTATTCCAAAATCACTATCCTCCAACATTAAACCATCTCCAATTTTATAGGTATGATCACCTAATGATATTGATGCTAGTTGAACTTTTTCAGTATTAAAAGTTTTGCCTTCTGAACTGTTCTTGCTGCAACTTGCTAGCATAAAAATTAATCCAAGTGCAAATAATAAACGTATCATAACTAATTCTATAATCCAATAACTTTTAAGAAAAATACAAAAAGTAGAATAAATGATCTATTATTTAATATTTTTTAACTTAATATTTATTAATGTATTAATTTGGTATTTTTTTACTTTAAAGCATAGATAAACTCCACAATTTCTTTACCTCTAGCATTAGCAAAACCTTTTTCACTTCCTATTTTTTTAAATCCACATTTTTCCAACACTTTTTGAGAACCAAAATTATCAAATGCAACACGACCATAAATAGGACGTTTTTCCTCTATTTGAAGAAATTGTTGTAAAGCATTTGTTGCAATCCCTCTTCCCCAGAAACTCTTTCCAATCCAATAAGTAATTTCCGATTCTCCTTCCATTTCATATTTCGCAATACTTCCTACAATTTCATTGTCCACAAGAATAGTTTTGATATTCACTGTTTTGTCGGTCAATAATTTATTCCACTTTTGAAAAAAAGCTTCTTTATCGTTTGGATCCTTAGAAGTAAATGCAGCTAAATAATTGGCTGCCGTATCTTGATGAAAAATAAATAAATACTCCAAATCATTGGTTTCTGTATTTCTTAATATTATCCCATTCTTATTTTCCTTCAATATATCCATGTCATAATATAACTAATATTTTTATAACTCTCTTAACGCTAAAAATACCTCATCAATAACTAACGACATTCTGTTTATATCCAGAGTCTCCATGGTATCAGTTACTTTGTGATAGTTTTTATTTCTGTAAAACGCAGTATTTGTAACCATTACAGCACTAAAACCATATCGCCAATAATTAAGATGATCTGAGAAATCAATACCGGAAAGCTTCGCTGGGGCTTTAAACGACTTTGTTTTTATCAAGTTTTGTTTTCTCATTTTTCTGTTAAACTTTCTTCCAAACTGTCCATTTCCAAACTTTTGAACTACTGTTATATAATCTCCTCTGCTACCATACAGTAATTTTAAAATACCTACCGGGTAATCTTGCGAATTTTTATTATCGTTAAAATACCCAATCATCTCAAGACATATCATTCCTTTTATATGCTCATTATTATCATACAAAGATTTAGCATGAATATGACTTCCCATATAATCGGTTCTAAAATAAGGTGGTTCCTCTAATGTGTATGCTACAAATTCTATTTGATAACTTAATTTATCCTTCGAAATCAATCTGGATAATTCGAGCAATCCAACTATCCCACTTGCATTATCATCTGCTCCTTCCTGATCTCCAGCTACATCATAATGTGCACCAACAACAACTTTTCCATTGTTACTTGCTCCAAGTCTTCCTACAACATTTTTATACTCTATACCATTAACATTAAATATTTGATAGAAAACTGTATCGCAACATTTGGCGAGTTCTTCAAAAATATAATTTGCTACAAAATTAAGAGTTTTAACATTTTTATGATTTCTACTAGAAGTAGTTTTGGTTATTACTCTTAGGTCGTTCTTAATTCTCATAGTATCAGAATATGATGCATGCTGATTCTCTATTGCATAAGATTTTACAAATGCACATAAAATAAAAACTATGAAATAAATATATCTAATCATATAAGGAATGATATAAAGTCGAATTAATTGTATTGTTATCGGTAAAAATTCAGTTTTCGTTTAAATATTGTTGAGCGGATTGAATTGTTGCATAAAAGTAATCTAAAGCTGCTAAAAAACTATTTTGAACATCCTTTGCTTTAACTGTCTGTTGATTAATTTCCAAATCCCTTGTTGCACAAGCATCTCCAATTAAAGTAATATTAAAACCCAAATCTTTCGCAGCTCTTACTGTTGCATCAACACACATATGAGTCATCATTCCACAGACAACTAAATCTATTATATTCTTACTTTTTAGATAGTTTAGCAATTCCGTTTCCCAAAAACTATTTGGATAATTCTTTAAGATAACTTTTTCATTTTCTAATGGGTTTACATTTTCATGAATTTCTACTCCCATTGTATTAGGTAGAAAAAATGATGATTCAGGCCTTGTAGCAATGTGTTGAACATGTATTACGGGTAAATTATTACCTCTAAACCAATTAAGAATAAGTCTTGAATTTTCACATGCCTTTAACGAATCAACAAGTGGCATATTACCCTTATCGAAATAATCATTTTGAATATCGATAATTATTAATGCTGTTTTCATAATCTAGAGTTAATAGGATATTATATATGTGTAATTAAAATTTAGTAACATAGACTCAAAAACGAAACTTATCCATTTATTCCTCCCGAACATTTAGATATAAATCTCTTCTTAAACCTCCTTTATTAAAAAGTGCTCTCATTCTTTGTTTTTGTCCCTTGGTAAACATAAACATAGCCTCATCATATACATAATCCATATAGTTCATAAACATATCACTAGAACCACAAGAATATTGTGGGTAGGTTGGTGTGCATTCTCTCTGATTCATTTGTACTGGAGTATCATCCACTAAATCACCATCATCCTTTATATCTTCACAGGCTCCATTTTTACCAAAAACATGCCTAAGGTTTAACCAATGCCCAATTTCATGCGTGGCTGTCCTGCCAAGGTTGTGGTTTGGCCATAGTGGAGGAAGCGTTCCAAAACACCTGGGATCTATAACAACTCCATCTATTCGTTTATCACAGCCTGGAAAGTTAGCATAACCCGGTATTGATATTTTTCCAGTAGCAGTTTTTTTATCTGCAATCCAAATATTTAAGTACTGGTCTCTTGGCCAAGCATCTTGCCCTCCTTTATCAGTAAAGTATAAACGTAAGTCTTCGATTGGTCTATCAATTCCAGTGTCTCCGTCTCCACCAATTACATCACTTGATGTTCTGATTATGCCAGTCGTTGGATTTCCCTCCGGATCAACCGTTGCTAAATAGAATTCTATTCCAACATCTGCAACCAAATCAATAAATTCATCGGGTGTTTTTTGCCAATCAGAATTTTGTTTTCTAAAATCCTGATTTAAAACATCTATCTGCGAGCGTATCTTATCATCACTAATTTCGAATGGTTCTGGAGCATAATTGATCACATGAACTACAACAGGTATTTTTATAATTTCGTCTTCAGGAACAATATCTGGAATTCCCTCTTCTGGTATTTCATCTTCCTTTTCATTCTCGCAAGAACTAAAAATTGATAATACGATAAGTACAACTAGGGCTAGAATTATATTTTTCATTTTATTATGTTTTTAAATACTAATTGTAGATGGTTAACAGTTGATTTGGTTGCGTTATGTAAATAAATAAATTCTTTTATTCATTGCATTCAAAACACAATTACAATCTACTTATCAAAAAGTTAGGACAAATCTGAACTACTAACAATTATTAGTGTTTAAATACTATAATCCCAATTGATAAATTCTGGACTCTTCTCCCCAAGGATGATATCCATTGCCTATATATTCAAAACCATATTTTTCATATAATCCTATATGGTCGGTACATAAATACAAATATTCAAATCCTGCTTTTTTACTATCCTCTTTTGCTTTCTCAATTAACAAAGAACTAAAAGAATTTCCTCGATGCTTTTGATCAATAAATACAGCACAAATCCATGGATATAAATCCATTCTGCTTATAAAATCATTAGTTATAAGTCCTGCGCACCCTATTAAATTATTATCCTTCTCTAGTAAATACCATTGAGGTAGGGGATTTTTAGTATAAATGCTATTACTTATGCAATCGTCATATATTTTTGGTAGTGCGCTTTGCCAACAGTTCTGAAAATATTTAATAGCAATATTTTTATATTCTGGGTTTTCACGAACAGATATTATTTTCATTTCATTTTGTTAACTATTATTCCAGCTTCAACAATTATAGAAAAAATAATTAACTAACAATTGTAAAAAATCCCTGAAACCTAATATCCTTATGAGCAGAAACATAAATTATTTAATTAAAAAATGTAAAACAAGTTTTCCTAATTGCTGATTTATTTAGATTTGTAGGCTGAAAGTAACAATGGTAATCATTATGATTCCCTATTAGAACAAACCTATTACACGACAAATTGTAACTAATATGTCTACCGAAAAAGATTTATTTCTTCTAGTAAAGAATTCAGACGAAAAAGCTTTCGAAATCCTATTTCGGCTTTACTATCAACCTTTAAAATCATATGCTACCAACATAATTGAGGATAACGAACTTGCTGAAGGAATTGTACAAGAAGTTTTTATTAATCTTTGGGAGAATAGAAATAAACTTGAGAACACTGCTCCTAAAGCATATTTATACCAATTGGTGAAAAACCGTGCTTTAAATAAGATTCGGCATCAAAAGGTAAAAAATAAATATACTGAAGAAATACTCCATACCGAAAATGAATGGATAGACGAAGAACTTGATCATGAAGACTTGGTTGCTAAAATATACATGAGCATTGATAAACTACCTGCACAATGTAAAAAAGTATTTATAATGAGTCGTATGCATGGTTTAAAACATAAAGAAATTGCAGAAGATCTAAATATTAGCATTAAAACAGTAAAAAACCAGGTGGGCAAGGCATTAAAAATTCTTCGCAAAGATTTAAATGGGATCAATATTACTCTAATAATTAGCTTATTAAAAATATTATCAGAAAAATTCTAATTTTCTATAGGTCCTTTTACGATCAAAGGTGTTTTAAAATTGAATAACGAGATGAAAAGCAATAATTCACATAATATAGATTGGGAAATCATTACAAGTATCCTTGATGGTTCTGCTACAACCAACGATAAGAATATGTTTGAAAGTTGGATTGAGGAGGATCAAAACAAGGAATACTTTAATGAAATAGAACGAACATGGCAACAGACAGGTGATATATCATATTGTTTTAATAACGAGACAAACAATGCGTGGATAAAAATATCGAAACAAACAATTAAAAAGAAGCAAAATAAAGTCAAGGTAAGAAAGCTAATAATAAAAACTGCGCAAATTGCAGCTGCTTTAATAGTTTTACTTTTTGTAGCTAAATATATATTCTTACCTAATAAAGAAGTACTAACAACACAAACAGATATAATTAACAACTATCAATTACCCGACAATAGCCTTGTAAGTATTAATAAAAATAGTAAACTAACATTTGTTAAAGGATTTAGGGGTAATAAAAGAAAGGTATGGTTAAAAGGTGAAGCTTTTTTCGATGTTAAAAAAGACATAACAAAACCTTTTTTAATACACACTTCAAATGGAGTATTCGAAGTGCTGGGAACATCGTTTAATATCTCGAATTATAAATATGATAGTGAAATTACTTTAAGTGTTAAGACAGGTAAAGTAAAGTTTACATCGCCTAATAAAAAGTATACTATTGTTAAAATGGGAGAATCGATAAGATATAATTCTCAAACCAACAAACTAGTAAAAACAACCAAATTAGATCTTAATTTATTATCGTGGAAAACTAAAAAGTTTCTATTTGATAATACCAATTTACAAAATGTAGTAGAAATTTTAGAGTCAGTATATAACGTAAAAATTAAAATAAATGATAATCAACTAAGAACATTACGATTCTCGGCTAGTTTTGATAATCAACCATTAGAAAAAATATTAAAAGTAATAGCGCTAACTTTTGATATAGAAACAAAACAAATTAATAATACTATTGAAATATACATACCTAAATAAATAATATTCTGTATTAGATACATGAATAATTAAGCTAAAATTAATACAATCGATAGGCTAATCGCCACTTAAAACAAAACTAACACACATGAAAATATATAAATTAACAAATACCCGTTTGTTAAAACGATATTCCTATGCCCTATTTACTCTTATATTATTGCTCTTTTGCTCTAGTTCTTTTGCATTAACAGATACTCTAACAATATCATTTAATGATGTAACCTTAGCAGAGGCAATTAAGGAAATCGAAAAGAAATCAGGATATTCTTTTGCATATCAATCAGGTATTCTGCCTTCTGATTACAGAATCACAAAATCTTTTAAAAATACATTTATTGATGAAATTTTAACCTACATTTTAAAAGGAACAGGTATTACCTTCTATAAGTTAGATGACCAAATTATTATTAAAAAGAAATCTAAACTTAAAAAATACACAATTAGCGGCTATCTAAAAAATTCTGAAACAGGAGAACTGCTGGTAAATGCTAATGTATACGATAAAACAAATTACATTGGTGACATAACAAATAATAAAGGCCATTATAGTCTAACACTTAAAGAAGGTGTATATACCATTGTATATTCTTATACAGGAATGGATCCAATTCAAAAGCAAATTGTGTTAGATACCAATAAAGAAGTACACCTAAGCTTGGAGCCTAACCTTGAAATACAGGAAGTAGTTATTCAAGGTAACGATAAACCCGCTCTGGTTGAAAGAGATGGTCAACTGGGAAAAATGAATATTTCGGCAGAAGAAATGTTAGAGTTACCTATTATTATGGCCGAAGCTGATATTGTAAAATCTTTACAACTTTTACCAGGAATTCAATCTGGTGCAGAAGGCAATGGAGCATTATACGTAAGAGGAGGTGGACCGTTACAAAATCTTTTTTTACTGGATGGAGTACCTATTTATAATTGTTATCATTTATTGGGATTATTCTCCGTTTTTAATTCCGATATAATTGATAATGTTAAAGTATATAAAGGTGGTTTTTCAAGTAAACACGGAGGGCGTTTATCGTCTGTACTTGATATAAAATCTAAAGATGGCAATTATGAAAAAATTAAAGGGAAGGTTTCTGTCGGACTCATATCTTCTAAACTGTCACTTGAAGGTCCTTTAATAAAAGATAAAACAAGTTTTAACTTAGCTGGAAGATTGGGATATTACAATATATACGGAGAGATTCTGCCTAAAAAAATTGGTGGTAGCAATGATATAAAGGATTATAATTTTAATGATATAAACTTTAAAATTACCCATAAACTATCTAATGACAGTAAGCTGTATGCTTCAATATATTCTGGAAAAGATAAGGGAGAAAAGAGATCAACCTATGAGGAATCTTATTTTGAAAAATATTCATACAGTCAAAATAGAGACGGGCAGGACTGGACAAATATGCTGGGAGCTGTTGGATGGAAAGGAAAACTTTCTAAAAAAATAAATGCACATGCACAAGTTTCATTTAGTAACTATGAATATAATGGTTATAGAAAGGACTCATCATATCACCATAGCTTACAAGATACTACTAATTCATTTCAAATGTCGAACCTTAAAAATGAAGTTTTTCATACTCAATTAAGTTCTGATTTTCAATATGAAATAAATCCAAAAATAAAAATTAACCTGGGATATCAATTTAAGCAGATAAATTTAAAATCTGATAACTTCCTTCGAGATAATTTTACCGCTCGTCATAGCGATATTTATGATAATAATAATGATACTATCACAAGTTACTATAACCATAAAACAACAGAACACAGTCCGTATATTGAAGCTGAAGTAAATGTTACACCAAAATTAGGACTAACCAGCGGAGCTCACATTACTTTATATAAAACGGATGGATACACGATGAACCAAATCCAGCCACGTTTTACTGCAAATTACGAGTTTTACCGGGATTTTATTTTAAAGGGAGGATACTCAAACATGGTACAACATATTCACCATTTAGGTGCTACTAAAATAAAAATGGCTTCTGATCTTATTGTTGCAGCAGTAGATAAAGCACCTTCAGAAACAGCACATCATTTTTCACTTGGAATAAGTATACTAAAATTTAAACATTTAAAACTACATATTGATACCTATTATAAAAAAATGGATAACCTGATCAACTTTAAACAAGGAAGTTCATATTTTAAAGATAGCAACAACTGGATTGATAAAATAGTAGTAGGCACAGGTGATGCTAAAGGGGTAGAATTCTTAGTTGAAAAACCTCTGGGTAAACTATCCGGGTGGATCGGTTATTCTCTTGCAAAAGTGAACAGAAAGTTTGATGGAATAAACAATGGTAAATCATTCGCATTTCGATATGAGCATATGCATCATTTAAATATTGTAACCAATTATAAGTTCTCTACTAAATGGAGTCTTTCAACTAACTGGTTATACCATAGTGGAAACAGGGAAACCATTCCTAACCTAATGTATTGGTCCACTAATATTTATCACGATACCAAAATGGGAATTGACAAATATGGAGAAGCAACTAAAGTAATGATTAATGAAAAAAATGCTTACAAAAATCCAGATTATCATAGATTGGATTTATCGTTGAATTATAAACGAAAAAATAGGATTGGAACAAGCACATGGTGCCTTTCGGTTTATAATATTTACAGTAGACCAAATGTTTATAATACAACATATAGTGAGAATTATGCACATATAATTGGAAACATTGGTTATTACCTTAGAGATAAAAATGAACATAGCTTCTTTGAAATTATCCCTTCATTAAGTTATTCGCTAAGTTTTTAATTAATTATCATGTACACAATTAAAGATTTTAATTTACAGCAACATACAATCTTTACCTTAAATCAATCTCCCAAAAAATGAACTAATGTTGTTGCACTTACAGCATTTTTACAAACAATTATTAATTAATGATAAAAACACCATGATGAATTCATATACTAAATATATTATAATATTAATAATTACTCATTTTTTAATTAGTTGCAAAAAAGAAGAATCAATATCTGAAGATAATTACTTTTTGCACTGTATTATGACAGAAGGTCAAGTTCCTCAAATTAAATTGAATAAAATGTTAAATGTATATCCAGAATACGCATTTGATATAATACATTATGAGCAATTAAACGATAAATTCGAAATGAATTTAAATAATAATAATGTAAAATATTCAGAATTTAATATAGTACGTTTAAAAAAGCATCAAAGAGTAGACATGAGATACATTAAACATCAACACGACACATCTGATGAACTTTTATATTACACCAATTACAATATTATACCTAAAGAAGGAGAAAGTTATGAGATAAAAATTGACATATATGATGATAATAAGTTAGTTAAAACATTATCCGCTAACACAACAATCCCTTCTAAAATACCATTTGATATGGAATTGCTTAATAATCCTTCAGAAGAAGTATCATCTGACGAAGCAAACTTTACATTTCAAATTTCTATTGACGATCCTATTAAATGTAATAATTACTACTATATATTACCTTATTTTATTAATACTGAAGAACAAATTGATATAGACACAGTTAATATTGATGCATACTGGATAAATATGATAGATTATTATGGGATTGAATCCGCCTCTATTAGAGATTATGAGATACCCGATGATGTAGATCTCAGCTTTACAATTCAACCTATTAGTCAGTTCTATGGTTTTGAAATTATAGGCCTTGGTAATAGTCAACAAGAGCAAAAAAAGTATATTGGATCATTATTCGATGATAGTGGTTTCAATGGAAATCAAAAACAAATTTATAATTCCTTCACTATCAATAAATCTGATAATATAACAGATGCCACCAACAAAAAATATAAAAAATACTTCTGCGTTGAATTATTTCATATTACACAAGAATACTATGATTATTATAATACCATATTTAAGCAAATTAACACACAATTAGATGTCTACTCAGAACCTGTTCAAGCATATACAAATATAAATAATGGCTTTGGTTTATTTGGCGGTGCTTCCATATCAAGACAGTATGTTGAAATTACTGATAAATATCCATGGTTTAAAGAGTAATTTATATTTAAAAAATAACTTGTTTACGTTATTAATAAGTATAAAATAACTATACATATTTTAATTTTAATATCTGAACTCTATAAATATTTTGATCATTAAATGCGTTAAATCACCCTGATTTTAACGGCAACGTTTTCGGCAGCGTTTTCGGCAACGCTGCCGTTATTTTTTTAGTAAATACTTGATATACAAGATGCTATTTTTTATATTGCAGTGTTTTGTTAAGTACGCTTGATTCGAATAATAATCCGGAAACTTTATTCTTTTCAAATTTTTCAATCTTTTACTAAGAGTATTATTAATTAACCAATTCAGCTTATTATATATTATCAATACATCTTATATGGTATAGGTAATGGATATTATATTTGGTGAGATTGAAATATTCAGACCTTAATATTAATACCAATTTCACTATGATGTTAGCGTTATAATTTCATTGAGATAATGGTATTATAAGTTATAGTAAAAGCTACTTAGTCAATTCATCTAACTTAAATTTAAAATCTACGAAATGAAAAAGTTATTATTTTTAACGTTTATCTGCTTAATTTTTACGCTTAACAGTTGCGAAACAGATGAGAGTTTAAACCAATTAGAAGAACAAAGTTTAAATGAAGATCTTTCTTTAAAAGCAGCTTCGGTAACAAACACTGGTACAACATTATTTTCAAAGTACGGTGTGAATCTAAATAACTCCTATAATGGAGATAATAAAACAGACTGGAAAAAGTTTTGGACTTATAACTCAGATCTTAATACTGCCCTGAATCGTTTAGAGAATAATATTACTAACTTCAAAATCTATCGTGTTGGTTTTAGTCGTCCTATGGCAAACGACGATGCTGACTTGAGCGAATGGGCCGATGCACTTACTACACTAAGAGATCATGGTCCCGGAAATAAAATGATTATTTGCTCTGTGGGGAGAACATGATTATTATAGTTCAACTACAGATGCAGGAGTTTGGGAAAAAGTAATTGCAAAAATTGAAGCAAAGGGATTACTTGGTGCTGTTATGGGCTGGGAATTAAATAACGAACCAGTAAACGGCTATGATCTAGCCAATTATTACACAAATCTTTACAATAAAATTAATGACTGGAAGGGTAAAAAGATTATTCTTGACGGTGGAGCATATGCTAAAGCTGTTAGCGAAAATTTATATAACGGTACATCAAGTATCTCTAACAGGTTATGGGCTGTTCATGCTTACCCAAAATTTGTAGGTGGTGGTGATCCTGATCCAAGTTTAACTTCGGCACAGTGGAGAGATAAGTTTATTAATGCATTTAATGATAGATACAAATACATTGATGGTAATTTTATTGTAACCGAATGTGGAATTAATAACGAATATGTGAGCAATCCTACCACTGCAAAACAAAAACGAGAACGAGGATTTATTGCAGCCTGTGAACTGTATTTTGGTGGTTCAACTACTGTCTTTTGGTATACCGGATACAATAGCGGTAAAGTAGGTTTAATATCAACTAGCAATGGTTCTGTTAGAGAAAATAATAAAGCCGCACTTGAAAGGGTGTTTTATTAATTTAGTTAAATAACAAGAAGAGGTAGGGACACCTCTATTCCTAATCCAGCCCAAAAATTGTTTATACAGTTTTTGGGCTTTTTAAAAACAAAAATCTACACAACCAACTTTTTATTAAACTAAATTTCCATAAAAATTAAGGCTTTTTGTTTTTTAACTCCTCAATCTGTTTCTTTAGCTTTTCTATTTCTTCTTGTTGTTCCTGAATAGCTTTAACAAGTGGTACAACAAATTCAGCATAAGATAAATTGTAATGATCCTTTTCATTTGCAGGTTTAATTATTCCACTAAAATTAAAATTACATGCCTCAGCTGCATTCTCAACATCTTGAGCAATAAAACCGGTATATGTTTTTTCTTCTTTTTCATGATTTATTGTTTCAGTTGATTTTAATTCTCCATTTTGGTGAACTGAACTATTTATAAACTCCGTTAATTTATGAGTATTCCAATTATATGTTATTGGATTTAACTTTAGTATAAAATCTAATCCTGGAACATTATCTTTTATATTGGTTTTAAATCTACCATCCGATAAATTTGACCAATTAACATACCCTCCTATTTGTGCAGTACTTAAATTACCAATTCTAACTGAGTTACTAACCACGGTTCGTGCATTATAACCAATTGCAATAGTATTATTTAAATCCGGACCTAAACTATTAGGACCAGCATAATATCCAATAGAAATATTCCGATCACCGTCTTGATTATCCAATAATGAACTCACTCCTATAGCAATATTATGATTTCCTTCTTCATTTCTAATTAAAGCATTATTTCCAATAGCAATATTATATGATCCCTCTTTGTTTCTTGATAATGCATTATTACCGATAGCATTATTCCAAATACCAGTCGTGTTTCGGTTAAGACTTTGATATCCTAAAGCTGTATTATAATAACCCGTTGTATTATATCTAAGACTTTGATATCCTAAAGCTGTATTACTATATCCTGTAGTATTAGACTGAAGACTTTTAGATCCAACAGCGGTATTATATGCACCATGGTAACTCAATGTTTTATTTTTACTGTTATTGTATAGAGATGAATCTCCAATAGCTACGAGGTTACTATTGTTATAATTATAGTATAATGCTCTTGCTCCTAATGCTATATTAGCGTTTCCGCTTCGATTTGTATACAATGCAGTTCCTCCAATTGCAACATTGTTAGATCCTGTCCGATTTAGCTCCATTGTCCTAAAACCAATTGATGTATTAGTTTCTCCATTAATATTGTATGATAAAGATGATGAGCCAACAGCTGTATTAAATGATCCTTCGGTGTTTCTCCTCAAAACAGCATCTCCAATTGCAGTATTTCTAATACCTGAGCTATCATTATTCAATGCATAAGCTCCAACACCCACATTTCTTGTACCAGAATATACTTTTCTTCCCGCTCTACTTCCAATAAAAACATTGTGAAAAGCACCAAAATTCTTAAAAATACGATGGGTACCAATATAAACTGAATAATTTTTATTAGGGAAGTAAACACCTTCATAGTTATTTAATATCATTCGGGTTGTATCATTTACTCTAAAAATCAAAGGTGATTCATCTAAGGTACCAATAAAATTGTTTTCTGGATCTGTTCCAAAGTTACCTCCTAACGCCCATCCCTTTGATGATAAAGCATCTGCATATGCCTTATTAACTGCATGATTTGCATCTGTAGGTGTATTTACTTCAACACTTCCTATAAAAGATTTATCACCTTCAATTGTTTGATTATCTGTAATAGTAATCAAATTATCGTTTCCACAATTTTGAGCGTAAAGTGCATAAGGTACACTTAACAGTTGATTTGTTCCCATTTCTGTACCATCAACAAATATTCTAATAAAATGAGCTGTTTCCCCCCAATCTATAGCTGCAAAGCTTGCTGATTCTACTGTACCTATTTCTAAATTTACCAAACCATAATCATTTGTTGATACATTATGTGTTTCGGTAAATACTGGCGATTCCATGGCAGTCCCTTTTAAAATCTGAATCTCAATAGTTACATTCTGGTTATTTAAAACCACTCCTGTTTCATTTCTCAATATGGCTTGATATTTAAAACTTAAAGGAGCTTGTCCACATATTACAATACTGTTTATAATCAGTATTATAAATAGACCGATTCTTTTTAATAAATGTTGGGTTTTAATTGGTTTCATGGTTTTATTTTTTTAGGATTTTAAATGATTGAATTTCTTTATTTGAATAAGAGACTAGTTTAAGTAAATATTGCCCTGCAGGATAATTTTGCATATTTATCCATGTATTTTTATTCTTAACCTTTACAATAGTTAACAAGCGTCCAGTGTTATCAAAAAGGTAAATAGATAGTTTATTAAGATTATACTCAAGATTGTGACCTTGTAAATGCAATATGCTTATGCATATACTTTCTACAACTGGATTAGGAAAAACTTTGATAGAAACTGATAAATCCTTATTATTTATAATCCCGCTTGGCACAACATAATACTGATGTATACCTTGCGTTAATATCATTTCTCCATTAGAAAGAGTTTCTGAAACTGTTTCACCTAATGTCCAACTAATTTGATATGCTCCGGATTGAGAATGACTACCTGAGGTTGATATTAATTGCTGACTATAAATTGCTGATGAAAACAATAATAGCAAACATACCAGCAGTTTAATTCTCCATTGATTTAAATACTCCATAGTAAACTATTTTATTTGTTAGGATTAAATTATCCATGTAAATGTCTAGAGTAATAAATCAACACTCAATTAAAAGTGTTAAACTGCACTATTTTGTGATAAACTGTTAATCTGCTACCTATCAAATTTGTTAATTTGCATTAATGGGTTGAAATAGGTGTAACTAATATTTTTATGAAAGCACCTCTCTAACTGATTGGAGAAAAGAACGTCCTACCGGGATTTCATCTGAATCGATAGTTAACTTGTTAAAATCAAGTACCGAAATAAAATTTTTATTTACAACATACGAACGATGTACTTGTACATACATCTCATTAGGAAGTTTATGCAGAAAATCTTTTAAGGTAGAACGCGTTAAAATACAATTATCAACACAATGTAATTCCAGATAATTACCCTCTGCCTTAATCCATTTAAGTTCTTGAAAAGATATTTTTATAAGTAAGTGATCCTTTCTTACAAAAATACAATTGTTAATTATTCGTGGCTCATCGTCAGACTTCTTCGTAATATTAGACATTCGTCCCATATAGTTTGAAAAAGCCATTTCAATGGATGTAAACAAATCATCTTTCTCGAAGGGTTTAACCAAATATCCTTCAGGCATTACTTTTTTTGCTCTATTAACAGTTATTTTATCGGCGTGACTTGTAAGGAACACAATAGGCAAACGGTACATTTCTTTAACAGTATATGCCAAATCAATTCCATCTTTTACACCTTTCAGTTTAACATCAACTAATATCAAGTCAGGTAACGATTTATTTAGCAAGTCTATGGCCTGGTTATATGACTTCGCAATTCCAGACGTTTTATAGCCAAGAGTATGTAACTGATTTTTAATATCCTCAGCTATTATTAATTCATCTTCAACAATTAGTATTGAAATGTCTGCCATACATTAAACCTCTGAAAAAGTAATTTTAAATTGTGAACCATTTTTATTAGCATATGCAAACTCACCATCAATTTGGTTTGTTAATAAGTTTACAAGTCTTAATCCCAAAGAGTTTGAATTTTCGATTTCAAGATTAGTTGGTAATCCGGGACCATTATCCTTTATTACTAACTCATATCTTTTAAAATCTGTTCTTAATAAATCAATTTCTAAAATCCCGAGTTTACTATCATTAAATGCATATTTATATGCATTCGAAGCTAATTCTGTAACTATTAGCCCTAAAGGTATTGAAGTATCAATATTGAGAGGGATTTTATCGATATTCAATATTGTACGAACTTCAATATCTTCTTTTTTAAAGATTGAATTTATTGTTTTGACCAACTGATCAAGGTAGTTTTCAAAGTTTATTCGAGTAAAATTTTCTTCTTGATATAACAATTGATGAATAAGAGCCATAGCCTTTACTCTGCTTTGACTTTCCTGCACAGCCCCAATAATTTTTAAGTCTTTGGTATATTCGGTTTGAATGTTAAGTAAACTAGAAATAATTTGAAGATTGTTTTTTACACGGTGATGTATTTCTTTTAACAAAGCTTCTTTTTCGTTATTCGCTTTCTTTTTTTGTATGTAGGTTTTATACAGAAAAACTGTGAATATTATTACCAATAAGCAGATAATAATTATAGCATTTCTTACAAGCTTTTGTCTTTTTATATTAGCATTGTAAAGTAATCTTTCTTTTTCCTGTTCTTGCACTAGTTGATCCTTTTCTTTCTCAAAATCAAATTCTAACTTTTTCTTTGTAATAGCCTTGATATTATCAGCATTTAAAACGCTATCACTATATTGCTTATATTTTAATAAATAATTATAAGCTTTATTAATTTCTCCTTTTTGAAAGTTTACCAGATGTAAACCTTTAGTGGCATTTTTTAATAGTTCTATATTGCCAATCTTTTTTCCTGTATTAAAAGCAATTGTAAAGTTTTTCTCGGCCATATTAAACTCACCTTTTTGCATATAAATATTCCCTAAAACATTACTTGCTGTAGCATAATCATTTTCAAGGTTTAAAGAATTACTTATGAGTTTACTCTTTTTCAGGTAATACAATGCTTCTGATTGTCTGCCTGTGTTAAATAATATATTTCCGATGTAATAATATGCTATTGCTACCTTTCCTTTTTGTCCTAAATTGATCGCTTCATCTAAACTTTTTTTATAGTAGTAAATTGCCGAATCTCTTTTATTTAATCCCTCAAATGCAATACCCATCATTTTATATAAAGACATATCGCTTCTAACCCTGTTAACGTATCCGTTTTTTATCTCATTCAATAGTTTTAATGCATTTTCATGTTCTCCTAAACTGTTATAAACATCTGCTATATCAACTTTTACTATATATGAAACTACTGGATCATTTAAATATTTTAATTCATTCAATGCATTATAGAAACACTCTAAAGAGGCTTTAATATTACCTTGTTGCCTGGCTATTACTCCCTGTAAATGCAAACAAGACCCCAATCGTTTTGGATCATTTAGTTTTTTAAGCAGCTTTTCATTTTCCTTTAATACATAAAGACTTGAATCTAATTGCCCCATATATCTATAACATACAGCAAGATTATTTCCTGTAACAACATAAAATGAAGTATCTTTTAATTCCCAAAAATATTTTCGCCCTTTTAAGAAATAGTGTTTACTTAAATTATAATTAGATATTGTGTTGTACATAACACCCAATTTGCCACATAAGCGACTCAATTTTATTTTATCATCTAACTCTTGCGCAGCATAATACGCTTTTTTATAAGCTATAATTGCAGAATCATTTTGCGATTCAATTTTATACAATGATCCTAAACGATAGTTAGCTTGCATAACACCGTATACATAATTTATACTTTCTGCTGATGCAATTATTTTTTGATACTGCAACTTTGAATTAGACGGAATTTTAAGATAAGTCGTATCCAGTTGTACAATTAAATTGTAAATTGATAAAGTATCTATTAATTTCAAACTCTTATTAGCCTGAAGAGGAGTAAATAATCCCTTTACTGAAATTAAAACAACTATATTTAAGATGAAGATATATGTCTTCATAACATGTGCCTATTACTGGATAATGTATCGAAGATATGAAATGATTTTTAAATGAAAAATACCCTTCTACTACAACAAGCACCAATTATATTTCATTCTATTTTAAACATTTAACAATATACAGCAATCAATAATCTGATTTTTAAATTCAAAAAAATGAAGCAATGGCATATAATGAATTATTAGCCGACCGAATAACGAGAATATTAAAAGATAAACATGTAAACTTTGAAGAAAAGAAAATGATGGGAGGTTTATGTTACATAGTAGATGATAAAATGTGGTAACAACTCAGGTATATAAGACAACATAATTATATTGCCTCCTAGAAATGGGCTTTTGCCTTAATTTACAAGGAAGAGCATAGTGTTTCAAAAACATTATAATCCCTTTTAATCCAGGTATCAATAACAGAACGTATCGTTGCAAATATATCTGCCCCGTTTTCAGACCTAAACCCACCAGACACCTTTTGCTTTACTTTAATGTTGCGTATTGCCCTTTCCGACCCATTGTTGTCAAAAGGCACCTCATGGAAAAACAAAAAGGTAAATACGCTGTTTTTCCATTTGACCATTCTTTTATGAAAGGCAATTAGTTTCTTGAGTTTTATTTTGGGTGGCGAATCCAATAATTTTTGAAACTCCCGTAATATTTCGTCTCGCATTTTTATGGGTTGCGAATATTGATATTGGGGCAAGTCCCTTTTGAGGTTAATGGCTTTTAGGAAAAGCTCTTTTAATTGAACAGGCCAACTGTTATTTGTCACTTCAATAAAAGCGTTAAGTTCACGGAGTAAGTGGGCCAGGCACAATTGGTGCCTGTGGGCATCTGTTTTTAATCAAAGAATCCGACACCAACACCGCATTGGGAAACCCTTTGGGAAATTCATTTTCAATCGCTGCAAATCCTCTTGTTGGAGAAACTGTAATAAAAGTTTCTGTTGCAGTTTGCCACGTCCATGTCCAATATCGCTTTTTACATTTGTCCCTGTTTCATCGCTACCTACAACTTTTGAGTTCGCTATATCTTCTTTTATGTTCTCATAAATTGGATACAACCTATCTGCCACCCTGTTGAGCATATGTACCTTCACTAATTGATATATTGCTGATGCATTTTAACAATTCCGGAATCCTTTGGTATGGAATGTATTGACGAGTATTCAGATAACTGACAAAAGAAGTTAGGTTGCTCCCATATTGGATCGGGGCATTTACTCCAGAAGGGAAATCTTCGGTTGACACAACATTGGATAAACCTTTGCTTGGAATTTAACCCTAAAGCAAAATCAAGTAAAAAGATAATCTGGGTTTGAAAATATAGCCTGGCTTTTTACCGCTGCTTTTCCTCAAACTTTTTTGTTTGGGAACCTTCCCTAAATCCTGCGAAGGTGGTCGTGAGCTATTGCGGCTATTTTGCTGATTATAAGCTGACGATTTTCTTCCTTCAGGTCTTTTATGTCATCCCGTAACAGTTGCATTTCTTTTTCTATCCTATTACTGAATTCTACAAAAATATTGAGATATCTTCTTTTTCTAAAGGCTCTAATGTCTCTCGCTTTATCATGCAAATATCGGGATACGATCATCCACACAACTGGGTTTAAAACTCGTAACAGATGGTATAATTAAAGATGGATTGATGGCACGTATTGATCCTGAAATATATGACGAAGCTTTATCAAAACCAGGTTGCCACGAGATGAACTTTACAGGCAGACCAATGAAAGGTTTTGTTCAAGTAGAACCTGAAGGTATTGACATGGATGATGAACTTGAACATTGGATAAACCTTTGCTTGGAGTTTAATCCTAAAGCAAAATCAAGTAAAAAGAAGAAAATATAGTTGATTTATAAACCTATTTATATATTACATCTAATTTTATAGTTATTAGCATGCTCGGGATACGTTCATCCACCAACTGTTTAAAACTCGTACAGATGAAGTATCAACGAACAACATTTTTTTTGAATTTGATATTATTTTTTACTCTTTTTCTTAAAGGTATTCTTTATTTTTCGTTCAATAATTCCATCTCCATAACCCGACCATTTCTTTAAAATTGTTCTTTCGGGAGATAATAATAAGAAAGTAGGAACACCGGAAATACCATACTTTATATATGTTTCACTCATTCTTCCTTTACCATCCCATAAACTAGTCCACGTTACGCTATCCCTCTTAAGAAATTCTTGCCATACTTCTTTATTTGCATCACACGAAAAACTTACAATAGCAATAGAATCTTTATATGTTTCATGAATTTTATGAAGTTCTTTTGCTGATTTCATGCATGGACCGCAATAAGTAGATGTAAAATCCAAAAGTATATATTTTTCCTTCATATCGAATAAACTAACTTTTTCACCCAGCTTATTATAAGCTTCAAAATCATAGCATTTATCTCCCACTTTTGGTATTGGATTATCAAGGTATACTTTAATGATTTTACCATATTTACTTGTCTTAATATCTTCGGGCAAATTATTATACAGTTTAGCTACAGTATCCCGATGAAATTCTTTTTTTCGAAATCCCAAATTAATAACCCCTGCATAAGAATTGATATTTTCTTTAATAGCAGAATCTATTATTTTGTCTACAGTATCATCTATTGCTTTTATTTCTTCCCATATCTCCTTATTCTTAAGAGTTCGTAGACTATCTGATAAGGAGAAAAAATATTTCACCAAGCTATCTCTTTTAATGTCAAAGGTCTTTCTTAAATTTCTAAACTTATTGTATTCATCCTGATTTTTTGAACCTTTAATTTTTACATGCCAGGGAAAATCAGTTATATCGGCTTGTAGAGTTACTTTCTCATTACCTATTAATAAATTTGTATAATGAAACTTTTTATCTAAATTAAAGTGAAGCCAAAAACTTTCTGGTGTTTCTGGTAAAACTCCTTTTAAAACAAAATGATTATTTAATACTAAAGCACTGTCAATTTCTTCTTCAGTACTTAAATTCTTTAAATAAATCATAGTGCTATCAGGTATACCAGTTACATTTCCTTCTATTTGATAACCTTCATGTGTTGAGCACGATAATAGAATTTGGACTATTACAGTTAATAAAGTTAAATTTCTTATTAATCTCATTATTAAATATTTTGTTAATATAATTGTGCTATTGCTAACGTTCCTATATTTTTTTAATTGCACTTATCAATATAAAGCATCCAATAATTTATTTTGATAATAATGTGGTTGACATTATTTCTTAACTAAAGTCAATGAAATTGAAAAGAAAGTCAAAGATATTTGTGTCATTATTAATAAACATAAAAACGTTATAAATATGGCTTTAAGTTTAGAAACTTCAAAAACTGACAATAGAATTATTTTATCAACTCTTTGGATTTTTGTCACTTTAAATTATTTGTATTGTGACGTAATTGGATTAATGGATTCTAATTTGCTTAAGCAATTCCTTACTGGCACTGTTGAAGGGATGGAAATTTCCCAAGAATTTTTACTTATGGCTGGTATATTAATGGAACTTCCAATTGCTATGGTTCTACTTTCCCGAATATTAAAATATAAAAGTAATCGTATTGCAAATATTACTATTGGTTTAATAAAAACTGTTGTTATGATTTTAACTTTATTTATTGGTAAACCTACGTCCTACTACTTGTTTTTTGCCATTATTGAATTATTTACCACTACATTTATAGTTATATATGCCTGGAAGTGGAAACTTTCTTAAAAATAAAGAATCCTATTTTTTTTATAAAGCTTATTCTGGAATATACCCTAACTTAATAAGCTCTTCTTTACTTTTTACTTCTTTGGTAGCACCATCATGTATGCATATAATTCTACTTGCTAAATCAAGAATATTTCTGTAATCATGATCAGTAACAATAAATCCCTTGTTTTTGGATTGTTCATTAATCAAGTTTTTTATTTCCTCTTTATAAACAGGAGCAACACCATTAAATGGCTCATCAATAAAAGTATATATTGAATCTGAATAAATGATCAGAAAAATCTCTAAAAGACGCTTTTCCCCGCCAGAAAGTTGATAACTTCTCCTATCAAGCATTGGCCTTATTAAGTTATGATCTTTTATTAATTCTGAATTACTCTTATCACAAAACAGCTTAATTATTGTATTGACATTTATATGATTAGGCAAAAAACTATCTTGTGGTAAATAACTTATCAATTTGCGATTATCAAAAAGTCCATCCACTATTTTATTGCCAATTTTTACAAACTTTCCTTTCTGCAGAAATTGAACCAAATACAATTTTTAATAATGTTGATTTTCCTGTTCCGTTCCTTCCAAGTAATCCTATTATTTCTCCTTTTTTACATGATATATATACATCGGTTAATACTTGATTTAAGTTATAACTTTTAATTACACTATCAACATGAAGATTATTCATACAAGAATAATTGTTAAACCTATTGATAAGTGAAAAATGAATGTGATTAACCAAAGAATGTACCTACTTAAACCTAAATTAAAATAAAAGTAGTACTCTTTATTATTCCATACCTCATAAATAAAATAATGAAATAATAGTCCTGAAAAAATAAACGAAATCCCTACTGTATTTAAAAAGTTAAGACCTTCTGTTTTCAGTCCAATAAATCCAATAAAAAGCGAGAATAATAATGAAGGAATAATCAACTTTCTATAAAAAAGAAATATAGCTTTTACTATTTGCATTGCACTTCGTTTTTTTATTATAACGGCTTACAATATGAAATATTGCATTGCAATGTTAAATTTCGCAACCGTTAAAATATGTTACAACACCTGAACCACAACACTTTTCGTGCCAATTTATTATCGTGAGTATTGATAATAACTATATTACTTCAAATGCTGAACCATGAATTCTTTTATTGTAGGTTGAATGTCGCTTTCAGCATCTACATGTTTTGAAGTAAATAAATAATTTTTTACTCCATGTTTATTTAATTTTTTAGATACTGCAATAGCATGTTCTCTGTGGTGTTGAATTATATTATCATTAGCAGGAAATGTTTCTTCCATTAAATTCATTAGATAAACCGGAGGATCCTCATCGTCAATCATATCTAACATATCCAGACTTTCAGAAATCTCTTTTTTCTGTTTTTTAAAACTTTTGTAGTTTGGATAGCCATAAAAATTTGCAGCTACATCGTAAAAGAATTTCCTTTTCAGAATTAAACCTATCCATAACCCAGGCACTACTTTTCTCCACCTAAATACATTGTATGTGGCTTGAGTAGCTATTGCACCTGCACACTTTATCCTTGTTGATTGCCCCAATATAGATGGATCACCTTCAATAGCCATATCATCATGAAAGGCAAAATATAAACTGGAACCGGCTCCAGCAGAACCTCCATAACAACCAATACGTGTTTTATCAATATTATATTCAGCAGCATTAAAGCGCATAAATTGAATCGCCCTTTTTATATCCTGAAGACATAATTTCACCCCAATAGAGTCATCGCTGTTTCGATATCTATAGTTTATTGTTGCTACAGCAATATTATTCTCAATAAAGTATTTAATATCATCTTTTCTTTTATAGTAATCCTTTTTATCACCATCGACAAACCCACCTCCATGAATAAAAATCGCAAGTCCATGCTTTGACTCAAGGGTAGGAAGTATGATATCAAATTTGTTTCTTTCAAATTCACCATAACTCACATTAAATATTGCCCTATAATCTTCTTGATTCATATAATCAAGACTTTGAGCTTGAGCTACAATTATTAAGTTGACAAAAACTGTAAATATTATTAAATGTTTCATCTCATTATAATTTTATCTTTTAAATGCATTCGATGGAACTCCCTCATAATGGTTCTTCCTGTGTTAGAAATATTTCTCATGGGTCGTTTCATTTGTTTATATTTTTATATCAATCTCAAACAACTAAAGAATACTTTTTTCAATTCAATAAATATCTTTCTAAAAAACTAACTCTCTATGGGAACTATGACTTTTCTTATTGCTTCTTACAATCAATCACAACAAATGGAACACTTAACTTCACTATTCCATCTGCCTGCGATATTTTATTTAACTCATTTTCTATCTGTTCAAATATTTCCGATTGCTTTTCTAACGGTATAATTTCTTTCCACCCATCAATAAATGCTAGCCTTATGGAATGATGATTTAGTAGTGCTGTTCCATCAACGAATTTATAATCAAACTTATCATGAACAACCGATTCTATTGAAAACCCATGCGATTGAATTAGCTCAAGATATTCGTCAAGTGGTTTACGTTTCTTATAAATTTGTTGTCGCATTAATTCCAAACAATTATTAAGTTTTAAATCAATCAGAACATTCTCCATTACCGAGTAAAACTCAATCATTGTATCATTTAAATTCATCGTTTGAATAAACTGACCTTCTGATTTAATAATTCTACCACATTCTAATAAAGACTTATCAAGGTTCTTCCACATTATTTAATCCGTTATTACTAATTATCAAATCAATAGAACTATCACCCAACGGCATATCTTCAGCTACACCTCTTATAATTTCAATATTTTTAATATCATAAAAATCAATCTTTTTCATTGCTCTATCTACAGCAGCATCCCATGGATCAATTCCGTATACCTTTGATTCAATGCCCAATCGCATAGCCACTTCAATCAAAGGAAATCCTGCTCCAAATCCAATATCTAAGGCATTAATTCCTTTCTTGTATTTGATTCCATCAAGTAATTTTAATCCAAATGGAGCGGCCCAAAGAGGTAATTCATCAAAAACCTCAACAAGCGTTTCTGAGTTATAATCCCAATCTGTTTTTAAATATTTTGTCATATTGCATTTTTTTTCGTTTTTACCTTGACTAGTAGTAAGTTCATAAAGTAATAAAGTCGAAAGTTGATCCAAACATACTATCAACTTAGAACACTGAATACATACTAACTGTAGACATAGCAGTTTGGTTGAATTTGACAGATCTATTATTTTTGAACGCTATACTAGTTTCTAATTTAATACCCCAACATATTTTTGCTTGAGGATACCACCTTATGATGTTTAAACTGATTTATTAGGAATTCTTATTCAGCTAATTTTGATCCAGCATCTAGCAAATAAAATCCGATGTCATCAGCTCCAACAGAGGAATTTGTAAACAGAACTACTCCATTACCAGATTCTTTCACAAATCCCAAAAATGTTCTATATCCACCCGTTCCTCCATTATGCCAGATAATATCTCCACTTTTCCCATTTGTAATATGCCACCCCATCGCAACTCTCATTTCACCTGCTTTATCATGCCTAACCTTGTGTGAAGACTCCATTGCAGCCAATAAAGGACTCTTTAAATAACCCAAATTAGCAGATATAAATTTGACCATATCAAAAGTTGAACTTCTTATTGCTCCTGCTCCTGCTAATGTTGGTATATCCCAGTTTTCAACAACTCTACCTCCCCTATGTCCCAAAGCTAAATTATCTCTCATATTTTGATCAAACTCAATTTTCGTTTCATTCATTTCAAGCGGATGAGCTATGGTTTGAATCATTAATTTCTCATAAGTTGTATTCTTATTCTCAGCCAATAAATGACCTAATAGACCTTGGGCAAGATTAGAGTATTCGTAATTTTCACCAACAGCTCGCGAAGGTTTATAATTTGATATGAATTCGTACATCTGATCAACTGTATAGTCGACATATGGATTGTTTGGATTTGAAGGATTGAAGTTATAAGGCATTCGTGGCAAACCAGATGTATGGTCGGTAAGATGACCAAAAGTAATTTCTTGTTCACCCATCACCGGTACTATTACTTCATCAGGAATATAATCATTGATGTTGTCATCTAATTTAAGATCACCGTCTAAAACTTGCTGTGCAAGAAGAATACCCGTAAATACTTTAGAGATAGATCCAATTTCATAGATAGTATGCTCATCTACTTTCTTACCTTGGTCTGATGTTTTTCCAAAATTGAAATATTGTACCTCATCTTGATTAATTATTGCAATTGCAACACTTGGAGTAATTCCTTCTGCTATTCGCTTTTCAATTGATTTACTTACTTCAATTGGAAGTCCTTCATATTCTATATTTTCAGAACTTTCTTGACATTGACAAAAGAATAATGATAACAAAAGAATTATTGGTACCTTTTTATAGACTTTCATGCGATTATAATTTTCATTTGTTGCATAGCTTGTTACATGTAAGCGGAAGAACTTCCAAGAAAATTTAATCATACACTTGTGTGAAGGTTGTATGAATAAATATACCGCAAAACATCCTTATACAATAAACACCTATTGAATAACCTTATACTATATTTTGTTTAGTTATAAAAATAACAAATGAATTCATAATGTCTATTAATTCTAGATTTTTTTTTACAACTAGTAGAAAGTTCATAAAACAGTAAAGTCGAACCAATTAAAATATTAGCTTAGAACATTGAGTGCAAACAAAATAAAAACACAACAACTTGATTGGATTAACAGATCTATTACCTGTTATTTCTTGAACTATACAAGATTTAAATGAAATTTTATCAATGAAGAGATTCAACAACAAACTACTGATTTCTTACCATTTAATTATTAAAATTGAAGAATACGACATAGGTCTTTGCAAGAAAATGCCAAATACTGCGTTATACTTGCCAGAAAAATACTCATTTATACAAGTTAAACTCCGTTTTTTCCGGCTTCGCAAGCCTTGTCTTTGACGCTTTCTTATCATAAACTTTGAAATTATTGAGTTTTCTTACAGACACTACATAGTACTAAAACAAAAAAAAAGAAGAATTTGTATTCATAAAATAAACACCCAGATACTAACAAAAAACAATATTACTACTTCAATAAATCCTCAACTACTTCCAATTCATGCAAAGTTTCGATTTTCTCGCAGCAGTTTCTTACTTTCTCTCTAAAAACCAAGGCATGTTCGGGTAAATTATTATTCGCATTTTCCCATGTTTCTTTATCTGGCCATTGAGCATAAGCCAAATAAAGTAAATGAGATTTACGATGAAGCCTTGATCCTAAACCTCCTGCATGAATATAAATTAATTGAGTCAATCCCTTCCACCCTTTAACAAAATCATCTTCGCAATCAGGTTTTACTTTAAAAGAATATATTACGCTAAACATGCTTTATTTTATAAATCCAATACAATACTTTCTAACTCGTCACCTCCAGATAACATTAACTCTGGTTTTTCCAGCATTTTTTTCAGAGTCACTAAAAATCCAACAGAATCTTTTCCATCTATTATTCTGTGATCGTATGATAGTGCTGTATACATGATAGGTCTTATTTTTACCTCTCCACTAACAGCAACAGGCCTTTCAACAATATTGTGCATACCTAAAATAGCCGATTGTGGTGGATTTATAAGTGGTGTTGACAACATGGAACCAAATACTCCTCCATTTGTAACTGTAAATGTTCCTCCTGTCATCTCATCTAAACTTATTTTACCAGTACGCGCTTTTTCTGCCAGTTGTTTTAATGTTTCTTCTATTTGAGCCAGACTCATAGATTCAGTATTTCTAATTACTGGTACCATCAGCCCTTTAGGAGTTTGCACTGCAACAGAAACGTCAACATAATTAGGTGTCACAATTTCATCGTTATCAATCATGGAGTTTACCATTGGATGCTTTTGCATTGCTAACGCTGATGCCTTTATAAAAAAGGACATAAACCCCAGTTTAACACCATGTTTATCGATAAACTTATTTTGGTATTTCTTACGAATAGCCATTATATTGCTCATATCTACCTCATTAAAAGTAGTTAGCATGGCTGTTTCCTGCTTAACGGCTACCAAACGAGCACTAAGCTTTTTACGTAAGGAGCTCATTTTTTGCCTATCTAACTCTCTTTCTTTAGGTTCTGATGATAATCCTTGAGAATAAGCAGTCCTTTGAGGATCTGCACCTTGCTCTTTTATTGCATTAATTTCCTTTTTAGATATACGGTGTAATCCATTTATAACATCTTCTACTGTCCACCCCTCTTCTTCCATCAAATTTTGAGCAACAGGAGAAATTTTAACTTTTGATAATTCTTCAGAAACAGTTTTTTCATCCTTTACCTCCTTTTGCTTAGGTTCTTCTTTTTCTACCTTTAAAGATTCCTCAGGTTGACTTTTAGGTTGACTTGTATTCTCTTCTGGAGCAACCGAAGTGTCAATTGTACAAGCAACTTCACCTACAGCAACAGTTTGTTCTGCTTCAACCAATATCTTAATTTTTCCTGCTTTATCAGCATTAAGTGTTAAAGTGGCTTTATCCGATTCAATTTCTGCCAATTCCTGATCTTTAACAACTACATCTCCATCATTTACCAACCAACTTGCTATTTCAACTTCTGTAATTGATTCTCCAGGCGTAGGGATTTTTATTTCGATAATCATTTTTTATGTTTTAGTCTTAAATTAATTAGACGCAAGTACAAAGTATTAAGATTTCATGATCGTAATTAGCTCTTATATTTTTGTCTTATGTCTAACGATAATTAAATTGAAAACCTTGACTTCTCTGTAAAATATTTATGCTGCTTTAAAATCGTTTTTCTATCCTTACCTTCAACACACTGTAAACCACAATATTTATTTTTTAGCTCGCAATGACACTTTTTAAATATTTTATCAATAATCTCTTTCTGACCTACCACATGTAAACCATTCAATCCAGTAGCAGGACTACCACTTGCTAAACGAGCAACAGGAATAAGATTAACACCTTTAAACATTCCTCTAATATATTTCCATGCTCCCATATTCTCAGGTTCTTCCTGAACCCATAGGTGTAGAATAGCATTCGTATACTTATCTAATACTTCTTGCAATTGATCCTTAGGGAATGGATGCATTTGCTCAATTCGTATCAACGCAATGTCTCTTGCTCCCAATTCCTCTTTTCGTGCTAGTAAATCGTAGTAAATTTTACCTGAACAAAAAACCACACGTCTGACATTATTAACATCCACATCAATATCATCAATTACTTCCTGAAATTTTCCTAAAGCTAATTCATCCATCTTAGAAACGCACTTAGGGTGACGCAACAAGCTTTTAGGGGTAAACACAATAAGCGGCAATCGTATATTTCTATGTATTTGACGACGTAATACATGAAAGAAGTTAGCAGGTGTAGTACAATTAACAATCTGAATATTATTATTAGCTGCTAATGATAAAAAACGTTCAATCCTTGCACTGGAATGCTCTGGTCCTTGTCCTTCAAAACCATGCGGTAGATAAAGCACCAAACCATTCATGATCCCCCATTTTTCTTCTGCTGAACTTATGTACTGATCAACAATAACTTGTGCCACATTGTAGAAATCGCCAAACTGCGCTTCCCAAATTGTTAATCCGTTAGGAGTAGCTAAAGCATAACCATAATCAAATCCCATTACACCATACTCAGACAAATGCGAATTGTATACATTAAAACGAGCTTGATCTTTAGAAAGATTTTTCAATGGAAAATAAAGCTTCTCAGTATCTTCAATTGTTAAGCCTGCATGCCTGTGTGCAAAAGTACCTCGCACAGAATCCTGTCCGCTCAATCGTACTTGATGGCCTTCCATAACCAAGGTTGCGTAAGCCAATTGTTCTCCCATTGCCCAATCAAGCTTATCGTTCTCTACCATTTTTTTACGATCATCCATGATCTTATGTACCTTTCTAAAAAATGATAGATCTTCAGGCAGGTGAGTCAACTTCTCACTTAATTCAACTAATTGTTCTTTATCTACACCAGTTTCTACAGATTGTATAAAATCCTTAGGTTCTGAGTATCGGATTCCCTCCCACTCTTCTTTAAGAAATCGCTGAATTACAACCTTATCTATTTTTTTAGAATCTTCCAATTTCTTTTCTAAGTAAACATCAAAACCACTTTGCAAAGCTGCCAGTTCGTCCTGAGTATATACTTTTTCTTCAATCAATCGCATACCATAAACATCCCTTGGATTAGGATGCTTTGCTATTGCTTTATATAGCGTTGGTTGAGTAAAGCGAGGTTCATCTCCTTCGTTATGCCCATATTTTCTGTAAGATAAAACATCAATAAATACGTCCGCATTAAACTTTTGACGGAATTCAACAGCCAACTCCAAAGCATAAACCATTGCTTCTGAATCATCTCCTTTAACATGAAAAACCGGACTTCGGGTTACCTTACCCACATCAGTACAATATGTACTTGACCTGGCATCAAGATAATTTGTAGTAAATCCAACCTGATTATTAATAACAATATGAATAGTTCCCCCAGTTTTATAACCTGTTAGCTGACTCATTTGAATCACCTCGTAAACTACACCTTGTCCTGCAATTGCTGCATCTCCATGAATAAGTACAGGAATAGCCTTATTAAAATCTTCGTTGTACCTATTATTAATTTTGGATCGTGTTATTCCTTCAATTACAGGTCCAACAGCCTCCAGGTGCGATGGATTTGGAGCCAGATTCACCCTCACCTTTTTTCCATCCTCGGTCAATATATCATTTTGATAACCCAAATGGTACTTTACATCACCCAGTGAAATACCTTCTGCATAATCATCTCCTACGAATTCCTTAAAAATATTTTCGTATGGTTTTCTCAAGATATTGGCCAGAACATTTAACCTTCCTCGATGAGCCATACCAATCATCACCTCTTTAACTCCCAGCTCTGCTCCTTTTCGTATCAGTGCATGTAATCCAGGGATAATCACCTCACTACCTTCTAGCGAAAATCTTTTTTGACCTACAAATTTTTTATGAATAAATGATTCAAAACCTGCTGCAACATTTAACTCATCGTAAATACTTTTCTTCTTTCCTTCCGAAAAATGAGGTGTATTACGTACACTTTCCATCTTTCGCTTTAACCAATCAACTACTTCCGGATGACGAATATATAAATATTCAACTCCGATAGAACCACAGTAAGTTTTTTGAAGATGGGTAATAATGTCTTTCAGCTTAGCTTTACCAATCCCTAATTTAGCACCAGCTTCAAATTCAATTTCTAAGTCTGCCTTTTCTAATCCAAAATTCTCAATTTCAAGCGTTGGAAAATATTGCCGACGTTTACGAACTGGATTAGTTTTGGTAAATAAATGTCCCCTTTGGCGGTATCCATGTATCAGGTTAGCTACTTTAAACTCTTTACTAACCATCCCTCCTGATGATGGAGTTTCATAATTTTTTCGGGCAAAATCAAAACCCTTAAAAAAAAGCCTGAAGCTTTCATCAACAGACTCAGGATCACTTAAATATTTTTGGTACAGTTCTTCAATAGCTTCAATATCACTGTTACCAATAAACGAAAAATTTTCCATAGATTAATTTTCCTTATGCAATAGACTTTTTCATTATTAGGTTTACCCCGCAATATGCATTAGAAAATCTATTACACATTGAAATTACTTCAAAACAAGTCACTTCGCTGCTTCATCTCAACTCACCAGAACGATGCTATGCTTCGTTTCGATAAAGCCTTGTTTTATCGTACTTTCAATGCTCACTACGAACCTCTAATACATAATCCGGGTTTAATGAAAATAAAATGCAAGATATGTATTTTAATCGTTGGATATTCGCTAAGCAAAGGGAAATATTTTATTTTTAGCAATAAGTAACCTCAATTACTAATTATTTTTATTTTTTTGCACTCTTCATTCAACGAAACAACAAATGACTTATTTTCTGCAACATCTTGCTCAATATTATCTTAATAAGTATCAAACCAATATATCCGATTTTTGTTTTGTATTTCCTGGAAGAAGAGCAGGTCTTTTTTTTCAACAACATTTGAGCAAACTCATTAAAAAACCTATTTGGTCGCCAACCACAATCACCATCAACGAATTTATTCAAGAGTTTACTCCTTATCAAATTGCCGATAAAATCACTTTAGTTTTTGAATTATACAAGGTTTATGAAGAAATATACAATACCGGCACCAGTTTTGACGACTTTTTACCATGGGGAGAGATAATTCTCAATGATTTTGATGATATAGATAAATACAACGCAAATCCACAACAAGTATTTTCAAACCTTCTTTCCATTAAAGAAATTGAAGATGATTATAGTTTTTTAAGTGATGAGCAAATTAAAACTATAAAAAGCTTCTGGCATACTTTCAATCCTGAAAGACTGTCAGATCATCAAACCGAGTTTATTAAAATATGGGAGAAACTTTACAATGTATATAAACTTTTTAACCAACGGTTATTAGAAAAGAACATGACCTATGAAGGTGCTGTTTATAGACAAATTGCAGAAAATATTGACAATAAAATACCTTTAAAAATTCAGTATCCAAAAGTAATCTTTGTTGCTTTCAATGCTTTAAATCGATGTGAAGAAAAATTATTTCATCATTTAATGATTGGAAACAAAGCTGATTTTATATGGGATTATACACCTTGGCTTATGCATGATAAAAAAGCTAGTATTGATCCAAAAGAAAGACTAAAAAATCATGAAGCATTAAGGTTTATTGAAGAAAATATTACCAAATTCCCTGCACCTCGCGATTTTCATTTTCCAGAAAATAAAGAGTTACCTGATATTAAAATAACATCTGTGGCTACTGATACTGCTCAAACACAAGTAGTCCATGACTTTTTACAAAGCAATTTACCTCATCAAGATATTAAAAACGGAGTTGGCTCAGCATTAAAAACAGGTGTAGTTTTAACAGATGAATCAATTCTACTGCCAGTATTACATTGTATCCCTAATGAATTTGATAAAGTTAATATCACAATGGGATACCCCATCAAAAACACACCTATATATGGACTATTAGAATTAATTTTTGAACTTCAGAAAAACGGACGTCAAACTCAAGCAGGAAAAACCTGGTTTTACTTTAGAAATGTATTGCCAATACTAACCCATCAATACATAGAATCTCTTGACGCTGAGTTACACAAAGAACTTACTTATTCTATTACAAAACAAAATAAAACATACATAGAAGCAAACGAACTTTGTAAAACCCAGCTTCTTTCATCCATATTTAAAGTTGTTGAAAAAAATGAAGATTTTTCTGCATACCTAATTAACTTACTTCAAATTATTTATGCAGGAATTAGCAATAAAGAAAACCAACCTATTGAAAAAGAGTTTATATACCAGCTTCATCTTACCATTACTCAATTAAGTGATTTAATTAAAAAACTTAACCTGAAATTATCGCAAGATACCTGGATAAGACTTTTTAAAAGAGCTGCTGACTTAAAAAGTATTCCTTTTAGCGGAGAACCTCTAAAAGGCTTGCAAATAATGGGAATTTTAGAAACCCGAGCTTTAGATTTTGAAAACCTGATTATATTAAATATGAATGAAGGTGTTTTTCCTCAGTCGGGTGCAACCAATTCTTTAATACCATATAATTTACGAAAGGCTTTTCAACTGCCTACGATAGAACATCAGGATGCTATTTTCGCCTATTATTTTTACCGTTTAATCCATAGGGCTAAATTCGTTCAGCTACTATATAATTCATCATCTCAAGGAATGCAAACTGGTGAAATGAGTCGTTTCTTGTTTCAACTTAAATATGAGTATCCTAAAGAAAAACTTAGTTTTTCAACAGCAGTTGATAACGTTCAAATTACTTCTCCCCAAAACTATTTTGTGAGCAAAAACGAAAAAATAATGATCGTACTCAACGAATATCTCGAAGGTGGCTCCAGAAAGTTATCCCCCAGTGCTCTAAGCACCTATTTCGAATGTCCTCTTCGTTTTTATTATAAATATATACTTAAAGCGTCCGAGCCAGATGAAATTACTGAGGATATTGATCCTCGTATTTTTGGAACTCTTTTTCATGAAACTGTTGAAGAAATTTACAAACCTTTTATGAATAAAGAAGTATTGCCAGATGATATTGACGCATTAAGTAAGAATAAGTCAGCCATCCATTTAGCTTTACAAAAAAGCTTTAGTAGATACTTTAATCATGATTTAAATCAAAGCGACTTTAAGGATATACAGGGTAAAAATGTTCTGATTTTCGATATTATAAAAAAATATGTACACCAATTTTTAAAAGTTGAACAACAACATGCTCCTTTCTATCTTAAAGGATTAGAAAAAGAAGTTGAAAGCACAATTGAAATTGACAGTAAGAAAATTTGTATTGGAGGAACCATTGACAGGCTTGATGAAAAGGGCGGAATAGTAAGAGTAATTGATTACAAAACAGGTTCCGGAGACGAATATTTTTCAAAAATTGAAGAACTATTTACTCAAAGCAAGCACAAATCAAAAAAAGCCATATTTCAAACATTGCTTTATAGTTACATTTTAAAACAAACAGAAATTGAACATAAAACTTATGCTCCTGGTGTTGTTTGGATTAAGAAAATCTATACATCACCCGACTATTCATTAAAAAAAGGAACACCTTCTAAAAACGAAAAATTAAATCTGAAGTTGGTTGAAGAAGAATACATAGAATTACTAAAAGAGAATTTAAATCAATTATTTGATGAAAACATAGCTTTTACTCAAACCGAACACACAGAATCTTGTCAATCATGCAACTACAAAGATATTTGCGGAAAGTAATTTGGTATTATTGAATAATATTGTCAAATCAAGGATAACTATAAGCAAAGTCTAACCTTAGTAATCAAACCAATACTTTTAACTGTTTTTTCACTAGCTTTGAAATTTATAAAAGATCAATAAAGACCTCGGTTTATGGAACAAGATAAAATGCAGTTGTTAATGAAAATGTTTACCACTAATACTGGTGAAGATGTTGAATCTGTTAATTTATTGCCTCCTTCCGGATCATACAGAGAGTATGTTCGAATTATTGGTGGAGGAAAATCTGCACTTGGAGCATACAACCCTGACAGAAAAGAAAATGAGGCATTTATAGGTTTTTCTGAACATTTTCGATCTAAAGGATTGAAGGTTCCTCATGTTTACGATAATGATTTAGAAAACGACATATATTTAGTTGAAGACTTGGGAACAACAACTTTGTTCGATTTTTTACAAGAAAACAGAACAGATTATGAATTCTCTGAAACACTAATTGATTTTTATAAGAAAACAATTGAAGAACTAGTTTTATTCCAACTTAATGGTTCTGATGGTTTTAAATTTGAACTATGCTATCCCCGAAAGGCCTTTGATCGCCAATCGATGCAATGGGATCTGCATTATTTTAAATACTACTTTTTAAAACTAGCCCAAATTCCATTCGACGAACAAGCTTTGGAAGAAGATTTTCAACATTTAATTGATTTTTTGTTAGAAGCTGAAACCCATTACTTTTTATACCGTGATTTTCAATCCAGAAACATCATTATTAAAGATGGAGAACCTTGGTTTATCGACTACCAAGGAGGAAGAAAAGGAGCTTTACAGTACGATTTAGCTTCGTTATTATATGATGGTAAAGCCGACATCCCTACCGACATAAGAGACTTATTGTTTGATCACTATAGCAATACTTTAAAAAAGTATAAACAATTTGATGAAGAATCTTTTAAAAACCACTTTTACGGATATGTTTATATTAGAATAATGCAGGCAATGGGAGCCTATGGTTTTAGAGGATTCTACGAAAAAAAGGAGCATTTTTTAAAAAGTATTCCTTATGCCCTAAAAAACATTACCTACCTATTAAGTAAACATCCAATACCTATTCATGTCCCTGAACTTACAAAAGTTCTGGATGCCTTAACTCATAATGAAAAACTTATGAGAATAAATGCACTAACAGTCACTATCAATAGTTTTTCTTATAAAAGAGGAATACCATATGATATGAGTGGGAATGGAGGAGGTTTTGTTTTTGATTGCAGAGCTATTCATAATCCAGGAAGATATCCTGAATACAAACATGTTACCGGCAAAGATGATAGTGTCATTCAATTCTTTGAAAATGAACCTGAAATGGAAAATTTTCTAAATGGCGTTTATCCATTAGTATCTAAGTCTATTGAAAAATATATTTCTCGAAATTTTAAACATTTAATGGTTAATTTCGGTTGTACTGGAGGACAGCACCGTTCGGTATATAGTGCTGAAAGGCTTGCTCAATATGTAAAAGAAAATTACCCTGTTACAGTTAAACTACGGCATATTGAACAAGAAATTAAAAAAGGTTAAAAAATGGGAAATAAGAAATGTAAAAGTGAGAGCAAAAAAGATTTAGATCCCCAAAAACAGAAAGAACATAAATACAAATGTAAAAAGTGCAATTTAACAGCTAAAAAAGAAAGTAAATTGTGTAAGCCTATAAAAAACATAAGCTAAAAGTATATAGTTAGGCTTTTATATGAATTTTATTAGTGTTCTTTCATTAAATTATTTCTTAAAATTGTACTCGCAAAAAATAGTAAACTTTACCTGATGAATGCTCTTATTTTTGCAGCAGGGCTAGGTACAAGATTAGCCCACATAACAAAAGAAAAGCCTAAAGCATTGGTCGAAGTAGCTGGCAAGCCAATGCTTCAACATGCTATAGAAAAGGTAATTTCTATTGGTGTTACACGTATTGTTATTAATGTACATCATCTGGCACAATCCATTATTGACTATATTTCAACCTTAAATTACCCCAACACCGAATTACTTATTTCTGACGAAAGAAGTCAATTATTAGAAACAGGTGGAGGATTACTGCATGCTTCCCCCCATTTTATTAAAGGTAAACCCATCATAATATATAACTCAGATGTAATTACTGGTGTTGACCTAAATAAAATGTATCAATACCACCAAGAGAAAGGGGGAATAGCTACTTTAATGGTTAAGGATAGACCAACATCCAGATATTTTATTTTTGACGAAGAAATGCGTCTTTCAGGCTGGGAAAATATTTCGAGTAAAGAACAACGAATTACCCGAAACATAGAAAATACATCTCTTTACGCCTTTTCTGGAATTCACATTATTAATCCGGAATTAATAACTAAATTGGGTAAAAAACGTAAGTTTTCAATTACTAATGGGTATTTAGATATATCTAATCAGGAAAAAATATATGGATGGAAAGAATGGGACGAATATTGGTTTGATGTAGGAACACCTGAAAAACTGCAAACAGCAAACGATTTTTTAAAAACTCAATCAAAATAAAATTATTTATATAAGAACTAAATAATATACATAATACAATGACGAAAAGTGAAAATCAAAAAAACCTGACTTACTTTCAACGATTTATTAAGGCTATTACCGGAGGAAGCGTGCTATTAATGATAGCTACTTTTGCTGCAGTTGTTTGGGCCAATTTAGATCATCATTTATATGAACATACATGGCACGATATTTTATCCATTGAGGTTAATAAGTTTAGTTTAAAAATGTCTTGGCATCATTGGATTAACGATGGTTTAATGGCCATTTTCTTCTTTGTTGTGGGACTTGAAATAAAAAGGGAATTTTTAGCCGGTGAATTAAGTTCGTTTAAGCAAGCATCATTGCCCATTTTTGCTGCCATTGGTGGTATGATTGTACCTATTATATTATTCTTTTCGTTTGGATTAAAAGGCGAAGCTAACAGCGGTTGGGGGATTCCAATGGCTACTGATATCGCATTCTCGTTAGGTATTTTAGCTATGCTTGGAAAAAAAGTACCTTTAAGTTTAAAGGTATTTTTAACCGCCCTGGCTATTGTTGACGACCTTGGTGCTGTTATGGTTATTGCATTGTTCTATGGAGGAGAATTACAATGGACTTATTTAATCATTGCAGGTGCTCTTTTAGGTGTGTTAACCATTGCTAACTTGCGTAATATTCAAGACTTAAAATTATATACATTTCTCGGTTTTGTAATATGGTATTTATTTTTAGAATCAGGAGTTGAAGGTCCTGGTTCAGGTTTACATGCTACAATAGCTGGAGTACTAGTTGCATTTACAATACCCGCAAAACCCAAAGTACATATAGATACTTTTTTACCTAGAATAAATAAAGGCCTAAAAATTTTTGGTGACATTCCTAAAAACGCTCACGAGATAGTACTAAGCGATGAACAATTACATTCGGTAGACAAAATTGAATACGCTGTAAAAAAAGTGCGCAGCCCATTACAATATATCGAGCATCAGTTTCATGGATTTATTAGTGTTTTTACACTTCCTGTTTTTGCTCTTGCTAATGCAGGAGTGGTTTTAAGTGCAGGACACGAAGGTGGAGAAGTTTTTAGTATGGTTTCTTTAGCTATTGCATTTAGTCTTGTATTTGGTAAAGCAATAGGAATTACATTTTTTTCATGGCTTGCTGTAAGGCTTAGATTTTCTATTAAACCTAAGGGATCATCCTGGTTGTCATTCCTTGGATTGGGTTTACTTGGTGGTATTGGATTTACGATGTCAATCTTTATTGCAAGTTTAGCTTATACAAGTTCCGCTGAGATTTTAAATCAGGCAAAAATTGGAATTTTTGTTGGGTCAATTATAGCCGGAGTATCTGGATTCTATATATTAAAATATTCACTAAAACGAGACGAAAGCATTATGAACCGTCCGTAGAAGTGTGACAATTTGATAAATAAAAAAAGGGACTCAGATGAGTCCCTTTTTTTAATATGCTAATTAAAACAATCAATTATACGCATGAACTTCTTTTCTTCCCTCTAAAATATCTTGAGCGAATTCTAATATTGTTGTGTCATCAAGTTCTACAATTCCTCCATCAGGTCCCTGTTCTAAGTGAATACCAACGCTCCTACCTTTGTCATAATTTTTCCCTCCAAAATAATTCCGAACGGTTTCTACATTTAAATGTAATTCATCTGCAATAGTTCTCATGCTGCCAACTGGCAAACTGTCTTTAAGCTTTCTTAATTGATTGAAAGTGATTGTAGTGCTCATAAGCCATATGATTTTAAAATTTGAAGTGCATTAAATATAGTTAATTAATTTGAAATTTAAAACTACCTTAACCTTTAAGTAAAAAGTATTTACATGGCATTTTGAGCGAATTTCAATATTATCGAGGGTTTCAGGCACTTACTTTTTTTAAAAAAAAATCTAAAAAAATAGATTATAACTTATTCCTTATTAAATGAGCAAACGAAACAACACCTAATCAAACACTTAACAAAAAAGCTTCAGGTTAACCTGAAGCTTTAAATTATATAATCTTATCAAATTATGCTATTAATTCTTGTATACTAATAAAACAAGTCTCAACTCAGAAGTAAATACTAACAAACACACATCATCGTAACATTAACTTATCATTACCTTAGATGATATTAGTATAAAAATGACAGTTAATATTCCCGCAAAAAGCGTTTGTAACACTTGTGTTCTATTAAATTGTTCAGATATTCCTCTACTTAATCCTTTTTTATTGAAGTAAGTTAACCTAACAAATCTTGGCAAAATTAATCCGTAAATTTTATAAACACCAAAACCAAGAAAAGTTCCAAGTGCAAATCCTCCTAAAACATCACCAGGATAATGCACACCTAAGTATACTCTTGAATACCCTACAAAAAGTGCCCAAATTATAATAAATACTGAATAAAGTCTATTTCTAAATAATAATAATGAGAAAATGGCTAATCCCATTGTATTAGTTGCATGAGAAGAAACAAAACCAAACTTACCACCTTTATACCCTTTTACAGTTTTAACTATATCCTTTAAATCTGGATCATGCGTTGGTCTTAATCTCTCAAAGCCATATTTAAATATATCAGTAGATATCCTATCACATAATACAATAAGCACAATTACTGCTAATACAGTCAGCCAACTTTGCCATCCTTGACCTCTTACAAACGTGTATATAATCATAACATACATAGGTATCCAAATCTGAACACTTGATACCTGCCAAAATGCCGCGTCCCAAAATTCTGAATGAAAATAATTTAAAAGTAAGAGTAACTGACTGTCAAATTGTAAAAGTGCCTCCATAAAATTATTAAAATATTTAAATAGATGTAATGATTTATACTAAGTTAGAACAAATAAAAACCTTATACAGATATAAAGTCAGAAAGTTTGAAAATAACATGATAAAATTAAACAAAAAAGAGGATATACTTACTTGTATACCCTCGATATAAATTTATAATTCTATAAAACCATTATTGTTTAATTATCCTGATAGATTTTCCGTTTCTTAACTTAACAATATAAACACCTGAATTGAGACCTACAACATTTGCCTTATTTCCTTTACCTGAATACACCAACTTTCCATTCGTATCATAGATGCTAAACAACTCATCCTCATCAATTCCTTTAATATTCATAATATCCTTAACAGGATTTGGATAAACAGCAACATCTACACCTTCATTACTTTCGTCTATATTTTGTTTTAAGGCATCCATTGTTGCTGACTTAACCACCTGTCCAGCCGGCTCAATTGACCAACGGACGTTATTTCCTGTCCATCGAGATAAAGTAAGACCAACATTCCAATCTGGACTTTTAGTGTGTAATTTTTGATCATTACTAACATTCACTAAAAAATCCCAGGTTGAATCATATTGCTGAACAGTCCATTGCGATGAAGTACTTGCAGAATTAGCAACATTAACATTTGTTGTACTTGTTGCATTTAAACGCTTACCATCAGCTACATTTTCAAAGTAATAATTTCCATTACCAGCATCTAACATTATCCATTTTACATCGTCATCTGTAATAGAAGAATTAACCAATACAGCATCGGATCCATTGGAACTTAATTTATAACCACTAGATTTTTGAGTAATATAGTATGCATTGTAAGTAGTTTGTTGTGTAGCCACCAAATCCTGATCAACTACAAAATCAATGATACCTGACCCATAAGTGGCAAATCGTGCAATATTTTTAGATGGAATGTATTGAACATCTGTATAATCTACATATGGCAATTCATTTGCTGTTAACTCATACCATCTGTCATCTTCAACCGAAAACACCCATGCACCCGCCATAGCACAAGCTCCAAAAATGTATTTGCCATTAGGTGTTACATCAAAATCTCTAAAACGACTTATATCTAAACCTCTTGCATGGTTGGTAAACGTTTGTCCTCCATCAGTTGAAATTAAAAATCGATTACCTTTTCCAGCGTAATATACAGTAGCCTCATCAACTGGGCTACACAATATAACCGGTCTTGTTTTCTTGTAACTATTTTCCTGACCTGGCCATGTACCTGTATAACTTGATTGAGTAAATGAATTTCCACCATCTGTAGAATACATCAATGGACCAGATTTTAAACCTACATACCAACGGTTGGTATTTAGGTTTGAATACCCAAATGAATGAATATCTCCTGAAAAAACAAATGGATGTAATGTGCGGTTTACCTTATTTTCAACACTATTATATGTAAACTTATTCAATTGATTACCTGTTGCTATATACACTGCATCTTCTGATTGATCTGGAGAACCTACCATGGTTGATGCCCACCAATTAGAAAAAGGATCTTTACCTTTTTTATTGGAACCTGAAGCATCCGCATTCACATCACTTCTCTCAATCTTTCCATAATAATACCAATACCAAACCGATGTTTCATTTTTTGCCAAGGCCACCCGCAATACATCGGTACTTGCAACTCCTTTGGTATCGTACTCTCCATTTGAACCTCCATTGTCAACATATCCTCTTGCACCTTTATCCTGACAAGCCATATAACCAACATTGTTAATATCACTAGTAACAGCATCGTAACACATAGGTGCTAAAGAACCAACGTTTAAGGTTTCCCAAGAATCCCAATCTTCCGGAGCTTCTGAGTAATAAAAACCAAAATCAAGCCCTGCTAACATTACATCTGTACCATCTTCTTTTTCATACACATTCATATGTTGAAGATCCCAGGTATAATATTTACCTAAGTTGTGCTTGTTGGTTTCCCATGTAGCACCATAATCTTTCGACATCTTAACCTGAACAAATCCTTTATAACATATATTAGGCTGCGTAGGATGAATTGCCTTAATGTTCTTATCATTATTATTAGCAGTTTGCGTCCATGATGCTCCTCCATCTTCTGAATAGAATATATTGGCAGCTCCAGCATGTACATAAAAATGATCATTTCCATTAGCATAAGTGCAGAAAGCTTTTGTTAAGCTACTAAACGACTGGCTTGTTTCTCTGACCAATGTAAATTCATCCTGTCCAGATTTTAATCTATAAATTGATATTCTTTGTGTACTTTTATTCCTCACCAATGCATATATTCTTTCCTTGTTATAAACTTTACAAAGAATTACATCATAATCGGCCCTAGGCCAGGAAAAGGATGATTCAGAATAATTTAAACCATAATCTGTAGACATGTATATTCTATGATAACCACTAGATCCTTGATAATTACTCCCGTGTGCAACAATTCGCTTATTAGAAGCACCATAATATGAAGCAACGATTGTACTATGATTCCATCCATTTTCAAATAATGCTCCATTAGCTGTTTGCCAACTTCTACCTTCATCATCGGAATACATCATACCTCCGTTCTTCTTCTGATATAGTAAACGAAAACTACCGTCTTGAAGATTAACACCTGAGACCGCCCTTCCTAAAAAGCTCATACTATGGTTCCGAAGAGTCCACATATTAGCTGCACTTTTATCTATTTTATATAAATGTCCTGCATAAGATATAGCATATATATCTTCATTTACCGGATCATAAACAGAGCCATCAACACGATAACCACCACCATTCATAAAGCTTTTTTGTTGCCATACTCCTGTTAAAGCACCGCTTGCATATGAATACGAAGAAGACGGCGCTGATTTTAAACTACCCATTGGATTGATAATCGTCTTTAATCCTTTTTTAGGACTAAAAAACTGATTGACTTGTTTGAAGTTATTACCTGTTTCTTTTAGTTTATCTTTCCAAGCCAAATATTGAGCATATCTTTCCGGAGTTAATTCATCTGGATGAAACTTACCTTCAACAAGCCTGTCATCCTTAGGCTCTTTTTCATAACTTTCGTCGATTTTGGTTTTAACATTAATATTGTAGACGATAGAGATGGCTACAATAAAGGTTAGGACAGACACCCACATTAAAGAGTATCTGCCTTTAAGGGCAAACTTTTTTTTCATACTGATAGGATTTAAATTAACAATTACTGAATTAGGGTGGGATTTTACTTTTTGATAAATTTTATAACATCATAATCTTTTATTTTTAAAAAATATACTCCACTTTTTAATTGACTAACCTGTGCACTATTACCACTAAATTGCATAAGCACTTTTCCATTAATATCAACTACCTGAGAAGCTAGTGTTTCTTCTCCTCCTTTTATATTTATTACATCCAAAACTGGATTTGGAAATATTGTCCAAGTTTCCTTTGTTGTCTGTTTAATGCTTGTGGCTATATCAGATTCTGTAATATTTAAATCAATAATACCAGAACCATAAGTAGAAAACCGTACAATATTCTTTGAAACAATAAATTGAGCATCGGTAAAATCAACATTTGGTACTTCTAATGCTTCCAATTTATACCAATAATTATCTTGAACCGAATACACCCATGCTCCAGCTCCAGCACAAGCTGCAAAAACATATTTACCATCTGGTGAAATATCAAAGTCTCTAAACCTTGTAACTTTTAATCCATTAGCATGATTTGTAAATGTTTGTCCTCCATCGGTAGAAATTAAAAAGCGATTGCCTTTACCTGCATAATAAACGGTTAACTCATCTACCGGACTAGCTTTAATCACTTGTTTGGTTTTTTTATACGAACTTTCCTGTTGTGGCCATTTGCCTGAATATGATCCCTGTGTAAATGTATTACCTCCATCAGTTGAATACATTAAAATACCTGATTTTAAAGCAACATACCACCTTTTGTTATTAAGTTTAGAATACCCAAACGATGTTATTTTTTCGGAAAATACATACGGATGATAAGATCTGGTTACCTTTTCTTCTGTAGGGTTATATGTAAATTTTTCCAATTGAGTACCAGTAGCTATATAAACAGCATCCTCGTTTTGATCGGGAGATCCTACCATAGTTGACGCCCACCAGTTTCCATAAGGATCTTTTCCCTTTTTATTGGATTTTGATGCATTAGCATTCACATCACTTCTCTCAATCTTGCCATAATAATACCAGTACCATACCGACGATTCATTTTTGGCTAACGCTACTCTAAGCACATCTGTACTTGCTACATTTGTTGCTTTGTACGCACCATTTTCACCACCATCATCAACAAAACCATTTGTTCCTTTATCCTGACAGGCAATATATCCTACATTATTTAAATCACTGCTTACAGCATCGTAACACATAGGTATTGGCGATCCAACATTTAATGTTCTCCAAGATTTCCAATCATCAGGAGCTTCTGAATAATAAAAACCAAAGTCGAGGCCTGCCAAAGCGACATCAGTCCCATCTTCCTTCTCATAAATCTTCATATGTTGCAAATCCCAAGTATAATAAGTGTTTAATTTATGAGCATTCTTTTCCCAGGTTGCACCATAATCTCTAGAAATTTGAAGCTGTGTAAATCCCTTAAAGCATATATTTGGCTGTGTAGGATGTATAGCTTTTATAGGATTAGAGTTATTGCTGGCTGTTTGAGTCCAGATTACTCCTTTATCATTTGAATAATAGATATTTTTGGTTCCTGCATGTACATATAAATGATATGAGCCGTTTGCATATGTAGAAAATGCCTTAGTAAAATCACTAAATGTTTGTGTAGTAGTAGCTACTAATGTAAAATCTTCCTCATCCGGATTTATCGAATAAATTGATATTTGATGAGTATTTTTATTCCATACCAACACACAAACTTCCTGTGTATTTAGAGTTTTACACATAAATACCTTATGACTGGATCTTGCCCATGATAAAGCTGATTGAGTATAATTTAAACCATAATCCGTTGAAAAAAAGAACCTATAATATCCACTCTTACCTAAATAGTTACTACCATGTGCTACTATTCTTTTTGAATTGGCTCCTCCAACTGTATATTTGACTACTTCCGTTTTGTGATTCCATCCATTCTCAAATAATGCACCATCGGCAGCTTGCCATGCTCTTCCTTCGTCATCTGAATACATCATACCCCCATTACTTTTTTGGTATAGCATCCTAAAACTTCCGTCTGACAAATTAATCCCTGATACAGCACGCCCCTTAAAACTCATGCTATGATTTCTTAGAGACCAACCTACAGTTTGAGTTGTATCTATTTTGTATAAATGTCCTGCATAAGAAATAGCATAAACATCCTCATTAACCGGATCATACACTGAACCATCAACACGATAACCTCCTCCGTTTGTAAAGCTTTTTTGCTGCCACTTTCCTTTTATTCTACCATTAACATAGGAATACATAGATGTTGGAGCAGATTTTAACTGCACCTCATCTTTTTCTATTGTTTCAAGCCCTCTTTCGGGATCAAAGTTTACATCAATATCTGAAAATTTATTTCCAGATTCTTTAAGTTTTGATTTCCAGACTAAATAATCATTATACACATCATCATTAAGCTCTTCAGGATTAAAAAGTCCTTCTTCTGGTAATTCTTCTTCTGGTTCTTTCTCATATTCTTCACTATTACTATCTATACTTACCTTGTTAAGTGAAAAGTATAAAAACATTCCAAGCAAGATTGCCCCTCCAAAAATCTGATAGAATCTAAATTTGGTTTTATTAGACTGTAGTTTTTTCTTCATATTCAAAATCATTAATTCTATTTATAGTATGCAATTAAGTTTTAATTAAGCATTTGCATTCTCAAAATATTACCAGCTTGTTTAAAAATTTAGTCATAGCTTTTTAACTATTGTACTATTTGTTCATATCCCAAAGCTGTTGAATGATTGTTACTAATTAGATATATTCAATAAATACAAACTGTTTTATTAAATATGGAACAACATAAACATCAGACATTTATGTTTGTTATTATTGACATGTGAATGAACTTTACTATTTTTGAAGCAATTAGAAAAAATATAGATGTCAAAAAGAATTCTTTTTCTTGTTAATCCTACGTCAGGATTGGGGAAACAAAAAACAATTGAAAGGTACATTGAGTCGGAACTGGATTGCAATAAACTTTTGGTAGATATTGAGTATACTGAGTACAGAGCACATGCAAGGGAAATTGCAGGACAGGCTGTGGATAATTACGATGCAGTTGTTGCTGTAGGGGGAGATGGTACTGTTAACGAAGTGGCTTCGAGACTCGTTGGAACGAATACTGCTTTAGCTATTGTTCCAACCGGATCAGGTAACGGATTGGCAAGATACCTGCAAATACCCATGAGAATAAACAAGGCCATACAATGCTTAAACTTTTTTGAAGAAAAAAGAATTGATACTATGAAAGTTAATCAATTCTGCTCTGTTAATGTAGCTGGAATTGGTTTTGATGCACACATCAGTCATAATTTTGAAGGAAAAAAACTAAGAGGACCACTCGGATATTTACAGTTAATTACCACTGAATTTGCCAATTATCAATCAGACACTTATAAGTTATTAATTGATAAAAAAGAATATGAAAGAAAAGCTTTTTTAGTCAGCTTTGCTAATTCATCACAATATGGTAATAACATACATATTGCGCCTAATGCAAAAATTGATGATGGGCTAATTGATGTGAGCATTATTCATGATTTTCCAAAAATAAATGCCCCTGCAATGATATTTAGCTTATTGGATAAATCAATTAATAAAAATGATAATGATGAAGTTGTAAGAGCTAAAAAAATAGAAATTGAACATCCTAACGAATTAAGAGCTCACATTGATGGAGAACCTGTATCATTAGGTACCAAAGCTATTATTAAAATTAAGCCACTCTCTTTAAAAGTAATTGTACCTCCAGATCATTTGATTGAAAACTCTATTTTAGACCCGATTAAGGAAATTATTCCGAACCTTGCAGAAAATTTAAACCTGGAAAATATTTGGAAGTTTAAGTTTACTGAGGCTCTACTATAAAAACGTTATGAAATACTCTAATATCTTCCTAATGATAATATTGGACTCAAAAATTAACTTCAAAAATTATATTTTTAACATTTGAAAAATATTTTTATTCAACGCACATAAGGCAATCTAATTTTCTTCGAAAAATTAAATTGTGGAAATAATTCTTGGTTTTGGTTTGTATTACAAATAAATGGAAATATATATCTGGTCTTTGGAGTTTATTAATCATTAATATTCTTAACACTAGTGCTCAAAGTTATTTCTCTAAAAATTTTACGATAGATGATGGTCTGCCTTGTTCATCAATTTATCATGTTTTACAAGATTCTAAAGGTTACTTATGGTTTGGAACAAATTTAGGAGTTTCCAGATACGATGGATACAATTTTACCAATTATGACCTAACGGACGGTTTGGTTGATAATACAGTTTTTGAAATATATGAAGACTATAAAGGACGTATTTGGTTTATTACATTAAAAGGTCTATTATCTTATTATGAAAACGGAAAAATACATAGTTATGCATTTAATAACTTAATCAAAGAAAACTGGGAAAATACAAATTGTCCTACTAAAAAACATTTTTATATAGATTCATTGGATGGAATTCATTTGTCGTTGATTCACAAACCTATGATAAATATTACAAAAGATGGGAATCTACTAATTCCTTCTAAAAATCTTAATACTACTTCAGATGTGTTTAGAATTTTGCCCAATGGTCATGTATTGAGTGAATTCTCAAATCGTCTTTTAAACAATAATAAATTAATATTAGAAGGAGATAAAAGTTATAATACAAAAATAAATATTAAATACACTATTGGGTATAGACCAATTGTCACAAAGATAGATAGTATAATATACTTTATAGATAATTTTACACTGTTTGCTATTGACTATAAAAACAACAATGTAAAACATTTTAGCTTTACAAATGAACTCATCTGGATATCAGGAGATCCTAATGGAATTATATGGATTGGTTTATATAAAGGAGGAGTTAAAGGATATACTAATCATAACCTAAACCACCCTGTTTATGAATTACTCCCTGAAACCTCCGTTTCATCTGTATTAAAAGATAAAGAAGGAGGAACATGGTTTACAACGTTAAATGACGGTGTGTTCTATTTTCCTTCGTTAAAAGTAGCTGCACTTACAAAAACAGATGGACTTAACTCAAATTTTATCTCTCAAATTTCATATCATAATAATACTATTTGGTTTGCAACTGAAAACAAACATATTTACTCATATAATTTTAGTCAATTAAAATCTCATAATCTTTTAACTTCAAAAGTTGGCTACTTCAAGTGCTTGAAGTGGCTGGGCGACAATCTATTTGTTAGCTACCCACCTTTTATGGATAATATTTTTATGCTTCATGATAATAAAAAAACAAAAATACCCAGTCTTTTCAAAGGAGTCATAAAAAGAAAAAACAACTCATTAATCCTGTTCAGTACTGTGCTTATAAATTTCATTGGAGATTCAATATTTAAAGAGCATCCAGGATTAAAACACCATAGGCACTACTATGACGTTTGTGAAAATAAGAATGGTGATTTGTGGATTGCAACAGAAGCTGGACTTTTTTTATATAAAAAAAATAAAGAGTATACATCAATGGTATCAACACATCCATTACTTGGACATAGAATATCCTCTTTAACATTGCTCAACGACAGCCTTTGGATGGGTACCAAAGGTGCTGGATTACTTTGCATGACAAAGGATACATTGTTACATTTTACAAAATCAGATGGACTATCATCAAACTCAATTATTAAAATAAAAAATAATAAAAATAACCTTTGGATAGCGACTAGTAATGGCATTATAAAAATGTCTTTAAATAAAAACAAGGGTAAATATAAAATAGAGAAATGGAGTAAAGCTAATGGACTAACGAGCAATGAAGTTAATGATATTGAAATTACAAACGATAAGGTTTGTGTTGCTACAAACAAAGGTTTATGTTTCTTCGATAAACATCTTCAAGGCACTAACAATTACCCGCCTCCCATATATATTGATAAAGTAAGGGTAAATGATAATGACACCTTAAATACTGATTATTTAGAATTGGAGTACTATCAAAACCAATTATCATTTTCATATACAGGAATAAGCTTTCAAAAGGAGGAACCCTTAAAATATTTATACAAACTGGAAGGTTTAGAAAAAAAATGGAAGGTTACAACTGAACAAGAAAGACAATACTCCTTTTTGCCTCCTGGAAATTACACTTTTAAAGTTAAGGCTATTAATAACTCCAATATAAGTAGTGAAAAACCACAAGTTTTTTCATTTAAAATAAAAACACCATATTGGAAAACAACATGGTTTATTTTATTAACAGTTTGTTTGGGAATTGGCATGGCTGTTTTTATTATAATTCTCATTCAACATAACAGAATTAAATCCATTAAGCATAAAGCACATATTGAAAGTGAATTAAACAAATTCAGGCAAAGAGCCCTAAGTGCTCAAATGAATCCTCATTTTCTTTTTAATTCTTTAAATTCTGCTCAAAATTTTATTTTAAAAAAAGATCCAGTTACATCAAGTAATTATATTTCAAAACTTGGTGATTTAATGCGAATCATACTCAATAATTCACAATATGATACCATTACTTTGCAAGAGGAGTTATCTGCATTATTTCTTTATATAGATCTGGAATTAATTAGATTTAGAAACAGCTTTTTATTTTTACACCAAATTTCTGAAGATTTAGATACAACGCAAATAAAGTTGCCTCCTTTAATAATTCAACCTTTTGTTGAGAATGCAATTCATCATGGATTAAGATTAAAAGATGGGGAAAAGTGTCTGAAAATAAAAATTTATTCAAAAGAAGAGTTTGTTTTTGTTATTGTTGAAGACAATGGTATTGGTAGAAAAAAATCTCTGGAAATACAGCGTTCAAAACAAAGAAAGCCAACGTACCAGTCTCTTGGAACTAAGATAACCAACAAAAGGCTAATTTTATTCGAACAAATTCATAAACATGACCTAAATCTGAGTATTGACGATTTAACTAATAAGAATGGACATGCAGCTGGTACTAGAGTTACCTTAAAAATTAGAAACAAATCATAATCCAAAAGAATATGGTATTAAAAACAATAATAATAGATGATGAGCTTGATGCTGTTGAAGCAATTGAAAATATAGTTTTATTGCATACTAATGAGATAGAGGTTATTGCTAAGACTTGCAAACCATTTCAAGCTGTTGAATTAATTAATATTCATCAACCTCACTTTATTTTTTTGGATATTGAAATGCCTGGAATGGGCGGATTTGAGTTGTTAGATTGTTTTTCGGATATTAACTTTGAAGTTATTTTTGTTACCGCTTACGATCAATATGCTATACAAGCTATTAAAAAAAATGCGATTGATTATGTGTTAAAACCTATTAATATTATCGAAATTATTAATGCCATCAATAAGGTCCGCAACCGAGTTTTAAATCATAACTCTTCCAAGTTACGTTACCAACAACTCGTCAAAGATATGAGTAAACAACCATTTCCGTTAATAAATATTCCAACTACAAACGGAATAGAATTTATAAACTCTGATAATATAATTCGAATAGAAGCTTCTGGTTCTTACACCTATTTATTTTTAGAAAAAGGTAACAGTGAGATAATCACAAAATCACTTAAAGATGCTGAACAACTATTTGAATCACCATTGTTTTTCAGAATACACCGCTCTCATATCATTAACCTAAAAAAAATAAAAAGATATGAAACTGATAAAGGAATCATTACTATGATAGACAATTCGAAAGTACCCATCTCAAGAAGAAAAAAAGATGAATTTTGTAAACTTCTAAAAATGAAAGCACTCGATTAGAATTAAGGAACTTAACATTTAATATGAATTAGAAAAGTGCAAAAATTGCAACTATTAACTTGTACCTGATTTAATCAGTTACACTCCATGTTCTGTTAAACATTCAAATATTCATGTATGAAAGGTAAAAAAGAATACTCATTTCTTTTATTAATTAGTTCTACTTTAACACTTTTTTTGTTTTGAATAACAGTAATTTATATCCATTTGCCTTTTTCGATGCCGTTCCATAATTTTATCAAACATTCTTTCTTCTGTCATTTCTTTATAGAATTTGAAGACTAAGAAATCCATTATATCTCGGGCAGACAATAAGGGAACATCCTCTTTTAGCAATAGCTTTTCCTTCATCATAAAACTTCCAACCATCATATTTAAAGCAGCTTGATGATACCACGAGAGCCATTTTCTGGTTTGAAATTGATCCATACCAAGTATTTGTTTCTGCTCTTTAAAATTATGTTCTATAAAGAAGCGTTGTGCCTGCATTTGAGCAATTACTTTTTCTGTATACTGAACCAAAGAAGCATTGGTAAATGAATATTTAACCTCTTCTCCATTCTTGGTTTGGCGCTTTGAAATCACTAATAAGCGCTGTTCAACGGAGTTAATGTTTTTATCCCAAATATATACTTTGGTAAAATGAAAGCTTCCTTTGAGCATACCCTTAGCTGAATGCCTGATTTTTATCAATTGCCAATCCTTTGGCCCCAGGGTTTCAATGTAGTCCTTTACGGCAATAGAAGATGTGCTGGCTTTTAACTTTTTTGGCGCTGGGCCTTTAGAACTTTTTCTCTCCGGTAAATATAATTCAGGCTTTTCAAGATAAACATGTTGAGATGAGTGAATATCAAGCATGTATATTTGGCCAAGATTATCAATGCCCCGTGCAAATGCTATATCATTTCCATAAAGACCATCTGCACCAATGTAATCAAAAGAAACTCCTTGTGCTAATTGATGCGTAATTATATCCAAAGCAAGTTCCGGTTTGGTTTTAAATTCACGCTCTTCTAGCGGTATGCCAGCTTCTTCACATCGTTCTTCATCTGTTGTCCATGATTTTGGAAGGTAGAGTCTTGTATCAACTAGGGATGCATATTTTTTATTGCAAAGACATCCAAAAACAGCTACTTGAGAATTTGCTGTCTTACCAACATTTCCACAGTATTGGTGACCAACTCCGACACTTTTAGTCCCTTTTTTAACCCATCCACTTTCATCAATCAGTAAGCCAGTAAGAGTATCCTGAGGCATCATGGAGTTTACATTACTTGCAACTTCATCAATAACCTCACGTGCACTCCAATTCGATTCTGTAATAAAATGCTGCAACTTATGATACTTCGTATCTAACGTTTCACTTATACGCTCTATGTTATTTAATTCACTTAGCACTATGCCTTCTACGTATTTTTGAGCTTTGTTGAAATTATTCTTTGTCTTGTTCTTGAAAAGAAGCTGATAATTAGAAAGGTATGAACACAGGCGAGTCTTAACCCCAAGCAGTGTTTTACCATAATTTCTATTTTTGTTTATAAGATTTCCACGTTACCCATAGCACTTCTTTTTTTTGCCTTTTCTCGCACTTAATATACTAATTATTAATCTATTAAACGAATATGACGTAATGAAATTTAATCTGTTAAAGTAGAATTAGTTATACACTTTAAAAGAAAGCCTATTTCTCTAAAACCGTTTATCAAATAATTCCTGCTATTCATTCTATATTTTAACCGTTCACAAAGTCATTCCTACCATCTATTTTCTAAGTTGATATGATGTTCCCTTGATTTATAAATTTGTCGGAAAATTATTACAAATAATAAAACAATATCAACATGAGAAAAATTATTACTTATCTATTACTTACAGGATTGTTTACTTTAACAATTAAATCTCAACATGTCATTACTCTTGAAGATGTAGAATTTGACACCTCCAAAGGTGAAATAACAAAATATATAGGCAGTGATACCGACATTATTATACCTGGATCGTTTAGCATTAAAGGTAGTAATATGGAGATACTGCGTATCGCAAGCTCTGCTTTTAAAAACAAAGATATTACAAATGTGAAATTTTCAGAAAATGTAAGGTATATTGGTATTTCTGCTTTTGAAGGGAATCCGATTGACCATACTACAATATTACTGCCCCACTCCATTGAACACGTTGGATATTATGCATTTGGTAAGTATGGTTCATTTAATATTGCTCTTCCTCTTTATGATTCTCAAGGTTATATAAAAGAATGGAAAACTCAAGATAATAAAACTGTAAAAACAATTGATACTGGTTTAAATTTATATAATGGAACTCTAAAAAACGAACTAGCGATATTTACAATCACTTACCACACTATTGGAGGTAGCCATACAAATCAGTCATCTTTTAATTTCGAAACTGAAACATTTACCCTTACCGAAGCAACAAAAGATAACTTTAGCTTTAGTGGTTGGTATAGCAATGAAGAACTGAACGGTGATGTAATTACCGAAATAAAGAAAGGCACTTTAGGCAATATTGAATTATGGGCCAAATATAAACTTGATCAAGAACTTCAAAGCATTAACCTTAGTGTTATCAAAGATGCACGATTATTAAGTGGAGCACCTTCCCAAAATTTCGGTAATGAAACAATTGTAGATGTTTATAGTTACAGAGATGATTGGTCTTCCCCAAAAAAGAATTATAGAGTTGCATCTGTACTTGATTTTGGCGACCTCGATATTCCTTTGGATAAAATAAAAACAGCAACCTTAAAATTGTACCACCCTAAAAAATCTCTTCATGACAATAAAGGAAATAATGCGTTTACTGTATATGCTTGTTCAAGAAACTGGAACGAATCATCAGTTAATTGGAACAACTCCCCACAGAAATTTACTGAAACAAAGGTAAATGTACCAAAAACAACTGGTAATTTAGACTATGAAATAGATGTATTACCTGTCTTAAAAAGCAAAAGTAATGGACGTATAACAGCCTCCTTTTGTTTGACAATAAACAATATTTCCGGAACAAAATCATCAGCCAATTTTGCATCAAAGGAACATTCTAATGTATCAATGCACCCAAAATTGTTTATCGAATTAGATAACACTAGTACTTCTCTCCCTATGCAAGAGAAAATAAAATGCTGTTTATATCCAAATCCAGCAAGCAACTTATTACATATTGAGACTTATAAAGCAATAGGTGGATGGATAAGTATTGTTGATTTAAAAGGTAAAACTGTCTGGTCAAAACAAATTGATAATAGCAAACAAATAATTAATATTTCCAATTTTAAGAAAGGATTCTACATGGTAAACATTACTACTAATAACAATAATGTTTCAAAAAAACTTATAATTAAATAAAACATTTCGAATAAAAAGGAGCTGCCCCAAATCTAATTTTGAGACAGCTCCTCTTTTTAAGAATAATCTTGTTCCTTGAATCGATTTTTTAGTAGTTAATAATTCTACTTTCTTTTCTTATTTCTTTGTGTTTGTTGCTGTTGCTTTGCCATTTCTTCTATCCTAGCCTGAAAACCTGATTTCTTTTTAGGTTTCTTTTGGTTGGCTTTAAGTTTTGCTAAAATAGCTTCCTCATCAACAAACCTTCTTATTAATATCGTTTGTAAAATAGTGATTAAGGTAGAAACAAAGTAGTAATAACTTAATCCTGATGCATAATTATTAAAGAATACCATAAACATAATTGGCATCATATACATCATACCTTTCATACCAGGCATTTGACTTGTGGACTGCGTCATCTCCTGATTCATCTTTGTATATACAATATTTGTAATTGACATTAATAAGCAAAACAAACTTACGTGGTCTCCATAGAAAGGAATATTAAAAGGTAAATCTAAAATAGAATCATAACTTGATAAATCATCTGCCCATAAAAAGCTCTCATGTCTTAATTCTATAGAGGCCGGGAAGAAACGAAACATTGCAAATAAAATAGGCATTTGTAATAACATAGGTAAACATCCACCTAACGGACTCACTCCTGCCTTTTGATACAATGCCATAGTTGCCTTTTGGCGCTCCATTGCTTTATCTGCCGGGATCTTCTTATTTATTTCATCAATCTGCGGCTTCAATACCTTCATCTTAGCAGTTGACATATACGAACGATAAGTCAACGGAAACAATACTAACTTGATAATTAAAGTCAATAACAAAATAATTAATCCGTAACTACTTATTGCTCCCTCTAACCAGTTAAATATTGGTATTACTGCAATTTTATTGATCCATCCAAAAATACCCCAACCCAATGGTATAATCTCTTTTAATTCAAGATCTTTAAATTTCTTTAAGATTTTATATTTATTAGGTCCAAAATAAAACTGGAAAGATTTCACATTCTGCATTCCTCCGCTATGAGGTATGACTAACGAAGCAGTATTAGTACTTAATATTTCTGAAAGATCTTCCTCCGGATATACATTAACATTTACTTTTCCCGCCGCAAATTTATCCTTAGCAATTAATATGGATGAAAAAAATTGATCTTTAAAAGCTAACCATTTAACAGGTGTCCTAAAGTCTTCATCTCCGGATTTTCCAGAAATATCATCAACCACATCCTGATCGTACTTAAAGTAAGCCCCTGAGTATTGAATTTCAAATTTACGCCCTTTCTCCTGAGCTATTACATCCATCTTCCAGTCCAAATCAAAACCACCACGATTAGACTGAATAACATCGTCGATGTTATTTTGAACAATATTAAAATCTAATATATACGAACTACTTGACAGCTTATAATCGAACGCCATAAACTGATCTCCACCTAATGATAACTTAAACCTTAATGTTGAATCGTTACTTGCAGCCTCATCAATCGTATAGTAAAGATTATTAGTATTCAGGATACGGTTGTTATGAAAGAAGTTAAAACCAAAGATATTTTCATCTCCATCAAATAAAACTAATGGTTCCTCTTTAAAATTTGTGTATTCTTTTAATTCAACAGAGTATACCTTTGCTCCTTTGCTCGATAACTTTACTTTAATTAAGTCATTCTCTAAAGTGTAAAACTTATTCTCTCCCTCTACAACATTGGCAAATAATCCGTATTTATCTTCTTTACGTTTTATTGCAACACTATCTGTAACTGCGGGTGAACTTACATCACTTTCTTTTATTTCCTCAGTTTTTATTTCAACTTCTTTTTTAGCAGCTTCAACCTTAGCGATCGAATCCTGATACCTTTTCTGCTCTTTTATTTCTTCTTCACTCGGCCTATTAAAATACCAAAATGCCCCTAAAATAAGGGCTATTAATATCATGCCTGTAACGGAATTTCTATCCATTTTTTAATCTTTAGTTTTAATACTTGTAATATTTATTATCACCACTATTTATTGATAGCAGCATTCACAAACGACATAAAAATCGGATGTGGTTTTAAAACAGTACTACTGTACTCTGGGTGAAACTGAACACCAACGAACCATTTAAGTTCAGGTATTTCAACAATCTCGGCCAATCCAGTATCAGGATTACAACCTGAAGCTATCATACCATTTTCTTCAAACTGAGGAAGAAAATCATTGTTAAACTCATACCTATGTCTGTGTCTTTCGTGAGTTGTTTTTGCTTGATAAGCTTTGTATGCTTTAGTTTCTTCTTTTAAATTACATTCATATGCACCTAAACGCATAGTACCTCCCATATCGGTAACATTTTTTTGATCTTCCATTAAATCAATTACCGGATAAGGAGTTGAGTGATCCATTTCGGAAGAATTGGCTTTTTCGAGGTTTATCACATTTCGTGCAAACTCAACTACGGCACATTGCATACCAAGACATATTCCTAAAAATACCATGTTGTTCTCTCTGGCATACTTAGCTGCTTCCAGCTTACCTTCAATACCACGATTTCCAAAACCGGGAGCTACTAAAACAGCATCTAAACCTTGTAGTTTTTCAGCAACATTATTAGTATTAATACTCTCCGAATGAATAAGCTTTACTTCTGCTTTTCTATCGTGATAAGTAGCTGCATGATTCAGTGCTTCGATAATTGATTTATATGCATCAGCTAACTCTACATACTTTCCTACTAATCCTATGGTTAACTTTTCTTCCGCTGTTTTAAGTTTATTCAAAAAGCTTTTCCACTTTTTAAGATCTGGTTTTTTACTTACTGGTAGATCAAGTTTTTCTAAACATATTTCGTCTAAACCTTCTTCCTGCATTTTAACAGGTACCTCGTAAATTGTTGATACATCAATTGATTGAATAACAGCACGTGGATTTACGTTACAGAATAAAGCTACCTTTTTACGTATATCTGATCCTAGATTCTTTTCTGTTCGTAATACAAGTACATCTGGCTGAACTCCAGCCTCAAGTAATGCTTTAACTGAGTGTTGCGTTGGTTTTGTTTTTAACTCTCCCGACGCACTTAAATATGGAACTAACGTAAGGTGAATAACCAAAGCACGATTGCCTAACTCCCATTTTAATTGACGAACTGATTCAATATAAGGCAAAGACTCTATGTCACCCACCGTACCTCCTATCTCAGTTATTACCACATCAAACTTATGCTTTGTTCCTAAAAGCTTTATGTTACGCTTAATTTCATCGGTAATATGCGGAATAATTTGTACTGTCTTTCCTAAATAATCTCCCTTACGTTCTTTATTTATTACATTTTGGTATATTCTACCAGTTGTTACGTTATTAGCTTGAGATGTAGGCACATTTAAAAAACGTTCATAATGTCCTAAGTCAAGATCTGTTTCTGCACCATCTTCAGTTACATAACATTCTCCATGTTCATAAGGATTTAGAGTACCCGGATCTACATTTAAGTATGGATCTAGTTTTTGAATAGTAACTTTATATCCCCTGGATTGCAACAGCTTTGCCAATGAAGCTGAAATAATACCTTTTCCTAATGATGAGGCCACCCCTCCTGTAACAAAAATATACCTTGTATCTGGCACTGTACCAACTTTTTAAATTAAACTAAATTTTCTTGCCAAAAATAAAGGTACAAAGGTAAAAATTAATAAGTAATTTGAAAGGAACATATAAGGAGAAAACCTTCAATTACTTAGTCTTTGCAAGAAAACTCTATATACTGCGCTGCGCTTGCCTTTAACGCCTTTTTATTAAAGATATCAAAATAACAAAAACTTCTTATTGGCTTTACTTAAGGATTGAGTTGATTGTTAAAAACTTTTTTAAATCTTTTTCGTCGTTAACCTTTATCAATTCCCACTCAATATCATACTCCATTTTTTCTCCAATTTTTAATACTTCTTGAGGACTTAAGCATTCCAGTTCACTAAATTCAGGGCATGAGAATATGGTAGCTGATGTTCCTCCATCAGGATATTCTGCATTATTATCCATCTTAAATCGTTCTATCATCAAAGCTTCTCCCATAAATCCTGCAACCCACCCCATAGCATCAGCACCTATTTTTTGCGCATTTCCATTTATAGCATTCAGCTTTATCAATCCATCTTGTACTTCTACATTGTCTGTAGCATAGTTTTTAGCATCAGGCCAATACGGAATTATATAACCATCCTTAAATACACTTTTCATGTTTAATGGTAACCATGCTGTTTTATGAGGTTTTATTTTCGTTAAATTCCAAATGCATAAAGGAATTGAATCCAGTTCAGCACTCTTTGCCTTATGCACTTTTTCAAGCTCTTGTTCAATTTTAACTACGGTAGTATTTTCTTCAAGCGTTATTATGCGAGTATACTTTACTCCTTGTATTTTACTAACCGGACTTTCTATTTTAACACCTTTCTCTAATATCTTAAAAGAATAAGGCCCTTGCTCAATCCATTGATCAGCTATAAAACGACTACCATTTAATAAATGGAAATACTCTTCGGAACTAGTCCAAACCTTATCTCCCCCTAAAAACGGACTTGCTGGTTTACCATCTTTTAAATAAACCTCACCTTCCTTAAAGGTCGCCCCTGCCATCTCTTTATTTACAAATAACACATTCTCTTCATTATCAAAGCCATAATGAATAATTCTACCAACCTGAGGTACTACAACAAGGCATACTAATCCATTTTTTAACTCAACTGCATTTTTCCAACCTTTGTAATTGATTTCTTTAACCGAAACAGCAGGTTGTTTTTTACATGAATAGGTAATAATTAAAAATATAATTGCTATTATTTTTGATGCTTTAAAGAAGGAGAACATATAAATAACACTTTGACATAACACATTTAATAACTCAAAATTAATATTTATTGTCTTTATATTGCATGATAAATTATATTATTTTGTTAATTACTGCATTTGCAATAATAAGATAAGAGGTCTTTTAAAGCACAAAAGCCTGACATTAATGCCAAGCTTTAATATTTTGCAAACATCGGATGCTATCAACTGAAATACTTATAAACTGCATTTTTTTTTAAGCAAAACATCCGATGTTTAATACATGAAATTAAGTTAGTTTTATTCTCTTAATGCATTGGCTTGCATTCGCAAAGTCCGAGCTGCAAGCTCGAACTAGTGCAAAAAATGCTATACTCACTATGGGGGTTCATAGGCAAAATATTTGTCAAAACTTTGACGTTTGAGATACCTACAGACCTAAAATAACCATTAACAACATTAGTTTGTATTAGTTGCCGATGAGCGATCAAGTACACTACAACCCTTATATTTTATGGAATATCAATGAATTACTTTATTAAACTTTATTTTAGTAATATCTTAACAGGCTCAATATCCAAGTCAGGTAATACTAAATAATAAATACCTTTATGCAAGCCTGAAAGATTTATTTTGTAAATCTCATGACCATTCGTAACACCAAAGCTCGATTCATGCACCACTGAACCAAATATGTTATAAACTCTAATTTTTACAAAATCTTTTAAGTTACCTAAGTTATTAATTTTAATATTCAGAATCCCATTTGTAGGATTTGGATATGCAATAACACCAGTTCCTTTTATTAAGGATAGTTTTGCATTACTAGTTCCCGAATTAATGGATTTAAAAGATGAACTACCCGAAAAGAATTTAAAGGATTCAATACTTACTTGCGAAGTGGAACCACCCGTAGCTGCAGTAAACCCAACCCATGCTTTGTTAGAACCTATTAAATCGGGAATATTGGTTTTATTGAATTGATGATGAAAACTGTCACCAAGAACTAAATCTTTTACTTTAACATCCAGATTCATACCATTATAATTTAGCCAGACTTTTATACTATTACCATTTTTAAAGTTAATAGGATTAACGTTAATCTCGCCCCCTTCCGGATCTTCCCCACTTGAATATATTGCAATATTGTCACCACCCCAAAAATCAAATTTCAGGGAGAAAGAGTTACTGATTGTACGGTATCCTAAATCACCACCTGTTTTTCCTAAAGCATCTAACGAGCTATTCTGCAAAATAAAAGTTAAACCATCCGCACGTTGATCTCCTTGCACATTGAAAGTGAATTCTGCTTCAAATTCTTCAATACTAACCTGGGTAGTATCATATACACTGCTGGCATTAAATTTATTATTATCTGTAAGCTCTAATACACCGTTATTTATCGATGAGTTACCATTTAAAATAAGCGCTTCATTGTTTCCAAAGCTCGGGTATTCAATTCTATTGTTAGTCGTAATATTCTTAATATCCCAGCTAATTGTATCTTCGCATCCCATTGCATCCTTAACTGTTACAGAGTAATTACCAGAACACAGCCCTGATATTGATTGGGTTGTACCTCCATTTGACCAGCTGTAAGCAAGAGGATAAGTAAGGTTATTACCTTTTACATTTAGGTTGATTGAACCAGCACATTTATTTTCTTCATCATTGACAATATCTGCAGTAAAATCAAATTCCACCGATTCGCAATCACTAGGCGCAGAATATATATATTCATAAGCCCCGATATCCCAACCATTATATTGAGGAGCTTCTGTTCCGTCTCTATCTATTTTTATATTAAAATAGGCAGGTAAACTTAAGGATGTTCCTTTATCAATGGAAGGACTGTCTTTTAAAATATGAAAATCATTATTATCTGCATCTTTAAACATTGGGTTGCCAGTAATTTTGTGAGCTTCGTTTGGAATTTTCCCATTTACATTGTGATACAAGTTATAATCCATGTTATACCTCTTGCTCAGTGAGTAAAGAGCTTTTGATTTGATATTACTAAAAATATTGTTTTTAATATCTGATGGTATTCCAAATAACCTTAATCCTATTTCTTCTCCAAAAAAGGTGTTGTTATAAATGGTAACTCCTTCATTTATTGCCAATTCTCCTTTTGTTTTAAGCAAAACAGCATGTTCCAAATGATGATGAAAAATATTTCTGGTTATAATAAAATCGGTTGGAAAGTTCCAGTTTTTGCGAATTCCATTAGTTCCTCCTGTTAATTCGCACCTGTCAACAATTACCGAGTCTACTTCATCGGTATAAATATTTGTTCCATCACCCTTATGAATTAGATTAGTATTGTAAACCTCTACAATTGGCCAATCTTTTTCCGGCTTTTTACTGCCCACCATTATATTAAACTTTAAAGGGTAGCCCGTATGATCAAGTACGCTATTAACTACAATTAGTTTTTCAATTCCTATACTCTTTTCTTTATAATGCTCGGTAATAAACTGTACGTTGTCCCCTCCTGAATCTTTTTCGTTTGGAGCAAATTGGTAGTCGGTATTCACATGGTGGCAATAAAGTCCTTCAACATAAACAACATCGGCACTATGAAACCAACAACCATCATCAGCAGTATGACTTACCTCGCAATTTATAACTTTTAGTGTATCTGTGTTTTGTGCTGAACAAATTCCCTTTACGCCACCTTTGGTTTTTAAATTAAATGCAACTCCTTTAATACATTTGATAAAATTTACCATAATAGTTCCTTGCTGATTAGCACCGTTAGCAACAAATGTACTTTCTAAAAACAAGTTATTAATTTGCGGATTATAAGCACCATCACCTGTTACTATCATCTTGATATTGCTTTTATCGGTCCAAATACGTGGTCTTTCACCATTGCCGTATGCATCTAATACCACGTTAGGTTCATTAATTTTAATAGGTATCGATAATTTAAAATCCTCACCTCTTTTGAAAAGGTAGGTAGTATTGGCTTTTAGGATAATGCGGTCCTCTTTGTTCGAAGGAATATCATTAATCCTTTTATACGGAGCCTGTATAGAACCATCTCCTCCTTCGGGAGCACTGGCATCTAAATAAATAACATTAGCTTTCCCTATTTGAACAAATAAGAAAAGCAGTAAGAAAAATTGAATAGTTGTTTTCATGATGAATTTTTTTTGTTAAATTTTAAATACTAACAATTATTTGAGAAAAAAGCATATTTAGAAATCTATTAGCGGAGGTTCGCGCTTTCGCCCTTATTATTATGATTTTTATTTCACGGATCACGAATCTACACCAACTTGGATATCATTGATAATTATATCATAAATGTAGGCCGTTAACCAATACGCCCAACATGCTAAAAACGAAGTGCACAAAATAGTGCATGAGTAACCGGGATTGTTGGACGAATGACTTGAATATTATTAATTATGATTATTTAATATGTTGATATTTAAAAGCAGAATTTTCGTTTTTAAAAAGTACGCTCCTTAAATATTATAGAATAGTAAGTTTGGTTGTTTGTGTTTGTCTTCTTTTATTTCCAAGAGTTACCATGCTAACTAAGAAGAAATTCAAAGAATTCTTTAATGTTAAACATGCTGGCTTATTCACATGGCAATTCACGCATGGCAATATCTTCCAAAGGTAAATTCGATGGTGTACTTGTGATTGCTTGCGTTAAAATTGTTAACCCAACAGTTTGCCTTCTTACCATATTCGGTAAATAGAAACTCATAGCTATTATTAATAAAAACATTGCTGCTGTATAAACAGTCGGGTTACAAACCCTCACAACACAAAACAAGCACCACACTTTTTACAATGTAGCGCTTGTTGCTTTTATGCTCTTGCTGCTTTTTGCAAGGTTTGTAAAACCGCGTTAACAGCCATGGTGCATAATTTACATATCCGAGCGATCGAGAAATTATTATTCTGATACACTCTGGATCTTTATATCTCCAAGTTATTTTTTATTAAGCTCTTAATATAATCAATACATTTCAAAAAGGGCATCAATATCACTATCGGTAACACCTGTTATTTTATGTTTCTTTATTTCGTCTTGTAAACCTTGTATGTTAAATGAGTTGTTAAGAATATTGTTATGGATATAAGCTAAGGTATAACCTGAAATTAAATCATTAGGATAATTTACTCCAAAAGTATTTCTTTGGTTTACATTATCCATCAAATCAATAAAAATGGGAGAATAGGCTTTATCATTAACATGGGGCCAACTATTATGCTTATTACCTCTGTGAAAGTAATTTATAGCAGCAATAATACCGTATTTATTCCCAAGTCGGTGATATTCATCATTTGTTAATGCCCATTCTACTACATCGGCCCAGCTTTCATAAATGATTTTATCCGTTTGCCAAAATTTGATATTTCCAAGATATTGTGAATGAGCCTGGTGCCCTAATTCATGTGCCGTTGTTCCAAATATTTTGTTTGCGGGTTTGTAGTTACCTGAGCTGTTATACTTTCCCCAAATTTTAATATCCGGCATAATACCTGTTGAACTCCAGTCGCCCCAAAAAACACCTGTACCTTTGCCATCGATATAGCAAATTTTTGTTTTGCTCCCATCGGTCAGGGATGGTCTGCGAATGCCAAGGTTGTCACCATAAAAATGCTTCCAAGCAGCCCTGTGTATGGAGGCAAACATAATTGATTTGCCTCCCTGAATGTTTAAATTCCAGTCTCCCTTTTGCTTTGGCCCATTGTACCATGCCTGCCCAAAGTTTCCATCTCGTATATCGTATTTATCTCTTTCCCATTTAATTGAATAGTTTACTTCGTAAATAAAACCTCCCATTTTAAAATTACCATCGGCATCGGTAATACTTTTTTCGATATGTGTAGACCACCTTGCCTGAACCTCGACTCCAACCAATGGAATCATCCTGTTTACAACATTATCATACACATGTATGTTCCCGGCCGGATTCCATCTTTTGGGTTTGAATATCCCTTTTAAGCTCCCATTCGTTTTATCATTGTATAAATTTACATTGTTGGTTAGCCTAAATGCTTCCTGCTCTAACTGTGCATAGAAACTATCCTGTACTGTAGTACCTTTAAGGTTAGTGCTATTACCCGAAGATTCATGTTTAGGGATATATACAGGATAAATAAGTTCGTGATAAACATCTGGTATTATGTAGTTAATGGGTACCACAGCATATTGCCAGGTAATTGAAGAAACTGGCAATTCCGGATCATGATAATAAGTTCCCTGCTCTTTTATCTCGTAATGAAGTGGATAATCGAATAAGGTTAATTCCGGATCAAGTTTTAGTTTTTGCCACTCTAATTCATTCTTGGGCAAAAACCTGATGTACAATTTATTGGCCTCAATTTCTTGCTCCGGTAACTTGACTCCACTTGACTTTAAGCTTAAATATGCTTCTTTCATATTTTCAATAGCATATGGGTCGTTAATTTTTTTACCTAATTTGATAATTCCATCCGTATGATTTTTAATCGCAGTATTATTTTTGTTTGCAGTTGGTAGTTCCAAATATAAATCATCTTTACTACAGTTTGTTATAAACAGACTGGCTGTTATAACCAGCAGATAAAATATTTTATTTGTTTTCATTTTGTATTTTTTGTTAATATGAAGTTGAAAAAAGGAGAGTTTCCCTCTTAGCTTATTATGTTTTTATTCATTTAAATGTTCTATCATCTTATTATTAGCGGCAAACTAACTTTTACATGCAAAATATCATTATAAATACCTCAAAGATGCCAGATTATATCTTACACCTTTGAGGATAGTTGTTCTTTTATCAATTATTGTGGTTAATAAAACATATATGTAAATAAGGTGTTTTATCTTTCGAGAATCATATTTACGTTAATAGTTATTTGTCAATCCCTTAATTATATAAGACACCAACAAAACGGCACTAGTTCAAGCGTTCACCTGGACTCAACATTGTTTAAAGAAAAGGTTCAAGGATCGCTTTCGCTTAACCTTGAACCAGTCTCTTTGTACTTGCCAAAGTGTTTATAACCTTGGACTAGGGGGGGGGAACTACGACCAGTAATTCTATTTAGTGTTGTGTTATTCTTTGGATATTCTAAGCCCATTCGGGGTTAAATCTGTCAAAATTTAATATTTCTGTAATTATTGTATATAACAAACATATTTACTTTTCTTATTACCTCATAGGTGTAACACTTCTATATAAAGTTGTAGGTGGCATATATCCATGATTAACAGATGTTTTTACACCTTCTTTCCAACCGGTATAAATAAGACCTATTGCATCACCATAGCCAGGTACAAAACCAATAAGGCCAACTAAAAAATCTGCTTGATGCTCAATACCAAAAACTCCCTCCGAATGTGCAGCACACAATATAGCAGTACAATTGACAATATCTCCAGTTGGTCCAGCAATACCTGCCCATCTAGCACGCTTTAAGTATTTCGGATTAGCCATAATATCATACTTATAATTTACAGGCATATATTTCCATGCTGATAAATTATTTTTATGAAACAAATACTGTGCGTTATATTTACTTTTTTGTGTTAACTCTATTAAAGAAGAAATTGGACTTATTAACCATACTGCCATAGACTTACCCAAGCTATAATTAAAAGAGGGCCGTGTTTCTTTATCCGAACACGTTCCATCAGAAGTATTATCATTTTCTGGATCTTTAATTACAATAGTTTCTGGTGGTTTTTTTGATGGAATTGGATGTGCCTTTTTTGATTGTGGTGCTGGAGGCAATGATGGTGCTGGAGGCAATGGTGCGTCAGGCAGCGGTGGAAACGGAACCAATCCTGGACCGGGAATTTCACTACTATAATAATAAGTAAATTTAGTTGAATCCTTAGGGCCACCTTTTGCAACCATCCCCATCCAATCAATATACTTTATTGGATTATTTACTGCATATACATATGGTGACTGATGATCAGATACCAGTGCTAATGGGTCTCCTACCATAAACCTACCCAAACTCGGGTCATACATCCTAGCCCCATAATCGTACCAATCCAAGCCTAAATCATCCTGTAGTTCCTTGCCGTTGTATAAAAATTTGTTTTGGTTTTCATTATTTATAAGGCTATTGTCAGTGTATGATAAGCCATTCATTTTCATACCAAAGGGGTAATAACTGTCATCTTGTAACACCTTTCCTTTAGCATTAAAAGTTACACGGGTATTACCCAAATGATCTTTAATGTGGTACTGGTAATTATATTTGTCATTATCAATAACTATTCGCCCATTGCTGTTAAGGATGTATTTTAACTCATTGTTTTCGTAAATAAAGTTGCCGATGTAGTCTGTTGTTGTACCCTCCACCTCTTTTCTTAATTTAACACCTCCCGCATTATAAATATAGTCTATAGTGTGATTTTGATCGGTATATATTTTTAATCTTTTGGGCAGGTTTAAATAGTTATAGTCAATGTTTTCTATTTTTTTATTTAAATCTTTAGTCATATTTCCATTCTCGTCATACCAATACTCAATGTCCTCTTTAGAACCATTATCCGAAAAACCATCGGATTGAGATCCGTCATCATCTACTTTTATCAACTGGTTACCACCATTGTACTTGTAGCTTAATTTATCTATGATATTAAATGCATGATCTGCTTTTTTACCATGACGATTCAGATATAATATATTGCCGTTTAAATCATATGTATAATCTACCTTGTAATCGTCATTAGCAAAATCAGCTTTATCTAACCTGTTTAATGCATCATATGTAAAATCGTACGTTTTTATTCCTGCATTGCTTTTGCTTACCCAATCTATTTGCGAAATATTGCCATTATATGAGCTATTATTGCCATCGTTATATTTAAGTTGCATAGCAAAAACATCGTTTACCAGGCTGGCAGGGTTGTTAATATGTGTCAAATACCCCTGTATATTGTATTTATAATCTACTTTTTGTATTCCATCTCCTATTTCATTGCTGGCTAGTTGCCCCAGTTCGTTGTAATTATTAATTGATGTTGTTATCCAGGTATCTGTTTTATTTAGCTTTTCTTTTTCGCTAACTAAACGTCCCATCCTGTCGTACTCGTACTTTTTATCAATAATAATGTTTGAGTTAGTATGTTCTTGTTTACTTTCCCAAAGTTCTCCTACAAAATTAAATTTATTTGAAACAATATCCAGCCCCCCTTTATGGTTGTCGGCAATAGTTTGTATTATTCGCCCGTATTCGTCATAAACATTAACTGTGCATAACCACTTTTTATCTACAGTTAGGCCATCATGGAGCAGTACCCTTGCTTTAGTAGCCATTACCATTCCCTTGGTTTTATCAGATTTAACTACACCCTCATAAACCTGAGAATATTTGTAGCTTTCGCCCAACGATAGTGCATAATCTTCAGTATCGTAATATGTTACTGTATTAATACTGTCTTTGTTAACACCCGAAGGAAATGCTTTATCAGTATAATCATTTATGGATTGATTATAAGTTTCATAAAGATTTTTTTCTTTATCCACCTTGGCCTGTAAATCTCCCTTGTAATAATATTTTCCTGTAATAATTGGACGGTTAAATTGATCGTATTTGGCAAATAACCAACAATCTGTAACGGCTCGTTTTCCATCCTGGGTGGCCACCAATAAATCTCTTTTATTATAAACCATTTTTACAGGTTGTACACCAGGTAGCTTTTTTAAAATCATGCGTTTTCGATGGTCGTATTTAAAATAGTAGCAATATTTCGCTATGGTTTCGTTATTGTTGTAATTTCCTTCCAATCCACCGTTTCTAAATGCCAAAGGAGGGATTACATAACGTAGCTGACCTAAATTATCATATACATAGTAGGTTTTAGCGTTTTTACCAGCTATTTTAAGTATTACGTTTCCCTGTTTATTTTTGAATTGTGTATTACTTTTCCCATCTTCATCGATTGTTGTGGTTTTGTATAGTGCTCCTGCTTTATAGGTTCCTTTCTTTACCAATTTTCCGTTATTATTCACTTTCCAGATAGGTTCGCCTCCACTATTTGTTCCATAATTAATAACAACTTTTTTATTTTGCCATGCTTTTCCCGGCTTAATTGTACCAATAACTCTATTTAAAGGTGTTCGGTCAAATTCTTTTTTAGACAAAGCATAATTACCTTCCTCAAAAAAATGGTTATAAAAATTCTGTTGTTCCAAAATTGCATGTGTTCGATATTTTCCGGCGTAGCTTCCATCTTGTTGAACAGCATACGGCAAGTATTCTTTAGCTATTCGACCTAAGTCATCATAAACCACAGGCTGAACAATATCTCGTCCTTCTGGTGTAGCATTTGCCTGAACCGTTTGAATATGACGTCCTAAACCATCAAAGTATTGATAAGTAACCATTGAATTACCATTATTTAAACTGCTAATCTCTTTAATTTTATAGTCTTTATAAGCATTGGTAGTTTTTATATAATTAAGATTGGATTTGCCTGAAGTATAACCACCAAAATTCTTTCCGCAATTACTTGCAATAGGAGCTATTGGGTCGATATAAGCCATAAATTCACTTTCTTCGTTTGTTATAAACCCCGGTTCTAGAGTAATTGAAGATTTAGCTACTTCTTCATTTTGATTAGGATCGAAGCTAGCAAGGGTAACATCATGTACAAGTGCAGGATGGGGTTTAACATCTACCCCGACCCATCCCTGCCAGGACTGGGTAATTGGATGATACAACCTTACAAAATATTTACCTGGTGAGGTGACTGTATATGTTTTGTTTTTGTTGCCCATATTTTTACCATGGGGTGTTTTACCCTGCCAATAATATTCATTACCATAAGGAGGTTCTGGCATTTCTAAAGTCGCTACATTACAATCATACTTGATGGTTGGTGTGGGAGGTAAATCATAAATATTAACTTCGTATGATTTTGTTGATGAGCATCCATCGGAAGAACTAACAGCTGTAACGTTATATGTTATATCTTTTAACGGTGAAACAGTAACTGTACTGCTAGTAGCTGTAGTTGCTTTTTCGGTTAAATCAGTTGTTGGATTCCAACTAAAAGAGCAATTCTCATTTGAATTGGCGGTGATATCAAAAGCATACCCTTCATTTACGTTATGTAAGAAATCATTAGTAAAATTAATATTTGGGCCTTTATCTATAGTAATATATTTTTTAACCGTTGTTTTACATCCTTTAGCATTTGTTCCAGTTACTTTAAATGCTGTGTTTCCTTCCGAAGGATAGGCTGTTATTGTACTAGCAGTTGTATGTATTGGATATGGCCCTTGCCAAAAATAACTCTTTGCACCTTTAGCAGTTAAGGTTGTTCCTTGTCCTTTACATGCACTATTTGCGCCTTCAATTATTACATTAGGTTTAGTTGAATCAAGAGTTACTTTTACACTCGCTACTCCTTGCCATGATTTTGAAATGGGGTAATATAACCTTACAAAATAAGTGCCCGAAGAAGAAACAATGCGAGTTAAACTGTTATTAGACATGTTTTTTTTTGCATAAGGGTATCCATCCTGCCAATAATATACATGCCCATAAGGAGGTTCTGGCAACTTTAGAGTAGCTGTTTCACAATTATAGGTTACTGTTGGGGTAGGAGGAATCTCCTCCAACTTACCTGTATTTTCCTTTATTTCTATTGATATAAAATCGTTGGCTTTAATGCATACTGTATGTAAAACAACATTAATCACCAGGATTATTTGCACTAGATTTTTCATTTTTATGGAATTTCTTAATTATTATTCCCTTTATTGACAAAATAATTCTAAGAGTGAATGATTATTTAGAATAATGATAATCATATGATTTAATAATAATTCGGTTATTGTCTCGTACGCATTTCAACCTTCCAAAGTCATCATAATCATAAAACGTAGTAATACCATTGGGATCAGTATGAGAAGTTATACCAATTAACGGTTTGTGAGTGTATGTATTAACCAAAGCTTTTGATGGTAAACTTTTTCTGATTTGTGTATTTATATTTCGAAGTTTTAACATCGAATTATTGTCTATTTCTGTGGTAAAATCATCGAGTTGTTTTAGTAATGGACTATTTATAGCAGTTTGATAATCTATATTCTCAATATTAGCGACAATATATTGCCCATTGAATCCCCATATTAAGCTTGTTTCATTACCGTTAATCTTTTCAAAATGAAGCAAATTACTTTTAGCATACTTGTCTAAATCAAATTCTTTAATATAATTTTTAGATATTGAAACATGTCCATTTGTATTAGATGGCTTAAAACCGTTACTAGAATTATAGTTTAAACCATCAATTTGGGTATTAAGTTTATAAATAGCACTAGGAAGCCCAAAAGCATTATAAGTGGTTAAATTCCCCTTTATAACCTTGGAGTTATTTAATACCGAATATGTTTCGATAGGTTTATTCAATATATTATTAGAAGATAAGGTATTAGCAAAACCTGAATTATAATCCTTAGGGTATAGTGTATGATGAGTTAATTTATCACCATTGCTTAAGGTAGTTCCAACTTTATTAATTTGTCCCATATTATTATATGAGTATTCTTCTAACTCAGAAACTTCACCTTCTTTTAAATAGTTTATTACTTTTTTTGACACCAATCCAATATAATCCGATTCAATGGTATAAAATTCAAATGCGAATCTATTTACAAACTGTGCATTATCACAACAGACATTGAAATATTTAAATTGAGTCTTAAATTGTACATTCTCCTTGATTATTTTACTGTATACCATACCATGAATATATACTGGTTTATTCTCACCTGCACCTATTAGATCCTGGTAATTATATTTTTCCTTTCGTATAATATTATCTGTGCCTTCTTCATAATAATTCTTTTCCAGGATTCTACCTCGTTTATAACCTCGAGGTGTACGTGGCGATTCCTTTGATCTTGTATAAGCTCCACCAAAAAAGTAGTCTTGTTTATTATCATAGGTATATTCGATACGACCTTGACCATCAATTACCTCAGAAACTTTTGCGTAAGATACAAAACCAGAGTTTGTAACTCCAAAGTTTCTTTTAGGATGGGAGAATATCTTTGAATAAGTACTTGGACATATTATTAGGTCCCGTGCACAGAGATTACATTCTGACTTTTCTACATATTCGGTTCCAAAAGAAGAAAAACCTGGCTCGTACTGGTAATTTTTGGTTTTCATTAAATCTCCACCTGTATTATAATTGCATATAGTTTTAATACGAACTCCGGGTGCTAAATACCCTTCTTCCTCAAAGACAGCTGCACCAATTTTATTAAGTGCACGGTTATGTTCATATTCAAAACTACTGCTACCGCCAGTTGGAAAAGCAATGGAATCTAAAATTCCACGAGCTGTATTTTCAATTGTTCCAACTGTTCTATCTGCATTTCCTTTAATAGTTTTACCAACAGCTTCATCATATGTTGCTATCGTATTTGGTATTAAGCTTACATTATTGTCTGCTCCGTTGTGGTAACCGTAATAGTCTATTCCATAATAATTTGGCTTTTCGATATGGCCATCTTTATAAAAGAATTTATAATTGTAAACGAAACGATCATTCTCGTCATGTACGTCAATTACACTTATATTGTATCTGCCATTATTCGTATAAGTAATAATGTACTTTTTAAGTAATTTGTCTTTGCCATTAATTCGGCTGTAAATAGCGATAAAATTCAGTAATTGAGAACCCATATTACCATCTATTGTAGCATCTGGATCTTTATAAGAGAATTTCAGTTTTACTTTTTCCGTCTTAATCTCAGTTAACTTATATGATTTGTATTCGTTATATGAATCAATGGTAGTTAGATCGAAGAAAGGCTTACATGGTTCTACATATGTATATTTAGGAAATTTCCTATTCCATTGACTTAAGATTGGTAAGTGACCGGATTCAGAAGTATAATTATTCTCCTCATATTCAAACTCGACTTTACTTCCATCGGGAGCAATTATATTATCTAGAAAGCTTGCTGAACAATAAGCTTTTCGACTTAATAATTGACCATATGTGCCTACATTGTTGATTGTAGATTCAACTGTACCGAAATTATACTTAATTCCATTCTCATCAATAATAGTTTGCACAATATCAGAACTAAGCCCTTTTTCAAAGCCATTTATTTTTAAAAGTTTTTGTCGGGGAACAAAAAAACAATCATCATTTGCATCAACATATATTTTACCATTGTGACCAGGAAAAGAATAACTGTATTGATAAGGTTCAAAATTAGGAGCATTAATGTTTGTCATACCTGAATTGTGAACTGCACAATTATTTGAGCTCCACTCCATCATTGATTCACGAGAGATACTCTTCCTGTTAATTGGAAATTTTTTGGAAGCCATAATAACTCCACCAGCATTTAAATTCCATTTTACACCATATAGTCCCGATTGGTCATATACTTTTACCCCTGAAGCATGATAGGATAATGAAATTGGTACTTCAATATCGCCTTCCTTAATAGTATATATTGGTACGGATATATCCACCAAGCCAGTAGATAGATTAACGGGATGCTCACCAAAAATACCTAAATTGGCAATTGTGGGTGATTTTGGCTCATGATAAAATTCTAACGGTAAATCTTCACTTTTAAGTTGCGAAAAGCAATTATAACTACTTGTGAAAAAAAGTATACAAATTAAAAGTCCTTTACGGAAAAGATAATTTAAATTGTATTTTATTGGGAAGTTTAAATAAATTAACATAAAATTGAGAATTGCATTATTTTTTTAATAAAACCTTAACCACATTATCTGTTTCATTATGGTATAATTTAACACTATAAATCCCGTTGTTTTGTCCGGTTAAATCTATTTTAAAGGGTAACCTTTCAATGTTTTTATAGGTTTTAATAGTGTTGCCTAATAAATTAATAATCTCTATTTTTTTTATAGATGTTTTTTCATTGGTATTAATAAAAAACACACCATCGGTTGGGTTTGGGTATGCATGATATTGATTGTGCTTACTTGAGCCTACATTATATTCTGCGCACTGCGCAGGAACCGCTTTGCGATAAACAATAACTTCATCGGTTGCTGTGCAACCATATTTATTGGTAGCACTTAATGTTATTCGATCTGTTTTGGCTGTTTTTGTGGGTGGTAATACTAAGGTTTTATCCGTTGATCCATCAGACCATAAATAACTGTTGTATTCTCCTTTTGTTCCAAGTATAACGGTTTCGTCAATACTTGCCACAATATCATTACCTAAACTAACTTTTGGCAAGTCAGCAACGTCAACTTTAATTTCATCTTCGCCTTCACAACCGTGTTTGTCGGTAACCTTTATTTTGTAAATGCCGCTTTGCTCAACAACAATATTATCTTTTGCAGAACCATTATTCCACTTATAACTTTTAAAACCGGCCACAGCCTTTAGCGTGTCCCCTTTACAGAGGGTACAGTCGTCACCTAAATTGATTTGGGTAGAAAGGCCACAATCGTAAAACTTGTTAATGAAAAAGTCATCAATATTTCCTTCCTGATATTTTTCGTCTTTTCCTATTTTAATGTTTTTACTATAACTTCCAATTTGATAAAAATAATTGTCATTACTTTCTAGCAACTTTACAGCAAAGTCCTGGTTGGTACCTCCAAAACTTTCCGTCCATAAGTAATTTCCTTTTTTGTCAAATTTGGTAAGGTAAACATCCTTGCTAAACTGATCTGATTTTAATTCGTAGTTCTTCTTTTGAATATTTCCACGGTAGCTGCCGCTTAAATAAATATTATCTTTAGCCACAAGCATGCTGTTTACATATTCGTTAGCTGCACCCCCATACTTTTGTACCCATTGTAATTTACCGTTTAAATCATAAGAGGCTAAAAAGGCATCCAGCACACCTTCAGAAATTAGTATTTTATTTTCAAACAAAGCGTTTTGTGTAAAGCTGCCACTTATGTATATTTCGTTGTTATTTATTGCAATATTATCGGCAAAATCATCGTAGTTACCACCTGCTTGTTTAATCCACCTGATTTCAGAACTATCAATACGAGCTATAAAAATATCCCTTTTGCCATAACTCTGTATGGTTTGTTCCCCAAACTCAATCTCATTATCAAAAGAACCAGCTATATACACCTGACCTTGTTGGTCGCATTTTATTGTCTTTAATTCCTGGTGTCCTAAACCACCAATTTTTAATATTTCGATTAAATTCCCATTAGGATCAATTTTGGAAATAAAAATATCTGAGCCACTTTTTGAATAAAGTTTTTTATTTTCAAGTTCCAGTTTTTTGTAAAATGAACCAGCGTAATATATGTTATCGTCATCGTCGATAGCTAATACGGATTTTTTGTTTTTTGTGTTTGCACTTATCGGTTTTACCCATAGCAAGGATCCTTCACCACTATATTTGGCTATGAAGTTATCGGCAAAAGATGTTGTGGTTATTTGTTTTTCATCAAACCTACAGGTTTCTCTATACTGACCACATAGGTATACATTCCCTTTACTGTCAAGCTGAATGGAATGAACACAGTCTATTGATGTTCCCCCGATTTTCTTTGCCCATATAAGTTTTCCTTTATCATTAAATTGGGCAAGAAAAATATCAGAACTACCATCTGAAATCAGCTTTTTTTTTCCTAATTGAGTTTCTCCGAAAAACATACCCGTAACAAAAAGGTTGTTACTATTATCAATGGTCAGATCTACAGCCTGGTCGGGACTAACTCCCCCTGCAGACTTAATCCACTGATGAATAATTTGTTGCGAATTAACAGGTGAGCTTTGTAGCACTATTAAGGATGTTATTATTAACACCACTTTGTATAAAATATTAATTTTCATCGCATTATTATTTTAAACCTTTTTCTAATGCTTCAATTCTCTTAATAAGATCTGAGATAACCGCATTCTTCTCTTCCAGTTCCTTTTGCTGAGAGATTGTATATAAGGTTAGTTCTTCCACTTTCCTTAATAAAATATCATCCATTTCTCCTACGCTGTACCCCTTTTCTTTAAACTCATTAGCAGAAGGTACATCGGGCAGGTGTTTATTTTCTATTACAAATGTTTCTACATCCTGCAAAGACCGCAGGTCATAATCCGGCTCAAAAACGTAGTCAGAAGCTGGAATTTCTGTATCATTTACAATCTTAACTCTTGATGCCAAAATTGTTCCTTTAACGGTAAGTTTTTCGGAAGGCTCTGTATTTCCAATTCCAATTCCTAACTTGCCATTTATATTAACAAAGTCAGATTCAAAATCTCCCTTAATTAATGGCGTTTCAGAATTACTGTTTTCTATAATTAACTTGTTAGATTCTGTACAATTATATCCTGCATTGTACCCTAAAAAAACATTGCCTTCCCCATCTATGTTTTCTGCTCCGGAACCAAAGCCTAAAAAGGTATTATTATTTCCCATTTGTTTCTTAAATCCTGCCTGACTTCCAATAAGGGTATTATAGTTTCCTAAACTTTTAGCTCCAGAATAATATCCTATATAGGTATTGTTTTTCCCATTTCTGTCATAATATCCAGTTAAAGATCCTAAATATGTATTACACTCACCATCCTTATTGTAGTATCCAGATGTTTTACCTATAAATATGTTTTCTTTAGCAGTCGTGTTGTAACGACCTGCATGATAACCTATAAACATATTAATACTACCTGTGGTATTATTTTCTCCAGCCCCAGCCCCTAAAAATAAATTCCATTTACCTTCTGTGTTATTTTTTCCTGCTCGATCACCAATAAAACTATTGACGGAACCTGTAGTATTCTCAAAGCCAGCTTCAAAACCCAAAAATACATTATGGTTACCTGTGGTATTATCAAATCCAGCTTTCGAACCCAAAAACAAATTATAATTACCTTCCGTATTATTTCTTCCCGCTCTAAATCCAATAAATTGATTATTTGTACCGATCGTGTTTGCATAACCAGCTTCCTGACCTAAAAATACGTTATAACTACCTGATTTATTACTATAACCAGCGGCATAACCTGAAAATAGATTACTTCTGCCTTCTGTGTTATTTTTCCCTGCTCCAAAACCAATAAAGCTATTCCAACTGCCTGTGTTGTTAGAAAATCCAGAAAAAGCACCAAGAAAACTATTGCCGATACCAGTGGTGTTATTGTATCCTGATTCATGACCAACAAAGGTATTTTCACCCCCCTCTGTAATTGAAGCTCCAGCTTTAAATCCAATATTCGTATTATGCTCTCCTGTATTTCCAGTTCCTTCTCCATAACTGGTGTTTTGTGCGTTTACCGCAAACATAAAAAACCCAATTATTAGGGTTACAATAAAATTTTTCATCATTTTTTTATTAGTAGTTACTACTCATTTTTGATTTCAATGCAATTGCTTTTAGAAAGCAGAAAATTATTCTTCTTGTTCCTATAGCTAATATTTCAAAATATATTTAATTAATTAATTTTCTTAATGTATATTTTATATACTATGATATTCAATTAACAAAACAATACACTTCAAAAATACAACAAAGCAAATCATTTATAAATACCTGGTTATGAATGGTCAATTTCAATTCACAAAAAGATATTATTAATGTATAAATGGTAGAATTAAATTAATAAGCGGTTTGTATCTTACATGTAAAACCGATAATATAAGGCCTAGGAGAATATCCTATTTAGCGTCAGTCATATGAACTACATAGGCTTTACTATTGAAAATAATATCATGCTGTACGTGGAAACCTAATTGTATATCAAATAATATAATGATCTATCATATTCAACAAACAAACTATTAAAAAGCAGGTTAAAAAAATTGATTAAGTATCAGCCTCGTGGTATATCACACAAAATATCTATAGATGTATTTAAATTAGTTTACCGTAAAAGAAAGGCCCAAAAAACCAAAAGAGTTTTTGAGGAATTTTACTGGCATGACTCTTGAAAATGCAACTAAGAAGGACTTCATATCAAAATAAATCATAAATTATAAAAGAATTAATATCAATTGAACCCGGATTATGTATTAAAGGTTCGTAGTGAGCATTGAAAGTACGATAAAACAAGGCTTTATCGAAACAAGGCATAGCATCGTTCTGGTGAGTTGAGATGAAGCAGCGAAGTGACTTGTTTTGAAGTAATTTCAATGTGTAATAGATTTTCTAATGCATATTGCGGGTTGAACGCTAAATCAAAAAGCAGTTACAAATTAATTGCAACTGCTTCTATTTTAAACTTTGGAATTAAGAAACTTAACTATTTTCCGTCACTATTTGTGTACTAAGTACTTATTATTCTATCACTTTGTAAAGATTATGGATTTCTGATTATTGGAACAATGATTTATTTAGTATAAAATGATACTAGATAAAAGAATTAAGGTGCCTGAAAAGTTACTCCATTCAGGTCACCTTATTTAACATTAAAAATTACTCTTTTACAAAACGATACCTAACGTTATTTTCTGTTGTTAAAATGTATATTCCTTTTTTCAATCCAGAAATATCAAGTGTATTCGTAACTTTTTTATCTATCACTTTGATTCCACTAATGTTAAAAACAGATACTCTTGTACCTTCATCAACTCCAACCAGGTTCAGAATATTGTTAGTAGCATCTATATAAATTACTGCTTCATTGCTAACATCTTCTGTATTTAAACCTGCTTGTGTCAATTTAGATGACTTTGTTCCACCCACAAATGAACATTGATCAGTTGTGAAAGTAACCGTTTCTACTGGTGATAAATATTGTCCAGTTGCATTATCTTGTACTTTAAACTGAATGGTATAAGTGTTACCTAAAGTTGCATTAAAATCTTGATAATAATATCCATCAGCTCTTTCACCTGGTATACAATATTCGCTTAAACATAAGTAATTCCACGATCCTGTCCAGCCATTATCTTTATGGTAAACTCTTATGGTATTATCATCCACGTAACTTACTCCAAATTCTCCACATAAACTTGTATTCTGGCACTTATCCGGACAAGAACCACCACAGTCAACTCCTTCTTCATCACCACTAATTACACCATCTGAGCAATGTGCCGGAGGACAATCATCGGGACATGAGCCACCGCAATCAATTCCTGTTTCGTCTCCATTTTGTATTCCATCGGTACATGATGGTGGAGGTGGTGGACCATCATTATAATGAACGTAACGAGAAGTACTTACAATACTATTCCAATGATTAAGTACTGTCTGATTTATTTCAACTCTTGAATCTCCCCAATCACCTGTCCAATTATGAGCATTCCAATCTGAATTAATATAAGCCCATACTCCAATATCATAAGTTTCAATAACATCCTTAACTCGATCTAAATAATCCATAAAACCACTGGCTGATTCTGAAGCATAACGCTGTACAGCTGATTCTGCTATCATTACTGGCTTTCCTTTAGTATTTTTTGCCCAGTCAAATCCTTGTGCCAGATTACCATCAATTTGTTGTCCTGAGCAATTAGATCCTGAAGGTGACGATAAACATACATCATGATTAAAAATAGAAAATGCTACCCAATCAACATACTGATCCCCAGGATAAAGATCAACTACATCGTTAAATCCACGAACTGGATGATATACAAAATCTACATTTGAAGCTATTGCACGAATACGCTGAGCCATACGATTGTATGCATCTTTATAAGTTTGCGTATCTCCACCCGATGCAAACATATACAAGCTTACTTCGTATCCTAAGCGTACATAAAACTTAAGATCAGAATGATCAGCAAAAGTTCTTGCGAACTTATCGATTTCTGCATCCCATCTACCAGCTACGATGTCTCTTAAGGCGCTATATGTATCACCATATCCTCCTGCTCCCGGATTATCTTTTATACTAATTGCCACTAATGCATAAGCACCAGGATAATTATTATTCATATAAGTAAGAAAGTTATTACCAAAAGCATCATCGCCTTGGTTAACTTCACCTGAATAAATTTCGCCATAATGCGACGAACCTGCCGGTGCTTTATAAGCATTTACATAATCTATAAACTCTTGTTGCCAGGTTTGACCAATTAAAAGGTTAGTCTTTCCTGCACCAGGATCATACTTTTGAGCATTAACATTAACTACTGTAAGCAAAAATGTTATTAAAACAAAGCTCATTAATATATTTCTGAGGGCATTATAATTTGTCATATCTTTTTTATTGTTTGTTGTTTGAAATAAAGAAGCTACTTTAAAATTCACTCCATTTTTTATTCCCCGGGAAGCAAAGCTCCCCGGGTTAATCTAGAAGTCAAAATCCATAACCTTAATACAAAGTCATGTTAATTACTCTTTTACAAACTGTATCATTTGATTATCCTTTGTAATTAAGATATATATACCTGCATCCACATTTTGCAGATTAACAGCATTACCTCTACCTTCTTTAACCTTAATTCCGTCAATACTGTATATTGAATAGGTATCATTAGAATCAATTCCCTTGATGTATAAAGTATTCTTAACAGGGTTAGGATAAACCACTGCTTTGGTTTTGATTTCACTAGAAGATGACGTTTTTGCTGATTTAAGAGTACTGCAACCACTACCAATCACATAAACTGCTTCAGGTGTATTTGATTGCCCCGGATTATGATTATGTTGATATGTGAAATAGAAAGTTACTTCCATACCATCTTCAAAAACTGGCTGAGTGGAAGGATGACGATCTAAAGTAAATGTAAATGTATTTCCGTCTTGTTGTGGAACTGCTCCTTGATATGATCCATCACCAACTTTAACATACATGTATACCCAAGATGAACTTACTTTTGATTCAAACACAGCTTCAAGTGTATTTGTACCATCCAATTGAGTAACGGTATAGTCATAATCATCGGTTGATGCTACGCAATCGTTACCTGTTGTTAAGTCTGATCCATCGCAATCTTCGTCAATTCCGTTGTTTGGAATTTCAGTTGCCCCAGGATTTATATCTGCATTGGTATCATCACAATCATCATTTATTCCGTACCCATCTTCATCGTTATCAGTAATACCTAATACTCCATCACAGTTTTCATCTACATCATTATCTGGTATTTCAGTTGCTCCCGGGTTAATATCAGCGTTGTTATCATCGCAATCCTCAGGCACTGCATAACCATCATTATCAGCATCACTTGTTGCATCAACGCCATCGCAATTCTCATCAATACCATTATCCGGAATATCAGTAGCTCCAGGATTTATATTTGCATTGGTATCATCACAATCATCATTTATTCCGTAGCCATCTTTATCGTTATCGGTAATACCTAATACTCCGTCACAATTTTCATCTACATTATTATCTGGTATTTCGGTTGCTCCTGGATTAATAGCTACATCATTATCATTACAGTCGGTAGTATTATCATACCCATCTCCATCGTTATCAACAGGTGTAAAGTCTCCACTAAACACATCTATTTCAGCAATTCCATATACATTACCACCATCAATTTGTCCTACTGTAAATGCAAACTCATCACTATTAACCCCATTTCCATCAGGTAGCGTGTAGTTGTATCTAAAAGTAACTTCATCGCCTTCAGTTGCTCCACTTATGGTATACGGATCGTTTGGAGGAGAGCTATGACTACCCTTATCATCTCCGTTTATTTTGTACTGAAGATAGCAGAATCCGTTTCCTACATTACTCACTAAAGGAACAAAAGTTATTGTTGGAGCTGATCCACCACTGCTAATAACCACAGCTTTAAAGTTTCCTGTACCATCAACAAATTCACCTTTCCCGGCATTACTTTGGGTTCCGTAAATACGCATATAACGTCCGGTAAAATCACTGTTATATGATACATCACTACCTTTACCATCGCTAACAGTTGCTATGGTTTGCACCGTATTAAATTCCGAATCGTTAGAAACCTGAACCTCATATTTGGTAAAGAAATAGTTCTCGTGCCAAACAATATCAATTTGATCGAAACTTACAACATTACCAAAGTCCATTGCCAACCATTGTGGATCATCACTTTCTAAACTAGTCCAACTCGTTTCAACATCATTATCTACCACATTATAACGATCTTCTTCTTCAGTTGATACCCAAATTGTGGCATCCTTACCAACTTCAGGAACAACTTCAACTACCAATTCATCGGTTCCAATATTGCCTTCATCATCAATCACTGTAAGCTTAATCGTATGTGATCCTACATTTACCACAGCATCAATAATTTCACCAGAACCTACACTATTACCATTCTCGGTCCATTCCCAACTAACAATATTACCAACAGCATCAAAACTTTCGCTACCATCTAATGTTACAGTTTCCGATCCGTTTCCATCATTATCAGTTAATAACTGATCAGTACCTGCAATAGCAATAGGATCGCCATCAGTTATAAATATTTCAATCTCGGCAGTACTTTGATCACCATTATCGGCAGTAATAGTAAGTTTAATTTCGTGAGTACCATTATCCAAAGTTATACTTCTTGTTATACCTGATCCAGATGAACTTCCATCAATCTCCCAATCGTAACCTGTAATAGATCCTTCTGTATTTATTGAACAAGAAGCATCAAGTGTAATCGTTTCACTTCCATTTTTATCTGTGTCGATTATAACATCTTTATTTTTAGGAGAATCGATACAGGCAAATAATCCTCCCGGATCGGTTACCGCAACTAATTCACCAGCCGGTACTTTAATAATTGCTCCATCGGAGAATTTAACCGCTAACTCACTACCTGTTGGATTATAAGCCACATAGGTTAGGTCGCCATCTTCACCAAATACTGAGTATGAAGGTGTATTTGCCGTAAATTCTGAACGATAGGGTCCCATTGAAGCCAGATTATGAATCCAATGGTAATAATGCGGAGGAGTTTCACTTGGAGGACTTGGTTGTGTTTCGCCCCATGGCTGTGTATTGTAATAGTTTAGAGCTGACTGAGGATCTGCCAGAGCCAACATGGTCCAGAATAACTCATTCCAACGGTTAACTCCACCATATTTATTTATAAACCAACCAATCATTTTATCAGTTACATACTCCGAACTACGTCCCAGATAAGTTGAAGCTGCAGTAACCGGAAGAATATTAATTCCCACTGGATATTCTTGATAACCTGTCTGTTCACTTCCAAACCATGTTGAAAAATCACTTTTATCACCAAATACAAATCCAGACATTGGGTATTGATAATCTGCATCATATCCAAAAATTGCATGCTCGCGGTCACCTGTATCAGCTCCTTTAGGATAGGTAATTTCTTTATAATCCCACCAGTAGTTCATTGTTGCATCTGATTCTGTAGTATACAGGTATATTCCATGGTCGCGGATAGCCTTATTATCAGTAACCATTCCCCAAAGTGCTACTGCGGATGCATAATTTAGTGCTTCAGAACTTGATTCCTGGTTGTTTCCATCGCGGAAGTCAGCATCTCCGGTTGCCCAGGAGAATCCCTGATAAGGACTCATAAACCTATAAGGAGGAAACATAGGATCATCTCGTCTCCAGTTGTTTGTATATCTGATAAGTAATTCAACACGATCTCCCCAGGTTTCAGCCCACTCAGGCTGATATTTTGCAAGTATTGAAGCTGCTTTAATCATATAACCCGTTTGGAAGTGTGCATCATTTAAATGTTGGTCAGAAAACATACCACTTTCAGCTGGAGCACCAATAAGCGCACCATATCTTTCATCATAAAAGAAAAATGTTTTATCTCCATTGCCACTAAAAGAAAGCCAATCTTCAAGATTTCTTCTTACCCATGCAAGAAGCGTGTCTCTTTCAGCAGATAATCCAACCTGATGAGCAATATCAATTACTTGTGCTGTACGCCCTAGTGTTACACCTGTAGCATAAACTGTATTTCCCTGGTAAATATTATTACCTTCTCCTTGATCAACCTGATCCTGAACAAGCTGAACTAATTCATCGTCACTATATCCTGTTGACTCATCAGTTGCTAGTGGGAAATGTGGCAGTATACCATAATATTTATGTTCTGTTGTAAAGGTTCCTGTTGTCTCAATTAATTTCATGAACCCTCTTGCACAGTGATACTCTATGTTAGTAGGTGCAAGTGATCCTTTATAATTTAACCATTGGTGCGGATAAATAGCTAATAATAGATCGTTACCTTCTTTAGATTCGTAAGTATGGCTAAAAGTTGTTCTTACAACAGCAGCGTCTTCATCATAAACATAATCTACACGTGTATCTGTAATGATGTTATGTGCAAAATTCTTTAAGTAATTTAAATCAGCAATTCTATCATCTATACTCTCGTGATTTTTTATATTACAAACGGAGAAATAGTCTTTACCACCCAAGCTAGATGTTAAAGTAACCTTGCCATTACTATCAGTTTCATGTTCCCATGTTGATCCGGCAGGAGCTATTAAGGCATAACTATCTGCCCAATCAACCCATTGCGATCCCCAATCATCATAAAAGCGAATTGTTACCTCAACGCATATTATATTTCCTTGGTTATACCACACAGTACCTGGCAATTTTGTTTTTACCATAATACCATTATTAGAGGTAAAATTAACAAATGGGTTACCATTCGAAGTGTAAGTATTCAATGCGCCGTTGTCCTGACTAATTTTTATTGCCCAGTCAGAATACGCATCAACCTGAGGTTCGCCAGCAGTACCCGACAATGTTGTTACTACCAAAGCATCAGAACCTTCGTGAGGTACTCGAAAATGGGGATTAGCAGGTCCTTTATTGTAAGTAAACCGTAAATTCATTGCTGTTAAACTTAATCCTCCACCACCTTTCCATGCGTGTACACACATAGGATCGGCAATTAGACTGATCATTTCTGGAAAATCTCCATCAGCCCAATTATTTCCATCAAAGTATAAGTTAGAATACCAGCTGTGTGTATTAAAAGGTTCGCTCATGTTACTGGTATAACGAACCGGAGCCACAGGTAAAATAATATTTCCCTGATCACTCGTTGAATACGCTGGATGCTCGAGTTGTGGATATGCCGAACTAATTATCAGCGTTAATACCACAATACAAAATAATGTTCTTTTCATTTTAAATGTTTTTTGGTTAATGTTTAAGAGTTTAAATTTGTACCTCCTAAGAAATACTCCATTTAAATTATCAATTAAGAATTGGAAAAAAGTACAATGAGGTACATAGCTACTACTCAAAACTCTCTATATTAACTCGCACTTAATATTTAAGAACTTATTTGCACATCTTTAGTTTTCAGACCACTACAAAACACTGAGTACTATTTTGTCAAAAGAATTTCTATAATTTAATTTCTTATTTAGAATGAATTATGTTATAAATCATTAACATCGCAGATATAAAAATTTTAAATGAAGCCATTTGTATTTTCTGACTAATTCTTCTTTTAAAAATTTACCCTAAAATTTTATACAAATCTTCATATTTCGAGAATACTCTCATTTACGTGGTTATTTTACTCTATGCCAAGAAGAAGACTATTAAGAAAAGTTATTGCCCCGCCATGCTTTAAAGGTTACAAACCTTATGTTATTAATAACAAATCAAATTTATTATAAGAGGGGAATAAGAAGCTATTAAGTTGGCTGGCTAAGATTTAATGACCCACCAGGAAGCTTCTAAATTAATGGGTGAATCGAGACCAACATTTGCAAGTATTTATAAAAACGTAAGAAGAAAGAGTACTATAATTGAGTATAATGCCAAATCCTATATTTCACATAAAGCTACTTTAAGAAACTGTTTAAGTTTTATCCTTCGGTTTATTTTGGCGACTTAAGCCCTCATATTTCTGCAAAATTTCTTTAAATAGCGATGCTATTCGCATCAATTTTGGCTCATCTGAGAACTTAATTCTCTAAAAATAACTCACAAAAACAAAATTTAAACAGTTTCTAAAATTCACTCCATTTTATATTTCCCGGGAAGCGAGGCTTCCCGGGTTAATCTAGAAGTCAAAATCCCATAACCTTAATACAAAGTCATGTTAATTACTCTTTTACAAACTGTATCATTTGATTATCCTTTGTAATTAAGATATATATACCTGCATCCACATTTTGCAGATTAACAGCATTACCTCTACCTTCTTTAACCTTAATTCCGTCAATACTGTATATTGAATAGGTATCATTAGAATCAATTCCCTTGATGTATAAAGTATTCTTAACAGGGTTAGGATAAACCACTGCTTTGGTATTGATTTCGCTAGAAGATGATGCTTTAGCTGATTTAAGAGTACTGCAACCACTACCAATTATATAAACTGCTTCAGGTGTATTTGATTGCCCTGGATTATGATTATGTTGATATGTGAAATAGAAAGTTACTTCCATACCATCTTCAAAAACTGGCTGAGTGGAAGGATGACGATCTAAAGTAAATGTAAATGTATTTCCGTCTCGTTGTGGAACAGCACTTTGATAACTTCCTGTACCAACCTTTACATACATATATACCCACGATGAACTTACTTTTGATTCAAACACAGCTTCAAGCGTATTTGTACCATCCAATTGAGTAACGGTATAATTGTAATCATCGGTTGATGCTACGCAATCGTTACCTGTTGTTAAGTCTGATCCATCGCAATCTTCGTCAATTCCGTTGTTTGGTATTTCAGTTGCCCCAGGATTTATATCTGCATTGGTATCATCACAATCATCGTTTATTCCGTACCCATCTTCATCGTTATCAGTAATACCTAATACTCCATCACAGTTTTCATCTACATCATTATCTGGTATTTCAGTTGCTCCCGGGTTAATATCAGCGTTGTTATCATCGCAATCCTCAGGCACTGCATAACCATCATTATCTGCATCACTTGTTGCATCAACGCCATCGCAATTCTCATCAATACCATTATCCGGAATATCAGTAGCTCCAGGATTTATATTTGCATTGGTATCATCACAATCATCATTTATTCCGTAGCCATCTTTATCGTTATCTGTAATACCTAATACTCCATCACAGTTTTCATCCACATCATTATCTGGTATTTCAGTAGCTCCTGGATTAACATCAGCATCGTTATCATTGCAATCTGTTGTGCTATCGTATCCATCACCATCATTATCAACTGGTGTAAAGTCTCCACTAAACACATCAACTTCAGCAATTCCATATACATTACCTCCTTCAACCTGACCAACAACAAAAGTAAATTCATCACTAATTACACCATTTCCATTAGGCATAGTATAATTATACTTGAATTTAACTTCGTCACCTTCGTTTACATTACTAACCGTATATGGTTCGTTTGGAATTGTATTGTAGCTTCCTACATCCGATCCGTTTACATTAAGTACTAAATAACAGAAGCTGGTTCCCAAATTATCGATAAGTGGTACAAAAGTAATAGTTGGAGCTGAGCCTCCACTACTTACTACAACTGCTTTAAAGTTACCTGAACTATCAAAAAATTCACCTCTACCTGAATTACTTTTGGTTCCATAAATTCTCATGTAACGACCTGTTAAATCACTATTAAAGCTAACATCGTCACGTTTACCTTCGGATACGGATGCAATAACTTGTACATTTCCGAACTCTGAATCATTTGAAACCTGAACCTCATAATCGGTAAAGAAGAATCGATCGTGCCATGAAATATCTACTTGGTCGAAGCTTACAACACTTCCAAAATCCATAGCCAGCCATTGTGGATCGTTACTTTCAACACTTGTCCAGCTTGTAGCTAAATCATTATCAATAACATTATTACGATCTTCATCTTCAGACGAAACCCAAATAGTAGCATTCTGAGCAATTTCAGGAACAACTTCTACTACTAAATCATCTGATCCTGTGTTACCTTCATTATCAGTTACCGTTAGTTTAATATTATGCGATCCTACATTTACAGTTGCATCAATTACTTCACCAGAACCTATACTATTACCATTCTCGGTCCATTCCCAACTAACAATATTACCAACAGCATCGAAACTTTCGCTACCATCTAATGTTACAGTTTCTGATCCGTTTCCATCATTATCAGTTAATAACTGATCAGGTCCTGCAATAGCAATAGGATCGCCATCTGTAATAAATATCTCAATCTCTACTGAGCTTTTATCTCCATTATCGGCAGTAATAGTTAGTTTAATTTTATGAGTACCATTATCCAAAGTTATACTTCTTGTTATACCTGATCCAGATGAATTTCCATTAATCTCCCAATCGTAACTTGTAATAGCTCCTTCTGTATTTATTGAGCAAGAAGCATCAAGTGTAATGGTTTCGCTTCCATTTTTATCCTCATCAATAATAACATCTTTATTTTTGGGAGATTCAATACATGCGAACAATCCTCCAGGTTCTGCTTCTGCTATTAATTCGCCAGCTGGTACATTAACAATTGCTCCATCGGAGAATTTAACTGATAAATCATTGTCTGTAGGGTTATAAACCACATAGGTTAATTCATCACCTCGACCAAAAACTCCATATGATGGTGTATTAGCTGTAATATCGGAACGGAATGGCCCCATAGCAACCATGTTATGAATCCAATGATAATAATGTGCATCCGTTTCACTTGGTGGACTTGGTTGGCTTTCGCCATAAGGTTGTGAGTTATAAAATTCTAATGCTCTTTCGGGATTTGCCAACGCTAAATATTCCCAAAATAATTCATTCCATCGATTAACACTTCCATACTTATTAAGGAACCAGTTGATTAAATCTTCTTCGATATATTCTGTATCGCGAGCCAAATAGGTTGATGCGGCCGTCATTGGTAATAGATTAATACCTATAGGAAACTCTTGTTGATTTTGTTGTTCGCTACCAAACCAGGTTCCAAATTCCTGTTTATCACCATATATAAATCCTGCCATAGGGTAATGATATTCAGCATCGTTATAAAAGGTATGTTGTGCATCTCCATGATCTGTACCGTGCGGATAGTTAATGTCTTTATAATCCCACCAGTATTGAAGTGTTGCCTCTGCTTCAGTTGCTGATAACCAAATACCAAAATCTCTTATTTCATCGTTTCCGGTTACCATCCCCCAAAGTGCAACTGCTGTGTTGTAGTTCATACACTCCGAACTTGATTCCTGATTTGATCCAGTATTAAAGTCCGAAGAACCAGTTGCCCATGAGTGTCCTTGATAAGGATCCATATGACGCAAGAATGGAAATAAATCATCATTCCGGTCGTATGCATTTGCCGAACGAATTAACAATTCAACTCTGTCGCCCCAGTCTGCTTCCCATTGAGGATCGTGCTTTGCCAAATAACATGCGGCTTTTATAAAATACCCCACCTGAAAGTGGAAATCATTTAAATTATCATCAGTATGCATTCCATCGTTATGCGGATATCCCATTAATGCTCCATAATGTGGCACATAATAGAACCAACAATCATCTCCAGTATCCTTATACGACAACCAATTTTCAACAGCTCTGCGAACCCACGCCATAATAGTATCGCGCTCTGCATTCATTCCTAACTGATCAGCAATTTCAATTACCTGCGCTGTTCTACCTATGCTTACAGCGGTAGAATAAATCTCATTATTCTGGAAAATAGTTTGCCCCTCTCCTGCTGTAATAATATCCTGTACATATCCTTTTAGTTTATCAGAATCAAATCCACTACCTGCACCTGCTACTAATGGAAAATGAGGTAAAATACCATGATTCTTCATAACAGTTTGAAAACTTCCATTGGTTTCGATTACTTTCATCTCTCCACGACCACTATTGAATGAAACATCGGAAAACGAACCTTCATAATTCATCCATTGGTGAGGATATAGTGCATATAAAACCGGACCATTACCTTCTTTTCTGTCTACATCTGCTGTAAAAGTTGTTATTACATCACCTGTACTTTCATTGTATTCCCAACTAACGCGAGTATCGGTGAAAAAATTAAAGGCACTTTTTTCTAAGTATTCAAGAGTTTCAACCTTTTTAGTTTCTGAATATTGATTTCGGATACTTGATATTGCACAGTAATTTTTACCTGCTAAACTTGATGTAAGTTGTAATTTTCCATTCACATCAGTTACTTCCCAAGTAGCACCCTCCGGGGCATAAACAGCATAATTACCTGTATACCCTGAGTAAGTATAACCACTATACTGATCGTACCATGATTCGTATTGTACTTCGATACCAATTGTATTTCCTTCGTGGTACCAAATGGTTGCTGGATCGGTTAGTTTTAATATAACTCCTCCATCGTTTGAGTAAAACTGAACATAAGGACTTCCATTATGCATAATTGCTCTCAAATCTCCATTGTTCCATATTACTTCAGCTCCCCAGTCGGAGTAAGCATCTAAACTAGGTGCTCCTACAGAACCGGACATAGGTAACACTTCAAATGCAATAGCATTCTCATGATCGGCACGTGTATGGGGATTCCCATTTCCATAGTTATATATTGCTTGTAGTTCTTCATTTGATATTAGTGGGCCACCGCCAGTTTTAGGACAATGCACAACCATTGGATCGGCAATTAAATGAACCCACTGGGTATAACCTCCCCAATCGTACAAATCAAAATGCATATTCGATTTCCACGAATGAGTTTCCATGGGAAAAGTGATGTTATTTGTTATTCGTATTGGTTGTGGTGGAGGATCTGCACCCCCATCATTATCCGTTGAATAAGCTGGGTAATTTAATTGTCCGTAAGCTACACTACTAATGAGTATAAGTACCAGATTAAAAAAGAAAGTCTTTTTCATTTTAATTGTTTTTTGGTTAACATTTAAGAGTTTAAGTTGTACCTCCTTAGAAATACTCCATTTAAAATATCAATAAAACACCTGAAAAAAATATAATGAGTTACATAGCTACTACTCAAGATTCTCTATTTTAACTCGCACCAAAGAAACATTTAAAGAAACACATACCTCTCATTTACTTCACATTAGAAATAAGTGAGTAGTATTATGCAAAAGAGTTAATAGAATCTAATATCTTATTTAGATTGAAACTGATGTAGGCATTAACATAGCTACAATAAAATTTACACAAAAATCAATTGCCTTTTCTAACGAATCCTTCCTTAAAGATTTATCCTCAGATTTCATACAAACCATCATATTTCGAGAATATTCTCATTATTCTTGTAATAAGATTATTCTCATTTAATTGATTAATTTACTCTAAGCCAAGAAATAAGCACTTTAAAAAGCTGTTGCTCCACCAAGTTTTAAAGGATATAAACCCTATGTGATTAATAGCAAATCGAATGAGTTCATAAAATTACTATATGAAGAATACAAAGCTATTAAATTAATCGACTATGATTTATTGAACCATCAAGAAACTTCAACATTAATGGTGTATCAATACTAATAATACTTTCCCGTTTTCTGACTCTTTAATATGTAAATATTAATGGTTAGTTTATTGAGAATTACAAATAATATTTATGTTGTTACGAATGGATTATAGTTAATAATTTACTATAGAAGGTACAGAAAATATTATTCCGAAATTTAAGAGTCCTACAGTTTGATAGTGATGTTTATTTAATTGGAAAAAGTAATTTAACTACAGCCCCTCCTTTTTTACTATTATGAGCATGAATAGAACCATTGTGAGCTTGCATTATTAATTTCGCAATAGCCAGATCTAATCCCATATTTTCATTTATATATGTTTCTCCAGGCATAAATAAATTGAATACATATTCTAAAGCTTTATCAGAAAAACCGGGACCATTATCCGAAATTTCAATCATTAAACTAGAATCTTGAATATTTGCTTTAAATTCAATATTCCCTTTTACTTCACAATTGATAGTTGCATTTTCAATAATGCCTGAAATAGCTTTAATAAATAATTCCTTATCGGCGTAAACACTTATGTCATCCGGTTCTATTTTAAATAATGTATTTATACTTTTTTCTTTTACAGTTTGATGGAACTTTACACTTATGAGCTGTTGAATAGCAGTCTTTAGTGCAATTTTAGTATAGGATAATTCCTTTTTTTTTGATTTAAGTTCTGTTACTAGTAGTGCTTGCAAAGCAAATTTCTCAAGTCGAAAAGATGAATTTTGAATATATTCAAGATATTGTAGAAGTTCATTATTTCCAATATTCTCTTTTAAAATATCCACAAAACCTTTTATTCCATTAAGAGAAGTTCTTATTTCGTGGCTTATTATTTTAAGAAATTCAGCTTTTAAATTATCTAAACTTTTCAGAGCTTTGTTAGCTTTCCTTAATTCTTGGGTTTGATCTTTAACTAATTCTTCTAAATTTTCTTTGTGTTTTTTTAATTCAAGATGTGTGTTAATCCTAGATAATAATTCTACTTCATAAAAAGGTTTTGTTATATAATCTACTCCACCAACAGAAAATGCTTTACTTAAACTATCCATGTCGGTTTTGGCAGTAAGAAAAAGAATTGGAATACTCTTCTTTCCTGGTAATTCTTTTATCTGCTTACAAACAGAATAGCCATCCATAATAGGCATCATAATATCCAATAAGATCAAATCAATATTTTCATTTCTAACCAATTCTATTGCGGTTGGTCCATCTAAACAATATTCAACATCATAATCACTTTGTAATAGTATATTTGCTAATACCTGGATGTTTTTAGCATTGTCATCAATGATTAATATTGTATTCTTACCCATATTAAAAAATATATAAGAAAAACGTTATATTTTTTACCCGTTTGATCTTTTAAATTTCCATTATATAAATCACTAGTTTTTATTTGATTCATATATAAAAATAAGAGTTTTAAACTCGTCTAATAATTTCTTCACATTTTCTATGTTAAAAACTTTTAATTCTTGCAGTAACTTTTGCCCAAACAGTTTTAATTCATGATGATTATACTTTTTAGCTTTACTAATAATTGCTTCCCCTATCTTTTTTATTGTTTTAGATGAATGAAATTCACTAAACCCCTCTTGTTCTGAATTATAAACTCCAATTAATTCAGATAATAAGTCAGTATTATCGATCTGAATTATATTTACAAAGTCATCTTTAGATTTAGAAGTCGAGTTTTCGATCTTTCTTATCGAATAAGGTAAAAAACGCAGCAACATACTAACAATATCATCGTATTCAAACGGTTTTAAAAGCAATCCATTAAAATCGTACTGTTTAATTTTTTCTATAGAATTTTTTAATACAGTCGCTGTAACTGCAATTACTGGAGTATTAGCTGATTCGCCTATTTCTTTAAGTTTTAAAATAGTTCGAAAACCATCCTTTTTAGGCATCTTTATATCTAATAGTATTAAATTAAAACTGTTGGTTTTTGCAAGTTCAATCGCTTCAAGTCCGCTTTCTGCTTCGATAAACTCAAACGGAAATTCGTCTAACATGGCAATAATAACTTTTCGATTGGCTTTTATTTCATCAACAACAAGAATTTTAGCCTTTTCAAACACTACTCTGTCCAGATTAACTTTTCCGTAAGTTGTTTCTTCTTTGTCTGTTTTTATTTTTGTATCCTTAATCGTAAAATAAAAGTTACTTCCCACACCAGGAGTACTATCCAATTCGATTTTACTTCCCATTAATCCAATTAGACTATTGGAAATTGCTAAACCTAGTCCAGTACCTCCATAAACTCTGGTATCTTGTTTCTCTCTTTGTTTAAATGCTTCAAATATCTGTTTTTGATCTTCTTCTGCAATACCAATACCGGTATCTATAACTTGAAAGGTTATGTCGTATTCATTGATATGGTTGGACTGGCAAGATACTTTGAGAGTAATACGACCTACATTGGTAAATTTAATCGAATTATTAATAAGATTAATAAGCACTTGTTTAATCCGCAATTCATCTAACAAAATAGTATCTGGAATTTCGTTTGAGATTTCGCAAAATAAATCCAATCTTTTTTCTCTTACTTTAAGGGTAAAAATATTTTCTATTTCCTTTATTAATGATCGAATATTGACTGGAACAATTTGTAGCTCTAACTTCTTAGCTTCAATTTTTGAGAAATCTAATATGTCGTTTATTAGATTTAATAATGTTTTACCTGCAGATTTAAGAGAGTCAAGGTAATCTTTGTTTATAGGATCATTTATTTTTTTAGAAAGGATTTCAGAGAAACCTATGATTGCATTCATCGGTGTACGAATTTCGTGGCTCATATTCGCTAAGAATTCACTTTTGGCTTGAGTTGCTGCCTCTGCTTTTTCTTTAGCATCTTGCAATTCCTTATGCATTTTTTTCTGTAAAGTAATATCTTCTTTTACTGCTATGTAATGGATGTTATTCCCTTCTTTATCTTTAATGGAAGATATGGATGTTGACTCCCAGAATATTTCTCCGTTCTTCTTTTTACTACAAATTTCGCCTTGCCAAATATTACCCGTTTTTAAAGTTTTCCACATTTCGGTATAAAAATCTTTGGAATGAAATCCTGATTTTAATATACTTGGTCGTATTCTGATAGCTTCCTCCGGTGTATAACCTGTAACTTCTGTAAATTTAGGATTTACATATTCTATTATTCCTTCAGGATCCGTAATAACAACTGTAGATGGGCTGTGGATAACTGCTTCGGATAGTTTTGTTACTTCAGCCTGAGCTTTTTTAAGTAATGAGATATCCATTAAAATACCTCTTAATCCTATATGTTTATCATTTTCAATTATGGGTACAGTATATCCTAAAACCGGTTTTTCTTCATTGTTTTTAGAAATGAGCATATACTCAATGGGTTTAGATGCTTCACCACTATATTTTTTGGTAATGTTTGTTCTAATATTTGAATGACCTTCGGGCGAAATAATGTCGAGTATACTAATTTCGGAGAGTATTTCCTCCTCACTATATCCTGTTATACTAATTCCATACTTATTGATATATGTTATGTATCCACGTGAATCAGTTTCGAAAAGAGCAGCCGGTAGTAAAGTAGATAGTTCTCTGAATTTCCTTTCGCTTTCTTGCAATTCTTCTGTTCTTTTAATTACTCTCTCCTCAAGTTCCTTGTTCAGTTTTAAAATTTCTTCCTGGGCTTTAATTCGTTTTCCAACATCAATAAAAGATCCAATAAACTGAATTACATTTCCATCACTATCTCTTAGGTACGGCGTATCATATGATTCGCACCATATCCAATTACCATCCTTTGATCTAAGTCTATATAATAAACTATATGAATTACCTCCTTTATCCTGTGCCAACTTTTGTATGTGGGCAGATAAATTTGTTAGATCATCTGGATGGAACAGTTCAAACACTTTTTCTCCCATTGCTTCCATTTCTTCAATGTTCCATCCTGTAATTTTGGTATAGGCTTTATTGATGTAAATATTTCTGTGTTCAACTAAATCATAGATATATAATCCGCTAACAATCGATTGGAGTATTTGGCGTTTTTCCGACTCACTTTTAATAGTATCTTCCAATGCCTTTTTTCTGGTAGTTATATCTTCTAACATGGCAATTGAATATTGCACTATTCCTTCATTGTCTTTTACAGCAGATACAGTTAATGATCCCCAAACAATGCTGCAGTTCTTATGGATGTATCTTTTTTCTATGCTATATGAATCTATTTCGCCATTAATCAACCTTTTATATTTTTCAACATCTAAGCCTATATCATCAGGATAAGTATAATCAGAAAAGGTCATGTTTCTTAATTCTTCAGCACTATATCCAAGAATTTGACATATAGAATAGTTTACAAACATGAATTTGCCTTCAACAGAAACCGTTGCTATACCAACACTTGTATTATCAACTATTGATTTAAACTTTTTTTCACTTGCTCTTAGATTATGCTCAATTTTGATTCTTTCAATTTCACCTGCAATTCTATTGGCGAAAACTTCAAAGATAGATTTGATAAATTCAGATTCCGTTATGGGGTGATCAAATAAGGAGACAATAATTCCCACATGTTCGTTTAGGTGGTTTAAAATTGGAGTTCCTACATATGCTTCGATGCCCATATCAATTAATAACTGGTCTTTCGTAAAAAGTCGGGATACGTTTTTTTCATATATACATGATGCCTGACCGATTACATTCTCACATGGTGTACCTTGAATAGCATATGTGAAGTTATCTAAAATTTTTCCTTGATGAGAAAATGCAATCGTTGTTACTTCATTTTTTGGGATGGTTTCTCCAATGAAAGAATAAGTTGATTTAGTCACCTCTTCTAGCGTTTTTGCCATCTCTGTAAAGAATTCTTTCCCCTGTTTTCCAGATGTATTTAGAATTACCTTTTTAATAGATTCTTCGCTATAAGCTAAAGCTTTTTCTGCTCTTTTCTGGGCAGTTATATTACGTGAACTGGCCCATAGGTATTTTAATTCTTTATTTTCAATAACACCATACCAGTTTTCGATTGCGTAACTTTCACTTCCGTCATTAAAAACTTCAAGATACTCTTCATTATTAATCCTATAGTTGTTTTTGATAAATTTTTCAAATAATTTAACATCAGCATTTTGAATCAATTCAACATATTGCTTTCCAATTAATTCATCTTTACTTTTAAAACCATACTGTTTCCAAATAGACTTATTCCCATCAATGCAAGTACATTGAAGTATTTTTTCAACTTGGATTTCTATTGGCAAATCCGTTCTGAGACCATCTGGCATCTTCCAATAACTAATATGGTCTGATGAAACATTGATAAAGTCGGAATAATGTATTTGGGTAGTATGAAGTTCCTTCTCAATTCTTTTTTGCTCGGTAACATCCTTAAATGTTACCAAAAAACCACCTTGTACCGTGCTTCCCCTAATAATAGTGGTTTTAGTATCTCCGTTTTTGCAGGTAACATCATATTCAATGGATTCGATGTCTGTATTTTCGTTTAGTGCTTTTTTAACTTCTTGGTACCAGGTTTTTAAAACCCAATTACGATATTTCGGATCTGGATAGGCAATTTCCCACCATGAATCTAATGTTGGTATATCTTTTTTAGAATAACCAAATAGCTCTTGAAATCTTTTATTAAATGATATAATATTCCCTTCTGCATCTGCATACCCCATTGGTATGGGAACTGCGTGAAATAATTCTCTAAAGTTTTCTTCACCTGCATTAAATTGTAGTTCAGCCATTTTATGCACTTTTTAAATAACACTGCACCTTCTTGTTATTTGGTTGTTTGAAGATTTTTATTTTGGTTTTCTAAATCTGAAATTTTCATTTTTAACTCTTTGATTTTAAACTCCCTTCCTTCAAACAACTTAGTGTATTTTTCAAGCTCTTCATTTTTTTCGTAAAGCTCACGAGTTCTTTCTTCTACCTTTTTTTCCAGTTTGTCTCGATATTCTAAAAGCTCTTCGTTTGCTAATTTTAGCTCTTCAATTAGTTTTGAATTTTCTTTGCCTAAATGAACTGTTTCGATGGCATTATCAAGGACCATTCGTATTTCTTCCTCTTTCCAAGGTTTTTTGAGATAATAATATATTCTGCCTTTATTAATACCGTCAATAACAGCTTCTATATCGCTAAAACCAGTTAATATAATTCTGGCTGGTTCTGGATAATCCCCTATCATCTTTTCAAAAAACTCAGTCCCTGTCATTTCTGGCATCCGTTGGTCGGCTACAATTACGTCAAATTCGGTATCTCTCAAAGTGTTAATTCCATTTTTGGCGGTTTCTACAATGGTAATGTTGTAATAATCCTGAAATTGATATTTAAAACTTGTTAGGTTTTGAACATCATCATCGATATATAAAACAGTCGGTTTATTTTTCTTATGATTAGCCATATTATAGTTTTTGAATTATTCTGCGACAATGGGGATTAAAATAGTAAAGGTTGTACCCTTGCCGATCTCGCTTGTCACATTAATGGTTCCTGAATGACTCCGTATTATACCATGCGTTATGGATAAACCAAGTCCTGTTCCACTGCCGATACTTTTGGTAGTATAAAAGGGTTCAAAAATCCTTTTTATTTTATCTTTAGGAATTCCTATTCCTGTATCTCGAACAGAAATCATTAGTTGATTATCTGCAGTTAATTCGGTGGTTATAATAATTTCTTCCTTTTCAGTTTTTATCTCCTTATCTTCGATCGCACTAATTGCGTTACTAAAGAGATTTATAAATACCTGATTCATTTTACCCGCATAACATACTATGTTGGGTATTTCTCCATAATTTTTTTTGATATTTAATTTACCTTTAAATTTGCTTTTCAATAGTTCCAAAGAACTATCTATATTGCGGTGTATGTTTACGGCTTTTTTTTCTGCCTGATCGATATGGGTGAATATCTTTAGGTTTTCAACAATGTTTGCAGTCCTTTCCGCACCGTTTCTAATGTTTCCGGTAAGTACATTTATCCCTTCGATGATGTTGTTATAATCAATTTCATCTTTGTATGATTCAATTAGTTGTTCTGTGTCGTTGTCTTTATTTACCAATAACTCATTATAATAATCAATTAATGAAAAGAGTTTTTTTAGAAACCTATCCAAACTAATACTGCTTGAATTAACTGCATTTATTGGATTGTTTATTTCATGAGCTATGCCAGCAGTAAGGGTACCCAATGATGCCATTTTTTCTTTCTGAATCAACTGATTCTGCGTTTCAGCCAATTCATCTAAAGCCTTTTTTAATATTTGGTTTTTTTCTTCCAGAGCTAACTGATAACTTCTTATTTTAATATGAGCATCAACACGAGCAACAACTTCTTCTACCTGAAAAGGTTTGGTTATGTAATCCACTCCGCCACTTTCAAACGCTTTAACTTTATCAAAAATTTCTCCTTTAGCACTGATAAAAATTACCGGAATGTCCCTTAAGATTTGATTCTTCTTCAACTCCTTACACACTTCGTAACCATCCATATCAGGCATCATAATATCAAGAAGGATTAAATCAGGAGGATTATTTTTTGCCGATCTAAGTCCCAAATTACCAGCTGGAAATAATCTTACTTCGTAATTTTTTCCTGACAGGATATCATCTAATAATTCCAAATTACCAGGAGTATCGTCAATAACCATTACATTAATGTCTCTATCTGTAAATTCCATTCTTGATTCTATTTTAAGAGATTCATGATTTCATCATACTTATACCCTTTGGCTAACCTAAGCATAAAGACAGCAAGTTTATTGTCATGCTCTTTTGTTTCATCAATTAGTTTCAATAGTTTCTTTTGATAACCATTTAACAAAGCATCTTGAATATTTTTAAGCAATTGTTTTGGCAGCTTGTCGACACTCGTTTTTAAATTTTCCAGAGATTCTACTCCTCTTACTTCTTTAGGAGTTTCTGGCTCGCTCTTTTCATCGTATATATAATCTAATTTACAGTGTAATTTAATTTTTTCAAACAACTCTGCTTCTTTAAATGGTTTTCGAATAAAGTCGGATGTACCTGTTTTTAAGACCATATCTACCTGATCTTCCAGAACACTTGCGGTAATCGCAATAATTGCTGTATCTCGACCTTCTTTAAGTTCCTTAATTTGCCGTGTAGCTTCAAAACCATCCATAACTGGCATTACCATATCCATCAAAACAAGTGGTGGTTTCCAGTTTTGATAAATGTCAAGAGCTTCCTTTCCGTTAACTGCTTCCCGAACTTCAAAACCAACTAACTTTAGTAAATTAGTTAAAACTCTCCTATTTGTTTCTCGATCATCCGCTACTAATACTTTAAAGTTTTTATATTCTTCAGTTAAACTCACCACTCTTTTGGAATTATATTCTATAAAAACATCTTCTTTTTTACCTTTTTGTACTACAAATTCAAAACGAAAATTACTTCCCTTTCCATATTTACTTTTCACAGTAATGTCACCTCCGAGTAAAGTCGTAAACTGTTTGCTTATGGCAAGTCCAAGGCCCGATCCTTCATGCTGTTTGGTGCGAGAAGTTACCTGTTCAAAATAATTGAATATTTTCACTAAGTCTTCGTTTTTGATTCCAATCCCCGAATCTTCTACCTCGATATATAGTTTTAAATTCTGGTCTGATTTTTCCACAAGATCAGCACGAATATTAATACCACCTTTATCGGTAAACTTTACAGCATTACCAATAAGGTTTATTAATATTTGCCTTATTTTGCCATCATCGGATACCACATATTTTGGAAAGTCGTCTGATACCTCAACGTTTAAATCTAATCCTTTTACATCTGTCCTTACCCGAAACATTACTTCAATATCTTCAATTAGAGCATGTAAATCAAAGCTTGTTTTTCTTAAAGAAACATGTCCTGCCTCAATTTTTGACATCTCCAAAACATCGTTAATAAGGGCTAATAAGTGTTCTCCACTTCTATTAATTGTCTTTATTGTATCTAGTTGAGATGGAGTAGTATTTTTATCTCTAATTAATAATTGAGAAAAACCTAAAATTGCATTCATTGGAGTTCTTAACTCATGCGACATATTAGAAAGGAAAATACTTTTAGCTTTACTTGCCGCTTCAGCTTTTTCTTTTGCCGTATGTAGCTGTATGTTTGTATTTTCCAGTTCAGCAGTTCTTTCCGTAACCTTTTGCTCTAACTGTTCATTCAGTGTTTTCAATTCGTGTTGGGCTTTATCTCTTGCTTCTTGCCTTATCCGAATTTGTTTTAACATATTATCAAACTGATTATATAGAATGCCTAATTCGTCTTTTCTATCAGTTTGAATTTGTACAGAAAAATCATCTTTTTGAGATATTTTTTGGGTAATATTAGCTAGGGCTAGAACAGGTTCAGAAATAATTTTTTGTAATCGCGAAGCCAGAAAATAAATCGGTAATATTAAAACACCAATTAAAATAAGCATGATTATGGAGTTGGTAACGATTTTTTCTCTAATTACTTCTACTGATATCCTCATGTATATTACACCATAAGTTTCATTCTGATACAAAATAGTATGAAATAAATGCAAGAAATTACCTACTATGCGATTTTCTTTAAATGGAGCTTTAGGATACTTATAACTAGATTCGTTTAATTTTTCATAACTTACAAATATGTTTCCTTCGATATCATAAACACATGCATTGTATATATCAGGTAGAGCTTCTAGTTTGTTAAGTATTTCAATAGCTTCATCTTTATAACCAAATAATAAAGGAGCAATACAATAATTTCCAACCAAAGTGGCACTCATTTTTGCATTACCTTCAATCTCTTTTCTAAAATTGTATATATCCAATATGCTATAAATAATAAGTCCCAGGATAATAGCGGAGGTACTTACTGTTAAGATAATTAATATTAACTTTCTTTTTATTGAGAGATTCTGAAATCCTATCATCATTTATGGGTTTTGGCAACATTTACAAGCAAATGGCTAACTTTTAAGCTAGAGCCTTGCAGTTGTTTTTTATTTAATTCGAACCTTAAAACATCTTTTTCAATAAATAAATTAATCATAATCCCTTTTTGTGCATATCCTTCAGTGTCTCCAATTGTTAATACACAATATTCCTTTGCCAGGTCAACAACTTGTTCTAAATCGTTTTTTAACGAAGCTGAAACATAAACCAAATGGCAATCTTTAATACTTTCTAAATCATTAGAATATAAAATTTTCACATCCCTTTCCTTTATTTTAGTTGTTGACAATAGTATTTCCATATTGTCACCAAAAGGATTATTACCCAGAATAAGAATTTTGAATTTTTTATTATTAAGAACACTATCCGGCCACTCAACAAAACGGGTAAATCGTTCCAAATATGCGGCTTTCATTGTAATGACATCTTGTCCAAAGGATTGCTCTTGAAAAACTATTAAAAGCAATCCTAAAATGATAACGATATTTTTTACTTTGAAATGCATCACCTCATGGGAAATTTGTCGTGTTAAAATAATAATTGTGCACCTATACTAACGTTAAAGCCAGTGTCTTGAAATTGCCATGGCATTTCAAACTTGTTATCGGTTATGTTATATGCTTTTATAAATACATCCAGCTTTTGGGTATTATTAAATTTCAGAGTCTTTGATAGATATGCATTAATTAGTTCTTTTGATTCATACGTATTTCTGTTTTGCTTTGAACTGCTATCGTAAATTGCACCTCCAAAGTGCGCCCATGGTGCTATTATAATATCGTAAGGCAGGTAAATCGTAAATCCAATTTTTCCCATTAATTTAGGAACAAAAGGAACTTCCACTCCATCCTGATCGGGATTATCAGGATCTTTTATTTCTGATTTAGTATAAGTTAAATTTGCAAACCATTCGATTTTATGTTCAATATTTTGTTTAATACTAGCTTCAAATCCCTGAGCGATAGTTTCACCATCGGCATTTACCGATTGTGTTTGTGATGGATCGAGACTAACTACATTATCTATGATGGCATCCGTAATTTTTGTATTGAAACCTCTAACCGATAACTGAATGTCTGATGGTAACACATACTCAAAGCCCAGGTCAACACTTAAGCCACTTTCCGGTTCTAGACCAGGATTTGGTAACTGTCCATCACTACCTGGAACACCCTGCTCATTTAAAGGCACTGTTCCTCCTATTGATTTTAAACTTGGAGACATAAAGCTATTACCCGCATTGGTAAATACTACTATTTTATCTGTTACCCTGTACTTTGCTCCTGCACTCCATAAAAATACATCCCACTTTTCATCTTTGGAACCAGGTATATCACCTCCAATCTTGGATATGTCATATGATATTATGTTATACCTGGCTCCTCCACGAACCGTAAGTTTTTTAAATTGTAATTCTTCTTGTATGTAAATACCTAACTGAGTGACCTTAGCATCATTTCCCGTAGTTTTATTTTGAGTAACAGGATGTACCCAGGTTAAATATGATGCATTTTGGTAGTCAGCTCCTACAGTAAAATTGCTATTGTTAAAATGATTATAACTCATTGATAAATCAACAGGAAAAATGATTTGCTCTACACCTGATTTTTCTTTCAGTTGGTAACTTAAATTAAGTGCATTATACCTGTCATCTTCGTACTGTCTGTCGTACCATCTTAATCCTGCTTTAAATGATAGTTGAACTTTTTCTGCTATTTGTCCAGAATATCCAAGATTTAATAAGCTATAGTTAAAGTTGTATTTACGATATTTCCGGCCCCAATCACCATTATGAAATGTTTGATTTCCAAAAAATATAATTTTATGATCTTCTTTATTGCCTAGGTAATAAGTCGCTCCTATAAATCCTTTTGTTTTTTGATATTCAGGATTGTTCATCATGTTTAACCAGGAATTGGCACTACCATAGTCTGTATAGTCTGAATTTTCATAACTGATGCCTCCAAATAGGTGCATATCTTTAACTTTATTTTCATGATATAGCTGACTGTTTAAAGTATTGTACGTACCATAACTTACCGAAGCCATTGTTTGCGGTCTTTCTATATTTTCTTTTAAGATAAGATTAACTGTACCTGCTAATGGACTCTGGTTACCTGCAAAATCTTGAGACAAATAATTAGGGTATAAAATGGAAGCAGGCCCTCTTTGAATTTCAATATGATCAACAGCCAAAGCGTCTAAGCTTTGCGGATCAATAAAAGCATCTATGGGTAGTCCTTGAGCCATATAGGTATTGTACTTGGGACCAATTCCACCGTAAGCACCCCAATTGGCATCATTTCGAGAGAGTACTTTTACCGAGGCACCTGGTAAATATTGTATTAATTCTGAAATATTTCCTTTCCCAGATACAGTTTGGTTTATTTGTTTTGAAGTAATAATATCAACTTTTTGAGTTATCTCCTTTGATAACCTCAATGTTTTAGAAGCTGTAACAATTTTAACATTTAATAAATCATCAAAGGACATTCCTAAAGCTTTTTGAAACTCCGTTGTATCAACTTGTTGCGAATAACTTATCTTGCTTATAAAAACACAAATAGTTAATACTGTTCTTATAATACTTAATTTTTTCATTCAATAAAGTTTTTAGTCATTATAAGATTTATATTGTATTCCCTGATTATATTTAATATACAAATTTGATTTGATATATCACGATAAATTCCTCTATTATTGACTCTTATCAATTTGAATCCACAATTTTAGATACTCTTGTTAGCAAATAACTAACTTCAAATCCTGCATTGAGCATTTCTTTCTTGTTTATTTCAAACTTGATTTTATTATTGATCGCTAAAAAGTTAAGATGAACACCTGAATTAGCATAGCCTTTTGTGTCTCCAACAACAAGTACTGATTTTTCTTTAGTGTATTTTACTACATTTTCAATTTCCTTTTTTTCTGATTTAGATATAAACAAAACATGCCCAGATTTAAAGTCTGTAATTTTATCGATATATATCGTTTTAACATTCTTGTTTTTTATATTTCGATTTGAGTATAGCTTTTCAATTTTTCCTTTAAATGGATCATCTCCTAGTATAACTATTGTAAATGGTTGATTGGTGTCATCAGTTAATGAATTATTAGGCCATTTTATAAAACGGGAGACCTGCTCAAAGGCGACAGCCTTCAACGTATATTCATCCGTCTGATTACCAGCGCCCCCATTTGCAGACAAGAACCAAATTGTTAGTAGTATTTTTAATGAAATTCGCATAATTTCTTATACTTTCATTTCTGTTATTTATGGCTATGTGTTTTAACTTTTAGTTAATCAAATAACAACTTGTGTAATTACTAAAACTCTTTTCCCATTGTTATTTGAAAAAGACTGCCTTTGCCCAAAGTTCCTTTATCAGCCCACCGATTGTTTGTAAATGTGGGATATCTTATTTCTTTATCCAGTATGTTATAAGCTTTGACTCCTACATAAAAACCCTTGTTGAATATATCTTCTATATTAACATTTGCAGAAAGCTTAAAGTAACTATCCACTTTTTCTCCTATTCTAGCTCCATAAGAACCATTTGTATTTTGAGTTGCTAAATCCCAATAGGTTTCCATTTCGTCAACATAAGTGCTGGTTAGGGCTAACGATACTTTCTTTAATTTATAGGATGCTTTAAAATACCCTAGTAGGTTTGGAGAGTATGCTTTGATTACATTTTCATAACCTTTCGATTTATTTTCAGATTCCTGATAGGTAAAACTTAGTTCAGTTCTAAAATTCCTAACTGGTTCAACCTTAATTAATAGTTCTCCTCCATGTGTTACAATCTCACCTGCATTAGAGTTGTAAGTTATGTAATTTCCTTCATTATCAAAACCGTGGGTTCTGGTAATTAGTTGGTTAAGTTTGTTTCGGAACAAACTTAAGTTTATGCTCATATTTTCAATAGGTATAGCTATATAATTTAATTCAAGCGTTTTGATTCTTTCTTGTTTTAACTTTGTGCCATAAGTTTCAAAAACAAACTGGGTCCAATTTTGCTGAAAGGAAGGATTATTGATTGCCTCCCCGTATAAAATTTTCAATGTATTTTTATCGTTGAACTCATAAATGGCTCCAAGTCGTGGAATAATATATGTCTTTTGCTGTTCGTAACTACCTATTAGCTCCTGATAATCATCAGGATCAACAGAGCCTCCCCCGTTTATTCTTAACATATCGTAACCGAAGTTTTTCTCTAGTCCAACTCCGGTAACAATGTTAAGGTTATTTATCAGGTTGAAACTTAACTGAGCAAATCCTGCAAGTGTTAGTATATTATCGTTGTCATCTAATCTGGTTATTGTGTTTGAAACTCCAGGTATGTATGTGTCACCTATTAATCTAGGATGATCGAAAGGATCATAAATATCCGTTATCATCCTGCTATTGATTCCGGTAGTTAAATTCAATTTTTTATTGAAAGAAATCAATGCATTTATTTCTCCTTCTATGCCTTCTGTTTCAATATTCTCTTTTCCGTAATAAGTTCGATTAAAATAGTCAGCTTCAGCTCTGAGCACCTGCTTACTATATATAATTTTCGAATTAATTGATAATAAATTGGATATCTTTTTATTATATCCGACAGATAAATTCATTCCTGTTTGCCGGTTTAAATATCCCTCGGAAGCGGAAGGGTTAAAGAAGTAGATTTCACGAGGATTTTCGAAATAGTTTATCTTAAAAACGAATCCGTCAAACTCAGATGAAAAATTGAAATATGTTTCACGATTTTCAAGTCTTCCACTTGTATTTTGTGGTATGTTGACTGGAATATTTGAGCCCATACTTGTTAGTTTGTGGTTCATTCCATGTGTATAATAATGAGCTCCACTGAAAGAATATCTGAATTTGTCTTTTTCTCCGTTTGCTATTTTTATGGATAGATTGCTGGTATTTAGAGATCCATACGATAATGCAACTTCATTTCTATTTATCTCGTCGGTTATTATATTGATAACACCATAAAAGGCACCGCTACCATAAATCACAGAAAGTGGACCTCGAACAACTTCAATTCTATCAATTGCTTCTACGGGTATAGGGATATCTCTTAATCGATAACCAGAAGAATAGTTGTCAATACTTCTAATACCATTTACTAAAATGATAACATTTCTGGAATTTCCGCTCCAGTATCCTCTAACTCCAGCAACAGGTCCATTAAACGCAAGATCATCAATTGTATAAAAACCAGGTATGTTTTCAATTATTTCATTTACGTGCGTATAGCCATAAGCTTTTATGTCATCACGTGTTATTACAACAGTTGTAGCGGGTGTTTTTTTTGCTGATTCACCAAATTTAGAAGCAGATACAATTTCAACATTCAAAAATTCTTCAATGCTTAAATTAAATAAATCATCTTTGGTTTGCTGTTTTTCTTGCGCATATGTGGAAATAGGAATTAATAACAGCAATAAGATAATGAGAATATGTACCTTTTTATTCATGTTGGTTATTTTTACATTATAGTACATTTCCAGAATTAAATGTTTTGTTATCACTTTACTTACATTGTATAGCAAATAAACTATATGGAACTATTTTCCAGTAATACAAATTCAACCCTACTTCTTCTTTTGTTATACTCTTCGGGACTTTCCCCTAACTTTTTAAGGGGAGGTTGTTTTCCTCCGAGTCCTACAGAGTGCAGCCGATTTGGATCGATACGGTATACTTCAATCAACTTTTGTTTTACAACCATAGCTCTTTCCGCTGATAATGTAGAGTTACTTTCTTGATCGGTTTGACCTGTATGGCCTCTTATTGAAATTCTATAGTAAGGGTAGTTATTAACTAATAATTTAGCTACCTTTTCTAGTATTTTTTCACCACGAGAGCTAAGCATGCTTGTACCTTCCATAAATATAATGGGTTCATTACGTAAAGTTCCTATTTCTTTTAAGGAAGACCATTCGCTTTTACTCAGGATTTCAAATTCTACTTTAGTAGCTTTTAAGCTAATGTCAACTGATTTTAATACATCATCTTTAATATTTCTTAAAAAAGAACTGTTGATTAGTGAATACGGATTGGTAACTTCATTTTCAATCGCTTTTGTTTTTAATAACACATCGTTGCATGCATAAATAGAATTTACAATTCCGTCTTTGGCAGGTAATCCAACATTAATTTGAATCTTAAATAAATTGGAGCAATTCTCATGAAAATCATACCAGTTAATATTTTTAATCATACTTGCCACATTTTCATGAATCGAGGATATTTTACTTACCTCTTCAAGCATTTCTTCATATCTGATAGAATAATAGTTTATTACCTTAAAATAGGTTTTTAGAAAGTTCTCAATTCTTTCAGGTCGATGTAAAACAACATTCCTATGAAAAACTATTACGTCAATAATATAACCCTCAAACATATCGGAGCCCCACAATCTCTTCATACCTAATTCATTAATAGCCATAGTAACATTAGGCTCCCACATAACATAAGCTGCATTGGCATCTACTTTTGCGTTTTCTGCCATTTTAAAAACTTCGTCTACTCCTATAACTTCTCTTTTCCAGTTGTTGTTATGCTTTAAGTGATAAAGGTCAAAATCAGATATGGTTAAATCGAGTAAAAAAGAGCTGGGAGATTTTGGGGTATAATAAATATGTAAATCTGGATTGTTAAGGTCATTTATATTTCCAGTCTGTAAAATATCTTTGAAACCAACTATTGCATCAGCACCTTTCGACTCACTTATACCTGCAACTATTACTCCCGGATAATTATATTTTGCTCCATGTTCAATATACGAATTGACAGGCAGTACGATAAAATCAAATTCGTTTTTAGCAAACTTTTTAAGCCTTGTTTCATAATCTCCATGATCATTAGTAAAATTCAGAACAAGCCCATTGCTTGCCAGTTGTTTTTTCATCTCAATTGAATGAAGAAATGAATATCCCAAATAATTGTCGCCAGCCCAACTTAACGTTTCTGTTTCTACTATTGCATCGGAAGTTTCTTTGACCGGTTCTTTAAAAAGAAGATTTTTAACAACATAAATGGTTATAATTAAAAATACAATACAAATTACAAGAATTATCAGTTTGTTATTTTTCATCTACTTATAATTTTGCTTTCAGTTAACCACATCTAACTCTCTAAAATAAATCTCTTGGAAAATAAGAGAACCTAAGTGTAACGTAATTTTTAAGGCTCGTTTTTACTAATTATTGTTTGACTTTATTTGTATTATAGAATCCCTGAATTTATAACCTCTCAATAGCTGTCGACATGCTTTTTCTTAACTGCTTTATGTAATTAAAATCTAAAAAACTGGCTTATGATTATAACTAATCTCCATCCTACTTAAAAGCTAACCTTTACATTCATCTGGTATTTTCTTAAAATGTTTTATACTTTAATCTAGCATCAACTAATAAATAAACTTATAAATATCAAACCTTTCGATTTTTACGATTCAAACACCTAACCTAAAAAAGCAATATTACTCTGTATTTATTTCAACCTTAGTTGTTTTACTATTTTATTATAAATTAGTAATTTTTTTTAAATTAACCGCAATCTCTTTTTTATTAAAGAGGTTTTATACCAATAATCCCATGACCTTAGTGTTGGATATGGTTGTAAAAATGACGCCTGATACCATCAAATCCATTACTTCAAACAGACATTATATGAAAATATTTAATGCGGCATTTTGTTATTAAAATGGTGTAAGTTACAGTCCCTGTTTAAGGCACCCCTTAGGATAATTGGAATGTCTACTTTTACTGTGACTAAAAGTTAAGCCCTTTATAGTTAACTTTGTTACTCATGGGAAAATATTACGAAAAAGAATTTAAGTTAATGATTGTAGAGCTACTAGAAGCAGGGCAATCGGTAAAATCAATATCGGAAGAATATCAATTAAATGACAGCATGATTCGTAGATGGCGGAGAGAGCACAAAAGTGAGAAGGAAGCATTTCCAGGCAAAGGCACTCCATCCTTAACTCCGCAAGAGAAAGAAATATCAAGGCTTAGAAAAGAGTTAAGAGTAGTTCAGGAAGAAAGGGATATATTAAAAAAGGCGGTAAGCATCTTTTCCAAGGAAGACAGGAAAAATACAAATTCATAAAGGCAAATAGAGATTATTTTTCTGTTGAAAAGATGTGTGAATGCTTCAAGGTTAGCAAGAATGCCTTTTACACATGGTTAAAAAAGGAAATGACGAACAAAGCAGCAGCAACAGAAACACCATTGCGACAATTGATAAAAAATACATTTGCTGATAGCAAACAGGTATATGGCAGCTATAGGATTAAAGCAGAGTTGGAAAAACAGAGGGTTGTTGTTTCCAGACCATACGTGGCTAGATTAATGAAAAACATGGGATTAAAAAGCGTATTAAGCAAGAAATTCAGAGTACTCACTACTGACTCAAAACATGATTATCCTATTGCTGAAAATTTACTGAACCGGAATTTTAATGTTCAGGAATTAGGGAAAGTATGGATCTCTGATATAACATACTTCAGGATTGGAGAAAAATGGGGATACCTGACTGTTATTATTGATTTAGCCGACAGGAAGGTCGTAAGCTGGTCTTTGAGTGCCGATATGACATATGAGAATACAGTCCTCAAGGCGTGGGTAATCCTTTTAAAAAAGCGGCATACTCAGGATCTAAACGAGTGCCGTCAGCTACTGATTGCCAGTCTCTGCTTCTTTTTTGGTATTTACCATCGATTAAAACATCCCAACGTCTACACTTTATATTTAACGTAACCAAGTTCCGACGTATTGGGCAGTCTTTTATTTCTTTGGGCCGCATAAAACCACTTGCTTTATAATCCTGCCCTGAGTACTCTTCAGGAATTTCCTTCTTCTCCTCCAAGAAAATAGTCAAATGTTTTGTATAAAGTCTTTGGTCTATTGATGCTTGTCTAATGTCGGTTATTTCAAAATGTTTTAAGATGCCTTCTGGCAGAATCAGCTCTATCAGCTGATGATTCAAGTCTTTTGTCGGATCCAACGGTATATATGGTACTAATGATAGAACAAAGTTAACATAGTTTTTTACTAAAACCCAAATTTATCTGGAGATCCGTAAATACTATTATATTATGCTAAGCTTTACCACATATACAAAAAAAGGAAGGTTAATATAAAAATAACCTTCCTTTTTTCGTCGGGGTGGAGAGATTCGAACTCCCGACCCCCTGGTCCCAAACCAGGTGCGCTAACCGGACTGCGCTACACCCCGAATAAATATATATTTTAAAATCATTTTGAAAGAAGTCGGGGTGGAGAGATTCGAACTCCCGACCCCCTGGTCCCAAACCAGGTGCGCTAACCGGACTGCGCTACACCCCGAAACTATTTCTGAATGATTTTTTGCGGAGAGAGGGGGATTCGAACCCCCGGTACAGTTTAACCCGTACGCCAGTTTAGCAAACTGGTGGTTTCAGCCACTCACCCACCTCTCCAGTAGTATTGTCTTCCTTTAAGACCCTGTGTGCAATCCTCATTTTTTGATTGCGAGTGCAAATGTAGGAAAACATTTTAATGCTGCAATAAAAAAAAGTAAAAAAATCGCTTCTTACTTCTTGAATTTCGTCATAACAACTCCATAATAAATTGCAACACAAAAAAGAAGGAGCTTAAAAAGCTCCTTACATTTTTTTTATTTTTTACTTGGCTTTTCTGGTGGAGTTTTTGAAATAGAATCCCTCATTGAAGTATCCGCCTCAACGTTTTTCATTTTCAAATAATCCATAACACCTAAATTACCATTTCTAAATGCATCTGCCATAGCCAACGGAACCTCTGCTTCTGCTTCTATTACCTTAGCTCTCGCCTCTTGTGCTTTAGCCTTCATCTCTTGCTCTTCTGCCACAGCCATTGCTCTTCTTTCCTCAGCTTTTGCTTGCGCAATATTTTTATCAGCCTCAGCTTGGTCAATTTGAAGAACTGCACCAATGTTTTTACCTATATCCACATCCGCAATATCAATAGATAAGATTTCAAATGCAGTTCCTGCATCCAATCCTTTTTCTAATACCACCTTTGATATTGAATCTGGATTTTCTAGTACTGCCTTATGTGATAATGAAGATCCAATTGAAGATACAATACCCTCACCTACACGCGCTAAAACAGTTTCTTCTCCTGCACCTCCTACTAATTGTTTAATACTAGCACGTACTGTAACCCTTGCTTTTGCTATTAATTGAATACCATCCTTTGCTACGGCAGCTACAGGAGGAGTATCAATTACTTTTGGATTTACCGACATTTGAACCGCTTCAAATACATCACGTCCAGCTAAGTCAATTGCTGTTGCCATTTGAAAGGTTAAGTCAATATTAGCTTTAGCAGCAGAAACCAATGCATGCACTACGCTGGTAACATGACCTCCAGCAAGAAAGTGTGCTTCAAGCTCATCCCTTTTAATGCTTGACAAACCAGCTTTATTAGCCTCAATTAATGCCCGTACAATTACCGAAGGTGGTACTTTACGAACACGCATTAATACTAATTGAATTAAAGAAATACGCACACCTGAAACCAAGGCCGAAAACCAAAGAATTACCGGAACGTAATACAAAAATAAGAAAAACAGTACAACAATTACTGCTAACAGGCCAAAAAATCCTAAGCCTTCCATCATCATAATAACTAACTTTTAGGTTTAACGATTATATAAGTTTTAAATACTTTTTGAACTTCGAGGATTGTGTTTTCATCGATAAAATGTCCTGGACATCTTGCTTCAACTGTTACATCATTAACTCTTGCTTTTCCAACAGGATTTAGGCGGGTAATGGCAATCGCTTCATCTCCTACTTTAATTGAACTATCTTCTTTTACTTCAACCTGACCTTCTACAGCAACATTCAACATTAATTTGTTCCATGTACCCGAACGTAGCGACCAAACAATAACTAGTATTGATATTCCTAAAGTACCTATTAAAGTTGCGTTCCCACCTGCTGATCCGAATTCTTTATAAGCCATAAAAATTCCAACACCAATAAATAAAACACCACCAATTCCGGCAAATGTCACTCCAGGTAAAGCAAAAAATTCAAGAACTAATAGAAATAATCCTAATAGAATAAGTAATACAATAATTATGGTAGACATATAATATATTAATCGATAGAAACAGAAAGATTTTTATTAATTAGTTTACTTTTTAAAGGTACAAGTTCATCAACAGTACCTTTTTTTATATCGCATTGTCCTTTAAAATGCGTCAAAAATGCACATTGTTCTGCCTGTATATCATCATGACCACAAACTTCACAAAGTGAATTAATTACATAATCAAAGGAATTAATATTGTCGTTGTGTAGAACAAGTATCTTATCATTTCCTTCACCTTTACTTAGGTGACTACTTTTTTTCCACTTTTTTCCAAACGCTACCATTTGTCTAATATTTTATGTTACAAAATAGCACTTTTTAATAAAAAAAGCCTCTTTTATTAAAATTTTATTTGTTTGTAACCGAACTTATCTTACCATCTTTAAAAAACACTACGAATGCGCCTGTAAATCCTGCATTCACGATAGTAGAAACAGCAGCCTGAGCTTCCTCATATGTCTTAAATTTTCCCGAAAAATACTTGGTAAGTCCTCTTCCTTCTAACTCTACTTTAGTTACTTCAGGTATTTTTTCTAATGCTTCTTTATTTGGTGGATTTCTAAACACTCCTATTTGTACTTTATATACCTCATTAATCACCTTTTCTACTTCAGAAGATTTTGGTTTCTCAATTTTTTGGTACTCTTTCTTCTCTTTAACCTTTTGCTTATTTATTACTTCTTCGCCTCTATGTAATTCTGCATATGATTTTTGAACGACTCCAGATACTTTATCTGAACCTGATTTCACTTCAGTTTCATCACCTAAATCATCCATGCTACAATATAGACTTAATGCTTCTTCTTGTTTTCGAATACCTTCTTTTTTAAGAGCTCCAGCCTTCTCGTAGGTCTCAATATTTAATCCTCCTAAACCGTTCATTACATTCTTCGCTTCTCTAAAATGAGCATTACCTTGTTGGAATAAAGATGCAACACCTTCACTCTTTTCTGCACCAAGCTTTCTTGTGATATCCTTAAGTTTTAAATAATAAATTGGAAATTTTTTATCAAATGCTTTATGATATATCCTGGTTGACAAAATCTTAAGTTCTTTTGATTCTTTAATCAACCTTGTGGAGTTTGGTTCCTCCTCTTGATCCTTTAAACTATCCGATTTCTTTATTAGTTGTCCAAGCTTTAGTTTTTGCTCCTCTTCAACCTGAGTAGATTCTTCCAAAAGCCTTGAGGATTCCAAATTAATAATATTAGCCCAAACGTAAAGTGAATCTGCACTTCTTAATGTTTTTATATCATTATCGGAAAATAATTGCTTATACATTGGCTCTTGCTTAGCAAAATTCCTTTGAAACTCATCAGAAGTATGAAATGTATATTTCTCTGGTATAAAAATCCCATCAAAATTTAGCACATTCGGCTTATTTGACTTTACTTGACGAGAGGCACTATAAGTACCATCGTTTATTCTATTTTGAATTTCGTGTAACTCTTTTTGTCTTGCATATAAATATTTCTCTTCTATTTGATCATCTAAACTATATACTCTATTCTCAAGAGTTAGAATTTCATTAACAATTTTACTGCGTTCTTCTTCGTTATTAACAACACTATATTCGCGCCTTTTACTTTTCATCAATTTCGAAAGACTATCTCTTTTTTGATTAGATTCAAAACCTTTCCTAAAGAGTTGTAAGGCTTCTTCATTTATAAAATGATCGAAATGAGTATAAACTATTGTATCATTTATTGTAAAACTAAAAAGTTGATTAGTCTTAGTTCTTTTTCTTTTATGTCCATACGTAGAATCTTCACTATCTGCACCTTCTCCATCTCCTTCTTCAACCAATAATTTTGCTGCCTGAGTGATTTGATTAACATCATCAACCATATTCCTCACCTGATTTCCATCCCACTTTACAGTATATATCATCACACTATCTCCTGTAGTTTCTCTATTTGAAGCAAACCATGCCACTTGATTAAATTGATCAGATACAAATAAATAGTCATCACCAGATGAATTAAATGGCACTCCCATGTTTATGGGTTCTAAAAAACTTTGAGTCTCGTTATCAAAATAAATTTTGTAAATATCATAACCTCCAAAACCTCCTGGTCTGTCCGATGAAAAATAAAGAGTTAATCCGTCTGTTGCTAAAAACGGATAAGCATCGTTATAAATAGAATTAACCGGTGTTCCAATATCTTTACTATCTCCCCAACCATCAAGTAATTTTTCCATTTTATAAATACTCAATGTATCTTCGGAATTGGCTGCCATAGAAAAGTAAACAACATCTCCTCGTTCAGTTTCAAACATTACATGGTTAGGATTTACACCCGATTCAAAAAAATCACCATTCTTTAAAAGCCTTCCAACGTCTTTAGCAGGATAGTACATTTCTAAAATATCTCTTGTATGACTAACTGATCTGTCAATAACAGATAAATTATAAATTTTTGATGCCATTTTTCTACCATTTTTGCACTGCTCTAAATACAATTGAGTTTTTTCTACTTTACTATCTCCTTTTTTTGCACCTTCCAGGAACTTATTGAAATTAGAAATAGCTTCGTCAAAATGAAATGATAAATGATGAGCTCTACCAAGATAATAGTATACATTTCTGCTAACCCTCTTTATTTTAGCATAATTCAACATCTTAATAGCATCTGATAAATCCCTTTTGTTCTTTATTTTACATATTCCCAAGTAAAAGTTGTAAGATGCGTCTTTAGGATATTTGTTTACCAAATAAGAATAAGCCAACTCTGCGTTTTTATAATCACCATCATTAAAATATTCCAAACTTTTTTTAGGGGTATATTCCTCACCATTTTGAGCAGATATCGAATTATATCCCATCATAAAAGACAACAGCACTAATAACCAAATTCTATGTATCCTTTTTACCATAATAGCAATTCAATTTTTTAAATAATTCCTGGTCAAAATTAAAAATATAAGGGCAATAAACTAACGCCTATTGTAACAAATAATATTTAAGTAGTTGATAACACTAAGTTAAACTGTTTATATTTATTGATTATTAATACGGTTGTTAATAATTCTTTTGAACCTTACCACTAATAAATAGTTTTTAAGGAATATATTTGTAAACTTAAAACAATTAAAAAATGGATGTTTTAAAAGAAGGCGATAAGGCTCCTGAGTTCACAGGGGTAAATCAGGATGGTAATTCAATTTCGTTAAATGACTTTAAAGGAAAAAAAGTAATTTTATACTTTTATCCCAAAGATAACACTCCGGGTTGTACAGCTGAATCTTGTAACTTAAACGAGAACTACAGCGATTTGACAGCTAAAGGTTTTGAAGTAATTGGAGTTAGCCCAGATAGTCCTGCATCTCATTTAAAGTTTATCGCTAAATACGATTTAAAATTTAATTTAATTGCAGATACTGATAACAAAATACTTGAGTTATATAATGCATGGGGATTAAAAAAAATGTATGGTAAAGAATATATGGGTGTTTTAAGAACAACATATATTATTAACGAAGAAGGTATTATTGAAAGAATAATAAAAAAAGTAAAAACAAAAGACCATACCAATCAAATTTACAGCGAATTAGAAATAAATTAAACAATAGAAATGGCAGACAAACAAGAAATTAACAAGGAAAAACTAAAAGCTCTTCAGCTTACCATGGATAAAATTGATAAGGCCTATGGTAAGGGAACTATTATGAAAATGGGTGAAGATGCCGTTGAAGATATACCTGTTATATCATCAGGATCTTTATCTCTTGACATGGCTTTGGGTGTTGGTGGATTTCCAAGAGGTAGGGTTATTGAAATTTATGGCCCTGAATCTTCCGGTAAAACAACTCTTGCCATTCATGCCATAGCTGAAGCACAAAAAGCTGGAGGTATTGCAGCTTTTATAGATGCCGAACATGCTTTTGACCGTTTTTATGCAGAAAAGCTAGGTGTTGACATCGAAAACTTGTTAATTTCTCAACCTGATAATGGTGAGCAAGCTCTTGAGATAGCCGATCAATTAATTCGTTCTTCCGCTATTGATATTATTGTGGTTGACTCTGTTGCTGCCTTAACTCCTAAAGCAGAAATAGAAGGAGAAATGGGAGACTCAAGAATGGGGCTTCAAGCTAGGTTGATGTCACAGGCGCTTAGAAAACTCACTTCTTCTATCAACAAAACAAATACTTGCTGCATTTTTATTAACCAATTAAGGGAAAAAATTGGTGTTATGTTTGGCAATCCTGAAACAACAACAGGAGGTAACGCTCTTAAATTTTATGCTTCGCTAAGATTGGATATTCGAAGAGCATCTCAAATTAAAGATGGTGAGGAAGTAATGGGTAGTCACACAAGAGTTAAAGTTGTTAAAAACAAGGTAGCTCCTCCATTTAAAAAGGCCGAATTTGACATTATGTACGGCGAAGGCATTTCTAAAGTGGGTGAAATTCTCGACTTAGGTGTTGACAACCAGATTATTAAGAAAAGCGGGTCTTGGTTTAGCTATGGCGATACCAAGTTAGGACAAGGTAGAGAAGCTGTAAAAGGCGTAATCAAAGATAATCCTGAGCTTATGGAAGAGCTCGAGCAAAAAATTATTGAAGCTTGCAACAAAAACTAGGTTCTTAATAAATACAAATATTATTATAAACCGGGTTTTACACCCGGTTTTTTTTATTTCATATGTAATGAAAAATAAACAAATCTTAAAAGGTTATTTTTATGTTCTTCTTGCATTTTTAATGTGGGGATTCTTGGCTATTTATTGGAAACAGTTAAAACATATAAATAGCTGGGAGCTACTTGCAAACAGAATAATATGGTCTTTTGTTATTCTATATTTGTTTCTGATAGCAACAAAAAACTTTTCTCTTTTAAGTATTTGGCGTCAAACTAAAACTAGATATGCACTAATAACAACATCTATTTTAATTGGAATTAATTGGGGATTATTTATATATGCCGTTAATGCCAATAAAATTGTACAAGCCGGACTTGGATATTACATTACTCCATTAGTTAATGTGTTCTTAGGCATAGTTATATTAAAGGAAAAACTCACTAAAACTAAACTAGTTGCTTTAATCTTGGTTTCTGGTGCAATACTATATCTTACTATTAGTATTGGACAATTTCCTTACATCTCTTTTATCCTTGCGTTTTCATTTGGGTTTTATGGTTTAATAAAAAAAACCACGTCAGTAAACACTTTACCTTCTCTAGCCTTTGAAACAAGCATTTTGCTTCCGTTTGCTCTAATTTATCAAATCCTTATTTGGAAAGATGGAAGCTGTAGTCTAATAAATAATATTGAAACACATTCAATTTTATTATTGATTGGTACTGGATTAATTACAATATTACCATTATATTTCTTTACTAAAGGAGCCAAACAAATTAACTTAACCACAGTAGGCTTTTTCCAATACCTTGCCCCTACAATTATGTTACTTATTGGAATACTTAAATACAACGAACCATTTAAAATTAAAGAGATTACCGCATTTTCTATAATATGGGTAGCTATCGGAATATATATTTATTCATTAATTAAAGACAAATCATAATTCATTTTTTATAGAGAATGTATTATATTTGTAACCAAATTTTAACAAAACCAACTCATGATTAACTACAATAATAAAATTTTTATAACCAAAAGTAACTCTGAAAACGGGGATACTAACCTTGAAACGATTTATTATTATAAGCAAATAGGAAATACAGTAACCGCAAATTACGAAGGAGGATTTATTAAATCTGGTTTTCTAGAAGCCACTACAGATAAAAAAGGCAATCTTCAAATGCGTTATTATCACACTAATATAAATAATGAACTTGTTACTGGGGTTTGTACTTCAACACCTGAAATATTACCTAATGGAAAAATAAGACTCGTTGAAAATTGGCAATGGACTTGTAAAAATTTTGCAAAAGGAATATCAGTTCTCGAAGAAGTTGATGGCGAAAGCGTAAAAATGAACAAATTTATCAGAGGTAAAGTTAATACTTACTCAAATTAACCTACCAAAAAAACTATGCAACTTATCTTCTATATAAAGTTTAGATAAATAAGTTATGATTTTTTAAGAAACGAATTATTCGCAAACAATCATTACATAAGATATAGTACACCAAAATATATTCTATAAGCTTTTTTCAATTGAACTCCCTACAAGGTAATTGTATATGTATTGGTTTTACCTGAATGTTAATTAAGTTTATTGATTAAAAGAAGATATAAAACTTCTACATTTGTGTAATCATTATTAAGAAGAATGATTATACAACCATCATATTTGCTTACACAAAATATAAACTATTAACACATGAAATTTAAACACTTTACATTTATTCTACTATTAGGTTTATTAGCATGCTGTAATCCTACAGACTCTAAAAACGAAGTTGGTTTTAGTAACAAAAACATACAATTAAAACACAACAGGTTAACTCCTGAGGTGATTTGGCAACTTGGCAGAGTGGCAAACGTATCGGTTTCTCCTGATAAAACAGAATTGCTTTATACTATTGCCTATACCAATATAGAAGAGAATAAATCATACAATGATATATACAAATTAAATATTGAAACAGGTGAAATTAAACAATTAACCGATAACAAGCTTGACGAAAACCAAGTTACCTGGCGACCTGATGGTAAAAAGATTAATTTTTTATCGACTAGATCTGGCAATATGCAACTTTGGGAAATGAATACAGATGGTAAAGAATTAAAACAAATTACAGACATTGCAGATGGAATAACAGGGTATTCATACTCTCCGGATATAAGCCAAATATTATACACAGCTCAAGTCAAACTAGGTAAAACTATTCATGATTTATACCCTGATCTTAAACATGCCAATGCCAAAATTGAAGATGATTTGATGTACAGACATTGGGATTCATGGGAAGATGGTTATTATAGCCATATTTTTGTTAGTCAAATAACCAATGGTTTAATAACCGATAGTGGAGCAGATATTATGAAGGGAGAGAAATATGATTCTCCATTAAATCCTTTTGGAGGAATGGAGCAGATTAGTTGGAGTAGCGATTCAAAACATATTGCTTACTCATGTAAAAAATTATTTGGAAAAGAATATGCCCAATCTACAAACTCTGATATATACCTGTACAATATAAGCGACAAAACAACCCAAAACCTAACCACGAGCATGAAGGGATATGATTTAAATCCTTCGTTTTCGCCTGACGGAAAATATATGGCTTGGGAAAGTATGGAAAGAGATGGTTATGAAGCTGATAAAAAGAGACTTTTTCTGTTAGACCTAAATACTAAAACAAAAAAAGAATTAACAACTAACTTCGATCAAAATGCTGAAGCAATAACATGGTCAAACAACAGCAATACAATTTGGTTTAGAAGCAATTACCAAGGTCCTTATCAAATTTACAATGTAAATATTAAAAGTGGCGATATCAACAAAGTTACAAATGGTATTCAAAATTACACCAGCATTTTACCCATTAACGACCAGCATGTAATTGCTACCAAAACAACCATGAACCACCCTACTGAAATATATAAAGTTGATACTAATACTGGAGAAGATCAGGAGTTGTCCTTTGCTAATAAAGAGATTTTTACACAATTGAAACTTGGTAATGTTGAAAGCAGATGGATTACCACTACTGATAATAAACAAATGCAAATATGGGTAATTTATCCGCCAGATTTTGATCCAAATAAAAAGTACCCTACTTTACTGTATTGTCAGGGAGGACCGCAAAGTACCATTAGTCAATTTTGGAGTTTAAGATGGAATTTTCAATTAATGGCAGCTAACGATTATATTATTGTAGCTCCAAACAGAAGAGGTCTTCCTGGATTTGGTCAAGAATGGAATGAACAAATAAGTGGTGATTATGGTGGTCAGAATATGAAGGATTACCTAAGTGCGATTGATGAAATGGCTAAAGAACCATTTGTTGATGAAAATAAGCTGGGAGCAATAGGTGCAAGTTATGGTGGCTTTTCTGTATATTGGTTAGCAGGTAACCATAATAAAAGATTTAAAACATTTGTGTCTCATTGTGGAATATTCAACTTTGAACAAATGTATTCTACTACCGAAGAAATGTTTTTTGTAAATTGGGACATGAAAGGTGCATATTGGGAAAAAGAGAATAAAGTAGCCCAAAATACTTATGCTAATTCTCCACATCGCTTTGTTGGAAAATGGGATACTCCAATTTTGGTAATTCATGGAGAAAAGGACTTTAGAATACCTTATACACAGGGAATGGCTGCATATAATAGTGCTAAACTTAGAGGTGTACCTGCCAGATTTCTGTATTTTCCAGAAGAAAATCATTGGGTACTTAGTCCTCAAAACGGAGTTCTTTGGCACAGGGAATTCTTTAGATGGTTAGATAGTTATTTAAAATAATAATAGGATTTATCACGAGGTATAAATTGTATGCCTCGTGAATCCATTTAAAAACAAACCAATAGTGAAGACTGAACTTGAAGACTACATTATTGAAAAACAAACATCAAAAAGCAAGTTTGGAATAACTTTTATCGGTTACCATAAAAAGACCAATAAAAAAGTTGTTATTAAGAAACTTTACGAAAAACCTTCTAAAAGCATTATTGATAATGTATTAAGAATTAACCAAATCAATTCTAAATTTTTCCCTCAATCTCAATACATAAATACACCCAACGATGAAAATTTTATAATTAGGGAATATCATGAAGGAACAGATTTAAAAACCATATTAAAAAATCCATTTAAATACAGTCGTTTATCAGAAACATTTGTAGTTGGCCTGTTTATTGAAATTTTTAAAGCTTTACATATACTTCATAATCAAAATCTTCTTCACTCAGATATTAAACCATCAAACATTATTATCAAACACAAAGGAAACATCTCCATTAAACAACTAAATACCAACGACTTTGTATTAATTGACTTTGAACGTGCATTAGCTCTACCTACCACAATTAACAATAAAGGTTTCTCGTTAGTCTATTCTCCTCCCGAACAAATATTAAAATACAATGAGCTATTTACCTCTTCGGTTGATGTATTTGCGACTTGTATAACATTGTTCGAAGCTCTAACTCATAAAAAACCTCTTTATGATTGTAATGCTGAAATAATGATTAACCTACAACTCACCTACCCTATCCCTAAGCCTCCTAAGTTTAACGATGAATTGTTCGACATTTTAAATAAGGGTTTTTATAAAGAACGCTTTCCTCGTCCCCCACGCTTATTAAGCCATACCCAAGTAAATGAAATTTTGAAAAAAGGAATAGCTAACAGAAATAATAATGCTATAGATATAGCCCAAAAATTACAACAATGGTTAAATAATCATCCTCAAAAACAAGAACATTGGTTAATCAGATTATCAAAAAAAATATGGTCGTCCAATTAGTAACTGTTTAAAGTTCATTCATTTTTTTGCATGATTTATCATTAAAAAAACACTACCCATTATAATTAAATATTAAAAATTGTGTGTAAACATTTAATATTGCATCTTGTTTATTTTTGTACACACAATTTTCCATAATGAAAGGTATGCGTATTTTTATTTTTGTTTCAATAATTTTTACTATTCACTTTTTAGTGAACTTTTATATTTTTAAACGAGGCGTTCAAGGTCTGGAAACAATGCCGCAATTAATACCATGGCTAAAAGGTATTATGCTATTTCTGGTATTATCATACCCTGCAGGCCGTTTTCTCGAAAAGATATGGTATTCTCCTGTTTCATCATTTATACATTGGAGTGGAGCATTCTGGTTTGCTGGAATGTTATATTTTGTACTTATAATTTTCACAATTGATATTGTTAGATGGAGCAACTTGTTATTTAACTTTTTACCCGAGAAACTGATAAGCAACTATTCACATTTTAAGCTTATTGTGACTTTTATAGTAACTGGAGCTGTTGTTTTAACAGTAGTTATTGGACACATCAATGCCTGGACACCAAAAATTGTTAAAAAAACCATTTATATTAACAAGCCTGGTGGAGATAGAAAAACAGTTAAATTAATTGCTGCTTCTGATATTCATTTAGGAACGATAATTGGTCCACGAAAAACAGGTAAATTAGTAAAAACCATCAACTCATTAAATCCTGACATTGTTTTATTTGCTGGAGATATTGTTGACGAAGATGTTAAACCGGTAATAGAACAAAACCTAGGTAAAAATTTACTTCAACTTAGTGCTCCCTTGGGAGTGTATGGTGTAACTGGTAACCATGAGTTTATTGGTGGTGCTGATAGAGCTGTTGAATACCTGGAAAACCACGGTGTAAAAATATTAAGAGACACCTCGTTACTTATTGACAACAGTTTTTATGTGGTTGGTCGTGAAGATTTAGAAAAAAATGCCTTTACAAACCTGCAAAGAAAGTCGATTCCTCAACTTGTAGATTCCCTTAATAAAGAAAAGCCTATTATTTTATTAGATCATCAACCATACAAATTAGATGTTGCAGAAAATGCAGGTGTTGATTTACAAATTAGTGGCCATACTCATCATGGACAACTATGGCCATTTGGTTTCATTACCAATATGATATTTGAGGTAAGTAGAGGATACAAGCAAAAAGGTGATTCTCATTTTTATGTAAGCACAGGCTATGGTACCTGGGGACCACCGGTAAGGTTAGGTAACAGACCTGAAATATTAGAATTTACATTAGTATTTAATTAGTCTTTGCAATAAAACGTCAAAATATTGGAGTTTTCGTGCAAACACAAATTAGTTAAAAACCTGTAACCATTCAGTATAAAGCATAAAATCAAATACAATTTTCACCTTTTTTATCTTAATACCGAATGGTTATATTAATTTAATACACCACTTAATTGAGTTGCTCTCCCAATTGGGTAATCTTATTCAACCATTTTTTACGGTATTGCAATTCTGAATTTTTTATCGAACCTATAAATGTAACCTTAACTGGATTAATGCCACAAAACCTTAAAGTCCCTTTTTTAAATTGGTTAATGACTGGTCTTTTCATGATTAAATAGTCGTACCATGCAGGAGAATCTGCTGTAACAATAATTCTACCGGACTTACCTTTTAATAACTGTTCTGGCATTGGTTTTCCTTCGATTGGTTTAAATGTAATACCTGGCAGGAAGGTTCTATCAATAAAACCTTTCATTAATGCAGGATATCCGCTCCACCACATCGGAAATACCCAAACCATGTGATCTGCTTGTTTAATCTTTTCAATAGCATCGATTAAATCTGGTTCTAAGTCTGTTCTCTTACGATAACCAAACTTTAAATTAGGGCTAAAGTCTAATTCCGCGATATTTATCTGTTCAACAGTAGCATTTGCTTTATCTACTCCATTTTTATATGCTTTTGATAATGCGTTGTTAAAACTCTCTCTATCTGGATGTCCATTAATAATTAATACTTTCTTCATTTGTTTTTTTTGATTTCTAAATGTTCAATGAATTTGAATACATACAAAGAAAATATCACTTACTAATGTTATAAAGGACATTTGTCTAAATCGAAACTTCCTTTCGAATTCTGCTCAAATGCCTTTGCGTAATGCCTAAATAAGAAGCTAAATAGTTTAATGGGATTAGCTTTAAATATTCAGGCTTATTATCTAACAAGTCTTTATATCGTTTCTCCGCTTTTTCTTTTTGTAAAAGAAAAATTCGTTTTTCAAGATTGATATATTCTCGCTCAGCCATCACTTTTAAAAAATTTAGCCAATTGGTGCTTGTTTTTTCTAAAATATCTAAATCATCCTTAGAAATAACCAATAATTCTGTATCGGTTAATGCCTGAATGTTCTCTACTGTTTTTTCCTGTGTTATTAATGAAGAATATGCTGTAACAAAACTATTGGGAAATGTGAAACAGTAAGTTATTTCTTCGCTAAATGAAGAGTAATAAAATGATCTAAAAATCCCGGAAGCTACAAAAGCCACTTCTTTACATACTTTATTCTCTTTAATAAAAAAATCATTTTTCTTAAGCGTTTTAAAACTCGCTAATTTCATCACTTCTTCTATCTCCGTTTGAGAAAGAATATTAAAGCTTTGTAAAAAATCTTTCATAAAACAATCATTTTACTTACAATAACATTACCATATAACAAACCTTATTCTTCTTTTCTTTTAAGTTTAATCAACGTTAAAAAATATCATCGTAGATCAAGCTATACCAATTTTTGTCTTGTCCAAAATCAAAAAAATAATTTAAGGCTCAATAATAATAAAATTGGTATTATTTGATCTACTTTTAACTTACGGCTTTGTTACCTTATGAACTCGCCACTAAAATCTCTCCTTCAACTCTAAAGCCATCCTCAACACAATAATTTTCAAGTGAGTTAACTTTTGATTGAATTACTATAATTGTCATAGAACTATCAGGTGAACTTTTCCAGGTTCGCTTACCTTCTGGAGCAACTCTTATAACAGAACCTTCTTTTAATTCAAAAGCATCATCATCTACCTGAAATTCTCCTTTGCCATTTAAAATTAAGTATATCTCTTCATGATTCTTGTGGCTGTGTAAAAAAGGAATTGTGGTGTTTGGTGGTACAACTTGAAAAGATATCTCAACTCCTGTTGATTGCAACATTTCTCCTAAAAACAATTTGCCAAGAATCTCGGTTTTTAATTTAGGATGTAAGTAAGTGTAGTCCTTTAACTCAGCAAGCTTACCAATTTCGATTGCTGTAAAGTTATTTCCAGCCGATTTAGTTTTAATCTTTTTCATTATTTCTCCTTTTTTAAAATTAAACATCATACTTGTTTAGTGGAGAGCTTTTTATTTTTGTGACAACTTTAAACCTGGATTATGTATTAAAACTTCGTTATGAACATTGAAAGTGCAATAAAACAAGGCTTTAGCGAAACGAGGCATAGCATCGTTCTGGTGAGTTGAGATAAAGCAACGAAGTGACTTGTTTTGAAGTAATTTCAATGTGTAATAGATTTTCTAATGCATATTGCGGGTTAAAGTAATTTTTCCCAATAATTCTTTCGAGGTAAATCTTGATCAAACTTTTTAAACAAATTTATTAACCGAACACCTTTCTCAAGCTTAAAATATTCCTTTTGAAGCTCAACATGATATATTTGCTTTCGAATGCGACATCTACAATTACCTTCAGGATTAAGCAAAATACAATCTCTTTCCATAAAGCTTTTGACTTTCTTAAACGAACGGGATGCTATTTTCCTAACATTATCTTCGCTCATCTCCATTATTTCTGAAACTTCTACATCTGATAATTCCGCTATGTGACGAAGTAAAAAAATTAACCTTGCTTCGTTATTTAAACAATGGCAGAATGCTGTTAAACAATAGTCGCATTTTTCTTTCACCCACTGCTTCTTATTTTCCTCATCTCCACAATATTCAATTTGCCCGAGATTAAAATGGTAATCTATTTCATGATTCTTTAATATCCTCTCATTTTTAGCATATCTTAATATTGTTCTTTTAGCTATAACATATATCCAAGTAGAAATATCTGAATCTTGCCTAAAACTTTCTACACTTTTTATTACCTCAAACCAGACCTCTTGTGCTGCCTCCTTGGCTAACTCTTTATTTAAGATCATGCGATGAGCTAATTGAGATATTTTGTTTCCAAATCTATCTACTAATTTTGTTAGATCTATAGTTTCCTGCATCATACATTAACTAAATCATATTTCTAAACAACTCAAAATTCAAGACTTTATAACAATACCCTAATGATATTAGTATTATAAATTCATAGTGAAATTGGTTTTATTTACCCGTGTCAACCAAAAAAGCATCGAGAATAATATAGTTCCCGATGCTTTCTATTTTATTATAAATGTACTTCTATAATGTTAGCATTTCCATTCCTTGCTCAAAAACAATATCACGAGGGATTCCTGCTTCACCAATTTTATCCAGATCCGATTTCAATTGCGGTTGAATATACCCCATCTCTTCAACCATTTTTTTAGCCTTTTCGTAATCTCCATCACCTTGAATTACCAGTATCTCTTTTGATAAATCAACCATAGCTTGACGCATTTTATCAAAATCAACCCTATATTTTCCAGTTTCCGAATCTTTTGTAAAAGCCTCTTTATCTTTAAAGTAGTTAAACCTAATCATATTAGCTTTTCCATGTGAACTTGAAACTCCAAAACGAATAGAACGGAACAATCCAGCCATAAAAGTAACGTAGTTGTCCATTAAAACTTGATCTTCTCCTAATTCGTTCATTTTTGTAAGAATATCCACCATGTATAAACCTAAAATATCAGCCTTACCTTCCTCAATTGCTGTTGAGTTTTCTTTTAATGCTTCTCTAACTGTTCCTGCACCATCTAACGTGTTTTTAATTCCTAAACCATGCGCTACTTCATGAAACATAGTATTTTCAAAAAAGGCGTCGAAGGTAACGTGCTTTTGCTGATCTTCTGCAATCAACAATTCACTTATTGGTACTAATATTTTATCAAATTTAGCCTTCATTGCATTTTTAAGCTGAAGTTTACGACTTCCCTTTTCTAGATGAACTTTGGGATCATTTGGTAAATTAATAGCAATCGTCTTACTTCCTGCATTACAATCACCACCATAAAATATAACTTCATAAGCTCCTAAGTCCGAATCACTACCTGGGATCTCTTGCTTATATTTCTCATCAACAGGTAAACTTTTTTGCAGTTCCGGCAATAACGAAGCAAAATGTTCTAATTTGGCTGACCATTCAGTATCTTTAATCAAGATATAAGCTTCAAAAGCAGTTTTTGCTCCATAAAGTGCATCTTCGTAATTTTCAATTGGTCCAACAACAAAGTCAATTTTATTATTTTTCATACTCATCCAAGCCATATCGCTTTCAAAGTACTCACCATTTAATAACGCTTCAGCCCTTTTTGTAAGATAGTCCTTAAACCCTGGATCATCTGCAAATTCCTCAGCTTGTTTTAATAAACCTGCAACATTTTGTAACTCTTTTTTATAAGCTTCATGATAAGGAACTACCTTAAGCTTACTGCTTTTATCTCGTTTAATAATAGTATATAAACCATTCTTTCTTTCATCTTCTAAAGCATCAAATTCCTCTTTTGTCATATCCTCTGGATAAAACCTGGCTCCCGATGGTTTTGCCCCGATTCCTTCTAAAAACGACTTGTTTCCATTTAATCTTTCCCAAGGACCATAATTAATGCTTAGATATTTTTTAACATACTCATCATCAACTTTTGCAAACAGTTCTTCTTTATTTCCCCAAGCTTGTTTCCAAAATAAATCATCCATTATTTTTCCTGCCTCAAATAATAATGGTAGCATTTTCTTCTGGTTATCTGATAAAGATGATAAATCTGCAGTAAGCTTAACAGTTACAAATTCTTCCACCTTTTCTTTAACATTAGGTATGGATGCTTTTAGCTTTACCTCTTCTTTTGGAGGTTTACATGAAGCCATTAAAATCATGATTACTAATACAAGTAAATACAAGTTTTTCATAGTATTGTTTTTTTATGATAGGATAATTCGTAACCAAATATAACAATAGATTTGACAATAGAAAATGATATACTGGTTGAAAGAACCAGAGATAGGTAGGTAGCTAAAAGCATCTTCATTTATAATCAAAAGTTTAGACTCCAACTGATATAAACAAGCTTTACAGAAGGTATAAAAATTTCATAGCGAATTGAAGTCTAGAGTCAGAAGATGGTAGAAACATATTTTCATTTAAACATAGATTAACTTCGGACTTAAGGCTTCCTCCTGTTTAGCCAGAAAATCCTTACTCATAATACGATGATGTCACATTAACTACGAAATCATTAAATCTACAGCCAAATTTAACGAACTAATTATCTTAATAACTTTTGTTTAAATACTTTTAATATCAACCTTCATAATTAATATTGCTCTTTATAAAATATTCTCAACATCACTATTAAGATATTATCATCCTTTTATCCTCTGAATACAATAATATACAAAAAAAATATTAAATCTATACATATATATTATTTTTTATTTATCGAATAACAAATAAATATTAAGATATATGTTTGATTATGTGTATTTTTTATATTAAGTTGGATAGTAAATAAAACCACAAAAACTGATCAAACATTCTTTATACCTTATACTATTGTGCTAATATTATATAATTCTATTAAAATAGAACATCCATACCTGCCACTATTGTTGTAATACTCATATTCAATAAAAATAAATTCCCTATTTACTTAATTTATACACTATATACATAGTGCTATTTACTTATTGTTTTATTTATTAACTTATAAACCATCCAATCATGAAAAACTCTTTTTCAATTTTATTACTATTTTTATTCTTACCAATATTTGGTCAAGGAAAATACCAAATTGATTTAAATCAGGAGAATACTCCTTTAAAGTTCACTACAAGTAAGAGTTTATCGCTTATTATTGAAAGCCAATTTTCTCATATTGATTTTTTTGATGTAAATTCAAAAAAAGGGTCCTTCGCAGAAGTTTCAATTCCAGGAACTTATAGTTCGCACGCAATTGGTAGTCCTAAATTACCCCAGGTAAAAAAGTTAATCGATATTCCTCAAGACGCTAAAACTGTTGTGAATATCCTCGACTTCGATGTAATTGAATATAATCTATCTGAATATGGTATCCTCAATCAAATTATACCTGCTCAACCAAGTCTATCAAAAAATGATGATCCTGCTACAATAGAGTTTATTTATAATAAAGAAGTGTATGAAAGAGATGCATTTACAGAAACTCCGTTAGCAGAAGTTCAATATGTAGGTCAGATGCGTGGTACTAGATTAGGAAGGATTGTAATATCACCAGTTCAATATAATCCTGTTACTAACAAGATTAGGGTTTATAAAAACCTAAAAATATCTATTGAATTTAAAGGTGCGAACCTTACCAAAACCAGTCAACTAAAAAAAGCAACCTATTCTCCTATCTTCAATAATGCTTTACAATCTATACCTAATTCAAATATCCTTTCGGTAAAAGATGAAATAACCAAATATCCTGTAAAATATGTAATTATTTCCGACAGGATGTTTGAATCAACATTAGCTCCTTTTATTTCATGGAAAACAAAAAAAGGATTCGAAGTAATTACTGCATACACTGATGAGATTGGTTCTACAAAAAGCGCAATTAAAAACCACTTAAAAGGTCTTTATGACGCAGGAACATCATCTGATCCAGCACCTACATATGTTTTGTTTGTTGGTGATGTTGCACAAATTCCTGCTTATGATACTGAGTTAAGTGGGGATTATCATGTAACTGATTTATATTATTGCGAATATACTGGAGATAGAATCCCTGAAATGTATTACGGTAGGTTCTCTGCATCTAACATTGATGAGTTGAGACCTCAAATAGACAAAACCCTAGAGTACGAACAATATACTATGCCAGATCCTAGTTTTTTAAATGATGTTGTGTTGGTTGCAGGAGCAGATGCTAATTATGCTCCAACGCATGGTAACGGACAAATTAATTATGGAACCGCAAATTACTTTAACTCAGCACATGGTATTAATGCCCATACATACCTGTACCCTGCTTCTGAATCTTCATCGTCGCAAATAAGAAGTGACATTAGCGATGGTTGTGGATTTGCAAACTACACTGCACACTGTGGCCCAGATGGTTGGTCAAGCCCTTCTTTTTCTATATCTCATATATCAAGCCTTGAGAATAATCATGAATACCCTCTCATGATTGGAAACTGCTGCCGCTCTAGTCGTTATAACGAAAATTGCTTTGCCGAAGAAATTCTACGTGCTGAGAACAAAGGCGCTATTGGTTATATAGGGGGCTCGGATTATACATATTGGGATGAAGATTTCTATTTTGGTGTAGGAGTTGGTACAATTTCGGCAAATCCAACTTATTCTGGAACAAACCTAGGAGCTTACGACTGTGTATTTCATGAAAATGGAGAAGCTGTAAACAAGTGGTTTGTAACCAATGGGCAAGTAATCATGGCCGGAAATCTGGCGGTTACCGAGGATGGCGGTAGTTTAGTTGACTATTATTGGGAAATCTACTGCTTAATGGGCGATCCTTCAGTAATGAATTATTTTACACAACCAGATCCTTTAACAATTGATTATCCTTCAAGTATTCTTATAAATTCTACTTCTCTAACTATTAATACCGAAGTACACGCTTATGTTGCTATTTCAAAAGGAGGAATATTACTTGACGCCAAATACTCTGATAATTCTACTAATGTAACTCTAACTTTTGATGCAATAAGTCAACCTGGCAATGCTGATATTGTTATTACAAAGCAAAATAGAGCTCCATATATAGGATCTATTAAAATTACAGGAGATATTCAACCTCCTGTAGCTAATTTCTCTGCTAATCCAACAACTATATTCGAAGGAGAAAGTGTTCAATTTACAGATGAATCACAAAATTCTCCTACTTCGTATGAATGGACTTTTGAAAAAGGAACTCCATCATCAAGTACTGAAAAGAATCCCGTAATTAAGTATGAAGCCTCCGGGATTTACCAGGTATCTTTAACAGTTTCTAACAATGAAGGTTCTGATACGGAAACTAAAAATGGATACATAACAGTTAACAAAACACAAGCGCCAGTTGTAGATTTTACTGCTTCAAAAACTGCTATTACAATAGGTGAATCGGTTACTTTTACAGATAACTCAACCAACACTCCTACCTCATGGAACTGGATATTTGAAGGAGGTACTCCAAAAAATAGTAACGAACAAAATCCTACTGTAACATATAATACAGCTGGCACATACAATGTGACACTAGAAGCATCCAATAATTCCGGATCAAATTCAACTCAAAAAGAAGATTATATAACTGTAATTGCAAATTATTGTGAATCTCAAGGCAATAACTCAAATTATGAATGGATATCGGAGGTACAAATAGGAGATTACATTAATTCTTCCGGTTCTGCTAGTTATACCGATTTTACATCTGAAACTATAACTATTTCAACTGGTCAAACAAATGTGAAATTAACACCTGAGTTCAGTTATAGAACCTACAGTGAATACTGGAAAATATGGATTGACTTAAATACAGATGGAGACTTTGACGATGCAAACGAGCTTGTTTTTGATTCAGGTTCTTTGAGTAGAACAACGGTTTCTGGAGAATTAAATATTCCTGAATCTGCCATTGGTGTTAATTCAAGAATGAGAGTATCAATGAAATATAATGACGAACAAACCTCATGTGAAAGATTCTCCTATGGTGAAGTAGAAGATTATACAGTTAAGATAACTGAGCCCAAAATTGTAACTGATATCAAAAACAATAACTCTTCTTCTATTGATTTCAATATCTATCCTAATCCTGTTAACGAAAAATTATACATTAACATTCCTAACATTCAGGATAAATTATTTGTTGAAATTTACAACATTGCAGGACAAATTATTAAGAACAAACTTGTAAATACACAAGAAAATTTTGTAGATGTATCAGATTTAAGAGGGGGAGTTTATTTAGTTAAAGTGTCAGGCACTCAAAATAAAATAATCTACAAAATAATTAAGCAGTAAACCTCTCACATCATTTTTAATATACTTTTAAGCCACCTCAACAGGTGGCTTTTATCTTTAATTAAATATTTAAGTTAAATTTCTTATTTAAATCTTACTTTCAGTTGTTTCATTTTAATCTTTTTGATGCTTTGCGGGTTGACAATTATATTCAATTCAAATAAATTAATGGATAAATAATCACCTTAAAACACTATAATCATGGACTATTGGGTATCCACATTAAGTGCCATTTTAGCAGTAGTTGGTCTTTTTATAGATCGTAGTAAACCAAACTTTAAGAAATGGGCAATTATATTTATTATTTTGGTTGGAGGAGTCTGCTACCTTCAAATAAATGATGCCAAAGAAGCTCAAAACGAAGTAGATTTAGCTAAAAATCAAAGGGAAAGATTAATTGAATTAGCTGGCATTACTGCCGAATCCACCAAAAAATTAACTGCATTTATTACAAAAGATGTACTTGCATTGCCTCAATTATTAAAAAAATTTGGTTTATCAGAGGAAAGAGCTGGGAAAGCATTGAATGAAGTTTCTCCTTCTGAAATTGAAACAGGTCAGATTTTTGAAGCTAATAAAGCACTTGAGGAATTAATTGATTCTGTTCCTCTATCCGGAATTATTGGAACCAAAATATGGTATTATAACAAAGAAATGGACAAACCAGATTTAAAAAATGCAATTGAGGCTCTCGGATTTACTGTTACACCAATAAAACCTAAGCCTTTATTGGATTCTGTAGCTACTAACGCCGTTTGGTATGGCCCTGAAGTTAGTTTAGAAGAATACAAAATGGTTATTATAAGCCTTATCAGGGCAGGAATTGATATTCAACGAACTGGTCCATCACAAAGAAATCTACATTTAAAAAGAAATGTGATTGAAGTTGGAGCAAGTATGAATGCTGCAGGTTTAACTGGAGGTATTAAGCAGCCAACAAAATCTGTACAGCAAATTATCAATGCCAAAAGTTTTGATGATTTAAATGATTTTAGATAGTTGATTAAACTCTCTATATCAACACACTAATATAAAACCATTTAAATCCTTTGGTATTACTTTGCACCATCCCATAAGGGTACATCTAAAAATTCGCTCAACATTTGAGCTTCTTCCCTCAAAGTATTTATTCTAGAATGATCGGTAATGTTTACCCTTGATAAATTTTTACATACCAAATTAAGCTCGTAACTATAGAAGTTATTATTATCCCTATTTACTTTTTCTTTGATTATTTGTAAAGCGTGTATTTTTAATAACTCCGTAAAATTTTTATTTTCATTAGGATTATATACCTCTCTGGAAGTCTTATTTCCAATACAGAAGTACCCTTCAGTTTTATCAAAGTACTTTTTCCGAAGTATTCCTTTGCTCATAAGTAAAGCTCCTAAACAAAAAATAGATCCAACAATTAGTAACGTAATTAATCCTTGATTAGGTAAGAGCCCATTGTTTTCATATAAAACATATAAGAAGTATGCTATGGCTCCTGCCCCAATAATTAAGAACAAATACATAAATATTTGGGCTCCCAAAGTAGGTACAACTTCTACCCGATTGAGGCTAATTTTCCTGATTTCATGCGTTCTGAAATTAGCCCCTCCTCTTTTAAGTGGTTTCCATTCTACCTGAGATGCTAACGGATCATTAAATTGATTTATATCAACTACATTTCCTTCTGTTGCCTTTTTGAATTCTTTTTTAACTTTATCTATAAGCTTTTTAAATATATTAGAAAGTATAAAATTTATATTTAATTACTCCTCTAAAATAATATTAAAATACTATGTAAATATTTTTATATTTAATTAGTTTGATGAACGTTTACTTTTAAACCTTTTACAATGAAAAGAAATTACGATTTAGGATTATTAGTTATAAGGATAAGCATTGGTTTTTTAATGCTATTGCATGGTATTAACAAGCTGCAAGGTATTGGCCCCATTGAAGGAATGCTGAAAGCTAAAGGACTACCTTCTTTTTTTGCTTATGGAGTTTATATTGGAGAAATTGTAGCTCCCTTATTAATAATTGTTGGTTATCGTACCCGATTGGCTTCCCTTCTATTTTCTATTAATGTCGGTGTTGCAACATATCTGGCACATGCAAAAGATATTTTCTCTATTAATAAATTTGGAGGTTGGGAAATTGAACTATTAGGATTGTATTTTTTTGGTGCCATCGCTTTAATATTAATGGGTGGAGGAAGGCTGGCTCTTTCTAAAAGCAAAAGGTGGGATTAATACCAATATCCCATTGATATTAGCATTATAAATTCATAGCAAAAATGGAATAAAATAGTATCAAGAGGTTGTTTAAAGTGACAACCTCTTATACCATTATCACTACCCCTATTAATTTAAAATGCACGCACAGCTCTCACATTGAAGGAATTTCCCTTATTATAGTCGGATACCTGAAAACCGTCTAGAAAATATTGCGCCCACGCACTAGTACCACTGTTAAACTCTGTCGAACTCCAGTAAATATCTTCCTCTAAAGCACTTCCTCCGTTCTCTGTAGACACCGTATTAACTATGGCTTTGTTTTGGTATATCAAATTCAGTTCGTGTTTTGATGGAAGATACCAATCACCATAGGTTTTACCATTTTCAGTTATTTGCAACTCATTACAAACCCTTGCCGCATATGTAGAACCATCGCCATATCCTTGACTTGCAATAATTATTGTTGTATTTGCTTTACCAGAAAGAGGACCATCTCCCATCGCCATTGTATAATCACCAGTACCAGCATACCACCTAACCGAAGTACTTTGATCTTCCTTTGCACAAACCAAACCGTGCTGACCTGTTTCATCTAACCAAATAACAATACCTCCATGAACAAAATCACCAATCTCATAAGTTGCAACACCATCTGACCAACTTACAACCCCTACCCCATTAGTTGTCATTACTTGTCCGGCAGTTCCATCTGCAATTGGCATATCATAGGCATCATTAATATTCATTTTACCATTTTTATAAATGGTTAAAGCATTAGATGATTCTTGCACTGTTCCATTACCTAAAGTAAAAAGAGGATCTGCTTCATCCCAATCATTTTGTGATATTGGTGTATAAGAAGTATTATACCGACCTAAAACAATTTCGTGCCCTGAATATGTCTTTAGATTATTTCCCATAGCTACGGAAAACTCTGCATAAGTTTCGTTATGTTGACCAATGGCTACTGATAAAGTATCAGATACTCTATTACCTAAACCAATTGCTACACCATAATATCCTTGAATAATATTACTAATCCCAAATGCCGCTGCATTATCGGCTGCTACTGCATTCATAGATCCTAATGCTATTGCATAATCGTTATGAGTATAATTACAAACACCTATGGCTTGTGATAGATTCTTCAGAACATTATTTCCAATCCCAAATGCAATAGAGTTTTCTCCCTGAACAATGTTAGTATTTCCTAATGCAACCGAGTTATCCCCAGATGCTTTACCATTCTTACCTAATGCAATAGAATATTCACCCCTATTATTTTCATCCCATTCCGAACCTTCAACTCCTCCTGCTCTAAAAGATCCTTTTGACTTATCAAAGAAAAGCTTGTTATCATGTTCTATTTTACCTAAATCATTCAAATGAGTAGAACCAATTACAAAATCGTATTTAGATATATCTACAGATGAAGTATCTATAATTATTGAACTCGCCAAAGTGTCAAAAAGTAGCCTCTGGTCTGGGATCTTAACAAAACCTCCATCGGTTAAATAAATAGTATCATTACTTATACTAATTACTTGCAACTCATTTGTTATATCACCATCAATTTCGTTATAGCTTTCGGCAGTTTTAGCGTGCAAAGCATAGGGCACACTTAAAAACTGACTTATACCTGTAATGGTATAATTTACTCCCCCTTCAGTATCAATTTCTGTTTTAATATAATAAGGGCCATCTGACCAATCAATTGTTGACATATCATCAAAAGAAATTCCTGTACCAATCTCAATGCTAAATAATCCGTTAGAATTAGTAGCTGGCGTTTGTGTTTCTGTATAAACTGATGAACCTGATTCGGAATATTGAAGTATACTAAGTTGAATACCTATAGTTTGATTAGTTATTAAATTGTTTTCTGAATCACGAACTATAGCCTGATAACTAAATCCTTCTGGTGACTGTGAAAAAACCACAAGTGATACTAATACGAAAAGTATAAGTGTAAATATTTTTTTCATTTTAACTAGTTTTTAATGATTTTAAAAGATTTTACTTTATTGTTTCCTTGTATAAGGATAAATAAATAAGTCCCCTTCATATAATTACTCATTGTTATGGTAGTAGTATTGTTTAATACGTTATCACTCTTTATTAATTTTCCAGTAGCATCAAAGAGCTGGTATCTTAAATCTTCCTTTTCAAAGTTGGATACTTCTAGATTTAAGTAATCGGTTGTGGGATTTGGATAAGTAATTGCATTAAGTGTAATACGATTGGCATTTGCAACTTGTGTTACCACAGAGATTACATATGCTTGTTGTACCCCTTCCGTTAAAATATAAGAACCGTCAGAAACAGTGTTAGTGAATACTTGTCCAACTATATAACTTATTGTTCCACCTGAACCAGAAGCTTTATCTCCCAATGTGTTAATTGATTGTTGTGCCTTAAGTCCAATAAACGATATTGATAAAAGGCAAAATGAATTCAATAGATACTTTATCTTTTTCATGTGTTTATAATTTTCATTTATTTATTTTTTTGATTTCTGAATATCTAAAAATTGAATACTTCTTAAAACTCTCATAAATTGAGTTTTGACATATTATCCCAGAATTGTCATTAGACTATCTATTACATATTCAAACATCTTCAAAATCAAACATTTCATTGCATTTGTTTTCTTCAGTATAGTTTTGGCTATGACTCCTCACCCAAATACTTGATTTTATTGCTGTTTGAATCTTCATTACAATTCTCCAATGACATATCTGGGATTATTTTACTATAATTTGATAGATAACAATATCTGACTGCCATAAGAAGTAATTATTTGCACATAATTATTTGTTGTACAAATAAACTTGTTTCCTGAATAGGAGATAAAAAAAATCAATGAATGGCAAGTTTTTGTCTGCGAATGAAATATTTATGTAAAATTCAATCCTAAGAAAAAACTATAAATAAGGATTCAAAACTTTGATTATATGAGATAACCACTTAGAAACTGTTTAAGTTTTATCCTTCGGTTTATTTTGGCGACTTAAGCCCTCATATTTCTGCAAAATTTCTTTAAATAGCGATGCTATTCGCATCAATTTTGGCTCATCTGAGAACTTAATTCTCTCAAAATAACTCACAAAAACAAAATTTAAACAGTTTCTTAATCCTTTGTGCTTAACTGTCGATTAACATTTTATAAAAAACTAAACCAATCTATTAGCATCATTATAGTACTAATAAATTGGTTTAATATCTGTGTACATTCTCAACATATTGTTGGGTACTATAAACTAAAAGCAATAATCTAATAGCCAATTAAATAAAACCAAAAAATAACAATTAGACATTAAACTTAAACCAACATCTCATTACTCTACTAAATCCATGTTGCTTTATCCAAACTAATCATCCATTCTGGTAATCCTTTTGGTTTAAAATAGTAATCAAAATGTTCTATATTATGCAAAAGCATTATAGATACAATGGCAAAACCCCTTAAGGCATCTACTACATAAAAGCGTGAAGAAGCAGAATTATTAGACATAACTAAAAAGTTGAAAAATATTAAGAACCACAATAGTACTAAATTGTCTGAAAAACTAAATATTATTAAACGTTTTTTACATAATTATTCAACTAGCACATTTCATTAGCTCAATAAATCAACTTAATATTTATTTATTTTACTATAAAAACATAAAGTTTAGGAAAAAATATAATCAGTCCTATTGTGAATGCTGCAATTGAAGCCCAAAAAACACCTGCTGCAGCCAAATCCTTTGTTTTTTTTATTAATTCTTGCCTATCATTACATACAAAGTCTGAAAGATTCTCGATAGCTGAATTCACTAACTCTAAAGCAATTACTAAACCAATAGCCAAAATAATTGCAATCCATTCAAAAGAACTTATTTCACAGATAAGTCCTAATACAACAACTATAATTGCTGCAACTAGATGAATTCTGGAATTATGTTCTTCTATAAATAATATTTTTAGCCCATTAAAAGCATATTTAAAACTTTTTAGTCTTTTTTTTATTGAGAATCTACTGCGCGTCATGTTTTATGTTATAGATTTATAACAAATTAAATGGTTTGTTTAAAATTTATTTAGTTATTCAAAGAGTAGTAAAAAGATTACTTTAAGTTATATTTTAGCTTTAACTCCTGCTTTTTATCTTCATCCAACGATTTCATATATCCTTTCCAACCAGGGCAAAAGCCGATATGCCATCTCCAAAACCTACCAATCAATGATTTAGGTTTTGCATCATATTTAGCTCTCATTTTACAAGTTTCGCAGCCGTGTTGTTCCATTTTGTTACTTTTTAGGGAGTTTTAAAACTTTATGCAAAAAATTATTGAATGGAATGTCTTCCATTAGCTAAAAACTCTATGGTTGGTAACTGGTTAGTCTTTTTAAATAAATCATAAGCTACTTTTAAATCCGACCATAAGTTTACTTTGTCTTTATCCAAACTATATTTTGTTTTTAAAGTCTGAAAGTTTTTATCACTTAACCTGGCAGGAAATATTGTAACCGGAATATTTCCTTGTCCACTATTTTTTGCTTCAATACAAAAAAGATATAATTCTTTAATTTTATCATCTGTTATAGGCACGCATCCAATAGTTACGCACGCTCCATGAATACAGATATTTCCTCCTAAATTACCTTTTACACCTAATATTTTATCCGATTTATTTGGGTAATTAACCCTCATTGAAAGATAGAAATTACTTGCCGGATTAAATGCATCTACATGATAAAATCCTTCAGGAATTTGCATATCACCTTGCTGCCGTTTAGGCCCAAGTTTGCCACAAGTTCTGCAAACATCATAAGTTTTTAATATTTTAAAAGTTTTGTCGTTTTTGTTTTTACCCCAAAGTTCCAATTCTTTACTATGCTTAAAAATTCTAATATATATCCTTAAACCTTCTATATTAATGGAAGTTGCTTCTAATAATTGCTTTACACTTTCCTCCTTCTCAGCATAAGCTTTTCGGACTCTAGGATATCTCTTTTGATCTTTCTTAAAATCACTTGTTGTAAAAGACAGGAATAATATACAAGTAAAAATGACTGCAAATATTTTCATAACATAACTTAAATATCTCATTTAAATCAAACGCTTAAATGTAAAAAAACATATGCATAAATTAAAAAAGGGGCACCTCATAAAATGAGATACCCCAGGTTCTACTTTGGTTTTAGTAGTGGTTGTTATTTTAGCTCAAAACTTCCAGATAATCCTTCTTGTGAGTTTGTTCCTACCATAACATTAAATATTCCTGGTTCAACAATAAAGTTTCCTTGATTATCGTAAAAGCCTAATTCATTACCTGTTAATGCAAACTCTACGACCTTTGACTCTCCAGATTTTAAAATGATCTTCTTAAATCCTTTTAGTTCTTTTACTGGGCGAACTACTTTAGCTACTTTATCATGTATATATAATTGAACTACTTCTTCTCCCTTAAGATCACCTGTATTAGTTACTTTGACAGATACTTTGATATTGCTTTGATCTGAATTATTAATTTTTAAATCTTCGTACTTAAACTCTGTATAACTCAATCCATAACCAAATGGATATAATGGAGAGTTTTCTTCATCTGTATAATGTGCCCAGAATACATTATCCCCTAAATTCAAAGGCCTTCCTGTGGAATAGTGGTTATAATAAATAGGACATTGCCCTACACTTCTTGGAAAACTCATAGGTAATTTACCCGATGGATTATATTCTCCAAATAAAACATCAGCTATAGCATTTCCTGACTGTGTGCCTAATTGCCAGGTTTCAACAATTGCTGGAATATTTTCATCAGCCCATGGTAATGCCAACGGACGACCATTCATCAATACTAATACTATATTTTTATTTGCTTTATAAACTTCTTCCAATAATTCTTGCTGTAATCCTGGTAAACCAATGTTTGTTCTGCTTCGGGCCTCACCTGAATGAAATCCATGTTCTCCCAGCACCATAATTACTACCTCCGATTTTTTTGCCAGTTTAACAGCTTCCTTAAAACCACTTTTGTCAGTGGTATTAATACTTAATTCGTGCACAAACGAAACAGGTCCTGTAACCAGATCCACACCTTTTACATATGTAAAATTATTGGTATAATTCTTTAAACCTTCCAATACCGAAACAGCAGTTTCATCTTCCGAACCTAATCTCCAACTTCCTAACGGACTAGTTTTGTCTTTAGCTAAATCACCAATTACTGCAATTTTCTCTTGCTCTTTAATCAATGGTAATAAATCTCCTTCATTCTTGAGCAAAACAATGGATTTACGAGCCATATCCAATACTGCTTTTTGATGATCTTTATGATATAGCAGTTGCTTTTCTTTTTCCTCATCGCAATATTTATAAGGATCATCAAATAATCCTAATTCATATTTTACTTGTAAAATTCTACCTGCCGCCTCATCAATCACAGACTCTTTAACTTTGTCTTCTTTTACCAAATCAACCAAGTGGTTAATATATGCGTAAGATTCCATATCCATATCTGATCCGGCATTGGCTGCATACATAGCTGCTACTTTTAAGTCCTTGGCAAAACCATGAGCTACCATTTCTGATCCACTTGCCCAGTCTGAAATTATATACCCTTTAAATCCCCATTTTTCTTTTAGAATATCTCTTTGTAAAAATTCACTACCTGTTGCAGGAATACCATTTACAATATTAAAAGCATTCATCACCGTTTTTACATCAGCCTCAACCGCAGCTTTAAAGGGTGGCAGAACGATGTTATATAAAGTAGATGTACCAAAATCAACCGTATTATACTCTTTCCCTGCTTCGGCAAATCCATATCCAGCAAAGTGTTTAGCACAAGCAGCTATTGTATTGTTAGCCGTTAAATCTTTTCCTTGAAAACCTCTTACCCTGGCAACACCAATCTTAGCCCCTAAATATGGATCTTCTCCAGCTCCTTCCATTACTCTTCCCCATCGCGCATCCCGGTATATATCAACCATAGGAGCAAAAGTCCAGTTTACACCTGTTGCCGATGCTTCAATAGCTGCTACTCGGGCCGACTTTTCAATAGTCTCTAGATCCCAACTTGCCGCTTCTGCAAGAGGAATGGGTGCAAGAGTTTTATGTCCGTGAATGACATCCAATCCAAAAATAAGTGGAATTCCTAAGCGAGTTTCTTCAATGGCAATTTTTTGTAGGGCCTTTACTTGTTCTACTCCATGTACATTTAAAAATGAACCTACCATACCCTTTCTTAGATGCTCATATTTTCTTTGTTCATCACCTTCGCTTGGAGCAGGACCAGTGGCATCAAAAAAGCCATTATATTGTACCATTTGTCCTACTTTTTCTTCAAGTGTCATTTGAGATAAAAGTTTCTTAACTCGATCATCTAAAGAATACAGTTTTTCTTCTTGTTTATTTGCACACGCGCTCATTAAAAGAACCCCAACAATAGTTGCAATAAATAATTTTGTACGTTTCATATTATGCTTTATCTACTTTTGTTCGCAAAATAAATTATTATTCAACTACAATTGATTTTTAAAAACTCATCAAAAACTCACTTTTTAACAATAATGTTTGAATTGCCCTTGAATTTATTGAAATTTTTGCTGTTTTACCTTGTAAAGATACTTCAATCGCTTGTGGGGTATTTTCCATATTTAATACAACTAGAACTATAGATTTATCTGGATTTTGAACTGCAGTGAATATTAAATTTGTTTCTGAAATATCAAAACCTATCCGTTTTGCTCCTGGTCTGATATATTTACTAAAATGAGCCATAGTATAATAAAGTGGAGTATAATATACCTCATCTTTATCTGGATCTACTATAACTGGTGACACACACCAGTTTTTGAACCAATTAGGGCCTCCTTGCCTGTCTAATACCATATTCCAGTCAATCCAACCTCCAACCCAGTTATTTAAACAACCAATTATATCTCTGGCATAACGATATACTGGTACATATTTAGGATGAAGATACTTTTGGTTATCAGGAGCCCAATCCCACCCCCAATCTGTGGCTTCCCTGGACCAATACCATTTGTCATCCTTCCAATGTGGTACTTCTGCATCAACACATGCTTCGGATTGAATAATAGATTTTCCGGGAGCCATCTCATGAGTAAAATTTAGTGACTCCGGAAACCAATCGTAGGTACTAGCATACCAATGGATAGCCATTCCATCAAAATATTTCGACGACTCTTCGTCTTTATACAATATCCTTGCCCATTCCTCTAACTCTTCTCCCCTATTCTGGTCGTAACCAAATATCTTTACTTCAGGATGTATTTTCTTCAAATGTGGCCCCATATGGTTTTTTACAAATTCCACCATTTCTTCGGCAGTAAAATGCATGCTTTCCCAATTGTTATCATTACCTAAAGGTTCATTTTCTACAGTTACTCCCCATATATCAATTCCTTCGTTTTTATAAGCCTCAATATATTTCGAAAAGAATAAAGCCCACGTGTCATAATATTTCGGCAATAATTTTCCTCCTCTCCAATCATTGTTATCCTTCATCCATGGTGGAGCAGTCCACGGAGAAGCCATAATTCTGAAACCTTCTTTAGATATTTCCAAAGCATCTTTAATCATTGGTATTATATCATCTCGATCTTCATCAACAGAAAAATGTTTTAATTCTGTATCCCCTTCAACTGGTGCATAGGAATAATTACTTAATGAGAAATCGCAAGAATTTATATGTGTACGTGTTAAGGAATACCCAGCACCATCTGCACTGAAGTATGCATTTAACACTTCCTCTCTTTTCCCTTTACTTAGCAGGTTCAACAAATAAGCTGAAGCCTCTGTAAAAGAGCCTCCAAACCCTGTAATAGTTTGATATTTTTGTTCAGGATTTACTTTTATCAAAACAGGGTTTTCAAGCTTTTCAAACTCGGTTAGTTTTTGGAGTTTGTTGCCGCTGGCAGAGGTTTCAAAAACCTCGATGTTTAGTTCTTGTTTTGAAGTACAGCTCATAAAAATGAGAATTAAAGATATTGTTGTGATGTAAATATTAGTTTTCATTGGTTTATAAGTTCTATTTTTCAAATAACTAAATCATTCCTTCCATTTTGGTAGAATAAGCGTTACAAAGCTTTAGGTACATTTTATGTTTTTATTCTCGTGAATCAATTCTTGATTTCTTCTTTACGTTTAGCCAATATTGCCCGAATTTCATTCGCTCGTTTTTCTGTAACATCGTAGTTACGCATAACAAAAATGGCAATTAAAGTACCTGCAATTGGTAATCCTGAATAAAAGAGTCGAAGTCCTGTAATAGCACCATCGGGTTGAACAGGTAAATCTGCATCAAATCCAACGGCTGACATAATAGCACCACTGGCTAATCCTGCTATGGCAAAACCAAACTTAACCATCCACCAGTATATAGCCCCAAATATTCCCTCTCGGCGTTTACCGGTATTTAATTCATCCAGATCAATTACATCTGCTGTCATCGACATCATTAAAGTAAACAGACTTCCAATTCCAAATGAGAAGAAAGGTAAGGCGAAAATGAACATATAAGGTTTGCCTGGTACAAACAGAAACCATAACATTATATATCCTATAATAGAAATTCCTTGAGAAAGGACAAATGCTTTCTTCTTTCCTATTATTTTTGACATACGAGCTACAATGGGTATCACCAGAAAAGTGGTAACTAAAGATGCTATACTACCAAAAAGGGTAGGCCATATACCTGCAGCTCCTGTATCCCCTTTAAATAAATAATAAACAATTATAAAGAATGAGAATGCTGCAATGGTATTAAATGCATTGAAAATAAAGAATGTAGAAACACAAAGTTTAACGAATGGTTTTGATTTAAAAGCTTCTATAAAGCCCTTTATTATTTCTTTTAATCCACCACCAACATTCTTCATAGTCAATGGTACATAATCTTTATCTACTGTCGATTTACTTTTCAAGAATATGGCTGGCACCATGGCAAAAAGCATACAAACTATACCTACCCATACGGCGAGTTCTCTTGTGGCAATTTCAGCCGATGCAAACCAGCTTTCGTCGTACATAAATATCCAGAACCAAGGAGCAATTACCCATGCCCATTGTCCAATCCACTGGGCAACAGCCATAATGCTAGTACGTTCGTGAAAATCATTACTCATTTCGTAACCCATGGCAACATATGGCACACTAAAAATTGTGAGACCCAAATAAAACACAATAGATAATATAAGGAAGTAAGTAAAGTTATAGTCCACTCCGTTTTCGCGGTACAACTGCCACATAGCAACAAACGAAACTCCGAGAATTATCGCTCCACTAAATACATATTGACGTCTCCTTCCCCATCGAGATTTCGTATTATCTGAAATAAAGCCCATAATTGGATCGGTTAAAGAATCGAATACTCGAGGTAGAAAAAATAATATTCCCCACATCCATCCGGGAAAACCAAGATCTTGAACAAGGACAACCATAAAAATACTTAGCACTGCCGGAAACATTTGGTTTGCAAGCATTCCCATTCCGAATGCTACTTTTTGTCCAAAAGGTACTTTATTCTCTCGTTCTGATTTAAAATGTGCCATATCTTGTAGATTTATGCCAATATCCCAATGATATTGTCCTTATAATTTCATTCTATTAGATTTCATTTTCGAAGATTATGTTTCGAATTACATGTTGCCCAATGCCTTATGCTATATCTTATTTCAGTTCAGGATAAAACTCCTGCATCACTAATTTTGGTTTTCTGTCTACTGTAAATATTCCCCAGTGTTTTTCAGCTCCTAAAGGATTGTTTGGGTTACCTTTCCAGTCTTCATCAAAAGCTTCGAAAAAGAAGGTGGTGATATTCACTTCATCTGACCAAGCCATTATATCCTTATAATATTGCAACTGCTTTTCTTCATTGGCTCTTTCTCCAAACTCTGATGCTACGCTTGCCCAACCAGCTTCAGTAATAACTATGTTACTATTTGGCAATGCTTTACGAACTTCTTTTACATTTTCGATGGTATAAGACATTCCTTTATCAATATCTTTACCTTCCCATACCGGATAAACATGAATAGAAACAAAGTCTACTGCTTTAGCTAGCCCAGCTCCTTTATCTGCCCACCATTTATAATTGTCGGCAACTGTAACTGGTTGTTTAATTTTACTTTTCACATAATTCACATAAGAAATAATTGTATCTGTATCTACCTTATGATCATTCCATTCCACTAAGGCTTCGTTTCCAACATTAACTGCGCATATAATTTTAGGATAAGTATTAGCCAGCTCAATTCCTTTAGCAATTTCTTTAAGGTTCTTCTTTTTGTTTTTATCCAGTTCTGATTGAGGAATTGGCTCTCTAAGCCATTCACAGGTTTCATGTGCACTGAGTTCTGCATCTAACCAAATACCCAATAACACTTTAATATTGATATTATGCTCCTTAATTATTTTTAAAACCATTTCGGAGTTTTCTCCACTATCATACACCCTAATCAATTGAAACATGGAGTTTTTAGAAAAGATGTTTAGGTCTTCTAAAATCTCCTCATATGAAGGATTTATTGCTCCACTTCCTCTATCGGGATGTTGCCCATTACGGAAACCTGAATAACAGATTGCTTTTGATAAACCTTGCAACAATGCATCCTTAGATTGAATCAGTTCGTTTTCCTGACTCGCCCATTTTTCTTGCGTATTCTTTTTTTTCTTATTCTCTGGGGATTGACAGCTTACCATTACTATTGAAGCAAGACAAAAGATTGTATTAATAAAAGATAGTTTCATAGATATAGATTTTATTTATAAAGATGTTTCATTACTTTTTTGGGTATTCTATCTACTGTAAATAATCCCCAGTGTTTTTCTGGTTCATTAGGCTCCTGAGAACCTTTCCAGGGTTCGTCAAATGCTTCAAAAACGAAAGTGAGTATACCTTCTGATTCACTCCAGTTTATTAAGTCGTTATAGTATATTTGCTGTAGTTCCTGGCCTACATTATCTGGATCAATTCCTCTTCCGTTAGAATTTGTTGCCCAACCTGCTTCTGTAATAACAACAGGTTTATGTGGATATCTATCAGCTACTCCATAATAGTTTTGCTTGGTATACTCCAGTGCTTCATGAATATGTTTATATTCCCAAACCGGATAAGTATGAATAGATATAAAGTCAACTTCTTCTACTAACCTTCTTAATTTATCATGCCATGGTACATAATTCTCACAAAAGGTAACAGGTTGCTTAACTTCATTCTTTACCATCCTAACATAAGCAATTACTCTTTCAACAGGAACATAATGGTCTGTCCAATGAACTGTAGCTTCATTGCCTACCGAAAGTGAAAAAATAATATCTGGATACTCATTGGCTATCTCGATCATTTTTTTGATTTGACGCTGATTTTTCTCTTTGTTGGCAGCCAATTCTTCTGAGGGATATGAGCCTCCCCAAGGACAACCAAAATTGTTCATTTCAGCATCTATATACGCTCCAAGCATAACCTTAAAATCCAGCTTTTCGTTTTTTATTACTTCGAGCACATAATCGGTTTGCTTATCGCAATCATAAAGCCTAAGGTATTTCCAGTGTTTGTGTAATAACAACAAATCTTCATTAACTTGTTCGTAACTTGGATATTTTGCCCTCGGGGCTTGTCCTTCACGGAAACCCGAATAACAAATTGCTCTTTCTGGCTCTATATTTAGTTCTTTAATCTTCATTTATTAATCGTATCAAGATTCAAGTACAAGACACAAGATTTGATTTCTACAACGTATATAATTTTAATACTTGGGACTTGTTACTTGTGTTTATATTAAGCTTCTATACTTTCTTATAAATACTTTAACTTCTCATCTTTATCCCAAATTCCCCAATAAGCGCCTACACTTCCTTCTGTTGATGTCTTCCATGCCTCGTCAAAGGATGAGAAATAGAATATTTCAATACCTTCGTCTTTTGACCATGTTTGTGCATTGATAAAATATTTAAGGGCATTTTCTTTAGATGCTTGTGCGCCATAAAAACCGCCTCCTGCATTTGGCCAACCTGTTTCGGTAATAATTACTCTTTTTCCATTTCCTGCCATCATTGCTCTGCGATACATGTCTTTCATGTATAAAAATGAATCTTCCAACGAACATCCTTCCCAAAATGGATAGCAGTTGGCTAAAATTACATCGCAAGCTTCTGTAACTTTAGGACGGTTACAGAATTCATAATAAGCATCAACATATCCAACAGGAATACCTGGCAGTTCTTCTTTAACTCTATGAATAAACTTCAATAGCTCTTCCTCTGTTAAATCTTCCCTATACAATACTTCATTACCAACAGCTACAATATCAGCATACCCTTCTTTTGCAACTTTGATAACATTATTTATTTCATTTTCGTTAATTTCTGCATCTGTACCTAACCATGCTCCAACTAAAGTTCTCATTCCTTTTTGCTTAGCAAGAGCTGGAATTAATTCATTGCCATCTGTACAAGAAAAAGACCTTATCCATTGGGTGTAAGGCTTAACAATGTCGAGCCTTCGTTCAAGCTGCTCTTTGCTAAGCTGGTCGCCAGGTGCTTGTCCTTCTTCGTAAGGACTTATGCATAATCCATGTATTCCCTGCTTTAATAGTTTTTTATATAAAGACAATAAATCGTCAAGGCTTCTTCCGGAAAAATCTGTTCCGGCTAGTGACATTAAGTATTCTTTTCTTACTGACATGGGTGTAATTGTTATTTTTTTTATTCAATTTTTGCCACACTATCGATCTTTCGTAAGTGTAAGATATTGTGATCAGCTTTACAATAGTTACAACTCTATTAACCAACAACTTCAATACCCTACATTAATATATCCCCTAAAGAGGCTTATTTAATTCTTCATCTTCTTATTACTATTTAACCAAGGGACACCTCAACCTTTATTACTTCTCCTTGTCTGTTAAATATCTTTGCACTAATCTCTTTATCGATTGTATTTCCTTTAATTACTTCTGATACTCCTTTACTATTTATAATTTTTACCTGAGCTTTTTCTCCTAATTTGTAAACCACAGGCACTTTGCAAAAAGTGAAGGCTATTTGTCCTTGATTTAAAAGGATCTCTTTCTTAGCTCCCTTTAAATCATAATATTCAAATGAAGCTTCTTTTATTAGAATGTCGTTATGATTTAAAAGAGGTGCTTTAAAACTTATTTCACCATTTTTAACCTGAACTCCTAATTCTGCAAATCGTGAAATTACATCTTCCTTTACCTGCCCTGTCATACCTGGTTGTTTTGCTCCCCCACCACCAGGAGTATGCGAATACGCATCCGTTGGAAAAGCACCATACAATTCTGGTGATTTATAAATTCCAATTCCTGCTTTAATTTCGTAGTAATGTTGCTTCATCATGCCTAGCACATCAGCTGAAGCACCTTCTTCTACTCCTCTGAAATAACTCTCTTGTGCTGCCAGCAGCAACTTAGAAACCATATGCCAATATATACTTCCTAATCCTTCATATCCATAAAAAGTACCCGAACGACCTGTAAATGATTGATGATCGAACATTTCTTCGTATATATTGAGTACTATTAGCTTATCAGATTCAACTAACTCACCATATTTAATTTTATCCAAATTTTCAAGAGCTGTTTTTAACACATCTGAATTTCTAAAAGCACCATTAAAATGATAGTTTCCAGTGTCATCTGCCTTTAAAATATTACTATTTCCATCAGCTACTAATTGGCATAATAATTTGGATTCTTTTACTTTATCTGAAGGAATATTATTTTTATTCTCAAAACGTGGTAGTTGTCTATCTGGATATAAAATATAGCTATACTGATCTTCGCGAAACAATGCACTTGCTTTAAGCGCATCTAAAACAGCTAAACTTTCACTGGCATTTAAATATCCAGAACTCAATACAGCTACCTGACCTTCCAACATTTCGTACAAATAGCGGATGGATGCCCTGTTTTCTGTAAATGATATTAGGTTATAGGAATGATATAAACCATCCTCTCGTTTGTTTACTTTAATAGTTTGATCCATGTAGACCAGTGCTATATTAGTAAATTCAATCAAGCGACTAACTTTAATGCTTTTTCTCTTACCTGAGAATCCATATTCGTAAATACTGTTTCTATATTTTTCTCCTGCTAATCCAAGAACATCAGTAAAATTTCTTCTTTCTTCATCTGAGAATCCTATTTCAAGAAGGTCTTTTTTGCTTTCAAACAAATTTTGAATTGATTCGAGCAACACATCGACTTGCTCAGATACCATAATTTCACTATGCTCACAATTTCTAAATTGCTCATTCCAAAATTTTAAAAATCGACGAATGTAGTATAAGGTCACCATTGAAACTCCATTCCCAACCAATGCATTGTTTGCGTCATTCCACTCGGGTCTTTGGGTATTTAACCAAATGCCTGCTTCCGGAATAAAATTGCTTAGTTTTGATAATAAGGTTACCAGAATTTTCTCAGTTAAATTAACCCGGTATAGATCTCCATCGTGTCCGAATATCATGCGTGCATCAGCACCCAGTTCTTCAACTTTTGCTTTAATTTCCTCATTTAGTTTATAATCAAAGTCAATTGTATCCTGAGGGTTTGAAATAACATCCTTGTAAGATTTAATGCGATAAGGTACATTAGCATATACAAATATTTCCTTAGACAACCAATCTCCTAATTTTCCAGGATGGTATGCGTTTGAAATCTCTAAAAACTTTTGTAGGTAAATAATCTGGTGATCACCCCAATATCCTATATAAGCCCACGGATCATCAGGATCTGGACATTCCCAATCAATACCTTCGCGAGTAATTCGATATGGATTATAGCCATCTGCCGTTGAAGCGTTTAGAAACTTACCAATCATACCTTCAACATATTCTGGATAAGAAACAGCTAAAGCCTCCCAATTTTGAAAAATATCGCGCCAATTGCCTTGATAATTCAGCTTTGGATTACCAACATCATTTTTAGTTTCAATGGCAAATTGATTCCAAGGACGACTTGGATCTCCGTGCCTACGACTAAATGTTAAGGGAAGATATTCATTTGCAATCCTTACTAAATCAACATCCTCACAACCTAATGCCCAAGCACAAAGCTCTTGATAAGAAATTTCAACAGGAAGTTCATTAATTTTATCCAATACTTTCTCAAATACATTTTTATTGGTTTGCTTAACGTTTAACTTAAAGTCAGTACTGTCAATAGTATAATCATTAGCAAAGATGCCTCCTCTCATAACATTAAACATCGTATTCGAAAAATGACGTACCGATGATAAAACATCATTTCCAAACTGAATTCCATCTGCACTTGCAACAAGCTTTACTAAGTTTTCTGTTCCTAATTTAATATCCTGCTCAACGAGCTCTTCAATATCCTTTTCTACAATTAATGTGTTTAAATTTACCACATCAACACTATCCTGATTAACTTCTGCAATTATCATCCACTCCTTTTGGCTGCCAGCTTTTAAAGTCAATTCTGCATTGACATAATAAGCCCCCCTGGAAGCACGTATATCTATTTCTGTATTAAGCTTATTTCCTCTTTTGAAATGATGTAACTGCTTATCTGATAACAAAACCTTTTTTTCCGCAAATCCGCACGACCAAACAGTTGTTGTTTTTAATGATTCACTGGGTTCTGCCTTGTCAACCGGAATAGAGCTCAACATAAACAAGCCTAATCCAGTTTCTTGTATTAGTTCATTCTTTTTATAGGCATCCAATAAGTTACTATATGTGTTCTGAAAATCGTAATCCAAACCATTGGGAAGAATATTCTTGATACCATCAATAAATTCAACATTTATTGGTTTTTGAGAAATATTTAATAACGTTGATTTTTTGACAAAACCAAACTTCTCAGAATTACACCATGTATATTTATAAGCAACTCCTAAATCGTAATTAATTTCCTCAAAAAGGATTTTATTACCGTATATACTTTTATAGAGGTTTCTTTCTGTTTTATAAATGTTATTGTTATCCACGAATGGTTCCCATAAATATACTTTGTCATCTTCTTGAATTAAAAACAAAGAGCTACTGCCTGTTTCCCCCTTATAATCGTGAATTTTATCATCGGTATAATATGGAAACAATGCATTATCCCTGTTTATTCTACCTGCTGATAATGACCCATTACTAGATATAAACATCCAGTGATCTGAGTTACTCACAATAGTCATAAAAAAATCAGGCATTTCATCGTAATTGCTTATTTTATAGAATTTCTCCTGGTCAAGCATTACAAATTCACCCTTCACTTCCTTTTCTACATATTTCAGGTTCGTATTTCCTAAATAAATTTTCATTCTCTTAACTTGGTTTATTTTATCTGTGTTAATTACTTTATCTAATTATCAGAATCCACACCCACTCCCTAATCCTCTACATGCCTGAATATTAATTAACAAAGACAGGATCTTATTTTTAAATTATTTTCGATAAAAAAAGACAAAGCATCCGCATATATGCGGAATAATACCTCTGCATATTTAACTTAAAACAAGGCTTTAAATCTTTATTTTTTCTTTTGATAAACTCTTACATAGTCTATTTCCATAGTTTGTGGAAAAATAGTATCATCCACTCCAAGCAATCCTCCCCAGGTACCACCAACGGCAACATTAAGTATTAGATAATAAGGGTGATTGAAAGGCCACTCATCGATACTATCAGACTCTTTTTTAAACGTAAAAACCTTTTTACTATCCGCAAAAAAATCACATTTTGTCTCTGTCCACTCTAATGAGTATTTATAAAAGTCTTCTTCTGCTTTTGGTAAATAAATTGTACCTGTTTTTTGTGTTTGGTGCATTCCATTAAAAGCTTGTGTATGAACAGTAAAATGTATAGTATCCGGCTCATAACCTACATGTTCCATAATATCAATCTCACCACTCCTTGGCCAATTTCCGTATTTATTTTCTGTAGGTAACATCCATATTGCCGGCCAAATCCCTGTTCCTCTACTTACTTTAGCACGCACCTCAATGCGTCCATAAAGCCAATCTCCTTTTCCTTTGGTTGTTAATCGAGCTGAAGTATATTGTTTATCGAATCCTTTTTCTTTTCGGGCTGTAATAATGAGTTTACCATCATTAACCCAAGCATTCTCTTTTCTGTTAGCAGTATAATACTGTAATTCATTATTACCCCACCCCCACGAATTACCTGTTGTATCATAATTCCATTTTAACTCATCAGGTAAACCAGTATAATTAAACTCATCGCTCCAAACCAATTCGTATTTACTTTGTTGTGAGCAATTAATAGCAAATAAAACTACTATTATCAATATTAAATTGCGTACCATTACATTTATACCTTATCAGGATTAATCTAATTCATATACTCTTACATAATCTATCTCCATTGTCTGTGGAAATATAGAATTATCAATTCCTTGTAATCCTCCCCACGTTCCTCCAACTGCAATATTTAAAATAAAGAAGTGTGGTTTGTTAAATGGCCAGTTACTACCATTTTTAATTGCAGGACCATAGGTGTGTGTCACATTTTCTGGCGTATCAATATAAAATGTTAAAGATTCCTCTGTCCATAATAATCCATAAATATGAAACTCTTCTTCAGCTGTACCGAGTGTCTTTGAATCTCCATCCCCATTACCTGCGTAACCAGAGGGTGTATGAACTGTTGAATGAACAACATCAGGTTGAAAACCTACATACTCCATAATATCAATTTCGCCACACGCCGGCCATCCTACTGTATTTATATTGGCACCAAGCATCCAGATAGCAGGCCATATTCCTGTTCCTGATGGAAGTTTCGCTCTTACTTCAATTTTACCGTAAGTAAATTCTTGTTTGCCCAAGGTTATCATTCTGGTAGATGTATAAGAACCAGCCACTTTATTGTCATTGACTTTTTTAGCTGTAATAATTAATTTTCCATCAGCAATATGGGCATTTTCTCCATTCGTGTAGTTTTGCAATTCCTGGTTTCCCCATCCTCCAGCACCTGTTTCAAATGTCCAATTTGCAGTTTTAATAGTTGATCCATCAAATTCATCTGACCATTTTAATCCATCAGGTTCCACATAATTAGGATCATCTAGTGCAATTGTTACAGTTTTAGAAATTTCGGAACTATTTCCTGAATCATCTTGAATGGTTAATGTAACTACATATTTACCTGCTTTGGGATAGTAAATTTCGTAAGTTTTAGTTTTGTTGGTAGTTGATTGCTCTTCCTCATTCCCAAAATTCCAAAAAATAGAATAGTAATCACCCGTTGACTTATTAGTAAAAAATACATGATTTTGATCTTGCCCAAATTCATAATCAAAATCAGCAACAAATTTGACTCCATTGTTATCGTCACCACAGCCCCAAAACAACTGACTAACAACCAATAAAATACCTAAAACCTGACCTAAACCATTCATAATTTCATTATTATTTTTATAAATGTGTACTGGCTTTTATCACCAGCACACAATTTATTTATCTAATTAAACAATCAGTAGCTATTACAATCTTGCCGATTTCAATCCCTCAACGTGAGGACCAGCTAAATCATCAAAATAAAACTCATGTACTCCCTCACCTACTCCCGGATTTAACATGATACGTACTACATTATAGAAACTACTATTGAAAAGAGGATCTGTTGTAACATCATCTGTAAATTGATCACCAGTCCAATCAAAACCTGCACTTACTTCAGCAAAATCGAATTCAGCTACTTCCCAGGTATCATCTGCCTGAATAGTATAAATTAAGTCAGCCGTACCGGTTTGCCATGCATTTCCGCCTCTATCGGTATTTTCAAGTTTCAATAATACTTGTTGACCTGCTTTACCACGTACCATTATTTTAAATATACTATTCGTAGTAAGATTAAATCTATAACCTGCTGGTAATTTCATAAAAGCATTGGCCCATGGTTGGTTTTCCTTTGAATATTTAAATACATTAACACCTTTGTTGGGGTATATTCTTTCGGGATTTTCCGCTACAGTAACTGCACAATTTTCTCCTAATACAGGAGATAACTCTACTTCACTATTATCTACATACATCACCATCATATCTAATAGGAAAGGCACATAGTTAGAATGGTAGTTTTCAACAGTTATATTGGTTGATCTGATTACATCTTCATTTGAAGCTTTAACTGTTACTGTTAAAGGATAAACTCCTTTACGCATATATGTGTGTTCTGCTGCTCCCATATAATCATCTACCTCAACCACTTCTGATCCATCACCAAAATCAACCAAGAAACCATTTACTGTAATACCTTCAGGAATATCCACATCAGCCAGACTAACCGACCAAGTATTTTCTGCTGCTGTTTCAGTAGAAGCTATAGTATAAGTTACTGTTGGCTTAGTATATCCTTTAGGAATTAACCTATTAAACCATCGATTACCATCACCTCCAATTGTACTAACATGAATTAAATTCTCAGTTAATTCTTCAATTCTGTATTCGTAGTTCCCTCCAAAGTCAAATCCAAAGAATGCAGGGGTTGCAGATGAAAGTATAATATAATCACCATCATCTTTAGTAACTAAAGACCATGTTGCTGAAGAAGGTGTATAATTTACACGCAGGTCTGGTTCTCCGTATAAGGCAACTTGATTGGTATAAAATGAATTATCTTTTTGATAATCTTTAATATAATTGTCTCCATTGTTTTTCATCTCAAAGGCAAAACCTTGAATTTTAAATACAAATTCATCATCATATGCTCCTGAACTTGGTTTTGCCAATGGGTTAGCAGACCACCACTCCGGCGAGGTACCTCCTATCGGACCTATTCCGAAGTGACCTGAAGTAACACTATCTACTACCCATGTTTTTCCTTCTGTAGCATCAATTCCACCACTAATGTTGATATATTTTTCATCTGTAAAAATAGAGTAATCTGTTTTTGTTGTTACATGTTCCTGAGATGTTGATGCACTGCCTCCTTTTGAATAAAGCGACATGGATACTGTATAAGTATCAGCAGTAACAAACTTAACGGCTATCTCATCTCCGGAACCACTTTGACCATTTCCAAAATCCCATTTTGCAATTCCTGTAACACTTGATGTGTTTGTAAATACAAAAGTAAAATCGTCTTCGCCCTGAGTAATTGTAAAACTCAGGTTCTCTGCTTTAGGAGCTGCCCCAATATTGGGAGCATCTTCCTCCATTGGCTCACATGCCACTAACAACAGTGATGCAAGTGTAAAAGCAAGAAATATGTTATATATTAATCTCATAATTTTATTTTTTAAGAATTACTAAAAATCAATTAGTATACATATTGTTTAAGAACACCTTTATTCGTGTTTCTTATTTCAGACGCAGGAATTGGAAATAAACCTTTTGTAGATTCTACAAATCCGCGATTCTCGAAATCTAATGGATTTGGAATTCCATCTGGAACATTAAAACTTGAGTTAATTTTCTCTGCTGTATATGTTAATCCTCTTCTTAACAAATCCCATTTCCTATGACCTTCTCCTGCTAATTCAATCCTTCTCTCGTGATAAATATCATCTAGTGTTATTGTAGATAAAGCAGCTTCTTCCCCTAATGCTCGAGTTCTAACCTCATTTAAATAACCTCTTGCTTTTTCTGCATTGCTGTTTAAGTTTAGCTCAGCAGCCATTAACAATACTTCTGCATACCTAATATCAATATAATTTTTAGCCCAATTATGCGCAGCGTCTCCCCCTCCTGTTGGTAAAAATTCAGTAATGGGCATATACTTCCTGTTAAAGTATCCTGTATTTTGAAAAGCATTTGTATACTTATCTAATTTCTCTTCTGCATTGTAAATTGTAGCATCTTTCCTCGGGTCTCCTTCTTCATATTCATCTACTAATGACCATGTAGGTGTAGTAAATGACCAACCCGTTTGTATTGCATCATCTCCATCTGGATTACGAGGTCCGTAGAATATTACAGAAAAATTACCATTGATATTCCAACCGCCCCAGTCACTAGAATTGGCCTTTCCAGAATACTGCCACTCAAATATAGACTCATCGTTATTTTGATTATTCCAATCAAATACATCAGCATAATTATCCAATAACCTGTATGGCCCTTTTGTTATAACCTCTTCCAATGCATCTATAACTTCAGATTCTGTAAATAGATTTTCGGATAAGCCTAATTCTCCTTTGCCATATCCCTCATAAAACATATGTACTCTAGCCATTAATGCTTGTGCTGCATATTTTGAAACCCTACCTGTCTCATCATTAGTTATTGTGGTAGGTAATACTCCAATTGCATCTTTTAAATCAGAAGCAACCTGAGCAAAAACTTCACCTGGTGTACTTTGACCTATATTCTTATAATCCTCTACATCTGTATACACTTGCAATATAATAGGTACAAAACCATAATGACGAACCAAATCCCAATAGAAATATGCTCTTAAAAACTTCACTTCTGCTTCCAGCCTTTCTTTCATGCCCTCAGTTTGCCAATCTATCTGTTCTTGTTTTTCTAAATATAAGTTAGCTCGATAAATTCCTGCATAACATCTATTCCACAATTGAAAAGCTGCATCATTATCTAAGGTCATACCGGTTAATAGCTCAGTTTCATGATATTGCTTCATATCGTTAGCATCAGAACCTCCTGCAAAAGCATCATCCGAAAAAATATCAGACATTATTGGTACAAATTGCCAGTTTTGAACCGACAATGCATCATAAACTCCTGTTACAGATAAAAAGGCATCTGCTTCAGTCTTATAGTAATTTAATTCTACTTGCCCAGTTTTGGGTTCCAATTCTAAAAAATCTTCTGTACACGAAAACTGTGTTACAGTAAGAATTAGAAAAGAAATAATGTATATCAATCGATTTTTCATCTTCTTATTGTATTAAATAATTAAAATGTAATATTTACTCCCCCAAGAATTGTCCTAGCCTGCGGATAAACACCTCTATCAATGGCATTACCAAATACTCCTCCTCCAATTTCCGGATCAACACCTTCATAGTCAGTAATTGTTAATAAATTCTCTGCAGAAATATAAAACCTCACTTTTCTTATTTGAAGTACATCTGTTACTGACTTAGGTAGTGTATAACCAAGAGTAATATTTCTTAATCTGACAAAACTCGCATCATTAATAAAGAAATCACTTGGAGTAGCCATATTCTTATTATTATCCACTGAAGTAACACGGGGATACTTATTGGTAGTACCTTCTCCTGTCCATCTGTTCAAATAGTCCGAACGATAATTTGCACCATCTAAATCATATCTTCTTGTTGCATCCCAAACTTGTTGTCCAAGGGAAGCATACCATAACATATTAAAATCAAACCCTTCATATTCTAAGTTTACATTTAAACCGCCTGTAAAATCTGGATAGGGATCTCCAAGAACAACTCTATCGTCATCCGTTATTTCTCCATCTCCATTTTCATCTACAAATTTAAAATCTCCAGGAACCGCATCGGGTTGAATTAACTCACCAGTTGAACCAACATAAGCATTTATTTCATCAATATTTTGAAATACCCCATCTGTTTTTACACCATAAAAAACTCCTAGTGGTGTTCCTATTTCTGCAAATAAGATTCCGCTCTGAAATCTACCTCCTTCAGCACCTTGCAACCTCTTCTCTGCATTCTTAATATCTATTACTTCATTATTATTTAATGCTCCATTTATAGATACATCAACGTACAACTTTCCAAAGTCATTTTTGTAGCTGGTTTCAAACTCAAATCCTTTATTAACTACTTCACCTCCATTAATAGTTGGTGCACTGTTTCCAACTAATGCTGGTATAGGAGCATCTACCAACCAATCTTTAGTTGTTTTTTCGTAATAATCTAGTGTTATACGTAATTTGTTATCTAAAACTCCTAAATCAAGACCAATGTTTGTTTGCTCTGACGTTTCCCATTTAAGAGCTGGATTTGCTAATCCATCTGGTGTTGTTCCACTATATTGTGTTTTACCATCACCAAAATAATATATGTTTCCATTACCTATTATTGAGGTATATCTAAAATCACCTATATTTTCATTACCATTTTGACCCCAACTCAAACGCAATTTCAAAAAGTCAATCTGATCCTGTATGCTTTTCATAAAATTCTCTTCCGATAGAATCCAACCTGCTGAAAATGCGGGAAACACACCATATTTATTTTCACTACCAAAACGTGAAGAACCATCGCGACGCACAACTGCAGTAAACATATATTTATCCATCATGTCATAATTAATACGACCAAAATAAGACTGTAAGGTATGTTCTGTATACCTTCCTCCTGTATCAGCACTTTCCGGATCCGTTGCATTATCAAGGTAGGCATACTCAAAGTCATCGAAAATCACATCCGATTTTGATCCCGTCAAGTTTTCAAATTCACTTTTATAAGCAGTTGTACCTAACATGACTGTAATATTATGCAGTCGCATTTCTTTTGTGTAGGTAAGTACATTCTCAAAGTTCCAAGAAGTATACAAATCCATTGTTTTACTAACTCCATCAATAGTTGTAAAATGTGTTGCATCTAAATAATACTCAGGAGTATAAACATCATTATTCACCAATGCAAACTCCTGACCATAAGAAGATTTAAATTTTAATCCTGCCAATTCAGGAATAACCTCACTAAAATCAAACTCTGCAAAAAAGTTTCCGATAAATTTGTTAGTTCGAGTTTTAGAATTTGTATAACTCAACATTGCTAACGGATTGGTAAGTTCTTGTAATCCTAATCCATAATCTTCTGGAGTAGCCCAATCACCATTTTCTTTTTTTACAGGTACAATTGGAGGCATATTTAGCGCTTGAATCAAACTTGTAGGAGAATACATGTCGTTTGCACTAATACCCCTATTAGTAATGTTAGCATAGTTAATGGTACTTCCTAAACTTAACAAACCAAAATCAGATACAGTATTTAACCTAAATGATATTCGTTCATAATTTGATTTACCTTTTGCAACAATACCATCTTGATTTAAGTAATTAATTGACGATGAATAAGTAGTTTTTTCAGATCCTCCTTCAAATGAAACTGTATGACTTTGTTTTGGAGCATCGTAATAAAACATTTCATCTTGCCAATCAGTATTTGCATATACAGCATCCTCATCAAACAAAGGCGATAATCCTCCATTGGCTCTTGCTTCATTACTAAGCATGATATATTCATCTCGATTAAGTACACTTAATTTCTTCCATGGATTTTGTACCCCGTAATAACCATCATATTTTACAATCATTGGAGTATTCCTTTCTCCTCCTTTTGTTGTAATTAATACAACACCATTGGCCCCGCGTGCTCCATAAATTGCAGTAGATGCAGCATCTTTAAGAACTTCTAAAGATTCAATATCTGCCGGATTTAAGAAATCAATTCCTTCTTCACTTAAAGGTAGTCCATCTACAATATATAATGGAGAAGCATCTCCATTAGTACCAACACCTCTTATTCTAACAGATATTCCATCTCCTGGTTGCCCTGAGTTTGGTACTGCAACAACTCCCGAAGTTTTTCCTTGCATTGCATGAGCTACACGAGTCACCGAATTCTTTGATAACTCCTCGCCATCCACTTTTGCAATTGCACCTGTAACCAAACTTTTCTTCTGCACACCATAACCAACTACAATTACCTCATCCAAATCAGAAACTTGTTCTTCAAGAACAACATTTATAGTAGTTTCTGTTCCAACAATTACTTTCTTGGATTCCATACCAATAAAAGAGAATACCAAAACATCACCTTGATTAACATTAAGAGAAAAGTTACCATCAATATTGGCAATTGTTCCGTTGGTAGTTCCTTCAACAACAACAGTTACTCCCGGTATAGGAGCTCCATCCTTAGCAGACGTTACTTTACCTGTAACTGTAGATTCTTGTCCCCACAGAATTGCAGAACACAGTAACAGGAAAATCGTTCCAATAAAATTCTTCATTTGTTTTTTGATTTAGAATTAACTTTGATACAAAATTGCCCTCAAATGTTAATTTATGCTAATTTATAACATCACAAAAAACTCTCTCCACACACTTTTTTACCTCATAAAAAACTCACACGCAATCATACATAACCCTATATATCTGTTATTTAAAATACATTAATTATAAATTATACAACACATACACAACTCACTATTGCACATATTTCCACCAATAAAATATTCACATTTTTTCACTTTTATGTAGATTTCACACATCTACATATATGAATGAATAACAAAGCTTATAATAACTCGAATCTCAATACATATAATTCTATATTTCAACACAATACATTATTTACTTATACAAAAGAGAGATGCATTTAGCCAAATAAAGAAAAATTAGGGTTGATTGAATTAAGTAATTATATAGACTCAATATATTCTAATAAATTATCTCCTTGGTGTAGTTCTAATTTCTGACGCAGTTTATACCTGTTATTTTCTACTGCACGTGTAGTAATATTCATTAATGAAGCAATATCTTTTGAAGCCATACCCATTTTGATATAAGCGCATAACTTTTGTTCTCTACTAGTTAAATTTGCATGCCTTTCTCTTAATTTTTGAAAAAATGCTTCGTGCACTTGTCCAAAATGCATTTCAAATACTTCCCAATTATTTTCGTTATCAATATCTTTATCAATCTTTTTAATAAGACTTCTTACTTTTCGTTCTAATTCATTTTTTTCTGAGATTTTAAGGATAGTTTTCAATTGAAACTTAATATCTGATAACAAATCATTCTTTTGTATTAAATTAACTGTTGAATTTGCTAATTCTTTTTCTTTATATACCATCTCATTCCTTAGCTTCTCATTCCTTAACCTTATCATTTCCTTCTCCGAAGTTAATGCAGTATTTTTTAGCTGTTCTTCTTTTATCCTAAATTCTTCTTGTTGCTTGCGCTTTTCCTTCTCCCTGCTTAACTCAAGCCTACGACTAAACACATAATATATTAAAACAACAATTACAATAAACAGTACTGCAAAACCTATTTTAGCTGGATTACTTCTATACCAAGGCGGTAATATTATAAACTTAAACTTTACAGGAGATGCTTCAACTCCAAACCTATTTTTTGCTTTAACTTTAAATATATACTCTCCTTCTATTAAATTCGAGAAACTAATAGTATTAGACTTATTCCAATCTGTTGAATAATTATCACTTCCTTCTAATATTGTTGTATATAACAAATCTTTATCTCCATAATAAGAAGCTGAATAATTTATTTGAAAAGAGTTCTTCCTAAAAACATATTCAGGAATATAAATTTGTTTGTACTTAGAACTGTTAACCTGATACTCTAAAGAATCTCCTGCCCCTACAAATGAACGAATATGAGTATTAAATGGAATTTTATAATTTCTATAATCACTAGCAGAATAATGAGCAAAACCATCCTCTATACCAAAAAAGACATTGTTTTTATCATCTACATATAAATATTCAAAACCATTAACCAACTTCCTTTCTAGAATTAAAAAGGGGTAAAATATTTCTTTATAAGACCCATCTTCCATTAACCTATGAACAGTTACTTTACCTTTTGCAAAACTCCAAATATTACCAAATTTATCTTGCGAAATTATTTCTGGAAAATCCTTATTTTTAAATAACTCCTCAATTTTAGCATGCCTAGTAACTTTTCCTGAATTATTAATTTCAAAGACTCCATCATTACTTGAATAGGTACATTTCCCCTCAATTTTTTTCAGAACAATTGGTTTGCTATTTCCTGGAAAATCTGTGATTTTGTAATTCTGATAACTTAATACTTCTGTTAAATCATCATTGAGTTTTAATTTAAAAACACCCTTATACCCGTGCGAAACCCACAAATTCCCCATTTCATCCCACTCCATATATCGGGATGAGACCGAAAATCCTTTAATAATATTTCTAAAAAACCACCTTTTACCTTTCTTCTGAAAAGCGATTAATCCTCCATATGTTCCTGATATTAAAAGATCTGGTTTCTTTGGGATTTTAATAAAGTTCCATACACCATTTACACCTGGAGGTGTAATAACCGAAGCTTTAGAACCTTTAACTTCATATGCACCAAGGTTATGTCCGCACAACAAAACTTCATCATCACTATATAAACTCCAAACTTGTCCTTCAGTATTAGAAATTCTCTCAAAATTATTTCTATCTTTTAATGGATCATTAAATCCCTTAACATCTATTTTATATAAAGCCTGATTTGTACCAAAGTAGTAATTGTTCTTATGATGGCTCATAACATAACCTTTACCAATATTAAAGTAACCTTGCAAAAACGAAATACTGGAATTAAAACTTACTTTAGCTATACCATTATCCAATCCACACCATATGTGTCCTTCAACATCCACAAACACACCTAAAACCGTATTATTTTTTAAGCCTTTGTCCTTATCTATTTTCATAAAGACATTACCCGACTTGTCAATCACAATTAAACCTCCCTGGATGGTTCCAAACACAAATAAGTCATCGCTATACTTACATCCACAAAAAATATTTACCTCTTTTAGCAATGGATTAGCACTTACATTCCATGGAACAACTTTTTGCATATCCCATAAATACAAACCATTGTTCATTGTTCCAATAATAATTTTAGAATTAGATAATGCCATTATAGAGGTTACTTCTTTACCTGCTAAAAGTTGCCCGCCCGAAACAGGAAAAGCTTGTTCACCCCTTACTTCCATCAATCCCTTTTTTTCGTCCTGTATTATTAATAATTCATTAACTACAAATGACGAAACAAATCTTGATGGCGCTGGAATAATTTTCTGTAACTCATCATGCATGTAAATACTAAGTCCTTTTTTTGATTGGAAAACGATACGTTCATTCCACTCATGTATATTCCAGATATCTTCTAATTCTTTAAGTTTAGGATCTTTAATTAAAGAAGTGTACTTTAATATATTCAACGAATCATAATCAAAATAACCAAATTCATTGTAAGCTCCGGCATATATTTTATCTCCAATACCCTTAACACTCCTAACAATATAATTTCCTAAATCTTTATGTACTCTCCAGTTAACTCCGTCAAACTCTAATACACCATCGTTATTAGCAAAATATATAAAACCAACTCTACTTTGAGTTACACTCCAGTTTTGGGTTGCTCCATTATACATTCTTCTATTAAAATATTCTATTTCAGGAATACCAAGTTTTTGCACCTGAGCATAAAAACAAGATGCAATTAATTCCATTATTAAAATAAAAACGTAGACTTTTTTCATTAAATCAAATTAGAGTTCTAGCTATCCTAAATTATTAAAATAACTGCAATTGTAGAGAATGATGTTGATAATATAAATGTAAATATAATTAATGATTCAAAATTGATATATTCGTGATACAAATGAAGTGGTATAAAAATATACTTAAATTTGAAAATCAAAACTGGTAAAATTGACGGAATGAATATTTCAGATATAAAAAGACAACAAGAGGTTATTGAGCAAGCTTTAACAGAAAAGAGAATTAAAGATGCATTGTCTTTATTAGGAAAATTAACTAGATCTAACCATGGAGCTAATTTAATTGACGAACAATATAATTTAGAGTTTACCTATAAAAGTATGCTCAAATATACTGTTGAAGGAGTTAATGACCCTGAGCGCCAAAAGGTTTATAACAATATTTTAACTTCATGTTATCAATTATCAGACGATCTGTTCACTTCCATACTTAACAACCAGTCTTCCAGTATATTTTATGAAACCCGAAGAAGTATTGGATCAGATATTAGCTCCAATTTAACTCAAATTATTGAGAAGTTTTATAGTGAGCTAACTCAGAAACACATGACAGAACAAGCTGGTATACACAGCAATGACAATAATCACACCTCTACATTGTTATTTAATATTCTCTGGGTTTCACCGACGCTTACAAACGAAGCCTCTGAAGCAATCAAAAATTTAATTCAAAATGAATCAGTACCTTTTGGTTACAGAAGTATTTTTGTTTCTGCACTTACAATTGGTACCCTTAAAGAATTCAACCTTAGCAAAATTCTTATATTATTTGATTTAATTAATGATCCTGAAACTGAAGTTAGTCAACGTGCAATTACTGGCATATTACTAATTTTATTTAAATACGATGATCGAATAAAATTATACTCCGAAATAACCTCAAGACTAAGTTTAGCATTAGATAATAAAGAATTATTAAATAATATAGTAACAATAGCCGTACACTTAATTCGAACAAGAGAAACTGAGAAAATTTCGAAAAAGCTAACAGATGAGATAATTCCCGAAGTAGTAAAAATGAAACCCAATTTGAGAAATAAATTAGATCTGGATAATATGTTGGGTGAAAAATTTAACGAAGGTGAAAATCCTGAATGGGAGGATTTTTTTAAAGACTCGCCTGATTTAATGAATAAACTCGAAGAGATAACCGAGTTACAGATGGAAGGAGCTGATGTATTTTTAAATACTTTTAAAATGCTTAAGCACTTTAGCTTTTTTAACACATTAAGCAATTGGTTATTACCATTTTATTTAGATAACCAAGAATTAAAATTAGTATTAAAAGATGATTCTAGTATATTCTCATCAAAATCCATTCAGGAAAGCCTTGCCAATTCAAGCTTTCTTTGTAATTCCGACAAATATTCTTTGTTCTTAAGCATCCCTCACATGCCCAAATTTCAAAAAGATATGATGGGCAATATGCTACAACAACAACTTGAACAAATGGAGGATATAGAGAAAGACGAAAAACTACTTAATTCAGGTAAAGATAAGTCAATTATTTCCAACAGATATATTCAAGATTTATATCGTTTCTATAAACTACACCCGCAACATCCGCAATTTGAAGATGTATTTTCGTGGCGAATGGATTTTCACAATAAGTGGTTTTTTAATCAAATGGTTAAAAACGACACACAATTGAGACAAATTGCAGAATTCTTCTTTAAAAAAGAATATTATCAAGAAGCCTCGGAAGTATTTGAAATTATAGAGAAACAAGAAGGTGAAAACATAGAGGTAATACAAAAAAGAGGATACTGTCAGCAACAATTAAAAAACTACAACAAAGCATTAAATGAATACTTAAAAGCTGACATATTAAAGCCTGAACAAATATGGACCACCAAAAAGATAGCGCTTATGTACAAACTTTTAAAAATGCCGGATAAAGCGCTTGAATATTACCATATAGCAGAAAAATTAAGACCCGAAGACTTACATACTCAGGCCTCTATTGGCCATTGCCATTTAGACCTAAAAGACTATTCTCAAGCTTTAAAATACTATTTTAAAGTTGAGTATTTAGATCAATCCAATACTAAAGTTTGGAGACCTATCGCGTGGTGTTCTTTTGTTGTTGGTAATTTAGATCAGGCTGAAAAATATTATCAAAAACTTTTAATATCAAGTTCAGGAAAGCATGATTTAATAAACATTGGACATGTTTTTTGGTGTAAAAACAATCGAAAAGAAGCGCTTAAATTTTATCAAAAGGCTATTCTCCAAATGAACAACAACATTAACGAGTTTTTTGATACTCTTAACGAAGACGCCCCTGTTCTTATTAAAAATGGTATTAATGAACAAGACATTCCAATAATGATGGATCAATTAAAATACATTTTGGAGGAATAAAAAATGGCTAAAAAGAAAATTGATTCGGAATTATATAGTTATGGTATTTATTCGAACTGGGATCGTAATTCAAAGGAGTTACCAAAGCTTAAAAAAATTACGACAGAAATCCCATTGCAATTAGATATTGAGTTTGGTTATGTTGTAAAAATAAAAGGAGCTAAGGGCAAAAGAATTCAATTTGAAATTGATCACCCGCCCTTTCCTGATAAGAATGGAAGACCTACTCCACCATTCACTGGTGAGTACTTTGTTAAGTCAAATGACTATGAATTTTTCCTGGGAGATACTATTTGGCTCCCTTTACATAATAAAAAGGGCGAATGGAAATTAACTACATGGTTAGATGATAAGATACTATTCCAAAAATCTCTGTATGTAAAAGAATTATAACTAAATTAAACTAGTTTAGCACCACAGTAATCAAGAAAAAAGTAAACCCTAACAATGCAATTACCAAAAAAACCTCAATCACAAAAAACCAAAAAATCTTCCTCTTCAACCTTACGGTATTATCCTCCGTCTTCCTAAACATTTCCTTAATCTTTAATTTCATAAAATCCGAAAACAATCTCTACTGGTAGAACATCAACTCAATCATTATATTATGATTAATTATTACATTTAAATAAAATGTTAAATTAATTTCCCCCTCTGTTTTATAATCACTAAATTTGTTTGCCCTTTAAATGATTAAAAAACGTTTTAAATCTATTAAAAAAACAATCTCCTCACAAGTTAAAAAAGCTTAATGACAGATTTATACCGTATATTTGAACGATTTTTATAGTGTTTTACCTTTTTTCACAAAAATATTGTGAATTTCACTTTTATACATCATTTGAAATATTGGCTTAAACTTTGCTTAAATTCTTAATCAAGGTAATTTTAATCAACTATTACTCTATGCAAGAAGCTTGTATGAACAACAAACTAAAACTTAACATATTAATCCATACTTTATTTTTTCTATTATTCACTCAAAGTTATGGTAAAGACATAATTAAAAACTATGAACCTAAAAACTGGTGGATAGGAATGAATTACAACAACATTCTAATATCTGCCACGGGAACAAACTTAGATGAATCAAGTATTAGTATTAATTACCCTGGTGTTAAGTTTAATAAAATAGTTTCTACTAAAGATCCAAATACTGTCTTTATTGATATTGAAATACGAAAAAGTGCACTACCAGGAAACGTACCAATTAAAATTTATCTATCAGGAAAACTTCAACAAACTATATATTTAGAACTTACTCATAAAGAAAAAAATTATGCACCTAACAACTTAACCTCTTCTGATGTAATTTACCAAGTAGTTGTAGATAGATTTTCAAATGGTCAAACAAATAATGATAACGTAAACAGTTATTTTGAAAAACCAAATTACAATTCTCCTTCAGGAAGGCATGGTGGAGACCTTGCCGGATTAATTAACAAAATTGACTACATTAAGTCTGTTGGCGCTACAGCAATTGAAGTTTCACCTCTTTATGAAAGCAATCAAGTTTCGCGTTCGTATTACCAGGATGCGATTACCAATCATTTTAAATTGGATAAGAGGCTTGGAGCCTTTTCTGATATTAAAAAACTTATTTATGAGTGCAAATCCCAAAATATTAAGTATATACAAACTCTAGTTCTTCATCAAACAAGTTTTAACCATAATCTATTTGGGAAAAAGCTCTTTAATCAATGGATTTTTGATCCATCGAAAAAGTCATTTAATAAAGAATCCAATTACTTCCAATCTGATCCTTATGCGGATAAAAGCAAACTTGAAAATAAGTTTTATAAAATCAATCAATTTGCTCAATTGATAAATCAAGAGTCTTTGATTTCTTCTAAATATTTAATTCAAAATACAATATGGTGGATAGAAAAATGCAAACCTGACGGTATAAAAATCGAAAATACTGAATATAACACCATAAGTTTTTTAAGTAAACTCATTCAATTTTTATCATCTGAATACCCCGATTTACAAATAATTACAGACATAAACACTAACCAAAGTGATCGCTTGGCACATATTTCTAAGCAGTTGCAAAACAAAAATTCTATTTTGAACTATGATTATCCTTTATTTCACTCTTTAGAAAATGCTTTTTCCGAATTCGTTAAAGCAGAAGAGGGAATAAGTTTTCTATATCAAACAATGGGTGATGACTTTAATTATGATATACCTAAAAACCAAATTGTTTTTTTAGACAACAATAACTCTTCTAGATTTTTTAACCTTGCCGAAAAGGATTTTGACACTGCAAAAATGCTATTTACATTTATGGCAACTTCCAGAGGCATACCATCTTTTATGTATGGAAGCGAAATACTACTTGAAGGTTCTATAAGAAGAGGCCCGGGATATGTAAGAGCTGATTTTCCAGCAAGCTTGGATCTAAATTCTCCAGACAACTCGTTAAATTTTAAACAAAAACAATTTGCTTCATTCGCAACCAGCATGTTAAAATGGAGATCTCAAAACTCGGTAATTCATTCTGGAAAAACTATGCATTTTATTCCTACAGCTGGAGTATATGGTATGTTAAGATATAATAATAACAAAAATGTACTTATTCTATATAATAATACAAGGAATCTGCAAAAGGTGAACATATTAGACTGCTCTTCTTATTTTAAAGATTTTTCGAATGGTAAAAATCCTTTAACCAATGCATCTTACGATGATTTAAATAATATAATAATAGAACCCAAAGCTGCCATTATTGTTGATTTACAATAATTATCTATTGGAATATCCATATACTAAATCCTGATATAATAGTAGAATAAATTAATACTTCTATCTAGTCTCGTTATAATAAACTAATTTAAATAGTAAATTTAATACACATAAAAAACTGATAAAACTTTATCCAATGAAAAAAATAGCTGTAATTCTTTCTGGAAGTGGTGTATTTGATGGATCCGAAATTCACGAAGCTACATTAAGTTTATTAGCCATCGCTAAAAACAATGCCCAATACGAATGTTTTGCCCCTGATATTGAACAGCATCATGTAATTAATCATATTACAGGTAAAGAAATGAATGATAAAAGAAATGTTTTAATTGAATCTGCCAGAATTGCAAGGGGCAAGATTAATCCGCTTAATTTACTTAATGAGAAAAATTTTGATGCGCTAGTTTTACCTGGTGGTTTTGGAGCAGCTAAAAACCTTTCTGATTTTGCCTTTAAAGGACAAGAGTTAGAAATTAACAATGAAGTTTCTAAAGTAATTTCAAGTTTTCACTCAAATAACAAACCTATTGCAGCATTATGTATTTCTCCTGTTATTTTAGCTAAATTAATTCCTGATTGTAAAGTTACCATTGGCTCCGACGAAGCTACTATTAAAGCTATTGAATTTATGGGTGCAACGCACCAAGCAACTACACATGGCGAAGTATTATTTGATGAAAAAAACAAGATAATTACAACTCCTTGTTATATGTTAGATGCTAATATCACACAAATTGAAACTGGAGTAAATAATGCTATTAATAAATTAATTGATTTTACTTAATTATAGCCAACTACACGATAATTTTTTAATACCACAACAGTTTTATTTCAAATTTCTCCTGTTGTGGTAATATTAAATTCTCTAATCTTGTAAATAGGTTAAAATTAATACTGAGTTATCGCGCTAAAAGTGCTATCAAGGTAATTCCCACTATTAAATACTGAAAAAATAGAACCATTTGTGGAAATTCAACTTTTTTTAAATTGATTTTAGAAAGGGTGTTTGATATAAGCTTTTCCATGATTTTTTATTAAGTTTTTTGGGTAACCGTGCAAAGATCATTAAAAAATTATTTAGTTCAATATATTATTTATTCGACTTAGTGAAACAATAGTTTTTTCAAATGAAATGCCTACTTTTACAAATGAAGTACTATTATTGTAACAATATTAATTTTTTGATGTATCATTATAACATCGGAAAACTTTAATAAATTATAGGTAAGAATATGCTCAAGGCTATTATTATAGATGATGAAATTTCTGCTAGGCAAAGTATAGAAAAAATATTACAAATGTATCTTCACGATGTTATAGAAGTTGTAGCTTCTGGAGATAATTTAACTGATGGTATTTCTTTTATTAAGAAATTCAATCCAGATATTGTATTTCTTGACATATCTATGCCCAATCAATCCGGTCTTGATCTTTTTAATTACTTTGATACTATTAGTTTTGATGTTGTTTTTATTACTGCTCATCAACAATATGCTGTTGATGCAGTTGGTTTAGGTGCTTCTGGATATTTACTAAAACCTATTAAACCTAAATCCATTGTTGATACTGTTCTCAAAATAAACCTGAAAAAAAATTCTGAAACAAACAATTCGCAACAAAACGTTGATATAGCTTATAATAATTGTAAGCTGCTAGTAAATCATCAAAAGGGAGTTCATATTGTTTCGTACAACGAAATTAAAGCAATTATTGCAGACGGTAATTATTGTAAAATATTTAAAATCTCCGGTGATCCCTTATATGTTTCCAGAACGCTTGGAAGTATTGAAGATAACTTACCTAAAAATCACTTTTTTAGAACTCACAGATCTTCAATAGTAAATCTTAATTTTATTACTGAAATTGATAAAGAAAAGAATCTAATACACTTGACTGATGTAGATATTCCATTAGCATCCGCTAATTTAAAACCTCTAATCGAAGAATTGTCAAAATTGGCTAACAACTATATATAATTTACAGGTGCATTTAAGAAGATATTGCTTAAAGCCTATATAGATAATTAAAATCTCATAGCAAACCATTATCAATCATTAATATAATATGCTCAATCATAGCATCATCTCCTTTGCTATCATATTCCGATTTTAAGTTAGATCCAAATATACGGGCTACTGCTTGCCACATAAATGCAGAGAAACTTCCTTTTAGGTCTTTTATTAATTCGTAACTAGTATCTCCTGTTTCTCTATCAATTAATTTAATAAGCATACGACCTTGAGAATATGTAAGCTTCTTAAGAGGTTTCTCAAATTCATCGAATAATTCTTTTTCTGCTCTTTTAATATATTCCTTTTGCTGCTTCTTACCTTTAATAGTATCTAAGGTAGCTGAAATCTTTTTCAACTTATCCTCTGCAAGTCTGGCATAAGGCAACGTTTTTTTAATATTTACAACAAGCTTATTATATCTATACCTTTGTCGCTTATTTTTAAACCTCCAAGGAGGAACTATCTGAACCTCATCTATCAAAACATGCGGTAAGGTATCTCCTTCAATTGCTTTTTTCTTTAAATAATGAATAGTTGGATCTATCTCACCCCTAGATTGTCCAATTAACCAAGAGCAAGTAAAAAGTAATATCACTACAACCAATAATCGAAAAGAGCTCATTATAAAATAATTAACTTTGTAAACGTAACTTTTAAATCCAAGTTGCAATTACAAAGTTAATTATTTTAAAAAACGAAATTTTATTTATAAAAAAACCGGTCTTTATTAGACCGGCTTAATATCTTCTTTTAAATTTTATACATTAAATCTAAAATGCATAATATCACCATCCTGAACCGTATATTCTTTACCTTCTATATTCATTTTACCGGCCTCTTTGCAAGCTAATTCCGATTTATAATTAACAAAATCTTCATATTTAATAACTTCTGCACGAATAAAACCTTTTTCAAAATCGGTATGAATTACACCTGCTGCTTGTGGAGCAAGTGACCCCTTAGGATATGTCCAGGCACGTACTTCTTTTTCTCCTGCTGTAAAATATGTTTCTAAGCTTAATAATTTATAAGCCGAACGAATTAACTTAGCTACCCCCGATTCTTCTAATCCTATATCTTCCAAAAACATTTGACGCTCCTCAAATGAATCTAATTCAGCAATGTCTGCTTCGGTTTGAGCCGCAATAATTAAAACTTCAGCATTTTCATCAGCAATTGCTGCCTTAACTGCTTCTACATGCTTATTACCTTCAATTGCAGAATTTTCATCAACATTACATACATACAAAATAGGTTTATTAGTAAGCAGCCATAAATCTTTAGATGCCTTTTCCTGAGCTTCGGTTAATTCAACCGTACGAGCTGACTTTCCAGCTTCTAAAGCTTCTTTATATAAATATAATACCTCAACTAATTTTTTTAACTCTTGATCCTTTGATGCTTTTGCTGCTTTCTCTGACTTTTGAAGCCTGGTTTCAACGGTCTCCAAATCTTTCATCTGAAGCTCCATATCAATTACTTCTTTATCTCTAACTGGATCAACAGAACCATCAACATGAGTTACATTATCATCATCAAAGCACCTCAAAACATGAATAATTGCATCTGTTTCTCTAATGTTAGATAAGAACTTATTTCCTAAACCTTCTCCTTTACTTGCTCCCTTAACCAAACCCGCAATATCAACTATTTCAACAGTTGCAGGTAAAACTCGTTGCGGTTTAACCAATTCTTCCAACTTAATTAACCTATCATCTGGTACTGTTATTACCCCAACATTAGGCTCAATAGTACAAAAAGGAAAATTAGCCGATTGTGCTTTAGCGTTTGATAAACAATTAAATAAGGTCGATTTTCCTACATTAGGTAAACCTACTATTCCACATTGTAATCCCATATTATATTTATTTCTGTGTCACTGTATTGTCAAAAATTGGAGCAAAAGTACATCATTTTTTTGGTTGATAAAAAGTATCATTCTTATTATATTCTAATTATTATTTTTCAATCTAAAACCCCCTACTCCTAATTCTGTATTCAACTAATTATCAATACCAAAACACAAATCCTAAAAAATATTGCACTTTGCTTTTAAACCTTTTAAACTAATTTTCGTCAAAAGAAACGATGGTTATTAAAAAATGTTAATGGTCGATCAAGAATTTACAGATATAGAAATCGTTGAGCTATTTAAATCGAAAGGTAAAAAAGAAGAAGCCTTTAAAATGATTATGTCAAAATACAAAGAACGTTTGTATTGGCATATTCGAAAAATAGTTGTTACGCATGATGATGCTGACGATGCATTGCAGAATAGTTTTATTAAAATCTGGAAAAACCTCGAAAGTTTTCAAGGAAATTCAGCACTGTTCACCTGGTTATATAGAATTGCTACTAATGAGGCATTAACTCTTCTTAAAAAAAGAAAAAGAACTACAGAATATTCAATAAGCGACGAAGATAATAGTTATGGAGATTCTTTACAAAGTGATCCATACTTTGACGGTACTGAATTGCAGCTTAAATTACAACAAGCGATTGCAACATTGCCAGAAAAACAGAGAATAATCTTTAATCTAAAATATTTTGAAGAAATGAAATACCAAGAGATTGCTGAAATTACTGACACTTCGGTTGGTTCTTTAAAAGCATCGTATCATCATGCTGCTAAAAAAATAGAAGCATATTTAAAAGAACATATGGAGTAAATTAGATTTTTAATATGATAATTTCTATTTTTTTATAATTGCTGATTAAACCTTTTGTATTTTTGAAGATCAAATAGGCAACAACCGATACTAATAATTGCAATAGAACCTATCACTTTAATTTAAGTGATGTACGAATTAAAACTCTGTGGAGTAAGAATCATTATTAGTAACATTTATTACAATGAAAGAAGAATTTAAAATATTAGATGAAATTAAAAAGCAAGGATCCACAGGTGGTTTTAAAGTACCTGACAATTACTTTGAATCGTTTGAAGATAAAATGATGGATATCGTTGCTGAGGAAGATAAGCCTATTGGGAAAAAAATTGTAATGGTAATTAAACCATGGATTTCCTTAGCAGCTATTTTTATGTTGGTTGCTTTGGTATATTATTCAGCTCCATATTTTATGCCTAAAGGCAATTTTGTAGCAGATGCAGATATTTCTATGGACTTTTTATCTTCCAGTATTGATGAATCAGAATTAATAGATTTTATTATTGAAGAAGATAATTCTGCTATATTTGAAGAATTAGAAACCAACCAGAATCTATTGGAAGGACTTAGCATTGAAGACGTTGAAGACCTTGTAATTTTTTAATTAAAAGATGATGAACAAGATAACATTTGCCATATTCTTTTTAGTTGCGAATATTTCTGTAATGGGCCAACAAATCTCTAAGCAAGAAAAACTTGAAAGAATAAAAGCCCAAAAAGTAGCTTTTATTACTACTAGATTGGCTTTAACTTCATCCGAAGCTCAACAATTTTGGCCTGTCTATAATGATTTCTTTAGAAAAAAAGAACTCTTAAACAAACAAAAAAAGGCTGTTACTAAAGAGCTAAAAGACAACTGGCAAAATTATTCTGACGATAAAAAATCCGAATTACTTGATAATTTAGTAGGTTTTAAACTTAAAGAAGCTAATCTTGAACTTGAATATCATGATGAACTAAAGAAAGTATTACCTATTAATAAAATAATTAAGCTATATAATGTAGAGAGCCAGTTTAAAACCTTCTTATTAAAACAAATCAAAGGTCAAAGAGCAAAGGACATTAATCCTTCGAGTAGGAATTTTAAGCGTAAGTAAAATTATAATATTGCAAAGTGGTATTAGTTAGTATTCAATAATACCACTTTTTTATTGGTTATTTTTCTATTGTATCTATTAATTCTTCTACAGTAACTAATTGTTGTTCCCCAGAGTTCATGTTTTTCAACGTTACTTTACCTTCGTTCATTTCATTTTCACCAACCATTGCTACATATTCAATCCCCTTTTTATTAGCATAAGTCATTTGTTTCTTCATTTTAGCTGCATCGGGATATATTTCTGCTTTTATTCCTGCACTACGTATTTTTTGTAATGCATTTAGTGAATACAAAGCTTCCTTTTCTCCAAAATTAATAAACAACAGTTGTGTAGAAACAATGGACTCTTTAGGGTACAAATCCAACTGATTCATGACATCATATATACGATCTGCTCCAAATGATATTCCTACACCCGAAACATCTTTTAATCCAAAAATTCCGGTTAAATCATCGTATCTTCCTCCTCCTGTTATACTACCTATCTGAACGTCCAATGCTTTAACTTCAAATATTGCTCCAGTATAATAGTTTAATCCTCTTGCTAACGTCAAGTCTAATTCTACTTCTGTATTTATCTGCAAATTTGAAATATAATTAAATACAACTTCAATCTCCTCTACACCTTTTAAGCCAACTTCCGAAGTTGAAAGAACTGTCCTTAGCGTATTTAATTTTTCTTTGTTAGTACCTGATAAATTAATAATTGGTTGTAATTTATCTATAGCCTGTTGTGGTAGTCCTTTTTGAAGAAGCTCATCATTAACTTTTTCGATACCTATTTTATCTAACTTATCAATTGCAACAGTAATATCTACAATTTTATCTGCTTCACCAATAATTTCGGCAATACCAGTTAATATTTTTCTATTATTTATTTTAACCAGAACATTAATATTTAATGCCTTATAAACATCATCTACAATTTGAATCAATTCGACTTCATTCATTAACGAATTTGAGCCAACAACATCAACATCACATTGAAAAAACTCCCTGTAACGTCCTTTTTGTGGTCTATCAGCTCTCCAGACAGGCTGAATTTGATAACGCTTAAATGGAAAAGTAATATCATTTTGATGTTGAACGACAAATCGCGCAAAAGGTACAGTTAAATCATACCTTAATCCTTTTTCTGATATTTGTGTTGATGCTTTAATCGAGTCCTTCTCTGTTAAAGATTGCTCATCGGCTTTTGCCAAAAAATCACCTGAATTCAATATTTTAAAAAGTAATTTATCTCCTTCTTCACCATATTTACCCATCAAAGTGGATAAATTTTCCATGGCAGGAGTTTCAATAGGCTGATAACCATATTTAAGAAAAACAGACTTTATTGTATCAAAAATAAAGTTACGCTTTGCCATTTCAACTGGTGAAAAATCTCTTGTACCTTTAGGAATACTGGGTTTTTGAGCCATTTTTTCTACTTTTTTTATTGAGGCGCAAAGTTATAAACATATGACGAATTGACAATTAAGTATTAGTTAAATATATTTAGAAGTACAGTAATCATTTCTTTATTCTCCTGTTTTCATTTTTTGAATCTTCATCACTAAACACTTAATAACCTGCCAATTAATCAACCTACTAATTTTATACAACTAATCTGGGATTGAAATATCCAACTCTTCTAACCAACCTTTTAAAACACCCTCCGAAGCTTCTGAACCTTCATCTGGAGCCCACGTTGCAAAATTCTTATCTTCAACTTGCACATATGGACCATCTTTAATCTCATATACAACTGTTCCTTTCTCCAATCCTGTAGCTGAATGCCATTCTCCTGGAGCTATTTCAACTCCAAATACACCAGTGTTTCTGTCCAATATTATATGATCAATAATATTTCCATTTTCATCAAAAAAAATCACCAACAGTCTGCCTGTAAGTATTATAAAAACCTCTCTTTTATCAGGATTTGAATGAGTATGGGGTTTCACATATGTATGTGGTTCAAATGCATTTAACATCCTTTGAACTAAATCTTCATCAAACTGATGAAAATTAAAATTCTTCCTTTTCCTATTCGAATTTTGAGCTGCTTTTGTAAGTTCAATTAGTTGTTTATCTTTAATATATCTCATTCATCTATTTTTACATTAAACTTTCAATAGAATTTTAGAAACTGTTTAAGTTTTATCCTTCGGTTTATTTTGGCGACTTAAGCCCTCATATTTCTGCAAAATTTCTTTAAATAGCGATGCTATTCGCATCAATTTTGGCTCATCTGAGAACTTAATTCGCTCAAAATAAATCACAAAAACAAAATTTAAACAGTTTCTTATTTGTTCTACATAAAAACATAAACGTTTAAAATTATTTATTCGCGTTTCCTATTTAATAAATTTGTACGAGTAAGGATATCTAAATAATATTCCATCAGATGATTTTATAATACCCAATATGGTATACACTAAACCTATTACAAACAAAATTCCCATTAAAATATACCCAATAAATATAAATGATAAAATATAGGATACAGCAAACGCAATTGTTAAAGTAATTTGGAAGTTAACAACTTCTCTACCCTGATCGTTAACACTCTCATATTCATCTTTTTTCATTAACCAAATAACTAAGGGACCTATAATATTCCCTGCAGGTATTATAACTCCTAAAAATACGGCCAGGTGACAATACATCCCCCAATCTTTTTGACTATTCATATACAATATCTTTACTAAGGTTTTAATCTATAAAAAAATGCTGCCTGTACACATTTTCGTAATATTCGCCATTTTATTCGAACAGTTTATTCTTTTTTAATGTAAAAATATTAAAATTGATTAAAATTTATGTTGCACGCTCATGCAACTAATAAGGGACGGCCAGGATGAATAATGTAAAAATTCTTATACTAGGGAATGACCAGATAAATATTCAGATCATTAAAGGGAGGTTACTCGAATTTGACGAGGATTGGTTAATTGTTAACAAAACCTGCGAAAATTGTGTTGCCGATCTTAATAATGATAATTACAACTTAATATTTATTGACTGCGAAGAACCTACATATAAAGTTTTAGACAAAATTCATCTTATAAAAAAATCCCAGAATAATTGGAACACTCCCATTTTAGTATGTGTTAACGAATGTAGTAGCGAGAAAATTAAAAACTTATTAGAAGCTGGAGCTCTTGATTTTATTCAAAAACCTTTTAAAAATATTGAACTTTTTGCAAGAGTTAGAACAGCCCTTACATTATCTAGTACGGTTGATAAACTAAATCAACAATCGGAGTTAATAAATGATAATCAAAATAAAGTAAGTGAAGTATTATCCGGACTACTCCCTAAAGAAATAATTAATGAAATAACTATTTTTGGTGAATCTAAGCCCAAAAAATACCGTGAAGCATCCGTCCTCTTCATTGACATGGTAGATTTCACAAAAAAATCTACCAAACTATCTCCAAAAATTCTAATTGATGAACTTACTGAGATTTTTTCTTCATTTGATAAGATTATCCAAAATAATGGTTGTACTCGAATCAAAACTATGGGAGATGGTTACCTTGCTGTATCAGGAATCCCCAATCCGCATAAAGATCATGCCATTAATGTTATTAAAGCAGCTATTGATATAAGGAATTATCTTAATAAAAGAAATGTTAATAATCCTGTTAAATGGGATGCAAAAATTGGCATAAACTCTGGTGAAGTTATTGGAAGCGTTCTTGGCACCAACAACTTTTTATTTGACGTATTTGGAGATACGGTTAATGTGGCTGCCAGAATGGAAAAAAAATGTGCTCCAAATCAAATTAATATTGGTAAAAAGACTTATCTGCTAACCCGACATAAATTCAAGTTTATTGAGAGATTACCAAACGACGTTAAAGGATTAGGTGTAAAAAGTATGTATTATTTAAAGTCACCTATTGCCAAAGACGAAAATACTTCTGCTATCAAAAAAAACAATATAGTAATGCCTAAATCTTTGTTAAATAAATGTACACTAATTGCTTAGAAAAATAATCTAATCAGCTTTATGAAAAATCCTCCTATGAAAATATTACTGGTTGATGATATGGACATTATTATGGACATTATCATCTCACACCTTGAAACCATGGGAAAAGATTTTATCTACCTAAAAGCCCACAATGGAAGAGAAGCATGCAAAATGGCATTACAAGCCAAACCTAATTTAATAATTATGGATTGGGAGATGCCTCAAATGAACGGTATTGATGCGTTGCAACATTTAAAAAAGAACAATACCACTAAAGATATACCTGTTATCATCTCATCTGGCTTTTCTGACTCTATTAATGTACAAGAAGCTTTAGAAAGTGGAGCTATTGACTATATTAGGAAACCAATAGATCCAATTGAGCTTATTGCAAGAGTAAAGAGTGTTTTAACCTTAAACAGTACTTTTGAAGCCTTAAAACAAAAACAACTTGAACTCGAACTTGAACAACAAAAAGTAAATAGAATACTTGATGGTATCTTACCTTCGAAAATTGTTGATGAAATAAAACAAACTGGCACTTCAAAACCACAACTTTATAAATGTGCTTCTGTAATGTTTGCTGACCTAGTAGGCTTTACTGTAAAGTCAAAAAAAATGTCTCCTAAAAGATTGATAAATGAATTAAATGATATATTTTCTTCTTTTGATCAAATATCAACTAAAAATAAGTGTACCAGAATAAAAACAATTGGAGATGCCTACTTAATGGTTAGTGGATTACCCGAAACAGATAGTGATCATGCTTTTAACATGATAAAATCTGCTTTTGAATTTAGAGATTTTATTATTGCTCGAAATGAAATTAGCCCAATAAAATGGGAACTAAGAATTGGAATTAGCTCGGGAGATGTTATTGGTAGTTTAGTTGGGTTTGAAAATTACTTGTTTGATGTTTTCGGTGAAACAGTAAATACAGCTTCAAGGATACAACATAAATGCAAACCTAATACAATTGCAATAAGTGAATTTACCTATTTACTAACTCTTACCGATTTTACTGTTAAACATATGGGTGATGTAAAATTAAAGGGTATCAATGATATAGAAATTTTTGAAGTAATTGACTATTACAAAGAACCAATGCAGGATGAAAACCTAAGTAAACCAAAAAAAAACAAAAAAAAGGTAACAATTGAATAGTAAAGGTTACCCGCCAAATATACAGGCAACCTTAATATTCTTATTTCTTTACTTCATTAGTTTTTTATATCTAATACGTTTTGGAGTAACATCTCCCAATCTACGTTTCTTATTCTCTTCATACTCACTAAAAGAACCTTCAAAATAATAAACTCCTGAATCGCCTTCGAAAGCTAAAATATGAGTTGCAATACGATCTAAGAACCAACGGTCGTGAGATATTACAACAGCGCACCCTGCAAAATCCTCCAAACCTTCTTCTAAAGCCCTTAATGTGTTAACATCAATATCATTAGTAGGCTCATCAAGTAACAACACGTTAGCTTCTTCTTTGAGAGTAAGTGCTAAGTGCAATCTATTTCGCTCTCCACCCGAAAGCACACCACATTTTTTCTCTTGATCACCACCTGTAAAATTAAATCTAGCTAAATATGCTCTTGAATTTAATTCACGACCTCCAATTTTAATTGTTTCTTGACCTTCTGCTACTACTTGATATATAGTTTTCTCTGCATCTATGGCCTCATGAGTTTGATCAACATAACCTATCTTAACAGTCTCTCCAACCTCAAATGTACCTTTATCCACTTTCTCATTTCCCATAATCATCCTAAAAAGTGTAGTCTTTCCAGCACCATTAGGACCAATTACACCTACAATACCATTTTTTGGTAAAACAAACTCTAAATCATCAAACAATAAGCGATCTTCGAATCCCTTTGCTACACTATGAGCTTCAACTACTTTATCTCCTAACCTTGGACCATTAGGAATAAATATCTCTAACTTTTCTTCCTTCTGCTTAACATCTTCGTCCATTAATTTATCGTATGCCGATAAACGTGCTTTTGACTTTGCATGTCTGGCTTTAGGCGACATTTTAACCCATTCCAATTCTCTTTCTAAAGTCTTCCTTCTTTTTGACGCTGTTTTTTCCTCTTGCTCTAAACGCTTAGTCTTTTGCTCTAGCCACGAAGAGTAATTACCTTTCCAAGGAATACCTTCTCCCCTGTCGAGTTCAAGAATCCATCCTGCTACATTGTCAAGGAAATATCTATCGTGAGTAATTGAGATTACTGTACCTTTATACTGCTGCAAATGAAGCTCTAACCATTGTACCGATTCTGCATCCAAGTGGTTGGTTGGCTCATCTAAAAGTAACACATCTGGTTCCTGAAGTAATAATCTACAAAGAGCCACTCGTCTTCTCTCTCCTCCTGAAAGGTATTTAACTTGTTTATCTTCTTCCGGACATCTAAGAGCATCCATTGCTCTATTTAGCTTTGTATCCAGATTCCAAGCATCATACTGATCAATTTTTTCCTGCAACTTGGTTTGCTCATTCATTAAAGCTTCCATTTTGTCTGGATCTTCCAAAACTTCGGGATCAGCAAATTTCTCGTTTACTTCGTTATATTTATTTAATACATCAACTACCTCTTGTACTCCTTCTTCAACAATCTGTTTTACTGTTTTTTCATCGTCTAAAATTGGTTCCTGTTCAAGATATCCAACTGAGTATTCTTTTGATGAAACAACCTCGCCTTGGAAATTTTTATCCACACCGGCTATTATTTTCATCAAGGTTGACTTACCCGAACCATTTAAACCAATGATTCCAATTTTAGCTCCATAAAAAAACGAGAGATAAATGTTGTTCAATATTTTCTTTTGAGGAGGAACTACTTTGCTTACTCCTACCATCGAAAAGATTATCTTCTTATCATCCGACATAATATTCTTATTACATATTGTTTGATGGCAAATTTATAAAATAGCCTTTATTAAAAAAAGATAAATAAAAAACCCTGTAAGATCATCCTACAGGGTTGTAAATTTAATATCTACTAATTCTATTTTTTTCCCATCGACTTAAAATCTTTTAGCAATAGTCCATCTCTATTCTTGAGGCTAACCATATGCCAATCAAAATAATAAAATTGCGAATCTGCTGCTCCAATAATTATTTTATAACATCTGGCTTTATATCTAGTTCCTTCTGGACCTACTTTATGCAAGAAAACAACATCCGGATCTTTATTTTCAATAGCTTTTGCTATTTCATCCTGACTAACAATTTCTACCGAATAAGGGTATACTTTTTTAATTTTACTTATTGTATTTACATCTGGAGCCAAATCCTCTTTTACAACATATAACTTCTTATTGCTTAAGCTTTTTACATTTTTATTATAATGCTTAAACATGTTAGCACTGATAATTTTAGGATTATTGTTAACCAATTTTACATGATCTTGGATAAACCTAATAAAACCTTCCATTTTATATGCATAGCTATCATCCTCAACTCTCAAATATGATAGAGGTATTGAACACAAGTCTGGCATATCTGTAATAGAATAAACATCTTTACCCATTAACAAACTTACAAAAGTATACCTTGCTTTAGTTTTATCTTTATCAAAAGTAACTGTAGAAGTTACAATAAAAGAATAAGAAGCATCCCTACGTTTCTCTTCAAATTCAGGCTGAGTAATAACCTCATAATCTGTAATGTTCCAAATTCGAGGCATCACTTTTTTAATCATAAAATTAAAGTCCGACATAGGATTCTCATCTAAAACAACTAGTGTTTTTGTTTTTAAAAAATCCTTATAATCCTGAGCAGATGGCATATGATGTTGAGCCTTTACACATACCAATACACCTAGAAATAATAAACTTAAAATAACCTTTTTCATATGTCTGTTTTTGATTTTTGTTTTTAACACATTAAAGTTAAATTCTTTTAATTACCTTATTTAATACAACTTAAGACAATTCGCCTATAATTAATTGAAAATATTTGCTATAATAAATATAACGAAATCCATACTTCATTCATATATTAGGAGATTTATTCTTGAATTAAGTCAAACATTGAATTACAAAATACTGTTAACTAACATGAAATAAAATTATTAAATATTTTATTGCTTAAGCTTTATTTGCTAAATTGAATTATGAAGTAATGCGAATTTTTCATGATTTTTTTTGTAGTTTATTGTAAAAGTAAATGTTTGATTCTTTCATATTTATGAATATTTGAAACCTTCTACGTTAATTTTGGTAGAACGGTTATAATTAATTTGAAGTACACACATTTTTATTTTACAACTTAAATTAGTTGCCTAACATAGACATTTAAGACATGAAGTTTATTAATAAATTCTTACTCCTATTTGCTTTTGAACAAGATGAAAAAATTGAGGTTGAAACAAAAACTACTATATTATTAACTAATGTTTTAAATTTCTTTCTTTTTGTTATAGTTTTTATTGAAGGAATAGTTTCCTTACTAGAAGAAAAATTATTTTTTGCAGGCCCACTTCTGTTTTTTAGTATATTATTTGCTTTTAATTATTTATACACTGGAAGAAAACCTAATGCTAAGTATTACAAAGAAGTACTTTTTTCATTTATTATTTTAACTTTTCTGTTTTTCATAATTTTTGGAGGTTCTTCAGGTGTAAATATTGTTTGGTTAGGAAGTTTTCCTTTTATTGCCATTAACCTATTTGGAAGAAAAACGGGTGCTTTATTTTCTTTAGGTATTTTTATATTTATGCTTCTAGATTTTTTAATCTTGAGCAGCTTTATCCCTAAAGCACATGTTTATGGGTTCGATACTGAAGTGTTATTCTCTATTTATTTCATATTTTCTTTTATTTTAGCATACACCCTTAAGTTTATATTTGCCGAAGTAATGCTTACTAAAGAAAGAGCTATGATAAACTCTCAAAATAGTATGTCTTCGCAAGAGGAACAAATATCTAATTTATCACGACAAATTCGTACTCCTTTAAGCAATATTACGGGGATTTTAGACATTCTGGGAAAAACAAACTTAACTGATGATCAGAGAGATTACATAAATACAATTCATGCTTCTGCAAACAATTTGGTAAACGTTGTTTCCAATATGGTTTCAACACAAAAAACAGGACTAAAACCCGTTCAGGAAGAAAAAATTAGTTTTAACCTATATTCAACTATTAACAATACTATTAGATTATTCTCTGAGAATAATAATAAACAAAAGTTCAGTTTATCTTTTTCTGCTGATATTCCTTCAACAATGACAGGAAATGCTATAAAAACAAAACAAATATTTCTTAATATCTTAAATAGCATAGCCAAATACAATATTGCTGAAGATAAACAAATCAATATTGAAGTTTCCAGAGGCAATAACATGCCTGGTACAATTGAACTTCACTTTAAACTTACCAGCTACGGAAACATCCCATTTCCAAAAGAATACAATAGCAATGATACACTATATGACAACGATATATTAAGGTTAAATACATCAAAATTTATTCAATTCCTTGAACTTGGATTAACTCAGAAACTAATTGAACATGATGGACATACCTTGTCTATTCATCCAGAGACAGATAAGACTACCTTTGAATTTGGTATCACATTTATGGAAAACACCCAAAGTTATTCAATTCAAAACATCAAAGAAAAAGTTACCAGTAATGATTCATTTTATAAGCCATCCGTTGATATTAAAGATGCTAATATCTTATTAGTAGAAGATAACTTTAGTAATCAACAAATTATAATTCTATACATTAAGAATGAGGTTAAGAAAATTGAAGTGGCTTATAACGGAAAAGAAGCTTTAGATAAATTTGGTAAAGCAAAGTACGATTTAATATTAATGGATGTTCAAATGCCAATTATGGATGGTTTTAAAGCCACTCAAAAAATAAGAGAAATAGAAAAGAGTACTAATACACATACCCCAATAATAGCTGTAACAGCCAACGCTTTTCCTGAAGACAAAGAACGTTGTATTGCTAGCGGAATGGACGATTACATTAGTAAACCTTTTCAACCAGAAGATTTAATTGGAAAAATAAAACACCACTTAAGTTAGTTTAGTAAATAATCTAAAACTTAAAATACAAAGTTTATAAGGTATATTTGCTTATGAGATTGTAAACAAACGTTTTTGTTTTAATAATCTTACTGAACATTCTGATCTGACTCACTACTGGGTTTGTTTATTGCAGCAATTCCCTTTTTACCATCTATTTTAATTATGAATGGATTTTTAAATCTAACGTGTTTTATCCATTCATCTTCATATACAGCAGATTGAGTGTTCAAAAAATTCTCATCGTAAAATGAGTTTCCTTTTAGAGAGTTAACTGTTATATAGCCTACTCTAAGGGACGTTAAATTTTGAAAAAAATGTGTCCCTTGGCTTGGATCAACACAAAAACCATCCAGAGCTGTTTCTACAATTACCCTTGCTCCTGATATTTGAGGCCATTTTACAGGAACGCCCAAATATGGATCTTGAGATCCCCACCTTCCCGGACCAATTAAAATATAGTTCTTCTTCTCTGATAATAACCTATCATTTATTTGATCGATATTAGGTACCATTTTTATCATATTCGCAGGTTTAAATTCCTGAGATTTTATAAATACAACATCACAAACATTATCAATAATACCATTTCCTAAAGCCGAATTAGAATATATCAATTGTTCTTTAGGATTTAGATTTTCTAAGTCTTCTTTAAAAGTTTCTTCCCCCTCAACTATCGGACGTATTTGTAAAGGATAAAAAACATGGTTACCATTTGCATTCTGTAAATCAACTGCAAATTCCACCTCAACGGGTTGATTCATTTCCTTTTGTCCAATTTCTAATACTTTCTTCACTACTTTTGCTAAAGGAAAAACATCATTCTTTAAAATATTCGAAAATGTAACTAATGGTATTCCTTTAAATCTTAGTCCATCCCTAATTATATTATTTTGATAGTCGTACATAGATCCTATCCAACGCAACGAACCATCTTCCAAAGCTTTTCTAATATCTAAATTTTGCAGGTTTACTGCATCATTTACCGAAGGAACAAAACTATTATTATCCATATCCAACGCAAAAAACTTCTTTTGTGTATCCTTAATCGTAATTTCTGGTGAAGATAATTGTAGCGCTTTTCGTGGATAACTTGGAGAAAATCGTAAAGACACACCTCCTTCTACTATTTGTTTACCCAACCCTAATGCAATACTCACAATTCCATCTTCAGCCTTTTCAGGGGATATTGGATAAAAATTTACAGATCTGGCTACTCCCGAGATTGTTGGATAAAATCTATTCTCATGCTGTTGCCCAACTACTTCCTGCAATACAACTCCCATTCTTTCTTCATCAATAATATTCATAGTTGCTTGCATGTATTTTTTACTCGATTTAAAATAAACCGAAGCATAAACACACTTAATTGCATCTCCAATCTGTTTCATTACCACTTCTTCCTCATCAGTATTCGAAACCATATATGTAGAATACACTCCTGCAAAAGGCTGGTAATGACTATCTTCAAGAACACTAGAAGAACGAATAGCAATAGGATTATTTATAACAGAGATAAATTGTTTTAAGTATACATCAGAAAGGTGTGGTAATTCAGCTTTCACAAAATGATCTAAAATTTCCTCATCGGAGAGATCGGATAATGCTATTTCATACAAATTGTTTTTTTCCATGAATATTTCAAAAATATCAGTACCGATAACCACCGTTCTTGGTATTGTTACTTCAACCTCTTCAAAATCTAATTCGTACGAATTCTTGTTTATAATTGTATTTAAAAAAGCTAATCCCCTTGCCTTTCCTCCAATAGAGCCCTCTCCTACCCTTGCAAATTTTACATACTTATCGTATTTATTAGGATAAAATGTAGCAATTACACCCTTATTTTTTGAAATTCGAAAATTGGCAATTGTATCATATAAAAACTGCTTTGAAGCTTCCAAATTACCAAAGTCTTCTATTTTTAAATTCTTAATTACTTCTGCAATTGGAAATAAAGCCCTTGCCTTTAACCACTTAGAGATATGATCTCTCTGAAAGTGATATTTTAAAGAATCATCTGGTAATTTAAATAGTTTTTCCTGTAGCTCTTTTAAATTGCTAACTCTGCCAACCTCTTTCTTACTAATAGGATCAACAAATATAAAATCTCCAAATGCCAGGTTTACAGTTAAAAAAAGCTTTAGTTCTTGAAGTAAACTTTTAGAATACTTATATAAAAATCCAACTCTAATCTCTTTAGCCTGCTTTGAAATCTCAATATCAGACGATTGCAATAAAAATGGCATGTATAAATCATCACATTTTACCATTTTAGCTAATTCTACACCAGCATTATTATATTTTTCCCCTCCTTTATTAAACGATACATCAGAAATAACACCTAAGGCGTTTGTTTTATATTTTTGATAAATACTAACAGCTTCTTCATAATTTCTTGCTAACAGTATTTTAGGGCGACCTCGCATACGCATCATTTTTTGATGCTCATTCAGTCCCTCAGTCATAAATTTTTTCGATTGATTAAAAACAATGCGATAAATAATGGGTAAATAACTAGAGTAGTAACGCACTGAATCTTCAACTAAAATAATACATTGAACACCAATGGCCAAAATATCATTTTCAGCATTCATCTCATCTTCAATTAATTTGATAATAGCTACTAATATATCAGCATTACCCAACCAACAAAACACATAATCTATAGCACTTGTATCCTCTTTACTTAACTTCAAACTTACTTCTCTAGAAAAAGGAGTTAATACAACAATAGGGATTTCCGGATAATCAGATTTAATATTTTTTGATAGACTAAAAGGATCCATTCCACCAACGCTCAGCATTGTAATAATTAAATCTACTGATTCGTTTTGTAGAACATTAAGTGCTTCTTCTGATGTTGAAACTTGTATAAATCGTGGTGGATATCTAAGGTTTAAAGATACATATTCATTAAATATCTGTTCTTCTATTCGGCCATCCTCTTCTAGTAAAAAAGCATCATAAGTACTTGATATTAATAACACCGACTGAATACGCTTCTGCATTAACTTGTCAAACGCAGTTTGAATAAAAACATTAGAAAAATCCATCCTTAATAATTAAATACAATTAATTCCCCTTGGCATAAAGTTACACAAATTAAAGCATCAATTACTTTTAAAAAAATCATTTAAAATTGATACCAAATAGTGACATATATCCTGTATGATCAATTAGATTATCCTTAATTTATAAGTTTTTATTTCTTCACGCTTAAATCTCTTCATTATGAAAAATTCCCCTGATTCATTCATTGAGTCATTTATGGCCCAGCTTATTGACAAAAATCCAGCTCAACCCGAATTTCACCAAGCAGTTAACGAAGTTCTATTATCAATCTCTGATTTTATTTATGAAAATCCTCATTACATGACTAGTGGCATACTAGAAAGAATAGTTGAACCTGAGCGTATTATCATTTTCAGAGTACCATGGGTAAATGATGTTGGAAAAATAATTGTAAACAGGGGATTTCGCATAGAAATGAATAGTGCTATAGGCCCTTACAAAGGAGGACTCAGGTTTCACCCAACAGTTAACTTAGGCGTTTTAAAATTTTTAGCTTTTGAACAAGTATTTAAGAACAGTTTAACTACTCTACCATTAGGAGGCGGAAAAGGTGGTTCTGATTTTGATCCTAAAGGTAAATCTGAAAATGAAGTGATGCGCTTTTGTCAAAGTTTTATGACAGAACTTTATCGCCACATAGGACATAATACTGATATACCAGCCGGTGATATTGGCGTAGGTGGGCGTGAAATTGGTTATTTATTTGGGCAATACAAAAGAATTACTAACGAATTTACTGGTGTACTTACGGGTAAAGGAACTAATTGGGGAGGAAGTCTAATTCGTCCTGAAGCAACAGGTTATGGAAATGTATATTTTGCCGAAGAAATGCTTAATAACCAACACAATAGTTTTAAAAATAAAACTGTTCTTATCTCTGGCTCTGGAAATGTAGCACAATTTTCTGCTGAAAAAGTAATGGAACTTGGAGGAAAGGTGGTTACTCTATCTGATAGTAATGGTTACATATATGATCCAGATGGCCTTGATTCCGAAAAACTTGAGTTTGTAATGGACTTAAAAAATAGAAAAAGAGGTAGAATTAAAGAATATGCTAATAAATACAATGTTAAGTTTGTCGATGATCAACGTCCATGGAATGAAAAAGGAGAGATTGCACTTCCCTGCGCTACACAAAACGAAATAGAAAAAGATGATGCATTATCATTAATTAAGAATGGTTGTATTTGTGTTTCGGAAGGTGCTAATATGCCATGCACACCAGAAGCTATAGATATTTTTATTCAAAACAAGATTCTATATGGTCCAGGTAAAGCAGCTAATGCTGGAGGGGTAGCTGTATCTGGTCTTGAAATGAGTCAGGACTCAATGCGTATGTCTTGGACAAGAGAAGAAGTGGATAAAAGATTAAAAGACATTATGAAGCAAATACATCAAACTTGTGTTAAGTATGGAACTAAACCTGGAGGATTTATCAATTATATGGATGGTGCCAATATTGGAGGTTTTGTAAAGGTAGCAGATACCATGTTGGATCAAGGGGCAGTATAACCTCTTATGATTCCTTAAAAGGTAAATTTGAAAGCACTATAGAGAATAAAAAAAGGGGAATCTAACGATTCCCCTTTTATTTAAATGTATACTATTTTAGTTCAATTCTTCTCCTTGATTCGCTGAATAATTAATTTTCAACGCTTGAGCTTTACGCAATGCCTGTTTTATTTCGGTAATAATACCCATTTGACAATCATAGTCTGCTTTAATAGAAGTAGTCATCTTAGGACGATCTGATTCTTTCATAGCTTCACGCTCTTGCGCAATATAACTTTGAATATCTCCAACTGTGGCAAATTGGTCGTTTAACTGAACCCTAGGTTCTGATCCGTATAATTTTTTATATGGTCCTTTAGGTAAACCTACATAAATATATGTAACCAAACTTTTCTTTTCCAATTTAGCCAATTCAGTTGCTTTTGGAGCTCTTACCTGTACTTTTAAGTCAACCTCTTTCATGGTAGTTGATACCATAAAAAAGAATAAAAGCATAAATACAATATCAGGCAAAGATGCAGTATTAATGGCCGTTTGACCACTACCTTTTTTCTTTCTAAACTTTGCCATAACTATTTACCAATATTTTTAGGTTCTGCCTCGGAAATTTTTTGTGGGTGAATTTTACGGATTGCTTTTTGCTGATCGTCTTCTAAATCAACATAATCCTTTCCCCATTTTCTCCTGGCTAACTCATTTCTTACCTCAGTATAGGCTCTTTGAAGTTCATTTTGAACCATCAAATATGCCTGATATTGAGTACCGTTATCATTCTGCAAAGAAATTACTCCTTTTGATACTTCAACAGTTCCAAAAAAATCCACCTCAATTTCTTTAAATTCAGGTAAATCATCCTTTCTTTCTTTGTTTACAATAAATTCTTTTGCTGCGTCCTTGAGATCTACCATTTCCATTGGTTTATTTTCCACCAATAATTGGTTTTTACTATTTAAAAGAACTGTAAAAACATTTCTTTCCTTAATAGGTGGAGTATCAGGCTCTTCCTCTTCAATAGGAGGAGGTAATAGCCTCGCCAATCCTGAGTCTGTACTCATGGTAGTAGTTACAAGGAAGAATATAAGTAGAAGGAATGCAATATCTGCCATAGATCCGGCATTCACTTCTTGTACTTCTCTTTTTCCCATAATAACTTCTTTATTATTTAAACAATCTAGACAACTCGGTTCCTACGATTGCTACAACTACAATTCCTAAAAGAGCATAAGTACCATACAAGAAAGCACCTGCTAATTTAAGCATTGAAGGAACATTATCAGGTCCATCATAACCTTCTAATTTCATAATTGAATCATCTGCCAAGCTATAAGAAACAAATGCAATTACTATCAATACAGCAATTGAAATGAGGCTTCTCATAGCATTTTTTGGATTTAGTACTACATTAACTACTTCGAACAAAATTGTTACACCAGCTGCAATAATAACCAGAAATTTAGCCCAATTTAAAACTAAGTCAGTGTAAACTGGTGTTGTATATGCTTCTCCAGGAACCTCTCCCCCAGTAAAAAACAATATAGTTAACACAACTGTTACAGCTAACAAAGCATATAGTACAATACTTAATATATTTGAAAGCTTACTCATGTTTTAATTATTTTTTCATGTTGTATTTTACTAAAATATCTAGTAGAGAGATTGAAGCATCTTCCATTGTATTTACAATACCATCAATTTTAGATACGATGTAGTTGTAAAATACTTGTAGGATGATAGCAACGATCAAACCAGATACTGTAGTAATAAGTGCCACTTTAATACCTCCAGCTACTGCAGTTGCTGAGATATCACCCATAGCTTGAATTTTGTCAAAAGCGTCGATCATACCGATTACTGTACCCATAAACCCAAGCATAGGAGCAAGAGCAATAAATAGAGAAATCCAGGTTAATCCTTTTTCTAAAAGACCCATTTGAACAGATCCGTAAGAAACAACTGATTTCTCAACCACTTCGATACCTTCGTCGATACGGTCTAAACCTTGATAAAAAATAGAAGCAACAGGACCGCGAGTGTTACGGCACACTTCTTTTGCAGCTTCAACACCACCTTCATTCAAAGCATCTTCAATTGCTTGAAGTAACTTCTTAGTATTGGTAGATGCAAGATTTAAGTAAATAATTCTTTCAATACACAAAGCCAAACCAAAAATTAATGCTAAAAGTACGAAACTCATGAAGATAGCTCCACCTTCGATAAATTTAGCTTTGATTTGTTTGTGAACTCCCTTTGGAGCTTCTGCCTGTTCAGGTGCTGCACTTTCATCCATCACTGCTTCTTCAGCAGCTGGTTCTTCAGTCGCAGCCTCTCCTGAGGCAACCTCTTCAGTTTCTACTTCTTGTGCACCAGTATCTTCCTGTGCATACATAGTTGATGCTCCAAGAGTCATCATTCCGAAAACTGCAAAAAACGCAAATAGCTTTTTCATAGTCTGTAAAAAATTTTTGATTTGTATTAGTTTGTTAATACTATAGTTTAATTGCTAATAATTCCCTTTTTAAAGCAATAAACAAGTTAATAATTGAAATTCTTAGATTTTCAGGTGTGCAAAATACAAAAAAAACCGCAAATACAAAGTGAATTAAATATAGATTTCCCCTTTTAGAGATTTATTTAAACCAATCCTGACCTCCTCTGTATTTTTTGCACTTCCTAACAGATACATAAGCTTTGTAACGGCAGCTTCGGTTGTGATATCACCGCCACTAAATACCCCCATCTCTAAGAGATGAATACCTGTTTCGTACCTTCCCATAGCTACACTGCCTGCTAAACATTGCGTAACATTTAATACAATTAAACCATTTTGCAATGCTTTATCAATAATTCCTAAAAAACGTTTATCTGTTGGGGCATTACCCGAACCAAATGTTTCTAAAACCATGGCTTTAATCCCGGAATTATTAAGAATGGTTTCGAGAAAAGTATAATTCATACCCGGAAATAATTTTAAAAGCCCGACGTTATCATCCATTTTCTTTGTAACTGAAAACGCCTTTCCCTTTTTGGCTTTTCTAATGTAGGGGTCGTTATACTTTATATGAATACCCACCTCCGCTAATGGCGGATAATTATCTGAACGAAATGCTCTAAAATGTTCAGCATTATATTTAGTTGTTCTATTACCTCTAAATAATTTATCCTGAAAGAATATGCAAACTTCAGGAACCATAGCTTCTCCATCCTGATACGAAGAAGCAATATCAATTGCTGTTATAAGATTCTCTTTTCCATCGGTACGTATAGTGCTTAATGGTAATTGACTACCTGTTAAAACCACAGGCTTGCCTAAATTTTCAAACATAAAACTTAGTGCACTTGCCGTATAAGACATCGTATCAGTACCATGTAATATTACAAATCCATCATACAGGTCATAATTATCTTCAATAATCGTACCTAACTTAATCCAAATTTCAGGATTCATATCGGACGAATCTACAATAGGACTAAAAGAAGTGCTATCAACCTTAAAATCGAAACGTTTTAATTCTGGTACTTTATCCTCAATTAATGAAAAGTCAAAAGGTACAAGTGAATTAGTATCTGGGTCATTTGCCATACCAATTGTACCTCCTGTGTAAATAATTAATACTTTCCTCTTCAATTTAAATTTTATTTAATAATTAAATGCCAAATAATTCTTTCGCATTATTTGATGTTACTTTATGCACCTCTTCCACACTTACATTAAAGATCTCTGCAAATTTATTGGCAACATAATTTAAGTGGGCCGGCTCGTTTCTTTTTCCTCTATATGGTGCAGGAGTAAGAAATGGAGCATCTGTTTCTAAAACAAAATGATCCAAACTAAATTGTTTTATTACCTCTCCTAATTTAGAGTTTTTAAATGTTACTACACCATTTATCCCCAACTTAAAGCAATTATAACTAATTATTTTTTTTGCGTGATTTTCATCTCCTGAAAAACTATGAAAAATCCCAGTTATACCCTCTAAGTCTAAACTATCTAAAACCTCAAATATCTCGTGAAAAGCTTCCCTGGCATGAATAACTATTGGGAGTTTTAATTCTTTAGCCCAATCTATTTGAATTTTAAAGGCATCAATCTGTTCTTGTAAAAAAGTTTTATCCCAATATAAATCTATTCCAATTTCTCCTACGCCAACAAATTTATGTTTGTCGAACCATGATTTCATCTGTTCTAGTTGCTCTTTATAATCCTCTTTTACAGAAGTAGGATGCAACCCCATCATAGACAAACATTTTTTAGGATATTGATTTTCAACTTGCAACATAGAGTCAATTGATTCAACATCAATATTGGGCATTAAAATAGTTTCTACTCCACTTTTAAATGCGCGCTGAATCATTTCATCTCTATCCTGATTGAATTGTTCTAAGTAAATATGTGAATGGGTATCAATTAAAGCCATAAAATTTTATAAATTCATAATTATTGAATCTCAAAACTAGCAAAATGGACTTTTAAACACCTATTAATACTATTAATTTAAGCTTTTTTAAAGGAAAACCTTGAAAGGTAATATTAACATCCCTTCCAAGGTTTTTATATTTCACTGGACAACTAGCAAATAATACTTAGTTAAAAGTATACATCCCCCAAAGCACCTTTTCTGTTAAATTTCAAAATAACCAGTTTAAAATGCTTTAAATTTTAACTATCTGATGATACTAACTATTACTATACTACACCTTGGGCTATCATTGCATCAGCTACCTTTACAAATCCACCAACATTAGCTCCTTTTATGTAGTTGACTTTACCATTAAATTCTGTTCCATATTGAACACAAACCTTATGGATATTGATCATGATTTCATTTAACCTTTTATCAACCTCTTCTTCATTCCAATTTAAACGCATACTATTTTGACTCATTTCAAGTCCGGAAACAGCAACTCCACCTGCATTTACTGCTTTACCAGGTGCAAACAGAATTTTTTCCGTAGCTAAATATGCAGCTTCGGCTGTACATCCCATATTTGATGCTTCTGCAATTAGTTGACACCCATTATCAATAAGCTTTTTGCAGTCATCTTCATTTAATTCATTTTGAATTGCGCATGGAATAGCAATATCAACCTTTTGTTCCCAAGGTTTTTTACCTTCGAAGAATTCTACTCCATATCTCTCGGCATAAGGTTGGATAACATCCTGATTTGAGGCACGAAGTTCTAATAGATATTCGATTTTATCTCCCGAAACACCTTCCGGATCATAAATATAACCATCAGGACCAGATAAAGTAACAACTTTTCCTCCTAATTCAACAGCTTTTAAAGCTGCTCCCCAAGCTACATTTCCAAAACCAGATAAGGCAATTGTTTTTCCTTTAAGCGTTTGATCCTTCATGGCCAACATTTCACGCACAAAATATATCGCACCAAATCCTGTTGCTTCCGGACGAATTAAACTTCCTCCAAATTCCTGACCTTTTCCTGTTAAAACACCAGTAAATTCGTTTCGTAATTTTTTATATTGACCAAATAAGTATCCTATTTCTCTACCTCCAACGCCAATATCTCCTGCTGGCACATCGGTATTTGGACCAATATGACGATATAATTCGCTCATAAATGCCTGGCAAAAACGCATAATTTCGTTATCAGACTTGCCTTTGGGATTAAAATCGGAACCTCCTTTACCACCACCCATTGGTAAACTGGTTAAACTATTTTTAAAGGTTTGTTCAAATCCTAAAAATTTTAATCCACTTAATGTCACACTAGGGTGAAAACGCAGCCCTCCTTTATATGGACCAATAGCACTATTGAACTCAACTCTATATCCTCTGTTTACCTGAACTTCTCCACTATCATCAACCCATGGAACCCTGAACATAATAACTCGCTCAGGCTCAGTCATCCTTTCTAGAATTTTTGCCTTTTGATAGTGTGGGTTCTCAAGATAAAAATCCCAAACCGTTTCAACAACTTCCTGAACAGCTTGTAAAAATTCATCTTCTCCGGGATTTTTCATCCTTACACCATCTATGAACTCTTTCATTTTTGCATCCATAGTAATACGTTTAATTTTGTGTTTATTTTGATCCAAAATTATATATTTAGAGATACTTAAATCATGACTTTTAACAATTTATTACATTTTTAAAAATACAGCAATATCCTAATGATTTACTGAACATTACACATAATCAAATTCTTCATACTTAAAGTTACATGATTTGCATCATTAATTTCACTCGAACACCCCTTTCAATTTGTTACTAAACCATAAGCATTGTAAACATTAATATCATAACAAAATGTTTTAAAACTTATACCAATCTACTTATAATTTGTAATTTTATAATTACTTGTTGCTGATTTAAATCTCTTACATCAACATAAAGAATTCTTCTTTTTATTTTCGATTGCCTAAAATAACACTTAAACCATTCATTTTACATAAAATTCTAATTCTTCTTGTTCTAATAATAACCCTAAACCTAGAACTTATCTCTATATAGTCTATATTTCACTACCAAACAACAAAACTCAATACATTAGTAAACAGATAAATATTAACAATTTTATCTATATATTTTGTTTACTTTTATAGAAAGAGAGAAATTCATTTTTTATTTAAATACTATAAGACTACTTATTAAAACATATAAAATGAAAACACAAATCCTTATTTCAGCTCTGTTACTCTGGTTAACATCTTGTCAAAACAAAACCAATTTCTCAATAATGTCACCTGATCAAAAAAACAAAGTTGAAATTGAACTAAAAAACGGACACTTATATTATTCGGTATTTCGTGAAAGTGAGCAATTAATATTACCTTCTAAACTTGGACTCATATTTAAAGATTTAGACTTAAGCAAATTTAAATCTATAAAATTACTATCAGATGAATCTCATCACTCAACATGGGAAACTGTTTGGGGAGAAAATAAAACTATTACAGATAACCATAACCTTGTTGTTATTGAGGCCAATACTAATGTTTGTAAAACTAAAATCCATTTTAAAGCATTTAATGATGGTATCGCATTTAGATATGTATTACCTGAACAAAACTTAGACAGCTTAATGTTGCTAAATGAAATAAGCCAGTTTAATGTAAAAGATGATGGAGATTTTTGGTGGATCCATGCTAATTACGACAGTTATGAATTACTATATAATAAAACTAAACTTTCTGAAATTGATGTAGCACATACTCCTTTAACCATAAAATTCAAAAGTGGTAAACATGTGGCTATTCACGAGGCTGCTCTAGTCGATTATGCATCTATGACCTTAAAAAATAATAGAAATGGATTTGATTGCGACCTCGTACCATGGCCCGACGGCATTAAGGTAAAAGCTAAGGACTCCATGACAACTCCATGGCGCACAATCATTTTAGCTGATGATGCAGCAGGTTTGATAGAATCGGACATGGTATTGAATTTAAACGAACCCAATGTGTTAAATGAAACTAATTGGATTGAACCTATGCGATATATGGGTATTTGGTGGGATATGCATTTAAAAACGAAAACTTGGGAACTCGGAGAAGATCATGGTGCTACAACAGAGTACGCTATGGAATTAATAGATTTTGCTTCGGCAAATGGCTTTAGAGGGTTACTTGTTGAAGGATGGAATACCGGTTGGGAAACTTGGAGTAACTGGAGTTTTACTAAATCGTATGCCGATTTTGACATTGAAAAAGTTCAGGATTATGCTCTAAAAAATGGGATGACACTTATTGGTCATCATGAAACTGGTGCAAAAGTGGCTTTTGAGTATGAACCCAACATGAAAGAAGCTTTTGAATTTTACGAAAAACTAGGCATTAAAGCTGTTAAAACTGGTTATGTGGGTAAAATTGATAACGGACAATACCATCATGGACAATGGATGGTAAACCACTACCAGAGAGCAACAGAAATAGCCGCAAAAAATAAGGTAGCTATTATAGCACACGAACCTATAAAAGCAACTGGTTTACGAAGAACATACCCCAACTTTTTATCCAGAGAGGGTGTTAGAGGACAAGAATACAATGCGTGGTCAAATCCCTCAAATCCACCCAACCACACCACAATAATTCCTTTCACCAGAGGTTTGGCCGGACCAACAGACTTTACTCCCGGAGCTTTTCAAATGACATTTGAAGAATATCATGAAGAAGGTTTTCCAAGTAGAGTTTCTACAACATTAGCTAAGCAACTTGCCTTATATGTAAATATATACTCACCTGTTCAAATGGCATGCGATTTACCTAAACATTACAAAAAACATCTTGATATGTTTCAATTTATTAAATCTGTTCCAGTTGATTGGGAAATTACAAAAGTTATTAATGCTGAAATTGGGGAGTTCTTAACAATTGCTCGAAAAGACAGAAATAGCGACAACTGGTATTTAGGATCCATTTCGAATGAAAAAGAAAGAAACTTTGATATAAAACTGGATTTTTTGGATAGCAATAAGAAATATCAAGCTACTATATACAAAGATGGAAAAAATACTGATTGGAAATCCAATCCATATGATTACGAAATTAGTAAGTTATCTGTCTCTAAAAGTGACACTTTAAATATTTTTATTGCTCCTGGCGGAGGTTGTGCTATTGAATTTAAATTAGAATATTAATGATTATAGCAACTGAGTATCTCATTTTACTCATTGATTACATCTCAAAATAATTAAGATTAAAATAATTAAGTAAAAAACATGAAAAAACTGATATTACCACTCATTATGTCTGTTTTATTAGGGTGTCAGGATAAGTCAAGAGTACTTTACGAAAATAAAGATTACTCGGTATTTACTGATAAAGTGATACAAGGTGATTTTTTAGCCCAGGTATTACCAGATGGATCAATTTCAAGCAATTATAAAAGTTCTGAAAATGAACCTCCTAAAAGAGCTATTGAAATTAAATTTAGTATTAACCAAAAAGATAATGAATTACCATTTGCAACTAATCATAAAATTGTTGTAAAACCGATAGCTGGTAAGTACACAACCCCACTGATAACATTTGGGGAGCAATTTGTTGATGTAAACTCAGATGCTGATGAAACTTTAGAACTAAATACTAACCTAACAGTTAGGTTGGACATGCGTCATGTTTTTAAATCTTTTGAAGAGAAAGGTTACTTTGTAAATTATAATGGCGAAAAAATATATAGAGATGATTTTAAAGGTGTTTTTATTGCAGGTAATATTGTTCCATTAAATTTTGATTTTGAAAATCTTGGAGGAGACGTTCAGTTAAATGATCTTGATGGAGATCTTATTTTTGAGACAACCCTTGTCATTAACACTTATGATTCTGACAGATATGTTAAGCCCAGTTGGAAACTGACTGCTGACATTTCAAAATATCCTTCATTAAAAACAAACAATGCTTTATTGCAATCACTTTATAATATGGCACTTGAAGAAACCGTTTTATTAAGTGAAGATGATGGAACTTTTAGAACGGGAGCAAAATGGGCTGGTGTTTGGACACGAGACATTAGCTATGCTATTATACTTGGAATGGGAATTGCAGATGCAGAAAGAGCAAAAAAATCGTTATTACGTAAAACCAACAGAAACAGAATAATTCAAGACACCGGATCTGGTGGTGCCTGGCCTGTTTCCTCAGACAGAACTACATGGGCATTAGCAGCTTGGGAAATTTACCTTATTACAGGTGAAGAACTTTGGCTAGATTACTGTTATCAGGTTATTTCCCAAACAGTAGAGGACGATAGAAAAGTCGTGTACAATCCTAAGTTTGGTTTATACAGAGGAGAATCATCATTTTTAGACTGGCGTGTACAAACTTATCCAAGCTGGATGGATAATGCAGACATTTATAGTTCAATGAATTTAGCCACCAATATAGTTCATTACCAAACATTAGTAATTTTAACCCAGATTGCTGTATTAGTCAATTTACCAGAACAATCAAAAAAATATTCAACTTGGGCATCTGAATTAAAAACTTCAATAAATAAACATTTTTGGAACCAGGAAAAAGGTTATTATTCCCAGTTTCTATATGGAAGAAATTTCATGTATTTATCACCTAAATCTGAAACATTAGGCGAAGCTTTTTCTATATTATTCAACATTGCGGACGATAAAGCTAAAACTGTTATAGAAAACACTCCTGTTGTAAACTGGGGAACTCCTTGTGTATATCCACAAATTCCTAATATCAGACCATATCATAATAATGGAATATGGCCTTTTGTTCAAGCATATTGGAATATAGCAGCTGCTAAAACAGGAAACACTAAAGTGTTAGAGCATGGACTAGCCTCACTTTATAGAGCCGCCGGATTGTTTTTAACCAATAAGGAAAACATGGTTGCTGAAAATGGTGATTTTATTACTGCATTAAATTCCGATAGACAACTATGGAGTGTTGCTGGAAATTTAGCAATGGTATACAAAGTATTTTTTGGTATTAGTTTTTCTCCAGATCAAACTATCCAATTTAATCCAGTGATACCTAAAGCTTATAGTGGCAAAATGGTCTTGAACAATCTAAAAATTAGAAATAAAGAATTTAAGATAAAAATAAAAGGTTATGGAAATCAAATAGAGTCTTTTAAAATAGATGGAGTAATAAGTAATAACTATCAAGCATCATTAGAAGGAAAAGGCAAGCATACCATTGAAATAATAATGGCAAACAATGAAATGAGCGGAAAATTAAATTTAGTAGAAAACAAATTTCATTTAAAAACTCCTAAAGCCTCAATAAATGATAGCTATTTATCCTGGTCTGCTATTGAAGATGCTGAACAATACAAGGTTTATAAAAATGGACAATTATGGCAAACTATTAACGATACAAAAATTAAACTTTTAAAAGGTAATTCGGAATATGCAGTTATAGCATTCAACTCTAACAATGCCAGTTCTTTTATAAGCAAACCAATACCTTATTCCAGCTCAAATATTGAGGTTAATTTGTTTAAATACAATAAATATAGAGGTTATAGCAATAGTTCTTACCCTAATGGAATGATTGAACTCTCGAAAAGAAAAAACCGTGAGATTGAATGGTCGGTAAATATACCTGAGAATGGAAAGTACAATCTATATTTTGAATACACTAACGGAAACGGTCCTTGGAACACAGATAATAAATGCGCAATTAGAACTCTATGGGTAAATAATGTGAAAACAAATGCTGTAGTAATGCCACAAAGAGGAGTTAACGAATGGGCTAACATAGGCCATACCAATATCATTAACTGCGAGTTAACAAAAGGTACTAATCATTTTAAATTAAGTTTTGAACCTGAGAACGAAAATATGAATATTGAAAACAACAAAGCATTACTTGGAAAACTATTTCTGATGAAAATATAGTTGCAACATAATATATCTAAAGTTAGTCACTGGGATTTTTTGAACCTAGTGACTACTTTGTTAAAATGCCTCACTAAAGGAAATGTACAAACCACTGTTATCTTTTCCAAAACCATAATCGACTCTTAAATTTAATCTAGGTTGAATCTCGTACCTAAAACCTAAACCTAGATTTATAAGCCAATTATTCAACTTGCTATACGAATCTCCAACAGAACCTAAACCACACCATCCAACAAAACCAAACGGACTCTCAAAATTACCTTTACGATTTAACTTCTTTCGTCCAAACATATGCCTATACTCTGTTATACCAAAAACTAATGTTTTATCCCTGTATCTCCCCCATTGATAACCTCTTAAATCAAAAGGCGTCCCTAACTGTGGTAAATCCGACCATGGTACTGTATCATCTGTAAATATACTCTTTAGTTGAAAAGCTAATGTTTTACGATCAGAAACCGGAACATACTTTCTTGTATCAATGGTAAGTTTTGTAAATTCATACCCCGATACGTTTATAATTTTATTATACTCCGCAAATGCAATACTTAATAAATAACCATTATAAGCATTTTGTACATTGTCTCTTTTATCCATCTCTACAACCACTCCTAAGCCTACATTAGAGATCTCTGTTCCATATTGATTGACATAAACATCTTCTCTCATATAATTATTAATCATACTTGCGTTGGTTTCGTTAAAATCATAGGTAAGACCAACAAAGAAGTTTCCTTTAATTTTTTTTATAAGTTTTCCTTCCAAAGACCACCACTGCCTGTGATAATGAGTTGACTCATTAGCCCTGCTCACTCTTTCTCCGGCATCATATCCAACTCCCCAATAATTATCTGGCATATCCCTGTAAAAAAATCGCATCAATATCCTATACTTATCATTTTTTCCATAAATATATGGCAGCATCGAAATTGACACTGAATTATTTGTACTATAACCAATCGAAACAGGAATACTGGATCGTTCAAGAATAGGATTATTTTTTTGAACCTTAAAAGAAATTAATGCTCCTGTTGTAAACAACAACTCTAATTCGGGAGTATATGTAGGTGCTACATAAGGAGTAATTAACAAATTACGGGATTGCTTATTTACTTTTCGTAACGAATCTTTAACCTCTCCAACCACTTTGGAGTTACAATAAAAACAACAAATAACACTACACAACTTAACTAAAGTAAAAACACTTCTCATTCCCTAATTATCTGACAACACAAAAATGAAACAATATAAATTTATTTCCTAATTAAAGTAAAAAACTACTTTCTACTCATTCTTTTCTTATACTGTAAATACTTTATTAATGGTTACAAAAAATTAATACACAATACATAAACCCTCATACTCCTATTGATATTTTCCTTATTTTTTTCTAACTTAATATTACTCGAAATCAACCCATTTATAACGCCATGAACACAGCAGTATCTTTAACTAATGTATCTTTTAGCTTTTTAAAGGGTTCTCCTGATTTTTTGCAAGCTGTACTAGATAATATTAATAGTTGTGTACTACTACTTAATAATAAAATGGAGCTTGTTGCTTTTAATAATGCCTTAACAACTTTATTTCCTAATTCCAGAAATAAAGATGTGAGATACGTAAGGTGTGGAGAAGCTTTAGGTTGTGCTTTTCAAGTTGAAGAAGCAACCGAATGTGGTAAAACAAGCAAATGTTGTGATTGTGAACTTAGAACAGATGCTTTACTGTCATATGTAAATAATACGGTTATTAACTTCAAAAAACTAGAACGACCATTTTACAACGATAAACATCAAAAAATAAATAAAAAAATACAATATTCTAGTCGATTATTTCCTTTTGAGAATGATAAGTATATTATCTTATTAATAGAATCATTACCTATGGTGGAATCACAATAATTAAATTAAGATGCAATTGTTTTTGTTGCGTTTTTATAATGTATTTTTTTACTCGCCACAACTCTATTTCAAAACTTTCGTTATATTGCTTGCTAATATATTTTAACTCTAGAAAGAATATTTATCAAATGAAGATAATATCATGGAACGTTAATGGCTTACGTGCTGTTGCCAAGAAGGATTTTTTTAGTGATTTTGAAAAGGTTAACGCTGATATTTTCTGTCTGCAAGAAACAAAAGCTCAAGACGATCAGGTTGCAGAAGTACTAACTCAAATTAATGGTCATTACATGTATTCTAATTCTGCCGAAAAAAAAGGATATTCCGGAACGGCAGTTATTTCAAAAACAAAACCCATTAAAGTAACAAATGATATTGGAATTGTAGATCATGACACTGAAGGAAGAGTACAAACCTTGGAATATGAACAATTCTATTTAGTAAATGTATATGTGCCTAATTCTGGTAATGATTTAAAAAGACTTGACTATCGTCAAACATGGGATAAAGATTTTTTTAACTACCTAAAAGAACTTGAGAAAGAAAAACCAGTTTTGGCTTGTGGTGATTTTAATGTAGCGCATAAAGAAGTAGATTTAGCTCGCCCAAAAGCTAACTACAATAAGTCAGCTGGGTTTATGCAAGAAGAAATTGATGGAATGGACAGATATACACAAGGAGGATTAAAAGATACTTTTCGTCATTTTCACCCTGATAAAACGGATATTTATTCGTGGTGGAGTTACAGAGCTGGAGCCAGAGGTAAAAATGTAGGCTGGAGAATCGACTATTTTTTATCTAGTGAATCATTCTTACCTTCAATCAAAAGTGCTTTTATCATGAATGAAATAATGGGATCTGACCATTGTCCCGTTGGAGTTGAATTAAAATAAAATGAGTAATATTTTTTAACCGAACTATTATGCAAGGTTTTATCGATTTTCTGATAAGCATACCCGGTCCAACTTTTCTGGTATGCTTTTCTTTATATAGCATCTTAATTATTTATTTCACTTCTTATTTTTTAAAAAGATATGATACAACAAGAAATTTAGAAGTGCCGGAACCTACCAAACTAAGTTCATTGGAAATTGCTATTCTTCGAAAAGGTATTAAAGGTGCTATTGTACATTCTATTTTTAATTTATGGCGAAAAAAAGCAATAACAATAGAGAAAAAAGGTAGAGATATTTATTTTCAAACAACAGACTCAGCAGTTAATCACTTAAATGAGCTGGAACAAAGCATATATAGATTCGCTTCTAAACCAAAGTTATTTAGACACATTTTCTCCAGTTTTGTCTTCAAAGATTCTGAAAAATTAATTTCTGCAAATAAACACACGCTTGAAAAGCTTAAACTTATTCCTAGCATTGACATTAAAGAATGGTATAAAAAATACTTTATAATTGGATTACTTTTAATATTAACTCCTGGATTTACAAAACTCTACTTTGGCATAACCTATAATAAGCCTAGTATCTTTTTAATCATATCCCTTGTAATTTTCTCGATATGGTATTTTTTAAATACAAGACCTGATAGAGTTAGGATAACTGCTTTAGGTAAAAAATTTTTAACAAAGTGCGAAGAAAGATTTGCTTGGTTAAAAAAAGAAAAAGATGCTGAAACTATATTACAAGATGACAATTTATTGTATGGAATTGCTGCTTTTGGTGTATCTGCATTTCTAACTACTCACCTTGGAAGTCTTATTAAGGACATAGTTAATATTGATAAACGAGTCACCTCTAAAACAACTGGTTATGGATGCTCTGGTTGTGGTGGATTTACTAGTAGTAGTTGTTCTGAAGGTGGATGTTCTGGAAGTAGTTGCGGAGGCGGGGGTTGTGGAGGTGGCTGCGGCGGGGGTTGTGGAGGATGTGGCGGTTGATTTCTATGAAAAAAAATTTCCCTAATAGAATAACTTTTCAATGGCATATCACCGATCAATGTAACTTTAGATGTAAACATTGTTATCAAGATAGCTATGATGATGTTGGTGGTAGTTATAACCAACTACTTACTATTTTAAATAAACTATACAATTTTACCGAGGCTGCCAAAATGCAATCTCCTAATTTTAAAGCTCATATAAACTTTACAGGTGGTGAACCATTTATTCGAAAAGACTTTTTAAAACTTTTAGAGGCAACAAAAAAAACAGGCTTGTTTTCTTATGCCATTCTTAGTAATGGATATCTTTTAAGTCAAGATGAATTGCAAAAGTTAAAACAACTCTCTCCCAGATTTATTCAAATCAGTCTTGAAGGTGGCAAATTAACAAACGAATACATAAGAGGTCAAGGTAGTTATTTGAAAATAACTAAGGCTCTTAAAACATACAGACAACTGCGAATACCTGTTATGATTTCTTTTACAGCCAATTCCACTAATTACAAGGAATTCCCCCAAGTTGTAAGAATAGGAAGAAAATATAAGGTTTTTAAGGTTTGGACTGATAGGTATTTACCCAATGGAAACAGTGACAAATTACTAATGTCAACGGATCAGGTAAAAGAGTTTTTCCAAATAATTAAAAAAGAACAAAGCAAAACTAAATATTACATCCTGTCTCAAACTAAGATTTCATCAGACCGTGCTTTGCAATTTTTAGTTTCAGGAGGAAGACCTTATAGGTGCTCTGCAGGTAAAACGTTACTTGCTATTTTACCCAATGGAGATATCTTACCATGCAGAAGATTACCAATAAAAGTTGGCAATATATTATACGATAACCTAATTGACATCTATTTAAATGATTCCACTCTTATTGACATTCGTAATCCTATAGAAGCCGATGGTTGTAAAGATTGTTATTATAATAGTTCTTGCGAAGGAGGATTAAAATGTTTATCGCATGCTCTTACTAAAACTTACATACAGAAAGATCCTAATTGTTGGATTTAAGCAAAAATAAAATTTTAACAACCAGCCTAAAATGTAGATATAAAACAGCTTACATACGTTAATAGAATGATAAATTAATATTAACTATAAATATTATTTGCTATTATACATTTTTATTCAATAGAGCTACTTTATTACATAAATACTTAAATATTGTTAAATTATATTATTTTTTAATAATCAATTTTCATTATACTTCGTTTTACAATCCCACCAAGACACTCCACATACAATCACCAATTAATCAGTACTTACAACAATATTTCGCACGTTAATCAATTATAATTATACATACCTAAAATATTTAAATTTTACTGATTTTTAACATACAATGTTCTATTGTACGAAACATAAGCGTAAACATCAACGTATACTGTTTAGAGAAACATTTTTACGCACAACACTTAACGCTCATGCATAGGCTAACCTTATTTGTAGTTACATTGATTTGTATTGGATTTTCTAATCTTGTACAAGGTCAAATTGGAAGAGAATTTTGGTTTGTGGCTCCAGCTGTTATCGAAGCACATGGAGATGCACCCGTTGCATTTAGAATAACCGCAATGGATAAACCAACAACTGTTACTCTTACTCAACCTGCTAATCCCAGTTTTACCAGAACCGTTAATCTGGATGCTTACCAGCAGAAAAAAATTGAGTTCGACCAACGGTGGGAAATAAATACATTAGAAAATTTCCCTTCTAATACCGTAAATGACAAAGGTATACTCATTACTTCTGATGAAGATATTACTGCATACTACGAAGTGGTAAGATCAAACAATCCTGATAAATTTACTTTAAAAGGGGAAAATGCTTTGGGGCTTAATTTTTTCATATCAGGTCAAAACTCTTTTGGAAACGAAGGATATAATGAAACAGGTTGGAATGATGCTTACCGTGATGACCCTCCTTTAGAAAGAGCTGATATAGTAGCAACAGAAGATAACACCGTTATTGAAATTACCCCTTCTGTTGATATTTTAGGTCATAATAAAGATATAACGTACAGCATTACTTTAGACAGAGGTGAAACATATTGTATACAGGGTATTAGCAGACAAAAAAGTTATACTATTGGAGGATCTCATGTAAAAAGTAATAAGCCCATTGCTATTACAATTTCAGATGATTCAGTAAATGAAAACGACGGTCCTCACGACTTAATTGGAGACCAAACCATTCCAACCTCTATGTTAGGTACAGAATATATTGCCATGTTTTCTGGAAGAAACAGAACATGGGGTGGTAGAGCTCCTGTCAACAAAGTTTATGTAATGTCTGCTTCTGATAACAATTACGTAAATGTTGATTTTGACCAATCAACATCTGCAACCTATTTGTTAAATAGTGGTGATCAGATTGAATTGGATATTTATGAAGGATCTGCTTTGCATATTGACTCGGATAATCCCATTTATGTATATCAACAATCAGGATTAGTAAATGGTACTGGTAATGAATTAGGAAGTGCAATATTACCTCCAATAAAATGTACTGGTTCTTCTTCTGTTGCATTTACGAAAATACTAAATGCAGCTTTTTATGTTCAGATATTAACCCAGTACAAAAATATTTCATCCTTTACTTTTACTGATGAAAATGGAAATCCAAGTAACCTTTTAAATAATTTAAGTTGGAAACGTGTACCAGGAACAGGAAATGCCAATGATGATGAAACATGGTACTTTGTTAATAAAGAATTAGTTGGTATAGAAACTGGAGAACCTCATACACTAAGCAATTCTAATGGATTATTTCACTTAAGTGTGTTTGACGAAAATAGTGGTAGCGCCAGCTTTGGTTATTATTCTGCATTTAACACTTTGCATATTGATGGACCTGAGCAAGAGTGTAATGGTAAGTTTATTCGTTTAAATGCAAGCGAAAGCCTAGGTTCATATAATTGGTTTAGTGATTTAACTGGAAGCACAGTTCTTTCTACACAACCTTATATTGATGTAGACGAGTCAGGTACATACTGGGTAAAAACCACAAGAATGGTAAATGCAACCGAGGGTTGCGAATTAGTTGACAGTATAGATGTAGAGTTTACATTTCCAGAATTTACACTAGGCGGAGATGTTACTGTTTGTAACAATGAAGAATACGTTGTAGTACCAGATGTCAATACAGGTTCTTTTGAGTGGTATGATGGTAGTAGTGACAAAACATATGAATATACAACCACTACTGATGGAACAAAAGAGGTATGGCTTGAAATTACTGATAATGATGGTTGTGTTGGTAGAGATACAATTGAAATTACAACCTTACCTCCTGTTGATATTGATATTAATTTAGATGTAACTGTAAATAATAATGTTTGCTATGGTCATATAATTAAAAACCAAACTAGTTTAGATTCTTACGAGTGGAGATATGGCAGCAAGTCTTCTACTATAATTAGTACAGACTCATACATTGAGGTATTTAACTCTGGTTGGTATTATTTAACCGCTACTAAAGATGGATGTGCTTCAACTGATAGTGCACAAGTTACTATTCATCCATTACCAACCATTCAATTAGATGATGAATTACTATGTCATGATGACACCTATACTTCACCAATTAATAGCACTTCATATAATTATCTTTGGACAACAATAAAAAGTGGTGTATCATCTAATACCGCACAAATTATATTTAATCAAACTGATAGCGTTTATGTATTAGCCACAGATCCCGCAAATGGCTGTCAAACGAAAGATAGTGCATATATAGAATTCAGAGAAGAAACCTTAATACCTGACATAAATGTAAATTCTTGTGCGTACACCAATGTTCAATTAGTTGCGGATGCGACCATAAATCCACCATATAGTTGGAGCTATAATGGCAATCCATTATCCGAAACATCAAATCAACTTAACTTTATCAATATTCATCCTTCACTAGCTGGTCAATATATAATAAGTGGTCTTGATGGAGATGGATGTAATGTTAAACAAACAATAAACCTTGTAATTACAAAAGGAGCTCCTATTGATTTAGGTGCAGATATTGAAATTTGTGAAAAAGATAGCGCAGTATTATCATTGGGTAGTACACCAATTGTAAGCTATCAATGGTTTTTTAATCAAAATCCAGAGTACAATCCAACTGCAACAGTTGTTTCCAATCTAAACAATTATAAAGTAGGCGATCAAGGAAAGTACTACATAAAAACAAAGCATAGTAATGGTTGTTTTAGCATCGACTCTTTAGAGTTAACTATCAACCCATTACCCAACATTAATCTACCTACAATAGGAGCAGAATGTTATGGTAATACAGAACAATATGATGCAGGAGCTGGTTTTGCAAAATACTTATGGCATGATGGCTCAACTGCTCAAACCTTTATTGCTGATCGTCCACAAGATGTATCAGTAACAATAACAGATATTAATGGCTGTGCAAATGCCGATACAGTTAACTACGATTGGTTACCTATTAACATTTTTGCTGACGAAGAAGTTGAGGTTTGTCCAGAAGTAGACAATACTTTAACAGTTAGTAATGCGCTCAATAATATATCATGGTATTTTGATGATGGTAGCAGTAGAGTAAATTTGAATAATCACACAAATTCACACACCATTACAAATACGAGTGCATCTGATGCTGGTGATTATATTGTAAGGGCTAACGAAAATGGCTGTACAGTAGAAGATACCATCAGTTTATCTGTAATAACCCTAAATGCTTTAGATTTAGGCTCAGACCAAGCTGTGTGTAGTGGTGAAACATTAAACCTTGAAGCCAATCATGGATTTGACCGTTATGAATGGAGGCTTGAATCAGACCCAACAATCGTATTAAATACACGATCAATTACTGCCGGTAACGAGAGTGGTGTTAATAACGAAGTTTGGATTGCAAATGCCTATGCAGATGATAAAGGATGTGTATTAGAAGATACTATAACATTAAAGAAGCTTCCACTACCTCTATTTGAATTAAAAGACAACATAACACCTTGTGCCAACGATGAGCTTAACATGAGTGATCTGCTATCTACTCTTGATCCAAACTCTAACATCAATGATCCTCAAGTAAAATATTACTGGAGCAACAACTTAACTACTCCTATTGATATTAATGATATTAAAGTTGATAAAACAGGAAATTATATCATAAATGTTTCGAACCGCAACGAAGATTCCAATGGAAATGTTTTTGAATGCTTCTCTCAAGATAATATTCAAGTAGATTATCACAATGAATTCCAAGTTCCGCACTTAAATGATCAATTTATTTGCGATCGTGATGCAACTACCTTGGTTGTTCCTTTAGCTGTAGAAAATCTTTCGGATCTTCAAAGTTATCAATGGGTAAGATTGAATCCAGATAATAGTGTTGCCGAATCCAATGCTATAAATACAGATTGGATTGATGCATCTATTGAAGGAACTTATGCGTTAAATGTTTTATACTCTGCCTCAAATTGTTTAGCAACCGGCTCAATGGATCTGATTGTAAAAGAACTACCTTCGATAAACATTACTGGTGATAGTGAAGCCTGTAGAGGAGATCATGCTGTATTATCCGCGACAAAAGGATTGCCACAATACACATGGAGCAATGGTACACAAAAGGATAGCATACATGTTAACAGTGCAGGAAATTATGATGTAACAGTTACAGGAACAAATGGTTGCCAAAATACTGCTTCGTTTAATGTTAGTATAAATGAATTGCCAGTAATCAATCTTGCAAATCCAGGGATACAATGTAGAAATGCATCTCATATTTTTAATGCTGGTGCCGGATTTATTAACTACGAATGGCATGATGGTTCAACTAATCAAACATACCAGGCTGATACACCACAAGAGGTATCTGTTACGGTTACGGATGTTAATGGGTGTGTAAATTCAGCTAATGCAGATTATGAGTGGAAACCAGTAAATATTTTCCCTGACGACGAAGTAGTAGTTTGCCCTACAATAGATTATGAATTAAAAATTAGTAATAGTCTTTCTAATATTTCATGGTATTTTGATGATGGTTCAACCAGAACCAATCTTGGAAACAATACAGCTTCACATACTGTCTTTAATGTTGGATCTGGTGATGTAGGGAAATATATTGTAAGAGCTAATGAGGGTGGTTGCTTAGTTGAGGATACAATTAGTTTATATGTAATAGAATTAAGCTCAATCAACTTAGGTCCAGACAGATCTGTTTGTAATGGTGAAGCAATTGAACTAAATGCTAACCTTGGATTTGACAGATACGAATGGAAGTTAGCATCCGATCCAACTAAAATTGTAGCAACAACTACCTCAATAAAGGCCGGACAGGAAATACCAGGAAGCTCTGAAACCTGGATATTAGATGTGTATGAAGATGATAACGGTTGTTCGTTACAGGATGAGGTTATTATTGAAAAGTTTGATTTGCCAAAGTTTGATTTGATAGACAATATAACACCTTGTTCATATGATACTCTAAAGGTTGAAGATTTAATTGTAGCCGCTAATTCCGAGCCACAATCAAACCTAATTAAATATTACTGGAGAGATGATTTAACAACACCTATTACCTTAGAAAACATGACTATTGAAGAGTCAGGTAAACATTTTATAGTTATCTCAAAAAGTCAAACAGATAATAAAGGTAATGTAGTTGAATGTTTTTCTCAAGATTCTGTTGATGTAAATTATCATAATGAGTTCGTTGTTCCTCAATTGAGCGATGAATTTATTTGTAAAGAAGGATCTGTTGATCTTTTAACACCTGCTTCAATTAAATCGCATTCAGAAATACGCAGTTATAAATGGTCAAGGTTAAATCCTGATAATAGCATAGCCGAAGACCACATTTTAGATTCTAACTGGTTGAATGTTTCTACAGAAGGAAAACATATGCTAACTGCTACTTTTACTAATGATAATTGTATTGCTTCTGATACTTTAGACTTAATCATTAAACCTGCCCCTTCACTAAGCATAACTGGCGATCAAGATATTTGTCGAGGTGATTACACTGTGTTATCCACCGCATCAAATTATTCTTCATACTCTTGGAGTACTGGAAGTTTAAAAGACACAATACATGTAAATAACTCAGGAAAATATAAAGTTACAGTAATAGGAACAAATGGTTGTCAAAACATAGATTCGGTCAATGTAACAGTAAATGAACTACCTGCAATAAACCTTACAAATCCTGGTGTAGAATGTTATGCTGAGACTGAGTTTTTTGATGCTGGAGCAGGTTTGACTTCTTATTTATGGCATGATGGTTCTACTACACAAACCTACCTTGCTGATCACCCTCAAAAAGTTTCGGTAACAATAACGGATATTAATGGATGTGTGAATGCAGATACCGTAGATTATGAGTGGCAACCTGTTACTATTTTTGCCGATGAGGAAGTTGAGGTTTGTCCACAAGTTAATTATACCTTAAATGTAAGTAATGCACTTACTAATATATCCTGGCATTTTTACAATGGTACAACCAGAAAAAATTTAAACAATAATACAACTTCACATACAATTACAAATTTAAGTTCATCTGATATTGGCGATTATATTGTTAGAGCCATCGAAAATGGTTGTATGGTTGAGGACACTATTAGTTTATCTGTTATTGCACTAAATACTTTAGATTTAGGACCTGATCAAACAGTTTGTAACGGAGAAGAAGTTATTCTTAATGCCGACCGAGGATTTGATCGATATGAATGGAGACTGGATCCTAATAATACCATCTTATTTAATTCAAGATCTATTACAGCAGGTTATGAGAATAGTGTAACCGAAGAAAGTTGGATAGTAAATGCATATGCAGATGACAAAGGTTGTGTACTTAGAGATACTATTACAATTGAAAAACTACCTGTGCCATTGTTTAGTTTAAAAGACATTGTAACACCATGTCCAGTTGAAATACTTGGTATGAGTAATATATTAAACTCATTAAATTCGAACTCAAACATAGATGCTCCAGACCAGGTAAAATACTACTGGGAAAACGACTTAACAACTCCAATAGATGTAAACGATATATTTATTGAAGAGTCTGGTACGTACACAATAAGTGTTTCAAACCGCAATAACAATTCTAAAGGACAAACATTTGAGTGTTTCTCTGAAGATAATGTTCAAGTAAATTACCATAGCGAACTAATAATTCCACAGATGTCAGACCAATTTATTTGCGAAAATGAAGCAACTACTTTACAAGCTCCTGCTGGATTATTATCATCTCTGGATCGCAGTTATCAGTGGATGAGATTAGATGCTGACAATAACGTAGCTGAAACAAATTCGGTCAATACCGATTGGGTTGGAGCATCTACACCAGGTAATTATATGCTAAATGTAAATTATACAGCTGATGCTTGTACAACAACAGATACCATTACTTTAATCTCAAAAGAAATTCCTGATATCAAAATATATGGAAATAATGAAGTTTGTAGAGGAAATAATACAATATTGTCTGCAACTTCGGGATACGCTGGATATTTGTGGAACACAGGACAAACAACTGATACAATTTATGCTGACACTGCTGGTAAACACAAGGTGACTGTGACTGGACATAATGGCTGTATAAACTCAGATTCGGTTGATATATCTGTAAATGAACTACCAATAGTAACACCCAACAATTCAACAATTGAAAAATGTGAGAATTCATCTACGCAGATCGATATTATTTCGATTAACTACCCTGACGGTTCAACAGTGGCAAATCCAATATTTAATTGGAATACCTGGGAAACAAGTTCTTCAATAAATGTAGCTTCCTCTGGAAACTACAACGTTGAAGTTAATGATAACAATGGTTGTACGGGCATTGCAAATGTTGTAGTAAACAACTACCCTAAAACAACTATAGATTTATCAGGTATTAATAATACTGCCTGCTATGATGATGGAGTGCATTTAGTTTGTCCTCTAATAGTTGGTTCTGATATTTCAAGTTTTCAATGGGTAATGAAAAATGGTGATGCGGCCAATAATCCTGCCCCAAATACAAATTGGAATGTGAAGGAATCTGGCACATATTTACTTACAGTTATTGATAACAATATGTGCCATAATAGTGATTCAATTGAAGTAACTATACTTTCTAATCCTAATATTGATTTGGGTGCTGATGTAAATAAATGTATTGGAGATTCTATTTTTATTAAATCGCCTGAACAATATGCCTCTTATCAATGGAATAATGGATCAACCTCTACGTCTGTTATAATACCTCCATCCTCAACACCAATAAATTATGGTATTACTGTATGGGATGATAATGGTTGTAGTTCAACCGATGATATTAATGTTACCTCAATTTCGTTACCTACTGTAACAATAAATACACCTCCTCCAGCATGTGGAGGACAAGAAGTAGAATTAGTACCTCGAATAACAGCACCTTCCGGCAATTATTCGGTTTGGTGGGATTGTAATAGCGACGAAGAAAGAGTTCACGTTGGTCAAGGAAATTACTCTATTGAAGTTAAAGATGAGGTTAGCGGATGTGTAGGTACAGCTACAACCCAAGTAACATGGAGACCAACTCCTAAGGTTACTCTTGGAGGTGACCAAAACATCTGTCCAACAATAACCGATTATCCAATTCATCCAGAAGAAGGAGATGTTTTCTCTAATTACTTATGGCATAATAATGCTACAGATTATGAGATTAATAGTGATATTAACTCTATAAACAGTATAATGGTAACAGATGCGAACGGATGTAAAGGTTTAGATCAAATAATTGTTCAACATATGTCAACGGAGAGTTCTGTGTATGAAATTAATCTTTGTCAGCAGGACACAACTATTTCATTAACTGAATTAGATCCTGAATCTTCTAACCATACTGGTGAATACCTATGGTCACACGATGGATCTACAACTGAGTCAAATATTTTCTCGTATAGCGATACCGTTGCTGTAGACATAGGAATCACTTTAGATGGTACCACAACTTGTTACTATAAGAGAGACTCTTTAATTTTTGACTTTATGCCTCTTCCTGAAATTGAAAGGCTAGATACCATTATTTATCAGCAAATTAGAGTTGACGTTGACTTGGTTAATATTCCATACCAATACAGCCTTGATAGTATCAACTGGCAAGATGAAAATGTATTTACTGATTTAGGATCTGGCACATATAGTATTTATGTAATAGATAATAACCAATGTGTTAAATCTGAAACAGTTTCAATATCTGGTGACTACGATGTTAATGTACCTCCATTTTTTACACCAAATGATGATGGCTATAACGACACATGGGAAATTGAAGGGATTGATAGATTTCCAGAAGCAAAAATAAGGATATTTGATCGCTATGGAAAGTTAATTGCCTTATATCCTGCCACATCCCCAGGATGGAATGGTTATTATATGAATAAACCTATGCCAACTGACGATTATTGGTACGTTGTTGAATTAAAACCTATTAACAAACTACTAAAAGGACACTTTACACTAAAACGTTAATCCTATATTATTATGAGACTCGCTATATTATTGTTTTTCTTTAGTATCGTAGGTTGTATACATGCTCAAAGACATTATATTACTAATTTGTATGTTTACGATTTATATATGGTTAACCCTGCAGCAGCAGGGGGTGATAAAAGATCTATTCTTTTTAATGGATATTATCAATCTCAATGGCTACATATGGATGATGCTCCATCGACACAAGTTTTTAGTTTTCAAAATGCATTAAATCATAAATTAGGTTTAGGAACATATATATACAATGACAAAAATGGTAATGTAAGTCAATTAGGCCTACAGCAGTCATTTTCTTATGAATTAACACTGCTTGATAAATTAAAAAGTAAATCGCAACTACAATTTGGTTTATCATTAAATATTGAACAAGCTAAGATTAACCAGATCGATTTAATAAATCAAATGAGTTCTTTTGATCCTGCTATCACTGGAAATAACGACTCTGGTTGGGGATTAAATGGAAATGCTGGTTTAATGTTAATTTATAACCGCTATCATATTGGAGTTTCAGCTACCAATATTTTGCCTCAAAATAATAAACTATATAGTGGAGGTCAGGAACCAGAGCTTCCTATGAACCTTCATTTACATTTTGGAACTTCATTAAAAATGCCGGGACGAGACATTTTCATCTTTCCAGAATTAATGTATAGAAGAAATAATTTAGCTGATACCAGATTTGATTTAAATTTAAAACTTAAAATGCCTACTTTTAACGACGATATTTCCTTCTGGGGTGTTTTGGCGTACAGAAGATCAACTGATCAGCAGATGGGAAGAGATTTATCAATGGGCACCACAGCAGGTATTAATTTTGGACCAGTTACGCTTGGTTTAGAATATACTCATGGGCTTGCTGGAACCCAAACGTACTATGGCAATAGTTTCCAAATAATTGCTGGTTATCGTATACTAACCAGAAGTAATAAAGGAGCTATACCTTGTAAATTTATGGATGTTATGTACGAAGGGTATGATGCAAGAAAATATAAAGGAAAGAGAAAAAGAAAGTAAACGCTGTTTATATTTATGGATTTGATCAAAAATGTACTACTTAATTTTAAAAGCTTTTTAAATAACTATTACATATCAAATCTATTGATCTTATTAGTAATTATTTTATTTTTTAACTTTAACGCATATGCAAATTCTTTTCTTGATGAAGATGATAATGTTGTAATTGCTAATGATGATTTTGGGCTAATACTTCTTAATCGGGCTGAAAAGATTAACGTATTGATAAATGATTATGGATTAAATTCGGGAGTATCTAGAGTGAAAATTCTAGATTCACCTAGCCATGGAAATGTAAAAATAAATGATGACTTTTCAATTTCGTACAATCCTGAAAAAAACTATGAAGGCGAAGATAGTTTTGAATATGAAGTTTGTAACAACAACGGAGTTTGCGGAACCGCGAAAGTGACATTAGATGTAATATATTTCGATTATAAACCCAGTGCTGCTAACGATACTGTAAAATTTTACTGGACACCCGAAAAATTAGTACACATAACTAAAAATGACAAAGATTTATTAAATTTCCCTTTAAGTCTTAATATTACTTCGTCATCTGAGCAAGGGAGAGTCTCTACCTTAGGAGATACTGCTATAATTTATTCACCCAACAGAGGATTTTATGGAACTGACTCTATTGCTTATGAAATATGTGATGCTGAAAATGATTGTGCCGAGGCTTGGTTACATATTGATTTGTTAAATGAAGATGAAACCACGCTTTTTATACCGAATGGTTTTTCCCCTAATGGAGATGGTATTAATGAAGTATTTTATGTACCTGAATTCGATAATGTTTCATTAATTAATTTAACCATCATTAATAACTGGGGAACAATTGTTTACAAAAACGACAACTATAAAAACGACTGGAATGGAATTGGAAATATCAATTCTTATAAGGGAAAATCCCTTGAAGTAGGCATTTATTATTATAAATTTGAAATCCCAGAACTTAAAAAGAATTACACCGGATTTATCTATCTAAACAAATAGTAGAATCTTGATTTTTTATGCGCATCATACTTATTGTATATATCTTTTTATTTTGCTCACTGTTTGAATTAACCGGACAGTGGGATCCGACGATGTCGCAATATATGAATAATCAACTTAGCTTTAACCCAGGGTATGCAGGGGTAAGAAATACTATTTTTACCAACATAAATACCAGAAAGCAATGGATGGGAATCAACGATAGCCCTACTTCATACCAATTATCTTTCCATGCCCCTATTAATAAAACCTTTACATCTCTAGGGACAAACATGGCTATGTATAAAACAGGTGTTTTAACTATTAGCAATGCTAACTTTGTATATTCTCATCTAGTAAAATTAAATAAACAACTCTTTTTATCGCTTGGAATAAATGCTGGAGCTATCAACCATAGTATTGACTTAAGCAATATAAAATTGGTTAATACCTCAGATCCAATGTTTCAAGGACAAACTGTAAGCCAAATAAATTTAGATGTTGGTTTTGGCGGATGGCTTTATTCTCCTTCATTTTATCTTGGTTTATCTATGCCTCATGCCTTACATACAGAATTTACAAATGAATATTCTATCCCTTTTTATAAAAGAAATCTTTACTTAACAGGAGGTTATAATTTTCAAATAGGAAAAATACTTGCCATAAAACCTTCGGTTTTAATAAGGGGAATGATAACTGAAGAAACGGTAAGTGACCTAAGTATTTTAGTTGAGTATAAATCCAAAATTGAACTTGGTTTTACGAATAGATTGAAAAAATCAATGGTTGTTTTAACTAATTTTTGGGTTACAGAAAAACTAGGCATTGGCTATTCGTTTGACATTGGTAATTCACAACACAGCATTAGCAACTCAAGTCATGAAATATCATTAAGCTACGAAGTTTTTAAGTTTGTAAAGAAAAACAGGAAAAGAGCATTCCCTAAAAAGAAAAAGGAAAAAAACAGTATTAGATCATTGAGATACTTTTAATTCCAAATATTTTCCAAATAAGATTCCCAATTTTCTATTCCCCTATCTACAAATATATTATCCCATTTTAAACCTCCATCTTTGTCCTTAACAAAAATCCTATAAAAACCTTGCTCTAAATCTGAAATATTCACTACAAATTCGTTAGCTTCAACTTTAATATTTTTAGTTGCTACTTGATCTATTTCATTTTCATCATAAGACGATTCATTAAATTTATTCTCGAAATTAATTGATTGAAATGCACTAATTGGCTTCGCAGGGATTATCCAAACTTTTGAAAGTTCAATTGGTGAGTGAATATAAATTATACTGCTACAGGGATTCGGATACATTACAATTCTATTTATCCCTTCAACAACAAGTCCTTGTCCTTCATTATCATCTTTCGCGATATTATTTACTAAAATATTAGAATTAGGATTACCATGCGAATTCCATAGCTGAGCTAATTCATTTCTTAAATATATTCCTGTAACAATATCTATTTGATCATATTCCGGAGCTGGATCTTTATCATTTTTACACCCACTTAAAAAAGTAACTAAAAGAAGTAAAATTATTGTGATTCGTCTCATATTTAAATTTATTGAAATAGAGTTATATTTTAATTCTCATCGCGAAAGTACTATTTCAAGCTCAACTTATCAATTAAATCACTTTTATATGTTGCTCCAATAGGTACATTTTCTGTTCCTATGTGTAACATATTTCCCTCAGCACTATCAAGCTTAAAAAAATTTACAACATGACTTTTATGAACTCTAATAAATATTTGTGCTGGAAGTTTATTTAAAATATTTTGCAAAGTATCATGCACAAGAATATGTGTATCCTTATAAAATACTTTAACATAATCACCAATCGATTCTAGTCGAATAATTTCATCATGATCAATTCTGTGTATTTTCTTATCAGCTTTTAAAGTAATGAAATCATCTATTGACTGTTGAGTTGAATTCTTTAATTGATGAGTAGCTTTATTTATCGCTTTCAAAAATCTGCTAAACGGAAAAGGTTTTAGTAAATAGTCCACTGCTTCCACTTCAAATCCATCTAAAGCATACTCTGGATAAGCTGTAGTAAAAATAACCAACGGTGGATTAATCAAAGATTTATAAAAATCCATTCCATTCAACTTTGGCATATTAATATCCAGAAACAATAAGTGAATATCTCTATCTTTTTTCAACTCCTCGTTAGCCTCAAAAGCATTCTTACAAGCTTTTATTAGATTTAATTCTTTAGTGTCTTCAATATATCTTTCTAAAACCTCTCTGGACGCCGGTTCGTCATCTATAATCAAGCAATTAATGGGCATATTAAGTCTCTTTTGTTCTTGTTAGTTATGATACAATTTCATATCAATTTTAAAATTATCATCGTTTTCTTGTATCAAAAACTTGTGGCGGTTTGGGTATAAAAGTAGCAATCTCTTTTTTACATTCTCTAATCCTATTCCACCTTCCTTATCAAAATTAAATTTTGCTGCACTGCCTTTATTATTCTCAATAATAAATTGAGTTGTTTCATTATTAGATATTAAGTCTATATGAATATAAGTATTGCTTAACTCCCCTTTTATTCCATGCTTAAAACTATTTTCAATAAGCGGTAAAAAAAGCATTGGAGCAATATTATGATCTATATCAAAATCTGACTTAAAATAAATATCTGCTGTACTATCCACTCTATATTTTTGAAGTTGTATGTAATTATTAATTAATTCAATTTCTTCACTAATTTTTATGGTATCATTTTTTGATTTATAGATAACATACCTCAATATATCTGATAGTTTTATTACAATCTCGGGAACTTGATTTGAATTCTTTAATGCTTCGGAATAAATTACATTTAAACTATTGAACAGAAAATGTGGATTAATTTGCGTTTTAAGTGCCTTTAATTGATTATCAATACTTTCTTTTTCGGTTAGCAACATTTGCTTATTTTTTTCCTGCAACTCAAACCACGATTCCGAAAGATTTAATAGCGTTGTAAAAGATAAGTAAGCCAATACAAAAATAAAGGTTTCCTGCCAGTTAAATTGGGAAACAAAATAATAATTAGGCATAACCCAATCTACCAGTTCATTAAAGGTAAACAAGTATACCAACGTCATTAACATAGCATTGACAACTGCTGCCAATGTATATAAGAAATACTTTTGCCTCGAAAATAATATGGGAACTAACATAAAAACATTAATGTACGATCCTATTAATAAGCATAAATGAGAAAATATGGAATAATAAACATCGAGCCAACTTAATTGTGATGATAGCTTAAACACATATGCATTAGCTACTATTGATATCAACCAAAACAGGGTATGCAAAAGTACCCTGTTTTGTCGCTTTTTTCTATATTGAACCATCTTTAGCTTTCAGGATTATAAGGAGATAAATCAAAACTTAAATCTTCTTCGTATGCATCTTCATTATCTGCATACTTTATAATAAACTTCTGAAGTTCTTTGGGTTTAGCCGTTAACAACGAAGCATCTTTTCTCTTTTCATGTCTTATTCTGATTTTGTTTCCCTCTAACAATTCTTCCAAAAAATCACCATCCAACCATTTTACAGTAAACTTCCCCTCTCCTACTTCTAACTTCGCAAAGGTGTGAACGGGTAATACATGCATAACAGAAAAAGCATTATCTGTATCCCAATCGTCAAGGAGAAAATCAAGAAAGAAATCATCGTTTAACTTTACAATATGAACATCAAACTCTGCTGTATTATCATCATCCTGATTGGCCGAATATATTTTTAGTTTATAAGTAAAGCTATTTGATACTTGTTTATTTCCTTTAACTACATTATTTCTTAATTTATTCTTCCACTTTTTCTCTCTAAAATTTATTTCCCAAACCATTGAGTCCTCCGAAACTTCTTCTTTAATTAATTTCGACATCCACTTCCCAACAATCCTGTCGTCCCTAACCAACTCCTTTTGCGTATAAAGTGGATAGAACGAGATTACAGTACATTGCGAAAATATAAGGAGTAATAAGATAAAACCAAAGGTAATTAGAGGTAATTTGCTCTTTGCCTTTGTTAAAATGATTTTTAAACCTTGTTTCGTTTTCATAATTGTTGAATTTAATGATTTTGTTCAGAACAAAGCTTTGAATATTTACAATCCTCCCCAATTAATATCGATGAACACCTTTCTGCTATCGATGAAATTAAAATGAATTGTAATTTTGAATTCTGTATAGCTATAAATTTGAAGAATGAAACGACCATTAAAAAAAATTACACATTGTAGAATGTATTTAATTCGGGAGTTCCATACGACCTTAAAGAATCAAATTATAAACGTATGAAACGATCCATGAGAAATCTTTTTTACTCAGGAAGAACTATTATGAGGGAGTTCCATCGAATGCAATTGAAAGATAAAATTATAATGAGATGAAAATAATAATAGCTCCTGATAAATTTAAAGGTTCACTTACTGCACTAGAATTTTGCTACATTGTAGAAAAAGAAATAATTAAATATATCCCTAATGTTGAAATAGTTAAATTACCTCTTGCAGATGGTGGAGACGGAACCATTGATGTACTCAACTATTATCTAAATGGAAAATTAAAGACTCTTAAAGTCAATAATCCTCTTTTTAAAAGTATTGAAGCTTCGTATTTATTTTCCCAGAGTAAAAAAACTGCAGTTATTGAAATGGCTCAAGCTTCTGGCATCAATTTATTAAATAAAAATCAATTAAATCCGCTGGAAACTACGACTTATGGAACTGGGGAACTTATTTTAGACTCCATCAATTCAGGTAGTAAACATATTATTCTAGGAATTGGAGGAAGTGCTACTAATGATGGTGGATTAGGTATGGCCAATGCTTTGGGATATCGTTTTTATGATGCTGACCATAATTTACTAAGAGGTGTTGGTGAAGATTTAGCAAAACTGGCTCATATAGATACTGCAAACGTAAATCCGAAATTAAAAGAAGTACAGATAGATGTGGCTTGTGATGTTAATAATGCATTATATGGTACTAAAGGAGCAGCTCACACCTACGCACCTCAAAAAGGAGCAACTAAAAATATGGTTGAACAGCTTGATGCTGGGCTAAAAAACTATAACGATATAATTAGAACCCAATTTAATATCGATCTACAACAAATCCCAGGTTCTGGAGCTGCCGGTGGTCTTGGTGCAGGAAGTGTTGTCTTTTTAAATGCCCAATTGAAATCTGGTATTGATTTGATAAAAAAAGAAGTCTGTTTTGATGATAAAATTAAAGGTGCCGATTGGATTATTACAGGAGAAGGCAAACTAGATGAACAAACCTTCTCTGGTAAGGTAATAAAGGGAATTATGGATTCTATCACCAATCAGAAAATAGCCATTTTTTGTGGGGTAAATCAATTAGACAATCCTAACATCAAACATTTTAATATTAACTACTTAAAAGAATTAAATATATATGCTTTAAACCAGGAGGATTCTATAAAAAATTCAACCTTTTACCTAAAAAAAGCTATTAATGAGTTTATTAATTCTGAATTGCTAAAGAATAAAATTTAATATTGATATCCTAATAGTCTATTTAAAAGTAAACGTTGATTAATGAGATGTTATGCAAAAAAAACACTACTAACACATGAGTAACCAACATGAGATAATAGATTTTGTAAAGAATTTTTCAGGAATAGATGAAACATATGAGGAATCAGACATCTTTAATCTTGGTATAGTTGGTGACGATTTTCATGAAATGATTGAAAAGTATGCTGAAGCATATGAAGTAGATATGTCTGAGTATTTGTGGTATTTTCATGCAGACGAAGAAGGACAGAATTTTGGTGCATTATTTTTTAAATCTCCATACTCAAGGGTTGAAAGAATTCCTGTTACCCCAAAGCTTTTATTTGATTTTGCTAAAACTAAAAGATGGGGTATTAAATATCCAGAACACAGTTTGCCAAAGAAACGGATAGATATTACCATTAATAAAATACTTGTAGTCATTATCATCCTAATTATATTGATTTTATGGATCTTAAAATAAAGAGAACAATTAAAATAATTGGAGCAATACTATTAATCATTTCTGGGTGGTTAGCACTTAGAATTGGATATGCAATAAAAAGTAATAATAATGGAATAATCTTTTATAGTGGATTTGCTTTAAATTATAACTGGAATAATTGTTTTAATAATTAAGAAATAAACAACCTACATGAAAATTTGGAATAAGTTAATTGTATGTATTGCAAGTTTAGGAGGAGCAATTGCAGGTGGAATTAAGGTATTTGGTTTAGAAGAATTCAAAAATGAAATAATTATTGGGATATTAATAGTTTCAACAGCAGATAGTATTATTTCTACAATTCAGAAATTTAGACGATTTACATTATTACAAACAAGATATGATATAGTATTTAGAATTTTTAATTTAACAATAGGTTTTATTGCAATTGTATTTTTTATAGAAAACATGAATTATTTTTTCAATTTTGGGTGGATTCTATTACTAATTGGACTTCTGGGATTATTTAAGGGACTTTTTTATCAAAACTCAATCCAATTAAGAAAGAAATCTTCACAACTCATTATTAAATATAAAAATAGAAGTGAAAAAATAATCGACGAACTTGATTCTGTTATTTATTCTATTGATAAAATTGTATTAGTTGAAAAAGACAGAGTAATAGAAATCAACGATTTAAAAAACACAAAAAATAATATAAATAAGACAATTATTTTTTTTGAAAAATATAATCCAGATGTTGCTTTGATTCAGAAATAATAATGGATAATTAAAAAATAACATATACTTTCACCCCCAATTTTAAGCTTAACTCAACTATAGATAACAAAGTACAATATGAACAATAATACCATTGAAAGCTTAAGGGAAGCTTTAAAACATTCTCCGGATAATACTCCTTTAAGGTTACTTTTAGCTGAAAATTTATTATCCTTAAATAGGTTAGACGAAGCTGAACAAGAATTCTCCTATATTCTTAAAATAGAAAATGATAATAAAGCGCAAATAGGTTTAGCTAAAGTGTTTTTTAAGAAAGGAAATTATTCGGCGTGTAATGTAATATTAGAGGAACTAATTGAAAACGGCAAACAAGATATTGAGACCTTAACGCTTTATGCTAAAGGACTTTTAAATGAAAAATCTGTTGATAAGGCTATTGAAGTATATCAAAAAGTTTTGTCTATTAAACCAGACTTTAAAGACGAAGAGTTAGACTCTCACTTAAGAGTTGCCGAGCAAACAGAAGAAAATGAACCTGATGAAATATTAGACGACCGTTTTTTACAAAAGCCTTCCATCAATTTTGCAGATGTTGGTGGGATGGATTCAGTTAAAAACGAGATTGAACTCAAAATAATAAAACCCTTATTACACCCTGATTTATATAAAGCCTACGGCAAAAAAGTAGGAGGAGGTATTTTACTTTATGGCCCTCCTGGATGTGGTAAAACATATATAGCAAAAGCTACTGCTGGTCAAGTTAATGCCAAATTTATTAATGTTAGCCTCAACGATATATTAGATATGTGGATTGGCAACAGTGAAAAGAATCTGCATGAAATATTCGAATTAGCCAGAAGACATACCCCATGTGTCATATTTATTGATGAAATTGATGCGCTTGGAGCCAGTCGTAGTGATATGAAACAATCAAGCGGACGTCATTTAATAAATCAATTTTTACAAGAACTTGACGGAATTAATCACAATAACGAAGGTATGTTAATTATGGGAGCAACAAATACTCCCTGGAATTTAGATCCTGCTTTTAGAAGACCTGGCAGATTTGACAGAATTATTTTTGTTCCACCTCCAGATAAAGAATCCAGAGAATCAATATTAAAATTAAAACTAAAAGATAAACCAACCGAAATAATTGATTACAGTAGCATTGCAAAAAAAACCAATCATTTTTCAGGAGCAGATATTGATGCATTAATTGATTTAACTATTGAACAAAAACTGGAGTCTTCATTTAATGATGGAATACCTAAACCAATTGAGACAAAAGACTTAATTAATGCCATAAAAAAACATAAGCCAAGTACCCAGGAATGGTTTACAACAGCTAAAAACTTTGCCATGTTTGCTAATGATGCTGGATTATATGATGACGTACTAACCTATTTGAATAAAAAGAAATAATATGAGTGAAGATATCATGCTGTCGAGAATAGAAATACTTGTACAGCAAAAAAAATACAAGGAGGCCGAAAGACAGTTGAGAGAGTTACTTGCAAGAAACCCTAATAATGTGCAATTATTATCGCTTCTTGCTGAAGTTTATTTGCAACAAGACAATTATGATAATGCCGAAACTATTATAAACAATGCAATTGGATTAACACCGGATATACCTCAACTGTATTACATTAAATCACGCATTGCACTACAGCAAGATAAATATGACGATGCTGAAGCGCATCTTGAAAGATCTATTCAGCTAGATCCACATGATGCTGACTATTTTGCCTTGCTTGGAAATATAAAGCTTTTAAGAAAGCAGTTTAAAAAAGCACTTGACTTAGCCAATCAAGCACTCGAAATTGATCCTGAAAATATATTAGGATTAAATACTCGTAGTACAGCTTTAATGAAACTAAACAAAAAGAAAGATTCATTTGATACTATTGAGGGTGCATTACACGAAGATCCTAATAATGCATATACACATGCTAATTATGGATGGGGATTATTAGAAAAAGGAAACCATAAAAAAGCTTTATTACACTTTAAAGAATCGTTACAAAACGAGCCTTCATTTGCCTATGCTCAAGCCGGAATGCTGGAAGCAATAAAAGCTAGTAATCCGGTTTATAAATTGTTTTTAAAGTACTCCTTTTTAATGAGTAAACTCACCGCCAAATACCAGTGGGGTGTAATTATTGGATTTTATTTGACATTTCGTTTTTTAAGATTTGCTGCTAAAAACAATGAAACCCTACAACCCTTTTTAACGCCATTAATTATTGCTTTAACTATTATTGCTTTTTCTACTTGGGTTATTACACCTATTAGTAATTTATTCTTACGTTTTAATAAATATGGACAAGTACTATTAGATAAAAAGGAGAAATTAAGCTCTAATTTTGTCGCCTCTAGTTTATTTTTATTTATTGCTGGTCTTCTACTTTACTTTACAACTTCTGTTGAAGAATATATTCCAATAGCTGCATTTGGTTTTGCTATGATGGTTCCGTTTAGTGTAATGTTTTCTCCTTCGAAGTTTAAAAATGCACTACTCATATATGCCGTTGGAATAAGTTTAATTGGCATTGGTGCTATTAGCATAACTTTCTCAACCGGAATTATTGTTAACAATCTAAGCACTATTTTTATATTCGGTTTTATTGCTTTCCAATGGGTGGCTAATTATATCATGATCAAAGAAGATAACAAGTAAACCTTTTTAAAGAAATCAAATTATACCAATTTCAATATGAAATTGGTATTACTCTGTTAAACAAATGTTTTTTAGCAAAATTGAATCAATAAACAAGCATAATAATTCTCTATATACTTATAAAAAATACATTAATTACAATAAACAACTAATGTATTTAAATCAATAACCGATCATTTAATTTAGATTCAAATATTAGAATATAAGTTCATTAGTATTCGAAAATAGATATGGATTACAACCAGTTCAATTTCAATTATCCAATAATTTCAATTCCAACTCTCAATTCGCTCAATAACAAACCATTACACAACATAGCAAACTATTATTATTTTAAAATATCTTTATTTTAAAACTTTTAACACCAATATGGTTTATTATAATATTTGACTACATTTTTACATAAATTATAATAGCACTCAATTATATTATGTTTATTTTATTTTTACTTTAGATAAAAAAAACATTAAACCTATACTTGCAAAATAAATATCTAAAGAAATAAAATCCTTCGATGAAATATTAGATTTCTATTTTTTAAAACACCACATATCACTAACAAACAGACATTTGAAACCTCTCTTCTATTTTAAAACACACAAAAATAAAAATGGTATAAATACGTATCGGACAAATCAGGTACTTATACGCTAGTAAAACTAAAAATATCAACCGAAATTTAAATTATAATCAAAATTAAAATTCCGTTTGAGTGGCCACTATTGCTGATTTTGATTATAAAGGCGGAATCCCAAAAGCCTATTATTAAACAGAGTAGGAAAACAAATATTTATTATCATGTCAAAAATAAATTGGAACAATGGGAACTTAATAACTTTAAATGTAGGTGATACAGCAACTTGTAATGGTGCTCTAAACAGTGGACAACTGTATTGCTTATTCTTTTATAACGCTGCTGGAAATGATGCAGATACCGTTGTAAATGTTGTTTGGTCAAACTCTAATCCTCCTGTTTCTGTAAAAGTACCTGGAACCACTATGAACCAAGGTTTAGCCGCTCTTTGTTTTGTTGACGGAAGTGAAACAAATACTGTTTCTGCAAGTGTTACTCATGGTAATCAAGGTGCAAACGTACAAGCTTTTATAGGTAGTGTAAAAATGCCTTTGGATACACAAGGAATAAGAAATACACAATTACAATTAAATGGTCAAACTCAAGCCTTTGAAAAATTCACCCGTTTTTATGCAGTGCCAGAGTCTCATTGGTATTCAGGTTATATTCAAAGTAATATAAACCAATTTATTTCGGTACAATTCATCGAAAACAAAGCTAATGTTTATGTTGTAAATAAACTTGTTGACCCTAGTAATGTAATTAAATATGCCGGTCAATCACAAAACCTTGTTAGTGTAACTGAAGATCAACAACAATCTTTATCATTTAATTTACAAGGTAATGGTCAACAGTTTGTTTGGATTAACGCCGATAGTGCTCAAAATAGTAATGATGCATGTATTGCAGTACAGTCATTAAGTAATTTATACAGCGAACACATCACCAGCCAGGCTAATGCTTTAGCTTCTACGGCTAATTAAAACATCAAATAGGATTGTTCCTATAATATAAAATAATGCAAGGATCAGTAAATAACTTCTGTACCCTTGCATTATTTTTATTTAACTATCTAAAAATCAAAATCATCAGGATCCGGACCTATTCTTCCACCTCTATCTAAGTCATTTAGCAGTTTCATATCTTCATCCGAAATATTAAAATGAAATACGCTTGCATTACCTACTATTCTATCTTGATGTACTGATTTAGGTATTACCATTACATTGTTTTGTAAGTTCCATCTGATAACCAATTGTGCGGGTGAAACATCATATCTATTGGCCATTTCAACAATTTCATTTATTTCAAATATTTTACCTCGCATTAATGGTGCCCAGGATTGAACTTTTATGTTATTTGAATTGCAAAAATCTATTAATGCAGGTTGTGTTAAATATGGATGATATTCTATCTGGTTAACCATAGGCACAACATTGGCAATTTTTAATAAGTCTTCCAATTGATGTTGTAGAAAGTTACTTACACCAATTGCTTTTAACTTACCATCCTGATATAATTCTTCCATGGCCTTCCAGGTTTCTAAATATTTACCTTTTACTGGCCAATGTACTAAATACAAGTCAATGTAATCACTACCCAACAGACTTAAAGACTTATTGCAAGCCTCAATTGTAGAATCATATCCTTGATCAGAATTCCAAATCTTGGAGGTCACAAAAATTTCTTGTCGATTAATGCCTAGTTCTTTTATTGCCTGACCAACACCTTTCTCATTATCATAAAATGATGCAGTATCAACCAATCTATAACCAACATCCCATGCATATTTAATTGCATTAATAACCTCACTCCCATCCTTTGATTGAAATACACCTAAACCTAAACGAGGCATTTCAATTCCATTATGTAGTTTCGTTGTACTACCAATATTTATATTATTCATAGTTAATGCATTTTTTTTACAAGTAAGTATTATAGAACAAATATCGTATAAATAGTTGCTAAATTATTTTTTACTTAAAACAATTAATACAAAAGTTAACTTTCCTTTAATTGACCATCTCCCGAAAACCGGATTTTATATTTCGTGAATTCCTGTATTGACAAGGGATTGATTAATATTAACACATAAGGAAAGCTGATTGAAAATGTTATTTTTGAATAACCACAAACAAAAAAAACAAAAACAACCAGCTTTATGTCAAAAGTATTAACAAAACAGGTTCAGAACAAGATAAGCGGATATTTTCTTAAGTTTTCAAATCACATGACAAAACCAGAAAGCCGTTGCATAAGAGAAATGATCACAGGAATTTTAAAAACAGGAACCGTATTGGTCAATAAAATAGCATCGGGCATTAACGACAATATTTCCTTAAGCCAGACAACAAAGCGTTTCCGCAACCATTATAACAAGTTGGGCTTTTTCAAGAAGCTATTTAGAGGGCATATGGAAAGTGTAAAAGGGAAAATCCATCATGGAGATTATATTTTGTTTGATGGTTCGGATATTCAGAAGAAGTATGCAAAGTTTATGGATGGGCTGGACTATGTAAAAGATGGGGACAAAGGCAGTATTGGGCTTGGTTATTGGTTAATGGATGTTGTCCATTTCAGTAAAGACCACCAGATGACTCCCCTTATTAACAAGCTTTATAGTTTTGACCATGGGGCAAAAAGTGAAAACAAAGAGGTAATTGAAGCCATTGAAGAAGTAAACTCCGTAATAGATAAGGATGTTACCCATATATTTGACCGTGGCATGGACAGGCCAATCTGTCGTGATCACATAATTACCCAAGACAATAACTTCATCCTACGGTTAAACGCAAAAACAAAGTTAATTTATAAAGGGGAAGAATTGCCTGTCAATAAAATCAGCAGGAAGATTCCTTTGTTCATGGAACTGACGGCAACCAAGATTCAGAAAAGCAAAAAGAAGTTGTTAAAGTATGAATGTGGGGCCATAAAAGTTAAATATCAAGTCAAAGGCAAGTTATATGAATTATGGCTGGTTGTTACAAAAAGAAAGAACGGCGGTTATTGCTGGTTGCTGACACGTTCACCAAAGGAATCAATTGTTGGGGTGATCAGCGAAGCTTTTAAGGCTTATGGGTTCCGTTGGAAGATTGAAGAATATCACCGCCACATAAAATCTTGTTATGGATTAGAAGACATACAAATAAAAACATTCGAAGGACTTCAGAGCATGTTGGCAATACTTACAATCGCGATGAGCTTGATATACAGTTCAATTTCATCGCTACACCATAAACTAATCCTAAGTAGCGGCATTAAGACCATGAACAAAGAGAAAAGCTATGAATTGTTCAATTTCATATACTATAAAATCAGCACGATAGTTAAAGTGTTAATGGCCAACACCACACCCAGAGCATTCTTGCCTGTACCTGAAATCTCCCCAGGCAAAGGCCAGTTAACCCTTGACCTGGATTTCAATTGTTAAAAACGGGAGATGGTCAATTAACTTTCCTTTAAACCTGGATTATGTATTAAAACTTCGTTATGAGCATTGAAAGTACAATTATTGCGATAAGTGAATGCAGTGCCAAGTTTTACTTGGGCAATGCTGAACGAAGCAATAATCAGAAACTAATAAAACAAGGCTTTAGCGAAACGAGGCATAGCATCGTTCTGGTGAGTTGAGATGAAACAACGAAGTGACTTGTTTTGAAGTAATTTCAATGTGTAATAGATTTTCTAATGCATATTGCGGGTTAAATGCAGCTAATTATACTTTATAAAAAAAATCAATTTCTTTGGCCTTTAATTTGTAACATGCCTCGCAAAAAAAATAATGAATAGACAAACTACACTATCAATTTTATTAATTAGCTTTTTGATTTCATCAACTGTTTTAACAGCCCAGGTAGATAGAGTTAAAGAAAATGTGAGAAACGATAAACCTAAAAGAAGTTCATCTAAAAGCACTTCTAGCAAAAGCTCAAGTTCATCTTACTCTAATGATGAAGATCAAGGATTTGGAAGTTATCTTATAGGTGAAATTTTTACAGGTTTAGTAAAAGTTGTAGGATATGGAACCGTACAAGCTCAAAAATCAGCACTTAGCAATAGAGAAAACATTCCTAACTTAATCTCTTTTGAAGCTGAATTAAGTGCAGGTACTTCTTCCTCTGAACATATTTTTCAACCACGTATAAGAGGAAATTGGGGAATTATTGGAACAGATCTTAGATATACAGTATTAAATGATAATACAGGAACATTAAGTTCTATTGATTGGCAAGTATTAATTTTACGCATACCTATTAAGCAATTAACACTCAATTACGGCATTGGATTTACCTCTTTACAAGATCCTCAAACAAGTTACTTTGAAAGTTCTGCAGGATTTAATCTAAGCCTTAATCAAAACAAACTAAATTTAATGGGTAACTATCGTTGGACATCAAAAAAGACAACCGAAGAAAGATATAGACAAGAATACAAATTTACTGCCGATTATCAAGTACTTAGAAAAGAAACTTTCCGTCTATCTCCAATGCTTGGTGTTTTATATCACAACTATTTTGACCAAGATAAATTTTTATTGTTCAATGCTGGTGTAATAATTAGGTTTACCAGAAATTAAATCAACAATATGTCGAATTAGAATTTTTAACCAACCTACTTACAAACAATCTTAAACTCAACCCTTCTATTAATTTGTCTACCTTCCAACGTTTCATTTGATTCTTTTGGATGAGATTCTCCATACCCCACAGCCCTAAACCTACTTTTTTCTATACCTTTTGCCATTAAAAATTTAGCAACAGCATTTGCCCTTCCTGCCGATAATTTCATATTACTTTCGTTGGTTCCTATATTGTCAGTATGCCCTGCTATTTCTATTTCAACCTTAGAGTTTTCTTTTAAGTAGGCAACTAACTTATTCAACTGAACATAAGAACCTTCCATTAACTCACTCTTACCAGTTTCAAAAAATATATTTCGTAACTCAATGGTTTCTCCCAACTTAGCTTCTTTCAGTTTCTTGTCAAAATCAGGTTGTAAGCACTGATAAAATTTTATTCTATCAAGCCCAAAATCATTACCATGCTCATCTCTGTTCTGGCTAACAATTCTAATCGTAGCTGTTGTATCTTCTGCAGAAGTCCAGTTTACAAAAAACTGTTTCCAAACATTGAGCTTATTTGGACAATTAAATGTTTCGCCAATTGGTTTCGAATTTATTGAAAACTGCAAAACAGCAGGAGGACCAGTTCTTATATTTAGTGTGTTTACCCAAGCCGAAAAAAAGTATATGGTGTTGGGTTCTACTTTAATTTGCTGCTCCCATACTGTCATATTTGCTCCAATAGCTCCATCTACTGCCATATAATAATTATCTCCTGTACCTATAAAAAATTGAGGTGAGTATTTTTTTGCATCTTTAATTATGTTATATCGTCCAGGACCTGCTTGAAAATAATGTTTGTAATGCGATTTAAAATGTTTATTCCCATTCTCAAAGTCTCCATTAATTACAAGATTTTGTTTGGATGTAATTAATCCTTCGGGACATTGCGATTTTAAACATACTGTTATAGAAAGAAATATTATTGATAGAAAAAATTTCATAGTTTACTATTTTAATTGTTTAGGTTGTTAAACGAGGATATTAATTTTTTATTCTGTTAAACCCACAATTTGTAAATTTATAAATACCGATTGATTCTACTATAATGAAATTTATAATCCAGTTCTGATTCCTTATTGGTTCAAATCCGGATTACACACTTCATTAAGCATCACTCTTGCTAAGCATTTATTTTTAACAACTTACAACACCTAAAAAACAAAGAAATAAATTATTTATCGGTGATTTAAATACACATTTAACATTAAAAACTTATGCTTACCAATTTCAAGAGTGTTAAAATCATTCATTATCTGATATACCCTTGATCTACTAACTTTTAATAATTTAGTTGCTGATGGGGTATCAATAACTCCTAAATCGTCTAGACAAATGTCTAGTAATTCCTTTCTTTCTTCAATTGAAAGATTATTATAAAAATTGTATATCTTGTCCTTATTCATTGCATTAATATACTAAAGTTATAGTGCATTTGTTAGCACACATTAGGTCGAAAATAACAACATGAGAATCATTGAATGGAATAGTCAAGGAGCATTTAGAAAAAAATATGATAAGATTCTGTCATTGCAACCTGATATTTTAGTGATTCCTGAATGTGAATCGGGTAACAAACTGAAATTTGGAGATTTGATACCAAAACCTACCGACTTCTTCTGGTACGGTGATTCTGAAAATAAAGGAATTGGAATTTTCTCATATTCTGACTACAAATTTGAGTTACTAAAAATATTTAATCCAAAATTCAGATATATAATTCCTTTAAAAGTGACAGGAAATGATAACTCTTTTTTACTTTTTGGAATTTGGGCTATGGATAATAAGGAAAAACCTGAAGCCAGATATATCGGACAAATACGGTTAGCAATTAACTATTATTCGAATCTTTTATCGTTACCTTGCATATTGACTGGTGATTTCAATTCAAACAAAATTTGGGATGAACTTGACCGAGTTGGCAATCATTCAGATATGGTCAGATTTCTTGAGAATAAAAAGATTCACAGTTTATATCATAAGCAAGAGGAAATTAAGCAAGGAAAGGAAACTCATCCAACTTTTCACATGTACCGTAAAATCGATAAACCTTATCATATTGATTATTTCTTTGCTTCAGAGGTAATTATAAAAAATGGTTTTAAAATCTCGGTTGGAAAAGCAGAAAACTGGATTGATTTAAGCGACCATGTTCCCTTGACACTCGAATTGAAAATAAAAACCAAAATAGATACATTCAACGATTCGTTTAGTGATTTTTTAACATTTAAGTTAAAAGAACTATCGACAGGAACACAGAACAGGTTTAACGATCTCATTTCTGACTTGATTGAAAAAGCAAAGAAAATTGATATTTTAAACGGCTCAATTGAGAATATTAAAAAACGAGAGCAATTGATTGTAAAATATGAGAGATTGCTTGAAATAGATAGTTTAATTAAAGAACTAAACTTATCATGAGTAATTTTTTCATTCTTGGGACAATATTAACTATGTTATTTGGCTCAAGTAACTTAAAGAACAATAATACTTGTAGAAATTTTCATTCAGGGAAATTCACATATAAGTACAATAGACATGATTCAACAATGTTCTTTATCCGTGAAAATGGTTTTCAAATTTCATATCATTATGATTCAACAAAATATGATTCCGCAAGAATTGAATGGTTAACCGATTGTCAATATCAATTGATTAAACTAAATAGTAATTTAGAAAATAGAGGATTATTTAAAACTGGGGATACTATAATTGTGAATATGAATATTTTGGACTCTTGTAAATACGAATATTCTTCGACTCACAAGGGTAAAGAATTTGGAAAAGGAATTATTGAAAAGAAAGAATAACGTGTGCCAATAAATAGGACTATAAGCGGTCTGTAAGCCCAAGCGTAGTAGTCCGTGTTGGACTACATCCTGGTTTCTATTTAACCTATGTACTTATCGACGCTTTTTTATATTCTGAAGTAGGTAGAAGGTGTTGTAAAGAGCTCTAAAAGAATTGTAAATATAAGGTAGAAAAAGGAAGAGATCAAGTGCTTTTTGCGAAGATAGGGTACTGTATCTTTTTAGAGCGAAGGTAATTGGATATAGATAGCAGATTAAATACATTTTGTTGTTTGCTCTGGAAAAGTACATTTGCTACATTTGACCAAAGCTATCCCGGAGGGATTTAGTTCAACAGCCTGTAATATTTAATGACAGGTCGGTTGCGTTTTGACAGTTATGTATCCCGCATGTTGTCTTTGTCTGGTGGACAAAGAAATCTGCCACTAAAATATACAGGTAAACATTAGCAAACATAAGAAGATGAAAAATAAGAATTGGAAAATAAGAATAGGCATATTTATGATGATTTTCTGTATTCCGTTTTTTATTCTAATCGCAATAATTCCATTCCTTGAAATGGATGCTAAAACAAAAATTACTATATCCACGGTATCTCTAGTTGTAGGAGAAGTATTGTTTTGGGTTGGAGGAATATTGGTAGGTAAAGAGCTTTTTTCAAAATACAGATCATTCCTAAATCCTAAAAAATGGTTTAAAAAAGTGGATAAGAATAAATAAACACAATAAACCCTATGTAACTCAGTAAGTGCAATATAAGAATATTTTTTTTTAAAAAATAGGGTTTTAAGAAGTAAAAAAACGCTTGCTTACAGCGGGTATATCACATGCCTTATTTGTTGGCTTCGGAGGAAAGAAAAACACTCGAATTCTACATCCGTAAATCAAGAAAATAAAAAGAAAACAACGGCATGCAACATAACCGCAGACAGTTGTGTGCAACGCGGACAGATACTAAAAACTAAGCAATTACAATAAAAATGAATAAGCTAAATTTGATATTATTTTTTGTTCTGATTGCAAATAATTGCTTCACTCAGAATAATACAATAAATGTAGATTTTACATCTAAAGATTGGAAAACTTTTGGTACTGCAAAGGTACAAGACTTTGATTCAAGATCGGCAACATGTGTTTCTGAGGGTGTCGGAATAGCCTATTTAGACAGTATTGAATTTCAAAATGGAATAATTGAATGTGATTTGTTTTCTCCAGTTGATAAGGCATACCTAGGGATAGTATTCAGAATGAGTTCACTTAATAATTTTGAGTACATATATTTCCAACCTCATACAAGCGGCAAGTGGGATGCGGTTCAATATGATCCCATTTTCAACAGGTCAGCAACCTGGCAACTTTTTAACGGAGAACCTTTTCAAGCTGTTGCAAATATTCCTACAAGAAAATGGTTTCATGCAAAAATTCAAGTAATTGGTGATTCGGCAAAAGTATTTCTTGATAATAATCCTAATCAAGTAATGTCTGTAAAATTGAAACATGAAACTAAATCAGGTTCGATAGGAGTTTGTAGTTATCATCCTGGAAATTTTGCGAATCTTAAAGTAACTTCAATTGACACCATTATCACCACAAAAAAACTACGAATTGACGAATATAAGGCTGATACATACATCTCAAGTTGGTTAATAACGGAGCCTTATGATAATTATACTTTTAAGTATGTAAAACCATTTTTGAATGATAGTTTAATAAAAGATTGGACAAAAGTATATGCAGAGGAAAATAATGTAGTAAACCTGAATAGGTATTTTACGCATTCGAAGGAGAATAACACTATCCTTGCAAAAGTCATAATTGAATCTAATAAAACACAACAAAAAGATTTGTATTTCGGATTTAGTGATAAAATTAAAATTTATCTAAATTCAGAAAACCTATTTACAGGAGATAATAGTTTTATTGAATCTGATAAGTACGAGGATAGAGGATATGTTTTAGATAAGCACCAAAAAATTGAACTTCCCTTACTAAAAGGTGAAAACGAATTAATTTTAGAAATTGCAGAGAAAAAATTTGGGTGGGGATTTATAGCACAATTAGATAATTTAAATGATATAAACATAATTGCCAAACGAAAAACAAAATAAAAATGCAAGACTTATCGGTACAAACAGATTTGATTTCTTATTGCGGATTTTATTGTGGCGCATGTCCAAAATACACGAAAGGGCAATGTCAAGGTTGTAAAGGAGATAATCCAAAATGTGCAGTCGGATACAAATCTTGCAAGGTACGACCTTGTTGCATTGAGAATGGATTTAATTCATGTGCAGATTGTGATAAAATTGAATCAGTTAAGGATTGTAAATTATATAATCCATTCATGATTAGGTTTGGACAATTTATTACACGGACAAATAGGAGATTAGGAATTGAGCTGATAAAGGAAAAAGGAAAAGCCGAATTTGTAAAATACATGATTGATAAAAATTGGGTAACAATAAAAACAGGAAAACAATAATACGCAGCACACAACAGGCCATAAAAACGACATTGAAAGCTTAAAACTATGATAATAAAGATTCTTCCATTTATAGCAATTATCGGACTGATTGGTTGTACAAATCCTGTGACTGTTGATTACTTTGGACAAACTGAACCTACAACAATTCCTGAGAAATTTGGAGAAGGTGAAATTTCTCAAAAAGGGAGATTAGAATATGGGATTTCGTTTACACCTGATGGGCGAGAATTAGTGTTTGGAATACTAAATAAGGATGACTTTAGCGGAGAGATTTATTATTCGAAAAAAGTAGATGATCATTGGTCTTCACCAGAAATTTTTAAACCATTAGAAAATAAAAGTGTATTTCTTCCATATTTTTCACCCAATGGTAAGTCGTTGGTATTTACTCAAAGCAAGTGGGATACAGCACTCTACCATAAAGACATATGGATAATTAAGAAGAATAATCAAACTTGGAAAAATCCTAAAAAGATGAAACTTCCCATAAATCCTTTAGCTAGCGTTTCAAATGCATGTATGACAGCTGACGGAACTGTATTTTTCTCTTCAAATATAAATTGTATTGGAAAAGAAAACTGTCACACCGCTGATTTATTTTATTCCAAAAAAGCGGGTAATGATTACCAAAACGTAAAAGTGATTTCAGAATTTATTTCATCGAATGATGAGGAAAGTGTATATGTATCTCCAAAGGAAGAATATATCATATTTTGCAGATATACCGATAATAAATCATGGATGGATTTATACATAAGTTATCGAGATATTAACAATAAATGGACTGAACCACGAATTGTTGACTCAACAATAAATTCGAAAGATTGGGATAGAAGACCATTTGTAAGTATTGATAATAAGTTTCTGTTTTTTACACGTTCGCAAATAAACGAAAATTGGATAATGACTGAATCAGGTATTTATTGGGTTAATACTGCAAAACTATTTAAACCATTCATTTATAATTCAATTTCTGATACAACAATTCAAATCGGAGAGAAATTCGAATTATCTATTCCTATAGATTATTATAAAGACATAGATGATGAACAATTAACTTTGAGCATTAATAATGATGAGTTTGATTGGATAGAATTTGATAGTGAAAAGATGAAATTAACAGGATTGCCAACTCTGGGAGGTGATTTTCAGTTGACTATTACAGCAGTTGATAAACAATTTAATAAGACAATGGATAAGATTAAAATAAAAGTGATAAAATAATTACGGTGCCAACATTAAATAAACCGCATTAAAACAACGGTTTATTGCCGTTACAAGCAAACAGAAACTGCAATAATTTAATATCCAATAAAAAGACAACTAGTTTCTCATATCTAAGACTGCGATACATAGATAGAGTACTAGTTTGTTTACCCAAAATGCCTTTAATATGCAACATAAGTCTTTAAACCTGATAGAAAAGAATATCGATTTTTAATTTCATAGATAAGTATACAACTATCAGAGATTAGTATTAAATTACCTATTTAATATCAGAGTACTTTTATACAAGTAACTTTAAGATTATTAAAATGAAGTATTTAGTATTAACTCTAGTAACATTACTTACAATGACAACAACAGCACAGAATTTTAAAGCTGGTAAAAACCAGGTAAGTTTTAAGAGCGATGGTGATAAGGTTGCTGCACACTTATTTTTACCAGACAATTATGAAGCAGGTAAAAAATATCCGGCAGTAATTATTTCTCCTCCAGCAACTGGCGTGAAAGAACAAACTGCAGGTATTTATGCAGAGGCTCTTAGCAAAAGAGGATTTGTAACATTAACCTTTGACCCTAGAGGATGGGGAGAAAGTGAAGGGAGACCTTTTGTAGTTAATCCTGACTGGCAGGTAAGAGACAGCAGAAGTGCCGTAAACTACATGATGACACTTGATGCAACAGACAAGGATAATGTTTTTAACCTTGGTATTTGCATGGGATCAGGATGGGCCGCTTATGAAACAGCATTTGATACCAGAATTAAAGCCCTGGCAATGATCAGTCCATACTTGTTAGATCTTAACGAATTGGTTGATTTAATGGGCGGTTCTGATAACCTTAGAGCCACTTTGATTGCTCCAACTTTACAGGCGGCACAAGCTCAATTTGAATCAGGGGAAGATTTTTATATCAAACCTGTACCTGAAACTGAGGAAGAAATGAAGATGGCTGATCCAATTTCTATAGGAATGAGAGATTATTACCTTCCTGGAAAGCCTGGTGACGTTCCAAACTGGAAGAATAAGGGATGTTTAAATGAATCTTATACTATTTACGGTTTTTCAATTTTTAAATATGTAAAGTTACTTGAATCAACACCTAAATACGTAGCTTACGGAGATCAGGCAGTTTCAAAAGGTGGAGCTATTAAATTCGTAAATGAGACTAATCCTGAAAAAGTAACTGTTATTGAAGGTGAAGGACACTTCGATTTATATTGGAAGCCAGAACATGTAAAGAGAATTTCTGATGAAATATCAGCTTTCTATAAAGAGTATATAAAGTAAGAAAATATGATGATCAACTCTATGATATAACACAATCATAGGTTCTAAGTTTTATCAGTTGGTTATTAGTTACTTTGAATAAATATTTATCAGTAACTTTAACCAACTGTTTTTTGTTGGTAAAAGGAAGTAAGTATGAGCAATATACTCAGAATAGAAAATATAAGTGAATTAAATAAATCGCTCAATCAGGATAAACCTAAGCATCCATTAATAAGTATTGTTGATTTTTCAAAAATAAAATTCCAGGAACTTGAAAATACTGAGGTAAAAAAAGTTACTTATAATTTTTATTCCATTATATTAAAGAATTTAGTGCCTGGAAGCTTGAGGTACGGCAGGAACAATTATGATTTTCAAGATGGTAGTCTGTTCTTTATGGCACCTAACCAAATTTGGTCTTTGGAAAACCTTAGCAGCCAACATGTCTATGGCTGGGGGTTATGTTTTCATCCAAATCTAATTCGAGGTACATCTTTAAATTCAAAAATGAAAGAGTACACATTTTTCACCTATACATTAAATGAAGCTTTACACTTATCAGATGAAGAAAAACATACGTTGAGCGAAATAATTACCAGTATCAACAATGAACTGAACCGTCCAATTGATAAACATAGTAAAGCGGTTATAGTATCGTCTGTTGAGCTATTGTTAAATCATTGTTTACGTTATTACGACAGGCAATTTATTACTCGTTCTGAAGTTAATCAGGATGTTATAGCGAAAGTTGAAGAGTATTTAACCAATTATTTTAAATCTAAAAAACAACAAACTTTAGGAATACCAACAGTAAAGCAGTGTGCCGAAGAAGTTCATTTATCTCCAAACTATTTGTGTGACCTTTTAAAAAAGGAAACCGGGAATAGCACACAGGAGCATATCCATTATTATGTATTAGAACTTGCTAAGAATAAACTTTTAAGCACAAAAAATTCAGTTAGCGAAATTGCCTATGATCTGGGATTCGAATATCCCCAGTACTTTAGTAAATTGTTTAAGAAAAAAACAGGTATGACTCCTGCTGAGTATCGAAATTTGAATTAGCCTACCCAAATTACTCATGAACATCATTGGAAAAATATACGGGTGAGTAATGCATTTTCGCATAACCGCATTTCAGGACAGACTTTAATATTTGCCCTCCCTCAAAAACCAATATAATTTCAGTACTACATGGAAACTTTTTTGCGAATTGTTATTGAAATTGCAATGAATATTAACTGACTGATATTATATGATAAAGAATAAAAACCTGTATACGACACTGCATACAAAATACTTGGCGGATAGTACTAATATTAAGCACATTGCAATTAATAAACATAGCAATAGTTTGTTAGGAAATCACTTTGAAATGCCAAATGTTTCATAGTCTTAACGAACAGCAAGACACAGCATACAACTTTGATACAGTATGATTTTTTTGATGATAAATATACGTTTGAATTAAACCCAGAAATGTCATAAGACAATGGTGGCTCAGGCGATGAGTGAAACAAATCGTGGAGTGAACCAAGCTCTTTGACACCGCAAGTACAAAGATTGCAATGGCTCACGGGGAATAGTGAAGCTATTAACAACAATAAATAATCCTCCTGCTCTTCACAGGGTGGATATTGTAAAAACTCATTAGTATCACAATCATTATTGCGTCTTCTACAGGCATTTCTCCATAATATTCGCATAGTCCTTCGAAATTCAAATTATATTGTCTTTATTTATCCATAGTTTTATTGGCTACTATACAAATGTATAGTATGTTTATGCAGTTGTTGTAGCCAATTAACCTAAAACCAATGTATTAATAGCCTGATGGAATATAATAGGTATTCCAAGCATTAATGAAAGGGTGTTAAGTCAGAAAGATATAAAGTGTTGATGTTTATTGATTATATGCACTAAAGAGATAGAAATGTCACATATTGTAGATATAGATGGAATAGCAGAGAAGCTCATCATATTAGAGCATTATGCCAATGGGAGTTACCAGTACTGTAAAGATAGGTTAGTAGCAAGTGAAGAAGATCAAGGCTATGGAAGCTTTGATGATTATTGGGGATGGACTAAAGGAATTGTGAGCAATAATATTTTAGAATGTGCAATTAAACTACGAGTAATACAAGATTCATGTAGAGATAATCCTAGCCTATTAATTGAATGGGATAAAACTGCATGTAAAGAATTCTTTATTGGGAATGTAGTTGAAGGTAATTTTCAATTGAGTATAAGAGAGTCTTGTAATAAAATTATTCATGCTACAAATGTGATTCCTTGTTGGAAAGAAGGTGATGTTTCAGGGATAAGATTTAAATATTGGAGTGGTGAATATCAGTTATCAGGTATGCACAATAAGAAAAAATGGCAATTAATTTTAAATATCCATCAGTGGTCAAAGGCATTTATAAAGTTTCTAGATTTATATGGTTCTACTGACGAACATTTATATTTGGGACAGGATTGGAAAAATGAAAGAGGAGAATAAACTGGCTACAATAAATAGGACTATGAGCGGTCTGTAAGACCAAGCGTGGTAGTCCGTGTTGGACTACATCCCGGTTTCTATTTAACCTATGTACTTATCGACGCTTTTTTATATTCTGAAGTAGGTAGAAGGTGTTGTAAAGAGCTCTAAAAGAATTGTAAATATAAGGTAGAAAAAGGAAGAGATCAAGTGCTTTTTGCGAAGATAGGGTACTGTATCTTTTTAGAGCGAAGGTGATTGGATATAGATAGCAGATTAAATACATTTTGTTGTTTGCTCTGGAAAAGTACATTTGCTACATTTGACCAAAGCTATCCCGGAGGGATTTAGTTCAACAAACCGCAATAAAGAATGCCTTGCCGAGGTAGATTTTGGTGGTTTTGACTCCCGCGCGGACAAAGGCGAAATTAAGAAAGCGAATATACCACACACAACGGCACACTTCATGCGGCAAGACGTTACAGTACATTTAACCAAGACGCAGATGAAAGAACAAATGATAATTGATTTAGTAGTAGAAAAACTCATCAAATACCCCGAGATTAAATTCGAACGAAAAAATGACAATGAGCTTGGGATTTTCAGTAATGATACGAATGGATTTGATATTCTGCTTCAAACAGACAATAAGGAAAATACATTACACTTTGGGACATTTCATTGGCATTTCGAAAACACTGAAGAAGAGATAAATGAAATGCTAAATCAGCTTGTATTTGGCTTGACTGGTATTGCTAGGATTAAAGAATATTCAAAAAATGGAAAATCCTACAAATGGATTATTCAAATCCAAGACAGGGATGGTATCTGGCATGATAATGGAAAAATGGGGATTTTCAATTTCAATCTTTTTACAAAAGCTGAGTTTAAATATTTACAAAATAACCTTTTACCGAAGGAAATTCTGTATAACGAAAGTGAATCAGAGATTTGATTAAAAAAAGTATGACCAAACTTTTTCATAGACTTTTTACCAAGAAACAAGAGCCTAAATTCCCATTGGTAACTACAAAAAAGATACTTAGTGCGATTGACTTGAAAATCCCTCATAAAGATTTCAAGGATTTTGTTTATGTTTCAAACGACTCAGAACGGATTCACTTTAAAGGGATAAAGAACGGGAAAGTGTTTGAATTTGGTGTCATGACTTTGACCAGTACAATTTCAGAAAACGATGTATTCAAACGAATATGAGATAATTCAAACGATAAAATTAACGTAAACATGTGGTCTGCTGCGTATAGCAAAAGTAAAAATTTTAAGTAAGCACACCTTGTATTCGGTTCTGCAAATTACAAATGAGAGATTCTAACTTTAGTGGGAATTGGTGGGACTTTTCTTGTTTTGATGAGATTTTTTCCAATTGTGAGGTAAAAGGTCGGCCAAATCTAGAGAGTAATCATTATTGTACACAGGTATTCTTGTAAGCATGTCGGTCAGCTATTCTCTTGGGTTTACATCGGTGGACTAACAGCAGCCGAGCAACGAGTACATTATAGCTGCATTTTCTGCAGCATCGTGATTTCCGCAGAACATATATTTTTTTCTTCCCAAAGCCAACGGCCTGATTGCATTCTCGGCCATATTGTTGTCAATCAGGTAACGACCGTCCAAGTGATAACGTGATAGTCTGTGGAAAAGCGAGTAGGTATAAGCTAGGGCTTTTCCCATCCTCCCTTTAGGCAATACCTTAGGATAATGAAAATGAATTAATAGGTGAACCAATAAGACCTGAAGATATAGCTGACATTGTATTTTTTCTTTTATCAGATTCAGCGAAACATTACACTGGTGCTGTATTTGATCTAAATAATGGCTGTTACATACGATAATAGATAAAAAATAACTTTGCATAATCGAGTAATAGCTAGTGAGCCAATAGCCTACTAATGCACCTTTCAATTTATACGGCTTTTATCATGCAGTCAATTGCGTCATTAGGTTAACTGATATCCTAATGCCCAACTTTAAAATAGGTCTGAAGCGCTTTTTTATTGAAAAAGTATACGGAAATTTGAATTTCACGTGAACCGTTTTAAACTACACTTCAAAATTCGAGAGAAGTTTTTAGAATCTATTGCAACATTGTTTCATTTTGGGTACTACATAATGTTACTTTTGTTATTTTAAAACAATAACTCATGTTATCATTATATTTCTTTATATTTAATATAAATAGATTATTCTTTGATGTTTAAAAATCATAGAGACAATCGTATAGCAGCTTTTTTTCTTTCCAATAAAGAAAGACTGCTTAAAACATTTTATATCTTTTTTATTAATTTTGTTAATATACCATATATTTGAATAGAGTTAAAATGCAGTTGTTGGCAGTAAGCAAAAGGAACAAACTAAATAATAAAGCAATGAAACTAAAGGAACTATTTTTAATCTTGATTTTAACATTAAGTACAAACGTATTTAGTCAATTGACATTAGACGGCTCATTAACTGAAGGTAATTATCGTTATGGATATTTACCAGAACAAGGACATATTATTTACAATATGGATAGTGATTGGAGTGCGGGAACATATAAAATAAACATCTATAATTTAAGCTTTTCCTTAATCAAGGAAATTGATTTATCAAGTTTAGGAAAATCTGAATTTCCGTCTTTTAATCAAGTTGAATCTGAAAACGACATTATTATTTCGCAATATCTCTTTAATCAAGACTCTAAAGTTGAATTTATATTAGAAATAAATGATGTTTTTAAAGTATATAATGAAGAACTATTATTAATTCAAACTTTTCCAATTGGGTATCAAGAAAGAGTTACACCCATATCTCTTCATAACCTTTCAAATGACGAAAACAATCCCAATTATAAATTGAAATTAAGCTCAGAGGAGGAATCTTATTTTTATAATATTGTAGGAAATCCCTTCGAAACAAGAGAACCAACTAACGCTCCACAATTAAAATCGGATTCAAAATCGTTTACTGTGGTATCTGATTCTTCGGGTGACATGTTTACAGCAAAATTTACAGATGTTACAATTGGACACTTGTTAGTAACAAATGTTGAAGGAAAAACTATAGAACAGCACGTTCTAAATGGTACGCAAAAGGAGTTAAAAATTAATCTCCGAATGGAACCAAGTGGTATATACTTGATTTCTTTGATAAAGAAAGACCAAAATAAGAATACTATAAAAATTTCGAAATAGGCTAAATAAATGCCAACTGCCAGCATTTTGTATAGTGCATAGGATGGTTATGCTGTAATCAAAACATATGTGCTTTCTTCGACCCCGTCGAAGCACAGCTTCGACGGCGAGTCAAACTTAAAGTGTCAAATCTGCGCTTCAGCTACTTGACGGTTTGACAAGAAAGTGCTTTCTAATATCCTACACACCATACAATTTACCGTTATACTGTGCAAAACATCTATGAGGTAATAGTGGCTCCGGTGATGAGTGAAACAAATCGTGGGGTGGATCAAGCTCTTTGACACCACAGGTACAAGGATGTCAATGGGCTCGTGAAAGCAATAGCTATTAATAATAATAAACAATCCTCCTGTTCTTCATCTTGTGGGTATTGTAAAAACTCATTTGTATCGCAAATCATTATTACGTCTTCAACGGATATTTCTCCATAATGTTCGCATAGTCCTTCGAAATTCAGATTACATTGTCTGTATTTATCCATAGTTTTATTGATTACTATACAAATGTATACTATGTTTATGGATGTGTTAGGTTTAATTAAATCCAAAAGAGAAGAATGGAGATATTAAATAAAGAAGTAAACATTGACGCTGATTATCTGAATCTTGTGTTTCTTGGAGAAATTGATAGCCTCGAATTAAAGAAGCTAACTCAATTAAAAAATCTAAGGCACTTGAATATATCAAGTTCTGATTTGTTTGATGAACATCTTCTAGTTATAGGACAAATAGAAACGTTAGAATTGCTTGATTTAGACTCAACGGAAATATCTAACAAAGGACTTCAACAGTTAAGTCATCTCAAAAAGTTAAGAGAACTAAGACTGAAAGATAATCCTCAGCTTACAGATAGTTGTATTGAGTTTTTATCAAATATTGAGCATTTAGAGTCTCTTCATATCGGGAACACCTCGATATCTACAATTGGATTGAGAACTTTACTAGATAAAAAAAAGATGAAATCAATAATACTGGATTTTGAATTTGAGAATAGAGTTGCTGAGTTAAAAAAATTGACTCAGAAATATCCAAATCTGGAAATAACTATAAAAGGAACTGGTATTATTTCAAATGGAATATTGAACGAATAAAAACTAAAACATAACAATAAATATACATAATGCTGGGCGATTTGGTAAATTTGAACTTTAAAGCTTTTAATAAACACCGTAGCAATCTGATAGTGAAGCGTCTTGAAATTCCGCACTACGCATATTAGAGCCGTTAACAATAATATCCTAGCGATAAGCATTTAACAAATGATAGAACTTAAAAAAGCATTTCAAAAAATAGTATCGTTTCCAGATAACGAATGGGAACAGATAGAGCCTTACATATCAATAAAAAAATACAAAAAAGGTGATTTCTTTTTGCGACAAGGGCAAACAAGTAATACTTTAGGATTTATTACCAAAGGATTCTTCAGGAAATATTATTTAAAAGATGGTCATGATATCAATTTTTGGTTTTATCACGAAGATCAATTTTTGGTGGCTTACCAAAGCTTTCTAGAAAGAGTTCCAACTGATTTTCACATAGAAGCTTTAGAAGATTCTGAGATTTTAACAATGTCATACGAAACCGTTCAGGAAATGTATACTATTTCTGAAAATTGGCAAAAACTAGGTCGCTTGGTTAGTGAAAAAATGTACATTGCCCATCATAAACGTATCGAAAACTTATTGTTTAAAGACGCCACAGCCAGGTATAATGATTTAGTTAAACATTATCCTATACTACTACAACGTTTACCCCAATATCATTTAGCTTCTTATTTAGGAATTAAACCACAATCACTTAGCCGAATTAGAAACGAGAGTAAATACTAAAAAAGACTTAGAAACATTGCTTATTCACATAGGTGAATTTTTTTCAGAAACTCATACCATATTTTTGACTTGAAATTATAAATAAACAATAAGTCGAAAATTAAAAATTTGATTATGAGTATGAAATTAAAGCAATCTGTGTTTTTATCACTCGTTATTCTTTGTCCTCTTTTATGCATCGCGCAAGAAAAAGACCCTCAAAAAGCTCTCTCCTTAGCAAGAGTTATTGGACTCGATAAAACACATATTATTCAGGTAATTAATATTGACAAATCCGGGATTGAGGGACTTGATTTAAGTGAGCATTTTAATTGCTATACAAATGATGTATTTGAATTCATTGAAAGTGTTGGTTATGACGATATAGTTTCTGAACTACCAAATATCAATAAACTTTTTTTTAAAGCAAAAGATGTTTTGCCGCCAGTTGATGCAGTAGCTAATACAATTTCAACAGCAGCTAATTACCTTGAACATAAAGAAGAAACACATACTGAAATTGATCCGATCTTATTTCCAAAAATAACAGAACCATCTTCATATGTAAGTTCGGTTAACACAAATAGCAACGATGAGTTACTGGATTATGAAGTAGAAATGGCCGTGGTGTATTCTAAAGACATTCACAGTATCAAAGACCTGGAAAATCAGCTACTTGGTTTTATGGTCGCAATTGATTATTCACAACGTGCCAGTATGTTTAGAGTATATGACACAGAACATCCGGAATTAGCTGTAGGTTTTACCGATAGCAAAAGTCATATAGGATATTTCCCTGTAGGTTCTATTATTGTTGTTCCAAGAGACTGGAAGAATTATTATAAGGATTTAGCAATACAACTTTATCGTAACACTACCCTTACCCAGAATGATAGCCTAAGAAGTTTGATATGGGATGTGCCTAAAATTACTGAAGAAGCATTAAAACTTGGTAAAAAAGAGCTATGGATATTCAACAACAATAAGGTATCGTTACTTCCTAAAGGGTATATTGAAAAAGGTACCATAACATTAACAGGTACACCTGGAGGAGTAGTATTTGAACCTCCAACAACTGGCTTTATAATAAAAAGAGCCATTAAATACACTATGCTTTTCCAATTTATAAATTGGGATGCCAATGAATATGTCCGGGACCAGTACTTAAAAAAGTTATTTAAACAAGAGCAATACTTACAAGATGGTGAATCTATTGATGCAACCATAACTAATTTAGGACATATATATAGTGCTATTCAAGCAAAAAAAGAATTCTAAATATACACTATGACTTATAAATCAATAATGATGCTCTTATGTGTTATAGTAACAGCTAAGGGTTACACTCAATCATTCGATGATATTTTTAATGCCAGTTATAATAGTTTTAATAAAATTGATAATAAGACTTCTGAGAGTACCATTAAAAGTAACAGTATGAATATTTCAAAGATTTATATGGCCGGTCGGCCAATCACATTAAAGAATCTAAGGGTTATTTACAATGCTGAACACAAGTGGTATGAAAATGATTTTAAAAGTAAAAATGTCGAAGCTCCTATATTTTCGAACAATTTACATGATATTAGGCTAACTACTATTTTTAATTATAGAGTGAGTTCGCAATGGGCCATTAACTATGTAAATTTTTCAACAATAAAAACTGACTTTAAAAACTTTAATTTTTCAAACGCTTATAAAGGAATAAATGCTTTAACCATTGGAAAGCATATAAATGGTGAAGATAATCTGAGATTTGGCCTGGGTGCCGCATATTCTAAAGAAATGGGTGAAGCTATGATTGTTCCAGTTTGTTTTCTTTATTTTAAAAATGACAAGTGGCTAATTGATTTAATGTATCCCAGGTTGAATGTTTTTCATAAACCATTAGATAAAATTGAGGTAGGCTTTATGGCTAACTATGATATTGGTGCATTTGATGTAGATTTTAATGAGGAAGCAATTGCCAATATGGATATTAAGCCAGAATACCAGACAATGACAAACCTTACTTTTACACCGCAAGTAAATTATTACATAAAGAAACATTTCAATATTTATGTTAGAGCAGGTTTTAACCTAATGTCGGAGCAGGCTTTAACAGATAAACATTTCAATGAAATTGAAAACACTATATACAAAGCGGAAAAAATAGTACCAACGCTTGGTGCCGGTATTTGCATTAAGATTCCCCATTAAATAATCGGTATAAATACTATTGTTAACATACGTAAGCCGGGTGATGTGGGTTATTTAAAGTTTAGTACATTTATCAAAATTCTACGGTTTGACAAGTTGGAGCTTTGAAATCCCGGCCTCTTCATATTCTATCCGTTGTAATCAAGCTTCAGTGAGATAATGCTGGCTCTGGTGATGAGTAAAACGAGTCGTGTGGTAGATCAAACTCTTTGGCATCCTCGAACCTATGGTGTCAAAGAGCTTGAGTGCGAGAGCTCATACATAGAACGAACTTATTACAAACGAGGCACGAGGATTGCAATAGGCTCTCAGGAGCGGTCGCTATTTACAGTTATAAATAATCCTCTTGTTTTTCATCTTGTGGGTAATTTAAAAGCCCATGTATCACAAATCATTATTACATCTTCAATGGACATTTCTTCATAATATTCACATAGTCCTTCGAAATTCAGTTTGCATTATCTGTATTTATCCATAGTTTTATTGGTTACTATACAAATGTATAGTATGTTTAAGGAGTTGTTACCAGCAATTATGAAAAAAGCCCACGTAATACTGACCCTGATTATTTTAACTGTAATGAATATGAGTGCACAGACTCCGAATGAGAAAGCATTGACTGAATTAGAAAGACATATAGAACTTGGAAATTTAAGTGAGAATATTTCTGATAAGCTGAAAGAATTTTTCAATGCTGGTGGAGAACTTGACGATTCTGACTGGCTGTATTTTTTACAATCAGGACTTTCTGATATTGAGGAAGCTTCGATAAGTGAATTGATAGAAAGGAGAAATTCTAAAATATCAATAAAAAAAGAGGATATTATAAAGGTTCTGAATGAAGCAGGATTTAAGGTGGATTTAAAATCAGAAAGCAATAAAGAATTTAAGATTTTACAAAAAGAGTTGACAGAAACTTCTGCAAATATAGCTTTGCAGGACACAAATAAAGCAATTCTTAAAGATACAGAAGCTGATGTTTTAAAAGGAAATGATGCATATATTTTCTTTTTGCAACAACTGAGCGAAATATCTGATAGTAAATTTGTTCCAACAGACGTAAAAGAGACTTGGGAAACTGAAACTGGACCAATAACTGTGAAACTTACATCATGGGAAAAACAATTTGAATTTAAACCTGAATACTTTGATGATTGGTTAGATGGTCGAGTGATAGAGGATATAAATAATGAACTCGTGGATTCAAAATGTGGTTTTTATACCATACAGTGTGATTATATAACAGGACAAGAGATTCTGATTATTTTTCTTTATGAGCATGAAAAACAGATTCTTGAAGACAAATTAAACTGGAGATTGCTTAAACTGAGATAAATAAAAGCTGGTAACAATGTATAAAAAACATAAGGGGCTCAATAGTTTACGGAGCTTTCGAGCATTTAATCAGCTCCGCCAAATCTGCGATTTGACGAGTTTGTTAAATGTTTTAAATTTGTGTCAAAACGCAAATTTAGCTCAGTGCAAATTGACAGGTAAGTGCTTCGAAATCACTTACATTTCTTATACTCAACGTTGTGTGAAATAGGATGAAAAGATTACACAAAATAACTCTAGCTATTATAATTTTGGGAACGGTTGCTTGTATTTCAATTAGACAGCAAAAACTCGAATATCCTCCCAATTTCATTGAGAAAAGAATGAGCTTCTACGACCCTTATTCTTCTCAATGGCCAGATTCAAATTACACTTACAAGGAATGGATTAGAAAACCTGAAAACATCAATATTGCTCATGAAACTTTCAAGAAAATTGGATATAAAAAGCTGTTAGACAAATATTATTTTGCCGATTGGAGCTCCGATGAAAGACCTTTAAAGCGAAGGATTGACAGTTTGATAATAACATATAATAAGGGAACAATTAACAAGAAGTACTATCGAGAATTTTGGACTAGAAGAAAAATGGAAAAGAATGACTCAACCGTTTATTATGTTCTTGTGGAACTTGATTCCATATTACAAGGAAAAGTTATTGAATTTAGACGGGAGTATATCAATGATACATTGAAGAATCTTATGGAAATCAGGTTAAGTGAGAAAGATTTGACTTATGAAATTGCTAGAAAAAATTTTGAATATTTAAGAGAGGTTGGACTTCATCAAAGCGCTTATAATGTTTTAAATGAAAGGCATGCGTATTATGAAATTGAATGGAATTCAAAGGAACTTCAAAAAACGTTAATTGAAGACACCGTAAGTTTTGCATTTATGCCATGGATTCAAGACAACACTAAATAAACTACTGTGTACAATAAACATAGGTCATTTGGCAGATAATTCTATATTTGAACATGGTAACATTTAATAAAATTTATGGTGGTTTGATAGGAATGTGTTTCAAAATGCTACATGCCTCATATTAATCCGTTAGATAGAATTAATCCTAGCATAACCTAATAAACATGAAAAAAACAAAGAAATATACATTGCTTATTTTATTCCTTTTGACTACGGAATATATATTTGCTAATGCTGGCTCTACAATGTTGTGGTTTAGTTTTCTACATCTGATTGTTATCAACGGAATAATCGGAATGTTTGAAAGTAGCATATTATCCGTTATCTTTAAGATTAAGAATAAAATGGTATGGATAATCGTTGGAAACTATATTTCAATGTTCATAGGGATGTATCTGATTGCTCCATACTTTGCTTCACTAGCTGGTAATAAGGACTTTTTTGGAAACTGGACATATAATCAAGTTGGCCATTTATCAGGTTTCTTTATTGGAATGTTATGCGCATTTATAACGACATTAATTGTTGAATTTCCTTTTTATCGTTTGGCAATCGCAAAAGAATATCGACCTCAGACAATAAAAGAACTATTAATATCAAACTTTATAACATATGGCGGCATGACACTGATTTATTATTTCTTTGTGAAATAAATAACAGCCACCCAACAATGGCTAATAAAGCTTAAGTGGGTCGCCTAGTTTTGATTAGTACTTAGCTTCGGTGAAAAGTACCAAATCGTTGACTTGGCTTTTAATAATGAATAAGATAAAACAAATACAACGTTTGGCTCAGTGCAATTAGAAAGTGGTTTCTGGCTAAGATTCACTTTCGCTTAATAGCCGCAACATTGCGTGGCATAACAAAAACCGAACTGAATATGAATAGAGAGTTTAGAAATATAACACCAGAAGAGGTCTTTTACATATTTATAGAAGAACATAGGCTATGCAGTCCACTTGATTGTGAAGCTGACCCAACCTTTGAATTGACTATGGATTCTTCAATAAGAGAATGGAGTGACGCAAGAGATTTACTTCCTTGGCGAAAACTATCCAAATATTTCAATGCGGAGTTCGAAATACAAATTGCAGAAGAAGAATGGAAAAATGTTTTTGTCCCAGAAAAGAAAAAGAAGCTTAAAGGTGTATGTAACCTTATTTCTAGACATGCAAAAACTGAAATAGTTAAACCAATAAAACTGTTTGGTCACAATTGTCTTTCAGCTTCCCTTTTTAGGACTATTAAAAGGAATCTGTCAAATAGAGGAGTCGATACTTCAGAATTAAAACCATCATCTCTTGTTAAACCATACTTGAATAATAACTTTGGAGAGTTTGTAGAACAAATAAATAAAAATTACACAGGAGTTATTCCTGATATAGAATGTATAGAATCAAAGGTAGATAAGCCCGACTTGTTAATTTGGGCAATCTTCACATTATCATTTGTATTGGGATTTATCTGGAAACCTATTTGGATTTTGACGATGCTTCTTTTTTTAACTAAATTATTCAATGGAATTTTTGAGAGCGAAGATATTAAGGTTAATAAAGAAGTTTTATATTTTCCAGGAATAAAGACATTTAGAGATTTGGTAGAAGCTATCATTGAAAAAAAGTACGCCACACAACAATAAATAAAAGGCACGGACTGTCAGTATAAAATTGGGCGTTTTGCTCATTTAATAAGTTCGCCATAGTTTTTACTTCGGCTAGTAAAAGGATAAATTTATAACCAAAATAAAAGCTCAGTTTGGCAGGGTTTTGAGAGGTTGGGATTTTCAAATTAGCTACAATCCCTTATTCAAAACGCTATATATCAAACATCTATGAGATAATGGTGGCTCAGGTGATGAGTGAAACAAATCGTGGGGTGGATCAAGCTCTCGGGGCTGAAGCTATTAATAATTATAAATAATCCTCCTGTTTTTCATCTTGTGAATAATTTAAAAGTCCATGTATCACAAATCATTATTACATCTTCAATGGACATTTCTCCATAATATTCGCATAGTCCTTCGAAATTCAGATTACATTATCTGTATTTATCCTTAGTTTTATTGGTTACTATACAAATGTAGTATGTTTAAGGAGTTGTTATGCCTTATTCACAGCATATTGTACTTTCCGGAAATCGTTGACTAAAAATTAAACAACCATTTATCACAAGTTTTTCGATTTTATGGAGTCAAATAAATTAAAGGTAGATAATCATTTTAAACCTTTTGGAGATTAAGTAGTCCAAAAGTTTATATAAAAGAAAATTTAATGGATTTAATATGGAAAAAATGGGATTATTATTTATTGCAAGTTTATTTAGCTTATTAGCTTGTAAGAAAAACGAAGCTCCTTTGCAAGAGAATGAAACATTTTTTAATTATACGTATCCTATTGTTGATACTGAAGTGAAAAATTTTTATACTGATTTAGATATTACCTCCATATTATTAGAAGGTGATGCATTTTATGGACAAGATGCTAATTACTCTGGGAATCAACCATCATACACAAATAATGAAGATGGAACAATTACCGATAATGTAACCGGATTAATGTGGGAAAAAGATATGGGAGAGAAAATCACCTTTGAAGAAGCATTCTCTAAGGCAGATAATTCTACTTTAGGTGGATATACTGATTGGAGGGTTCCGTCTCTAAAAGAAGTTTATTCCCTCATATTATTTACTGGTCAAGTTGAAGGTGCACAGTCTGTTTATATGTTTATTGATACTGATTATTTTAATCAACCATTAGGGGATGTTAGTATCGGAGAGCGTGAGGTTGACGCACAAACCTGGTCATCAACCGAGTATGTAGGTCTTACAATGAATGGTGATGAAACAATTTTTGGAGTTAATTTCGTAGATGGGCGAATTAAGGGTTATCCAAAATATAAAAAGTCTACAGGAGAAGCTAATAGGATGTACTTCCGCATGGTGCGCGGTAAAACAGAATATGGCAAAAATAAGTTTGTTGATAATAGAGATGGAACAGTTAGTGATAATGCTACTGGATTGATGTGGCAAAAAGCTGATGATGGTGTTGGAAGAGATTGGGAAGAATCTTTAGAGTATGCAGAGAATCTTGAGCTTGCCTCCTACTCTGATTGGCGTTTGCCCAACGCAAAAGAATTACAGAGTATCGTTGATTACTCAAGATCTCCACAAACAACAAACTCTCCTTCTATAGATCCTGTTTTTGAAACTACAGAGATTAATGATCCCGAAGGAAATTCTGGACAATATCCATTCTTTTGGACAAGCACAACACATTTAGACGGTGTAAATCCATATGCTAGCGCAGTTTACATTGCATTTGGTGATGGACAAGGAGAAATGAACGGAACATTAATGGATGTACATGGAGCTGGATGCCAAAGAAGCGATCCAAAAAGCGGAAATCCTAATGATTACCCCCAATTCTTTGGTCCACAAGGTGATGTGAGATATGTTTATAATTATGTAAGATGTGTTCGTGATATAAAGTAGCAAAGGAAACAAGGCATAATGAAAAATATACGTAATGCGGGCGATGTGTAAATTTTACTTTTGTACATTTAATCAAAAAATGTAACGGCTTGATAGATTTGAGCTCCGAAATCCCGCACTACGCATATTAAAACCGTTATAACCAAACACCAGTGAGGCAATAGTGGCTCAGGTGATGAGTGAAACGAATCGTGTGGTGGATCAAGCTCTTTGACAACGCATGTACGAGAATGTAATGGGCTCGCGAGGTCAAAGCTATTAACAATAATAAACAATCCTCCTGTTCTTAATCTGGTGGGTATTACAAAAACTCATTTGTATCACGAATGAGCTACGAAATTCGCCACTACTCATACACTTTTCGTCGTCAATACAGAACAACATGCAGTATATTGCACTATAAGTATGATTTTTCTAATAACTATTCTATAATTTCATTAAAAGTGCAATTTAACGCTCTTTTTTAAGGTTAAATTCAGATAAAATCGTATTTTTACAAACAAAAGAGCAATATAATGCACTACGAAAGTTTGGTAAATACAATAAAAGAACGCAGAGAGAACCTAAAGGTTAACCAAGAAAATTTGGCAAAACTTTCAGGAGTTGGGTTAAGAACACTTAAGCAATTTGAAAGTGGCAAAGGTAACCCTACTTTACTGACTATTCAGAAAATAGCTGATGTATTAGGATTGGAAGTTTGTTTAAAGGTAAAAACGGAAATAACAGATGAGAAAGGCAATAATACTTTATAAGAACCAAGAAGCTGGAATACTAACTCAGCATGATAATGGCTCATTTACCTTTAAATATAATAATTCATGGATAAATGATGGAACCAAACCTGCTATTAGTTTAACATTGCCCAAATCTCAACAAGAATATCATTCAGATTTTTTATTTCCTTTTTTTTATAACATGCTTCCAGAGGGGTCAAATAAACAGATAGTTTGTAAACTAAATAGATTGGACTTAAATGATTATTTTGGTTTGCTTCTTACAACAGCAAAGAATGATAATATTGGTGCGATAAAAGTTATTAAAATAGAATAATTGTATGTTTTTAAATGAAATTAAATATTGTCCAGGTACTCTAGCTGAAGGTCATACAACCTATAGCAGAGCGTGTCTGTCAAAAGTATTTAAAGGAAAAAAAGTGAATCATATATTGCCCTATGATTCACCAGCTTCAAATTCAGAAACGGATGAACTATTTGATAACAATCGTAAAAGTATGTCAATTTCAGGTGTGCAAGTGAAATTTTCCATATTACTTGATAAAAACAAATTACGACTAATTAATGAAGGAGAGCAAGGCGAATATATTCTTAAACCTATTCCGAGTGTAGGAAAAATACCTGAATGCATGCCAGCAAATGAACATCTAACCATGCAAGTTGCAAAACAAGCTTATGGAATAGAAACAGCTGAAAACGCACTAATATTTTTCAAGAATGGTTCCCCAGCATATATTACAAGGAGATTTGATTTAAAAGAAGACGGTTCGAAATTAGCACAAGAGGATTTTGCTTCACTTTCAGGAAGAACACCACAAACACATGGAGAGCACTATAAGTATTCAGGTAATTATTTGGAATTATTTGAAATAATGAAAAAATCTGTTCCTGCGTATCTTTCAGAAGCTCCAAAGCTTTTGAAAATAATTATCTTCAATTATTTATTTTCTAATGGTGATGCTCATTTTAAAAACTTTTCATTAATTGAAACCTCGATGGGTGATTTTAAATTAAGTCCGGCTTATGATTTATTAAATAGCAGAGTACATATTGAGGACAAAGATTTCGCTTTAGACGATGGTCTTTTACCTAAAAACTTAGCGCAAGGTAAAGTATCTTCACAATTTAAATTCCTATCAGAAAAAGCTGGAATAGATGGAAATATTTATAACGACATTATAAATACAATGCTAAATCAGACTGACTTAGTTGAAAAATTAACTTTTACATCTTATTTGGATGAAAAAACACAACGAAATTATTTTCAGTCTTATCAAACACGACTCAAGAAACTTTCAAAAGAATGAAGTACTGTAGGTAATAATGTGTATAAATTATAAGGATTTCTGATGTCAGCAAGTGTTATCTTCCGCTTCATTTTTAGGTGGCAACTTAATAGTTTTGAAGTCCGAAACCTCTCACAAAATCACACACCCACCACATTATCAATAATTTATAATCAATCATATGTGAGGCAATGATGGCTCAATTGATGAGTGAAACGAATCGTGGGTGGATCAAGCTTTTTGACACCGCAGGTACGAGGATGTCAATGGACTCATGGGAGCAAAAGCTATTAACAATAATAAACAATCCTCCTGTTTTTCATCTGGTGGGTATTCTAACTCATTTGTATCGCAAATCATTATTGCGTGTTCAATGAACATTTCTCAATAATATTCGAATAGTCCTTCCAAATTCAGATTACATTATCTGTATTTATACTATAGTTTTTTGATTACTATATTAATGTATAGTATGTTTATGGAGTTGTTTGGCATCATTAATTAACATTTAATTATGAGAAGTTTATTATTAGCAATATTATTAATTAATTCAACAATCTCAATTTCATCACAGATCTTATTAGACAATAAAGAAGGGATGAAGTATTATGATCAAGGAACTTTACAGCTACAAAATGGAAGTTTTATTTGTGCTGATTCATTACTTACACTAGCATTATGTACATATAAAAATGGAGATGTCTATTTCAATAGAGCATTAGCTAGAATTTCTATTTCAGATTCTATAGGATATTGTGAAGATTTAAAAATTTCAGCCAATAGATATTTTGACAAAGAAGCTATGAAGCTTTATAACACAAATTGTTGTAACAAAGTAGACACCGTGTTTTTGGACAAAAAAATGAATCCAATTAAGGAAAAGTCTGATTATTATGAAGAAATTCAATACCCTAAGTTTTGTGGCCAGATTAACGGGAGAATAAGAAAGAGAGGAATTGATAACGAGGTGGTATGTGCTGACTTTAGTTGTGAAAGAAAATTAATAGGAGTTAATTTCAAACGCACTGACTTAATTGGTGCCTATGAGATGTACGACTCTATAAAGTATTTTTATTTCATTAAAAATGGTCCAGAGCATAAACACAAGTCCATCTATGAAAAAATAAAAAGCAAACATTTGCAATATTATAAAGTAAAATTTGATGATTTAAAACAGACTTATAGCATTGACAAAATCGAGATTGTCTTCTCATTTTACATAAATAAACTTGGCATTCCTAAAGGATTAAAACAAGTAGTTACCAATCCGATAATTTCAGATGAAGACTTAAAAAATATAAAAGTAGAAATTCAAGATTTTATATTAAAATTACCAGAATATAAACCCGCCAAATTAGGTAAAAATTCAGTAAACAGTATTGCCTACGATTACATAGAAATATGAAATGATGCCCAACACCCCCGGTTTAACTATTTAAAAATAAAAACTTAAACATAAAACAAAAGCTGCAATCTTTTACAATTGCAGCTCTTTATTTTTATCTCTTAATATACAACTTTCAATAACAAACAAATACTTGCTAACTTAAAGTTTATGGTACACGATACAATCGTGCACCAGCGGAGGGGATTATTGTTTTTTTATAAAGTAAAGTTTTGAAAAGACATTAATACCAATCTTGAAGAATTCAAGAAAGAATTAAGCATACAGAAGGAGAAGGAAATATTACTGTATCAACCGCTTTTTAAAACGAAGACAAAAATGCCACTAAATTTGTATCTTTATTTAAATTGAATTTTTTTCTCAACCTGGAACGCCCTACTTTAATGCTTTCTACAGCTTGAAAAGTAACCGATGCAATATCTTTAGAGTTCATACCCAAGCGTAAAAAAGTACAAAGCTTAAGTTCTGAGGGTGTAAGCGTTGGGTATTTTGTCGTTAAATTTTTTTGAAACCCTTGATGTACCCTTTGAAAATACATATCAAACCGTTTCCAGGAGTCTTCTTTTACTTTAGATTCAATAGAATTCAACAGATCACCTAACGATCCTTGTACCTTATCTGTATTATCGACATGGGTTGAAATAAACTGTATTCTTTCCAGCATTTTAATAAGGAATTCATTATTCTGCACTAAATACATTGAGTTTTCTGCTAACTCTCGGTTTTTTTGTTCCAAAAGCTGTTTTTGATATTCCGCTATTTTAAGAATAGATTGTGTTCTTGCAATAAGTTCAGTCTCATCAATTGGTTTACTAATATAATCAATAGCTCCAGCCTCTAAAGCTATCTTTAAATGATCGGGACCTGTCATAACACCCGTACATATAACAATTGGTATATCTGCTGTCTTAGTCTCTGACTTTAACCTCTTTATCATATCAATACCAGAAAGTAACGGCATTTCCCAATCGGTTATAATAAGATCCGGTTGTTCTTCTTTTGCTATTTCCAATGCTGTTTCAGAATTAGTAGTCCTGAATATTCCATAGGCAAGCTCATTTCGCTCAAAAGTATCTATTATTGTATCTAGAAAACTTATCTGGTCGTCTACTATAAGTATTTTCTTATTTACACTCATTTCACAATAGGATTATATCGTAAATATAAAATAAAACTTCTAGAGTGTATAACCTATACCTAATAATCCCAATCAAGGCTTGAAAACACTCGAGTAAACACATGAAGCCCTTAGGGATGTCATCCCTAAAACCCTGACTTACTACCCTTTTCTTGATAAAAGAAAGTAAGCAAAGAAATTATTTCATGATTATTTCTGCGTTCGGCAATATTCAAGCGAGCTTGATATTGCTCTCACTTATCGAAATAATTCAAGACTGTGCCTGCTTCGCTATAAAAACTACGCTTTTTTTATCTAAACCACTAAAAACTCGCACCTTCCTACGTCAGACACTCATATAATACGCGATTTTACGATAAAACAATCTTGTTTTTATGCTCACCAGACAAGGTCAACGCAAAAATAAAACAGTAATTATAAAATTATAACTTATTTCAATTCTTGATTCGCATTAATAATTCAATTTAGAAACTGTTTAAATTTTGTTTTTGTGAGTTATTTTGAGAGAATTAAGTTCTCAGATGAGACAAAATTGATGCGAATAGCATCGCTATTTAAAGAAATTTTGCAGAAATATGAGGGCTTAAGTCGCCAAAATAAACCGAAGGATAAAACTTAAACAGTTTCTTAGTCAATCCGTTCAATGTTGAGTACTATAGCCTCATGCACTCTACTATATTTAGTATTTCTTATTTAGTAAAAGCAACCACCTGATTTAAATATTAATCCAATTGGTTGTCGATCAGTATTTGATATGATTTTAGATCTTCTGTACGAATTGCTTTCTCAATAGCCTCTTTCCATTTTTTTACATTTTCACTTTGACCTTCATCAATATTAGATAAGATTTTTTTGAGTTGACTTATATGATAAAGTTTGGTTTCCTTTAACAAGGATAAACTTGACGAAAAACTATTTACTTCACTCTGGGTAAGTACCGGTAATTTTATTTCATGCTCAGTAGGTTCAATTACTGCTGTATCATTTTCTACATGAGATGTTGTGTGTAAAAGAAACCAAAATAATGTTCCTTTACCTAATTCACTGGATACGCCTATTTCTCCACCATGGGCCTCAATAGCAATTTTGCAAAAAGTAAGCCCCAGCCCCGTTGATTTAATTGTTCCGGACTCTTTAACCTGTACCTGGGCAAATTTATCAAATACCCTATCAATCTCATCTCCAGAAACCCCTTCCCCTGTATCAACAACATAAATTTTCAGGTAATTACTTTTAGACACTTCTTCTGCACCTATTGTAACTTCTCCATTATTTGGTGTGAATTTAATGGCATTGGTAAGCAGATTAACCAACACTCTCCTTAAAATATCAGGATCGGCCATTACCCTGTACCCAATAGGCATTTTATTGTTTAACTGAATGTTTTTAGCCTCGCTCAAAAACTGTATTTCACCTATTGCCTGTTTAACAATGTCAAATATTTTGGTTTCCCTTAAGTCCAATACCATTTTTGTATCCTGGTACTTCTGCAAATCCAGTATATTAAGTACCATGTTTAACATCTGACCACCATATTGCTTTGCGGTCTGAAGTTGTCCTTCTACCGCCAACGATTTTGAAGGATTTAAAATTGCATTTAGGGGATTCTTCAGGTCGTGTACTATCATACCTGTCATCCCCTGTTTAAATTCATCCAATTCTACAAGCTTTTCATTGTTTGTTTTTAACTTTTCGTTTTGTTGTTCGATCAATTCTTTTTGGGAAGATATTTCCTTATTTAACTGTGTAAGCAACTTATTACTTTTTTTCTTTCTATGTAAACTTGTATATATTAAGCTAGCCAATATCAGGGCTATCAGAAATGCAGCAATAAAAGAATTTCTTTGTACTGTGCCTTGGTGCCTTTCTTGCTCATAAATAAGATCCTTTCGTTTTTGCTCCTCTTCAATAGCCTTTTTCTCTTTTTCAAATTCGTATTGATATTCTAATCCTGTAATTTTCCTAACATTCTCTTCGTTAAAAATACTATCGTTTAACTGTTTGTAATCAATATAGTATTCATAGGCTTTTTTATAATCCCTCTTATTGACATATATATTAGAAAGTAGCTCAAGTGTTGTTGCTTTGTCTTCTAATAACTTAAGCTTACCAGAAGTATTGAGGCTCTTATTAGCAAAATCCAATGCTTTAGTAAAATTTCCTTTCTTTCTATATATATCACTAATTTGTATGTAAAGAACACAAAGGTCCGAATGGCGTCCGATTTCTTCGTATATTTTCAACGACCTTAAATAATAATCAAGAGCTTCGTTATGTTCACCTTTTGCTTCCTTAACACTACCAATATTCATTAAACTCATTGAAATCCCATCTCTAAAACTTATTTCATCAAATATCTTTAGTGCTTTTTGATGATAAAAAATAGATTTTTCAAAGTTCTTCATATAAAAATGCACTTTGCCAATATTGTTAAGATCTATCCCCTTTCCATAATTATTACTCAACAAACTATCTATCTCGAATGATTTTTGATAATATTCTAAAGCCTTTGCAAAGTTTTCAAGATCACCGTATATAGTGCCAATATTATTATATTCTGTTGAAATACCCTTTAAATCATTGAGGTCCTCATAAATTTTTAATGCCCGCTGGTAGTATTCCAGGGCTAAAGGATAATCACCTTTATTTTCATTTATAACTCCAATATTGTTCAGACTTGAAGCAATCCCTTTATTATCTCCTATTTCTTCTTTTATAACCAGCGATTCCAGAAACTTATCCTGTGCCCTATAAAATTCTCCCTTTGTATAGTGATATATCCCCATTAAATTAAGTGCCTTTGCTTTACCCCTAGGATAAGGGATTTCATTAGATAGCTGAAGGGCTTCTTTTGCATATATCATTGTTTTGTCGATATCCGAGGTGAATATCTTAAAACCCAGATCATTCAATAAGTTAACCCTTACTGTATCTTTTGTTTCATGTTGATCCAGTATTTTTGTCAGGCTGTCAACAACTGTAGTTTGAGCTGTAGCGACAATATAACAGACAAATAGTAAGTAAACTAAGACACTCTTTTTCATGTTCTTTTCTTTCAGTAATATCCCTATATAGTCTTTGCAAGCAACAATAGTTACAACATAAGCTAATATAACACACTACTTATTTTAAAGGTAGTGTATATGAGAAAACGCCAAATTACTCACGAGTGCTAATTCTTATGTGTTTGTGATCGTTGATTCTGCGTTACACTTGCCAGAAAAATACTCATTTACACAAGTTAAATTCCGTTTTTCTGGCTCCACAAACCTTGCCTTTGACGCTTTCTTATCAAAGACTTTGAAATTATTGAGTTTTCTTACAGACACTATATAAAATTAACACCTAAATTATAAAGTTATATTATTGTACATTTCTTTATTAATAATCTCAACCAATGATTGAAAATACTCAAGTAAATACATGAAATCCTTAGGGATGTCATCCCTAAAACACTGACTTACTCTTCTTTTCTTGATAAAAGAAAGTAAAAGCCCATCGGCTTGAGACAAATAAGGAGTTGCACTTAGAACAAGTGTTTTATCCGGACAGTAGTGATTAGTTATTAATAATGACTACAGTGTGGTTTATAAATTATTCAAAACCACACTCAACCTTACTAAAGTTAGAGTTACACTTCAGAACTTTACCTATTGTTAACTTTTTGCTTACCCATAATCCAGAGCTATGTTACCTTTTGCTAACTCAGTATATTTTTCTCTCATTAAAAGTACTTTTTACTTTGCAACCACTAATTGAGGATGTGTTTTAACATATGTGATTTTGCAAACAATCAATGCCATCATATAGATAATCCTAAAAAAGACAACAGTAATAATAGCATGTTAAAACTGTGATATTATTAAGATAACAACAGTGCCATAGCTATATAATTCGATTAGAAGAGACTGATTGGACAGCAGATCCAACTTGAGCAGAAAGAGAAAAAAACTAGAAATCAGAAATTAATAAAGTAACAATGCAGGTGAAATCTACCGCTAAATTTATTGAAAAGTTTAAAGTGCATTTAAAGTATGAGCACGTTATAGCAATGGAAAATTGCCTTGGATGTTACAATTGTGGAACAGCCTGTGCATGGTACTTATCATCAGGGGATAAGAAGTTACATCCATACAATAAGAAAAACCAGATTAAGAAACTTTATAAACAAAACTGCACTTGGGAAGGTAAGCTATTAAAAAAGCTTGGCCTTAGCAAAAAACCTACAGAACAACAACTTAAAGAAAACATGCTTGATGTATGGAATTGTACTGCTTGCGGTAGGTGTACCATGGCGTGTCCTATGGGATTAGATAATAGAAGTTTGATCCATTTAACCAGAACAGCCTATAACGAAGCCGGGTTTACACAAGACAATCCAACGTTAAAATCAATTGATGACAATATAAGAGTAAAGAAACACTCTTTTGGACTGGATGCAGCTCAAGTTTTTTTAACAACTGGTTTTTTTCTTAATAAGCAAAATGTTCAGGTACCAATTGACGTACCAGACTGTGATTATTTATTTGCCTGCCCTTCGGTTGGCAACACTAAAATACCACATTTAGGTGGTCAGCTTATCTCTTTGTTAAATGCTATGGAAACTTCATATACCCTATCATCACAAATTACCGATACAGGAACAGAAGTTAGCCATATAAGCGATAATCCAGATTATTCAAGAAAAATGCTCCTTACCTTAGAACAAAGAGCAATGGAGTTAAATGTTAAAAGTATTATTGTTGCTGAGTGCGGATGCGATGTACGTACTTTTTATGTTGATAGTGCTGAAATTTTGGGACGTCCATTTAAAGTACCTGTAACTCATATTGACACCCTTCTACTTGAAAGTCTTAAAAATAAAACACTTCCTTATACTTCACCAGACGAGACATATACTTATCATGATCCGTGCAAGGTTGAAAGGTTAAGTAAAATGGGAAACACATCGCGCGAATTGTTTTCGTTACTGGCTAAGAACATATCGGAGTTAAGCCCTAATTACGATTTAAACTATTGTTGTAACGGTGGTTCTGGCCCAATGCGCCTACCCGAATTGACCGAAACAAGAAGAAAAGCTTCTGTTTTTAAAGCTAACCAGATAAAAGATTCCAAAGCAGATAAAGTAGTAACACCATGCGCAGTATGCATGCTTACAATAGAAGACGTTTGTACTCATTATAAATTGAAAAAGAATGGACGAATGTCACATATGCTTTTTGAACTGGTTTACACTGCTGTAAAGAAAGCTATTGCCCCAGAACGTTTTATAACACCTAAAGTTCTTAAAAACCAAACAGAAGATTTTATTCAAAATCATACAGTTTCTGGTTTTATTGAACGCATAAAACAATCAAAAAAATACATGCACATTAAACTTCTGGTTGAAAGCAATCCTGATCTAAAACAGATATTAAAACAAGAAAACATTAGCGAAACTGAACTAGAAGATTTTTTATCTATTTAATAATTCCCATATGAATTTAATTATTTACTATCTAAATATTATTTGCTACATAATTCCAATTGTTGTTATTTTTTCTCTTGTATCTAAAGCATATAGGTTTAGAACTGCCAGAAGAAATAATGGGTATTCTATTAAAAAAATAAATACCACAGATTGTTTACGAATTAAATCGGGACAATGTAACTTACGACAGTTCTTCTCCAGACCAATGCTTAACTTTCACCGAAAAACTAATCGTTTCTGGGCATTTGGCTATTTTCTATATCACATTGCCATAGTTACAATGGCCTGCGGATATATGTTATCTACTATAATATTAATTACTAAACACGTACAAAATATCCCTTTTCCTGTTTTATTCGAGTCGAGCAATTGCAGCCAGTTCTGTCCAACAAACATTGCCGGGCTTATTTTCGGAAATGGTGAGATAATGATATCAGAATTCTTATTTGGCAAATATGCTTCTTTGTTCAGAACAATTACCTGGATTGACATTTCCATTGCCTGTACAGGGAATCTATTGCTTATGATTACCCTTATCCTAAAAAAGATGGGTTATTACAGCGGCAAGGTTGATTTAGCTTCGAAAAACTTTAAATTAAAAGGTAAACGGAACATTGAACAAGCTATTGTCAGAAGTATTATTTTCTGCATTATATGGTCGGAAATATTAAGCAGGCTACATTTTATGGATAATTATTTGCTAGTACTACATATTGCGCTTGGTTTGTGTCTTATTTTGCTGCTACCGTTTTTTTACTTAAAGCATATTATTTTTCTACCTTTCATAATATCGTCTAACGCTGAAAAACGGCAATTATGCATAATTGCATAAACAGAACAAGCCTATCCCCTATTAAATGTTTACTTTTTGCCTCCGGTTTCAAGTAGAATTGCAACAAAAAAGTATATGTAAAATTGAATTTCATGTGAACCGTTTTAAACTACGGTTCAAAATTCGAGAGAAGTTTTTAGAATCTACTGCAACATTGTTTCACTTTTAGTGCAACAAATGTTACATTTGTTAAATAAAAACAATAGTAAAAATTAACATTAAGATAAAATATTGGCGAGTTGTTCATCGAAGGTTCAAAAAATCATCAAGACAGGTTTATAGTAACTCTTTTCCCTCCTCTAAAGAAAGAGTGTTGTAAAATTTTGTATATCTTGTTTTTATTCACTGTGTTAGTATACTAAACTATTGTATAGTGTTAAAGTGCATTTGTTACCACTTATTAAACTAGAAATATGAGATACGTACTTATTTGTTGTATTGCATTTTTAATTTCATGCAAAACACCTAGAGAAATGACAAGCATAGAAGTTGAGGGAGCTTCTGAACGTGTAGAAATTTTAGTAAAAGAAATAAATACATTTTCTGAGATACGAGACGCAGAGTATGATTTATTTAATGTAAATGGATTTTCGAAAAGCAGAACATTGGTTGCCGGTGGTTCCTCCTTACGTTATGACTTCGTTATTAAGGTTGATACTTCAAAACTTCACAAATGGACTGATGATATGAAAATAACTACTCCAGACAACTATAGTATTAAACGTTTTGAGGAATTAGTTTTAATTAGGAAAGAAAACTGGAACGTGAGTTCAAAACCGACATATTATAAGAGGGGAGATTTGGTAAATATGATGGTTTTTAAGGAAGAGGGTATCATATTTAAGAGTATATATTCAAAATAAATAACAAGTGGTAATAAATAGGACTATGAGCGGTCTGTAAGACCAAGCGTGGTAGTCCGTGTTGGACTACATCCCGGTTTCTATTTAACCTATGTACTTATAGACGCTTTTTTATATTCTGAAGTAGGTAGAAGGTGTCATAAAACACTCTAAATAAAGTGTTAATACAAAAAAGGAAGAATTCAAGTGTTTGTTGCGAAGATAGGGTACTGTGTTTTTTTAGAGCGAAGGTGATTGGATATAGATAGCAGATTAAATACATTTTGTTGTTTGTTCTGGAAAAGTAAATTTGCTACATTTGACCAAAGCTATCCCGGAGGGATTTAGTTCAACAAAAGCTAATACGCAATGCGGAGTCAGCTGTGCTTTGGGAGTTTGTGGGTTGTTTGTGGGCGCCAAATTTTCGTCCCGAAAATTTATTAAGTTTAAGGTAAAATTTCGAAACGTAAATTTGGCTATGTAGTGTTATGGAAAGAAAGTTCTTTGGAGCTCCGCAGTACGCATAGCTCAACCGTCAAAGTGTCTAAAAACCTAAATGAATACTTAGAATATTCGGATAGGTATACACATTTAAAACTAAATATTGAATTCTAAGAAGCTTAAAAATAGTTTTTAGACAGACTGCCGTTGTGTGACATTAAAAAAGATAGTACATGATATCAAAAAATGATTTTTTTAATAAGTACAATATAAACAAAAAAGAGTTTGATAAATCAGGACTGGTATGGAGTGATTTAGAGCAAATATATTTAGATTTTAATAGTAGGAGACATGAATTTGAACCAACAGCCAAAGATATTGTGGAAAGGCTGCTAAAAGTGAAAAAAGTTCATTCAGTTAGATATAGGATAAAAGATAGCGAACATCTAATTGAGAAGATTATTAGAAAGAAAATTGAAGATAAAAAAAGGACATTCACAATTGAAAACTATACAAATAATATTGATGATATTATTGGCATTAGAGCTCTTCATTTGTTTAAAGATGATTGGGATGACATAGATTGCTATGTAGTTTCAACTTGGAAAACAAAAGAAACTCCTACAGCGAATATAAGAAATGGTGATTCTGAAGAAATAACTAAAAAATTTGCTGATAAAAACTATAAAATAAAAGAACATAAATATGGTTATCGTTCCGTTCACTACATATTAGAATCAAGTCCAACAAAAAAAAACTATGTAGCAGAATTACAGGTCAGAACAATATTTGAAGAAGGTTGGAGTGAGATTGATCATACAATTAGATATCCCTATGATCTGGAAAATCCTATTTTGAAACAATACTTGCTAATGTTTAATCGATTGGCAGGTAATGCTGATGAAATGGGAACTTACATTAAATTTTTACAGTCAGAACTTGAGAAAAAAGAAATTTCGTTTAAGGAGAAAATTAATGAAAGAGAAAAAATAATTGAAGAGCTTAAGTCCAAGATTGAAAAACTAGAGATTGATAAAAAGACTAAAGTCGAGATAGAAACAAGTCTTGACGATTTATTGACCACAGAAAATTCTGTTTATATTAATCCTGAGAATAATTTTTATGGAGGAGGTAATATTGTGAGATTTAACCCTAATGAGACAGAAGCAGGATTATCTAACCACCAATTATGCAAAACTTGTAATAATATGTTTATAAATACAGGCGCGACAATTGAGATGCAGTGTGAAGAGTGTAGAAAAAAAAATAATCTTGGTAATGGGTTTTGTGGACTGATTAAGTAACCCCACAACAAATTGCAAACTTAATGTGGGCAGAGTGCCAATATTGAATGAAATAACATTTAATCAACGGCGTAGCGGTTTGATAAGTTTGTGCTTAGAATCCTGAACTACACTTACATGTGGCCGTTGTAATCAAACATCAGTGAAACAATGGTGGCTCAGGTAATGAATGAAACGAATCGTGGGGTGGATCAAGCTCTTTGACTCTTCAGGTACGAGGATTGCAATGTGCTCGCAGGATCAGAAGCTATTTACACTTATAAATAATTCTGATGTTCTTCATCTGGTAGGTATTTTAAAACTCATTTGTATCACAAATCATTATTGCGTCTTCAATAGACATTTATCCATAATATTCGCATAGTCCTTCGAAATTCAGATTACATTATCTGCGTTTATTCATAATTTTATTTAGTTTTATTGTTAACTATACAAATGTATAGTGTGTTTCTGGATGTGTTAGGTTTCATGTAACAGTGGACACAATTATGGATATTAAAATAAGAACAAGAATGAATTATAATACCAATTCTCTAATTCTGTTAGTCTTTATATTAGTCTTTTTACCTTGCCTATCGCTTGCTCAAGCTCAAAGACAGTACGATTTTGATAGTATTCAAATTGATAATGATAAATTAAGATATGGAATGTTAAAGCCTTTAGAAGTAAAGGAAAACATGAAATATCCATTAGTGCTAACCTTGCACGGGGGAGAATGGTACGGTTTTGATGGCTATCCAACAGATGGTTCTGATATCTTTCCTTTTCTTTTTGACTTTGATGGACCATATGATTGTTTCAACTTGGCACATTGTTGGCTTAATAAACCATTTCACAAGAAATATCCAGCGTATATTGTTGTTCCTCATATTTATGGTGGTATGAATATTTCAACATCGCGTGATGTTGGACCTTGGGACTCCGAGTTATCAGTTAAACTGTTAAATTCTTTAATTGATAGTTTAATAAGTAAGGAATCAATAGATACCAATAGAATTTATTTAACCGGTCATTCTATTGGCGGGGCAGGTACACTCATGCTCCCACAAAAATTAGATAAAAAACCAGCTGCTCTGGTGCCTTGTTCTCAAGCTGTTAAAACTGAACAACTCATCGAAAATAAGGTTAAAGCTGGTTTATATGATAATGTTGCTATGTGGTACTTTCACCCGAGAACCGAATTAGATGTACTAGGTAATATATTTGACTATTTGCAAGAACAAGGAGCAAGTACAATACAGCTAAAATCTGCGGGATTGAAGTATCAAGATGTTGGAGGAGACAATATTATGGAAAAAATTAATAACCGTCACCGCTATTTCCGAACGGAATATATAGAACCCTATCCCCAAAGTGGAGCGCATAAGATTATGGAATATGTTGTGCAAGATACTTTACTATATAAATGGTTATTCAAACAATACCTTTTAGATGAAAAAGCTATCTATATCTCAAAACTATCGGCAACCGAACATCTTTTAGAATGGAACATTGGTAATCCTAATGATAGTGTGGAACTTTGGTTTCGAGAAGATGAAAATTGGCAATTATTGGTCAAGGATAAGTTTGTTCAAAATAACCTTACATTGACCGATTACATACCTAAAGAGAAATTTGAAATCGGATATCTAAAAATTTGTTGTATCAATAGTGAAGGTTTTGTGTATGGTTTGGACGAGTGTAAAATTTCAGAGATAAATACAAGTAACTCACATGCAAATAGAGTAAGATTAGAACCCGGTAATGTTTATCCAAATCCTTTTAAGAACTATCTGAAAGTTGAGAAGATACATGATTTGAAGCGTTGTAAACTATATAACCTTATGGGGAAAAAAATAATAGAACAAACAAGTGGTTATATACAAACTTCAGAATTAGAACAAGGAATTTATTTTTTAAGCGTAGAAAGGGATAATGGAATAATCGAAACAACTAAGGTGATAAAAGAATAAAGCACGAAAACCTAACAATAAATATAGGTCATTTGACGGAAGGTGAAAATTTGAAAATGAGTAGATTTAATGAAAATTATAGCGATTTGAAAGGTTGGTGCCTTGAAATGCCCACCACCCCATATTCTCAACGTTATAATCAGACATCTGTGAAGCAATGGTGGCTCAGGTAATGAATGAAACGAATCATGGGATGGATCAAGCTCTTTGATACCGCAGGTACGATCGCGGGGGTAGTAGCTATAAATAATCCTCCTGTTCTTCATCTTGCAGGTATTTTAAAACTCATTTTTATCACAAATCATTATTGCGTCTTCAATTGACATTTCTCCATAATTTTCGCATAGTCCTTCGAAATTCAGATTACATTGTCTGTATTTATCTATAGTTTTATTGTTTACTATACAAATGTATAGTATGTTTATGGATATGTTAGGTTTCATGCAACAGTGGACACAATTATGGATATTAAAATAAGAACAAGAATGAATTATAATACCAATTCTCTAATTCGGTTAGTCTTTATATTAGTCTTTTTACCTTGCCTAACGCTTGCTCAAGCGCAAAGACAGTACGATTTTGATAGTATTCAAATTGATAATGATAAATTAAGATATGGAATGTTAAAACCTTTAGAAGTAAAGGAAAACATGAAATATCCATTAGTGCTAAACTTGCATGGAGGAGAGTGGTACGGTGTTGATGGTGTTCCAACAGATGGTGCCCCGGCATTTATACAATTATTTGACTTTGATGGACCATATGATTGTTTCAACTTGGCACATTGTTGGCTTAATGAACCATTTCACAAGAAATATCCAGCGTATATTATTGTTCCTCATATTCATGGCGGTATGAATAATTCAAGACCGAGTGGTGTTGGACCTTGGGACTCCGAGTTATCTGTTGAACTACTAAATTCTTTAATTGACATTTTAATAGGTGAGGAACCAATAGATACCAATAGAATTTATATAACCGGTCATTCTCTTGGCGGGGAAGGTACACTCGTGCTCCCACAAAAATTAAACAAAAAACCTGCTGCTCTGGTGCCTTGCTCTCCGGCCATTACGGATGAACATATTGAAGACAAGGTTAAAGCCGGCTCGTATGACAATGTTGCTATGTGGTACTTTCACCCTAGAACCGAATTAGATGAATTAGGGAATATATATGACTATTTGCAAGAACAAGGTGCAAGTACAATTCAGCTAAAATCTGCGGGATTGACGTATCAAGATGTTGGAGGAGACAATATTATGGAAAAAATTAATAACCGTCACCGCTATTTTCGAACGGAATATATAGAACCCTATCCCCAAAGTGGAGCGCATAAGATTATGGAATATGTAGTTCATGATACTTTACTATATAAATGGTTGTTTAAACAATATCTTTTAGATGAAAAAGCTATCAATATCTCAAAACTATCTACAAGCAACGATTATTTAGAGTGGCATATTGGTAATCCTAATGATAGTGTGGAACTTTGGTTTCGAGAAGATGAAAATTGGCAATTATTAGTCAAGGATAAGTTTGTACAAAATAACCTTACATTGACCAATTACATACCTAAAGAGAAATTTGAAATCGGATATCTAAAAATTTGCTGTGTTAATAGTGAAGGTTTTGTGTATGGTTTGGACGAGTGTAAAATTTCACAGATAAATACAAGTAACTCACATGCAAATAGAGTAAGATTAGAACCTGGCAATGTTTATCCAAATCCTTTTAAGAACTTTCTGAAAGTTGAGAAGATACATGATTTGAAGCGTTGTAAACTATATAACCATATGGGGAAAAAAATAATAGAACAAACAAGTGGTTATATACAAACTTCAGAATTAGAACAAGGAATTTATTTTTTAAGCGTAGAAAGGGATAATGGAATAATCGAAACAACTAAGGTGATAAAAGAATAAAGCACGAAAACCTAACAATAAAGTATAGGTTATTTGGCGGAAAGTGAAAATTTGAAAATGAGTAGATTTAATGAAAATTATAGCGATTTGAAAGGTTGGTGCCTTGAAATGCCCACCACCCCATATTCTCAACGTTATAATCAGACATCTGTGAAGCAATGGTGGCTCAGGTAATGAATGAAACGAATCATGGGATGGATCAAGCTCTTTGACTCTGAAGGTACGAGGATTACAATGGGCTCGGGGGATCAGAAGCTATTTACACTTATAAATAATCCTCCTGTTTTTCATCTTGTAATTATTGTAAAAACTCATTTGTATCACAAATCATTATTGCGTCTTCAACGGATATTTCTCCATAATTTTCGCATAGTCCTTCGAAATTCAGATTACATTATCTGTATTTATCTATAGTTTTATTGGTTACTATACATTTGTATAGTATGTTTATGGAGTTGTTGTACACAATGCTAGCGCATAGCACGTAAGACCAGCTCAATATGGGAAAATTTTCAGATCAGATACGAAAAAGGAATGCTGAAAAAAGGCTAGGGAAAACCAAGAGCCTTGAATTTTCATGTGGAAACTGCTTAAATATATTTAAGTATGAATATGAAGATATATTTATGAATTCCAAGGAAGATATAGAATTTGTACCAGAGGCCTCATGTCCAAGATGTGGATCAAAAGAAGATATATTTTTCAGTGATTATGGACAAGAGAAAATAGAAGATATGCTTATGAATGGGGAAATAAAGAAAAAGAAGTAAAAACAAAAAAAATGAGAGACATGGCTCATCCAACGGGAAAAAAATATCGTTTATCAGAGTTTTTTGATCAATGGTGGGATGAGTATGTACAGCATCCAAAGCATTACATCACCCAGGAGCAATATAAAGCAGTCGCAGCCATGCGAGCATGCCGAACAGAAGCATTGGAATCGACCATTATGTCTGTGAGGCCTGTGGGGAAATCAGTAAGGTATATCATAGTTGTAAAAACAGGTTTTGTCCTACCTGTAGTTGGAAAGACACCCTGGAATGGGCAAAAAAAATGGAGGGAGAATTGATGGATTTACCCCATCGACATGTAGTTTTTACCTTACCACATAAGCTCAATGGATTGGTAGCAAAGAACAAGAAAATAGTTTTATCCATATTGTTTAAAGCTTCGTCAGAAGCATTAAAGGATTGGATGCAACATAAATATGGGTTGACACCAGGAATCGTAAGCGTATTACACACCTTTGGAGAGACAAAGAAATTACATCCGCATACCCATATGATCGTATCGTGGGGAGGGATAAACCAGGACTATTATCCGGAAGAAATCAAAGGGGAATACATCAATTATACATTTATCCAAACCAAATTCCGGTGTAAGTTTGAAGACCAGCTCATAGAAGAGTTTGAGGCCGGGAGATTACAGCATGATTTTGCCGATAGGATTGCATTTATGCGATTTTTAAAGAGTGCCAACAACAAACAATGGCGTATCCATCTAGAACCGGCCATGCGGATACCAGAAGAAATCATTCGCTATATCGGGCGGTATTCCAAACGGGCGTGCCTAAGTGAGCATAAGATCACCAACATAGAAGGAGCATATATCACCTTTAAATATAAGGATTATAAGAACCTGGATTACCATGGCAAAGCAATCGAGAAAGAGTTGCGCTTGCATTATAATGATTTTTTCCCCAGATTGTTACAACATGTACCCCCTGCCTATTTTCGTTTGGTTAGGTATTATGGCGCATATGCCGCAAGGACAAAAGGAAAGGTCAAAGGTCAACAACCATTGAGCCAACAAGAAAGAAAGGCAAAAGAAATAGAAGCGGACAAGGAAAAAGTTGAAAACCCAACGTTCTGTAAGCACTGTAATAGAGAGAAGAAGTATTTGTATACCGCATTTAGAAATGTAAATGGGGAAAGAATATACATAAGCCGGTACAGAATGAAAGAGATAGAAAAAAGGGAAAGTCGAATAGCTGCCTAAGGATAATAAGGGATACTTATGCCTAATTGTGGAATTTTGATAAAAAAACAGTTTTTGGGGGATAAAAAAGCGAAATAGATGTCAGATTTATCATCAAATAGACATGAAAAAACGAAATAAAAAAATAAAGCCCCGGGACCACAAAGAAAAAAAAATAACAAAAATTATATAAAATCGTAATTAATAATAAGTAAGCGAGTAGCGAAAGACGCACTGTGTACAACAGTGTATGAAAAACAATAGCCGGTTAGCAGATGAAATCAAGTGAGTAGATCGCATCATCCTGGCAGAAACCGGAAAGTGAGTTCTTTGTAATCGGCTACTATTTTTATACGAAACGTTGCAAACCATTTTATGAGAAAGATGAATATAAGTAAGTACATATTAGTATTCGCATTGACAATTCTGATTTCCTGTTCTAATAGGAATGAGAAGTGCAAATTGACAGGTAATTTTAAAAATACAGAAAATGTTGATTATTTGTATTTAAAAGATGTTACATCTAACTCTCTTATTGATTCTATAATAGTAATTGATGGACAAATAGAATTTGAGATTGAATTAAATACACCAATTTTATTTCGGCTTCATAACAAGAGAGATAAATATCAGTTTCGTGACAGTAAAATGATATGGCTTGAGCCAGGGGTTGTAGAATTAACAGGTGACTATAGTTTTTTGAAAAACATTTCAGTTATGGGTTCTGATTCTCATGATGAATATGTAAAGTACAACTCAATTTTAGATAGTCTAAGCAGGCAGATAAACAAACTTCGACAGGAATCTGATCTGCAGAGTAACGTAGTTGACAGAGCCAAGATTAAAGAACAAATTAACACCATCAGACAAAATATTCCAAAGCAGATACTTCAATTTTTAAACAAAAATATAAATTCATATGTCACCCTTTCAACTTTATATGTCCAAAGCTATTACGCAAAAAGACATTTGAATAAAACAGAAATTAAGGAAATCTTTGATCTTTTACCAAACCATTTACAACGATCAGAACAAGGAGTGCAAATCAAGCGATACATTGAATTGCCTCCAGTTCCCATAATTGGAGAAAAGGCAATTGATATAACTCAGTTTTCTCCTAATGGAGACGTAGTTAGGTTGTCGGATTATAGAGGAAAGTATGTTCTACTTGAATTCTGGGCATCGTGGTGTGCACCATGTCGTGGTTCAAATGAAAAACTAAGAAAGATATATTCTAAGTATAATTCTAAGGGATTTGAAATTTTGAGCGTGTCTGGAGATAGTAACAAAGACCGTTGGGTTAATGCAATTAAGACAGATTCATTGACATGGGCGCAGATTTCAGATTTGAAAGGTTGGCATAATGAAGCTTTTTTAAGCTATGACATAAAGCACATTCCTCGAAGTTTCCTTATTAGTCCTGAGGGGATAATATTAGGAGATAATTATTGTAATGAGACAGTGTTAGAACGAGAATTAAGTGCATTGTTAGATTAGAAAAAACGGTTTGTAAACTTAGGATATATATAAAATAGGCGTGACAGTAGTAAATTTAAGGAATGTAGCCCACTTCAAAATCGTAACGGTTTGATAAGTTTGAAGCACGCATTGGCCTAATTTGCACATAATCAACGTTGTGGTTAATACTATGAAGACTGAGGAAGCGTCAAAATTTTCAATTTATAATATGCAAGAGTTGAATAATTCAACAATGGCAGGTTGCTATTATTGTAAGTCAATTTATAAATCTATTGATATTAAAGAAACGACTGATAATGGAAAAACTGCTCTATGTCCTAAGTGTGGGATTGATAGCGTTCTTCCAGACTCATCACCGTATGACTTGAATATTAAAACATTATTTAAACTAAATAAATACTGGTTTTAAAATGGATAATAATACAGCCCCCTTTGTTTGTTTTAGATGTCGAAAACAATTTGAACGAAATTGGGACGGAAAAGCGAATTTCAAAGAATGTCCAGAATGTGGTGATAAAACAATTAGATATGACCATAAATTTAGAATACCCAAAATATCTGATGACGCTCAATGGAAAAAGGTCGAATTATTGAGAGATCATGGATTTTATTTCCAAAGAGTATATGATTTTATTGAGAAAGGTTCTTATCAATATGCATCGTATCCAAAAGACCTAAACGAAGCGAAGGAATTTGTAAATAAATACAAACAATTTTCGATTGACTTATAAAATGGAGTGGAAAACAGAAATAGAAGAAATATCAAATAGTGTTTTTAAGGTAATAATGATAAATGAACTTGGTTCAAGGATCGAAAAAACAGGAACTGACATTGATGCTATGAAAGAAGAGGCAATAAATGATGCTATTTGGATTGAGAAAGAAATAAATAGTAAATTGAAAGGTACTAACCACAGCATTGTATAAAAATAATAGTCGAAATAGCAGTAAATTTAGGGGTTTTAGCCCGCTTCAACTTATGTGTAACTTGACAGGAAAGCGCCACACAATCGCCTACTTTGCATATACTCAACGTTATAACCAAACATCAGTGAGGCAATGGTGGGTCAGGTGATGAGTGAAATGAATCGTGGGGTGGATCAAGCTCTTTGACACCGAAGGTGCGAAGATATCAATGGGATCGCGGGGGTAGTAGCTATAAATAATCCTCCTGTTCTTCATCTGGTGGGTATTGTAAAAACTCATTTGTATCACAAATCATTATTGCGTCTTCAATTGACATATCTCCATAATATTCGCATAGTCCTTCGAAATGCAAATTACATTGTCTTCATTTAACTATAGTTTTATTGGTTACTATACAAATGTATAGTATGTTTATGGAATTGTTAGCAAACATTAAAAACAAACGGAATAACACATAATCAATTAATTTATGAGAAAAAACCTACTAATTATTATTGTCTTTCTAACTTTTTGGGGATGCATCGGAAAGCAACATCAACAAAAATCATTACCTGAACATGGATTATTATGGAAAATTACTGGTAACGGACTTGAATCTCCATCTTATTTATTTGGTACATTTCATAGACAAGGAGGAATGTCTATTCTAGATTCAATTCAATCCTTTGATTCAATCTTTACTTCCACCAAACAATTGATATGCGAGATTGATTTAGAGAACGCTCTCAAACTAACCTCAGAAAAGAAAGATTCAAAATCGAATAGCCATTTTAAGCCCTGGCCTGTCTCAGATTCAACCTATGCAAATTTATTGACAAACAAACAAAAAAGCATATTAGACTCAGCTATCAACAAAGATGAGTCTCTTAGAATTATAAGAGAATGGAATTTTAGGCCTATGCAAGCAGTAAGTTTTATAAAACATTCATATAAAAAGAAGGCCAAAAACAACAACTTTAATATTAAGTATAATTCTATCAATGACTCCACTGAATTTATAGTTCTTGATAGCTACTTACAACAGCAAGCCAATAAGTATAACATGAACATTGAAGCATTAGATTCAAAGGAGGAATTTCAAAAGCTCAATGACTCTATACAAAGTCTGACTCCACAATTAAGCTATAAATCTGAGGTTGAATTCCTGATTTATTTTATTGAAAACTATTCGAAAATAGATTCTTTACAAAACGATTATATGGACCAGTTATTAGCGATATACCTACAGCAAGACTTAGCTTTATTTGGACAACAACAAAAAGAAGGCAACAACTATAATAATTTAGTTATGGCGTTTTTAGGAAACGACAATTTTATGGAAATTCAGAAAAAGATACTAATTGATGAACGCAATAAATTATGGATGAATAAAATTCCTAATTTGATTGAAGATAATTCAAGCGTCATTGCAGTAGGAGCAGGTCATCTTGGTGGAGAAAATGGATTAATTAATCAGTTACGAAAATTAAATTATACCGTCGCTCAATTAGATAATTAATAACGTTTGCTAATAAATATACGTAATGCGGGGCGATTTGGTAAATTTGAGCTTTAAAGCATTTAATAAACGCGGTAGCGGTTTGATAGTGAAGCGCCTTGAAGTCCCGCACTACGTATATTCGAGCCGTCAGAGTGTCTAAAAACCTAAATGAATACTTAGAATATTCGGATAGGTATACACATTTAAAACTAAATATTGAATTCTAAGAAGATTAAAAATAGTTTTTAGACAGACTGCCGTTGTAGTCTATTAAGTCAAAAAATACGATATATGGCATTAAAAGAAAAGTTAATTTCAATTTACATCAAGCTGCTAAAAATCGCGACTATTGCTTTAGGAATAATAGGTGTATTATGTATTCTTATTGCAGTAACCGCACAGGGAGATGCTAGTTTTTTAATTATACCAGGAATTCCTTCTGCATTATATGCTTTGTATTGGGGAGTTATTTATAGGTTTATTCAACGAGTAGAGAAACAACAAACTAGAATACAATTGATACTTTTTTATTTTCTTATTATATTATCACTTATCCCTCTGATAGGTAATCTGGTTGCTCCTATGTATTTTTCGGGCTATCTCTTTGAATTTGTAGTTGAAAATATTTTCCCTTAGGATTTAACACATGTCATAGCAGTTTATGTACGTATTATAAACTTCATTACTCCCCATTGCATTGGCTGTTTTTTGAAAGACAACTCTCACGCACAGCGTTACATCATATGGAGTTCACTATTACTGGGGTAGAAATTATAATCTCGAATAAGGATTCAGTTAACTTTAGCAATTCAAACCTTTATATTGAATCAACAAAAGCTAAAGATATTAAATTAGAAAGGCACTACTCTGAAAAATAAACCACCCATCTTTAGATCAAAATTGTAATGCATTTCCGAGTAGAGCGGTTCGTTACCTTACCGCTCCCTCACAGACCTAATGCCTTTAACTTAAGGAATTACCTGTTTATGGGGAAGCTTACAATAATTGGATATGAACCACGGAAATTATTTTTGCCTGTACCATGAAGAATATTGAAGTGTTCACTCCAGCAGGAATTACCATTTATTAAAGAACAATTTGAAAAAAAATCCAATACCTTTCTCTCTTTTATGGGTATTGTATTGAAAGAATACACTAATTAGTAAACCCATTATACAACAATATTGGCATTTTGTGGCAAAATTTACTTATTCGAGTAATTTTACAAATCCCTCACACACCTACATAAACACCTTTTAATCAAACATTTTGGCATAAAAAAAAGCGGTCAATACTGACCGCTGTTGTGACCCCTACGGGATTCGAACCCATATCGCTGGAACCGGAATCCAGTATTCTATCCATTGAACTAAGGGGCCTTATGTGGTGGGCACAAGAATTTCTAATTTTATTTAAGCGTACCTTCCTTTAAAGACGGGCAAATTTATAAAAAGTTTTGGATAATTGATATTAAAAGCTATTCTATGACATATCGCTAATGTAAGTTACTGATACAATACTAATACATATACTTCACAAACTCATAAAGCATTTATCACACATATTCTAAAAGATTTTATAATTTCGCACTTTCTCACCTAAAGTCTATTTTAGGTATTTTCATTAGACTATTTTTATTGATAATAATATGGAATACAATTTTAAAACCATAGAAGCCAAATGGCAAAAGCAATGGATTGAGGATAAAACTTATAAAGTAGAAATCGACCACAATCGACCTAAGTTTTATGTATTGGATATGTTTCCTTATCCTTCGGGAGCAGGACTTCATGTTGGTCACCCACTAGGTTATATTGCTTCTGATATTTATAGTCGTTATAAGCGATCAAATGGTTTTAACGTTTTGCATCCCATGGGATATGATGCTTATGGATTACCTGCAGAACAGTATGCCATTCAAACCGGTCAACATCCTGCGATAACAACCGAGAAAAACTTAAATAGATATCGCGAACAACTAGATAAAATTGGTTTTTGCTACGATTGGGACAGAGAAATAAGAACCTGTGATCCTGATTACTACCATTGGACCCAATGGGCATTTATCCAAATGTTCAATAGCTACTATTGTAACCAGGCTAAAAAAGCTGGTTCCATTAGCGAACTAATTGAGGCATTTAACAAAGTTGGTACTGAAGGATTAGATTTAGCCTGTACCGAAAAACTTGAATTTACCTCAGAAGAGTGGAAATCCAAATCAGATAAAGAACAACAAGAAATATTACTTAACTACCGTCTGGCTTATTTAGCAGATACTATGGTAAATTGGTGCCCTGCATTGGGTACGGTTTTAGCCAACGACGAGGTTAAAGAAGGTATCTCAGTTAGAGGTGGACACCCAGTTGAGCAAAAAGTAATGCGTCAATGGTTATTAAGGGTTTCTGCTTATTCCGAAAGATTATTAGAAGGATTAGACAATGTAGATTGGTCCGATTCATTAAAAGAAATACAACGTAACTGGATTGGTAAGAGTGAAGGTGCCGAGATGAAATTCATGGTAAAAGATTCTGATATCGAAATAGATATTTTTACCACCCGAGCTGATACTGTTTTTGGTGTTACATTTATGGTATTAGCGCCGGAGAGCGAATTGGTTGAACAATTAACGACACCCGAACAAAAAGAAGAAGTAGAAGCTTACGTTGAGCAAACAAAAAAACGTACTGAGCGCGAGCGTCAGGCTGAAGTAGATAAAGTTACCGGAGTATTAACTGGTTCTTATGCTATTAATCCATTATCTGGCGAAGAAATTCCAATTTGGGTAGGAGATTATGTATTAGCTGGGTACGGAACTGGTGCAGTAATGGCCGTTCCTGGTCACGATACACGCGACTTTAAATTTGCCCGTCATTTTAACCTTCCAATTATACAAGTTGTAGTGCCCGAAGGTGAAGAAGCAACAGATCCGTCTACCTGGGAAGATGCTAAAGATTCCAAGGCTGGAACCATGATAAACTCAGGTTTCTTAAACGGATTAAGTGTTCCTGAAGCTATTTCTAAAACTAAAGATTATATCCGCGAGAAAAAAGTAGGTGACGTACAAACAAACTATCGTTTGCGCGATGCTATTTTTAGCCGTCAAAGATACTGGGGCGAACCATTCCCTGTTTACTACAAGGACAATATGCCACAAATGGTAAATGATAAAGATCTACCATTAGAATTACCCGAAATAGATAAATTTTTACCAACCGAAGATGGAGCTCCACCATTGGGACGAGCTAAAGACTGGGTATATAAAGATGCTTACCCACTGGAATTAAACACTATGCCAGGTTTTGCAGGTTCATCAGCTTACTACTTGCGTTATATGGATCCTAAAAACGATCAGGCATTAGTTGGGAAAGAAGCTAACGAATACTGGCAAGATGTTGATTTATACATTGGTGGTACCGAGCATGCTACTGGTCACTTAATATATTCACGTTTCTGGAACAAATTCCTTTACGACTTAGGTTACGTGGTTAAAGAAGAGCCATATAAAAAGTTGATCAACCAGGGAATGATTCAAGGTCGTTCAAACTTTGTTTACAGATTAATGACGTACAAAAATTTTGATGACTTCAAAAATTCTAGAATTGATAGAGCTGACTCATTAAATGTATTTATTTCAAAAAACTTAATAGATCCGATTATAAAAGGAGAAATAGCTCCTATTGAGATTATTGATGATTTAAAAGAGAAAGGAATAAGTTTAGGTTATATGCCAACGAACTTTGAAGTTCAAGAAATTCATGTAGATGTTAATATTGTTAGCAACGACATTCTTGATATAGAGAAGTTCCGTAACTGGAATCCTGAATATAAAGATGCTGAATTCATTCTTGAAGATGATAAATACATTTGCGGTTGGGCTGTTGAAAAAATGTCTAAATCCATGTTTAATGTTGTTAATCCGGATGACATTATTGAAGAATATGGGGCTGATACACTAAGGCTTTACGAAATGTTTTTAGGACCTCTGGAACAAAGTAAACCTTGGGATACCAACGGAATTGATGGTGTACATAAATTCTTAAGAAAAACATGGCGTTTATTCTTTAATGACAACAATGAGTTTAATGTTTCTGATGAAAAAGCGACTAAAGACGAATTAAAAGCTCTACATAAAACCATCAAAAAGATAACAGAAGATATTGAGAAGTTTTCTTTTAACACATGCGTGAGTGCTTTTATGATTTGTGTAAACGAATTAAGCTCATTAAAGTGTAATAAAAGAGAAATTCTTGAACCACTAACTATATTGCTAGCTCCTTTCGCTCCTCACTTGTCAGAAGAACTTTGGAGTTTATTAAGTAAAAAAGAAACTGTATGTGATGCAGAATGGCCTAAGTTTGAAGCTTCACATTTGGTTGAATCCACTTTCAGTTATCCAGTTTCGTTTAACGGTAAAATGCGTTTTAAATTAGAAATGCCAGTTGATGCACCTCAATCCGAAATTGAAGAAGCTGTTAAAAATCACGAGTCTGCTCAAAAGTGGATTGAAGGTAAAACAGTAAGAAAAATCATTATTGTACCTAAAAAGATCATTAATGTTGTTGTAGGATAAAAACAAACTATAAATTCATATTAAAGGCTGTCTGTAATTAGATGGCCTTTTTTGTTACCAATAGGCATCCAATACAAATCTTCATTCTACATATTGTTGATAAAAATCAGCAAAATAGATTTCAAAACATGACTTTAATTTTCCTTTAATCCCATTACCTTTTCCTTACTTTGCCAAAAAATTAACAAACTATATTTCAATAGTTAAACCTTTATTTTGGCAATGAAAAATCAAGTTGTTATTAGGGAAGCTAAATCATACATAATGTTGACTTTAGCTCTTTGCATAGCTACACTAGGTTGGGCTGCATTTATAATTCCTGCTGGTATTGTTGGTGGTGGTATAACAGGACTAGCTTCAACCTTTCACTACCTTTGGGGTTGGGACGTAGGTTTGGTATCCATCTCAATTAACTCTATACTTGTTCTTGTGGCAATAAGGTTATTAGGATTTTCCTTTGGAATTAAGAGTATTTATGGGATTTTTATTTTTGGAGTTTTATTGTCTGTTTTTACTCGTCACTTCCAAGAACCATTAACGTCAGATACTTTTATGGCCACAATTATTGGATCAACGTTAGCCGGTACTGGTGCAGGATTAATTTTTATAAGTGGTGGAAGTACTGGAGGAACGGATATTATTGCCATGATAATCAATAAGTATAAAAACATCAGTCTTGGAAGATTATTGCTTTTATGCGATGTTTTTATTATTTCAACAGGATATATTGTATTCCACGATATTGAAAAAGTAATGTATGGTTTTATTACTATGGCTATATTTGGATATGCTGTTGATATGGTTATCACCGGTAACAAACAAACCGTACAATTATTTATTATTAGCGAAAAGTATAAAGAAATATCCGAAAGCATTATTAAGCGATCAGAGAAAGGATGTACAATTCTTGATGGAGTTGGAGCTTACACTGGAGAACAAAAAAAGGTATTAATGGTAATATCCAAAAAACGCACATCTGCTATTTTATTCAGAATTATTAAAGATATAGATCCTAATGCCTTCGTTACAATGGGAACAGTTTCTGGAGTTTATGGTAAAGGCTTTGATCAAATAAAAGCATAATTATAAAATAATCAAAACCGTTTAAGTTTTGTTTTTAGAATTGTTGGATGTATTTTACACTTAATCAAGTTAAATTTAACTAGCATAATTGCTCGTGCTAGAAATTGATTTAAATACATCTAATTAAATATTAATCGTTTAAAATGAGTGTAAAAAAGATAATTAGAGAAGCTGAATCCTATGCAATATTAACCATTGCTGTTTGCATATCTAGTTTGGGATGGTCTGCATTTTTAATCCCATCTAATATCATTGGAGGTGGCATTACTGGTTTATCTAGTACATTCTATTTTTTATGGGGATGGGATGTTGGTATTACTTCTTTAGCAATAAATGCTGTTTTAATTATTCTAGCCATTAAAATATTGGGATTATCATATGGTGTAAAAACTTTATACTGTATAATAATATTTTCTACTCTACTATCTGTTTTAACTAAGCACTTTACCGAACCTTTAGTAAGCGATATTTTTATGGCTACATTAATTGGTGCTGCGTTAGGAGGTGCTGGAACCGGAATGTTATTTATAAATGGCGGAAGTACTGGAGGAACTGAAATTATTGCACTTATAATAAATAAGTACAGAAACATTAGAGTTGGTCGCTTATTATTAATCTTTGATGTGGTAATTATATCAACCAGTTACATTGTTTTTCAGGATATTGAAAAAATCATGTACGGCTTAATAACCATGGCCATTTTTAGTTATTGTATTGACCTAGTAATATCTGGTAATAAACAAACAGTCCAACTCTTTATTATTAGCGAAAAACCAGAAGAGCTAACCGATGCGATAATTAAAGACAACAAAGGTGTTACCGTATTGGATAGCGTAGGTGGCTATACCCGTGAACATAAAAAAATCCTCATGGTAATTACTAAGAAACGAACTTCTACCAACCTATTGCGAATTATAAAAAACATAGATCCTGATGCATTTGTTACCATGGGTAATGTTTCCAATGTATTTGGTAAAGGGTTTGATAAAATTAAAGGCTAAGAAAAAATCTCAATAAGATTTTAATTAGTTCTATAACACAAAAGATTCGCAAAGCCATCTCTTAAGACACTGATTATGTAACCATTGTAGATGTAGGAATAGTTTAATTAAACATTTAATTTAAGTGTCCTGTAAATCAGTCTCATGTCTTTTGTCAATAATCTAACAGTCTATTGATAACAAATACTATTTGATTTGTCAAACCGTTATAATAACTTGCACTTTTAAAACATAACGCAATCTTATTATTAAAAATCTATCATGCAAAAAGTACTAATAAACCAGCCAATTGGCATTATATATTTTCTAATTTCAATAATTCTAATTACCGGATGTAATCCTGATAAAAAAACGAGAAGTAAAAAAAACGAGATAGATTCATTAACGATAAAAGAAGAAGTGAAACCAGCAAACTTAATGTTTGGATTACCTGTTGATTCTTTTGTTATTGAAAACAACAAAGTAAAAAGAAATGAATTTCTAGCTTCTATACTATTAAAATACGATATCCCTTATAAACAAATTGATTTACTGGCAACAAAAAGTAAGGATACTTTTGATGTTAGAAAAATAAAAGTGGGAAATCCTTACTATGTGTTTCTGGATAATGATTCATTGCATACGGCAAGATATTTTGTTTACGAAATAGATAAAGTCAATTACGTTGTATACAACTTAATGGATTCTATTACCATAAATCTAGGACAAAAAGAAATTAGAAAAGTTAATAAAACTGCTACTGGAATTATTACTTCCTCATTATGGAATGCAATGACCGAAAGCAACACCAGTCCGGTTTTAGCTTTAGAATTATCCGACATTTATGCATGGACAGTTGATTTCTTTGGTATTGAACATGGAGATTACTTTAAAGTAATGTATACTGAGAATTATGTAGACTCTATTTCTGTTGGAATTAGCTCTATTGAAGCAGCACTCTTCCACCATCGTGGAGATAATTTCTATGCATTCAACTTTCAGGAAGATAGTGTAACATATAATTATTTCGACGAGAAAGGAAAAAGTTTAAGAAAAGCCTTTTTAAAAGCTCCTCTAAAATTCTCGAGAATAAGTAGCCGTTTTTCTCATAGTAGATATCATCCTGTTCTTAAAATCAGAAGACCTCACCATGGTATTGATTATGCAGCTCCTAAAGGAACTCACGTATTTTCAATTGGTGACGGAAGAGTAATAGCTAAAGGTTATCAAGCTAAAGGAGGTGGTAATTATATTAAGATAAAACACAATAGTGTGTATACCACTGTTTACATGCATTTGAACGGCTTTGCAAAAGGAATAAACAAAGGCGACAAGGTTAAACAAGGTCAACTAATTGGCTATGTTGGATCTACAGGTCTTTCAACAGGACCTCATCTCGATTTTAGGGTATTTAAAAATGGTAAACCTATTGATCCTTTAAAAGTAAAAGCACCACCTGTTGAACCTGTAAAAAAAGAAGATATGAAACGGTTTAAAGAATTTTTTAAACCATTAAAAAAATCAATTGACAAGTTAACTCTTCCTATAAAGGATCATTAAGTGAATCATATTTATTATTTGGTAGATCTTCTAAAATCTACCAAATCCTTTAAATAAGATTTATTCAAAAAGCTATTTTGATCAATCGAACACAGTTTATCAAACATCTTCTGATTAACAGAAAAAGCCATTATGTTTTTGGGAAGATATTTGCGCATTGCTAAATCCGAAGCTCCCACAATCGCCTTAGGCCTGTCATTATCCGGAACCAATGATAAGAGTTGCATACAACCCGATCCAAAAGGTATTTCAACAGGATTTTCTCCTGTTCCATCTTCGTGGTAATTTGCACCAATAATAAGTGCACTTAATTGGTCAGCATCAACAAAAAAGGTAACCGATTTAAGATATTGAACCATTGAGTTTTTAATTGGGCCAATGTACAAACACTTATTTTTTGATTTATACGCTGGAGTTACATCTAACCACTTGTTCATTATTTCACCAGAACACTTTAAACCTTCGTCTCCAACTAAAAAATCGACAAATTCCTTTCTACTTCTGGATTCTTTACCAAATAACCAATAGCCACTGCCATTACAACCATAATTCATCGACGTTAGCTTTAAAGTTTGTCCTCTCATCCAAGCATTAAAATATGCAAAAATACATGTCCTCCGGTGAGCTACTGGTTCAATCAACCTGTCAAAACTTGCATCATGAGGAGCATCATAAACTCCAATCAAAGGCAGATTAATATTTAATTTTTCTGTTATATATGTTGAATCTAATAGTGTAGACATTTTTGTTTTGAATATAAAAATTAATAGTGACTATAAAAAGTTAAATGTTTAAAGAATATGCTTTTCATATTAAACAATACAAAGTATAAGCTCATATGTTAAGTATTTCTTCTATTACCTTAGGATAATAAGCATACTCTAAATTATGTACTTTTTTCTCAACATCCTCATAAGTATCACCAGGTAATACTTCACATTTTACTTGTTGTATTACTTTTCCTTCATCATAGTTTTCGTCAACATAATGTATTGTAATACCTGTTTCTTTTTCCTTATTGGCTACAACAGCCTTGTGTATTTTACTTCCATACATTCCTTTTCCTCCATATTTAGGAAGAAGAGCCGGGTGTATATTAATAATCCTTCCCTTAAAAGTTTTTATAATGTTACTAGGTACTAACCATAAAAAACCTGCTAACACAATAAGTTCACACCCCATATTTTTAAGCTGATTAATAACCTTATCTGTGTTATAAAAGTCATCTCTTGAAAATAACGTAAGGCTAACATTTAGATTACGTGCCCTTGCTATAACAAAGGCTTTACTATTATTAGTCAAAAAATGGAAATTACTTCTATCAAGCCTATCTTCAAAATATTTAACTATATTTTCTGCATTAGAACCCGATCCCGAAGCAAATATAGCAACCTTACTCATTTTCTGTAATTTATAGATTTATTAATGTAAATTTTACAGCTATCAAAAATAGAAAAAAAAGCTCCATAGTTTAATTTGTTGAAATATTATTTGGCTGGTATTTCTGATTTTTTTTCCTTTGCAAAGTTATTTTAATCAATAAATTTTAAATATTAACTTAAATTTAAAAGCTATGTCTGACATTGCATCAAGAGTTAAAGCAATCATCGTAGACAAACTAGGCGTTGACGAAACTGAAGTTACAAACGAAGCAAGCTTCACTAATGATTTAGGAGCTGACTCTCTTGACACTGTTGAGTTGATCATGGAGTTTGAAAAGGAATTTAACATCGCTATTCCTGATGATCAAGCAGAAAACATTGGCACAGTAGGTGATGCCGTCTCTTATATAGAGGAAAACGCTAAATAAGTAAATCAAAAAAGTTTACACTTTAAAGGAAGTTATGGAGTTAAAAAGAGTAGTAGTTACAGGGTTGGGTGCCATTACTCCACTGGGCAGCTCAGTTGGAGATTACTGGAAAAACCTTTTGGACGGAGTGAGTGGCTGTGAGCCCATTACTCGATTTGACACCACCAATTTCAAGACTAAATTTGCTTGTGAAGTAAAAAATTACGACTCTAACGATTATTTTGATCGTAAAGAGGCTCGAAAGCTTGATATGTTTGCTCAGTTTGCAATGATTGCTGCTGAGCAAGCAGTTCAAGATTCCGGCATTAATTCAGATAGCATTAACGCAGATGAAGTTGGTGTTATTTGGGGAGCCGGAATTGGTGGCATTCAAACATTTACTGATGAAATTGATGGATTTCTTAAAAACGAGCGAAATCCTCGTTTTAATCCATTTTTTATACCCAAAATGATTGCAGATATTGCTGCAGGTCATATCTCTATGAAATACGGATTTAGGGGACCTAACTACAATACGGTTTCTGCATGTGCCTCTGCTACTAATGCTATTGGAGATGCATACAACCTTATTCGTTTAGGTAAAGCTAAAGTATTTATTACAGGAGGTTCTGAAGCAGCTATTTGCGAAGCTGGCATAGGAGGTTTCAACGCTATGCAAGCCTTATCAACAAGAAACGATGATCCCAAAACAGCTTCTCGCCCATTTGATAAGGGTCGTGATGGTTTTGTTATGGGTGAAGGTGGTGGTGCTTTAATCCTCGAAGAATACGAGCACGCAGTTAAACGTGGTGCAACTATTTACTGTGAGGTAAGCGGATCAGGTATGACTGCTGATGCACATCACTTAACAGCTCCTCATCCCGATGGACTTGGTGCAAAGAATGTTATGGCAATGGCCTTAAAAGACAATGACACTAAGCCGGAAGAGGTTGATTACATCAATGTTCATGGTACAGCAACACCTAGAGGTGATATTGCTGAAACGTTAGCTATTAAAGATGTATTTGGAGAGCACGCATACAAATTAAACATTAGTTCAACAAAATCCATGACTGGTCACTTATTAGGTGCAGCTGGTGCTATTGAATCAATTGCGTGTATTTTAGCAATAAAGAACAATATTGTTCCTCCAACAATCAATCACTTCGAGGATGATCCTGAAATAGATCAAAAATTAAACATGACCTACTATAAAGCGCAAGAACGTGAAGTGAATGTTGCTTTATGTAATACCTTTGGTTTCGGAGGTCATAATGCATCGGTTATATTTAAAGCAATTTAATAAATTGTGATAAAAATATTAACAACTGGAATAAAGCTTTCTTCTCAAAGAAGAAGGCTTTATTTTTTATTAAAACCAATAATTGGCTTTTATCCAACAAGTTTAAAAATATACGAGTTATCGTTGATTCACAAGTCGGCCATGATTAAATCTAAGAGCGGACAAATAATTAACAACGAAAGACTTGAATTTCTTGGAGATGCCATGTTAGGAGCCATAGTGGCTCAAGAGTTGTACACTAAATATCCCGAAGTTAACGAAGGATTCTTAACTAAAACCAGGTCTAAAATTGTAAATAGAGCTTTCTTAAACGAAACAGCTCATAAATTAGGTCTTAATCAAATAATAAGTTCACAATCGAAAATTTCGCTTGATAAAACCAATATACCAGGCGATGCACTTGAAGCCTTAATTGGTGCTATTTTTGTTGATAAAGGATACAAAAAGTGTAGAAGATTTATTTTAAAAAAAATACTTAATCCTTTTGTTAACCTTAACGAAATAGCTAACCTGGAAAACAATTACAAATCCATGCTAATTGAATGGGGACAAAAGCACAAACGTAACATTCAATTTGTAACGGACGAAATTCCGGGAACTTTAGACCATGAGCCTGTTTTTGTTAGTTCTGTTGAAATTGACAATATTGTATTTGGTCGAGGAGAAGGTTCTTCAAAAAAAGAATCGCAACAAAATGCAGCAATGGAAGCACTTCAAAATGTTTCTCTTCGAAAAGAAGATCTTCCATAATGTAACCTAAAACTTTATTTCACGTTTTTTAGTGACAAAATATTATATTGCACTAGTTTTCAATAAACGTTACGTTTTTTGAATAATTGAACAAATAAATTTGATTTTACGGTCATTAAAGACCTCGTAAACGTTAAGTTCAGGAATGAATAAAAAATACATATATCTTTTATCAATTATCATTGCTTCTAGTTTAGGTGGAATAATCTACATCCAAACATTATGGATGAAAAACGATAGCAAACGAAAAGAAAGGGAATTTGATAAACAAGTGAAGATAGCAATGCGGAATGTTGTGAATAAATTACAACGAGAAGAAACCGCAGAGCAAGCTGCTCTAATTAAAAAATCATATTTAAATAGACAACGTACTTCTAATAATATTCCTAAAGGAATTCAGCGATCACCAAAATACTTTAATACTAACAAGCAAGATAGTGCTTTAAGCGAAGAGGAAATTCTTGATATCTCATTTAAATTTCAGTTGCAGGACAAATATGTTAGTACAACGCTACAGACTTTTAGTGAAGACTCTTTAATATTTAGCCTTGATAACAGATCCCCAATCTCTGCACGAAGCAGTAAGTTTGGTCCGTTAACCAGTGCAATGTTAAGTATACAGGATGAACTAAAATCCAAGTTAGAAGATAAGGCTGCATTAGTATTGAATACCTTTTTCCCCAAGAGATCTATCGCAGAAAGAGTTGACAGGGAAAAAGTTGATGTTATGCTTATGAAACAACTGGAAGACAAAGGAATAATCCTTCAGTTTGAATTTGCAATATACGATGGAAAAGGAAAAATGGCGATGGCAACAACTGGTTACGTGCCTAATGGTTCAAAAACAATATACCAGAAATACCTTTTCCCAGACGATCCACATCCTGAGGCTCATCATATAAACTTATATTTTACTGAGCGGCCTAATTTCATGATGCAATCATTGGATATAATTGTGCCTTCTGCTTCTTTTATCTTGGTTATGATTTTAACATCCATTATTACCATCATGATCATCTTTAAGCAAAAAAGGCTTGATGAAATTAAGACTGATTTTATCAACAATATGACTCATGAGTTTAAAACACCAATCTCTACTATTTCGCTAGCATCACAAATGCTAAAGGACCCAAGCGTTGCCAAAACACCTAAAACTTTACAACACATTTCTGGTGTTATTCAGGATGAAAGTAAAAGGCTTAGCTTTCAAGTAGAGAAAGTTTTACAAATGGCCATATTCGATAAAGGAAAATCAGGGCTTAAAATAAAAAAACTAGATATAAATCAATTAATTCACAATGTTTCTACTAACTTTAAGCTCAAAGTAGAAAATAAGAAAGGTAAAATTATTGAAAGCCTCGATGCAAAAAACTATACTGTTTATGTTGATGAGGTTCACTTTACCAACGTAATATACAACTTATTTGACAATGCTTTTAAATACAGAAAAGGAACACCAATTTTACAGGTTAAGACCTGGAATAAAAACAATGGCGTTGTTATTTCCGTAAAAGATAATGGCATGGGTATTTCTAAAGAAAACCTAAGTCGTATATTTGAAAAATTTTATCGTGTACCCACAGGTAATGTTCACAACGTTAAAGGCTTTGGACTGGGATTAGCCTATGTGAAAAAAATAGTCGATGACCATGGAGGAACCATTACTGCGGAAAGCGAGCTTAATGTAGGAACAAAATTTGAAATCTTTTTACCTATTAAAAGTACTAAGGAATGGAAAAAGAATACAAACTTCTTTTAGCGGAAGATGATGAAAATTTAGGTATGCTATTGCGCGAATACCTTGAAGCTAAAGGATATGAAACTGATCTTTGTCCGGATGGAGAAGAGGCTTATAAGGCATTTACTGAAAACTCTTACGACCTGTGTGTTTTAGACGTAATGATGCCTAAAAAGGATGGTTTTACCTTAGCTAAGGACATCCGTTTAATTAATTCTGATATACCAATTATTTTCCTCACCGCTAAATCGATGAAGGAAGATGTATTCCAAGGCTTTAAAATTGGAGCTGACGATTATATCACGAAACCTTTTAGTATGGAAGAATTACTATTTAGGTTAGAGGCTATTATTAGAAGAACCAAAGGCACAAATGCTGTTCAGGATATTTATCAACTTGGGAAATACAAATTCGATACCCAAAAACAACAGCTTAACGATGGCGAAAACGTAATAAAATTAACAACAAAGGAATCGGAGCTACTAAAGCTTTTATGTAATAATGCCAATAAGGTATTGGAACGTAATTTTGCTTTAAAAACCATTTGGGTTGATGATAATTACTTTAATGCCAGAAGTATGGATGTTTACATTACCAAGTTAAGAAAACACTTGAAAGATGAGACTACAGTAGAAATTATCAACGTACATGGAAAAGGTTACAAATTAGTAATGTAATAAATACTTATATATTTTATTAGGTATATTAAGAAAAGAAAAACGTCCAATACTTAAAAAGTAATGGACGTTATATTTTTGTGCTATACGAAAGACATCACTAATCTAACTTAAGCACTGCAAGAAAAGCTTTTTGAGGTACTTCAACATTACCTACTTGTTTCATTCTTTTCTTACCTTTCTTTTGTTTTTCTAGTAGCTTACGTTTACGGCTAATATCTCCTCCATAACATTTTGCCGTTACATCTTTTCGCACAGCTTTTACTGTTTCCCTGGCAATAATTTTAGTCCCTATTGCAGCCTGAATAGCAATATCAAATTGCTGTCGAGGTATCAACTCTTTTAGCTTTTCACACATTCTTCTTCCTAATGTATAAGCATTATCAAAGTGAATTAAAGTTGATAAAGCATCAACACTTTCTCCATTCAATAGTATATCCAGCTTAATTAGCTTTGCAGGCTTAAATCCTGTAGAATAATAATCAAACGAAGCGTAACCTTTAGATATACTTTTTAGCTTATCGTAGAAGTCAAATACAATTTCTGCAAGTGGCATATTATAATTTAACTCTACTCTATCTGCAGTTAAATAGTCTTGTTTTACCAACTCTCCCCTCTTACCTAAACACAAGGTCATAATCTGACCAATAAACTCCGATTTGGTAATAATCTGTGCATGAATATATGGTTCGTCAATTCGATCAATTACAGTTGGTTCAGGAAGTCCAGATGGATTATGCACTTCCATTTCCTCGCCCTTTTTTGTATGCACAATATAAGGTACGTTAGGAACTGTTGTAATCACATTCATGTCAAATTCCCTATCCAATCGCTCTTGAATTATCTCCATATGAAGCATACCTAAGAAACCACATCGAAATCCAAAACCTAAAGCAGCAGATGATTCCGGCTCAAACGTTAAGGATGCATCATTTAACTGAAGTTTTTCCATAGAAGCTCTTAAATCCTCATAATCATCACTATCTATAGGGTAAACTCCAGCAAAAACCATTGGTTTAACTTCCTCAAAACCTTCAATTCGTTGAGAACAACCTCCTTTTACATGTGTTATGGTATCTCCAACCTTAACTTCCTTACTGGTTTTAATTCCAGAAATAATGTATCCAACATCTCCTGTTCTCAACACCTTTCTGGGTTCCATATCTAATCGGAGCACTCCAATTTCATCGGCATAATATTCCTTATCGGTAGCCATAAACTTTACCAAATCGCCTTTATGAATTTCTCCATTAACTACTTTAAAATAAGCTATAATACCACGAAATGAATTAAATACAGAATCAAAAATCAAACATTGTAGTGGCTCCTTCGGCTCACCTACTGGTGGTGGAACCTTTTCAACTATTGCTCTTAAAATATCATTAACACCTAATCCTGTTTTCCCACTTGCACGAACAATATCTTCTCTGCTCCCACCAATCAAATCAATAATCTGGTCTTCAACCTCCTCAGGCATAGCATTGGGCAAATCCATCTTATTCATTACAGGGATGATATGAAGATCATGCTCAATGGCTTGATATAAATTCGAAATAGTTTGCGCCTGAATTCCTTGCGTTGAATCTACAATTAGCAATGCTCCTTCACAAGCTGCAATTGAACGAGACACTTCATATGAAAAATCGACGTGCCCTGGTGTATCAATAAGGTTAAGAACATATTTTTCTCCATCCAACTCATAATCCATCTGAATAGCATGACTCTTTATGGTAATTCCTCTTTCCCTTTCAATATCCATATCATCCAAAACCTGCTCCTGAGCTTCTCTTTCTGATACTGTCGATGTAAACTCCAAAAGCCTATCTGCCAAAGTACTCTTACCATGATCGATATGAGCTATAATACAAAAGTTTCTTATATTCTTCATAATTTGATTTTCCCGTACGCTTAAAAATCCATTAACACCTATGGCATTTAGCCTTTTCTTTTGAACTTGCAAAGATATTCAAATCATTCTAATATAATAAAGCAAAATCCTTAACATTGATATCTTTTCATAAAATAATATTAACTATTTAGTATTAAGACAAAAGTATAAAGACAAAAGAAAACAATTGGCTATATGCATTTTAACTATACTTAAGATTTAAGATATCTAGTACAGCATTCAAAAAAAATAAGAAGTCTGTCAAATCTAACTTAACTACTATATTTGTAATATGCATATAATTAGTATTTTAAGTTGGCATTTTGTTCGAATTAACTTTCGACTTCATTACTTTATAAACTCATTACTAGTATTATATGAGCATCTTAAAGAGAACAATGGTTATATATTAAAATATAATACACTAAAATACCAATGTAAAAAAAATAACAAGCTCAAATCTTTATACTTACGTCTTTATACTTTATACTGAATAGTCACAAATAATAAAATATCAAATGCTCTTCATCTTTAAAAATTTACACTTTATTTAAAAATTTAGCAAACAAACACGCGTTATATAATATATTTGCCGAAAATAAGTTTTGCATGAGTAAGATATTGGTAACAGGTTGCGCAGGTTTTATTGGTTCACATCTTTCCGAAGCCCTTTTAAACAATGGACATCAAGTTGTTGGAGTGGACAATTTTGATCCTTATTATAATAGAAGTTTAAAAGAAAAAAACTTGAGTGGATTTTCAAACCATCCAATGTTTACTTTTCATGAATTAGACTTATCTAACGAAGTACAAGTAAAAGAAAAATTAAGTGTAAAATTTGATTGTATAGTTCACCTTGCTGCTAAAGCTGGTGTAAGACCATCAATAGAAAATCCACAAGGTTATATAGACAATAATATTACTGCTACTCGTATTTTATTGGATTTAATGAAGGATATGGGTATCAAAAACATGGCATTTGCGAGTTCTTCATCGGTTTATGGAAACATACCTGATACACCTTGGAATGAAAAGATAGATGTTTCGGAACCTATTTCGCCATATGCTTTTACTAAAAAAGCGTGCGAATTAATGAACCATACTTATCATCATTTATATAATCTCAACATTATTAACCTGAGATTTTTTACCGTATTTGGCCCACGCCAAAGACCAGATTTAGCTATAAATAAGTTTACAAGGTTGTTATTAAATGGTGAATCAATACCAATGTATGGCGATGGCTCCACCAGTAGGGATTATACTTATATTATGGATATTGTTGGTGGTATTTTAAAATCAATTGAATACCTACTTAATAACAATAAAGTTTTTGAAATCATAAACCTGGGAAATAACAAGCCTACAAAATTAATTGACCTGATAAATGCTATAGCTGACGTAACAGGGAAACCTTTAAAAATTGAACAGTTGCCAATGCAACCTGGTGATGTAAATAAAACTTGTGCCGATATTTCAAAAGCTCAAACACTTTTAGGCTACCAACCATTAACATCGGTAAAAGAAGGGCTTAAGAGCTTTTTAGAATGGTATTTGGATCAATAATTCGTTAATTTTTGGTTATTAGTTCAAGGATTATGATAAAGGAGAAGGAAGTGTGGAAAAAGGAAAATTGTACTTTCCTGAATAGAGTTAACCTTTATGATATTGAAATAGATAAAGATATATATTAACTATAAAAGGGCTGCCATTAATAAGACAGCCCTAATTAATTAATATTTACAATAGCCTTATTCCACCTAACTATTTCCCAAACGATTAAAAAATTGTAGGTTATTACATAGATTAAAAAAAAAACTGGATTGCTATCTACACGCAAACTTATTTCAAGTTATTACAGACCACATTTATTCTTATTTAATTGTACTAGTAACTACTAATTTCATTTATAATCCACTCTCCTTCTGGCTGTTTTAATAAATAAACAAATACATTAATATCATTTGTATTACCCTTAACTTTAATTTGAAGTTGAGCAATTCCATGTCCATTAGTTATGTTAATATTTCCTTTAGGCTTATATCCGTATCCAATAATTCCTCCTGTTGATTCTATAATACTTTCGTCTGACTCTATAGCCTCAATAGCAACCTTATATGCATCCGAATTTTTCATTGCTGCACCAGCAGTGTAATTTGCATACCCAAAGGAGCAAATAACAAATAAAATCAATACTGATATTCGTAGCAATCTTTTAGGTTTATGTGGATTTTTTAGGACTTTGGTTTTTGCAATTTTGTCACCAAGCCTCTTTTTATTAGAACTTGCCGCTAAAACAATAAATTCAATCGGTAAAATCACTATTAGTAAGTTTCTAATAAAAAGTTTTACAAAAGTTGGGGTTTCATTTTTAAATTCATTTTTAATCATAATCCCCATTATCCATTTTCCTATACTAATTCCACATATTGAGTCCTTAGAGAAGTAAATTAACAAACCAGGAATCATAAACCATAACATTAAAGATAACATATTCTCCATATTATCATTATTCATAAGATTTGGCCCTAAGGCAATAAAAAAAATTGAGCCCATTATAGAACTAATAGCAAAATGGTCTATTAAAAATGCTGCTACCCTTCTCTTTCTGCTTGATAATTCAGTTGTATTTTCTGTTATTTCTGTCATTTTTTGTTTTTTTGTTGATGATTACGGCCTTATTGCATGGTCACATAAGGGAGTTCACCCTAATAAACTCTCCAAATTGAACTAAGCTAAAGCTTTGTATTTTGTTTTAAATTTTCATTTTATAGCCTTATTAGCTATTTAGTGTTAGTCTCCTTTCCAGAGGCTTTTCAAACTACTACGAACTTTTAGAAACTGTTTAAGTTTTATCCTTCGGTTTATTTTGGCGACTTAAGCCCTCATATTTCTGCAAAATTTCTTTAAATAGCGATGCTATTCGCATCAATTTTGGCTCATCTGAGAACTTAATTCTCTCAAAATAACTCACAAAAACAAAATTTAAACAGTTTCTTAATGTAATATTGCAGGATTTTAAACGAGGTAGCTTTGATCAAGTGCAACATTTAAATACTTGATTTTATTGCTGTTTGAATCTTCATTGTAATAATCCAATGGCATATCTGGGATTATTTTTCATCACTTCTAGTTTTTCTACAGTTAATTTAAAACTTTCGATAAGTACATTGGTTAAACTCGCAATATGCATTAGAAAATCTATTACACATTGAAATTACTTCAAAACAAGACACTTCGTTTCTTCACTTCAACTCACCAGAACGGTGCTATGCCTCGTTTCAGTAAATCCTTGTTTTATTAGTTTCTGATTATTGCTTCGTTCTGCATTGCCCAAGTAAAACTTGGCACTGCATTCACTTATCGCAATAATTGTACTTTCAATGTTCATAACGAAGTTCTAATACATAATCCGGGTTAAATAGAGTCCTGGCTATTGTCCAACACAGACTCACATTTAGATCTTACTAACAGCTAGAGACTTATTTATTAATATCCACTTTTTATTATTTTATGTACAATATTTTTTTTGTCGGTATATACTACTAAAATGTATGTTCCTTTTATAAGAAATGATAAGTCTAATTGCATTTCATTTGTCAGGTTAGTTTTTTCAATCATTTTTCTTCCATTCAAATCAAAAAGAATGATTTTGCTTATATTATGTTCTCCCGAATAAACTACATTCAGATAATCTGCTGTTGGAACAGGAAAGATAGATAATTCCGGTTGATCACTTACATTTTCTTTATCTACATATAAGTCACTACTTATAATAGATTTTAAAGAAAAATATTTCGATTTGGTCAATCTACTATGATTTAAGTTGGTAGAAAAAGAAAAAACACCATAACTCGTATAGGTTTTATTATTTTCAATCTTAATCAAAGAACTTCCGCTTTCACCAGGTATCCCTCTTGCATAATTAACTCCAAAACTATTATCTTTTATAACATCTGCAATTCCATAACAATAGTAAAGAGTATCCCCATTATATGAATTAGGATCTAATGTATGAATTGTTGTAGCAGGATATGAAAATTTATAAAAAATTCCATCCAAGAATGATGAATTATCAGATTCGAATCCGATACTTATCCATCCGGTTTTATCTCCAATCGATTTTTCAAGTTCCAAAACTGAAAAGTCAGAATTAGACATATTCCAATTTTCAAAAATGAATACTTTTTTTACCCAACTGCATTCAAAATTGTTATTCACCATACCGTTGTCTAAAACTGGACAAACAAAGAGTGAATCGTACAATAATAAATCTTTGTTCATTTTAGCAACACAATGACATGCAGTTAAAACATGCTTTCGACTAATTAAACTTCCCGAACATTTACTTTTTATTGAATTATTTTCAAGTTTAAATAGTTTTACACTTGTTCTAATAGGGTAACTATTTATATCAAAATCTAAAGATGCTTGTCTTTTTCGTGTAAAACTACTTTCAGGATAAACATTATCTACCGGTGTCTCCTCGTTTAAAACATTTAAATCGTCATTAAATTTTCCTATAAAATAATTGGTCATTTCGCTATCAATAGTCGTATCAAAGTCAACTTGATTCAGAGTATCTACCGTTCCATCAAAAAGATTAAATGAAATTATTCTCTTATTTTGTCCAACTACTTTTAAACAGCAGAACATAAATATATAAAACAATGTTCTTTTCATAAATTCAGATTATTGAGTCTATTTCTTTACTAAATGGCATTTAACAACATTTAATTAGATAAAAAATGATTGGTATAAAAAAGGCTGCCCTTAACAGGACAGCCCTAATCTATAAAAATAGATATTAACACTAACCTAATCTTATTCCACAATAACTCTATTTACTGTTGTATTTGATTCTGTTTTGATGTACACCATATAAATACCACTACCCAACTCAGTAAAATCTATTATTTCATACGAGGTAGATGGGTTGTTTAAATAAACAACACTTCCTGCTATATTGTATATTTTAATTTGAGCAATTACTTCTTCAGACTTAATATGCAAACAGTCTTTTACTGGATTTGGATATACGTTAACATCCGACGCAACCACTTCATGCATGCCTGTTTCTGTAACATCATTTACTTTTACTGTAATATTTCCTTCTCCTAAACTAATACCATCCGACACCTGAATTGTTAAGTTATAGCTAGTAGTAGTTTCGTAATCTAATTCAGCTGACGTTTTTACTGTAATATTACCTTCTGTATCAATCGCGAAGGCATTGTAGTCATCTCCAGATATAATATTAAATGATAATTCATCCCCATCATTATCAACTGCTATTACCTTACCCACAAATGTACCCTCAATACTATTTTCATCTACATTAAAAGTTACATTTGCTATTTGTGGTATATTATTTCTTTTAAAAATAAAAGCTGAACCTGAGTTATAACCTTTATCGTCGTCATATGTGACTCCTACAACAATATTATCTCCACTTATACTTACTGATTTTCCAAAACAATCACTTCTCCCTCCATCTGATGATGTAAGTTTAGCTGTTTCGGTCATATTAATCCATCCAGTAGCTGGCTTTTCAAAAACATAAGCAGAACCTGAGTTAGTATTTTTATCATCGTCTCCTTGAGCTCCCACAACAATATTATCGCCACTTATACTTACTGATACTCCAAACACATCATATGCCTCAGCATCTGATGCTGTTAATTTGGCTGTTTCGGTCATATTAATCCATCCAGTAGCTGGCTTTTCAAAAATATAAGCAGAACCTGAGTTAGTATTTTTATCATCGTCTCCTTTGGCTCCCACAACAATATTATCTCCACTTATACTTACTGATACTCCAAACTCATCATGTGCCTCAGCATCTGATGCTGTTAACTTGGCTGTTTCGGTCATATTAACCCATCCTGTTGCTGGCTTTTCAAAAACATATGCTGAGCCTTTATAATTATCGTACCGGTCTGCTCCCACAACAATATTATCGCCACTTATACTTACTGATTCTCCAAAATTATCATAAATCGATCCATCTGATGCTATTAATTTTGCTGTTTCGGTCATATTAACCCATCCTGTTGCTGGCTTTTCAAAAACATAAGCAGAACCTGAATAACTTCCATTTTCATCGTCTCCATATGCTCCTACAACAATATTATCGCCACTTATACTTACTGATATTCCAAAATAATCTGCTTGCGCTCCATCTGATGATGTAAGTTTAGCTGTTTCTGTCATATTAATCCATCCTGTTGCTGGCTTTTCAAAAACATAAACAGAACCTGAATCATCGTTTCCATCTGCTCCTACAACAATATTATCGCCACTTATACTTACTGATATTCCAAAATTATCATTGCTCTCACCATCTGATGATGTTAACACAGCTACCCTTTCCCAATCTACACTATTATTATATAATAAATATACACACCCTATTTTAGTACAATATCCACTAGATCCCACCACGGCATAATCACCTGATATTGCAACCGAACAACCATACTTGTTAAGAAAATTTAATATTCCAGGTAAAGGGATAGCCTTAAATGATTGTGTCATTGAAGTCCAACCTGTATCTTGTTTTCTAAATAAATATCCCGAACCTGAGTTACTTCCATTTTCATCGTCTCCATTTGCTCCCACAACAATATTATCGCCACTTATACTTACTGATTTCCCAAAACTATCTTTACTCGCTCCATCAGAAGCTGTAAGTTTAGCTGTTTCTGTCATATTAACCCATCCTGTTGCTGGCTTTTCAAAAACATAAGCAGAACCTGAATCATCGTTACCATATGCTCCCACAACAACATTATCTCCATTTAAACTTAATGATATTCCAAAATTATCATATTCCGCTCCATCAGAAGTTGTTAACTTTGCTGTTTCGGTCATATTAACCCATCCTGTTGCTGGCTTTTCAAAAACATAAGCAGAACCTGAGTTGTATCCATTATCATCGTCCTGGTATGCTCCCACAGCAATATTATCGCCACTTATACTTACTGATATTCCAAAACTATCATCCCTATAACCATCTAACGCCGTTAACTTTGCTGTTTCGGTCATATTAACCCATCCTGTTGCTGGCTTTTCAAAAACATAAGCAGAACCTGAGTTAGAATTTTTATCATCATCTCCAGTAGCTCCTACTACAATATTATCACCTGATATACTAACAGAATAACCAAAACGATCATTTTGCGCTCCATCAGAAGCTTTAAGTTTGGCTGTTTCTGTCATATTAACCCATCCTGTAGCTGGCTTTTCAAAAACATAAGCAGAACCTAATCTTCTTTCATCTCCATATGCTCCTACAACAATATTATCGCCACTTATACTTACTGATCTTCCAAACTCATCATCTGGCTCAACATCTGATGCTGTAAGTCTGGCCGTCTCGGTCATATCAACCCAACCTGTTACAGGTTTTTTAAAAACGTAAACTGCGCCAGAACAATTATGACTATTAATAGCATCAGAAGCACCTATAACAATAATATCACCATAAATACTTACATCGCACCCAAAATACATTTGAGCATAGGAGAAATTCATATTTCCAAATTTACCTGCATCTGAAGGTGTAAGTGTAGCTATTATTTCCCAAGCAGTACCACTATTTTGCAATACATAAGCACGACCAATCTTATCAGGACCAATAGCTCCTACTACAGCATATTCCCCAGATACATCAACCGAATAACCAAATTCAAATCTATCCAGTTTTTCTTGAAAGCTTGGTAGTGATTTTGATTTCTCTACCCAATCTTGTCCTTTAACATTTAATAGGGATATAAACATCCCAAATAAAAATAGTAAAACCCTTAAATTCATAATAAAATCCTATAAAAAAATTAAAATTACAATTATCTATTTATGTGCACATTAGTTAACTAAAACGGTTCAAATTTGAGCAAAAAAAAAGTCTCCCATTAACAGAACTTGTAAACGGATTGAATTATCTTGTTAAGAGTATAAAAAAACTTGTAAACGGTAAATTAGGTATTAATTCTTATTAGATAAGTTTAAAATCGATAAATGAGAGACTACAAACACGAGATGCAAACCGCCTTAAGCCAAAGCCACAGGCTATATACTAGTTTTCTTTTTACCTGGATTATGTATTGCTTTTTAAATATCCAGAAGACATAACTTACCGTTTACAGGTCTATAGTGCATTTCTCAAAGTAATTTATACCATTCACAAAGTCACAGTATTTAAATTAATTATTCTATTCACTTTTGTATTGTTATTATCAATACTATCGGGCCATAACTAAATACATTATAATCATTTACATTATTAACATGCAAAAAAGGTAAATACCCCCTATGTTGATAAACAGTTTAAATGAAATCATTAAAACAAAATAACTTATTAATTAAAACTAATTTAAATTTATTATTATGAAACGATTATTACCACTGATCCTATTATTGCTAAGTTTAACAGCGCATGCACAAGACCTCCTTATTACTATAACCACAGCTAAAAGTATAGGAGAAGAATTCAAATTTGGAGCTTATAGTTTTAATAAAGATATTAATATAAAAGTTGATTTTGGAGATGGGAATTTAAAAGATTTTACGCCTAGTGTTTATGGTTATCCTGATTGGATTACAGAAATTAAGGGAGAACTAAAAGGACAAACTATTAAGGTTTATGGAAATAAATCTAAACTTAAAAAGTGGTCATTGCGTAATTGTAAAATAACAACTCTTGATTTAATTAATTATGCAACATTAGAGTATTTAGATTGTGACAATAACCAATTAACTGTATTAGACGTTAGTAATAACAAGGCATTAACCAAATTAAGATGTTCTTCTAACCAACTAACCTCATTGGATGTTAGTATTAATACTGTATTGACAGAATTATCTTGTTCTTCGAACCAATTAACTGCATTGGATGTTAGTAATAACAAAGCATTGACATCGTTAAATTGTAGTAAAAACCAACTAAAAGCATTGGATGTTAGTAATAACAAGGCATTGGAAAGTTTAGGTTGTGGTAATAATCAATTAACCTCTTTGGATGTTAGTAATAACAAGGCATTGGAAAGTTTAGGTAGTGGTAATAATCAATTAACCTCTTTGGATGTTAATTATAATACTGCATTGACATCGTTAAGTTGTGACAATAACCAATTAACTGCATTAGATGTTAGTATTAATACTGCATTGACATCGTTAAGTTGTGACAATAACCAATTAACTTCATTGGATGTTAGTAAGAATAAAGCATTAAAATACTTTCAATGTCAATTTAACCAATTAACATCATTGGATGTTAGTATTAATATTGCATTGACATCGTTAAGTTGTGGCAATAATCAATTAACTACTTTGGATGTTAATAAGAATACTAAATTAACATCGTTAGATTGTAGCAATAATCTATTAACATCATTAGGTGTTAGTAAGAATACAGCATTGGTAGGACTTTACTGTTTTTCTAACCAATTAACCTCATTGGATGTTAGTAATAATACTGCATTAAACATATTAAAATGTGAAGAGAACAAATTAAAGTTATCTACTTTACCATTATTTAAAGGTTTCTATACCTACTACCCTCAGCAATCTCTTTTTATTAAAGAAAATATAGACATAAATACACCACTTGATCTTAGTTCTGAATATATGATAGATGGAAATGTAACCAATTACACTTGGAAAACTACAAGTGGAACTATCTTAACTGAAGGAGTTGACTATTCATTTGATAACGGTATAACAACATTTATTAAAGAGCAAACAGAACAAGTATATTGCGAAATGACATATGTTATGTTTAGCAAATTAATCCTTAAAACAACTGCTGTTAATATTACTATTCCTACTTCTACTATGGATATTGAGGTAAAAAAGAATAAAGTTTATGGTTTTAACAAAAGTATTTATATTGAAACTGCATCAAACAGTGTTGTATATGTGCGCAATTTAACAGGAAAAACCATTGCGCAACAAAAATGTATTTCAGGTACAAATCAGATTCCTGTTTTATACAATGGAATTTATATAGTTACCATTTTAGTTGATGGGCAGACTTATACCCAAAAAGTAGTAGTTAATTAAACTTCATTGTTTCAACAATAAAAAGCAAAAGGTGGTCATTTAGCAGTGATCACCTTTTTTTAAACTGGATTTTGCATTGGAATATTGTTATGAACATTGAAAGTGCAATATATAGAGCCGGGGGTGGCGAGAGGACAACTAGTAGAGAGTTCATAAAGTAATAAAGTCGAAAGTTAAAAGCCCACCTAGAAAAAAACAACCTAAAACATTGAATACATGTAAAATATGCACACAATAGCTCAATTAGATTTGACTAACCTATTATCTGTTAATTTTTGAACGATATGCTAGTGTTAAGTCAGGTATGGAATTTCGGGTAAGTTGCATTTCTTATTGAATTTTTCAAAAGGAGAAAAAGTAAGCATAGCCGCAGCTAAGTGAGTCTTTTTATCGTGAAGAAAAATTCAATAAGAAAAATTCTTGGCTCGGCAGGCTATACTTGACTTGACACTAGGTACGGGATTTTTCTTGCGTAGTATAGCCTAAATTGACAAAGTAGTTTAACTCATGTTTGACATTAGATATTAATAGCTTTTAAAAATGATTCTTTTCTTGTTCGTGCCACAGGAACCGTTTCGCTATTAGCTAGTGTTAAAATTTCACCTTGTTTTAATTCTATTACATGATCTAAATTTATTAAGTGTGATTTATGCACTCTAAAGAAGTTATATTCGCAAAATAATTCATCATATTCTTTTATAGGCTTTGATACTACAATTTTTTGTTTCGAATTAATTAATGAAAAAATGGTATATGTATTATCTGCTTCGCAACGAACAATATCATGTATTTTAATAAAATGAACTCCATTAGCAGTTGGAAGAGCAATTTTTGATTGTGCAGTTATCTTTTTGCGAGTTAGTAAAGCTACTTGTTCTTCTATTGTATGAAGCCTTAGATTTTTTTCGGCTTTCTCTACTGCTACAATCAGTTCATCTGGATTAACTGGTTTTAGAAGGTAATCAATTGCACTTAGTTTTATTGCTTTTAGTGAATACATATCATGTGCTGTAACAAATATGATCATAAAGTCAATACTTTCAAGTTGGTTTAACAAATCAAATGCAGTACCATCCTCCATTTCTACATCCAAAAAAATCAAGCTAGGATTATTCTGCTCTATAGTTCTTTTAGCAGATTCTACTCCATTTGCTTCTGCCATGATATTTATCTGAGGACAAAAAAGAGTTAAAAAATTTCTTAAAGTTTTTCTGCTATCTGCTTGGTCATCTATTATAATACAATTCACTGTAATATGGTTTAGGTAGTTAAAAAGTAAGGAATATCCATTAACACCTTTGTTCCTGGACAATTCGTATTATTCTCATCTAAATTTTCAACTTTAATACTAAGTTCTTGCTTAAATTTATTCTGATACAAATCTAATCTTTCTTTAGTCAACTTTGTTCCTATTCCCTTGTGTCTTACGCTATCTTTAATTGTTTTGTTATAACCATTGCCATTATCTGTAATTTCGCACTTAATTATATTTTCTTCTTTATCTTTTAATGTAAAACTAATAGTTAACTTTTTATCGATATTCGCTTTTGGAAAACCGTGTATCAATGCATTTTCGATAAATGGTTGAGTCATAAATGAAGGAACCTTAATACATGTTTCATCAATATCATCGCATATATTAATAAAATACTCAAATGAATAGTTATGCCTATGTCGTTCAAGATTTAAATATAGATTAAGGAGTTCTATTTCATCAGATAAACATATTAATTCGTTACGGGTACTGTTTAGTATAAGCCGCATTAGTTTAGAAAATTCAGATAAAAAAATGGCAGCATTTTTAATATTGTTTTCAGAAATATATGCTTGAACCGAGTTTAAGCCATTAAAAATAAAATGCGGATCAAACTGGATCCTAAGCAACTTGTTTTCTATATCTAGCTTTTGATTTATTAGCTTTTGTTCTTTTTTACTTTGTTTTGACTTTAACTTTAAATAAACCATAACCCCAATAAGGAGTATTACAATTATACATGTTAACAATAATGCAACTTGATATCGCTTATTTTCTATTTCCAGCGCCTGACTATTATTGGTTTGCTCTAAATTATCTATTTTAAGCTCGTTTTGCGCTATATAATGTTTTGCTTCAATAAGTGCAATCTCTTTCTTTTGGACTTCGTTTGAATATTTGGTTTGTAATTTGAACTTTTGTTCCTGTATTTCAAATACTTTCCTATAATTATTCAATTCTTTATAAACTTCAGTCTGTAATTCAAGAGCTTCTAAAGCTAGTATTTGCGACCCCAATTTAGAAGATTTTTCATAGCATTTATTAAGATGTTTTATTGCTTCGGAATATTCCTTTTGTCGTTGAAGAACTAGCGCTATCTCCTTGTATACCTGAGCAATTTTTATTCCGGCATTTATTTCATTAAAGATATCAAATGCCTTAGTAAAATACTGCTTAGATATGCTTAGTTTTTTTTCTTTTAATTCTATTCTTCCTAACTCAAGGTAGGAAGTACCTATTGATAACTTCTGGTTGTATTGTGATTTATAATCAATAACCTTTTGAAGCATTTCTTTTGCCCTGTTATACTTGTTCATAGCTGTATAACATGCAGCAATACCAATCCAGCTATCCATTAATGTATTAATCCGCTTTTCTATTTCTCTAATTTCTGCCGATTTCCAATAATATTTTAAAGCATTTTTATAATTTTTTTGTGCAAAATAAACATCTCCAATATTGGCAAATACATTAGATAGATCGATTGTACTATCCATTCTTTCAAATATGACCATAGCCTTTAGCTGATAATCTAACGCTTTAGCCAAATCTCCCTTATCTTTAAACAAATTACCTACATTAGCATTTAAAATGGCTTTATTATACATACTTAATGAGTTAGAAAAGGAATCCAATACTTTTAGTGAATTGTTAAAATATTCTTCTGCTTTTTGAGTTTCTCCCATAATAAGGTATAACTGCCCCAAATTATCTAAAGAAGAAGCAATTCCTGTTTTAAAGCTTAGCGCTTTAAATGATTCTAGTGCCTCAATATATTTTTTATGTGCTTTCACATAATCTCCAATTGTTTTAAAATACATACCTTCAAGTTCAACGTATCGAACTTGTAATTTTGCATATTTACCACTATATGCCATTTCCTTTCCCTTCTCAATTAAACAATAAGCCGAATCGGGATTAATCTCTAGCAGAGGTTCTACCTGCTTCATCACTTCTACAGCTTTTTTTAAAGCAGAATCTTTATAAAAAGGTGTGTCTTTTTTATACTTCTTTAGGTATTTATAATTGTATTTATCTGTAATTCTCACAAGAAAATCTTTGCTAAATGCAGTATTTTCAATTTCCTTATGGAATTCAGGGAATTCTTTAAGTACAACTTTTAACTTTTCCTGATATTCTTTATTTTTCTTTAAGTAGTTTTCCTTATTCAAGGAACCTACATCCAGATTACTGCAAAGCTCTATTAACTTTTTATCTTTTTGCGCAAAATAATGAATTCCAGAGTTATCACTAAAAGACAATATATCTACTACGCTACCATCTAAAAGATATTTTAAAAATAGCTTTTTACTCTCCTCACCTATTTTAATTGTTTTGGAAATATAATACTGATCATTGGCACATTTATATGAAGAAATTTCATCTGGACCATATAAGGTTGGTTCACCTGTATCACTTAGTTTAAAAACACAGGATGTATATTTTTTTATTTCTGTTTCTTCTTGAATTAAACCACAAACTTTTTCTCCTTTATTTGTTACTATATATCCTTTTACAAATTTTTCTTGGCCAAAACCATCCGAAATAATCAAGAATATTGTAATAAATAATAAATATATTTCCCTTGGTATTGTTCTCATAAGTAAATAAATCTTTCTTAGAATCAATATTATAATGCGAACATCAAATTCGTTATATGATTAAATATTTTATGTAAACATCCCTTGTAATCCAGAAATGTGGTAAGCTAATATTCGCATATATATATCAGCAAAATCATTTTTATTATCACACAATAGTAATCCTTGCTTAATGAGAATTAATACATTGTGGGTTAACTGTGGAAAAATATGACGTAAACTTTTATTGATCGTTAATTGATAACGCTCTATAATTGAATCCACAATTATATTCATACCTGTAACAAATTCTCCAGCTAAATCATAACTAAATTTACTAAATATTGTACCTTCACAGTCAGATAACAGAATTATAGCCTTTAACCGATTTTCGAAGACATAATCAATCATTTTATTTCGCACTTTTAAAAATCCTTCATCTTTTAGAAGACATTCTGTATTTTTACCAACTGAGTATTTAATTCCACTTTGTATCCTGACCTTGAACTCATTAGAAAAGTCCGCTGTAACTAAAGAATAGAACAAGTCTTCCTTATTTCGATAATACTTGTACAAATTACCTACAGAATATTTAGCCCTGTCAGCCACCATTTTCATAGTAGTTTTCATATAACCATTTTCCGCAAAGCAATGCAGTGCTGCATTATCAATAGTAATCTTAACCTCTTTTTTTAAAGTTTGTACCATTTGTAAAATGAATATTAAATTCACTTTTGTAAAAGTAATATCATTTCTGTAATACCAACTAACTTTTATTCTTAATTTTATTTTAAAACAAAGAAAAACATTATATAGTTTCCTTATTATAAATAAAATCACTTGTGTCCGGTAAAAAGTAACTGGGCAGAACATTTTCACGAACTACCCTGTTTGTCTACTTTTGAGTTATTACACAAAAAATTAAGACATGAGTAAAAGTACAAATTTTAGTGGACAGCCTATATTTAATCAGCTGTTAACGTTCATTAACAAGAGTGAGATTGGAAAAATAGCGAAGAAACATGGTAACAAACGCTGCGTGAAGAAGTGAACTATCTTGGGACAAGCACATAGGCATCGTTCAAATAGAACAGCTTACGCTGTTCACATCTCTGGTGCAAGTACCATGCAAACCTCTGGGAATTAAACCCAATTAGATTAAAAACTTTACAAAAACATCCTTTTTAATTCAGAAATGTGGTAGGTTAGTATTCGCATATATACTTCAGCAAAATCTTTTTTTTATCACATAGTAATAATCCTTGCTTAATGAGAATTAATATATTGTGGACCAACTGTTGAAAAATTTGACATAAACTCTTAATGATAGTTAATTGATAACGCCTACAACTGAATCCACAATTATATTCATACCTGTAGCAAATTCTTCGGCTAAACAATAATTAAATTCACTAAACATAATACCCTCACAGTCTGATAACTAAATGATAGCCTTTAGTTGATTTTTAAAACATAATCAATCATTTTATTTCGCACCTTTAAAAATCCTTCATCCTTAAGAACATTTTCAGGATTTTTATCAACTGAATATTTAATACCCGCCTTGCATCCTGGCTTTAAACTCATTAGCAAAATCCACTGCAACTAAAGTACAAAACAAATCACTGATTATAAGAACAATTGCCAATCACCTGACACTTTCCTATCAATTCACAAGAAAGTTGATGCGGGATACACTCCTTGACTTTACTGCTATCTCAGCTATTATTTTTATACAATTTTGAGCTAAATCCGCCAATCCAGATAGTTTCATGATCAAAAATACTTTCTAAAAAAAGCAAATGCCTCGATAAGTACATGGGAAGAGCAGTAAGCGCTCTGGATGTAGTTCAACTTGGACGCCTCGCTGGGCCGTGCCGATCGCTCAGTGTCCTATTCATTGTGTATTCTCATTTTTTACCAAATTTTTGGCAATAAAAACGGCGTATTCTTCTTATATTCCTCATACTCTTTCCCAAAACGTAATTGCAATTCCTTTTCTTCAATAAATTTGTGGTAAATAGTTCCAACAGCGAACCCTAAAAACATACATATTATTCCAATAACAGTGTTGTCTATCAAAGTTCCAATACCTAAGTAATAAAAAATTGCTCCAAATTCAATTGGATTTCTGCATAGTTTATATGGTCCATTTGTAACTAATTTTTCTGTTGGTGCATTTACCGCAGGAGTTCCTTGCCCCATTTTCCATTGAAAGAAAGTCGTCCAGAATAAAAAGAATAATCCCAATGGAATACATATTAATACTATTGTCCACTCTAATGTTGCATTATTAATTGTAAAAAAATAATTTTCTACCACTCTGCCCAAAAATATAAAAACTGCAGGTAAAATGACTAAAAAGAATATTCCTCCTAATATCAACGAAATGAGTTTATATGATTTAGAGTTTATTCTTTTGTGAAATCTTAAAAGGTATTCAAAGTATTTCATAATGTATTTTCTTATATTAGTTATATTGTTAATAATATTTCATAAATCTGATTGATCCAAAATTGCACAGTATAGTAGAGCCTGATAGTCTAATCAAATTACTGTGATTAAAAGTAACAATAATAAGTAAACTATCAGCGTCCCTTCTTCTTCGCCAATTGGTACTCCTGCAAGTCTTAATGTTTGAATATCTCTGTAAATTGTTCTTTTCGTAACTTCAAACCGTTCAGCTATTTCGCGAACGGTTATCAGTTGTTTAGATTAAAGTTGTATAAGTATGCTTGTTAGTCTGTCAAGTCTATTCATTATATCTATCGTGTTTTCTTAAATTGTATTGTATATAACTAATAATGCCCAAAGTCTCGATTTTATTAGAATATGTACACAAACTTTTCAGCCGACCATTCAACTAAGTCAGTAAATAAAAGTGACTGGAACGGGGACACTCTTTTTGAAATTACGATAATCTGAAAAGAATACTGAAATTGTCATAGATAAAAGTCTGTTATCTTCATCTTTCATGTAAATAAACTCTTTTTTGCCAGTTTTTCGTCCATCTGATTATCAACTAAAAAAAAGGATGCAATAGTTGAGTATTTAGCCCAATATTACATCCTTATATTTTCAAACTATTCGAAAAATAGATAGTTTTTCAGTGCCCTCGTCATCAGCTTAGTCTTTTTTTGCCACCTAAAATGCCGAAATACTGCCTAAAGTCATGCAGTAACCAACTTCTGAACCAAATCAGAGGCTTCTTTCAATGTAATAGCTGAATATACTTTTAAACCCGATTCATCAATTATTTTTTTCCCACCTTCGGCATTTGTACCCTGTAAACGTACAATAATAGGTATATTAATTTCTCCAATCTTCTTATAAGCTTCAACTACTCCACTTGCAACTCTATCACAACGTACAATTCCTCCAAAAATATTTATGAGTATTGCTTTTACATTGGGATCTTCAAGTATAATTTTTAATCCCGCTTCAACTGTTTGAGCATTAGCACCACCTCCAACATCTAAAAAATTAGCAGGATCACCACCAGATAATTTAATAATATCCATAGTAGCCATAGCTAATCCAGCACCATTTACCATACAACCTACATTACCATCTAACTTCACAAAATTTAAATTGTGTTTTGATGCTTCAATTTCAGCTGGATCTTCCTCATCTAAATCTCTCATCTCTAAAAAATCCGGATGTCTGTACAATGCATTATCATCTAAGTTAAGTTTAGCATCAATTGCCATTATTAAATCATCCGATGTTTTTAGCACAGGATTTATTTCAACAAGAGAGGCATCTGCTCCAACATATGCATTGTACAAAGCAGGAACAAACCTAGTCATTTCTTTAAATGCTTTACCTGATAATCCCAGGTTAAAAGCTATCCTACGCGCCTGAAAAGGTAAAACTCCGGTAGACGGATCAATTTCTTCTTTAAAAATTAAATGAGGTGTTTCCTCTGCCACTTTTTCTATATCCATACCTCCTTCAGTAGAGTACATAATTATATTTCTACCGGTATTTCTATTAAGCAAAACACTCATGTAATATTCCTTAGGTTCTGAATCGCCTGGATAAAAAACGTTTTGAGCAATTAAGACCTTATTTACTCTTTTACCCTCTGGTCCTGTTTGATGAGTAACCAATTGCATCCCTAATATTTGTTTTGCAATCTGCTTTACTTCGTCCAAGGTTTTTGCAACTTTAACTCCACCACCTTTTCCTCTACCTCCTGCATGTATTTGAGCCTTAACTACCCAAATATCTGTTCCTGTTTCTTGTTTTAATCTTTTTGCAGCTTCAACGGCGCCATCCGGATTATCGGTAACAATCCCTTCCGAAATCCTGACTCCGTATCTTTTTAGGATCTCCTGACCTTGGTATTCGTGTATATTCATGGTAGATTTTATTTAAAATGGTTACTTATCAATATAGTTTTGTGTAATGTACAATTTTGGATGCAGAATTAAAAAGTTCAAAATGTTTATTTTTGCCTGATAAAACAATCGTAAATGAAAAAACTAAGAAACAAAGAATTAAACAGATTAAGTATTGAAGAGTTCAAGGAAACTAAAAAAACATCGATTATTGTAGTGTTAGACAATGTTAGAAGTTTAAATAATGTAGGATCTGTTTTTAGAACATCTGATGCACTTTGTCTCGAAGAGATACACCTTTGTGGTATAACTCCCACCCCACCCCATAATGATATTCACAAAACTGCTCTTGGAGCCGAAGATTCAATGGATTGGAAATATTTCGAAGACACTAATGCTTCTTTATTAGAATTAAAAAAGAATGGCTATCAAGTATATAGCATCGAACAAGTAGAAAATAGCACTTCACTTATTGATTTTAAATTATCAAAAAAAGACAAAATTGCATTAGTTTTTGGCAATGAAGTAAAAGGTGTTCAGCAATCTGTTATCAATAACTCTGATGGTTGTATCGAAATTCCCCAGTTTGGAACAAAACACTCGTTAAATATTAGTGTTAGTGCAGGTATTGTTCTGTGGGAAGCAACAAAACAAATACGAGATTTAGTTTAAAAAGAGATGTACATTTGTACACCTCTTTTTACAAAATAGATTATTTATCTTCTAAAAACATTGGATCCCAAGGTGGTAATACAATTGCTTCTGTTTCGAATATTTTAAGTACTTTTTCGCTTACAAACTTCTTATGTGGAACAATCCTGAACATATACTCTGTAAACCAATCATCTGTAAACGTTAAATATCCATTATGTCCTGATTCTTTACCCCAACTATTTTCAAATTGCCACATAATAGTGTTATCATTATCATCTGTATCTACTGCCATCAATGCCATTCCATGTGAAGATCCACTCTCTCCTGTAGAAATACGTTCTGCTTTATTCATAGAAAACTCAACTCCAAGCAAGTCTCCATACAAATAATTATCAACTGCACACAATCCTTCTTTTGAATTTAATTGTTTACCTACATCACATGATGCATATAATGCTTCGTTTCCTTTTATGGACTCAAAAGCTATCTTCTTTAATTCCTCAACAGGAAGGTTTACATACTTCCAATTTTTACCTTCCATTACATTACGATCATACGATATTTCATATAGTTTATAATATGGTCGTGTTGGATCATTCATTAACATTACATAATCATTTAGTTCAACACCAACTATTTCATTATAAAACTCAACAGGGGTATACTCTTTTGTACTACTTATTTCATCTTCTTTATTGGTAAATCTCCAACTAAACTTTTTAGGTGGTTGACCTAATGTTAAAACTAACATCCTATAAATATCACCTAACATATCTTGTTTTAAACTCCTGGCTTGTTTCTCACTTTTAGCAGCTCTAAGTTTTAAACCATCTTCTCTAAGCTTACGACGCAATAATTTATTTAGTGTTGATGTATTTTCACTATGAAAAGTTTCGGGCATTGCATATGCAGGTAACACTCCATATTTATTAGCAAGGTTTACAAAATTATTCCACACACCTCCATCTCCTATACAATTTTTAAACAACCAATTAACCGTTTGTCCACTTTCTTTTTTCCCAACTTGAGCAACTAAAGGACCAATATCCTCATTCATTCCTAACTTACTAGTTAAAATAATTTGCTCAAGAAATAAATTTGATTTCTCAAGCATATCATAGAAATACAGATAATTTGTAGAAAATGTAAATGATGATAGATTGTATTTTTCAATTACCTTAGGTCGCAAAACATTTAAACTTGTAAACATCCAACAACGTCCTGATTTCTTTTGGTTGGTTATTCCATTTACCTTAACCTTATATTTAAAAGCATGATCGTTAGTTGCAACATTTTTTCTATTTAAGGCTATCTTTCTTAAATCATTTCCCGAAACAGCATTAATTAATGCCTTCTCCATGCCTGTTTCTTTAATATTTCCTTCAAAACCAGTTAGCATTTCTGGTGTAATTTTCTGTGCAAACACACCAAAAGTGAAGAAACTAAAAACTAATAAAAAAGTAATTCTCATGTTATTTTTTTTTGATTTCTGAATGTTCAAATAAAATAAATACATTCAATAACTCACATAAACTTTTATCATCTTTTCTTAATAAATTAAAATTATGAAAATTCATGTGTGTAATATTATCCAAAATTGTTACTAATTGACTATATAACGCCCCACTTTCTTCTTTTAATATGGTTCGTTTAATATTATTGTCGTAAAATATTATAAATAAAAAAGGCCGATCAGTAGATCGGCCCTTATATTGTATTTTAAAAATATACTATTACTGAAGAATCGCTTTAAAAGTTGCATCTTCTAGGAATTTACCAAACTCCATATCATTAGCAGCAGCTTCTTTTAAAGATCCGTCAAGCTCAACAGCTTTACGTAAGCTATCAAATACTAAATCGTTATCAGCAGTACGAGCACCAACAATAGCTTTTAAGTAATACTTAAGACCAATTTCGTTAGTGTTAGCATTTAATGTTGATAAAGCAGCATCATACTTAGTAGCTAAAATTTTAGCTAACGCAGCATTGCAGCTTGTACTGTTACCAAAGTAACGCATTGCAGCATCATAATCTCCCTTATGAATTGAAAGGATACCTAAGTTATTATCCAACTCAGGACCAGCTCCTGCAGCAGCTCCGAAATACTCTTCAGCTTTAGCAAGATCACCTTGACGTAATGCAACAACACCTAAGTTATTATTAACAGTTTCGTTATTTGCTTTTAATTCGTTTGCTTTTTCTAAAGCAACTTTAGCTTCGTCTAATTTATTTTGATTAACTAAAACACAAGCAGCATTGTTATATCCTCTCCAACATTTAGGGAATACTTTATTTACGCTTCTATAAATAGTTAATTGTTTATCTAAATCATCAGTTAAAGTTGCAGCATAAAGTAACTCTTCAACAGTTAATGAATCAGGATTTGAAGTAGCTAAAGCAGAAATTTCTTCATCTGATTTACCAATTACTTCAATGTTAACATCAACTTTAGAACGACGTAGTTGAGGTAAGATATCATCAGCAATTACTTTATAAGTTTCAGCCATATTTTTGATTTCTTTCTCACGTACTTCAGGATCTGAATACATTGAAAGAACTCTTAAGATAAGTTCTTTATCTTGAATGCTAGAAGCTTCCATTAAAGCTTTAAATCCTTCCCAATCTTCCGGAGTATTTTTTACATCAAAAAATCCTTCTGCAGAACCATCAACTTTAGCTCTTTTAAGCTCTTTTGATAAGTAGCTTTTTGTTGTTTTTTGTCTTTTTTCTGATAAAGAAGTATTTAAGTCAGTAGGTCCATCAGGTGATGCATATGAAGAAATAGAAACTCCTTTAAACTCTTTGTTTTCTGCTTTTTCAGAATCTTTAATAAAATCTTTAAGAGCTTTAATCTCTTCTTTTCTTAATTCAGTACCTCTTAAAGCAGCTTGTTGAATTAGGAAATAGATATCTGCACCTTTGCTTTCAGCAACAATTCTTTGAAAGTTATCTTTACCAATAGTAGCAGCAGCACCATCATCTTTTACTAAATCAGAAGTAGCAATAACACCATCTGCAATTTTAACATCATCAAAATCAAGACTTTCTCCAGCCTTAATAGCTTTAATACGTACTACTAAGTCAGATACTTTCATGTTTTCGTTATAAGGTACAGAACCAGTGTAAGTGTACTGACCACCATTTAGGTAAGAAATTACTTGGTTGTTACCATCTACACTTTCTCCTTGTACAGTTTTTGGAGGGAATGCAGTTTCTCCACCTTCATACTTCAAAACAGGAGTAAGTTGTACAGTAGCTTTTTTGTCCATGTAATTTTCAGGTACTTTTACCTTAATAGTAACGTCAACTTTACCAGCATGCGCTTCCAATACCTCTGGTGTAACTGTATAAGCTACATCTTGCGCTTTAGTTTTCATTTTGTTTAAGCCCGCACAGCTTGCTAGTAAGGCTGCCAAAGCTATCGAAGCAAAAACATTGATTCTTGATTGTTTCATAATATTAACCTAATTATGTGTTTTCAATTAACTTTCGATAAGTTTTTTACAAATTTAATAATGTTTTAAAAAAATAAAAGGGTCGCTTTCATTTAATGCAAATATAGATATTCTATGAAAATAAAAGCAATCAGCTCATAATTTAATCCGATTATTTATAATTTAAGGACGTTTTATACGTTCTTTCTTTGATTTTTACTTTTACGTAATATATTACTTATATTATTTTAATATTCGAAACACCCTTCAAATAATTATTATTTAGAAAATTAAGAAATTGCTGATAATGTCCTGGTTTTTCAAAGTCAGCATTAGTTGCATCAACCACTACCACCGGAAAATCCAGAACCTCTTTAAAGTAGTTAAAGTAGCCTTTTGTAATAGATGATAAATAATCATTGCTTAACCTCTGCTCATAATCCCTTCCTCTTACCTTAATGTTACTTTGCAAAGTATCTATATTTCTATGCAAATAAAACAACACATCTGGTTTTACCGAAAAAGATTTAATCATGTCAAAAAACTGCCTGTACAACTGGAATTCATCATCTGGCAGGGTAATTTTAGCAAAAATAAATGACTTCATCAAATAATAATCAGCTACCGTTAAATTACTAAACAGATCTCCTTGCTCCAAATCTGTTCTTAATTGTTTATACCTGGCTGCTAAAAATGAGAGTTCTAAAGGAAAGGCATATCGTTCCTGATCTTGATAAAACTTGGGTAAAAAAGGATTATCTTCAAAGGTTTCCAGTACTAGACGTGCATATAAAGTTTTGGCAACTTTTTTTGCCAGTGTTGTTTTTCCTGCACCAATATTGCCTTCGATAACTATAAAACGATTTGCCTTTCCTTTATTTAATATCATCTATTCTAATTCAACTCATATGCGGGTTCTTCACCCATGTTATAAAACATAAACGACCATATATCGGCTGCTTCTTCAATTTTTTTGCTAGTTGGTTTTCCTGCACCATGTCCAGCTTTACTTTCAATCCTTATAACTACAGGATTATCACCATTATATTTATCTTGTAATTGAGCTATATATTTAAATGAGTGTGCTGGCACTACCCTATCATCGTGATCAGCAGTAAGTACCATAACTGCAGGATAATTTACCCCTTCCTTTATATTATGGATAGGAGAATATTTATATAAGTATTCAAACATTTCTTTGCTATCTTCTGAAGTCCCATAATCCGAAGCCCAGAATCTTCCTATCGTAAACTTATGGTAACGAAGCATATCCATTACTCCAACAGCTGGCATAGCTACTTTAAATAAGTCTGGACGCTGGTTAACAACAGCTCCAACCAATAATCCTCCATTTGATCCTCCCATTAGAGCCAATTTACCTGGCGAGGTATATTTTTTATTAACTAAATACTCTGCTGCAGAAATACAATCGTCGAATACATTTTGTTTTTGCAATTTTGTTCCTGCCTGGTGCCATTCCTTTCCATATTCTCCTCCTCCACGCAAATTAACCATAGCAAATATTCCTCCATTCTCAAGTAAAACCATACGACTAACAGAAAAAGAAGGAGTTAAACTAATATTAAAACCACCATATCCATATAAAAATGTTGGATTACTGCCATCTAATTCTAAACCTTTTTTATGAATAAGAAACATAGGCACTTTTGTTCCATCTTTACTTTCAAAAAACACCTGCTTAGTTTCGTAGTTATCAAATTCAATATCTATTTGAGGTTTCCAATATAATTCTGATTTATTTTCAGCTATATTATATTTATATATGGCAGACGGATAAACAAATGAGTTAAATGAAAAGAAAGTTTCATTATCTTCTTTCTTTCCACTAAATCCACCAACAGAACCAATAGTAGGTAATTCAACATCATGCATATATTCCCCAGCTAAATCATAAACCTTTACTATATTGTGAGCATCCTTTAAATATTGAGCAATTATTCTTTCTCCAACAATCGATGCACCACTAAGTACATCATTTTGTTCTGGAATTATATCAACCCAATCGTCTTGACTTGGTTTATCTAAAGTAAATTTAACTATTCTCTTTTTAGGTGCTTTATAATTAGTTGATACTAAAAATTCTCCATTTGAATGATCCAGAAGTTGATTGTCGCTCTCGAAGTTGGTAACTACTTTTACAATTTTTGATTTTTCTGAATCAAGGCTTTTTATATACAAGGCATTACCGCTTGTTGATTCCATTTGACCGATGATTAAGTATTTCTCATCCTCTGTTACACCAGCCATAGCCATTCTGCCAGGATGTTCGGGATCTTCGAAAATCACTTTATCCTTTTTAATAGGATCTCCAAGCTGATGATAATAAATCTTAGGGCTTAAATTCTCACCTTTAAGTTCATCACCTTCTTTAGGTTCTTCAAACCTTGAATAGAAGAATCCGTTTTTATACCAAGCTATTCCAGAAAATTTAACCCATTTAATATGGTCTTCTAATAATTTACCAGTTTCAATTTCCTTAATATAAATCTCTCTCCAATCGGAACCTCCCCTTGAAATCGCATAAGCCAAGTATTTTCCATCTTTAGAGATTGAAAAAGTGCCTAGAGAAACTGTTCCATCTTCGGAAAGTTTATTTGGATCGATAAGTATTTTTTCCTCATCATCTTCACTTTTCTTATAGTAATATGTAGATTGATTTTGCAATCCATCGTTTTTGGAATAAATAATTAATTCTGACTCCTTAAATGGTGCTCCCATTTTTTCGTAATTCCATATTTCGGTTAATCTGTTTTCAATAGTTTTTCTAAAAGGAATTTTCTCTAAGAAGCCATCTGTTACTTTATTTTGCTCTACTACCCATGCTTTGGTTTCGTCTGACATATCGTCCTCTAACCATCTATATGGATCTGCTACTTTAGTAGCAAAATATACATCGGTAGTGTCAACCTTTTTAGTTTGTGGATAAGTTAACTTCCCCACTTTTGGCGTTGTGTTGCAAGCAATTATTCCTAAACCTATTGCAAGGCTAATTAATTTGTTGATTGATTTTGGTTTCATAAGTATTAAATATAAATGATTGATAAACATAAGGCACCAGTTAAAATACAATAGAGATTTAATTCTCTTTATTAATATACTAAAGTGCCTTTAGGGAACTTATTTCTTGATTGACTAATAATATGAACTAAAAGATTTGGTGTGCTTTACGCATTTTTTCTTCTTTTATTTTTCCGGTAAACCAACCTGACATCAAACCTAACAACCATCCTAATATAATCCCCCCTTTTAAATAACCAGATAAAAATACTATCCCCGCAACAATACCAACTGCAACTCCAACCATCATTCCAATAACTGTATATATCGAGACTATAAAACCTTTTGGTCTTATTGCATGCTTTTCTTTTAAGTGCTGTAATATTTCTTCCACCAAGTTATCAAAATTGATGGAATAGCGATTACTATCATCGAAAAATTCGTCGAGATGCTCTGTAGACTCTTGTAACTTTTGCCAATACATTTTACAATCCGGACACGATTTAGATTTAACAAATAAGAGCTTGCCTAACCTGGGCAACACTTGAAAATTTGATAACACAGCCTGTATTCTTGGGATTTTCTCTGCTTTTTCCTCTAAGGCGTCCATCCATTCGTTATATGTTAACATGCACCATTATGTTAAAATTAAATGCAGAAAGCTTTATGTGCTTAATTCTACAAATAAAAAAAGGCCTTACGGCCTTTTTTGTTTATTTTTTCAATTAAATTTTACTTATCTTTTTTGGGTTTGCGCTCAGGACGTGGTAAAAGTACTTTTCTGGAAAGTTTTAATTTACCCGATCTTTGATCAATTTCGATCAATTTAACCTCAACCTCATCTCCTTCTTTTAAAACATCCTCTACTTTTTCAAGACGTTTCCATTCAATTTCTGAGATGTGAAGCAATCCTTCTTTCCCTGGTAATACTTCAACAAAAGCACCAAAAGGCACAATTGATTTAATTTTACCTTTATAAACCTCACCTACTTCTGGCACAGCAACAATACCTTTAATTTTTGCTAAAGCAGCATTAATTGACTCAGCATTATCAGCAGAAATATTTACTATGCCAACCTCTCCATCTTCTTCAATTGTAATAATAGATTCTGTTACAGCTTGAATTTCCTGGATGATTTTTCCACCAGGACCAATTACTGCTCCAATCATATCTTTTGGAATAGTCATGGTTTCAATACGTGGAGCATGTGGTTTAAGATCTGCTCTTGGTTCAGTCATCGTTTCCATAATTTTATCCATAATATGTAAACGACCATCGCGAGCCTGGTTTAATGCTTGCTCTAGGACTTCGTACGACAAACCATCAACTTTGATATCCATTTGAGTAGCAGTAATACCATCTTTAGTACCTGTTACTTTAAAATCCATATCGCCTAAATGATCCTCATCACCTAAGATATCAGATAAAACAGCAAACTTTTTATTTTCATCAGTAATTAATCCCATGGCAATCCCTGTTACAGGCTTCCTGATAGGTACACCTGCATCCATTAAAGCCAAGGTACCTGCACAAACTGTTGCCATTGACGAAGATCCGTTTGATTCTAAAATATCTGAAACAACACGTACTGTGTAAGGGTAATCAGTTGGGATCATTCTTTTTAATGCACGATGAGCAAGGTTTCCATGTCCAATTTCTCTACGGCTAATTCCTCTTGAAGCTCTTGCATCTCCTGTTGAAAATGGTGGGAAATTATAATGTAACAAGAAACGATCGATAGATTTCATTAACGCATCATCAACAATTTTCTCATCAAGCTTAGTTCCTAAAGTAACTGTTGATAAAGATTGCGTTTCACCACGAGTAAAGATGGATGATCCATGAGGTCCAGGTAAGTAATCTACTTCACTCCAAATAGGACGTATATCTGTTGTTTTTCTACCATCTAAACGAACAGCCTCGTCTAATACACAACGACGAACTGCTTCTTTTTCTACATCGTGATAATAACGACCAATCAACTCAGATGGAATTTCTTCCTCTCCTTCTACATCGTAGTTATCGTTGATATACTCTTCTTTAATAGCCGCAAACTTCTCTGCTCTCTCATGTTTTCCTAGCCCAGCTTTAGCAACTTCGTAAATTTTATCGTAAGTAGCTGCTTTTATTTTTTCTTTTAACTCTTCGTCGTTTTCTTCGTGGCAGTATTCTCTTTTTTCAGTCTTCCCTACCATTTCTGTTAACTCAACCTGAGCCTGACATTGAATTTTAATGGCTTCATGAGCAAATTTCATAGCTTCAAGCAATTCAGCTTCTGAAACTTCATCCATCTCACCCTCAACCATCAATATATTCTCCATGGTTGCACCAACAACAATCTCCATATCGGCTTGTTCCATTTGTGAACGTGTTGGGTTAAGAACTAACTCACCATTAATTCTACACACTCTCACTTCTGAAATAGGTCCGTTAAATGGTATATCTGAAACTGCCAAAGCTGCAGAAGCTGCTAATCCAGCCAATGCATCAGGCATATCTTCTTTATCTCCTGAAATCAGGCTAATTGTAACAAATGTTTCTGCGTGATAGTCTTCTGGAAATAATGGACGTAATGCCCTATCAACCAAACGACAAATCAAAATCTCATTATCTGACGGACGTGCCTCCCTCTTCGTAAATCCGCCCGGGAATCTTCCGATAGCCGAAAACTTCTCTTTGTACTCAACTGACAAAGGCATGAAATCGGTACCAGGAATAGCTTCTTGTGCAGACACAACGGTTGCCAGTAAATATGTGTTGTTCATTTTCACAACTACCGAACCATCAGCCTGTTTTGCTAACTTCCCTGTTTCTATAGTTATCGATCTTCCATCGCCAAGATCGATTGTTTTTTCAATTGGAGTAATCATATTTTTTTCTTTATCTCTTTTGTCGCCCCAAATATATGTAATATCATTAGATAATAACGAGATAAGGTAATTTTATTTTAACATTCAAGTATTGAAAAAGGAAGTTCATGAAAAAAGCATCATTTATATTTTATCTAATATTAATTCAACAAATCATTAGACTTTAAATAAAAAGCAAAACACCATTTTACAACCATTACATATCCAACACCTTACACTACCCCCACATTAGAATTTAATTAATTGAAGAATTTATCTTTATAGTCTGAGATTAAAAATAAATGGATTTAATTATTCTTTCATACATGGTATGATAGTTGTAAATCATGTTTAAGCAGAATATAATTTTCTATAATAATCCATTAAGTCATAATTCACTAATATGATTTACGTAACTATTAATGTTTATTAACTTAATTGTTTTTATTATTGGTTTTAAAGACTATTTTTATGAAGAACATTTGTTTGACTTGATTTATTTGATTGTATTTACCAAGAAAATAATATTCAACACTATCATAACATTACCAATACCTTAGCAGCATATTTTTAAATTTAAAAATTAAAAACCAAACTATAATAGATTATCAAAACTTATCTTAATATGATTTACTCTTAATATCTAAATAAATTAATCTTATGAACAAATTATTACTATTTATTGTAGGTCTATTTCTTACTACCACTTCTACATTTAGTCAGCATAGTATATTTTCTATTTTTTCCGACGAAGGTGAAAAGTTCTTCCTTTATGTTGACGGCGAAAAAATTAACGACTTTGCTAAATCCAGGGTTGCTAATATTAAACAAACAAGTGAAATAACTAACTTAAAAGTTGAATTCGAAGATATGGGTATTCCTGCTGTAAAGAAAAACTTACAACAGAAAGATTTTGATGGAAACTATCAAAAAACAACACTAATCTTAAAAAGAGACAGGAAAGGTAAATTTAAAATAAGGATAAATAGCTTTGAAGTATATAAACCAGAAGAATCAGCTAATGAAACTATACATTACGAACCCGTTTCGGAAACTAATCCTTCTACTGAAGTAGTTTCATCCTCAAACTCCAATACAAATGAAGGTGTAACAATCTCAATGAATGTAAATGAATCGAATAATGATAATCCTGAAATATCTATTAATACAACTGATCCTGAATCAAATGAGAATATTACCGTTTCGATGAATATTAATACATCCGACAATGATAATTCAACATTATCAATAAACACTGCAAATACTGAATCGAGTGAAAACATCTCATTTTCGATGAATATTTCAGAATCAACAGTAAAAACAGAAACAACTTCTACTAATACTAGTATCGAAACAACGACAAAAGAACCTACTCCCAAAACAGAAGGTTGTACCAAGGCTGTATCTGATTATGAACTTGGCAGGATAAAATCAACAATAAAATCAAAAACCTTTGAAGATACTAAACTAACTATAGCAAAAGATATTGTAAAAAGTAAATGTTTATCTTCTACACAGATTCGTGACATTACCAAAATGTTTGATTTTGAAGATACAAGACTTGAATTTGCGATATATGGCTACAAGTATGTTTTGGATAAAGAAAACTATTATGAAGTATACAATGCTTTTGAATATGAGTTGACTATTGAAGATTTAAAAGAAGCCATTAAGTAATTTCCAAATCTGAACCATAATTCTTATAATTACCCCTGCTAATTGTATTATTAAAAGACAAAAGCAGGGGAAATAATTAGTCTTTGCAAGAAAACGCCAAATACTGCGTTACACTTGCCAGAAAAATACTCATTTACACAAGTTAAACTCCGTTTTTTTCTGGCTTCGCAAGCCTTGTCTTTGACGCTTTCTTATCAAAGACTTTGAAATTATTGAGTTTTCTTGCAGACATTAATTAAATTTCAATGCAAATCAATAAATTTACTCAGCGCTAACATATAAAAACGAACAACATTTGTTGCAATACGAAATAAAAAGATACCCTGTTCAAAATCCAACACTTAGGAATTATATCAAATTCTTTTGGGAAATTCGTGTTGACGATATGCAGCTTAATCACAAGTTAATTCCTTTAAGAAACATTAATTTGAGATTTAATTTAAGTGATACCCCTCAATATTTTTGTTTAGATGGTAAAGAGAGCTTGTTAGAAGATGTATTCTTTTCTGGTTTACGCAATAGTTTTAGAAACACCTATATGAAGTTAGACGGTAAAATTCATATGCTCGGTGTTTGTTTCTTCCCAGAAGGTTTCTATCCATTCTTAAAAATTCCTGTTTCTGAGTTTAAAAATCAGTTATTGGGGGCTAGTGATGTTGGTTTTAACCTGGCCAAAACAATTAGTGAGCAATTAAAAATGGCTCGCGATATTAAAACCAGATTAATGATTCTTGAAAAAGAGCTGTACTCGTTACTTGATAATCGCAACTATACACCTAAAAGTTTTCAACAAATATTTAATGCCCTTAAGCAAAACGATAATTCAACTCATATTTCTGATTTTTGTAACCAAAACAATATCAGTGTTCGAAAATTGGAACGAATGTTCAATAAATATGTCGGTGTGTCAGCCAAAACCTATGGAAATATAAATCGATTTCAGAATAGTTTAAACCAAATTATGTATAGTAACTATTCCAAACTATCGGATATAGCTTTTAATAATGATTACTTTGATCAAATGCATTTTATTAAAGAGTTTAAACGTTTCACTGGTAACACACCAAAAACATTTATTAAAAATAAAGATTCCTTATTCCATATAGGTAAATTCGCCTAGTTGTCGTTTTTATACTATTTCTTCGGTTAAAGCCCACCTACTTTTGTCTTTATAAATTTTAAATAAAAAAGACATGAAAAATTCGATGGTTACAGAACTAATAAAATTTAAAGTATTAGATACAACAACTGATGATGAGTTAATATCAAAAGCAGATATCATGATACATGACTTTCAGAAAAAGCAAGATGGTTTTATTGATGCAGAACTGGTTAAAGGCGTTGAAGAAGACACATGGTACTTTATTTACCACTATGAAAATTTAGAAAAGCTAAAAGCAGTTGCTGAAAAAATACGTAAGAACAAGGGATTCAAAGAGTTTACACCAGTTATTATTCCCGATAGCGTTGATGTAACTTTCTATTACCACATAAAAAAGTGGTAATTAATCACAACCATGTTTAGTATGTAGTCTTTGCAAGAAAACGCCAAATACTGCGTTACACTTGCCAGAAAAATACTCATTTACACAAGTTAAACTCCGTTTTTTCTGGCTGCGTAAGCCTTGTCTTTGACGCTTTCTTATCAAAGACTTTGAAATTATTGAGTTTTCTTGCAGACAATATGTAATAACATCATACTAAACATGACTTTAAAAAATGCATTTATTAAGATGGTGAAAGAATTATAGTAGAAATTAATTCCTTCATATTATCTTCATATTCACAAAATACTACAACGCCATCTAAAATCCATATCGCTAATTGTAAGTATATTATTAATTTATAGTGATAAAATTGTATACATAGCAAAGCATTACTGTTGTTTTTTTATTTTTGAGTACTGAGTGAAACATACATTTAAAAACGATAATATGTTTTGGTACAATGAGGAAGTTAATTGGCTTGAACAAAAAGCTGTATTACCTAAAGGAGAAAAGCAAAGATTAGTTTGTTACGGAAGCTCTTCGATGCGCCTATGGCCAAGTATAGATAAGGCATTTCCCGAATTTGACGTTATAAACCAAGCATTTGGAGGCTCTACACTTGCTGCTTGTTGCTGGTTTTTTAAACGATTAATACCTCAATGCAATCCCGATATATTAGCCTTTTATGCAGGCGATAACGATTTAGGAGATGGTAGGCACCCTGAAGAAATATATTTATTTTTTAAAAACTTGATGGAACTTATTAAAGAACATTGTGGAGATATTCCTGTAGCTTTTATCTCGATAAAACCGAGCTTTGCAAGAATTGACCTACTAAATTCAATCAGGTTTGCAAATGAGATTATCAAGAATGAAATTTCGAGCAAATACCCTCATTGCGCCTTTGTTAACATATTTGACGAAATGCTAGCTATAAATGAAAGTAGCAAGCAACTTTTTGAAGAAGATGGATTGCATATGAGTAATTTAGGTTATCAAATTTGGAATAAAACATTAAGAGAGTCCTTTTTAAATAAGTTCATTTCAAACAGAAATCCTATTCCTACAAACCCATAATTAATTATTTCTTCATGAAACGTGAATATCATAAGTGGTTTAGCCCAAATCTACAACGCGATATGGAGCTTTTAATTTATGGTCATGCTGGTGCTCGGGTTCTATTATTCCCAACACGAACTGCCAGATTCTACGATTATGAAGATTGGAGGATAATTGAATGTATAAAACCATATATTGAAAATGGGTGGTTACAAGTATATGCATTAGATAGTATTGACCAGGAAAGCTTTTATTGTTACTGGGCTCATCCGGCTGGACGCATACAAAGACATATTCAGTACGAGAACTATATTCTGCAAGAGGTAATGCCTTTAAGTTATCAACTAAATCCAAACTTATGCCTCATGTCGGTTGGATGTAGTATGGGTGCATATCATGCTATGAATTTAGCATTGCGCCATCCACAATGGTTTGCCAAGGTTATCTCATTAAGTGGCAGGTATGATTTAACGCTGCAATTAGGTATGTTTAATGATCTTTTAGGTGGTTATTATGATGACCATGTTTATCATCATTTACCAAGTCATTATATCCCTAATATGCCTGAAGGGATACAATTAAATCATATCAGAAGACTTGAAATTACTTTTGTAATAGGTAAAGAAGATGCTTTCCTCCAAAATAATAAGGAGTTTAGTAGTTCGTTATGGGGAAAAGGTATTCAACATGCCTTTTATGAATGGGATGGCTTAGCTCATCGTGCCAGATACTGGCGCCAAATGTTACCTCTTTATTTATAGTGTTACAATTTAGTTTATTTCGAATACATATTTGATCTAACTGATAGAACTAAGTAATGCTTAATAATAAATATACATTTAAATGCATATCTTTAGATCTAAATTATTTGTCTGTCTTATATTACCTTATTCCAAAAATATTCTTTAAACTAACTACACATTATAATGAAAGACAGAACAGTTCATGCAGTATACTTTAGCCCTGCACAATCGACAAGAAAAATAGTTGAAACCATTACAGAAGGTATTTCAAGTAAATTTATCCGTCATGATATCACTCAAGGAATAAAAGAAAGTATAGTATTTAAGTCAGGTGAAATTGCAGTTATTGGAGTACCATCATACTCAGGACGTGTGCCTTCATTGGCTACACAATATTTATCTGAGATAAAATCGAAAGGTGCTTATGCAATTATTGTTTGCGTTTACGGAAATAGAGAGTATGAGGATACTTTAAGAGAATTAAATATGATATGTCAAAAAAGTGGTTTCCTAACCATTAGTTCAGGAGCTTTTATTGCCAGACACTCAATTTTCCCCGAATTAGCTAAAGGCAGACCAGATAAAAATGACTTGGAGAAAGCACGGCAATTTGGTATGCAAAGTTTAGCATATTTATCAACAGATAAAATTAATGTTATGCAACAAACTGATAATTGCTTATATCGAAAAGTGGAAACCATACCATTTGTTCCAAAAACAAATGCTCATTGTAATAATTGCGGAATATGTATAAGCTTATGCCCCGTTAATGCCATAGATAAAAGTAATCCTAAAAAAACAAACAAAAAAATATGTATAACATGTGCCGGATGTATTGAAAGATGTCCTCAAAATGCAAGAAGATTTAAGGGGATATTATACAATATGATTAAAAAGAATTTTGTTAAAAAATATGGTAAAAGAAAAGAGGTAGAGGTATTTTTTGCTGAATAGATTAATAACTCTAAATCAACACATTTTATCATTAGTGTCCGTTTAAATTTAATCATCACTCAGTGTTTGAGATTGGATAATTAAAACTTACATATTTAATTCATATTTTAAGCATTGCATAATTTTTGAATTCAAACTGACGTTAAGATTTATTAAATTACCTTTTAATAATACTTATAGAAAAAATACTAATGGGAATAGAAAAACAAGGTTCAAAGCCTTCCGGTACAATTGGAAAAATTTTAGGACGATTAATGAATCAGTTCCATACTTCCTTTTACATTAACTATTTCGATAAAAATAATATTCCAGATAATTATAAAATACTTGATATTGGATGCGGTGGAGGAAAATTTATTAAATACTTATCGCAAAATAATAAAACCTATCAGCTTTATGGGCTTGATCATTCAAAAGAAATGATTGAATTAACACGTAAAATAAACAGTGAAGCCATTAAGCAGAATAGATTAAAATTAATGGTTGGTTCTGTTACTAACATTGAACTTGAAGATAATTCTCTTGACTTTATATCTGCATTTGAAACTGTTCAATTTTGGCCAGATATCGACAAGGCTTTTTCGGAGGTTTATAGAATATTAGATAAAAATGGATTTTTTTTAATTATTAACAGGTACCCTAATGAAGGAACAAAATGGTGGAATTTAGCCACCTTAAAATCAGATAAAGATTTTTACGTGCAATTTGAGAAATCTGGATTTAAAGATATTTCTATCGACCTAAACTATAGAAATGGATGGATAATTGCGAAAGGCCAAAAGAAATAAACAGGTACTTAGAATTTACCTATTGACTTACTGACTTTTTTACTGAAACAAGTAATATTTTTAGAATATGAGCAACAAATATTACCACACTAAAGAATCGGTTAATGAGTACATTAATTTAGCAAAAGATGTTAATGGTGCACAATTAATTAATAAGTTGGGGAATTATTTATCGCCAGATTCTGTCATACTTGAATTAGGCTCAGGTCCTGGAACTGACTGGAAAATATTGAATAAATCGCACGTAGTAATTGGTTCTGATAATTCGAAAGTATTTTTAAATCACTTAAGAACTGAAAATCCTAACTTTGAATTTCTTGATCTGGATGCTATAACATTGAGAACTCAGGATAAATTTGACGCAATTTATTCAAATAAAGTTCTGATTCATTTAAATGATGAAGAACTAAAAAGCTCCATTGAAAGACAGTATCAGATTTTAAATTCAGGTGGTGTTATTTGCCATTCTTTTTGGAAAGGAGTAGATTCCGAAATCTTTAAAGGACTTTTTGTTAATTATCATGATAAAAAGGATATTGAAAAATTCTTTAAGGATTGGTTTGATATTATTTCGATTGAATATTATGCTGAATTTGAAGAAGATGATTCTATATTACTGTTGGGTAAAAAGAGATAAGCCAAAAATCCTCATGTAAAGAATTTGCAACGCACCTTCTAATAACCTTTATACAAACATCCTAATATATATGCATTAATTTATGGCAGAATTCGAAATTATACGAGGAACAACAGAAAACCTTGATCTAATAAAACCGCACTGGGAAAAATTAAATGAGCTACATAAAGATTTATCTCCTTATTTTGAAGAAAGGTTCGACAATATGTGTTGGGATAAAAGAAAGAAGACTCTCATTGAGAAGTCGAGCCAATTAATGTTTGATTACGTTGTTGAAAGGAAAACAGGAAATATAATTGGATATTGTATTAGCTCTATAGAACGAGATAATATAAAAATGGGAGAAGTTGACTCTTTATACATTGATAAAAAGTATAGAAAGTCGGGTATTGGTAAAAAGCTAATGGACAATGCAATAAACTGGCTAATAGAACAAGAAACCGAAACACAAAGGCTGCTTGTTGCACATGAAAATGAGGATGTGTTAAGTTATTATAAACAGTTTGAATTTTATCCTTTACATTTAATTTTGCAGAGAAAAAAATGATAAAATTATTTGATAAAGATTTAATTTAGGGTTAAAAGTTTAGTACGTATTAGTTGATCTCAAAAATAGAATAGTTATGCCCCCAATACGAAAATTCAGAGTGCATAATATTATCTAAATTATTTTCAATTATCTTTTTATGTACGGGATTATTATATATAATCCATATTTTCCTATTACGCCTTTTGAGTGAGAACTGTATATTTTTAATTACTGTTTCTAAAATGAAATCATTAAATGGATTAAAAAGAAAAAATACATCTTCATCGTCATTAAACTGATAAGTAAGTGCATTTGTCTCAGTTACTTTCCATGTAAATTTTTGATTCGTTTTTTTTTGGTAACGATTTAAGTTTTCACAGCTAATTTTACATAGCATTGGAGAAATCTCAACACCCCTTACTTCTTTAAAACCAAATTTTGAAGCTACAATCATTACTTTCCCTTTTCCACAACCAATATCAATTATGTTTTTTTCATCTTGGAAATTTAATTTTTTAAATAACATTTTTAGAGGTAATGCATGAGTTGGTTGATAATGACTGGCATGTTGTTTATCTCCAACTTCAATATCAAGGTCATTTACTTTAATCCAAGACCAAGTGTCCAGACCATATCTTTTATCAAACATATAATCTACAATGTACGATAGTACCATTGTCAAGGTTTGATAAATACCTCTAGTTTTTATTGACTCCTGAACTAACTTAAGTGCTGACATAATAATATTTTTCTATGTTATTGGTTTGCAATTTTAGAATTCGACTATAATATTCTTCTTATTTTTACTCTCTTAAATACTAGCATAACTAATACCTGAATGATTCACAGGAATTATTGTTAAATTTCACTTTTAAACAAAGCCGCAAATATAATTGGATATTGTATAATAACTATAGAAAGCGATTATAAAAATAGATTCTTTATTTGTTAATAAAAAGTATATAATATCAAGTATCCCCAACAAATTAACGCACAATACAATCTTTTTATTAACATATATTTAAACTTTTAAAACAATGACTTATTGTTTTATTTGGCAATTATGAAGTATTAAAATATTTTAAATTGTTTAGTTTTCTCCTTTCCTTGTAACCTTGTAGATAAAGAAAATTTTTAAATATCATATTTTTACAACAAAAAATAAACTTTGAATTAAAAATTATTGTTACAGTTACTTAAAAATTCAAACCTATACGATCCCATATTTACTTATCAATATTATATATTATTAATTTTAGATTACATTAAAAATACACAAATATCCAATAATTAAAACAATGATTTTTAAGCCATATACTCAATTATGATGATTTTAAAGCGATATTGTATTTAATTTAATGTTAACAATATTTAAATCCTATTATGAATAACATCAATAACGTAAGTAAATTATATTTTTGCTGCAAATTGACATTTTGGTAAAATGAAACCGGAAATAAAAGTCCCACCGCCAAACAATAAAAAAAATATTCAAAATGAGTTTGAGTGCATTTATAAAAAATACTTCTCACCACTATGCAACTATGTAAAAAGATATATTTACGACGAAGACAGTGCTCGAGAGGTTGTTCAAGAAACCATGATAAAATTTTGGAAAAAAATTGAAAATGGAGAAACAGTTGAATCTCCAGAAAAATACTTATATAGAAGCGTTTACAATGCCAGCCTAAATAAACTCGAACATATAAAAGTACATAATAAATATGTTAGCAAAGCTAATATTAGACTAAAGGAAATTGAACTTGAGAATTTTGAGGATACATTTTACCAATGGGAAATTCAGGAAAATCTAGAAAAAGAAATAAAAAAACTCACACCTAAATGTAAAGAAGTTTTTGAGATGCGCTATCTTGAGTGTTTGTGTTTTAAAGAAATTGCAGAAAAATTAAAAATTTCGGAACGAACAGTTGAATCACACGTTCAGTCAGCAATAAAAAAATTAAGAAAAAGACTTAAACATTTTTTGTAATTTTTTTCAGTACTTTTTTCAAGTTACCTGTCTATAATATTGAAATGGATAAAAGAAACAAACATATTGACTCATTAATAATTAAGTATAGTAAGAATAACCTAACTATCGCTGAAGAACAAGAACTGCTTAATTGGGTAGAAGAGTCAGTTGAAAACAAAATATACTTTAAAGAACTTTTAGGAGTAATACGAAATATTAATTTATCCACTCCACAAATTGATAAAAATCCAATTACTAAAAAAAGAAAAAGAAAACCAGGTAAGTTTGTTTCCTTAAGTTCCAGATGGACTGTAGCAGCTTCTTTAATAATACTAATTTCTGTTGGAGTTTTAATTTGCTGGATATCTTCCAAGTATTCTCCTGTTACATATCAATCTGCTTACAATGGAACCCTACCTAAAGGATATTATTTACCCGATTCTTCTGTAATTACCTTAGCAGATAATAGTATTATACAGTTAGATAAAAAATTTAATAAAGAAAAAAGACGTGTTACATTAAATGGCAAAGGCTTCTTTAAAATTGAAAAAGACTCCTTAAAGCCATTTATTGTTAAAGCTTTAGATGTAGAGATAAAAGTTTTAGGAACACAATTTGAAGTTGACATTGATTCTTTAAAAGAAAATGTAAGAATATCAGTAACTGAAGGGCGAGTTCAAGTAAAACATCGAAAAATAAAGGATAACTTTTTTCTTGAAAAAGACCAAATGCTAATGCTTAATAAACATGGAAAAATAGTTAAACAAGAAAAGCTTAACGATAATAATTATCTAGTTTGGAAAACAGGAACTCTCTTATTTCACAATACTCATATTGGAGAAGTAGTAGAACAGATATCTCAGTACTACAATGTGGGAATTACTATTGAGGATCCTGAAATAAATAACTTTCTCATTACCACAAAAATCCAAAATCAATCTCTACAGGATGTAATATTTATTCTGGAAAAATCGTTAGGAATTGATATAGAAAAAAAAGATAACAATCTGATATTAGCTTTAAAACAAACTAAATAAAATGCGATTTTTTTTTGTATGGCTTATCATATGTTGTTTAAGCTTGAAAAATATTCAGCTACCAGCTCAAAGGAATGTTGACACGTGTCTGAAAAAAACGTTATATATTACGGTTAAAAATAAACCTTTGCGTATTGTGCTAAAAGAGCTTGAGCAAAAAGCTAATATTGTATTTTCGTATAGCAACAATACATTAAACGATGATTCACTTGTTAGTTTTAATAAAAATGCCTCTTTAGAAGTAATATTAAAAAATATTCTTCCTCAAAAAACCGATTTTATAGCAACTGAGAATGACATTATTCTTTTCCCTCGTGCAATAAGACAAGATTCCACTATTACGAATCTTAATAGTAGTCCAGAAAAAACTAAAAATCAAACCCCAACTATTAATAATTTTATTCAGGAAGTACCTACTAAAATATCGCATAAAAAGAATTCGGTTTATTTTAAAGATTCAATAAAATGGAGTAAAATTTCAAATCTTAAATCGCCTGATTTTCCTATTCCTCAACCTGAAATTCCTTCGCAAATAATCACCAATATTACCTCTCCAATTCACTTTAAAAAGAATAAATGGAAAGTAAGCTTTGGCCTATTTTATCAGAAACAAATAATTGACAAAATTAAGTGGCGTTTAAGAAGTGTGCCTGAAAATTACGAGTTAGTTGATGCTGCTTCTCAATTCTATAATCTTAATAGTGAAAATTATAAAATATCCTTTGTATTTCAGTTAACAAAAGGCCCCTGGTGCTTTGGAACAGGATTAGGAAGACAAGAAATTAAAGAAAACTATAATTACTCCCCTTTTTTCGACCACATTGTTATAAATGCCCAAAAATTCTATCCTACTTTGTATGAAGATTCAAACAACTATAAATATTTGGGTTTTCCAGTGATTATAGGATATAAAAAAAGAGTATTAAGCAAATTAAAGCTAGGTTTAAGTTTAACTGGTTGGACAAGTATATTAACTAGTGTTAATGGAATGTATATTAATATTGACACCTCTGTTCCTGATTTTATTGCGAGTTATTCTCCCATTGATAGCAAATCACATTTAAATAATCTTGTAAACTCGTTAGAATTTAGTTTTTCTGTATCATATGATATTCTTAGCAGAGTTAATCTCGAAATTGCTCCATCTTATATAACTCAGATTAATTCAGACTTTTCTAAAAACTACATGCTTCACAGGACTAAAAAACTATTTGGAAATAGTTTTTCAATAAATTTCATTTTTTAGTCAGTAGTTTTCGTTTTGTTCCTGTCTACTATTATGTACGGCCGAATTAAACAAACATGATTTATTTAGAAACGAAAATTATGAAACTGACTAAACAAATATTTATTACTACATGTGCTATTTTTCTATTTTCATGCGAAGAATTAACCGAAATAGAAACAGAAAGTGCTCAAGAAAAAACTAATAGGGAAATTGCAAATGTGCAAGAATATATACAAACAGGACTCATTCCTGATATTATAATGGACCAAGTGGAAAAGCATTTATGGTGGGATGCTGAAGAAAGCTTTATTGGTGATAATAAAAATGTTCAGGATGAAAATACCTATCCTAAAGTAAAAGTTGAATATCTGGAAAAAAACAACGAGTGGCCCAGGTTAATTACACTTGATTTTGGGGATGATTATCATTCTATTATTACAAGAAAAATGGATGATGTTACAGCTAAAGGTAAGATAGTTGTAGAAAAGAGCTCTTCGTTTGATAAAATTAATTGTAGACTAACTGTAGAGTTTAATAACTTTGAAATTCAAAAGAAAAAAATAACTGGAAACATTACTCAAATATCATACGGAAATACTCTTATTAAAGATGATAATGAAACAACAAGTGATATTGAGGAACAACATTCATCGTGGGATTTCAACGAAGAAATAAACATCAAACTTTATAGCTCTGAAGATTATTATGATGAATATCATCGCGATGGTTCTAAAAAATGGTACGAAGGACAAAATACACCACAAGACATATGGGATGACAAATTCACTTTATGGGGTGGTGGTTCGATAAAGAAAGGGGATGATTCCAGAATACATGTAGGCAATACTATTATTATCAAAACATCACGTTCTCTTTGTTTCCCAATTGATGGTTGTCAAAAATATCACATCCCTGGTAATAGAGAGTTAAATTATTACGTTGAATATAGTTCTGATAAAACTAATGGTATTGTAATATTTCCTGATGAAGGAATGGAAGTTGACTTAAAAACAGGTGAAATCCTAAAAGAAAATCTGAATAATGAAAACTCAGATATAACAAAACAATAACTACCAGTAATTTTAATATTCTTTGATTTACTAAATAAATGGTTGTTATCATTTTACAAGTAAATACTATTATATTTTATTAACCGAATATATCTTTTATTATTTTATATCAATCATGAAAACACTTTTAACTAATATTTTATTAATTATAATGCCCTTAGTAATATTTGGGCAAACAAATGATATAGTAATCACTTCTAATCCTAAAAAAATTCTAAGATTTAGTAAGGATGGTATCCCAATTTATAATGATAAAAAAATAAAGCATATTATAGCAGAATCAGACAAGGATACTGAGAGTGGAACTCGTTCTGAATTGAAAAAAATAGAAAAGAAAGTAATTAAAGAGTGGGATGAACAAGGGAATCCTACAGAAATTGAAGTATATGAATTTGAAGAAGATAATCCAGCACTAACATACAAGATTGTAGATAACTACAATGCTGATAATTTAATCGTTTTAAGTTCCTATTATAATTGGGATAAAGATTTAAACAAGTGGAAAGGAATAAACAAGGAAGAATATACATATAATGATAAAGGTGACATCGAAACAACAATATATTCTATTTGGAACGAGGAATTAGAAGTATGGGAAAAAAGTAGAAAAAGAGTACATATACCGGGAGGAGTAAATGCCTGTAGCCGAGAAGCTGAATATTTCTGGAATAATGGTTGGGTATGTGAATCTGAATATATTAAAGAATGGGATGATAATAGTAACCTTATACTATCAACTAGTTCTAGGTACAATACAGTAACTGGTCAACTCGAAATAATTAAAGGAAATAAAACTGATTTTTCTTACGATGAAGATAGTAATATTCTTCAGGTATTGCATTATACATGGAATACACAAGGTTCAAATCCTAAGTGGGAAAAAACAGCAAAAATAAACTACCAATATGAGGCAGGTAAATTAAAATATAGTGAAACGCGTATATGGAATAACAATCTCCCCACACCTGCATGGGAAATAAATAAAAAACGTGAAATAGAATATGATAGCAATGGTAACGAAATACTTAACCAAAGCTACGAATGGCGAAATGGTAGTTGGTTACTAAAAGCAAAAATGGAAGCAAATTATAACAATGATAACATTGTAACCATGAAGGCAGAATATGGTTTTGACGGAGATATGCTTATTGGTGAAGAAAAAAGAGAGCTGATTGAATACGAAATTAACGGAAGTATAACTAAAACGAGCTATAAGCTTTATGAGTGGCATAATGAGCAATGGAAGCTTACTAATAAATTAGATGAAGAAATAAATGATGAAAATGAATTAACCATTTATCAAAGACACATTTATGTATGGGATGGAAGCAATTTCATAAATAGTTCAAAAGAAACAATTAAAAGTAAATCACCTTTCGGACAGATATATTTTGAAAGCTATATTTGGGGAAGTCAAGAAGAAGGATGGATCGGTGACGAACTAAGAATAACAGAATTAAAGGATGGTAAGATAGTATCAAATGATACCTATTCCTGGAATGAATATACTAATGATTGGTATAAAAGTCATAGAATAGGATATGACGTGGATGGACAAATAACACTAGATATCCGTTATTATTTTGATGACAATATTAATGAGGTTATTGGTATTACCAAAAACACATACGAATCCATAAATGATGGGATGCTACAAAACTTAACATCCTATGAGTGGGATTATGAAAGAAACGACTGGGTAAATAATAATAAATACTGGCATACAATTGATGATGATGGCAACTTGCTAAAATCAGAATCCTGTTATTGGAATAAAAACAACAGCTCATGGAGCGTATCTTATAGAGAAACTTATTATTATGATGAAAATACCACAAACTTAGTCAACAACGTTGATGATATTGATGTCAACCTATATCCAAACCCTGTAAAAGATAATTTATATATCGAACATACATTAGACAATGCTTCTTTTAGCCTCTTTAACTTATCTGGAAAAGAAGTAATGAATATTAACATTATTAATAACCAAGTTAGCTTGCAAAACATACCTAGTGGACTATATATGTATATGATAAAATCTAACGGTAATACAAAAAGTGGTAAGCTTATTAAAAAATAACATACAATTATCCGTTATTAATGTAGTTATGTCTAGTTGTTTTAAGTTGTGAATTAAATGATGGTTTTTTCCAACAAGAAAACATCCTTGTTTTGGAAAAAACCATAAAAGCAAAATTACATGAAACCTATTATCGATCACATTCAATTTACAGTAAAAAACCTTGAAGTTGCTGAATCCTTTTATGATAAGCTAATACCAATTTTAGGCTTCGACATTAACCGAAAGGCAAAAGGTAAATTGGAGCAATTTTATTGATCCTCCAAAATTCTATCCTAAATATGAAGAAAGTTATTACACTCTCTTTTTTAAGGATATAGAAGAAATAAAACATAAAATTATATATGAAGAGCGTAAATAATTGAAGATACAATCCATATTACTTACAAATAACAAACGCATTTAATAATTCTAAAAAATTTTAACAATGAAACTACTAAATTCTATTTTTTCACTTATCGTTTTAACATTTTTATGTTCATGTAGTGATGATGATTCTAACATTAATCCAGATGATACCGAAAGCGGCATTGAAATCTTGGGTATTAAAAAGGTAAAATTTGATGATGTAGCCTATAATGTGAACCAATCTGGTGAGCTAACAGCAAATGACCAAAAACTAAGATTTAGAGCTTTATCACAGGAGAACAACCAACTTATTGTAACTTATCAATGTAAAATATCTTCTGAAGAATCACTAAATATTGAGGTTGTGAGTGATTTTGAAGACATAGAAGTTGTTACAAGTAAAGATAACGATTCTCAAGATTTAGTTTATAGAACTGTTATCACAAGAAATGGCTATTCTGCGAAAATCACTTACGTATTTATCTGTAACGAAGAAGTTAGCAACGAATTCTCAGATTTAGGAATTGATAAAGTATCGATTGGTGATACAGATTATACATTAACTGAAGGGATATACTTAGTTACAGGTGATGATGAAAACATCTTTAATCCTAGCTCCAAAATTGAAGATAATGATGGTTCTAAAGTAGCCAATTTAACCTACTCATACGTATCCCAAACTGAGGAATTACCTGAAGTATCTGTTCATTCTACTTTTGATGATGTTCAAATAAATATCAACAAAGAAGAGAATACGAATTCCAATGTTTATGAAATAAAAATAACCAGAGAAGGATATGATGTAGAATTAAATTACACTTTTAATATCACTAAACCTCAAACTAATGGTGACTTTTCGGTTCTGGGATTAACAGGTATTAAAATAAACGGTGTAACATTTGGACTTTCTGATGATTGTCAGGTTAACGGAACTAATCTTGCTTTGGATATTTCTAATGTAAATACAATGAGTCTATCCTCATGTAGAAATTTTAATTATCAAACAGTTAAGTTGACATATATATATAATTTAACAATCACAGATCATCCTAAGGTAGAAATATTATCATCTGAAGAAGGTATTAAAAAAGAGTTATACCAAGGTATTGTCAATAAGAAATATTATGAAATTCATTTATTTAAAGAAGACTGCGATGTTAAAGTAATTTATGCAATTAGGTTTATGTAGCAATAAATCACTAATCTACATATTTTAGCTCGTTATACAATTGCCCAGGTGAATGCGTGAAAATATTCCCCTGGGCATTTTACTTTAGTATAAAATAGCTATATTATTTATCTTTAAAAGACTCTACTTGAAACCTGGATAATGTAATACTTTAAATACGCTCTTACGATAACTTGGCCCAACTGGAAATTCCTGATCATTAATAAATACGGAGTGTGCAGTAAACCTGCTTATTTGATTTATATTAATGATAAACGATCTATGTATTCTTAGAAAATCACTAGCCGGTAACATTTCTTCTAACGATGAAATAGTACTCCGAATAGTTATACTATTTCGATGATTATGAATTTTAATATAATCCCCAATACTTTCGATATAACTAATATTCTCAGTTGTAACCTTATGAACCTGGTTCTTTTCTCTTACATAGATATATGCATGATTAGAATTATTCTCATGATAAGTAAGATCGTTATTAATTGAACAAGAATCGAAATATTTATTAACAGCCTGCATAAAACGGTCAAAAGATATTGGCTTTAAAAGATAGTCCAGCACATTTAATTCATACCCTTCCAATGCATATTCGCGATAAGCAGTTGTTATAATAACCTTAGGCGGATTATTTAATCCTTTTAATAGTTCAGTGCCTTTCATTTCGGGCATATGAATATCAAGAAATAACAAGTCTATCTTATATTTTCTTAAGTAATTGAATGCATCAAATGCATTTTGGCAAATATGAACCAATTCAAACATATCCACTCTAGCTAAGTGTTGCTGAATTACATCAGCAGCTAAAGGTTCATCTTCAACTATAAGGCATCTAACTTTCATTCTGAAGCATATTATTTTTTAATGAAGCAAAGGTAACTTAAGATTAGCCGTAAATAACGTATCATTTTTTTCCAATATAAGTTTATGATTGTTTGGATAAAGAATATCAAGTTGTTTATGCATATTATCTAATCCAATGCCATTGTTGTTCTTTTTTCCTTCTGTAACTAATTTTGGAAGAGAATTAACAACTTTTAAATGAAGAAGATCATTATATATCTTTAATGAAACATTCACCATTGGATTTCTACTGTCCTCACTAGCACCATGTTTAAAAGCATTCTCAACAAGTGGAAACAGCATTAAGGGTGCAATATTTTTACCTGTTACATTACCTTCAACATCAAAAGATAAAGTTAAACGATCTCCGTACCTTATTTTTTCAAGATCTATATAATTATTTAAAATTTGTAATTCCTTTTCTAACGAAATCCTCTCCTTTCCCGAATGATATATCATATAATCTAAAATATCAGCAAGTTTAATGACCACATCCGATGCTTTTTTAGATTGACTCAGTGTTAAAGAATAAAGGTTGTTTAAGGTATTAAACAAAAAATGTGGATGAATTTGTGACTTAAGGTATCTGATTTCAGAAGCAAGCTTATCCTTTTCCAATTGATTTTTCTCCATCTGGTCTAAATACCACCATTTAAACAACTTAATAATAACTGCAATAAGAGTAATTCCATAGTTAGAAATAATAGAAACCAGAATCTTGGGAAAATGAAACAAGGGGTAGTTTCTGCTGCCAGTATATTCCCGAAAGCTAACTATATAATAACAAACCATCCAAACAGCTAATCCAAATAAAAAAGCATGTAAAAATGTGAGAGAAAAGAAGGTTTTAAATTTTCGCTTAAGAAGAAATTTAGGGACTAACAAATACACCATCAGGTATGTGAATAAAATCCTAACAGGCATTTGTTCTGCATTAATTATGGCCTCGTAATAATAGTTAGCGTTGTAATATCCTCCGTAACTAAATGCATAAACTGCATACATTACCAACCAAAACAATATATGCCACATCCATCTGTATTTGAATACAATTGGTAAGTTTTTATGGTTGTATATGACTGCCATTTTTTATAAGGTCATTAAATTGAACGAATATATGGATACCCTATAAATTTTCAAATAATCTTCGACGAAGAGTGACCTTACTATTGAATAAACAGATTTAACAACGACGAACATCATATAAGTACTTTACATAACTCTTCAACTCCACCAGCACACCCTCCACCTAACAACCTACACACCTGCCCCATACATTACTATATTTAAATTGAAATACATGATACATAACCAAATAAAGATTAAAATATGAAACAAAAATTCCACTTTACAAAGATCCATCTACTAATATTGGCAGTAGTAGTTGGGTTGATGTTTAGCAGTTTATACACAAAACAAAAAAAACATCGCTTATTAATATTTACAGGAGGGCACCAAATTGATAAGGAAGCTTTTTTTGACATTTTTGAAGACAATGAAAACATTGAATATGAAGAGATAATTCATCCCAACGCAAATCTAATATATAATTCTAGTGCTATAGATGACTTTGATGTGTTGGTATTTTATGATATGGTTCAAGAAATTAGTAATCCTCAAAAAAAAGCCTTGATTAAGTTATTAGAAAAAGGAAAACCGGCCATTTTTTTACACCATTCATTGGTATCTTATCAAAAATGGGATGAGTTTGAAAAAATAATTGGAGGTCGTTTTTTTATAAACAGCTCAACATATAGTTATGATGTAGAAATTCCAGTTAAAATTGTTAATAAAAAGCACCCAATAACTAAAGGTATGGAAGATTTTATAATTCATGATGAAGTTTATGGAAACTATAAAGTTCTGCCTACAGTTAAACCGTTACTTACAACTACACATCCCGAAAATGGTAAAATTATGGGGTGGACAAATAAATATGGAAAATCGAATATTGTGTATATTCAATTGGGGCACGATCATCATTCTTATAAAAATCCTAACTATCGTCTCTTAATTAAGCAATCAATTGATTGGATTACTAAGGAGTGATTGAACTATCCTATCAATCCTCAACAAATCATCTATATAACTAATTATCTAAACATTAATCATTTTAACAATAATAAAAATATATCATGAAAAATTTAGTTTTTGTCATTTTTATAGTACTAAGTTGCACATCTTATGCTCAAAATTATCCACCACCATATCTTGCTCACTCCAGCAATTTTATGATGACAATGTTTAAGGTCAAGGCTGAAGCTGTTAAAGCATTTCTTCCCAAAGAAATAGAACCAATTACTGACGAATTTGGTATGGCTAATCTGGGATTGGAATTTTACGAAGTTGATTATATATCAGGACTTCCTTCTACCTATTATACTTCATTTATTTTTGTTCAAGTGCAAGGATTTGAAACCAGATCACTTCCTGGTCACTTTCTTATATGGGGTGTTTTTAGCGATTCTACAGCTGTTACCAGTTATTCTAAGCATTATGGTTTTCCATTTAGATATTCCGAAAAGTTTTCTCTCACCTATAATGGTGATACGTATACTGGAATTGTTGGAAATAAAGGTAAAGAAATAATAAAGTTAAGTGTAACTCAAAATACAGAAGAACTGCCACAAGAAGGGATAGTAAATTTGATTTCGGAAAAAGACAATAAAATTATGTACACAGGAGTACCTTATATAACCTTTGGGCGTGGTGCTAATAAAAGTGAGTTAACTGTTGATCCTTTTAACGACCCAATTTTAGAGTTAATTCAAGGCGTTACACCCTATTGGTCGATGACATGCAACAATCAAAACTTTTGTTACACAAAACCTCAAATAGGAAAAATACCCAAACAGTATTGATAAACAAGAGTTTGATATTTTTTGTATGATATTGAATATCTAACATTTAAAACCGTGGAGATAATTTACCTAAATGCTTGATATTTACCACTTTGTAAATTCACCTCATGTCTTTTGCCTTTATTCTAACAATCTTTTGGATTAATAGATTGAAATAAAAAACCTGCACATTTTAAAATGTGCAGGTTTGTAATTATTGTTGTTAACAATTAATTTTTAGAAATCAGAACCTCTCCAGTCTTTTGGATTCTCATTTTCGTAATCTACAGTAGGATCTAACTGACCAATACCAATTATTTTTTTAGCAATATCTGTATTATCGTAGTATCCATTAAATGCGTGCTCTCCTTGTCCTTTAGCAAAAACAGGAACAGGAATACCAGTGTGTGAATAAGAAGTCCAGTCGATACCTGCTTTATTGTTAAGAATATGTGTTACTGTAACAGTAAAAGGATCGTAATATCCATATATAATAGATATTTCTTGATCATCATGAGCTGATTCTCCTGTCATACTTCTACCAAATGCATCTTCTAAAAGACCAATCTCGTAAGTCGATAAACCAAGACCTAAAGTTTCGTCACCTAAACCAAAGTCTGCTTTTGCAGCATCAAGAGCCATTTCGAATGTAACATTGCCACTTGTAGCCCAACTACGTACTTTATTTGAGAAAGAAACATAAGATACTGATTGATGATTTAACATTGTAAACACAGTGCTATATCCTGTTGCAGAAAAACCAAGAGTTAATCCACCACACTCATGATCACCTGTGATAATGATAAGTGTTTCCTCTTTATGATCTTCGTAAAAATCAAGAGCAAGACCAATAGCTTTGTCAAATTCAACTGTATTGTGTGCAGCAGAAACAACATCATTTGCGTGACAAGCCCAGTCAATTTTACCTCCTTCAACCATCATGAAGAATCCATTCTCATTGTCAAGAACTTCGATTCCTTTAGCAGTAAATTCCGAAAGTGTTATGTTATCATTTGGTCCGAATTCATCTAAATCAATTGTGTAAGGAAGCGCACAACCATCAGATGTATTTGTTGCAAATTTTTCAAGAGTAGCAATAACTTTTCCTGAGTTAACATCCAATGCTTCAAAAGCATTTCTTGTATTTACATATTTATATCCATTTTCAGCTGCAGCATCAAGGAAAACACTAATATCTTTTGGTTGACCTTCTTTACTGTACTTGTTCCATCTTACACCACCACCTGCAAAATAATCGAAATTACTTTGTGTTAAGTGCTGACCAATTGTAAAATAATTGTTTCTTGAGTTTGTGTGAGCATAGAAACAAGCTGGAGTAGCATGGTCGATACTTACGCTTGAAATAATACCTACTTTCATGCCTTTTTCTTTAGCCATTTCTGCCATAGTTTTATAAACCATAGAACCATCGCCGCTTTGTCCGATAGTACCAATTGTAGTTTTATAACCACAAGCAAGAGCTGTTGCCGATGCAGCTGAACCAGTGATATATCTGTCCTCTGCATGCGTCATTTGCATACCTGTAACCGGAAAGTCTTGCATATTAAGTTTTCCAACTCCTACTGTTCCTGCTGATTTTAATTTAAACTCAGGACTAAACACTGCAGCTTCGGTAACATTAATTTGAGGTGTAGCCATACCATCACCAATAAAATAGAAAATGTACTTAGGAACCTTGTAAATATTTATTTGCTTTGGTTCCCCTGGGTTATCCATATTTTTTGAATCGTAAATTACATCCTCTTCACAGGCTGTAAATAAAAAAGAAAAGGTGCAAGACACCAAAAGAGTAATTAATAAACTTTTTGTTTTCATGTTTGTTTTGAATTATAGGTTAATTGAATGATTTAATATTAGTGAAAAATACATACGCGAATATAAATTCTGCCTTAAGGAATCCTTAAAACAAACCCACATACAGCACTGATTAATAGTTACATATATTAAGATTTACTACTCACTTATTCTTAATATAAAAATCCGTTATTTATAATTAACCGAACTGTTTTTTTCGAATATTGATTTACTAGATGTTTTTATGTTATAACGGATTCTTTGAAAAAGAGCTGGCAGCAAAGCAGGTAATAAAAAAACTAAAAAAAGTGGAATCCTTAATTTACGATATAGCTTTGCAAACCAATTAGTGCAACCAGAAACAATTTCGTTTTATTAAATAAAGGAGCTTTTAGGACACCCTTCATCCAAAACAACCGAAATTTATACGAGCATAAGCAACAAATACCTGCAACAAATTAAATGTCACTATATGAATTATGCGTTTAATAATTTGGCTATTTTTGATGCTCAAAACCATTGATATAATTTGTGCACAAATGAAAAACAAAGGCAATATATGGTTTTACAGAAAAGTTGTAGGGCATTAAAAGTGAGTTCCAAGTAATTAAACTAATTAATCAAAATGAATATGACAAAACAGAAAAGAGGACGTAAACCAATAGAAAAAACAGAAGAAACTATTACTCTTCAAAACGAAGTGTCAGTTCTAATTGGTAAATTGATTAATTCAGGAATAAAACAACAAGATCTAGCTGAAAGTCTTCAATTATTTCAGCCTGAGATTAGTCAGCTTTATAGAAAAAAACGAATATTAACTAAGACTAGGTTTGAACAGTTAAAAAGTGAACTAATAAGTCTAGTTAAAAAGGAGATTAATCCTAATGAAATAGAATCTATTAGCTCTGATGTTGATTCAGGAAATGATTTTGGTACTTATTTGTATGACCAAATAACTGTATTGAAAATTACGCCTCTTGATTTAGCGAATGAGGCCTCACTATCATATCAAACTATTAATTTATTACTTTCTGGCAAGACTTCTGTACCGCAGTTTAAAACAAAACAGAAAATCATAGACGCTCTTAAGCGAATTGCTGTAAATAAGAAAAAATCAATTGAAGAAAGTCCTAATGAAGATGAAAGTGTTGATTCAAAATTAAAAGTAGGTATCCCATTTAATTCTGAAGAAATAGAACAGTCTCCATCGTTAATTGGAGTCTACGCAATTCATGATAAAAGAGGGCATCCTTCATATATAGGGAAAGGAAACATTAAGACCCGCCTAAAGGACCACATAACAAGAACTGTATTTGCAAGTGAAGAAGTTGCTTACTCCTTTAGCTATTTTATTATTCAAAAAAGCAGTTCGGATAAAGATAAGTCTGACGCTAATGAAGAGGCTCTTTTGTTAGAAAAAATACTCACAAAATTTGCTGGAAATACAATATTGTTAAATAAACAAAATAGGGAGGACTTGTCGGAAAGGAATAACGCCACAATCGGGTAGATGGTCAGAGAGTTGAATAAAATGTGGGGTTGTAGGTTATTTTTGGGCGCCAAATTTTCGGAACGAAAATTTATTAAGTTTAAGCATAAATTTCAAAACGTAAATTTAGTACGTGCAGGTTTTGAAGGGAGTTTCTTCAAAGCTTCGCACAATGGTTTGTTCAATTTTTAAAACGAGTGTTTTTTAAAAAAAATGATAAAGTAATGAGAATAGAAAAAATCACCCACAATAAGAAGCAACACCTTGACCTATTGCTATTAGCAGACGAACAAGAGGATATGATTGACAAATATTTGGAAAGTGGAGATATGTTTGCACTATACGATGATGACTTGAAGACTGTTTGTGTTGTTGTAGCAATAGACAAAGAAACCTGCGAATTGAAAAACATAGCAACATATAAACAACATCAAGGTAAAGGATATGGTAAAGCACTAATAAATTATATATCTGATTATTATAAAAACAACTATAAAACAATGCTTGTCGGAACAGGTGAAACTCCGACAATATTATCATTTTATGAAAGTTGCGGATTTGAAAAATCTCATTCTATCAAGAATTTTTTTACCGATAATTATGACCACCCAATGTTTGAAGACGGAGTACAACTTATTGACATGGTTTATCTGAAGAAAAAATTATAAATGCCTGCTGCTATAAAGCACTTAGTTATGGGAAACCAGCAATGTTTAAACTTTTTTTATTCAAAAATAAGTATTATTGAACTCAGATTATGAAATGTAGTTTAAGCCACTACGTATCTTCATATCTGGATGGCTTCTAAAAAGCATACCCCTTTCTGATTTTCTATCTAAAAATCAACTAAAAACTCAACCAAGTTATCACTTTGGGTAAGATTAAGTCTTTTTCTTAAGCGATAACGACTAGTTTCTACACCGCGAATTGTAAGATTAAGTAATTGAGCAATTTCTTTAGTGGAAAGATTCATACGTACATAAGCTGCTGTTTTTAAATCTTTATGGGTTAAATCGGGGTAATCTGTGCGTAAGCGATGAATAAAATTATCATTTATCTGATCGAAATACATTTGAAACTGCTGCCAATCCTCTTCCTTATTTAGCTCTTGTCCCAAGTTTGTGACTAACCTCTCAATTTGATCCTTTGATTCTCTGTGAACCATATTATTAACCACCTTCAAAAGGCTATTCCGAGTTGTATTGATAATTTCGTTTGTATAGGTAATCTTCATGATAATTGAAGCTAGCTCTTTTGTTTTGTTTTCAATCTCAACCTGATTCCTTTCGTTTTCTAAATTTAATTTTTCGTTTCGAAGGTTAATAACCTCCTGCTCTATTCTCAAGCGTTCATTCTCGTAAGTGTTTTGTTGCTGTTGTAACTGTTTCCTTTGCTTTTGTTTTAACTGCTCCTTTACTGTCGAAATACGATATTTTATCAGATAAATAATTCCATAAATAAAAAGCAACAATACAATAAAATAAATAACTAAAAACTGAACTCTTAAATAAATTGGCTTTTGTATTACAAAATGAACCTGCTGCTCTTCTGATTCTACCTGAGCTTGATTTCTTACAATGGCATGTAATATATATTTACAATGTTTTAATTTAGCATATTCAATATAATTTCTATCTGTCCAATTGGTCCAACCTTCATCCAAACCTTCTAAAAAATAACGGTATTCTACCCTATCCTGATTTGAAAACACATTAGTACTGAAATAAAACTTAAGATTATTATATTTATGCTCAAAATCAAACATTTGTTGATTGGTTTGGTTCCCAATTGGAGCACCTTTAGAATTAACAAACATTCCACCAAACAAAGATTTGCCATTAATAGATTCTACTCCAGTCAACACTAGTTGCAAATTGAATTTAATTCCTTTGACGCGCGAATTATCAAAGAATGAGAATCCATCTTCAGTACTTATAACAAAATTATTGTTATCAAGTGGTAAGATGTGCTCCATATTATGTATAAAGTTCCCTTTTAGCTCTTTAAATTGGAGTATCTCAGAAGAATATTTACCTTGGTAGTTTTTTCGTAAAATACCCAGACGATTTGAAGTAAAAAACCAAATGTCTTTATTACTTGCTTCATAAAACTTATCGATTTTTTTTCGTCCTAAAACAGATTTAAGTTCATCACATAGTTTAAATTTACCTGTTTCATTATCTAAGTGATATACTCCATCAATGGTAGATACAAATAATTTATTCTCGAACTTTGCAATTGAATTATCATAGTCGCTGGGTAAACCATGGCGTGCCCCATAATAATCAATTCTTTTTATGGAATTATATTCAGAATTAAATACTACTCTATACACACCTTTTTGTCCATGAGAAACCCAAAGGTCTCCTTCTTTATCAAATTCAATTTCTTTACACGAATAATCAAATCCGCTTAGCTTTTTAATAAATCTATAGTGAGGAAAATTTTCACTCTTTCTCAATAATATAAGTCCGTCATATGTTCCTCCTATAATATAATTAGATTGAATAGGTGTTTCTAAAAAAGTCCAACCACCTGAAATGTCAGTAATTAAAGTAGCAGAATTATCTGCAATTTCATAAATACCGCTATGTGCTCCACAAAGTAAATGACCATCAAACTCTTTAATAGACCATATCTGCCCATCTACGTTTTTAATTTTTTCAATTGAACTATGCAGAGGTTGATTAACAGTTAATGGCCAATTAATAGAATATAGCGACTGGTTAGTTCCTAAATACAACACTTTCTCCTTTAAATGAGAAACATAACCACTCCCAATAACTCCATTGGGAAATAATTGCGATACAGGAGAATTTATACTAATGTAATCGATGCCATTATCTAACGCAGCCCATAAGTTGCCTCTGTTATCCACAAAGAGATTATGCACCGAATTATTCTGAAGTCCATTTTCTAAATTAATATTGTTAACAATTTCACCATTGTCATCAGATATATAAATGCCATTTTTAATGGTTCCGAAAGCATATAAATTATTATCAAGCTTTAAACTACAGTATATCTGTAAGTTTTTACTTGCAGTATTTACTTTTGTTTTCCATTCCGTGACTTTCTCCCCATCATACTTAAATATTCCACTAAATGCTGTTGCAATAAGCAGGTTTTTATCATCAACTTTTAAAATAGATGTCACAGTTTTCTGCTTAAACATCTCTCCTCCCCCAACAGAAACTAATCCGTCTTTTGTTAATTCGAGTAAACCCTCGTTAGAATCAGCCATATATAGTTTATCATCTACTTTAAACGAAAAACTAAATGATTTATCTGTTACTTGTCTTTTTAAATCCTTATTTAATACTATCACGCTTGATGAGGTAATAAAAAGCATTCCCCAAGGCATTTCTACAATATTCCAAACAATACCAATATCACTTTTTTTTGATTTTAGTGTATCTGATAGTGAAACATAAATTGTATTTCCTTTTTTATCGGCCGTTAAATAACCAAACTGATTATAGGCACTTACATAAATTATTCCTTCCGAATTTTTATACACTTTTCGCACAATCGACCTGTTTGGCATAGGAATAATCTTCCATTCTGAACCATTAAACTCCAATACACCACTGTTGGATGCAAAATACATTACTCCTCTGTTATCCTGCTCTATCGACCAGGTAGTTGCACTTCCAGGATAATCACTCTTATTATAACTTGTAACATATGGAATGCCTGTTATAGCTTTGACCTCTATGTTATGTATAATAACAAACAAAAAGATTAGCTTAACTATTAACTGAAATCGTTTCACTTTATTATAATTATATCGTACATAAGTAAAAATACTAAACAATATAACTTAACGTATAAGAAAGCAAGATAATTTAGAGATAAGCAAATTGACATATTCCGTTAATCACTGATTATCTAAACCTTAATAAAACGGCATTAAATTTTGACGTAATTAATTGAATTATTTGACGTAGTTGATTACATGCATTATTTAAATAATTTTCATACTCCTAAAGTACATTTACCTCCACAAAATTTACGAATTCATAACTATTTATTTATTAAATAAATCTCTACTAAATAATTTTTAAAACTATAAATTATGGATTTTAAATTAAGTATTTGTATTGTAATTGTAGTTGCATTACTAAGTAATTGTAACTCTCAAACCAGAAAAACTAATCTTAACGACTCAAAGCAGCGTAAATTAGCAAAATTTGAGCCCGAAGATGGTAAATGCCTTTTCTTTATTGGTCAGGATATGCCTGCAATTGGCGGCATTGAGGGATATAACAATGGATATTGCGACCACTTTGATATTCCGGCTGGAATAACCGGATACACTAACTTTTCTCCTGGTTTAGAAGGATATGGGCATGTCAATAGAGGTAATGATGGCATCTTATCAATGGATAATTGGGGTTCTGGTGATAGTTACCTCGACTACCAGGTAAAAGCACCTGGCTTCGAAAATTGTGCAGTGGCAATTGGTTTAAGCATGGTGGATACTGAGCGTAAAGTTGCCGAGGGTGAACTGGATTCTCTAATTGTTGAATTAGGTACCTGGATAAAATCATTAGGTTGTCGTCCTGTTTTTTTGCGCATTGGTTATGAATTTGATGGACATGAATGGAATCACTACGACAGTATATATTATAAAAAAGCATGGCATCATATTGTTGACATGCTTCATAACATGAAGGTAAAAAATGTAGCAACGGTTTGGCAATCGAAAGGTGTTGGAACATCAATGAAAGAAATGGATGCTTGGTATCCTGGTGACGATTATGTAGACTGGTGTGGATACACTTATTTTGCTCATCCTGACGATGAAATGCTAAAATTTGCCAGAAAGCATGATAAGCCTGTGTTTATTGCCGAGCTTACTCCTGTTTTTCAAGAAGGTAACACCGAAATATATTATGATGCAGATATAAAGAAACCAGATATAGCTAAAAAAATTTGGGATGAATGGTACACTACTTTCTTTAAAACCATAGAAGAAAATGAAGATGTAATTAAAGCATTCTCATACATAAACACTGACTGGCCTTCGGAAGCTATGTGGGTGGATAACATCACGTTTAACCAGGTGGATGCCCGAATACAAATGAGTGATTACGTGGGTGAACGTTGGGTTAATGAGGTATCGAAAGATCGCTACCTAAAACCTACTCCAAAACTTTTCGACAAACTTTGGAACAACAGATAATAATTAAGGCTGCCTATTTTATGTTTATAAAATTCATTAAGGTCGTTAAAAATATACATAGTAGTAACGATTGTTTTTTTCGTTGCACACAGGCAGCCTTATTTAACACACTCATTAATCTATACAAAACAAACCTCAAAAGACAAAAGAGTCAAAAAAACCAATGCTCTAAAACTGTAATAAAATATAATAATTCTCAAATGAAAGGAAAAAGATATCATTCGTTGGATGCATGTAGGTCGGTTATGTTATTACTTGGACTAGTATTACACTCATCTTTAACATATGCTGTATTTACTGTAGAGCTTTCTTCGTTACCCGTTAATAATCCCCATCATTTTGGATGGCACTTTGTAGATGGTGCGTCTCATCCATTTATAGACCTGTTTTACATGTTTATTCATACATTCAGAATGCCTGTATTCTTTGTGTTGGCAGGTTTCTTTTCTGCAATGATGATACAAAAATATGGACACAACGTATATATTAACAAACGATTAAAAAGAATTGGCATCCCTTTTTTACTGGTGTGGAGCTTAATAATGCCTATTGAAAGGTGGACTGGATTTTTTGCCAACAAAATAGCAGGAGGTCGCGAACAGTATATTACTGATCATGCTTGGAGGGGATATATTAATGAAATATGGAACATCACCGGAGCTTTCTGGTTTTTATATTACTTAGTAATTATCTCACTAGGCACATACTTATTGGTTTTATTATTAAAACATTTTAAAACAATTAATTATAAAAAAGCTTTATACTTGGATATACCCGAAATAGTAATACTTGTGATAACTATTGTTCTGAGTACTTTTCTGCTTTCATTTTCTCCAGTCCCATTTTTACCTGACGATCAGGATTTTATTCCTGATATATACTTATTATTTACTTACTGCCTTTTTTATGTACTTGGTTATTACTGGTACAGTAATCAGAAAAAGCTATTTAATTATGCTAAAACTTTCTGGATATATCTCATAATAGGTATTGTCACTTTCTTTTTTTATATGAAATACCTTAATATTTTTTTTGAAACAGGTACTTTCTTTCTCATAACAAACATACTTCATTGCATCACCATGTGTACTATTAGTTTTGGTATGCTTGGACTCTTTATACGGTTTACATCAAATGCCAGTAATGCCTGGCGGTATATATCCGATTCATCATACTTTGTATATATTATACACGTCCCTGTTTTTATATCTATTCAGGCTTTCATCTCCTTCTTTAGTTGGGGTGCTATTCCTAAACTTATGGTTTGCATTTTATTAACTACATTGGTTTGTTTAGGATTATATCACCTTTTAGCTCGACATACCTGGGTAGGAGTTTTGCTTAATGGTAAAAAATACTGTTGGAAAACCGGAAGGATTAACTACCCTATCCCAAAGCAAGTATAATATACTCCCAATCAAGTATATTTAAGAAATTATAGTTATTTCAAGCTCAATCGAACTGCTGTGTTCGTATTTCACAAACACTCAGTACTCTAGGTTATATCTTTGCCATTTTTTTAACTTTCGACTTGAGTACTTTATGAACTCTTTACTAGTCCATCTAAAAAAAATGCAAATTACTTTTGTTGATATTATCGAATACATATAAATTGTGCTCAATTAATGAATAAAACATATTATAAATTTCAAACATTAACTATATCGTTAGTTATTATTTGAAATATATACACTAACGAAGTGTAATAGTTGGGCGCTATACAAGACGAAGAAATCAAGCATATATGAGTGAATCAGAAAATGACGATTTAAAGGACTTTGAATATTTTAAACTACGTAAGTTAGATAAGCTTTATGTGAGTAAAGTTTTTCCATATAAATCTTTCGGTGGAAATATTCCCAAAGATGCCAGGTACATAAAAAAAGTCTTTGAAAAAGAAGAAGAAACTGAATTTGTCAAGGTCAAAGGAGAAATCGTTTTAAGAAGTTCTCCGTCAGGTAGAGACCAAGTAAGTGTAATGCTTGTCGAGGATGAAAAGAGTAAACAAATGAGTTTTATTCTTCAGAAATTTAGAGAAAATCCTAAAAGTGGATTAAAACCAATTACAGAAACGAATTTCACTTTCCGAAATACTGAATTTAAAGCACTACTTAAGTTTTTAAGTGACTTGAAATTTATTGATTTTGATGACAAATCAAGGTTTACGGTTGACGATAAAGAGAACTTCGATAAAAAAATCGAACTTTGGTTAAGGCCTCCAAATGAATCACAAGAGATTAGTGCTGGATACGATATCCAATTGATGAATGCCTTATCAAAATTAAAAGGAGACGGTAGAGAAGTTTTATTAAAATCAATACGAAATAAAGTCCTGACAAAAGAAGATTTAGATATTCTATCAGGGCGAAAAGAAGGTTTAGATACATTTAGTAAAGAATTAATTAAAGTAAAACAAGATTGGGATGAACCTCAATGGCAAAAGTTTTTTGCTAAAAACTCATGGATTTTTGGATATGGATTAGATTATAAATTCTTAAATATCGTTCAAAAAGAAGCAAATGTATCTAGCCCAGATGTTGATGGAACAAATTCTGTAATAAGTGATTTTTTATTAAGCAATAAGCGCTTTACAGTATTGGTTGAATTAAAAAGACCAGACACGAGTTTATTTGAAAGTTCAAAAAATCGTTCTAATAGCTGGAAACTTTCAAAAGAGTTAACTAATGCAGTTTCTCAAATATTGACACAAAAAGCTGAATGGGAGGTTAAGGCGCAAACAGAACAATATGATTCAAATGGAAAAGTTATTAGCGAAAAGACTTATGACCCTAAAACCATATTGATTATTGGAAATACTTCACAATTCAATGGAACTGATAGAGAATCAAAGATAAAAGCTAAGACTTTTGAGCTTTATCGTCGAAATTCTAGAAATATAGAAATAATAACTTTTGACGAACTCTTAGATAAAGCTAGTTTTATAGTGAGTAATGAACAAAAAATAGAAAAAACTGAAATAGAAGATGATTTGCCATTTTAATAAAGTACAGCGCCCAACAATAAATATACGTAATGCGGGGCGATTTGGTAAATTTGAACATTAGAGCGTTTAATAAACAGTGTAGCGGTTTGACAGTGAAGTGCCTTGAAATCCCGCACTACGCATATTCGAGCCGTTGGCGTTCATTAAAATTAACATACCGCATATATGAATACTAATCAAATAAGTGATTTAGAAACTCGAATAAAAAATATAGAACAACTTGAAATAGAGACTTTAGTTGCAACTATATTTAAAGACCAAGATATAGAGAGTATTAAGATTGGTCAATTTTCCGTTCCTGAATATGTATCGACAGTCAAAAGACTACTTAAGCAATTTAAATCTGAATTTGAGGAGAATGGTCACTTCTTACCATTTCAATATAATTATCAAAATGAATTTGGTTCTGGAAACCTTCAGAGTGATTGGCAAAACTTAGCTTCACAAATAGGTGCAAAACAACAGGCAAACCTTAATAGTTCCGTTGGCTTTATAAATAGATTAGTATACTATCAAATAGCAAATGGATTTTGGGATAAATCAACCCGAAAAATACATAAGCCTAATGAAATAAAGATTGTTGAGTTAAAAGACCAATTAGATTTTATAGGGAAGCAATTAAAAGAATATGGAGGTAATTACAAAAATTTGATTGATGAATTAGCTATTAAAAAAGAAGAAATGCAGAACTTGGTTAAACAGAAAAATCAAGAATTACAGCAGATAGCAAATAATTTACAGACAGCTAATTCCAACACTAATCAAATAGCCCAACTTTTAAATAATAGCACATCTACAAATGAAAAGATAAATGGAGTCTTAAATCAACAGAACCAAAATTTAGAAACTCAAAAGAAAAAAGGAGAAACTCAAGACACTTATTTTAAAAAGCAATCTGAGACTTTTAATACTCTGGAGACTTCTTTAAATGAAAAGATAAAGGAAGTTGAAAATCAAATAGCAGATTTTACAAAACAGTTAGAGTTTGTGGAAGGGAAACGCGAATTCTTTGAAGAAAGAAATAATTATCTTGATGAATTAATAGGTAGAGAAGTTGGTGCATCTTTATTTGAGACATTTAAACAAAGAAAAGGAGAACTTGAAAGACCAGTTAATAAATGGCTTTGGATAGTTATTGCTATGGCAATCTTAACCTTTGGTGCGATATTAATAATATTTACCAATGCATTTGGATTTTTAGGAGATGTTCCGTCTGAAATTTCGACAATCCGATTGATAACGAACTCGATTAAAACATTACCGTTTTTCTTTTTATTGTTTTATGCAGTTGCTCAATACAATAAAGAAAGAAACTTTCAAGAGGAGTATGCTTTTAAATCTGCTGTGGCCCTGACAATTAAAGCATATTCAGATATTATTAAAAAGGATGAACTTAAAGATGAATTGATTGTGACTTCTGTTTCAGGAATTTTTAAATCTCCAACAATATATAAGACTAAAAAGACGAAGGAGGATAATACGATTATGAGTACAGCTAAAGATTTATTAAATACAGCTTTAGAAGTAATGAAGAAAAAATAACGAAACGCCAACAATGTATATATTAAATAAGGCCCAATTAGGTTTGCGAGCGACAGCCCGCTGTTTCAACACCGCCGAAGCTTTTGCTTCGGCTTGCAGGTTGATTTTCAGTGGTGCCAAAGCAAAACCTTCGGCTAAGTACCAACTTGGAAGTTTTGGTTCTCCGGCTGCCTTACTTAACATATACTCCCGTTATGCTTCATAAAATGAGACACATGAGATACATATTTACAATTACAATGATTTTCAGCTCAATGATATTATTTGGGCAAGAAAAAGTTGATTATTATCCAAATGGAAATAAAAAACATGAATACACATTAGTCGATGGAAAAGCACATGGAGAGGTTCGGTCATATTATGAAAGTGGTTCTCTATTTATTATTTCCTATTATGAGAAAGAAATTCAGCAAGGGAAAAGCACAGTTTACTATGAGACTGGAGAATTATTTAAAGAGCTAAATTTTAAGGACGGTGTACAGACCGACACAATGAAAGTATATTATCCGAATGGACAGTTAATGGAAATTAGTTTAATTGTAAATAATAGAAAGGAAGGTCCTTTCATTGAGTATTATGAAAATGGTAATATAAAATCAGAAAGTAATTTGAAAAATGGTATGGCTCATGGATATTGCAAATTCTATGATGAAGAAGGGAATTTAAAAGAAGAGGGCGAATTTGATAATGGCACCAAGATTGGAAATTGGAAAGAATATAATAAAATTGGAGTGACTATGAAAAGCTATAAGTCACAAGAAATTGTATTGCCTGATACAATAAAACAGTTACCATTTAATTACAAAGACATTTACACAATCAACTACCCAAATTCATGGGAGATAAGTAAACATAATAATCCATCAGTTTCATTTGTTTGTTATCCAATAGAGAAAGCAGATTTATTTCGAGATAATGTAGTCATTGTAACTACTGGATTTCCAAAAGGTATGAAAAACCTAAAAGGATTTGCAGAATACTCTATTGACTATATGAAAGATAAATATTCTTCGTTTAAACTGATTGACCAAAATATAATTGACTCAAAATCAGAAATTGATTTAATTTATGAATTTTCTAAATCGAATGGATTAACAACTCTTGACTTAAAAGTTAAAATGAAATGCATTTTAGGAATTGGGAAAGAGGCAATTCAGATTGTATTTACCGCAGAAAAAGACAGATATGAAAGTCGTTTGGAAACTGTGGATGGTATGATGAATTCGTTTAAATTAACTGATTGATAATAAATTACGAAGCATAACAATGTATAAAAAACATAAGTGGCTCAGTGGTTAACGAGAGGTTTGTGCATTTAATCTGCTCCGCCAAATCTGCGATTTGACGGGTTTGTTTAATATTTTAAATTTGTGTCAAAACGCAAATTTGGCTCAGTGCAACTTGACAGGTAAGAGCTTCGAAATCACTTACGTTTCTTATACGCAACGTTAGGCACAAGCAGCCAATGAGCAATTAAAACCATCTAATACAGAATAATAAAAAGACAATGATGAAAAAAACAGCTAACCTTACAATTTTAATTTTGTTACTCATTTTTAGTTCGTGTAGCAAAGAAGATGGTGATCTAACCTCAAGTGATTCTATGAGTGAATCTTCTTCTGACAATGGTGGTCAAGGACAAGCAGGATTAATAACTGCAGGTGAGTGGAACGATTTATTGAATTGGGATTTTTGGGAAAACTTACTAATTGAACAAGATTATTCACAAATGCCTTCATATTGGGACTTCTACACGAATAATAGATTATCCATTTTAATATTAAATAGTAATACCCCAGTTATTAATGCAAAAGTTGAACTTCTAAGAAATGAATCGGTCTTGTGGACAGCTAAAACAGATAATCGCGGATATGCGGAATTATGGGTTGGTATGTTTCAAAAAGAAGAATCTATAGACTTAAGTAGTCTTACAATTAAGGTAAATGATGAAATACAGAATCATGAACTTGTTTTAATTGAAAATGGAGTAAATGAAATTAATATTAGCTCAAATAGCGACAATCTAAAAAGAGTTGAAATTTCATTTATTGTTGACGCAACAGGTTCTATGGGTGATGAATTAGAGTTTTTAAAGGAAGATTTGAAGAGTGTTATAGATAGTGTAAAAAATGATGATGCAAATCTTGACATTTATACGTCTACTGTTTTCTACAGGGATGAAGGAGATGAATATGTTACAAGAAAATCTGAGTTTACAGGTGATTTAAATAAGACAGTTGACTTTATAAATCAGCAAAGTGCAAATGGTGGTGGTGATTTTCCAGAAGCTGTACATACCGCTTTAAATGTTGGAATAAATGAATTACAATGGTCAGATAATGCAAAAACTCGGATTGCATTTTTATTATTAGATGCACCACCTCATTATGAAACTGATATTGTTAATAACATTCATGATATTATTCGAAATGCATCACAAAAGGGAATTAAAGTAATCCCAATTACTGCGAGCGGAATAGATAAGGAAACAGAATTTTTAATGCGGTTTATGGCTATTTTAACTAATGGAACTTATGTATTCATTACAAACGATAGTGGAATAGGAAATGACCATTTAGTTCCAAGTGTTGGTCAATATGAAGTGGAATATCTTAATGATTTAATGGTAAGACTAATAAAAGAATATTCAGAATAATGCCAGTGCCTAACAATGTATAAAAAACATAAGTGGCTCAGTGGTTTACGGAGTTTTGGAGCATTTATTCAGCTCCGCCAAATCTGCGATTTGACGGTTTGTTTTAAAACTATAAATTTGTGTCAAAACGCAAATTTGGCTCAATGCAACTTGACAGGTAAGAGCTCCGAAATCACTTACGTTTCTTATACCGAACGTTGTAGGTAATAAGAATGAAACCCGAAATAGTACATAGAATTAAAATTCCAATAGTAGCGGACAGTGTTTTAAGTCCACAAGTTCATTATGGAAGTGTTCACCATAATGAACCTGTTACAGGAATTTATTTTAATACTCAAGATGACCTTTATGGTAGAATTACCTTTGAAAATTTTGACTCATTAAAAATTTGCAGAGGAGAAATGCTTCCTATTGATTATGATTGGGAAACTCACGAAAGAGGAGTTTGGATTTTTAAAGTAGAAAACTCTCAATGGCTTCTTGATAGATATGAATATGAAAAAAAACACTATGGAAGCTCCTATGAATTTGGAGGAGATGTAGAAGAAATGAAAACTCATTTTAATCATTATATTTTTTCTTTTCACGACCAATTTGTTGAAGTTATTGCCAGAGGGTTTTGGTTTGAAAAAAGTGACAAAACGCTATTCGGCAAACCATTACAAAAAGGACATCCCTTTTCGACTATTTCTGATAACGAATATTCAACATTTGAAGAATGTAATCTAAAATATAGATATTGGATTAACGAAACTTCAAAAAAGGAATTGATTAATAACGCACAATTCTGTACTCAAACCATAATGGAGTTCGCTTTAGAATTGGACGATAAAGCAAGAGTGGATCACACTTTGACTTTAACACTTGATAAAGAAGGAAATGTAATGACTCATTTGTGTGGATATTTTGGAAATAAACAAGTTACATTTCCTAAAATAGCAACGATTGAAGATGTAAAGCCCTACTTGAAAAAATATATGAAGGAAGTCTTTGAAAGAAGACTAAAAATGAAAAAATAAACTACCTACAATAAATAGGACTATGAGCGGTCTGTAAGACCAAGCGTGGTAGTCCGTGTTGGACTACATCACGGTTTCTATTTAACCTATGTACTTATCGACGCTTTTTTATATTCTGAAGTAGGTAGAAGGTGTTGCAAAGTGCTCTAAAAGAATTGTAAATATTAGGTAGAAAAAGGAAGAGATCAAGTGCTTTTGCGAAGATAGGGTACTGTATCTTTTTAGAGCGAAGGTGATTGGATATAAAAAGCAGATTAAATACATTTTGTTGTTTGTTCTGGAAAAGTACATTTGCTACATGCGTTTTTGCCAACACACAATTGCTGCATGATTCAGATGGTATTCTGATTTGAAAACTGTATTTTAGTAGGATTAATTTTTAAACATTAGGATTTGATATTATAGATGAGTTTATTTCAAAAATCGATAGAGAAAACACACTTAAACGAACTTGATTCGGCATTGATTGACCCAATGGTTTATGAGTTGTATGGCTTGAATGACGAGGAAATTGAAATTGTGGAGAGTAGCTAATGATTAGAAAAATCCACATAATTCAAAATCTAGGTGTTTTTAAAGATTTTAACTGGAATAGAAATTCATCTCTTCAAGAGTTTAAAGATAAGAATGTTATTTATGGTTGGAACTATTCTGGCAAAACAACTTTGTCTCGAATTTTTAGTTCTTTACGTGACAAAAAAATCCATTCAGATTACTTTGACTCAAGTTTTAAGTTAGTTCTTAATGATGGTAGCGAATTTGAAAGTAATGGTATTGAAAACACTACTTTAAAGGTTGCCGTTTTTAATAAAGAGTATATTGATAGTAAGTTACACTGGGATTCAAATACCCAATTAGGTGACCCTATTGCTTTTGATGTTGGAGAAAATGTTTCAATCCGTTCTGATATAGAGGAATTAGACATGAAAATTGAAAAAGTCAATTCTCGAAAAGAACAACATCAACCTAAAATTAATTCTTTTGCTGAATTTGACAACTGGCGTTTTACAGAAAAGAGCAAAGAAATTAGCTTATTGGTTTTTGGTGCAGAAAGGCAATTTAATAAACGAAATTTTTCAACTGTTCTTAATGGTTTAAAAAATGAACTTGAAAGCTATATTGTTTCAGAAACAGCAGAACTTGAAAAAATTAAACAGAATTCTATTTCAACAAATACCTTTGATGAAAAGATAGCACTAGATTTTATTCCTCAATTCTCATCGCTTTTTCAAACAGTAAAAGAGCTTTTAAATGAAGCTCCAACAAAGGATGTAGTTATCGATATACTTGAAAAGGATAAAAAGTTATATGATTGGGCAAAAGACGGTTTAAACTTTGAGGAAAACAAAACCAAATGTGCTTTTTGTGGCAATGATATTGACGAAACTAGGATAGCAGAATTAAACTGTTACTTTTCAAATGCTTCTAAAGAATTAAGAAATAAAATATCGGATACTCGCAAAAAGATAGAAGATGAAATAAATTCTGTTAAAACCCTACCAATTCCTAAAAGCAAACTAGAGTTTGTAGAAAGTGTAAGGCAAAATATAGAACAAAAAATAGAAGACTTTAAGTCTGTAAAAAAGAATTATATTTCAACACTTAGTGAATTACTAACTGAGCTTGACAAAAAGGAAGATGGAAATATTTTCAATAACGTTGTTGTTATGGAAGTTGAATCAAAGGAGCATGAAATTAATAATTGGATAACAGAAACCAATAAACTAATAAAAACTCATACTGATTTTGTTCAAAATTTTAAAGACATTAGGGATTCCGCTCGAAAGAAGCTTCAGAATCACTTAGTTGCATCATATTTAAAAGAAGAGAATTATTATGTAAAGCTTGAAAATAAAGATAAAGCGGAAAAATACATTAAGCTATATAATAGAGTTGAGAAAAAATATGAAAACCTCAAAACAGAGAAAGTTAATTCATTAAAAACAATAACTAAAGGTAAGGATGAGTTAAACAAATTCATCAAGAAGTTTTTAAATCGTGAGGATATTAAAATTGATGTTACGAATGATGATAAATTTATTCTTTTACGAGGAACAAAACCTGCGTCAAATTTAAGCGAGGGTGAGAAAACAGCTATTGCATTTTCTTATTTTCTAGTTTATTTAGAAAGTATGAGTATTCCTGAATTGCGAGAAACAATTGTATATATTGACGACCCAATTTCGAGTTTAGACAATAATCATATAGCACAAGTGTATTCTTTAATAAATTCATTTTTCTTTAGGAAAAACATTGAAGAGGATAACCTTAACAAAGTAATTAACTGTTTTGTCCAATTGTTTTTATCAACTCACAATTTTGAGTTCTTTTCTTTTTTAAAAGATTCAAACCGTATAAAATCAAGCAACTTCTACTTTATAAAAAAGCTAGACTGGGAAAATTCAGAACTAATACCATTACCAAAAAGTTTATCAAAGTATAAGTCTGAATATGTATACCTGTTTGAATTACTATACAAATATTACAAAGCAAATGGGAATGCAAATGAAAGTGAGGATATTTTAATTCCTAACGCACTAAGGCGGTTTTTAGAGATATATACCTTAATGAAAATCCCAAATGAAACTGGTAGCGTCGAAAATCGGATTAATGAATTAGTTGATGATGTTAATCAATTTAAATTACTGAATCATTTTTCTCACTTTACAACATTTGAAAAATTTACCAAACATGATGAATTGCTAATGATTTTACCTGATGCTTGCAAGGAACTTTTTAACCTTCTTAAATTAGACCAATTACATTATTCATCATTAAAGAAATCAATTGGTGTTTCTTAAAACATGAGTACTATGAAAACAAAAGATATTACCCCATCAAATAATTACAGCAAATTGGTTTCTAAAATATCGGAAACTTATGTTGAAGGTAAGCAGAAAGCTGTTGCAGCAGTTAACCAACAAATAACTGATACTTACTGGAAAGTTGGTGAACACATTGTCGAATTTGAGCAAGACGGAAAGCAACGTGCCGAATACGGTAGCGGTTTATTGGAACGTTTATCGAAAGACTTATCATTACTTCATGGTAAAGGGTTTAGCATAAGCAATATTCAAAGAATGAGGCAACTGTATTCTGAATATCCAAAATATGCGGAGCCTCCGCACAAATTGAGTTGGACACATTTGGTTGAGCTTCTAAAAATAAATGACCCATTAGAACGCTCTTTCTATGAAAAGCAGGCTGTTATAGAAAAATGGAGTTCAACAGAACTAATCCGACAAAAGAAATCGTCTTTGTTTTTGCGTCTTGCGGCATCAAAAGACAAAGAAGGAATTTTACAACTGGCAAAGGAAGGACAAATAGTTGATAAGCCAGCCGACATTATACGTGAACCTTAAGTTTTGGACTTCTTGCATATTCCAGAACCTTATCATTTAAGTGAATCGGAATTGGAGGAACGAATAATTGGCAGTTTGCAGCAGTTTCTACTTGAACTCGGAAAAGGATTTGCTTTTATCGGTCGTCAATACAGAATTACTCTCAACAACAGACATTATTACGTTGATTTGGTATTCTACCATCGCATATTAAAATGTTTCGTGCTGATTGACCTTAAAAAGAATGAAGCAGGTTACGAGGATGTTGGTCAGATGAATATGTATATGGGCTATTTTGAGAATGAAGAAAATACGGAAGGAGATAATCCACCAATTGGAATTGTTCTTGCTCGTGATAAAGATGAATTGTTAGTGAAATATGCTATGAATAATAATACTTCTCAATTATTTGTGTCGGAATATCAATTGTATTTGCCAAATAGAGAAGAACTAAAAGCATTGATTGAAAAACAACTAAACGAGGATGAAGGAAATGGAAACGAATAAAATCCAAACGCACTCCATCCCTTCGCTGCAAGGTCCATTGGCAAATCGCACAAGGCTAACACACAGACCAAAATTTTCAAAAGAGCCTTTCAGCCCTTCGCGCGCTAACCTGATAGAGTCGTGCATAATGGGACTGATGAGTAATAGAAACAATGAATACCAGCGTACAACAATAAATTAAATGAGACACAAAAGAAAACATATCATATTCACTTTGACTTTAAGCTTTGCATTATTGTTTTTTAATTCAAGTAATTGCTTTGGACAAATAAAACCTTGGACTCTGAGAGGTTGTATGAGATACTTAGATAGGCACACCAATGACACTATTAAATATGACTTTAAAGTATCTCCGTATAATTATTGTTATTTCAAACATGGATTTGGAATGGGGTTTCGAAATGGAATGGGATTGTGGAGACTAAATCCATTAACTATGCACTTTAGATTAAGAGGGATTTGGCACGCAGATGATATGAGTAGCATAATAAAAAAATCATTTTACAGATATTTAAATAATGAACCTATAAAATTCAGGGAACAAAAAAAGAAATATCAAGAATATTGGGAGCAAGCAAAAAAAGATGCTAATTTGAGTGATGTATGCTATGAATTATGGGGACAATTTGAGCCTTCAGATTCAGTTCGGAGACTTGAATATATGAAACTATTTTATGAAGGAAGGAAAGTTCTTGGCTATTTCGAAGTAATAAAAAAGACAGAAACAAGTAGTTATATCGGAATGAACATTAATTATATTGGAGAGGTGATTTCACAATTTAATGACACCATTTCGATTAAGATTTTAAGTAGAGATAATATTAAAGATGGATTTGTTTTTTCTCAAGAACCTTTTCCAAACTATACAAAATATGTGAATATTAATGATACTATTGAAATTAATTCTTGCGATGTTTATTTAATACCCGATGAATAACTTTTGCTAATAATAAATATAGGTAATGCGGAGCGACTTAGTAAATATGAACATTAAAGAATTTAATAAGCTTAGTATCGGTTTGATAGTGACGTGCCTTGAAATCCAGCACTACGCATATTAGAGCCGGTATGTATAATTGATAAGAAGATTCTTAAATGAATAAATAAAATGATTGCAATTATTCCCAACGAAAACATATCAACAGGAGACTTAAAAACACTTCGACAAATTTCGAATCTATCGATTTCTGAAATTAAAGATGCTGCTCATACGCAAAAGCCAATTAAATCATTTGAGGTATTTGATAATACATGGGAAACAGATAGAATCGAACTTTCCCAATTGGCAAAAAAATATGCTGAAGTGAAAAACTTACCATATCAATTTGCTTTAATGGAAGATTCAAAAATTGATGAGTTTTTATCTCCAGAAAATATATATGACCATTTAAAGCACTTACGTCATATCGAATTGGAAATCCAGAGAAGTACTGATCTTGAAAATAGATATATAGCAACTCCTGATGATTTCGAACCACATGACGAAGACTGGACAATTATCAAATAAAGAAAAGTACATAACAAAACCTAAACTGCATTGAAACACAGTTTAGCCAGAACGTTTTCTGCAAGTGCAAAAAACTTATTATACAATGACCAAAAAAACTAAAAATAATGAAAAGTAAAGCTATTATTCGACATATAATAATCATAACATTGATTGCTTTTACTTTTGAAATATCATGTAACGGACAAAATAATACCGGTATGAGAAAAAATGATACTATAAAGGTTAGAGTCAAAATTATCAAATCACTAGCAATTGGATGGGGTGTCAAATACCAAGCAAGCATAGAAAAAATAGTTGGAGGAAATACAAAAGATTTTAATGATACGATAATATTTGGAATTACTGCCGAAAGAAATTATCAATTCTTAAAAGTCGGGGATACTTGTTTAATAACATTTCAAAATACAAAGAAAATAAATAATAAACCGTACTTGCCTTCTATTACTGGGACTATAAGCAAGCTAAATGAAGTATGGTTGATTAAAAAAATTGAAAATATAACCTCAATCAATGAAAGAAGAATTTTTATGGGCAGTGCTATTATAAGTAATGGAAAATCTGTGTTTATTTGGGATTTCTCTGACTCACAAGCGTTTTACCTTGATGGCTTGGAAAGTTGGGATTTAAAATATTTAAATAAGAAGATAACAATTGAAGGTATACTTATAAAATATATTGATGGTGTATATACTGTACCGGTAATTAAAGATTGGAAAATATTATCCCCAAATTAATGAAAAATATGACTAGTACAGACAAGAGTGCACTGGCTATAAAAATAAATATAGGTTATTTGCAGATAGTGCTAAATTTGAGTGTGGTAATATTTAATAGATAGCTGTTCGATAGGTTTGTTTCAAAATGCCAAATGCACTATATTCAAACCGTCAGAGTGTCTAAAAACCGAAATGAATACTTAGAATATTCGGATAGGTATACACATTTAAAACTAAATATTGAATTCTAAGAAGCTTAAAAATAGTTTTTAGACAGACTGCCGTTGGCAAACATTAAAAAAATGAGCAACCTTGCGTTTTAATTGATTATACTTTATGAAAAAAATTCAACTATTTATAGTGTTTCTATCTTTTCTTGGATGTAGTATGCAACAAAGACAAGAATCATTATCCCAATCTGGCTTATTATGGAAAATAACAGGAAATGGTCTTAGTTCACCATCTTACTTATTTGGAACAGTGCATACACCAGAGGCAATCAAGATTATTGATTCCATACCAGCATTTAAATCTGTTTTTACATCTACACATCAATTCGTTTGCGAAATATTACCGGATTCCTCAAATGAGACAAATCCGTTTACCAAAAAACATTCAGATAAAACCTTGAGTTTTTTAAAACCATGGCCTGTAACGGATTCAACTTATGCTAATTTATTAACTGACATGCAACGAAGTATATTTGATTCAGCTTGTAAAGCAAATAAGAAGATTAATTTAATAGAATGGGGAAATTTGCGACCATTTAAGGCAATAAATTTCATACAAACTATTGAGCGTATCAATGGGCATAAGCGTAGACCAAATAAGGTTATTGCCAATTCATTACCTGACCCGTATAACGATTCATTGAAAATATACTTTCTCGATTATTATCTTTTAAATCAGGCTAAATCGCATAAAATGGAGACCTTTGGGCTCGAAACAATTGAGGAACGCCAAATCATTTATAATTCAATTCCACAATATATTCCTCAACTAAGTTATAGAACGGAGATGGATTTATTCATTTATTACCTCGAAAATTATAAAAAAATAGACTCGCTAAATAATGAATATAAAAGTAAGTTAATGTCGCAATATTTTAATCAAAAACTGGATAGTATGACTATACAGAAGAGAGGAATTAATACTAATATAGAATTGGTTAATTGGTGGCTTGAATATGATGATTCAGAAATTATGCAAGATTTTCTCATAGATAAACGGAACGAACTATGGATGCAACGTATTCCAAAATTCATACAAAATAAATCAAGCTTTATTGCTGTTGGAGCAGGACATTTAGGTGGAGAAAAAGGATTAATTAATCAATTGCGAAAATTAAATTATACTGTTGTTTCAATAGAAAAGACAATAAATAATTAATAATGTTTGCTAATAAATAGGACTATGAGCGGTCTGTAAGACCAAGCGTGGTAGTCCGTGTTAGACTGCATCCCGGTTTCTATTTAACCTATGTACTTATCGACGCTTTTTTATATTCTGAAGTAGGTAGGAGGTGTTGTAAAGTGCTCTAAAAGAATTGTAAATATAAGGTAGAAAAAGGAAGAGATCAAGTGCTTTTTGCGAAGATAGGGTACTGTATTTTCTTAGAGCGAAGGTGATTGGATATAAAAAGCAGATTAAATATATTTTGTTGTTTGTTCTGGAAAAGTACATTTGCTACATTTGACCAAAGCTATCCCGGAGGGATTTAGTTCGACAGCCTGTAATATTTAATGGTAAGGTGTTAGTGTTTTGGTAGGTTTGCATCCCGCATGTTGTCTTTGTCTGGAGGACAAAGACGCTGTCCGCAGAATCTGCCACTTAAATATATAGGTAAACGTTAACTATCGATCCGCTATTGTGATAAATATGTCTTATTTGACATATATAAAAAGTCTCACGAAACGCGAATATCTGCAACAAATAAAAGTCCACTTGATGAATTATTTGCTTATAATATTTGGCTATTTTGGATCCACAAAATCATAGGTGTAAATTGGGTACAAATGAAAAATAAAACCAATAGATATTGGTATTACAGAAAAGTTAGGCACAAGCAACGCAACCATAAGACAGAAAGTACCATCTTAATAAATGACAATAATCCTAAAACAGTAAAAAATGAGACAAAAAATCTTCACTTACACAATTATCGGTATTTTGAGTGTTCTTACATTCGGATGCGAAAAAGAAGAAGTTAATTCAGGCGGCAAAATAGAATTATTTTTGTTAGACTCGTATTCAAAGATTGAGAATTCATTTCAAATTGATGAAGCAACAGTTAAGACTAAAACCTCCCCATTAATAAGCTACTCGGATTTTATCTCTTATGATTCAAATAATTACGAATTTCAAATTACTGACAAAGCTAAAAATGCTATTGATGAAGTAGAACACTCTGTTCATGGAGTTGCATTTGCGGTAAAAGCTAATGGGATACTTATTTATTCTGGATATTTTTGGCCTAGCTATTCTTCAGCAAGTTGTGATTGGGTTGTTATAGACCCTATGATGACAAGCATTGATAATAAAATCAAAGTTAGTTTAGGCTACCCTGGACTTATTCAAGGACAAGTAATTCCAGACAACCGAAATGACAGTCGAATTATCGAGATATTTGAAAGAGATAATAAACTGGTTAAATAATGCCAGCGCCTAATAAATAGGACTATGAGCGATCTGTAAAACCAAGTGTGGTAGTCCGTGTTGGACTACATCCCAGTTTCTATTTAGTGCTACTAAGAAAATTAATAAGCTATTATAATTCAACGCACTATTGTTGAAAAGTTGTTTGAATCTATATGGCCTTTGGGTTGTGTATTTAAATTATAATGCAGAAATTCAGGTTGTTAGTAATTTGAGATTCGCATAATTTAGTACAAATGTCCCAAGAGGTTCTAATATGAGAAATAGATTCACACAACAATTATCAATTGGTCAAAAGCCCATTGAAGAAACCTGGATTAATCCCAAGAGTAAAAATGCAATAGATGAATTACTGGCAGCGCTAAAAGAAATATACTGCACTCCTGAATATAACGAGAAGATATTCAGTATACTTGATAATTATATCATGTCGGGGAAGAAAAACACAGGGAGAAAAGGTTTAGATCTGTGGATTGTTTTTGTGTTGGCGCAGTTGCGCTTATGCCTTAATATCAGCTACGAAATGGTTCATAACCTGGCAAACAACCACCATGCTTTGCGCAACCTGATGGGTGTTGAACGTGATTTTGGTTATGATAGAGTAGAATTCGAGTACCAAAATATTTATGACAATGTTTCCGCACTAAGTGACCAGATGATCATTGAGCTGAATGCCGTAATACTGGAATTCGGGCACAAGGAAGTATTTAAAAAAAAAGAAAAAACAGCATTGCGCTTAAAGTCCGATAGTTTTGTGGTAGAGAGCAATGTGCATTTCCCAACGGACTACAATCTGTTATGGGACTGTGCCAGAAAATGCCTTGATGCAGTATCCTGTTTTTTGGATAAATATGATACAGACACCATCCCGCAGTGGCGCAAGTTGCCCAATTGGAGATATGAGATTAAAGGGTTGATGCGCGAATTGGGCAAAGCATCTGCCAGCGGTGGTAAAAACAAGCAGGAAAGGATGGTTTATGCCACAAAAAGATACTTGGCAAAAGCCAAGGCATTAATGAAAAAACTCAACAGTAGTCTGCCCGGTTTTCCGCAAAATGACATGCAGGATCTTACGCTCGTAATAACCTTGGAACACTTTACTATGTTGATGAACAAACATATCGACCTGGTTGATAGACGTATTCTAAAAGGAGAAACAATACCGCACGAAGAAAAAATGTTTTCGGTGTTTGAAACCTATACCGAATGGGTAAAGAAAGGTAAATCACGCCCTAATGTTGAATTGGGCAAGAAACTATTAATAACTACCGACCAATATAACCTAATTGTTGATTACCAGGTTTTAAATGACCAACAGGATAGGGATGTTGTCATTGAGCTTGCAGACAGGATTTTAGCAAAGAACAACGTAGCATCATGGAGTTTTGATAAAGGATTTTGGGCGAAAGAAAATAAGGAACTCCTACAGTTAGAGGTTCAAAAAGTCGTTTTACCCAAACTAGGCAAGCTTACTAAAACCGAAAAACAAGAAGAGAACAGCCGCTCCTTTAAAAGGTTGAAAAATAGGCACTGTGCAATAGAATCTAATATCAACGAGTTAGAAAACAGGGGGCTTGATCGCTGCCCTGATCGGGGAATATTGCATTTTAACAGATATGTAAGTCTGGGCGTGAGTGCATACAACCTGAAGAAAATAGGGAGACAAATACTCAAGCTACAAAAAAGTGAGCAGTCAATAAAGGCTGCAGCTTAATAAAGGCAAACCACAATATTATTTCAATGGGGATGGTATGCTCAAAATCGTAAAAAATGAATATAATAAATATATACTTTAAGAGAATAGCACCATAATTTTATAAAAAATGATCAGCGAGAGGACTAAACAAGCCCATTTAGATATTAATTTGATATGAGCTCCTATCATTTTATTTAAAAATGACTTGTTTTCTTAGATTTACTATTTAACCTATGTACTTATCGACGCTTTTTTTATATTCTGAAGTAGGTAGAAGGTGTTGTAAAGTGCTCTAAAAGAATTATAAACATAAGGTAGAAAAAGAAAGAGATCAAGTGCTTTTTGCGAAGATAGGGTACTATATTTTTTTAGAGCAAAGGTGATTGGATATAGATAGCAGATTAAATACATTTTGTTGTTTGTTCTGGAAAAGTACATTTGCTACATTTGACCAAAGCTATCCCGGAGGGATTTAGTTCAACACACTGCTAAAAGCATATTGAGTCAATATTTTTTAAGAAGCATGGGATAATCGAATACCGCCAAATCTAAGATTTGGCTTTTAATATTAAAAGATAAAAACAAATACAACGTTTGGTTTTAGTAAGCTTGAATCAAGTTGGAATTAAATCCCACTTACGTTTCATAGCTGAAAAATAATAAAAATTAATGCAGATGTTAAAGAGACCAAGAAGAATTAGAAATACTGCAGCCATTAGAGACATGGTTCGCGAGACTAGATTAGATATTGCCCAGTTAGTATATCCTTTGTTTATTGTTGATGGTATTGGTATTCAAGATGAAGTAGAATCTATGCCTGGAAATTATAGGTGGTCATTAGATTTGCTCCTAAAGGAAATAGAATCATGTATTGAATTAGGTATTCAGCAGTACATTCTGTTTCCTGCTGTAGAAGAACAATTAAAAGACAGTACTGCTTCTTATAGTTATTCAGATGAAAACTTCTATTTACATGCCATTACTAAGATTAAGACCACATTCCCACAAATCACTTTAATTTCAGATGTTGCGATGGACCCATATTCATCAGATGGACATGACGGCTTTGTGGAAAATGGTGAGATTATTAATGATACCACATTACCTATTTTGGCTAAAATGGCGATAGCTCAGGCACAAGCCGGAGTGGATATTATTGGACCTTCTGATATGATGGATGGAAGAGTAGCTTACCTGAGGAAAGAGTTAGATAAAGCAGGTTTTATGGATACAGGTATTATGTCTTACACTGCTAAATACGCATCTGCATTTTATGGACCTTTTAGAGATGCTTTAGATTCTGCACCCAAAGCAGGAGATAAGAAAACCTACCAAATGGATCCTGCCAATAAGCGGGAAGCACTAAAAGAGGCTGAGTTAGACATAATAGAAGGAGCTGATATTTTGATGGTAAAACCTGCAACACTATATTTAGATGTAATCCAATTACTTAAACAGAATTGCGATTTACCTATTGCTGCGTATAATGTAAGTGGGGAGTGCTCTATGTTAATGGCAGCCAGCCAGAAAGGTTATTTGAATTATGAAGAAGCAATGCAAGAGATGTTGATTAGTATAGCAAGAGCTGGAGCAGACATCATTTTAACTTATTTTGCAAAAGATTATGCTAAATTTCTTAATAACCTAAGTTCGACATAAAATTATTAGCTTAGATCGCTTATAAATATTGAGTTTCAAGGAATACTTGTGAAAGCATAGCGAGTTATGATGAACAAATAAGACGAAAAAATTGATGTTTATATGCGATTTTATTAGGCTTTTCATTAAAACACTAATCTACGTCGTTAAATTTTTCGAGCTAGCTCGCTAGCCCTGCAAAATTTGCCATAATCAGTATTTTAATGAAATCTAAGCTGCATAATTTTAATCTAACTCAGGTTAATAAAGAGCCTCTACCATTGCTTTAAAGCAATGGCCATACAGTTTTCTAAAAAAAAGACCATCTCACTTGAGACGGTCTCTTTTAATTTTGTTGTTATAAAGTATTAAAGTCTTTTGTGTTACTCTATTAATTTAATACTTACACTAGTAAAACTTTGGTTACCTCCATCGTCAGTAACGTATAGAAGAACATGATAATCGCCACCTGTGAATGGCAAGTCGTTTTCTGCATTCAACTTAGGTAATACAAAAAAAGTATCTACACTTACCTCTGAAGCTTTTGGCAAATTAGCACTCCAGTTTTGCAAGAAAGGATTTGTTGCGGCTATTTCACTAGTAGATAACTGAGGATTGAGTTCACATACTTCCTTATGATTGCCATGTGTATGGTGATCAAAATTATGATGTACATTTAACTTAAAGCCCTTTAAGTTTTCATTGTCACTCAGTTTAGCCTTTAAGAAAATAGTATCGCCAAAGGCACATGCCTCACATGGAGCAGGCGAAATTAATTCAATAATTTTCGGCTCTTCTACATCGTATGTTTCCTCATCGCTACACGCAAATGCGATAGTAAGCAGACTAGTTAATAACAACTGTGTTAACCACTTCAATTTCATTTTCTTCATTGTCAGATACTACTAAGTGAAACGATTGATTTCCTTTTTGACCATTCCAATCGTTGCTAATTACAACTTCTTTTTTTACAGTCGCTGTTTTTAAACCTTCAAAGTCAGCAGTAAATGTTTCGTCAATTACTTTAATTTCATCTTCTAACTTACCAGACTCAGGGTGATCATGTATTTCTAAGTGATAGCTAGCTAGAGTTTTTTCTCCATCAGCTGTAGCTGTAAATTCGATTACAACAGTTTCTCCAACAACAAAGTCTTTCGAGCTTTCATCTCTTTTGTTATAAAGTTTAAAGTTGCTGATGTGAGGAATTCCAGGATTCTCTTCAACCTCAATTTCAATTTCCTTAATAGTTACAGTATTGTTTTTAGCTCCAATTGTAATTTTAAAAGTATAATCGCCAGCAGGAGTGTCTGCTTCAACCATGGCATGCGTATGAATGTGTGCATTTCTTAGGTCGATAATTTCGTTTTCGTAAGTGTCGTCAACGATTGTTTTATTGTCGGCTTTTGAGATGATTTCGAATTGGTAGTAATCTAAACGTGTATCTGGTTCAACCTCCACATCAAATTCTACACAAATTGATTCACCTTGCTTAAAGACTTTGCGCTCTGCATCATGATCACCCATATAAAAATTTGAGATAGCAGGTGAGCTATCGTTGTTCGAATCATCATCTGAGCACGAGCTCAAGCATATAGCCAATACAGCTATAAAAATTAAACTTAACTTTTTCATTTGTCTACGTTATTATAATTAAACATGAATAAAAATGCATTAAAATGGCACTGTTAAAGTGCATTGTATGTTTCGTCCGGCTTCAGCCAGGTTTAGGCGTCGATAAATACTTTGATGAATAAAGTATTGGGTGTTTAATAAGTTATTAACTCGTATATTTAATTGAGGCGAATTCCTTCTTTTGCCTAGATTAGACGAAATACTACAGTAAGCTATTGTTGCGTCTTCTGTATATGATTCAGGAACTTCATTTGAAACTACACGGTCTTGTTTTGCCAAATACTTAACGCCGGCACCTAGTTCCATCTTGTAATCTGCCATACTTCCTTGGGTAAACTTATAAGTAGCGGAATTATCCGTTGACAATGGTGGCGTAAAGGGAAGTGCTCTCTTTAAATCTTTATTCTGTGCAAAAACATATTCAGTTACTGAGCAAAACTCAATCCATTGAAATGGTCTTAATTCCAAAACTAGTTCGCCTCCTAAGCGAATAGCTTCAGCTTCTTCGTAATTGTAAATCTGTCCAGCGCCTACAATGTCGTTAAACTCACCGGTAGGCATTGGAAATATGTAATTACTAAAAAAACTATAGAAACCACTTGTTGTAAGATTTAGCCAAGGGCGCCTGATGTTTATCTCAAGGTCTAATTGATAAGCTTCTTCTGGTTTTAGGTTGTTATTACCTATTTCGTAACGAGCCGAGGACCATATCATACCAAAAGCACTCAACTCTCGAATAGAAGGAAAACGAAAGCTTTTACCTGCATTAATTTTTGCATGAATACTTGGTGTTAGTTGAGCTGATACGCCAATCATACCAGTAAAACTATCGAAGTTACGCTGTAAGGGGTGTGATAATATAGAATCGGTTTCATTTTGGTTTTTAGGATTGATGTATTTTTTAACATCAATCCCCCCCATGTCGTACCTTAATCCGGTATCAAAGTAAATTTCATTAGCAATTTGTGTGTGGTTATATACAAAAGCTCCGGCTGTCCATTTGTTATAAGCAGGAATACTAAAGTCGAAGCCATCAATATTGTTTGTAATATATTGTGCATCAATACCTGTTTTAAGTTTTCCGCTTTTGTATTTTAATTGATAATTGGCATTGAGTGAAAAGGTTTGCAGGTTTAAGCCTGTACTTAAATGATGGTCTGGTATTTCAACTTTACCTGTAATATCGGTCAAATGATCGTAATCGTTATGTATATTATTCTGATAGCCTATGTTGGTTTCAATTTTGTTGCTTTCCCATATGAAATGTGTATGGTTCGAAATTCTAAAATGGTTCACTTCTTGGTTAGGAATTTGTATATCTCGCTGGCTTTTATCGTGGTCTATCGGCACCTGTGTTCTAATTTCTACACCAAAAGCATCGGCATAAAAGCCGGATTTTCGATAAAGGTTTGAGAGTTCAAAAACAGTTTGTCCACCATTAAATAGGTAACCAAAGTTGGAGTGAAAAGCATATTCGCGCCCAGCTGTATTTTTGAGTCTCCCATTAATATACAAATCATAGGAGTTGTATTCGGTAGAATCCATAGGAACTCGCATATCGCCAAAGTTTAAATAAGTACCACGCAACGTGTAAAAGAACTTGTCTTTTCTGCTCTTAACATTTACTGATGTACCCACAAAATCGTTGTTCGTTTTACCAATAACCTTAACATTGCCATAGGTTTGTCCCTTTGAAGGAATAGCAGGGGGCAATATTTCTATAACACCAGCTACAGCATCGCTACCATATATAATAGAAGCCGGCCCTTTAATCACTTTTAGATTTTCTACCGCATATTGGTCAATTTCAAGACCGTGCGTTTCTCCCCATTGCTGTCCTTCTAGTTTTATGCCATTGTTAATGGTAGCCACACGGTTAAAACTCATCCCTCTAATGATGGGTTTTGAAGCCGATGAACCCATGTCAATAGAGCTGACACCTGCTATTTTGCCAAGTGTTTGCATTAAACTACCAGATGCATTCTTGCTAATAAACTCCTGATCTACTTTTACGGCAGCAATACTCTGCATTTTAATTTCACGTGCATATCTATCAGCCGAAATGCTTACTTCGTCTATGTTGGTGTCGCTTTCTTTTAGGGTAAAATTAAGTTTGAGATCCTTATCTTCTATTGTTATAGTTTTGTTTATGGTATTAAAGCCCAAATACGAAACACTAATGTTGTATACCCCTTGTTCAATATTGTTGATAACGAAATTTCCATCTTGGTCGCTTATGGCGCCATGCAGTCCATTGTTTATACTAATAGTACTAAAAGCAAGCGGACGCTTATGTGAATCGCATACCTTACCATAAATTTTTTTAGCATAAGCATGACTAATACTCATACACGTAAACAGCAAGAGTATTAAAGTTTTACTCTTCATGATCAGTTTATTATTTTGAGGAAACTAACAGGGAAAGCGTTATACTTATTTGCAGTATAATGTAAGTGGTTGCCTAAACACAAACTAACTTCTATTCCCGGAAGTTTCATTAGTAATATACTTAGGCAGGTTTCCTGACTTATCTCTGTTTTATAAAACCTTCTCGCCTTTCAGGCAATGGTAATGAGATATATAAAACATTGTTCGTTACCGAACTGAGAATCACAGTAGCGGGCACTGTTGCCGATTTTAACGACATTCCCTTTTAACAATTTAACACGGTGTTTAAATTGTTCACCTAATTCGAGCGCAAACCTATACAAAAATATATTCGTTACAAATATTAATTTTCAATCTCATTCTATTTAAACAAATTCTATATAAAAATTAAGGTTAAGAATTTAACTTGTAATTTATACCTCAGCACAAAAAAGCTTACTATATATCCTCATATATAATATAGAAGTATTATCATTAGTGGGCTCTTAAAACCCATTAATGTGTAGAAGTTTAACAAAGTATAATTTTGAGATATTAACCATTCGTTACAAATTCACCGATAAACGTAATACATTTGTCGTTACTTTGTAATGCAAAAAACACGACACAGATTATGAATAGACTTGACAGACTAACAAGCATACTCATACAACTTCAATCTAAACAACTGATAACCGCTCGCGAAATAGCTGAACGTTTTGAAGTTACGAAAAGGACAATTTACAGAGATATTCAAACATTAAGACTTGCAGGAGTACCAATTGGTGAAGAAGAAGGGAAAGGTTATTTTTTAGTTGAAGGTTATCGTTTGCCACCTGTAATGTTCACAATGGAAGAAGCAAGATCGTTGATAACTACGAGTAAGATTTTGAACTACCATACCGAAGATTCTCTAAAACAAAATTACGAATCGGCACTTTTGAAAATAAAGGCAGTTTTATCGACTAAGGACAAAGACAAATTAGAATTTTTAAATTCAAGAATTGGATTTCAGAAACCATGGGCTCCTACAAGTTTGTATTTAGACAATATCCAGCATTCAATTACAGAAAATGTAAAACTGAAAATAATATATCAATCAAGAGGAAAAGAGCAGCCAACAGAACGAATAATTCAACCTTATGCAGTTTATTTCAGTGGCACTGTTTGGTCTGTTATTGCCTTTTGTGAGTTTCGACAAGAAATAAGAGAGTTTCGCCTTGACAGAATAAAAGAGCTCAAATTACAACAAACTCATTTCAAACCCGACAAATCTTTCAACATTGAACACTATTTAGAAGAGCGCTCAAAAAGATTATATGAACCCCTGACATAAGGCTGTCCTATGTGCCATTTATTTTTGCTCAAAATTCAAACTAAAATGAGTATAAAAGCAATTTTATTAATCGTCATTGCTTCACTTTCAGTTAGTATAAGCAAGGCACAAACACAGGAAAAAATGACAGCAAAAAGAATCACTATCAGAGAAAAAAAAGTTGAAATCAACTATTTTAAACTAGGACAAGGCGATACAACACTTCTCTTTTTACACGGTTGGTGTATTAATGCTACTTATTGGAAAAATCAAATAGATTTTTTTTCTAAAAACTACTGTGTTTACGCAATTGACCTGCCAGGATTTGGCAAATCCAAAACAGAGAGATCCAACTGGACAATTGAAGAATATGCCAATGATGTAGCTGCATTTATTGACACAATGAACCTAAAAAATGTTGTAATCATCGGACATTCTATGGCAGGTGAAATTATGTTGCAAACAGCATTAACTAATAATTCAAAAATAGCAGGCATTGTAGGTGTTGACAATTTCAAAATAATTGACGTTGAATTTACACCAGAACAAATGAAACAAATGACCGATTTTTTTCCAATGCTCGAAAAGGATTTTAAAAATTCAGCACCTGTATATGCAGATATGATGCTTTTTCACCCAACAACTTCAGTAGAAGTAAAAGACAGAGTAAAAACTGATTTTGCAAATAGCGATTCCGTTATTGGTTATGGAACATTTATGAACCAAATGCAATATTCTAATACAGATGCACAAAGGCTAGAACAGCTTAATTACAAGTTATATTTAATAAATAGTGACGGTTTTCCAACAAATGAAACTGGACTAAAAAACCATTGTCAAAGTGGATTTCAAGTAGAAACCATCTCTGCAACTGGACATTATCCTATGATAGAAAAACCAATGGAGTTTAATTTGATATTAGAAAAAGTGTTGAAAGAAATGAAATAAAAACTGCTAATATTTCGTATAAGTAATGGCAGGTAAATTACTAAATATCAAGGTTTGCATCCCGCTCAAACTGAGTAGTGGTTTGATAAGAAAGTACCATGCAACCTGTCACTACTCATACCATTTACCGTAAAAAGGGAAAATAACAATACTACAATTGACTTAATGCCAACACAATACAACTGTTTGTTTTGATATTAAGGGAATACAATATACCATACAAAAGGATAAACAAAACACCTGAAAAATATCAGAAAACCTGTTGATAACTTTGGTTTTTTTTTATTTGTTATAATCCTAAATATTGATGTTTTTACTTAATACGGAAAAATTTATAAATAAAAAGAAAAATCTAGAGATGCTGTAGCCTTTCCTTTTTAAGGAAGACTACAGTATGATGTTATAAATTAGATAATCAAATAACATCATTTTTTACAATTATAGGTTATGATTTAATATATATCTAATTGTTTATTGGGTATTCATAACCAAAGATGATGTTATTTTCACTGAGGCATCCTTCTTTTTCTCCTGAAAGCCAAATTCCATAGCCAGGAGTGCTGTTACTTCCTAGGTATGTTAATTGATTATCTGTAGCAACAAAGCCTTGCGAATTTAATACGTATATGGCAGTTTCATAACTTGAAACTTGATTTCCTTCTAACAAGTTATCTTTAATTTTTATTATAGTATCATTTTCCCAATCTGCTAACCTAATCCCATTGTTTATTGATTGAACAATTTTATTATTCTTTATAATTGTACCTATACTATTAGTAAGATAAATACCATAATAAGGGTTCTTAATCGTATTGTCAGAAATTACCGCTCCAATGGGCATTGAAGGTGCACTGTTTTTAATTCCTATACCACCATTCATAGATAATATATTATTTTGAACAATGAGTTGTATATTCGCATTTATCGAAGTGTTTAGTCCAACTGTTGATGAAGATACTTGATCATCTGATATAACAATATTATTTTTGATATTTCCTCCTGACCATTCTAAATATATCCCCGTAACACCGTCCGAAAGGTGTAGTTCATTGTTCTCAATATCAAATTCATTAATTGAATCATTCTTTGCGTATAAAGCTATTCCCTTTTCGATTGCTGATATATAATTCTTTTCTATTATTCCTTTATGTAGTCCATTTGAGGCTTGAATACCTTGCTTGCAATTAATAATCGTATTTCCCCTAATGATTATATTTTCCTGTGTCCAATCAAGTTTTATTCCATATGGATCTGAACTATCTTTTCCATCCCTTTTTTCTACTAAATTAGAAATAAAATTATCAATTGCCATACAGTTTTTTGCGGTTAAACAATTTGTTCTTTCATCCGAATCTCTTACTATATGCCCAAAGCGAATTCCTGGTCCTCCTTTATAAACCCCATTATTTTTTTCAGTTATTTTTATTATATTATTTTTAACAATAGTACCATAGTCATTCACCGTTATCATTGCGGCAGAAGCATTGTAAATGCTATTGTAAGCAATTACATTTCCCCAACCATTCTCAATGCTTATGCCATCTTCTTTAATAATTCCTTCAGTACCTATACCAGACCATCCATTGTATGTTGTATTATGAGAAACAATACAGTTTCGGCAACCTCGCAAGTTTATAATCTCTCCTTGGGCAGAATATAACGTTGAATTGGAAATAACACAATTCGTGGATTCAGTCAATTGTATTTGAGAAGTATTACCCACATTTTTATCAACCTTTTGTTTATGGATAACAATATTGTTTAATAAAACATTGTCACTGTTCACAACCTCTATCCTGCCAACTTTTGATTCATCTGATACAGATTTTGACCTATAAGATTCGTTATTGTCAATAATTAGATTATTAATTGTAATATTAGTTGAATTTGAAATATTTATTCCCTTACCATCAAAATTAAACTGACAAATAGAGCCATTACCTTCAATTGTTAAGTCAGAAATATTCTCAATTTTAAACAATTCTTCATCAAACATATATATATATAACCTTTAGCTAAAGTTATTACATTATTACTTCTGATTTCAGAGATAAAGTCAAGGTTGGATGAACTAACTTCAACAGACTTTAGATTAACCTCATGATTAAAATCCTCATTTATTTTCTCTAATTCTTTTGAACAGGAAGATAATGATAAACAAAGAACTAGTAAAAATACAAAATTGCAATTAATGTAATTTTTCATAATATATTTTTTTAACGTTATTATTATTCTGTCTCCTAATTAAAAGAAAAAAGTTAGTACAATAAAGTTATTTCCTATTTTAATATTGAAATCATTAGGGGGCGCTTAAAACCCAATGATTATTAATTGATTTTTTTTAGTTCTTTGACATTTTTGCAATCATTTTTCGTACATACCTCTTTTACAAGCGCTTTGTCAAATAGAGATATATTAAAAATTTGTAGGATTTCGTAGATTGAGCGGTCTACTTTCAATCTGTTACCAATTATGGCAACAAGACAATGTGCAATAGCAACTATTTTTGTGACTAAAAGTTCTTACACGCCTATTACCCTCGTGTTTTTTAACAATCCTGTCAAAGACACGACTGGGTAAAAAATCTGTAAGTTGAGCGAAAATATATTTGCCTTGATTGATGAATAATTGCTTGTTTAGATGCAAAATATCCATAATTCAAATCGTCACGCTGTCAAAAATCGCTACAAGTACAACTAACAAAGAATTTCAAAGAACGTTTTTAAATTTAAATCACCCACTTGTGAGGTTACATTGTTTCTAATATTCTGCGCCCTATTGGAGCTTTTAATACATTGCCAGCTAAATCAACACTGGAAGAAAGACAGGAAAACGAAGTGATATATTACGATTATCATCAAGAAACTTTACCTTTTGCATTTGACACTTCTAAAATTGTCCCAATGTCTTATTCTTATAATTTTCAACCTATGATTTTTAGTGGGATCTGGATTTCAACACCAATTGATTTGATAAAACTGATTCCAGAAAAGCTCGGTAGAATTACTAAATATCCTGATATTGACTTATTTGATAAACATTAACGGCATACAACTTTTTGTATCGGTCATAGTGGATTAAATTCATATTTCAAGGTCAGTACCCGAATTTACCATGGTATTTACTGCCTTAATCATTCACAAATTACCAGACACTTCAAGACTTACCTCTTTCAAGCTTATCTCTTAGTGACGGTTGGACGCATTACCTTCTCCTGCTCGAGACTTGCACCCTATAGATAATTTGATGTAAGCCCTTTACCGAGGTTTATTGAAGATAATTTGTATTTTTGAACTATTCAACAAATTCGGGTGTGGGTGTACATCAGCGCATGCAAGGCACACAAAATGTGTAAAAATGCATAAAACGAATTTTACACTAACCATTCCGCTTATAAAAAAACAAGTAAAATCTGGTTCTAAGAATATTAACTAATATATAAAGGTCGAACTATTAATTTAGAGTAATGCATGAATCTTATGAAAATAGATTAAATCACAAAGCTGACTTTCGTGTTAAATATCGATTCAGAAGCCCAAATGAAGGAGGTCGAAAAACTGGTGAACCTTATCAAGGAATTCGTTCAGATTTTTCATTTGAAGGAGAGGAAAAGAATAGAATGTATATGATTTGGCCAGAGTTTGAAGACTCTGAAGGTAATGTAATACTTGAAAATGATAAACCTGTACCTAATTCGGGCACGGCAAGAATGTGGATTATTAATAATGAAATGCGACCTAATCATTATGAAAGAATAAAAGTTGGAATTAAAGGATATTTTAGAGAAGGAGCGACAATCTCAGCGGAATGTGAAGTGATTGAAATTCTTGATCTGAAGACTAATCCAATAAAGAATAAATAAATGTGGGTAACAAAAGACATTGGTCATTTAGCGAATAACACCAAGCCCGAATATATTATCAATCTGATCATTACATAGTGTTTTAACAGATAAGTGTTTCAAAATGCTAAACTCACCATATTCGTAACGCTGTAGCCCATTCAGAAAACACACCATAAAATTAATATTAATTGATTAAGAAATATGATTTTAGCATCTGCACAAACTAGTCCAAAACGATTTGACATTAATGCAAATTTGAATGACCACTATAAACTGATTGAATTAGCTGCTAAAAATAAAGAATTAGAAACTATTGGAAACACTAAAAGGATACTGAATTAAGTTCTTTTTAAAAATTTAAAAATGAAAAAACATTTTTGTTTTATTGCTGGATTAGGATTTACACTTGGATTGATTGTACATATAATCTCATTACAAGGAATTTACATTGGAGATAAAGCTCCTTACATTTGGGTATTACATGCAGGAATACTTGTTGTTTGGTTGCCAGCTATCTTAGAATTTAAAAAAAATCCCGACTTGAAACAACCAAGTTCTAGTACAATAACAAATCCTTTCAAATTTTATGGAACGATTTTTAAGGACACGCCAAAACCAGTAATGATTATTTCTGTTGTATTCTTCTTTTACGCAATGATTAACTTCATTTTATTCATGCAAGCTGGGGAAGGTGGAATACCAGATATTATTGAAGGTAAATATGTGATTCATAATCATGGTTCGATAATCAGGGAATTAACAGAATTGGAATATGACAAAATTAGAGCTAACGAAATTCGCGGTTTTTCTGGACATTGGATGGCATTTTATGGAGTAGCAACAGGAATTTTATGGCCGAAAAAAGAAACACAGGGGTAGACTAAAAGAAAAATGATTAAAGGATATCTTATTATAACTATTATACTAATTACAGACCTAATTGTTTATTTATTTAAAGGAATTTCATTGTCAGGACAGTTAAGTGATAAAATTCTTTTCTGGCTTTGGTTGATAATGACAATAATAGTAGCAATACGATTCTTAAAGAGAAAAAAATGGGTTAAATGGTATCTGGGAATTATTGTAGTTTTAATTATTTTAAGCTTAATCCCCGGTGGAGTTCCTTTTTTAAGTTTAACCGAATTTGCCACCAGGATTAATACTGAAAGACGTATTGAAAATTATAGATTAAGAAGCGCAAGTATTGGGTTAATCGATAATATTTCAATTATAAAAGTCGTTAGAAACATGGGAATAATTGAAATCGAAATTGATGAAATGGATTTTAATAATTATGATGAGAACTATTCCATTTATAACATAGATGAAATTCGTTTATTGAAAGAGAAAGATGTTATATTTTTTGAGTTTAAAATAGACGGCTTTACGATAAAAAAGAAACTAGAAAACTATAGATCTAATTGTATTCTATAAAAGAAGACATAATGTAAAACACCAACAGTAGAATAAAGATGATATCCTAAATGGTAGGTTTAGCCTAATGTTGCTAAGCGATGTTTATAATCGAAACTAATGAAAAAAAACAAATATGTATAAAGCTATATTACTTTTCTTTATTATAATGAATTCCATTAACATTACAGCCCAATATGATGACGTTAGGGTTATTACCAGGAATGGAAAAGTATGTCTAAAAGTTAAAAACATCGTCTTTTCTAGTCAAGGTGACATTTTAAACACAACAACAAAAACAACTGACAATCAAAATATAATCAATATTTATCATGTTATTCATACATGCAATAACCTTCAAGAAACTACATCAAGTTCGAATAATGTTAAAAAACGAATAGAGAAAATCGGTTCAGAAAGGATTTCTTATGATATACATGGTAGAATTGATAGAATTGGATCTAAAGATATTTCATATGACATACATGACCGAATAGATAGAATTGGTTCAAAACATGTTTCGTATGACATACATGGTAGAATTGACAGAATAGGTTCCTCTGATATTTCATATGACATACATGATCGAATAGATAAAATTGGTTCTAAAGATGTTTCGTACGACATACGCGGTAGGATTGATAGAATTGGCCACACTGATATTTCATATGACATACACGAACGAATAGATAGAATTGGCTCAATACGTGTTTCATATGACATACATGATAGGGTTGATAGAGTAGGTTCCACTAATATTTCGTATGATATAAATGGTAGAATTGATAAGGTAGGTAGTATGTCTATTTCATATGATATTTACGGAAGAGTTAAAGAGATGAAGTAAGTTTTTATTGAATAAAACTAAAAATACAATAAATGTAACAGCTAATATTTAAGAATGTATTAAAACGTATTTTATCAGAAAAAATATAATTACTCACCCACCTTCAAACACAAAAAATGGATATAAGATTAACTGGAAATAATATTGTATTGACAAATACAACACCTGATAAACTAGATTCTATAGTCGAATTTGAATGTTCAAGTAATTTTATAGGTAAAAACACAGTTGAAGAACACCTTAATCTAATAAATGATCCAGATTGTTTACACTTAACGGTATTGCATGTTGAGGACAAAAGACTGGTTGGGCATATTATTTTAAATGGAATCCAAAATAAAAATAAATCACTTGAATTTAGACGAATTTTCATTAACGAAAAAGGAAAAGGATTTGGAAGAGAATCTATTAACCTCATCAAGAAAATTTGCTTTAACAATTTAAATTATCACAGATTATGGCTTGATGTTCACGTTGACAACAACAATGCTATACAACTATATGAGTCCGAAAATTTTATACAAGAAGGAACTCTAAGAGAGGCAATACTAACAGAAATCGGTTTTAAATCAATTTATATATACTCTATTATGGAACAAGATTATCAAAAAGAAATTGTAGCTGAAAAATTCGGGAAATTTCTTGATCAAGATGATTTTGAAAATTTTAAATCAATACTCACTGAAAATTGCATCTATGAAATAGGAGACCAAGTTCTGATTTCCAAAGATTCTATAACTGGATTATATGAGAAAAATATGAAGGACGGAAAAGCAAAATTTGACGAATTGCTTTGGGGAAAAAGCAAGATTCAGAAAATTAATGAAAATCAATTTGACGTTTACTTTTCTGACTTTTTGAAACATAAAGGAATTGAACACAACTATAAATGTAAACAACGAATAACTGTAAGCCATAATAATTTGGTTGAAAAAATTACCCATATGGAATTACCTGGGGAAAGTGAATCTCTAAAAAAATTCTATAATCAAGTTGGACTAAGTTAAAACCGGATTATGTATTAGAGGTTCACAATAAGCCATTAAAACACTACACAACAAGATCTTACAGAAACAAACCATAGCATCTTTTTGGTGAGTTGAGATGAAGCAGCGAAGTAACTTGTTTTGAAGCAATCTCAATGCGTAATAGAATCTCTAATGCATATTTCGGGTAAACATTTTTTACAAAGAGCCACAAAAGGAAATATCCTGTTAAATTAACATAAGCCACTGCCTATTTTTCAAGGCCGAGACTTCCAGAAACTCATAATCATCAATGAGTATTTCTCTCCTGCTGGTGGTAGGTAGCCGTTGCCTTCGGAGTCGGTCTTCATGTATATTATCCTGCCGTCTTCGAAGTTATGGCGAAAGTAAGTATTCTCAAATGACTCATCGGTAGAATTGGAATACTTAATTTTTCCCCAACCCATATGTACATTGGGATCATACATTTCCGATTCCGGTTCGCGGTGAAACTCTTCCTCTGCATTATTCCAGTACTTGTTGTCCTCTGCCTGTTGCTCAGGTGCGCCCTCTGGTGTTGGCATATGGCTTCGGTAAAATGGTTTCATATAATCTTGTAAAAAATTAGGAGGAACAACACCTTCCGCCACCTGAAAAATACGATATCGCCTTTTATTGTGCTCCAGTACTAAATTGTCATATTTATCGTTTTTTATTTCTGAATTAAACTCCTTAAATACAACCTCAGAAGATTTTATGGTTTCGTCAATTAAAGGAAAACCTTGTTTAATCTTTATTTCGCCCAACTTGCGATTAAATATTACCTTTTTATAACACAAACTAGCCTTTTTAAAATGCAATACAATTACCAAACCTATCATAAAACAAGTGAGCAGTAAGCCAACCGTATCATTTATATTATAAGTAACGAACATTAAAGAGAGTGGCAACAACAGAACAAAAGCAAATGTAACCTCAAAGTATAATTCTCTCTGTTTAGACGAATTTATTACAATATAATCTTCTTTAACAGTTTCTGCATTTATTGCTTCGTATATCTCTTTCACTCTTCTACAGACTTTAAATATTTACTTAAATCAATATTGCTCATGAATTCCTGCGATGAATAATTAAAGTTACCATAACCACCTGTAACATATTCTCTATCATCACCCATCCAAAAGAAAAATCCCATCACAATAAGAAAAAGAAAAAAAACACCAAAAGCAGAAAACCGTGCCATATCGCTTACCGTGTTAATATCTTTTAATTTAAGATTACGTGGGTCATTAAAGATGGTTAAAACAATTAACGGAGGTACAAAAAACAATAGCCAAAAATATGAAGGTTCTTTACAAAATTGATTATCCTTAATGTAAAAGTAATTAGAGTCATAAATATAATAAGTGGTTCTTGCTGATCCCCGCTTCATAAAATTATCAACTACTTTAATATTCTGAACTTTCAACTCGGAATTAGGATATTTAGATTGAATATCTGCCAGTAAACGTTCTATGTCATATTTTTTGAGCTGTAAAGTTTTAGTTATTACATCTGTAGCTGCAAAGCATATATATAAAGCAGACACTATTAATAAAGCTTGAAAAAGTGTAATATTTTTAAAGAATTTAAATACATTTTGGAATATACTACTAAAGTTCATTTTAATTTTAATTTAATATCCGATTAATAAATTAGGAATAACAAGTGTCACGAAACTATTTACATGTTCCTTGCTACTCCAGAGGTTTTAAAAGAACGATTTCCTAATATCCATAAGCGTCAGCGAGTATTTCTCGCCTGCCGGTGGTTCGTAACCATAGCCTTCAGAGTCAGTTTTCATGTATATCATCCTACCATCTTCGAAATTGTAACGGAAGTAGGTATTAACAAGTGGCTGGTTGGCAAATTTAGAATACTTAACTTTTTTCCAACCTCTATGTACATTAGGGTCGTACATTTCCGATTCTGGTTCGCGCTGAAATTCTTCCACTACCTCATTCCAGTACTTATCTCGCTCAGCCTGTTGCTCAGGTGTGGCCTCGGGTGTTGGAATATGGCTTCGGTAAAGTGGTTTTGGAAAACCTTCTGCCTTCCTACGCTCGAAATCAGCTTGGCGGTAAGGATCAAAAGCACTACCTGGGGGTAAAGGTCGGTTTTTATCCATATACCATACATAAAAAGACCACAGTCTACTGCAACGTGTATCTGGTCCTTCTAACTTACCACCGCGCTGCCTGTCTTTAGGCATTACTAAAAGTTCCATCCTAAGGTTTCCTGTAACTCCTCCTGCTCCATACCAGAAGGGTGTTACTTCATTAAAAGGGTATGGCGTATTACGTCCATCATCAGGTGTTTTTTCAAACGACATCAATCCATTTTGTCTGTCAAGTACAATATGCAAGGATTCATTCAGATATATTTTATATAAAAAATAGACAATAGCTATACCTGAAACTAACAGTAACAATATCATAACAGGATGAGTAAAACCTTCATCTAGAGTAATTCCTCCGACAATAAGGAATAAGGTAAAACCAATCGCCACTCCTAAATATATTTTATCACCTTGTCTTATTTTTTTATCATATCTATAAAAGTTTTGGTCGACCTTTAAATAGAGACCATCCTTTTCATCTAAGTATCTCTGCTCTAAAGGTCTAACTTCGCCTAGTATTTCAAAAGGTAATTTAGTGTCTAGTTTTGCCTTTATTTTTGATCCTAATTTATTGAACATAAATGCACTTTCTTCTCCTGTATTACTTCCTAAATCCTCTTAATGACTCGATAAACTCACTTGACAAATTCAGCACTAGATTCGCTCTTTAGCTGTTAAAGCTATACAATCAGAGGTTTTAGGTTGTTTTATTCAACCGCAAGTATACTAAATTTTTCTAAGCTTCAATTGATAACAACTTGGCCTTTGTTTTTTTTCTTTACATGTCCTTTTTCTTGCATATTAGTCATTATTGTCAAGGCCAAAAGTGATGTTGTTCATGAGCACATAAACACCTGATATGATGTCATTTTTAAATATCATCATTAACTATTGGCTAATGCCAAAAAACAACGAATTTAAATAGAGAAGATTTGTAGGACTTTCTTTGCAATGGTTTATCGTTAAAATGAGAGAATTAAAAACCAATCAGTCTGGTTTATTGTTTCAGTGTAGTAAACTGAATAACCCTAAAATAGTCTCATGTTAAACTTAAAATCGAAGAAAATGAAGAAGAAGGTATTAATAACTGGAGCTAGTAGTGGTTTTGGTGAATTAACTGTCAGAAGCCTATTGCAAAATGGACATAGTGTGGCTGCTGCAATGCGAAATGCAGACTCAAAAAATTTGAATATTGCAAATGAACTTACCTCGTTAGGAGCTAAAGTTGTTGAAATAGATGTTACCAATGATGACAGTGTTAATAATGGAGTACAAAAAGCTATTGAGTTACTTGGAGGTTTAGACGTTATTGTAAATAATGCCGGAGTAGGTGTACTTGGTATTCAGGAACAATTTACTGCCGAAGACTTCCAAAGATTATTTGACGTAAATGTTTTTGGTGTGCAAAGAGTAAATCGTGCTGTACTACCACATTTTAGAAATCAAAATTCGGGACTCTTAATTCACGTCTCCAGTTTATTGGGAAGAATGACATTACCATTTTACGGTCCGTACAATGCTTCAAAATGGGCAGTTGAAGCTTTAGCCGAAAACTATAGAGTTGAACTATCAGGATTTGGAATAGATTCATGCATTTTAGAACCCGGAGGTTTCTCAACATCATTTATGGATAAACTCATTAAGCCCTCAGATATTTCTCAAAATGAAAGTTTGGGTGATTTAATACATGCACCACAACAATTATTAGAAGGATTTGAAGGAGCTTTGTCTGGAAATCCTGAACAAAAACCTCAAAATGTAGCAGATGCCATTGTAAATTTAATTGAAATACCAGATGGAGAGCGTCCTCTCAGAACAGTTGTTGATAATATGGGCATGGGAGATCCTATCCAAGGATATAATGAACAATTGGATCAAATAACTGCTGGTATTTATAACGCTTTTGGTATGGGCGATATGCTAAATCTTAAAGTAAAAGAAAAAGTATAACAGGTATTAACTTTTTATATCCAATAATTATAAAATAATTTAGTGATGGCTCAATTAATCTAATTCTGAGCCATCTTTTTGTTTACATAAACTATCTCCTTTTTTGCTGCTTTAGAATAAATCAATATCCATAATGATTTTATATATCAAATTTGTTGAAACCAACTTATTATCTATGGATATATAATTACCTAACAGTAAGAAAAATGTCAAATACTGCGTTACGATTGTCATAAAAAACACTCATTATACATTCAGCAACTGCCAGAGCTTTTATACTAGCTTAGCAAGCCTTTTCTTTTCCACTTTCTTATCAAAGAAATTAAAATATCGGAGTTTTCTTTAGGACAATATTTAGATACTTAAGGTTTAATATAATATGCTATATTTACGTTCTAAACTAATTAATAAAACTTAATCTCTAATTACACTCCAAAGATATGTTACTGAACATAAACAAGGTATCCCTCTCACCTAACAATTACTTTTTAATAATTATCATAGCATTATTTACTATCTCCAATGCTTCAAAGGCTCAAAACTGGGATTACTTTGTTCCTGATTCGATCCTTCTTGAGTGCTCTGATAAAACAATAGAGTACAATGATTATTTAACCATAATGCCACTTTGGCCAGAAGATGCTCCAGATAATCTAAACCAGCATTCTATAAAGGAATCTATTACTTATCGTAATTCTTGCAAAAATGGCGAAACAGTTAATAGAGCTATTGTAAATGTTAGTAAACCAGGAATGCTGATATTTAAAGCTCTAAATTCCGATACTTCTACTCCATGCGTTATTATACTCCCTGGAGGTAGCAATAAAAGATGTGTTATTGATAAAGAAGGAATTGAAGTTGCCAAGAAATTTGTAAAAAGTGGAATTTCAGCTGTTATAGTAAAATACAGGTTATTTGGTGATAGTTGTTTAAATCTGTCAGAACATGCTATTTGGTCTGATACAAGAAGAGCTGTAAGTTGTATTCGCCATAAAGCCGATGAATTTAATATTGATCCAAATAAAATTGGGGTAATGGGATTTTCTGCAGGTGCTTTTGCTACATCAAACCTTATTACCAACTATGATGAAATACAAGTGCTTTTATATGATAAAATATCTCAAACAGACGGACTTCCAAATTTTAATGCTCAAATATATGGTGGTATCATTAATAAAAGAAAAGCTAAACAATTTCCTCCCACTTTTTTATTAATTGCAGCAGATGATAGGCCAAGAATGGTAGAATTTACAAAACGCAATTATGATTTATTAATTAAAAATAATATTAAGGCAGAACTAAAATTATTCCCTGAAGGAGGACATGGTTTTGGATATGGTTGTAACGAAGGTGAAATAAGCAAATGGCCTGACATGTTTATTAATTGGTTAATATCTATTGATATGCTTGATAAAAAATATCATAAGAATATTAACGAGCAATAGTATCTTTTCTTCGAACATAAACAATCCTCTACCCTTTTAATAATACATATTGGTATCATTACTTATTTAAAACGACACACTACACCTCTGATATACTGACGCATAAATACACTTGCTAATTTTATGTACGAATTTTTCGTAATTATTTTTGGATTGTAACAATATATACCATAGTTTTGTTACGAAATATTCGTAATAAGATGAAAAACTACATTTATAAACTCACTGCCAAGGAATTAGAAATTCTTCTTATTCTTTGGAATTTTGGCGAAGCAACTGTTAAAACAATCAACGACGAGCAAAACAAAGTTGATGAAGTTGGTTATACCACAACCTTAAAGTTAATGCAGTTAATGACTGAAAAAGGTATACTCGAAAGAGTAACAAAAGGCAGAAGTCATATCTACTTTTCGAACATTCCTGAAAAAGAAATGCAGGAGTATGTTTTTAAAAGATATACAAAAACGACTTCGGGTAAGTCTGCTATGAAACTGGTTTTAAAAGCCATGGGTAATCATAAGGGAAGCGATGATGATTTGAAAGAAATTAAAGACTTTTTAAATAATATTTAACCACTATGAACCTTATTTTACCTAGCACAGCATCCGTTATTTTAAACAGTCTTGGATGGACGATAATGCATTCCATATGGCAAGGTTTACTTCTTATTGTTGCATTCTTTTTGTTATTGATACTTAGCAAAAAAAAGAATATTCGTTTCAAATATTACATGAGCCTAACCTTACTATTTATATTCTTAGGCGCTGTAGTAACTACATTCTTAATCTCTTTTAGCAATAACACTCAATTAACTCACACCAACTTCTCTTCCATTAACGAATCGGCTATAGTATTGCCCGAATATACTGATTATGTAAAGAATAAACCTGTTAATGAAGTCAACATTGAATCAAGTAATTATTATATCAATATTTTAATTCATTTAGAAAGATTACTCTATTATTTAAACAAGGTAAGTAATGTAATTGCCGTTTTGTGGATAGTTTGTGTTTTTGCTTTACTTCTAAATCACATATTGAGTTTTATTAAGTTAAATCGTCTCCTTAAACATTCATTAAATCAAACATCTAACAAATGGCAAAAAGTTGTTGATCATATATGTATTGAGAACTCTTTAAGCAAAAAAATCAAGGTACTAATAAGCCCTTTTATTAACAGTCCATTTGTTTATGGGATAATAAAACCAGTAATTCTTTTCCCGTTAAAACTAATAACTACGCTTAGTGAAGAAGAGATTAAATCACTTCTTATTCATGAAATAGCACATATAAAAAGATACGATCCTGTATTTAATATATTTCAGGTATTTATGGAGTCACTATTCTTCTATCAGCCTGCAGTATGGTATATCTCAAAAAAAATACGAATACAACGTGAAATTATTTGCGATAGCTTAGTTGGAGAACTGCATGAGAACAAGAAAACTTATATAGATGCCCTTATAAAAACTGAAGAGTTACGATTGAACAACCAACTTTTAATTGCTGCCAAAAAAAATCAAAATGAGTTGCTTTTGCGCATCAAGTGGCTTCTATCTATTAAACCTACAAATTACGATCAACGAAAACCATTTCATTTTATGCTCCCAATAGTAGCACTCCTGTTATTGTCAGCGTTTTCTTTTATCGCAATTAATAACTCAAATAAAAGCAATCTTATTCAACAAGAAAACTTTAGTAAGATAGTTACCAAATACCTCCCTCCTACCAAGAGTTCGATTGTTGTTTTTGATACAAATAGCAAAAAGTATTTATATTTTAACGATTCTATTTGCCATCAAAAATATTCTCCAATGTCAACATTTAAAATTGTATCCTCATTATTTGCTCTTGAATCAGGAGTTGCAAAAGATATAAATTTTACAATTCCTTGGGATAGTTTAAAATATCCGGGAGAACCTTGGATGTATAAAAGTAAACCTCAGAAATTCTGGTTTAGAGATCAAAACCTTCAAACAGCACTCAAATATTCTGTGAATTGGTTCTATTCTGAACTTCATCAGCTTTTGGGAAAAGAAAAAATCCAGGATTTTTTGTCGCAATGCGAATATGGAAATAATCACAAGTTAAATAGATTTGGAGGTTTTTGGTTCAATGGCTCGCTAAAAATTTCAGCTGTTGAGCAAGTTGAATTCCTAAAAGCACTTAATTCTAAATCTGTTAACGGATTTTCTGATAAATCGCAGGAAGAAACTAAAAGGATTATGCTGAACCATTCAAGTACCAACTACAAAATCTATGGTAAAACCGGTACCGGAGAAATAAAAAACGATAATCTTATTTGCTGGTATGTTGGTTTTGTTGAAACCCAAGCCAATACTTATGTATTTGCCTTCAACATGTTAGTAAAAACATATAAAGATATGCCTACTGATGAACGCATTGAAGTAGTTAAGTATATTTTCAAAGACTTAAACATATTAAATTAAATACCTCCATGAGAAAATATATTCTGGGATTTTTATTTTTTCTTCTACTATCATATCATATCTTTTGTCAGAAAAAAGTATCTATTTCGATTGATGATGTTCCTAATACTAGGAAATATAAGCACGATAATTATTGCCTTAAACTATTGGATAAGCTGGATTCTTTAAACATTTCTATTTTTATAAACACATGAAAAATCTAATTCTCTTTTTACTTTTTATTGTTGGAATTACTAACTCTATGCATAGCCAACATAAACAGCATTTAAAACAAACAAAAATTAGTGACGACCTTTATTACAATCAGATATCTGATAGTATTTTTATGATAACACATTATTTCCCTCACTGGGGTGGAAACAATATGTTTATACTACTACCTAACAATAAGGGGGTATTAATAGATACTCCTTATGAAAATACCGGAACAGAATCTCTCTTAAACTGGATATCAAACCGTTTTGGCAAAATTGATTTAACTGTTATTGTAACTGGTTTTCATCAGGATAACCTTGGAGGAAATGAAATCCTTATTTCGAAAGGTATTGATGTTTATGGCGCAGACCTAACCAAAAAACTAGTTCTTGAGCAAGGAGATTCCTTTAAAAATCTCATATTAAAATCCGTTATAAACAATAAAAGTAAAAAGTACTTTGATTCTTACAGTAACCTAAACCTTACTCCTCCTAACAAGACATTCCCCATACAAAAAGGGCTTAAGCTGAAGATTGAAAATGAGCTTTTTGAAGTGTATTTCCCAGGCGAAAGTCACACTATTGACAATACAGTTGTTTACCTGCACCATAACAAAATTCTATTTGGAGGCTGCATGTTTAAAGGATTTATGTACAAAACCCCGGGTTATTTAGGTTTTGCTAATATAAATGAATGGCCAAAGTCAATCGAAAAGGTAATTAAAAGATTTCCAGATAGTGAAATAGTTATACCTGGACATGGCGATTATGGTAATATTAAAATATTAAATCATTCTTTAAAAATAGTGAACGAATACATCAAAAAAAATTCCTCAAAATAGTAGTGCTGAATTCCATCTTTGAGGATTGTATTTCGAAAAAATCAGCAATAAAATTATAAAATACATCAATTATGAAAATTACAACTTTAATTTGCTTCTTATTTTTCTATGCCTCTTCTTTTGCACAACAGACTAACCAGGAGTATTCTAGTTTAGATTTAGATTCGATATTTGGTAGTAATGATGGCACATTTGTACTGTACGACCTTAAAAATGACAAATACCAGATATATAATCCTGATAGAGCAAAACAGAAGTTTGCTGTTCACTCTACATCAAAAATTTTGTGGTCAATTATTGGATTAGAAGAAAACTTAATAAAGAAAGAGACTGATATTGTAAAATGGGATAGTATAAAGTATCCTCGGAAAGATCTTTATTGGCCCTCTAAATTTGGTAAAGATCAGACAGCAGTATCAGCAATAAGGAATTCTGTAAACTGGTATTACATTGAGTTGTTTAAATCAATGACTCCAGAGTTGATTGAAAAATACCTTAATAACCTAAATTATCAAAAAGGATTTGATGTTGAACAGGTTCATTATTTCGGATTGACATTTAGAATTCGAAAATCTGCATTTGACCAAATTGAATTTCTAAAAGGTGTTTATCAAAATAAATTTAAACTAAAACATAAAACGCTTTCTATTGTAAAAAAAGGAATGACCTTTGAAAAAAAGAAAAATTACGCTTTATATGCTAAAACAGGAACTGGTCCAATCAATGATGATATTGGAATTGGCTGGCTAATTGGATATGTTGAAAAAGATTCAAATGTATATTTCTTTGCATTCAATATAGAGGATAAAAATGAAGTTGAACTAGGAAAGCTTCGAACTGATTATTCGATGAGAGTATTAAGAAGTTTAGAATTAATTGAATAAATACTTGAATAGTGTCCGCAAGAAAACTCCAATATTTTAACAGGTTGTATTATCATGTATGTAATCTTTCTCAAATTAGTTTAACTTAAGATTTGAAAAAGATTACATAAAGAAAGATTTATATAACTAACAATAATGAACTTAGATTTATTAGTAAATAAATACGGAATCAGTATCTCAAGATTTGCACGAAGAATGCTAAGTGATGCTGAAATGGCAAAAGATGCTGCTCAAGAAACATGGTTCGAGATTGTAAAAAGCATTGACTCTTTTAATAACGAATCGGATATCTCAACCTGGATTTATGTTATTGCTAAACGTACCATATTAAGATATGCAAAGAATGAAAGAGTTGTAAATCATACACATTTAGACTATTGCATTTCTAAAGGACAAATAGAGTTTGATGATACCGAAGAGCGAAAAGAAGAATGGATAAAAGAAAAGTGCAATGATTGTATTACTGTCTATATTTGTTGTTTGTAATTAAAACTGGTTAATCGTAAATAAAAAGTTTCTGAATATAATACAACATTATAATGACTGACATTCATTTTAAAAATGCAATCAATGGAGACAGAAAGTCTTTAGAATATTTTGTAAATATTGTTAAGGATAAAATTTTTAATATCTCATTTTACTACATAGGAGACTTTCAATTGGCACAAGATTGTACCCAGGAGATTCTCATAAAGATTATATCTAACATTAAGCAATTGAATGATGCAGTAAAGTTTGAAAACTGGTCATATTCTCTTGCTTCAAATTATTTACGAAACTACATAAGAGATTCAAAGAAATACCAAGACATCTCTTTTGAGGCAATGGAAATGGAAAGCCGTAACCATTTGGAAATAAATTATACTGAAAATGATCTTTCAAATGAAACAAATGAACTTGTTTATGAGCTAAAGGTTTCCTGTACAATTGCTATGTTAATGTGTTTATCCAAAGAGGACAGGATTTTATTTCTACTTTCTAACTTACTTGGTTTCAACAGCGTTAAAGTTAGTGAGATATTAAACATCAAACCTGAAGCAACTCGTAAACGTCTATCAAGGGCAAATAAAAAGATGAAGAACTTTATTGACAAAAATTGCGGTTTATTAAATAAGGAGAATTCTTGTGTTTGCAAGCAAAGAGTTAACTACGCTGTTCTGCAAAAAAGATTAACGGTTGGTGAACTCTATTTTCAGAACCATGAGTATTTAAGTGATAGTGAAAAGCTGGATGATAAAATAGAAAAGATGCATTATTTGGAAGATGTTGGACAAATTTTTAAAAACAATCCTAATTACACTTTAAAAAACAGCGAATTAAATAGGATCTACGAAATTTCTGAAATTTAATTTTCATGTTAGTGGTCACACTAATAATAAAGTTGTGTCTTAATAACAGATAATAACTTTATAAATTAAAATACATGAAAAAGATTATTCTTAGTTTATTTGTTGGTGCTGGTTTTGGTATAATAGATATAATTTCAATGGTAGTACAAGATCTACCTTGGTACGAAATTGCATCAGCTTTTTCTTTATGGGTAATTGCTGCCTTTTTTAACTTTTATACTGAGATGAAAATAAAAGGATTTATTAAAGGTATAATTATATCTTCATTAATTTGGATTCCTGCTTTTTTCTTAGTTTTTCCACAAGGAACTAAAGTATTATTAATAATTACCATTACAAATATTGTTTTAGGTTCTTTATTAGGATTAATAGTAGAAAAGATTAAAAAATAACATTTATCTTACAAAAACATAGTAGTGCTCGTTATGCAAGAGGTAACTTTATTTAAACCTGCCTCACTTAACGAGCATTACTATATTTGTTACAAGCAATTTTGTGATTCTTATGTTTAGATTATTCAATAAATTAGTATCACAAAAGAATGGATCATAGTAACCGATAATACCCAAATGATTGGTAAGCAAAATCCTTTTGAAATTAAATTGAAAAGAATTTTATGACAAAAAGTTTTATTATTGGAGCATTAATAGTTATAACTGTTTTATACCTGGCTATTTGTTTATTATTATATAGTTTCCAGGAAAAATTGTTATTCTTCCCTCAAAAGTTGGATAAGGATTTTAAGTTTAGTTTTAATCAGCCATTTGAAGAGATCGACATCAGAACTTCTGATAACATAAGTTTGCATGGAATTCTATTCAAAACAGATAATCCCAAAGGTCTGATATTTTATTTACATGGTAATGCAGGGTCTTTACATTCGTGGGGTAATGTTGCCGAACTTTATACAGACATGAACTATGATGTATTTATTTTAGATTATCGTGGTTATGGAAAAAGCGAAGGAAAAATAGAAAGTCAAAAACAAATTTACCAAGACGTTCAAATTACTTACAACAACTTAAAACAAAGATATCAAGAAGACAACATTATTATTTTAGGATATTCCATCGGAACTGGATTAGCATCTTTTACAGCTTCAAATAATAATCCTAAACTTTTAATACTTCAATCACCTTATTATTCCTTAACCGACATGGTAAGACGCCACTACCCTATCATCCCAAGTTTTATTTTAAAATACAAATTCAACAATAGCAAACATATCTCAAAATGTAAAATGCCCATTGTCATATTTCATGGCGACCAGGATGAAGTAATTTACCATGGTTCCTCAATAAAACTAAAAAATCATTTTTCGGAAAAGGATACCTTAATAACCCTCTATGGACAAAAGCATAATGGAATGACATTTAATCCTGATTACATAAAAGCAATAAAAAAATACTTAGTCAATAATCGCAAAAAATAAAAATGTTGTTTGAAAAGATATTTAGAGAATCAAATGTAATTCTAACCGAAGGAGCTTTGGTCGAAAGATTAAAAGCTGAGTTTAATGCCTCAATGGATAAATATGTAAATCATGCAGGTTTGATTTATAGTAATCCAGAAGCTCTTGAAATACTTTATAAACAGTATATAAACATTGCGCAAAAACATAACCTTCCTATTATGGTTATGACTCCTACTCGTAAAGTAAATTCTGAATCAGTTAAAGAATCTCAATTTTATGATAAAAACTTAATCCCTGATTCTTGTAAATACCTAAATCAGATCAAATTAAGCTATAATAAATATGCGCAAAATATATTAATTGGTGGTTTGTTAGGATGTAAAGGGGATGCATATAGTGGCAAGAAAATCCTTAACATTGAGGAATCTTATACTTTTCATAAACAACAAACTATACAATTTCAAAAGGAAAAAATAGATTATTTATTTGCTGGGATAATGCCTGAAATTAATGAAACCATTGGAATGGCTAAAGCTATGTCCGAAACAAATATCCCCTATGTAATTAGTTTCATGCTAAAAAAGGATGGCTGTTTAATGGATAGTACACTTTTATCTGATGCAATAAAAATTATTGACGAGCAGGATTTTCCCAAACCAATATGTTATATGACTAATTGTATTCACCCAACTAATTTAATTGAAGCATTAAATCACAAAAAGAACAAAAACAGTCCTCAACTAAAAAGATTTATAGGAATACAATCCAATGCATCTATTTTAAGTCCAGAAGAATTAAATAATTGTAATATCCTTGATCAAGATGATTTTAACAATATTGTGGAAGAGATGTGTTTTCTGCAGAAGAATTTCAATTTTAAAATATTTGGAGGATGCTGTGGTACAAATGATAAGTTTATTGAGGGTTTATCTTTTGAGTCAAAAAAGTTTGCAAAGCAATAATTTTATCTTCTCCTACAGGGATTGCAGGCCTTCACCACTACCCTCTCATTTAAAAAAGAGGTATAATAAAGTTGACTCAAGATATTTCTTAGACAAGGAACTTATCCCAGAAACATAGTATATACTTTTGTTAATAGTATTAATAATTATAATTTCGAGGCAATATTTTTAAAATAACATATTATAATTTTAAGAAATTAACCATTTCGTTCCAATTGGTCATATAAAGAACAACAAATGTATACATATAATAAAAATAAAAGCAATATACATATAGTTACGTTAGGCTTCATGCTGACACAACCCGATAATGAAAAAATATTATGAGAAAAATAGGTGATTTACTTTTGGGAATAGCATTCATACTTTTGATGGGGTGCAACTCTAATGTTTCTGAAAAGAGAAACCAAAGAAAAAACAATAATCAAAAGCATTCCAAATTAGAGCAAACAGTTAATACAGATACTATATCGTCGAAAAAAAATCAAATTAAAGAATTATTACCTAAAATAGATACGCGTATCCTGGATTTGCTTAAGAAAACTGAAACATTAGAGGTTCCTTTAACCTACTCTTATGAAGATCAGTTTGATATTGGCTCAATTGAGAATATAATGCCATTGTCAGATGAAATACTTAACATATTAGGATTTGACAGAATTAAAAATTCGAAAGACGACAACTATAGCGGATTTGTTTGGAAATGTTCTCAAATTGAACTTTCAGAGAAGTTTATAACATTAGTTTTTACAATTTATGATGGAGCTATTGGACAAAATGTACTCATTAATTACACAAATAATTTTGAATTTATTGATCATGAATTTATTACATACGAGGACTACATAGAGGGATTTTCTTCAATGAGGTCACTAATTAAAAAAGGTGAAATAACTACATATTACTCAGACTATGAACAGCTAAATGATACTACGAGTTTTAAAATAGATGAACATGGTCTTATTGATGTTATAAAAATAGAAATTAAGCCTTCTGCTAGTATTTAAAAAAACAATGAAGTTTTACATGAGTCTCTTAAGGATTTTGAAACAGAAAAATTTAAGATAAGAATTAATAGACTAGAGAATGGGAATTATCGTTATGCTTCGTGGTCGAGAAATCAAAGAATGTCGGAAAAACCAGATTTAATTCTTACCAATGGTTAATTTTTTAGAGAGGGTACGGTGGTAATCATCCTTTTGAATTTAGAAATGGTGTCTATAATATAAGAATGTTCAATACAATCATTAAGAAGGTATCAAAAACCACCGGCAGCTTTAGCAGTTTATAAAGATAATGAACGTATTTTATATCAATACGCTCACATTGTAAAACAATGCACAAAAACCTAACAGTGTGTATAATGCATAAGGATTTCAGTGATTTTCGAGCCTTATCTCCTGCATCGACTTTGGGTGGTAACTTGATAGGTTTAAAACATTCAATCCCTTACAATATAATACACTCAACGCTATGAAGCTATTGAAATAAAATAAAAAAATGATAAAAAAATCAATAAAAATAGTTGGACTGATTCTTATAATTCTTTCAATACAAGAATTAAGTGTTAATAGTCAAAACAGCTTAAATAATCTCACCAAGCAAAAAGCAACTGAAGATTTTCAATATTTTATAAAATTATTGGAAGATACACATGTTGATCCTTATACACCAATAGGGGGAAAGCTGAATTTCGAAATAAGAGTTGCTCGGTATAAAAAGAAAATTGAAGATTCTAGAGCTGAGGAGGTTAATTTATCCTTGCTGTTAAACGAATTTGTTGCCTACCTAAAAGACAATCATACGCGAATTAATACAAATAGTAATATTGACTGGAGTAATAATAAACAATTACCCTTTTATTGTGATGTAGCAGCTGATGCTATTTACATCAGTGCCATTAAAAATAATTATGGTCATTTATATGGGGCAAAAATAATTTCCATTAACAATATAGGTATTGATAAACTTCTTGTAATGTCTTCACAACTTCAACCTGCTGAGAATATTTCGAACCTGAAAGCAAATTTATGCAGGCAAATTGTAAACCTAAAAAATGCTCAAAGATTATTTTCTAAACTTGACAGCACCTTGTTGTTTAATTTAATAACCGAAGATTTAGACACCATACAACAAGAATTTACATTCCTTACAAATCAAGAATTAAATGAAATAGAATGGAAACAAAAACCTTCAAATTTAGAAATTAAACGTTCAGGGATTTTCAATTATCAATTTTTAGATGCTAAAAAAAGCATTATGTACTTCCGCTTACAACAAATGTTTGCACAGGAAGTTGTAGAAATGATAAACGCGAACAATGCTAACCATGGAAACTGGATTGAATCTATGTTAAGATATTATCCTGAATTAAAGTCAATGGAGAACAAGGAAAAAGCGATAAAATTAATTCCTTACTTTTCAGGGGCTTTCAGAAATATGCTAGAAGAAATGAAAGACCAAAAATCTGAATATTTAATACTAGATTTATCTCAAAACGTTGGTGGATATTCTTCACTTGCAACACCTGCATTGTATATGATGTATGGCGACAGCTGCTTTTCAAAAACAATTGAATGGAAGAGTGTTCGAAGAATTTCGAAATTATATCTTGATAAATATCAAATAACTATTGACCAATACAATAATAAGTTTGGCACCAAATTTTGTATTGGTGATTATGATGTTTCTGATTTTATGGGAATACAAACAGATAATGACTGTAAAAATCGTAGAAATGATTATTTCAAAAACATAGAAAAAAATAATTACGGCTGGGGAAAATACATCGAAGATTTGGAGGGAAAAGCAGTTTATTCTCCCAAAATAATTGTTCTAACTTCGGCAAAAACAAATAGTGCAGCCTTTCACTTTTTATATTGGTTGCATAAACTAGACAATATCATAGTTATTGGTACTGCACCCAAACAGGCAGGTAATACCCCAATGGAAGGAACACCTTTCCAACTAGCAAATTCAGGAATTACCGGTTCCATTTCAAATTCCTATCAAATCCTATTTCCAATGAAAGATGAAAAAGCAGAAATATTTACACCTGATTTTCCTCTAAATTGGAAAGACTTACAAGAAAAAGAAATGTCATCAACATTAAAAATAGAAATAGCAATTGAATTAATAAATAAAGGAATGATAAACTCGCCCCATAATAACTAGGCGTTCTGCCTGTTTGTAAAACAAAAGCTAGACAATTAGTTATTATTAGCAGTAATTTTAGAAGAAAGATGACTAGATTTATTATTATAACGATATTGAGTAATTGAAATCCATCCATTTTGCTGTAAAAAATAAGAGTTGTTAAAATAGAATTTAGGTTGTTTGAACCTTAAAAGAACTACTACTAAAGGAGTAGATAGCCAGTACCAGTAGCTAACGGTTCGATGTGCTACCTCCGTCATTAGTAACTTGCACCCTATTGGTAATTTATTGTATGTCCTTTTCTGAGGTTTGTTTACTGAAGATAATTTGTACTTTCAATTTTTTTCAACAACTTCGGTTGTTCGTGCACTGCAACACATGCTAGTTACACATAATTTATATACAAAGTTGACGTAAAAACAATAAACACAAGGGATATAGCCACTTATAAATTATAATAGTTTAATAAGTTTAAAGTCCGAAAACGTCTACTTTGTAAATCTCAGCATTAACTGTGGTTAGATTAAACCATGCAGAATAAGGACAGTCAAGAAAAGAAAAACATTATGACATATCGATTATTTTTAATATTCATTTTTTTTACAATCATAAGTTGCCAATCTGATGATTCACTCTCTCCAAATACACCAGACGAATCTTTATATTTTCCGCCTACTAACACAAATGAATGGGAAACTATTTCGCCAAATGATTTAAGTTGGAACTCTAATAAACTGGAAGAACTAAAAAATTTTCTTATAAATGAAAACACTAAGTCTTTTATGATATTAGTTAATGGAAGAGTTGCGGTAGAAGAATATTATAATGGACATACAGCTAGTGAAACTTGGCAATGGAATAGTGCTGGTAAAACTTTGGTTACTGCGATTACAGGAATTGCCCAACAAAATGGTTTAATCGACATTGATAATAAAGTATCAGACTATATTGGTACGGGGTGGACAAACACCACTGCCGAACAAGAAGATTTAATTACGATAAAGAGTCTTCTATCTATGACGTCCGGTCTGGATGACGAACCGCAACTAGTAATCAAATCCAATTTGACCTATCTCGCTGACGCAGGAACTCGGTGGGCATATGGTAATGTATTTCAGAGATTGATGAATGTCGTTGAAGATGCAAGCGGAACTGAATTTGAAAACTACTTCAATAATGAATTACGTAATAAAATAGGTATGACAGGATTCTGGAATAACGGATTAATCTATCGTATCTATAATAGTAATACAAGAAGTATGGCAAGATTTGGATTATTGGCTTCTCAAAATGGCAATTGGAATGGAGAGCAAATCATTAATGAGGATTTCTTTATTGAAAGCAAAACAACTTCTCAAAGTATCAATCCATCCTACGGATATTTGTGGTGGTTAAATGGAAAAGGTAAGTACATGCTACCATCCACTCAAACACAATTTACTGGTGAGCTAGTTCCTAATGCACCCGCAGATATGGTTGCTGCAATGGGCAAAGACGAGCAACGCATCTATATCGTACCTAGTAAAAATTTAGTAATTATTAGAATGGGAGAAGCTGCGGAATCTGGAGATAATTTTGCTTTGTCTTCTTTCGATAATGTTTTTTGGGAGAAATTTAATGACGTAATTAAATAAAATGCTGCTTATCATGAAAGTGGAATCCGTGTTGTTACTGCTAAAACATTTATTGTTATTTGGAAATTAAAGCCGCAGATGATTTGATTTCGACCGCCGTTTTACGAATTAGGTAGAATCCATCGAGACGATCTTTTAGTGACTTATTGAAAAACAGATTTCCAGCGGGCCATTAAAGTAAAATTTACCAAAGGATTATATCGTACTTATCTTTGAAAAATTGTCCGCAGCGTTTCTTAATTATGCTTTATCACCCTTTATTCGAATTATTAATGTAATGTATTAGCCAAGGTTATTAAATTAATTGCTAATGACAAAAGGGAGCCTTGATATTTTAACGCTAATATGGTAGTATAAATGGTGTAATATGGGATACGAACTAGTACTAAAAATGGTAACTTAAAATAACCTAGGTCTTGAAATAGAGGAGTTAATTTCATAAATTAAAGTAAAAAAATTATGGATTTACCTCCCATTGAAACAATAATTGAACGTTCCTATGTAATTAGTGGGGGAGTAAAATCTATTGTATATAAAACCCTAGACAAATATGGCGATAGTCGACTAATTATAAAGCATATACCTTATGGTAATATAACTAATATTAGTGATATTAAGAGAGAATATAATCTTTCTAGAGTATTCTCTTCAAAATACGTTGTTTATGGAATTGCCTACATCGAAAATAGTGATGGAATTTATTTGATTTTTCGAGACGAAGACCTTATCGAATTATCCAAACGTATCCCATTGGGCGGTATGGCAGTAGGAACCTTTTTAAAAATTGCCTTACAACTGACTCGCTGTTTAGCAGAAATACATAAAAATAAAATTGTCCATTTAGATATTAATCCTTCGAATATCGTTGTTTCTGATGATTTATCTGAGGTTAAAATTATTGATTTTTCATTAGCAGATTTTATCCATAAAATAAATAATAATTCTACTTATAACGAAATAAAAGGAACACTGGCATATATATCTCCATCTCAAATTGGTAGAACTAATAATGTGATTGATTTTCAATCTGATTTATATTCGTTGGGGATAACTTTTTACCATTTATTATCCGGAGAACTACCCTATAAGGGTTCAGATGCACATCAAATTATTCATGAACATTTAACAACTCAAGCAAAATCTCTTTATGAATTAGTACCGACAATTCCTAAGCAGATAGATACAATTGTAAAGTGCCTCATGAATAAAGATAAGCTTAACAGATATTTAGCCGCAGATGATCTTTTAACTGATTTGGAGAGATGCGCAGAACAGTGGAATGCTAAACAGGAGATATTAACCTTTGATCTTAATCTAAAGAAAACACTTGATCGTATTTATTTCCCGGTAGGAATTGTTGGGAGGACAAATGAGCTGAATATAATTAATCGGCTATATTCAAATACGCTTAGGGGAGAGTCTTCAGTATTATCAATTAGTGGAGAATCAGGCATTGGAAAAACTAAACTGGTTAATCAGTTAAGTATAACGATTGCAAGTACTGGTAGTGGTTTTTTTGTACAAGGAAAATTTGATCAACTTAACAAAAACATATCCTTTTTCGGCATTATTCAGGTTATGGATCAATTAATATGGCAAATATTAAAACAAGACACAGCCATTATTGATCAAAAAAAGGAATGCATAAAAAAGGAATTGGGGATAAATGCGGGTGTATTAGCACAACTTTTACCATCGCTTGAACAGCTGATAGGAAAAACATCTAATTTTCCTGTGCTAAAAGGAATTGAAAACCAGGACAGAATAAATAAACAAATAACTAGTTTTTTTTCGTGTATTTCTTCTAAAGAACTACCAGTAGTAATTGTATTAGATGATATGCAATGGTGCGATGTTGAAAGTGCATATGTTCTCTTAAATTTGGTAAAAGAAAGGATACCATATTTTTTTGCAATAGTCACCTTTCGAGGAAATGAAATCAAATCAAATCATATTCTTTTATCAATTCTTAAAGATATAGAGAGAAATCATTTTTTAGATGAAAAAATTGAATTGGAACCTCTAGATAAAAATGAAGTATGCGGATGGATAAATAATATTTTGGGTAGGAGTGACAGCTATGAGGATAATATACTGAAAGAAATATACGGCAAAACAAATGGTAATCCATTTTATATTAAGACGATGTTACATGCCCTTTCACAAAAAGGCATACTTTTTAAGTCAAAAGGTGAATCATGGAAAATACATTCAGAAAAGTTAATTCAAATACCTGCATTTGATTCTGTAGCAGATTTGTTAATCGAACAGTTTAATAATCTTCCTGATAAGACATCTTACCTACTTAAAATTGGGTCTATGTTAGGCAGTTACTTTAGTATGGATATTATTTCAGGGTTATTAAAAATTGATAAATCAGACATTGTTAATCATCTAAAAGCAGCTGAGAATTCTTATATGGTATACAGAAATGGAGATAATTTGTTTTTTGCCCATGATAAGATACAGAAACTCGCTTACGACTCTATTGAAGAAAATAATAGAGGTATACTTCATCGCCGGATTGGGAAATTGATAGAAAAAACATTTCGCACTACGGAGAAACTTGTTCATTTGGAACAAGTTGTTTATCACCTCAATAATTCTAATAATTCAGACTTCTCATATATTGAAAGAATAAATTTAGCCAATTACAATTATCAAATAGGACTAAAATATTATCAAAATGGTGGATATTCAAAAGCGGAAGAGTTATTCTTAAAAGGAACAACATTGTTGGGTGAACAACCTTTTAAAGACCAGTATGAACTATCTTTTAATCTGTATCTAAAAGCAGGAGAAACGCTCTTGTTAAATAAGAAAATAGACTTAGGGAATACATATTTTGAGAAACTATTAAATAATTATAAATCACCAAATGAAATAGTGCAAATATATGAAATACAGATAGAACATTTTGCAACTGCAGGTAAATCAAAGAAATCTTTAGAATTAGCCTACAAGGCTTTGGAAATGTTTGATGAGAAGCCAAAAGAAAGTTTACTGCATCTTTTATTAATGATTGAGTTGATTAAAACTTGGTGGAGGCTGAGATGGATAGAATTGGATAAGCTTACAGAATACAAAAACGCTAAAAAAGAGGTAGATAAGGCCAAGATGAAAATCATGATGAGTATTAATATTCCCTCGTACTTTATTAAACCATATTTATCAATTTATTTAAACCAAAGAATGTTTAATTTGACTTTAAAAAAGGGAATATTTGAAGAATCCTTTTATGGTATTATTGGATACTCGATTAGTTTGTGTGGTATTTGGAATAAAACAGACAAAGGTTATAAATTGGGAAAAATAGGATTTGATCTATTAAAGTCCAGATTCCCGGATAGTATATATCAATCGAAGTCAGAACTTCTTTATGGACTATTTATTGCTCACTGGAGGGAACCTTTTTCTTCAACTATTAAACATTACAGAAACACATATAAAATTTTATCAAAAACAAACGACACTGTACAAAGTTCTTTTGCCATTTCTGGTATTGCTTTTATCAGATTTTATAATGGAGACAGCCTAAAAGATATTTTACAGGAACAAGAAGGTGATTTAAAAATAGTGAAAGAATTAGGTAAAGACTATTCGGTTTATCTGGGAGCCTATTGGTATTTTATTTTATGTAAGTTAGCTAATATTTCTCCTAATACTATTATATACGATGGTGTTGAATTAACCGAAGAATTATTGTTTAAGCGTTGGGAAGTAGATAAAGGTGTTTCGTTGGGTATTTACTATTTAGGTAAATTGGTAGAATATTCCATTAATCATAAATTGGATCAGGCAACTGATATAATTGAAAATTCATTGAAATATATTTTAAACATTCGTAGCTCATCTGCTGTTCCTATTTCTTATTTCTATTCTGCTTATACTTATATTAATCTTTATAAGACAAAAAAAACAAGCTTTGTTTATATAATAAAAGCAAAAAAATATTTAAACCGTTTGGTTAAATTAGGTAAAAATTCTTCTAATTATAAGCCTTATATCATGGTTGCTAAAGCAGATATGCAATCAGTTAAAGGGTTTTCAAAAAGAACTCTGAAACTATACGAAGAAACTATAAAGTATGCAAGGTATAAACAAAATCATTTAGTACTTAGTTTAGCATATGAAGGTTATTGTGACTATTTATTAAAACATGAACTAGATATAATTGAGGATCAAAATATTCACAATCTATTTTCGGCTTTTGATACTTGGGGTGCCATAAGTCAGAAGGAAAGGATTTATAATAAATTTAAAAAGTTTATAAAAGATACATCTATACTTGAAAGAATCACGAATACTTCAATATATTCTAGTACATCCAATACTCGGTTACAACAGAGTCTAGATAGTGAGACATTATCTAAAGTTATTGGTATTTTGTCTTCTCAAAACAGTAAAGATGATTTTGTTAGATTACTTTTGGATATTCTTGAAACAACAGCCAATGCAACAAATATCGCATTTATTGAAAAAATTAATGATAGACTCTTGGTAACTGCATCGAAGAATTATACTCACTTAGATATTAATCAACCAATAGATAAAATTGAAGTATTACCAGTTTCATTGATTAGTGAATCATGGAGAACAAAAAGTATAAAGCAATTAAATGATAAAGAAACAGAGAATCCATTTTATAATTCCTTACCTGATGTATATAAATCGTCAGATGTATTTTCAATACTTTGTTTGCCAATAAGTAGAGATGATAAAACACATGCACTTGTATTTATAGAAAACAAACTAATTGGTCAATCTTTTCCAGCACATCGTTTAAAGTTTCTTGGGCAAATCGCCAGTCAGGCAGCAATTGCAGTAGAAAACATTAAGTCGAAAGCAGACTTAAAGGCAGAAAGGGACTTTTTACAATTTTTTATTGATAACAATCCCAACGGCATTGTTGGTCTTGATGTAAATGGCGTTATTACTTTAGTTAATCCCGCAGAAGAACTGCTTATGGGTTACAAAAAAGAAGATATGGTAGGTAAGAATTGGCTGGAAGTTTTTAAACCGGTGGCATCAGAGAAGCACGAAAACATTAGACTATTGCATCTAGCAGAAGATAAGACAGTTCGAAATCATGAGATTACTGTTACAAGAAAGGATGGTGAAGAACGAGATATGTTAGTAAGCAGTTTTCATGTATATGATAGCAGTGGAGCAATCAGCCAAGCTATAATTATTGGGTCTGATATCACAGAAATTAAAAAGGCTGAAGCGGAATTGATTAAAGCCAAAGAAAAAGCAGAAGAAAGTGACAGATTGAAAACGGCTTTTGTTCAAAACATATCCCATGAAATTAGAACACCCATGAATGGAATTCTTGGTTTTACTGAATTATTAAAAGATGAAAGTTTACCACATGATCTACGAATGTCCTATGTTAATATTATAGAGAAAAGTAGTGATAGGATGTTGAGCATTATTAGTGATTTGGTAGACATATCTAAAATTGAAGCCGGTCAGGTAAATTTTACAATAGAACCCACCAATATTATACAATTAATAGATGAGTTAATTTTATTATTTAAAACCGACTTAAAGAATAATTGCTTAACCATAAAAGTTGATTGTAGTCAGATACAAGACAATCCAATCATACACACCGATAAAACCAGACTGGCACAGATACTTTCAAATATTATTAAAAATGCTATTAAATTTTCAGAAAATTCGATTATTAAAATAACCGTTGTGTCGGAAAGTGATAGCTGTGTTTTTAGCATTGAAGATCAAGGCATTGGAATTCCTAATGATTCTAAAGAGGTGGTGTTTGAAAGGTTCCGTCAAGTTAAAAGAGAAGGAAAAGTGAGTGAAGGATCCGGGTTAGGATTAGCGATATCCAAGGCCTTTGTAGAAATGTTGGGAGGTATAATTTGGTTCGAATCAGAGGAAAATGTTGGGACAACTTTTTATTTTAAATTACCTCTGGGTACCGAAAAAAGCTCGAAAATTAATAATCACTGACTATTCTGGAAATTAGTACTTATACCAATTATACTTCTCCGCTCACTAGGGACTTGAATCCTATGGATAAATTTATGTACTCCTAACCAGAGGTTTATTTAAGATAATTTGTATTTTCACACTTTTCCTACAACTTCGGATGTTGGTGTACTTTAGCACAAGCAGAGCACACAATTACAAAAGACAAAAGCCATTTTAATATATGTGGTAACTTAATAAATTTAAATATAAATAAACTCAAATGAATAGGATTCTAGTTTTTCTCATCTTTTTAAATTTATCAATTTTATTAAATGCTCAAAAGGATTTGCGTAAAGGTTTCATATTAAATACTAAAACGGATACCATAAAAGGAATGTTAAATTATCAGGGCGATATTAAAAATAGCAAGGCATGTGTATTTTACTCTGACCTTGGGAAAAAGAAAGTATTCCAACCTTTTGATATATATGGCTATAAATTTAATGGTGGTAAATTTTATATTTCAAAGAATATAATAAAATCCGATACAATTTCTCAAGTGTTTGCTGAATGCCTGGTTAGCGGTCAAAAAGACATTTATTATTATCGAGATTATTCTGGCTACCATTTCCTTATAAATGCAAATGATAGCTCTTTGATTGAGATTCCTTATAAACAAGAGATAATTAAGATTGGTAGTAAATCGTATTTGCGAGAATCAACTCAACATATTGAAATTCTAAAATCATACTTTCTGGATTGTCCTTCTATTTATTCACAAATTGAAAAAATGAAGAAGCCTAATACAAGGAATCTGATTTCAATTGCAAAAGCATATCATGATGAGGTGTGTGGTGAAAATAGTTGTATTGTTTACAAAAAGCAGAAAACATCAATAAAAATAGCATTCGAACCACGCACTGAGTTTACGAAATTTAAAGAAAATCCTAACTATTTTGAACAATATGGTGGATTATTACATATATGGTTACCTGCCTCAAATGAAAAACTATATTTAAAATCTGGTTTATTTTATTCAAAACATTCTAATGATTTATCAATGTATAAAATTCCCCTTCAGTTTGAATATTTATTCCCAAATAAATTAATTCGACCAAAATTTGATTTAGGCTTTAATGTCTATTTACTAAATAATCCTAGTTACTCTGAAGGAATGGCATTGACTTTAGCTACATCCGGAGGCTTTTTGGTACGCTTAACTAAATTTATGTATTTGGACTTATCATTTGAGACTGATATTCTTCAATTTACTTATGAAACAGACTTATTCTTATCTCACTCTTTTGGGTTAGGGACATTCATATTGTTCTAATTAGTGTCCGCAAGAAAACTCCAACAATTTAATGCCTTTGATAAGAAAACAACAAAAATTTAGTTTGCAAAACCATAAAAACAAAGTTTTACTTTTGTAAATGATCTGGTAAACGTAACGCAGAATCAACAATCACGAACACTTATGAATTAGCACTCCTGAGTAATTTGGTGTTTTCTGATATATACTATCTTAAAAAAGCAGTGTGTTTCATTAGCTTTTGTTGCGACGATGGTAGCTTGCAAAACAAAATTAACAACTACCTACAATTAAAATTGGAAATTGAACAAGTAAATTTTATTAAAAGATAGATTAAATAAAGGCCTGCCCACAAAACACTAATTCGGTTAAGTTTTGTATGAGTTAGATTATCTAGGCTTTGTACTTAAGGCTTTAATTTAAATGAGGTATTGCTTATATTCCGATTGCACATTGGTCTTTTATCTAAAATCTTACGATCTATTAAAAGTTAACTGTTAAAAAATGAACAAACAATGAATAGAATATTACTGATACTTTTTATTTTTTCGAGCTTAATCACAGAAGCTCAGGATATACAGACTTGGTTTGCTTTTTGGGATAATGATTCTACTTATATTGGATTTAAAGATATTAATGGAGAAATTCAAATCAAACCAAATCTTGTTGGTATTACTTCGGCTAAGAAATTTGAAAAAATTATGGCTGTTATTGAGCATGATAATGCGAATTATAAAACCTATTATCTGACAAAGAGTGGAAAAAAAGTTGGTATTGATAGTCTTTTCTTTTTTGATAATACTCCCGATTGTGAAAGTGAAGGATTTATCAGATTTAAAGACAAGGAAACTAAGATGGTTGGAATGTTTGACCAAAATGGGGAAATTGTAATCCCTGCTAAATACAATACTTTATCGAGAGTTGAAAATGGATTGATAGTCGGATTAAAGGGGGCAAAGAAAGATTATTGGGATAAGCACAAGGAGTCTGATTGCAATCATTATAGTTGGAAAGGTGGTAAACAATATTTAATTGATACCAAAGGAAAAATACTTATTGAAAATTTTGATTATACCAAATACTTAAACTTCTACTCCTTAAAAATTGAATCCAACTCCAATAATGATTCTATAAGAATGGAATTTAAAGGAGTTGATGGTAAGTATTATTCGCTTATTGATTATGAAAAAGAGTTTAAACTAGAATTGAAAGCTCTCTTAACAAATACTTTATCCCATAATGATTTATTAAAAATGTGTTATGACAATATTTATTACTGGAAAGATGGTCAAGGCTGGGTTTCAGAACCTAAAGCAAATTTCATGAATAGAAATTTTGAAATTGTAAAAGATAAGCTATTACAGTTTGCATCCCCAAATGTTGACAATAACATTTTCGTTCATGGTTTGAATCCATATATTTATGAGTGCGAAACTTTTGCTAAATACTTTAACAACTGTGGAGAAGCAAGGGAGTCAAAGTATCCAGTGATGAATATTGTGATAAACACCAAAATAGATGAAAAATTAGTGCAAGATCATTTCGATTTCTTAAGAACAGATAAAGGATACGAATTAATAAGTATTACGATTAAAACCAGTAAAATAGAATAACAACAGATACAATGTATAAAAATAATAGCTGAGACAATAGTGATTTCAAATATAGCTTGCTTTATCATTCCTTTAACTTGACAGGAAAATGCTACGCTGCTGGCTAATATTCTTATATTTATAAGTTGGCTGCAAGTTTCAGATACGTGCGTAAATAAGATTGTTTATGAAAAAACAAAGAATTCTGATATAACTTTTAATGACGAAAAAAAATTAGAGATTCAAAAAATATAAAAAAACTACTAACTAATTTATAAACAATGAATATTGAAAATATGTCTTTTGAATATTGGAATAAACTTGCTGATCAATTAATTATGATTAGTTCATTGTTAAGCGGATTTTCCATTGCTGTTATTGCAAATATTTTGGTATCTGAAACAAAAACTCGCCTTATAAAACATATAATGAAATCTGCGGTCTTAGCCGCCAGTTTCTTTATGGTCTCTTTGTTCTCAATGACAAAAGTACTAATGATGACTACAGATGGTTTTCCACTAAATATGACGGAAGGAGATTTAATGACTGCATCGCTTATTGGTGGAACTACATTTTTTTTGGGGATTATATCCTTGATAACTATGATTGCATTATCTGGCTGGAGCAAATCTAAAAAAATGGGCATATTTACTACAGTAGTTGGAGCTTTGACACTGATACTAATATTATTCATGTCGACTTAGAAATTAAACTAAAAAAAACAGAAGAGAATAAAAAAATGTAGTGCATTTGACAGACAGTACTAGAAGTATAAATGATTTAATCTTACCTTTGTTCAATTTTTAAAAAGTAAGATTATGGCCAATATTATAAACGAAGTTTCAAGAACCTTTAATGAATTTTTGATTATACCAGGGTTAACAACAAAATTTAATACCCCGGATAATACAAAATTACAAACTCCATTAGTACGGTTTAAAAGGGGAGAATCTCCAAAAATTAGCTTAAATATTCCATTTGTATCTGCCATTATGCAATCTGTTTCAGACAGTAAGTTAGCGATTGCACTCGCCAAAGAAGGAGGTTTATCTTTTATTTTTGGATCACAGTCAATTGAAGACCAAGCAAGAATGGTTTCTGAAGTAAAAAAATATAAAGCTGGTTTCGTTGAAAGTAGGGCAAACATTACACCTGATGACACCCTTAAAGACATAATCGCATTAAAAGAAAAAACAGGTTTTTCAACAGTTGGCGTTACAGACAATGGAAAATCCTCAGGTAAGCTTCTCGGAATCGTGACCAGTCGTGATTATAGAATAAGTAGGGATAATCCTGAAAGAAAAGTTAAAGAGTTTATGACTCCATTTGAAAATATGGTTACGGCCGAAGATGGTATATCTCTTGGTGAAGCAAATGATATTATTTGGGAACATAAGCTTAATACATTGCCCATTGTTGATAAGGAGCAAAACTTAAAATATTTTGTGTTTCGAAAAGACTACGACAGTCACAAGAAAAACCCAAATGAGCTATTGGATTCTAAAAAACAACTGATTGTTGGAGCTGGAATAAATACTCGGGATTACAAGGAAAGAGTTCCTGCTCTTATTGAAGCAGGGGTTGATGTATTATGTATTGATTCATCAGATGGTTTTTCGGAATGGCAAAAAGAAACAATCGAGTACATTAAAGAAAGTTTTGGAAATGATGTTTTAGTTGGAGCAGGAAACGTGGTTGATAAAGAAGGATTCTTATACCTCGCAAAAGCAGGAGCTGACTTTATTAAAGTTGGTGTTGGTGGAGGTTCTATTTGTATTACCCGTGAACAAAAAGGAATTGGTAGAGGACAAGCTACAGCTTTAATTGATGTAGCCGATGCAAGAAACACTTACTTCGAGGAAACAGGTGATTACATTCCAATATGTTCCGATGGCGGTATTGTGCAAGACTATCATATGACACTTGCATTAGCAATGGGGGCTGACTTTTTAATGATGGGAAGATATTTTGCACGCTTTGACGAAAGTCCTACAAGAAAACTATTAGTTGGAGGAAACTATGTAAAAGAGTATTGGGGCGAAGGTTCTAATAGAGCACGAAATTGGCAGAGATATGACATGGGAGGAAATAACAATTTAAAATTTGAGGAAGGCGTTGATAGTTATGTTGCTTATGCTGGTAAACTTAAAGATAATTTAGACCAAACATTGGGTAAAATAAAATCTACGATGTGTAGTTGTGGAGTATCAACAATAAAGGAATTACAATCAGAAGCCAAAATTACTTTAGTTTCGTCAACAAGCATAATCGAAGGTGGAGCTCACGATGTGATTGTAAAAGAAGTTGATAAATAGAAAACACAAATACCTATAACAGGGAAAGTACAAAATATTTAATTATGTATCCCGCTCAAACAACCTTACGATTTGGGCGGGAAAATATCAAGTAATCTGCCACTACGCAAACTATTTACCATTGCCTTTTAATTATTACGCAAGATTGAAATCTTAAAAACGTATAAAAAAATTACAGTATTTTTATTCATTTGAATTAATGTAGTTTGTCATTCTCAATTTTATCTTCAATCAGATCTCCCTAATAAGCAAGTTCCTTTCTATTATAAAAAAATCAAAATTATTAATGAAGAATGAATTTAAGACAGCATATAGAATCTTTAATAGAATTAACTGAAGACTCATGGAGAATTATTGAGTCATCATTTATCCAGAAAGAATTAAAAAAAGGTAAAATTCTACAGCGCGAAGGTCAGGTTTGTAAATTTGTAGCCTATAATATTGATGGAGTTCTAAGAGAATATTTTTATCATAACGGCATAGAAACTACCTCTGATTTTATTTTTCAAGATACCTTTTTCTCTGCATATTCAAGTTTTGTAAATCAAACGCCTTCAAATGTATATATAGAGGCTTTATCGAATATTAAAATATTAGTGATGCATTATGAAACCAAACAGAAACTGTATGAAACAGTACCCGAATGGGACAGACTTGCAAGAAAGATAACCGAAATGCATTATTCGGCTAAGGAGAGTAGAACTAATATGCTGGCAAGTATGACAGCTGACGAAAAGTATAAACAATTACTTGACTATGGTAATACGGAAATTATTAAAAAGATACCTTTAAAACACATTGCTTCCTACCTTGGAATTGCTCCGGAAACATTGAGCAGAGTAAGAAAAAGGATATAGAAATACTTTCTTGACTTATATCAAGAACAATGGTTTTTAGCCCCATTACTTTTGCTTTTGTAATATTAAATCGATAATTATGAAAGTATTAATAACAGGAGCAACTGGTTATGTAGGGCGTCATTTAATTAGTGAACTTAGTAAAAGTGAACATCAGATTTATGCCCTTGTAAGAAACAACAAAAAAAATGACATTCTTATTGCACATAATGTTCAACCACTAATAGGTGACATAGAAAACAAAGAAAGCCTTAAGAAGATTGAACATGACTTTGATATAATAATTCACCTCGCCTTTTCACTCTTCCCTGGAGCTAATGCAATAACAAATATTGAAGGATTTGATAACATTGTTTCTTTTGCAAAGCAACATCCAAAAAAGAAATTTATTTATGTAAGTTCTCAACTCGTATATGGAAATACACCCAAAGATCAAATAATTCACGAAGATTTTCCTTGCACAACCACAATGTCATTTGGTAAACATCAATTAAGGGCAGAGAATAAATTGATTAAAATGTCGAGACAAGATGGATTTCCTGCAGTTATTTTACGCCCATCGGAAATATACGGAGGAAATGGCGGTTTCTTTAAAGAGGTTCAATTGGATGGATATATTAATGGCAAAATCCCGATAATTGGAAGTGGAAATAATGCTATAAGTTTTACTTACATTGGCGATTTAGTTCAGGTTATTGTCAATTCAATTTCCTTACATTATATTGAAGGTCACATTTTTAACATTAATACTCCCGGAGTTATAACTCAAAATGAACTAATTACCTTGATTAAGAGTAAGACCAAAACTAAACCCATTTTTAAAGTGCCAAAAATCATGGGGTGGATAGTTGCAACTTTTGCTGTTTTAATTTCTAAAATCTCCTCACAAGTTCCATTTATGGATTTTGATGTTGTTAGAGTTGCCACAATGGAAAGTGGAGAAAGAAGTATTAAAAAAGCAACGGAAATGATTAATTTTAAACCTAAATATCAAGATATCCGTGAAGGTTTAACTAACTGTTATTTCCCAAGTTGAGAAACACGAGTTACTAACACATATCGTAAGCCGGTGAACTAGACAATTTAAATTCGTACACTCACCCAAAACCGTAACTCTTTAATAATAAAGCATTAAAAACAGCATTCTAATCATTATCTATACCATTGTGTACAATATAACAATAGATCGTTTGATTATAGACAAAAGACTATTTTAGAAAAACTTATCATCAAGCATTTAATTAACCTACCCCCTATTACCCTAATTTTCTATCATTCTATGCATTACAAAAATATTAACTAACTATTTATTCTCTTTATCATAAGAGAATTGACTACTTATTACTTATGCTTTTACAAATACTGTCTATTATAATATATTCTTAATTGAATAAATAAGTCTGAAGCTAATTACAAGCTATTTAAAAGAATATGCAAAGCAATATTGTTATTTTCTCCTAAAGGAATTTTGAAATTTCACCACTACCCTCTTGTCTTCCAAAGGGAATTCTAAAATGGACTTAAATATTTCTTATAACATAAAATCATTTAAAAAACATAGGATATACTTTTGTTAATAGTATTAATAATTATAATTTGGAGGCTATATTTTTAAAATAACATATTATAATTTTCAAAAATTAACCATATCGTTCCAATTTAGAATATAAAGAACAACAAATGCATACATATAATTAAATATAAAAGCAATAGATATATCGTTAAGTTGGGGCGCATACAAGTACAATAAAGAAACATTGTTTATAAGTGAAAGAATTATTGACCATTACACTAATTGAAAAAGTTCATAAGAATAAAACTATGAACGAAATTGCTAATACTGTTATTGGAATTTCAATATTATGTGTAATCCCAATAATTTGGAACATTATTCCTGACGAATTTGAAGTTGGTTATGAAGGAATAGACTTTATTCATGAGAACTCCTACTTTATTTTAATCACTATTATGGTGTTTATTATAGGCGTCATATTGAAACTGAATAATTCTAAAAAAGCTTTTGGGAATATCAGGTTTTATAACGAAACGATTTCTGGAAGAAAATCTAGGAAGGACTTTAATTACAAAATTAATGACTTAGAATTTATAAAGTATTTGTTTTCTAATGAACCTGTAGACTCTTTTGAAAAAGAAAGACATTGGATTACCATAAAACCAAAGGGTGAAAAAGAAATATATTCTGAATTTTTAGGCAATGAGATTCAAATAGACTTAATAAAATTAATGACCAATTATAAAGACAAAGGATATAACATTGAAATAGAAACAATATACTAATAAAGTACGCGCCCCAACAAAAGCTAATACGTAATGCGGATTCAGCTGAGTTTTGGGAGTTTGTAAGGCATTTGTGTGCGCCAAATTTCCGTCCCGAAAATTAGAGTAACTCGAAGAATTGGTCGAAATAAAAAGCCCAATATTTTTTTCCGGGATCAATGATAATTGACTTGAAAAACCGAATATATGCCCACCGTGCCCAATAAGTCTCTTTCCATACCAATCCCACTCAGTAAAACCCAATAACCAACCATACTCAGCTTTTTCATAGTGCTTAAATCTTGTTTCATGCATTTTAACTAGCGTGGTAGAATCTAAAATTTGGGTTCCTCTATATTTCCCATTACACAATAACATAGATATATAGTGCCCCATATCTGCTGCTGTTGAACTCATAGCTCCTGCTGGATAAAAAAGTTGAAAATTAGGTTTATATGGAATTAGTTGCTTTCCCTTTTGTAAGTAGCTGGTCACATAGTTTTCTTTAAGTTCGGCTTGCCTTTCAAAGCCACTACTTTTCATTCCCATTGGCATTAATATTCTTTGTTGATCTAAAACAGAAAAACTACACCTTATAATATAGAAATTCTGTTTAGCACTAAATATAACACTCAAACCTCTCTTTCCGTTGCAACAATTAATTAATAAGACTTAACTTTTTGCCAAATGACAACTAAAGGGAAATTTTGAATACCGATTTTTGAATCGTTCAACATTTAATAAAAGAATGATATGAAATCATTAATCAAAATTCTAGTTCTTTCAATTATTACTACAAGTACATTAACAGGACAAGTTCCAAACAAATGGGCTCAATACACAATAGTAGACACTATAAATATGCAGATAAAAGACTATTGGAAACTCTCCTTTAAGCTTAAACTAGAAGAAATTGGAAGCGTTGGTAATTATAAGAATTTACCGAGCATTATAAAATCTACACCTGTAAGAGGTAATTTCTCGAAAGTGGGGGACCGTAGAAGGATTCACTTTAACACGGGGCAAACTTTATTGGAATCAATAATTGAATGGGAAAAACCATTTAGTTTTGCATATGAATTAACCGAAGTAGAAATTGATTTAAGAAAAGTTGCAAATCGAGCAAGGGGACACTTCAAGTATTTTTCCATACCTGATGGCAGAACCAGAGTAGTTTGGACTTACGGTTTTGAACAGAAAAACTTTTTGTTTAAGTGGCTTATTAATCGATATATTAAAAAAACACATCGCTTCTGGATGAAGGATACATTAGCTGAAATGAAACGACAAACTGAAAAAATGTATAATAATTATGAGTGAGACCTTTATTAATTATCTACTGCAATTTGGTTCTTTAAATCCTCAGCAAATTGAACTCATTAAAAGGAGCCTGATTTTTAAGACCTATAAAGCAGGTGATTATTTTTTAAAAGCCGGACAAATATCAAATGAAATCGGTTTTGTTTTAAATGGAATTTTCAGAGTCTGTTATTATGACAATAATGGAAATGAAATAACACGATACTTTATTGATGAATCCAATTTTATTGTTGACATTAACAGTTATAACAATGGACTATCTTCAACAGAGTATATTCAATCTGTAACCGAATGCGAAGTTATTATTTTAACTAAAAGAGAAATGGAAAATCTATCTCGAACTATCATTATTTGGGATAATATTATAGGAAAAATAACAGCAAAAGCAATGGCAGATAAAGTAAAGAGAGTAAGTCTAATGATGCCACAAGATGCAACAACTCGATATGAATTTTTCCTTGATAATTTCCCAAATCTTACCAATCGAATTCCTTTGCAGTATATAGCGTCGTATATTGGTGTAACAAAATCATCCTTGAGTAGGTTACGACGGGAAATAGGAAAAAAGAAATAACACACAGCTAATAATGTATACTAATAATAGCCGTTTAAAGTAATAGATTTAAGGCTTGTAAACAACTTTAACTTCCTATTAATCTGACAGGATAATGCTACACTATCGGCTACAATTCTTACTATAACCAGTAAAAATATTATAACCACTTGTACAAAATAAGTACTAATGAATATGATAAAGAAGACATGTTTAATAACTGGAGGTAATTCTGGAATTGGAAAGCAAGCTGCTATTCAATTGGCTCAAATTGGATTTTATGTGATAATTGGTGTCAGAAATTTAAATCGCGGAGAGATTGCTCTTGTAGAAATTAAAGAAAAATCGAAGAAAAATGACATTGAGTTATTGCAGATTGATATGTCATCGAAAAAATCAATACTAAATGCATCGCATGAACTAAAAAATAGAATTGAAAAATTGGATGTACTAATTCATAATGCCGCAGATTTTGATATTACACGAAAGCAACCTAAAGAGTCTGTTGATGGAACTGAAACTATTTGGGCTACAAACCATATTGGCCCAGTATTACTAACTATTTCAGTTATGAATTTGATTAAAAACAGTGAGCAAGGTAGGATTATCACCATAGCTTCACAAGGATTAATGATGCACCCAAAACTGACAGTAGATTTGAAAGATCCCGAATTTGAAAATAGAAAATTTAGTGTCCCAATTGCTTATTACCAATCTAAACTTGCTCAAGTTATGTACACATATTGGTTGTCTGATCAGTTAAAAGATACCAGCATAACCGTAAATTGCATTAGAGTAACAAATGTGAAAGTTGACACAAGTCGATATCCAAATATTTCAGGATTTATGAAATTTCTTTATTCTATAAAAAGTAAATTTTCAATTTCACCAGAGGAGATGGCGAAAACATATTGCTACCTGGCTACATCCGATAATCTAAATACAACGACAGGGAAATACTTTAATGAAAAAAATAAAATAGTTACTTCATCACCATACAGTTTGAAGAAAGAAAATATCGATGCTGTTATGAAGATGACTTTAAGGTATATCAAACAATAATCTCCACTCAAGGTATAGAGTTGAATTTACAGTCTCTTTAAATATCTCACATATTTCCTGATTCATTTACTCATCTAAACCAACTGTATCAATACAATATCTCTTTGCTAAAAATAATCACACAAATACAGTTTATTCTTTAATTGTTTGAATTTATTTAATCCTCTTCTACTGTGCCACGCTGGCGTTGAACGAATTGGCGTATACACCTTTCTACTTTCGTTTTTATTTCATTCTCAAGTATTCTATATCTATATTTGCGCGTTCAAACAATGTGATAGTGATAATATATCAAAAAAGCCTAACAAATTTTGATGGAAGAGATTTTTATAGTAGTAGAGAATGTAACTGAAAAAGACTTATCAAAAGTTCTTGAGGATTTCACCAATCTATATTCAGGCAATGACTTTGTTGAAGGAATTAGAATGTATAGAAAAAAAGAGAACTCTAATTCTTTTGTTATAAAGTTTACCAATCAACCTGATTTTGAGGAATTTTGTTATTTAGTAAACTATATCAAATATCCTGAAGGATTTGGAAGGTTCACTCCTTTTTTGAGAGGATATATTAATTCAGATTTTGGCAATGACAAATATAAACCAAGTGCAGGTGGTTGGAAAATGGTTTATGTTTCAAAGAATGATAGGGATTACGACAATATAAATTTTGTGACAGACAAAAATGAATCTTATTTATTTGACTTTGGAGGAAAAACCAGGAGGTTAGAGTACTCGGAAGTCAGTTTTCAATTAACGTCTATTGATAGTGATAATTACTCTCTAGTTCAGAGTATATCACCAAACAAAACTAATGAGAAGGATAAACCTATAAAAAAGAAAAGGAAACAAAAGGTTAAGGACATTTTTCTGATGTTTGGTTGTTTAGGATTTACTTGTATTGGAATATTTTTGAAAATGAATGGAGTAGAAGATACGTGGGGAGGAATTATTTTATTCGGATTTGGTTTCATATTCATGCTTTTTAGATTTATATATCCTGAAAAATTTGAGAAACCTTTGTTGGGAAATAAAAATAACGTTGAGTAACAATAAATAAAGAAACATCGATAAGGCTAAGTCAGAATATGGTGTAAACCCTAATCTTTAACTTTTGTAAACTATGTGCCTTAACGAACATGACCTTTGAATTGCGAACATTGCAAAACATGAATAAAAACTTTTTCACATTATTATTATTACTACTTTTTTTACAGAAACCTTATTCTCAAAATAAATCAGATGTTTTAATAATTGATCCTAAATATGAAATTGCTGTTTCATCGGACAAAATTGTGAAAGAGATTAATGTGCCAAGAGGTTTTGTTAAAAAGACAAAAAAAAGATTAATTCAACAATGCATTGACTCGACTAAATTTTACAACGGCAATTGCTTTATTGTAACATACTACAATGACAATGAATTTGTAACAATCAAAAAAGAACAAGATTCACAAGACTATATTAGAGGAAAAATATATACCCTTAATAAAAATGAAATTCATATAATCAAATCTGAAATTGAAAATTATAATTCATTAAAAGTTGAATCTAAACAGATATATGGCTCAAATTACAATGTTGAATCATCAAAGATAACATATGAAGTAAATTTTGTTTTTCAGTATGGAGGTGAATCAAAATTGACACTTCTACCAAAAATTAATCTTTTACGAAAGCATAAATTAACTCTAATTAGTCCATTTTATGGTTTAGAATTAGGGATTCACCCACTATTTGTGGCTGGAGCATACTCTTTTAGTGGGATCTGTGGTATTGAGAAAGGTAGGCTTAATTTAGAAACTTCAGTGAGTCATTTTAGGACTACGAAAATAAGAGATGAGAAGGACGGTTATAATGGCCCATTTAGTCAAAACTTACTAAACGTAAAACTTGGATATAAAATAAGTAAAGTAAGAATTAAGGTAGGAAGATCGTTTTTACTAAATGAAATTATACCTCAAGGACAAAAAAGAATTGGTTTGATTGACTTGGGAAAAATTAATGACGCAATATACGGAATTGAAATTCAGTTTAAATAAAGTAAAAACTACTAGTAATAATGTATAAAATTATAACCAAGACATTAGTAAATTAAAGGTTTGTAGACGGCTTCAACTTTCTTTTAATTTTATAGGTAAGTGCTACGATTAGCTACGATTAGCTACAATTATTACAATTTCTGGTACAAAGATACTATAACCACTTGTACAAAATAGGTACTAATGGATATGATAAAAAAGACATGTTTAAATAACTAGAGGAAATTCTGGAATTGGAAAGCAAGCTGCTATTCAATTAACCCAAATTGGATTATGTGATAATTGGTGTCAGAAATTTAAATCGTGGAGAGGTTTGTAAGCTTCCCCCTTTTAAGACAATGTAAAATAGAATTTTCTACTTTGTTTTCGAAACCAATTTCTAGAAGCTTTTCAGGGAGTTTTCAGGTTCAGTCAAGGGCGGTTGAGGCACGGAGCCATTTTAATCTGAACACTCACTTTCTTTGCTTTCTAGAATTTGGCTGGTATTTTTTACCATATGCAACAATTTTATTTCGTTGATTTCGCTCCATTCTTTCAGTACTTCTGAAATAAATTCTGGTCCATTATCCATTCGTATCCTTTCTGGCTTACCTCTTCTTTTTATCAAATGATTTAACACATACACAACTTTTGTAGCCTTGATTTAATAATCCAATTCTACATTCAAGGCTTCCCAATTCAAGTCATCCATGATATCAAACGCCTTTATTTTTCTCCCACTCTCCAATGCATCATGCATATAGTCCATCGACCATGTTACCTCTTACAAGCTTGTCACTTGCTGACGGTTCGAAGCGTTACTTCCGCTCTCTTGGGACTTGCACCCTATGAATAAGTTATTGTAATCTCCTTGTCGAGGTTTATTAAAGATAATTGGTACTTTTGAAACATTTCAACAACTTCTTATGTAAGTTTACCGTAGCGCATGCAGGGTACGCGCATTGTACCAAACGCAATTATCGCAATACCGATGTACAATCGAAGAGACTGCGTTTAAGCCAAGCTTTACCTTCAAACTTAAATGAATTGCCATGAATGAGATAAGATCCATACAAACACAATTAGAGAATATGGTTAAAAGAATTAGCCATAATATATCTAGTGTTTATTATGCATTAGAAGAGCTAAATCGACTTACTAATCTTATGTTTGAACTAACTCCGTACAATGCTGAGCAAATCCAACAATGGATTACCGACAATGGATTTTCTGCTGATGAGAAAGGTTTTTTTCGTAATCAAGAAATATTGGTAAAGCATTTAAGAAAAGAAGAACTACCTAATTCTCTAATTACTTATCATTGGCCAGCCAAACTCAAAGATGATGATGAACTTGCCTATAGTTTTTATGTACAACGTAATATTGGAAAAATACTTGAACAAATTTATTCTCGGCTTGGTAACATAACTTTTATTTACTATCAGGATATCCCATGCAATGCAGCTTTTGCTTATCCTTTTATCGATATGAGTACTGTTATACCATCTGATTTTGATTGGTATACTTACTTTGCATGTCAATCTGTTATCCCAGAAAACAATCCAGAAAGAAAAATACGCTGGTCGGTTCCCAATATTGATTATGCAGGTGAAGGATTAATATCTATTGCCTCAATACCATTTTATCAGAAAGAAGAACTTTTAGGGGTGTGGAGTATTGATGTCCCGTTTAAAAGTATTCACAATGAATGTGTTTTTGAAACTTGTACAACAAGTCAGGTTAATTTCATAACAGATTTAGAAGGTAATATTATTATTCATTCAGCATTTGAAACTCTCATTGACAAAGATAAAGGTTCATTTATTCAAATGAAAATAGAAGAATTAGGTGGTGGGTATAAGGAACTCGATGTAAAAATTTTGATCAAAAAACAAAAAGGAACCTTTGAAATAACAGATAGTCAAGGTGAATCTATAATTGTTGTTTACCAGATTATAGCTAATATTGATTGGATACTGTTTGGTAGCTTTTCAAAAAGTACAATGGTTAATGCTGTATATAAAAAAATCAGCAATTCTTTTCATCAAATGACTAGTAAAAATTTGCAGTCGCAAATTAACATTCGTGCCGATGATGATTTGCAACTTATTATTGATAGCTACAATGAAATGGTGGAAGTAGTAAACCATCACCAAAAAGAAAAAGAATTAGCATTTCAACAATTGTTAGATTCAGAGATAAGATTAAAGCAAGAACTGGAAAAGAAAGTTGAAGAGAGAACTAAAGAATTGCAAATTTCTATCGAAACGAAGAATAGATTTTTTTCCATTATCTCACACGACCTAAGAAGTCCACTTAATGCAATTCTCGGTTTATCAAGTCTTATACTAGAAGGAAAAGATGATTATGATAAGGAACATATTATTGGTTTTATAGAACATATAAATAAAAGTGGCAAGAGTACTTTCAATCTTCTTGAAAACCTCCTTGAGTGGTCAAATATTCAAACAGGTCATATGAAATTGAAACCTGAGGAAATAATTCTTAATACGATAGTTAGTAATACTGTTCAGCAACTTTTAAATACAGCAATAGTAAAAGACATTATACTACATTATAACATTAAAGACAGTATTAGAGTTTACGCCGATAAAAATATGCTAAATACAGTTTTCCGCAATTTAATAAACAATAGTATCAAATTTACCGAAGCTAAAGGAAGAGTTACAATAAGTGCCGAAGAAAGAAAGGATGAAGTACTAGTAAGTATTGAAGATACTGGTGTAGGAATGTCAAAAGAAAAACTGGATAAACTGTTTAAAATAGATGAAAGATTAGAGAGTGAGGGAACAAGCAATGAAAAAGGAAGTAGTCTTGGTTTAATACTTTGCAAAGAGTTCATTAGTGCAAATGGTGGTAAAATTTGGGTAGAGAGTGAAGTAGGTAAAGGGAGCAAATTTAGTTTTACCATACCAAACAAAAAAAATTGTATAACGCAGACTGTTTCACGATAATTTTGACACAAAATCGATCGAACTTCTTAATAAAATGATTTGAAATAAGATTGATAGTTTTTTGAAAGTAATGCTAAATTTGCAAATCCTATTTAGTATCTCAAAAAAATTTGCTTTCATAAAATTGTTACATTATTCCATTGAGTATATAAGTAGAATAATCAAACGATATAATAGAAATATATGCACTAATAAAGTGCAAGTGTTGGCTGCAATGCAAAAAAAACATAACACCATGAAAAAAATAATAATTGTTGGAATTGCACTTGTTCTATATAGTTGTATTGACAAGCAAAATATTACAACCAAGTTTGAATCGCATTTTAAAACTGACAAACAGCATTTTTCATTTCTTGGAGATTCTGAAAGAACCGTCATAGGTAAAAAAGGAACTAAAATTATTATACCTCAAGGTGCAATAGAAAATATTTCTAAAACTGATACAATAGAAGTTATTCTCCAAGAAGTATATAATGTTTCAGATATGTTGCTGAAAGGTTTATCTACTTCTTCAAATGGCAAACTACTCGAAAGCAATGGCATGGTTAATATTACAATTTTAAAGAACTCCCAAATGGTTGGAAAACTAAGTAAACCATTGGGCATTTTTTTCAATCAAGAAAGTATAGGGAATAATTTTAATATTTTCTATGGAAATGAAAATGAAGCTGGACTAAATTGGATTGAGGAAAACTTAAATCAGAATTACCACATTACATATTATAATGTTCATGAAGGAAGAGCAGCATCACCACCTTGGCGTGGTGAATATACAGTTGGAAAAGACATTTGGGATTCGGTAAAGTGGGATAAGAATTATACGCAAATAGATTCATTTATTGTATTCATAGGTTCACAGGATACAATCCAACATAGGCAGTTTGAAGAAGAATCAGAATCAATAATTTCAACTAAAGTAGATAAGTTATTTAAATCTGTAGAATTAGACTGGATTAATTGTGATAGATTTATAATGTTAAATAACCTAACAGATATAGGAATTAAGAATAGTATGAATCGGGACTCATATGTATTTTGTGTTTTTAAGAATTACAATTCTATACTTTCTAATGAAAGTAAAACAGTTATTTCTAATGTACCAGTTGGAGAATTAGTTTCTTTTGTAGCAATTAAGTTTACAAAAAATTCGTTATTACTTGATGTAATTGAAGACATAGAAGTAACTAAGGAAATGGAAGTTACGTTTGACCTTGAAGAAATAGATGCAGATGCTGCAAGAGAAAGAATAATTAAATTGGGAATAGAAAGCACTGCAGCCAACAATGGCTAATAAAGCATAAGTGAGCCGACTTATTTTGGCTGGTTCGTAGCTTCGGCGAGCAGCGCCAAATCGTTGATTTGGCTTTTGAAATGAAAAAGATAAAAACAAATACAACGTTTTGGCTTTGTGTAATTTGGAGGAGAGTAAGGTTAATATTCACTTACGCTTCATAGCCTGAACGTTAGTTGCTATTCTGAGAGGCGTCAAAGCACAGCTTTAACCTAATAATCGAATATGATTTAAAAATGATAACATTAGATAAACACAAGGCAAAAGAAATCAGACAGAATATAAAAGATAAATGGAATGCTGGATATTCTTATTGGGTACCTCTGAATGAAGGCGAGCAAAGTGATATTATATATTTTCCTCAGACTTATTTTCTTGAAAACTTTGGATTACAAAAATTAGAAGAATGTTTGTTCTCTCTGAATATTACTAAGTGTTATCAAATTTCAGAACAAGAGAGCTTTAATGAAGACTTTGAAATTAATGTTAATAAAATTGTTCCTTTTAAATCAAACATGACAGAAAAATACTATTGCACTGACTCATTAGATTGGTTGATATATTTTTCTCATGAAAATACTGTTACAATTGGGGGTATTGACTTAATAAATACAATAAAAGCTAACTGGAATAATTGGAAAAAAGTAGCATATAGGTGGAGTTATATTGATGGTAAAGAAAACCCTCACATCGATAAAATGATTGAAATCTTAATAACAATAAGAGAGAAAATATCAGAGCAAACTAATTTAATTAATAGTGGATTTGATACAATCGATGATTTGATGAAGCATATTGACGATAACTTGAATCATCTGCGATATGAAAATATAGAACATTTTGATAGCATTAAGTGTGATTTCTTACCGACTTCATTATATCAAGACCTTTCTCTAGATAATGACTGGGGAGATGAATTTATTGAATTAGCTGATGAGTTTGATAAAAGTTATGAGAATTGGCAAAGAAATAGTATTGAAGAAACTAAATGTAAGTCTAATTTTATTGATAGACTATTGATGAAACTAAAAAATTAACTTGTTAACGAGAGAGTGACTCAATGAAATAAAAAACTTGCAATTAAATCTTCGTTTGAAAAGTTTGCTCGGTTCGAGGTATGTAAAGGAATTCAGAATGCGTACTTTGCGGAAGAGTTAAAATTTGGACGTTATTTAATGTATGGATTAGTAACTGGAACTTTAAACATTTAGGCAGATTAATAGGAAGAAAGTTAAAAAATTACGTATGGTAATATACACAGTATAAATCCCATTGTAGTACACAAAGATTTAAGTTGGGTGGATTTTTTGATTTCTTTGTCCTACTAAATCCGCACAAGTAAAAATATACAGAGAACAAAAAATATGCAGGTAAACAATTATATATATTCCTTTAGTTACGACTACACCGAAAGTGAGTTATGCAAACTTGAATCGAGATATATCTTTAATGCAGAAGAAAAGAATAAACATCTTTCTTCTGATATAAAAATAGAACCTTCAAGTAGTGCTTTCATAAAAAAAAGACTTGACATTTCACTATCTTCAGAAGACTATTCTACCTTAATAAATGAAATCAAAAAGGAAAATATATGTGTTGAGGGTTTTAAAGTTGAATATTTAGTTTTAGATGGTGATAAAACTAAGTATTCCGATAGACTTGATAAGTTAAAAGATATTGGCTACAATATTGAAGGTGATCCTGATTATTATAATCCAACAATAACTTATGCTTTGTGCTATTACAATGAGATTTGGTGTTTTGGAATTTTAAATAAAAACAGTTTTGCATGGTATAAACACAAGCAAAAACCATTCTCATACAGTAACTCAATACATATTAATATAGCCAAAGCTTTAGTAAATATTGCATCAAAGGCTAACAAAGAGAATAAGATACTTGATGCTTGTTGCGGTGTAGGTACTATAATGTTAGAAGCCAGTTTTGCCGGAAACAACATCGAAGGTTGCGATATTAACTGGAAAGTATGCAGGCAAGCAAGAGAAAATCTATCTTACTTTAATTATTCAACAAACGTATATCGCTCCGATATAAAAGACATTAGTAATAGATATGATGCTGCCATTGTTGACTTACCATACAATTTATTTAGCTACTCAAATGATGAAACTATTTTACACATTATTGAGTCAACTGCTGAAATTACAAATAGACTTGTAATTGTATCTACTTCGGATATAACAAACTTAATCAACAACTCTGGGTTGAGAATAATTGATTATTGCAGTGTTAGTAAAAGAGGAAAGGCAAACTTCACCAGAACAGTATGGGTTTGTGAAAAGATGAACAAAGCAACATCAACACAATGAAATAAAGGGCCATTTAAAAAATTACAATATAAAAAGGTGATTCAAGATATTTTGAATTATTGAGGTATTATAACCATCTACCTAAAATAATTACCAGAACACAAGTCAAGTTATTTTACCCATCATTTGATTAAAGAAAAATAGAGGTTGCACCTTACAAAATGGTACAACCTCCGTTTGAACAGGTTTTGAAACTTAAACTAATATTTAGTCTTTGATAAGAAAACGTCAAAGACTCTGATATTTAAAGCACTACTGTATAATAACTTTCTCAGTTATATTGAATTTTTTGCTAACAAGCAGGATATAGTAAAGTCCTTTTGAATATCCAGTCAAGTCAATCTCTGGATTAATCAGATTACTTTCGTTGTAACTGGTTACTTTTTGTCCAGAAGCATTAAATACAACAACCTTTAGTTTTTTAACAGATATCCCGTTAAGATCTACAAATACCTTTCCTTTTGAAGGATTTGGATATACTGAAACTTTATTGCTAAACACATCAATAGTATTTGTTGTTAATCCAAATCTTTCATCGCTTAACAATGATTCACTTTTAAAACGAGCTTTATCATTAGAAGCACTAATACGAACCTGAACTTCTCCTATTTCCAGTTCCAGGTTTCCAACATTAACTGGTACTTTTTCTACTACAGACCAATTAGCTCCATTATCAAGAGATACTTCATAATCTGAAACATCTTCATATTTATCATTCAGAATAAATCCAAAAGTATTTTCCTTATCATTTACAAGTGGCATTGTTGGTGCTGCAGGACGAACTGGTATATCTAGTATAAAATCATGGTCTGTACCTAACGAAGATTCACTTGCCAACTGTCTGAAATAAAGCTTACTTCCAGGAGCAAGATCAACCACCTTACCTTTACCATCTTTAACACCTGAGAAATCTGAATTTACACTGTAACTTACTTCTGATTCAACTACTTCATTTGTAGTTTCATTAACAAAATCTATTGAATAATCTAAAGTAGGACGAAGCAATCCTGATATTAAACCTGTTTGTGTTGTTGTAACAGAAAGTACATTTTTGCTTGCTACTACATTTCCACATGATTCCCAAACAGCATTTTTCATAGCAGGAACTAGTTTAGTTTCATTTAAACCTCCTAGCTCTTGATCGAGATAAGTTAACTTAGCATCAACCTTGAAATCTCCAAAACCTTCTTCAGTATTTATTATCCAGCACCTATTTAACGATGTATTTTCTTTTACAGACTCATCAGCATTATTTATTGTACTAAAAGAAACATACTTACCAGTAGTGGTAACATTACTAATATCTGCTACAATTGGTAAATATTTTCCCAAGTAAGCAAATGGTACAACAAAATCTTTAACCTCAGCCGTCTTCATTACTTTTCTTACCTCGCCACCTTTCTCTGTAATAATAGCATCAGGATAGTTTAACTCATCTGCATCTTCGATATAAGCATCCTCAAGTATGGTAAAGTTATGACCATTCAGTTTCAAAGAACCACCTCTTAGAATAAGCTTATCGTTAATAGTAATATCACTGGTCATTTTAACTCCACCAGCATCATTATCAACAACTAATCGCTCAATTATTTGATTACATGTAATCTCTTGTTCTTCTGATCCATGGAATTTAATTTCAGAATCGTCTGCAATAAGTTTTCCTTTAACCATAAGGTTTTTCTTAATAGCAGGTTCTGCATCTCCCAAATTTAATTCTGCTCCGTCTTCTACAATTAAATTACCTTCAATTTTTACAAAATGACATGACCTTCCTTGATTCACAAATGAAGCTTTTCCTTTTACAATAAAATCACCAAGAATAATAAGTCCGCTCTCTTTTCCTGAATCCTTCCTGTTAAAGTAAACCATTTGAGTATTTTCAACAATCACATTATATGCTTTAAGATTTCTTCTGGAACTCGAAGAAGCAGCAATTACAGAGGTATTTCCATGGAAAATAAATGTTCCGTCAGTAACTTCCCAATTATCGGCATAATTGTAGAAATAACCTTTAATTTTAACAACAATTGGTCCATCCATCACCACATTACAGTCGCTTGAAGAGAATCTGAAATTAGTGACATTTATTTCTCCTCCACCAAAATGGATATTTCCTTTAGACCAAATACTGCTACCACTTTGTTTCCAATCACGAATGGAAACTTTTCCACCTGTCATATCAAAAGAACACCCAACGGCTGAATATATGTCCTTCTTCACAATAAGTTCACCATCTTTTACTGTTACTTTACCACTTGCTCCACTTCCTGCTAAAAGACAACCACTTACTGTTGTTTTACCGTTATTTACATCCAGTTGTCCTCCATTCATCACCTTCAAATTATTTTTCAGGCTCAAATCAGCACCTTCCTCAATAGTTAAACGAGCTCCATCATTCACTGTTAATCCGTATAATGAAGCTTTTGATTTAAGTACAGGATAATTGGTTGCAAATCCGTAAATTCTAACCCAGGTGCTTGTTCCCGGTAATTTATTATCATCCCAATTTCGCTTATCATCCCATGCATCGGAGTATGTTCCTCTCCACATACCTGACATTTCTTTAACAATAACTTTGTAATCTTCGGCCGAACCATATTCCGATTTAGTTGGATCGTACGGACTTGGTGTACCTTTTTGAGAATACAGTATACGCATCTTTGTCTCCCCTTTTTTAGCCGATGCTGGTATTGCTATTGACTTTACGATAGTGTTTTTTCCTTTCAGGCTTCCTATATAAGTCTTCTCAGCATATTCAAACAAGTTATCCTGATTCCAATCAAACCATACCGAACAATGGTATACATCATTACTTCCCGGATCAGCTTCAATAGTTATGTCATAATTCTTAACTCGTTCAATTGTTGTCTCATGTGTTTGAGAAAAATCTACATATCCTTGTTTTCCTCTGTCTGTTGTGTTTTCAATAGTATTAAACTTTACCGAAACAAGATCAACTGGTGAACCAAATGACACCGTAGCATAAGTTCCTAAAGAAAGAGTAGTTGACTCCATTTGTGGTACAGTACCATCTTTCTTATATTTTACGTCGGCACCTTTATTTATGTAAGGAAAAGCCTTAAAGAAATATGTATTTTCAGGCATTAATCCTTTAGCTGTCAACTTCTGTACGCCATATTTCACAATGGCAACAGATTCAACTTCAGTTTCTACAACTCCATCTTGAGGTGCAACAATTTTATCATACCCCTCTGTACTCCATTTTATTACATAACCATCTGGTAGAATACCATCTTTAGCATCTTCCCAACTCAGTTGTATGGTTGTTCCTGCAACAACTTCTGGTTTTAATTGTGTTAAATAGTTTGCCGGAGCTTGATTTGATAAAGTTGTAAATTCAACTACCTCACTAGAATAAGCTGTTCCAACCTTGTTTGTACCATAGCTTTTCACATAATACTTTGTATTTTCTGATAAAGAAGTCAGGTTTATAGTTGTTTCTTTATCATTAACAGAGCTACTCACTTTTGTCCATTGGCTCATTTCTTGCGCTGGATCAGTTGTATATACTAATCCATATTCAGGACTCTCCCCTCCTCCATCGTACTTTAAACCAACATTAACCGAAGCAGTTGTATATGATAAGCTTTGTAACTGTCCAATTTCTGTTTCTGGCTCAACATTTACAAACCTTACAGTATAATCTTCAACTTGCCCATATCTTGGACTATAACAAGCATCCGATATAGTAAAATCTTCATGGTCAGAAATAATTCTCATTCTAACCATGTCTACCTGAGGATATGGAAGAACATTAAATGAACCTCGTTTTTCTCTGGAGATATTTTTATAATCGAGTATTCTTTCCTCTTCGTTATTAAACTCACCATCATTATTGTAGTCAATAAACATTGCAAAGTGCTCATCTCTATACCCTACCAACACCTCAAAATCCGTCTTTTGGTTCTTTTTAAGTGTAGCTATTTTATTGGTAAAATCCATGTAACCTTTATATTCCCCATTGCTATCCATAACGGTTCCTGAACTTGTTTTATACAGATCATTCATCTTAAAATGATAGATCCCACACATTTTAGAACTCTTTAGATTATAGCTTACCGGTTTACAACCAGCAGCTTCAATAGATCCTACTTTTATAAGATCTTTTTTTGTTTCTGTATGGCTACCATTAGCATTTGTTGCTTTTAAACTTACGGTGTAAATATCATCTACATTAAATACAACAACCGGATTTTCCGAAGTAGCATCTGTTCCTTCTATATATTTAAAGGTAGAAGGAGTAATTATCCATTCGAACGAAGTTGTACTATATGTTGTTTGATTTAAGAAGGAAACAACTGTTGGATTACCTGGTTTGTTAACAATAGTATAATCGCTTACATCAAAATCTGCTTTAGGTAAATTTGCACATCCTGTAACTCTAATTTCTTCTACTAGAGGCTTATTATTTTCGGCCGAAATAGTTAAAAATATAGGTAGCCTATCATCTACTGAATTAAAGTTTAAACTAACAGAGTTGTTTGTAAAATTTACACTTGCAATTAACTCATCTCCTTGCACTAAGGTTGCAATTCCTTTATCGATAGAAATATCAGAGATCTCAAGCATTGTTGCTCCACAGCTTAACTTTTTATCGTAGGTTGCAGTAATCTGTTCTGGTTTTTGTGTCCAGATTCTTAGTGCCGGATCGCCAAAGAAGTGAAATAATCTGTGCGTATAAACTTTATCATTATCATTACCAATCCAATTTTCCCTCATTCTAATGAGTCCTTGGTTAACAACATCTCCCATTGTTCTGATGTTGCTCTCATGCCCAGGCACAACTAAATCATTATTTCTACCGCCAGAACCAAATTTTGGTCTAATCCCCGGATCTGACCAAATTGCATCAAACATACCAACAGTTAGTCCATCGTTATATCCACTAAGGCTATAATTAGAAGCTGCTACAATCCCTACTGCTCCACCATCTTCATACCTTAAAAATGCCTCAGCAAAACTCTCTCCCATCTTAAACTCTCCGGTATAACAGTTCATTGAAAACACAATCGGTTGTTTATTTCCGTTTACTAGTTTTTTTATGTCAGAAGTCATGAATCTGGGATGTGCCCAACCAGTTGCTCCTCTGTAACCATGATCTCTATGTAAAACATAGAATTTCCCCTCGTTTATTTCACGAACAATATCATTTGCATTTCCATCCCAATTAAAACCACTGCTTCGTAAAAGTTCATCTGGAATTTTCTGACCATTGGAGTAATTTCCATTATTAAATCTCTTAGGATCATTGTCCTCATCAGTTTGATATACTCTTGTTACATCATAACCTAAAGATTTAACGTAATCCCTAACTTCTTCTGAGGTATGACAAAATCTCCTACATGCATATCCATCTGGCTGTTCTTTATTTTCTACATCCTGAAACTGGGCGCAGTTTAATCCATTCTTATAAAAATCAGCATCCTTTACAGGATTTTTCTCATAATTTATTCCCTTGTTCACAATCATCACAGCCTGTTCCGGATTGGTTGCAGATATACGTCCTTTGGCCATATCAGGGAAATGATCATTAGAACCTCCTGTACATACATAATATAAATCGGTTGCATAATATTCTTTATCACCATCCCTATCCCTAGGTAATACCTGTCCTGGAACCTGCTCGTGGTCACCAATAATAGCTAAATATGTTGGCTTTGGATTATATGAATTATACCTTGAATGAACAGCATTCTTAACTTCACCTGATGTCCATTTATCCTTTAAAATAATTTCAGTTCTATAACCTAACTGAGATTTCCATTGTGCTAATCCTTTAGCAGCCTCAACATAATCGCTTTGTGCAACAATCAAGTAGTTTGGATCTTGACCATTAAATGAACTTTTTGTAGTTGGTTCAAGATCATCAATTGCTTCAGTATTGATAACAGCTCCTTTAAATTGCTCTATATTACTACTTCTTATGGCTGCTTTTTTATCGCTATAAGTAATTTTATATGTTATCTCCGAATAAACTCGTATCTTTTTGGTTACAGGATTATACTGAACCGGACTTACTCGTACCGAAGAAAAATAATTACCTCTGTATTCTAAAACTTCGGTAATTTCAACTATTTCTTTAGGATAAAACGCATTAGTACTGTAAGTTTTTTCATCTTTCACAAATTTAACTTCATCTTCTCCCTCAGTATCTCGCACCGGAGGTAAAGCGGGATGAATATCATATCCATCGTATTCTATAAACTTGGAAGAAATAATTTCTACTTGAGGATCTTTTGAACCAAGCGTGGCTAAAATATCTTCATGAGCAGGTAAAGCCGGCTTTCCAACTTCTGCCATTTTACCAAATCCATTTACATGGATATATTCATACTCATTTTCATCCATTGCTAATATTTCAGCAACGTATCCTCCTGAAATGGTATATTTTACTGTTGTTGAGTTTTTATCACTCTCAATAATCTCCCGTTCAGGTTTAATTTCTTCTACTGTTTCTGTTGCTTTTAATTCCTTCTTATCTGTAAAAGAAAGGAATTGATTTTGAGCCTTTACCTGATAGCCTGTAAAAAAGACAAGTAAAACCAATAACTTAAAATGTACAATTCTCTTCATTCTATAAGTTTAAATAATGGGTTTAATAACTTGTCGCGAAACTATTGGATGGCAAACAATAATGGGTGGATGATTTTTTCTAAAACAGTGGATTCTTTTTACGTAATTAGGACTTTTCCTTCAAAGTCAACACACATTTTTTGCATTAACAATGAGTTAACAACCCAATAATATTGAGATAAAATAAAGATTCTTAATCATCAACCTTCTTTATTATAACAGTTCTGAAATCGTCAAAGGATAGCTTAATTGAATGTTATTATCAATATTAATAATACTGACAAGTTAAAAATATGATAGGATAAAAAAGATTTAATCTTTTCCAACCACTTAATTACATAAAATAATTTATCTTTTAGAATACAAAATTATTTAAGTATGTTACAGCTTGATTTTATTAACGCCTTATATGTAATTATTTTATTCAACCTTTTTTTAGTAGCAACAGCATCTTTTTTTATACATAAGGGAAAAACTAATGCTAATAAAATATTCTCATTGTTCTTGCTAGCTAAGTTAATCTGCTTTTCAAATAGCTTTCTTTTTTACAACTATAATTTCGCAATTGAGAATCTCACTCATTTGTTTTTTATCGGGCAATCTTTTGATTTACTACTGGGACCGTTAATGCTAATTTATGCAAGAATTTTAATGCGAAAATCTTATCCTATTAACTGGAAGTTTATGATACATGGGATACCATTTGTTTTGCACCTCATTTATATGACTTTTGTTTTTCACTCAAAAAATAGTGTTGAAAAAAAAGAATTAATAGAATCTCAAAGGCTTTTTACTTACACATTCTACATTGTGAATCAAATAATTATTTATCTATCCTTCGTTATTTACGGTTTCTTTATTCTCAGAGAAATTACATTCTATCATAAAAAATTGAAAAGCATTTATTCTAATCTTACAACTCCTCAAATGAATTGGTTAATTGCCTTTATTTTGGGACTATGTGCAATTTGGCTTATGGCTATCTTTAACGCTATATTATCTGTATATCGTATAGGTATTACAATTCCTATTTGGATTTATATAATATCAATATTTCTTTTCGCCAACATGATTTTCTTTTATGGAATTAAATATGCCGAATCATTCTCTGGCATTAACAATAAAACTGCAAGCAAATACAAGAAGACACTAATACCTGAAAATAAAGTTGATGAGATTTTGAAAAAACTTATGCAATATACCGAAGTAGATAAGCCATATCTAGATCCTGATATTAACATTACTAAAATAGCCGATAAATTAAAAATACCTTCTTACCAGATATCTCAATTACTAAATAGTAAACTAAACAAGAATTTCTTTGAATTTATAAGCTACTATAGAATAAGAGAAAGTATTGAGAAGTTATCTGACCCTAACAACAACCTAACTATACTTGAAGTATTATATGAATCTGGATTTAATTCCAAATCGGCTTTTAATAATGCATTCAAAAAGCATACTGGCATTACTCCAAGCCAATTTAGAAAACAGCCAGAAAACATTACATTTCCTTCTCTATTAAATTAATAATTCTCAAAAATAGTACATCCTTATAAGAAAGGTCGCTTAAAAATATAGCTTGAAATATCTATGTAATAATTTCAATTTTCACTAAAAATGTATTGTTATGAAAAATAGATTCAATTATTCTCCACTATTTAGTTTGTCCTTTAGCATTCTGGCTACGCTCTTATTATTTGGTTTTATTAGTTGCAAAGATGACTCATCAAATGAATCCACAAAACCAGGTTCTAATGCTAAATCAACTATAACAGAAACATTAACCTTGGAACACATTGCTAACAATAACATTATTGATGATGATGGTAAAAAGCAAATTATTGTATACCTACCTCCATCCTATCACACTACAGAATCTAAATATCCAGTTATTTATTATTTTCATGGGTATTCAAGTCCTCCAACAGAAATTCATAACTATATACAACCTATACATAATACAATGAGAAATGATGAAATTACGGAGGCAATTATTGTTTCTGTTGAAGCAAGAAACCAGTACAATGGCACATTCTTGGCTAATTCTCAGATAATAGGAAATTGGGAAGATGCCTTTATTAAAGAAATTGTTCCACATATTGATGCTACCTATAGAACTATTAACTCTAAAAATGGTAGAGGTATAATGGGATTTTCAATGGGAGGATACATAGCAGTTAATATAAGTTTTAAATATCCTAACATGTTTGATGCTATTTATGCCATTTCGCCAGGATTACTCATTGATAGTGAACTTAATGATGCATTAAGGTTTTGGGATAGTGAATTTAATTGCTCCTATGGAATGGCGTTTGCTCCTGACTTAGATAATGAACCTTATTATAAAGTTCCAAGTTTAGATGGAACAATAGAGGATCAGAAAATTATTGATTGTTGGTTAAGTGGTTATGGTCGATTAGAAAATAAAATTAACGAGTACCTGGATAATGAAAATAAATTAGGTTCTATTGGATTAGAAGCCGCACCTAACGATTACTATACATGGATTTTTAATGGAACAGTTAAATTTTCGGAAATACTAAATGCGAATAATATTGAAAATACACTTGAAATAACAAACCTCGGGCACTCTATAAACTCGACAACATTCTCATCTAGAGCTGTTCCCTTTCTCACAAAAGGATTAAGTAAACCTCAATAACTTTTTTAAACAGTATAAATACATCTGGATTAAATTGAGAGATTGCAAGTTAAGCAGTCTCTTTTTATTTTTCATGCCAGCAATTCTATCTCAAAATCACTATAGATTATCAACCTCTATTTGTAATAATATTTATTTTTTTACAACAAAAGTATCTTTCGTAATTATTTATATGCTAATGTTTGAATACTGTTATATTTACACAATAATTTTATTAGAGTATATGAAAGATTACTATGAGATTCTAGGTATTGATGAGTTGACCTCAAAGCCACTTACGAAAATTGCATATGTAACTGCTATTGATTATTGCTTATTAAACAACCTTGGATCTGAAAAGGTGAAAGATGTTAATGAAGCATATCTAATTCTAAAAAGATATCGGTTAAGAATAAGGTATAGCAACATGAAAAGAAATGGAAAAACTGATCAAAAAATCAAAGAAATAATTAACTACATTGCATCGCACCCGGATAGCGGTAAATCCAAGTTAACTAAAACTTCATCTCAACTATCTCTCGAAATTAAATTCATAATAAAGTCGCTACTATTTGAAATATGCACATTTGTACTATCAATCATATCAACAGTGCTTGGTGATATATTAACCGTTACATCTAATGGTATAAGCCTAATTGCTAGTTTAATTTTCTATTTTGGTTTAATAAACCTTTGGACAAATTGGGTACCGCAAATATTTTCTATAGTTTCGATTATAACATCAATTGTAATTTTAAAATGGTTTCTTAATTCGATGAAAAAGCAAGTTATAAAAGCAATCTCCAAATAAATATAACAACATACAAATCATACACATAGATTTATGTCTAACTTTTCATTAATTCGTATCATCAAAAAAGTATTAGTACTTTAACTCTTTGTTTATCCTTATCACTTTCAACAGTCAGGTATATTTTTCTATTGATTTGAGAGTAATTTTTTTAGCATAGTATTGACATTTTCCTCTATTCTGTTAAATTTGATATAGAATGTATAATTAGAGAAAAAAACTAGGCAATTGTTTTGTATAGTTTTCTAAATAACTCACTACAAACACCCTAGTATAAATACTCAATTTCTATACATTAAACATTTATATAAACCAACTAAAAACAAAATTAATGGATCAATTAATAAAAGTTGCTCTTGTTAACGAAGAGCCTCTGTTTTTAGAAGGCTTATCACTTCTTTTATCGAGCTGTTCGGTACTGAACATTGTTGTTAAAGCTAAAAGTGCTAAAATGCTACTTGATAAGCTACAACAACAATCATTAGACGATTTTCCTCAAATAATACTAATGGAAGTTGGGTTAGAGCCAATTGGTAGCTTTGAGCTTGTTGCATGCTTAAAGAAAAAGTACCCGGATTTACGAATTATTGTTCTTTCCGCACAATACCAACAAACCATGTTTGGCAACATGATTGGAATAGGAGCATCGGCTTTTTTACCAAAAAACGCATCACTCGAAATACTTACAGAGGCAATTAAAACTGTAAATCAGAGAGGCACGTTTTTAAGACCACAAGATCAAGAAATGCTTAGTTCCTATGTTAGGGATCAATTAAATAATCGTCCTTCTTCAACTAATCATTCTCTCTCGGAAAGAGAACAAGAAGTGCTTAGACTTATATGCGAAGAATATACCAATGCCGAGATAGCAGAAAAACTTTTCTTAAGTAAACGAACTGTTGAAAGTCATCGACAACGAATTATTAGTAAAGCCGGGGTGAAAAATACAGCTGGTTTAGTTGTTTATGCTATTTGCCATGACATTTTTGTACCCAAAACGCATAGTTACTTGTAGTAAAACCAATATTACCATGAAGTAAACCTTATTCTTCGCAAGAAAGCTTCGAAATATTGATATTTTCATGCGGACGGAAAATTAATAAAGAAGAAATTATTTTTATTTATTACATAATCAAGTCACCTATCTTAATACATGTTAACCACCTAATCCTATCAGTACTTATACGGATATAGTAATTTAGTAATTTATACTCTACACAATTGGTAAATCCTGTTATAAATTTAATATAAGTGATTTAAGTTTTTAATAAAAATCACACATATCATATATGTATGATTTATCAATAACTAAAATTTGATCTAATGAGCAGTGGAGAGACGAACAATTGGGATACATCATTCCAAAAGGCTGATGAGAAAAGCAAAGACAGTAGTAATTTAACAATTCATGCAGAAATAGAAAGTTTAAAAAAAGAAATATTAAGATTAAAGCAGGATTTCTTTGATAAAGAACTTTTTATTGATACTATATTAGAAAGTACCCTTGCTGGCTATTGGGATTGGAACATTCCGGAAGATTATGAGTATCTAAGCCCTACTTTTAAGAGCATGTTTGGGTATAAAGATGATGAACTACCTAATAAGCCCGACACATGGCAAAAACTTATACACCCCGACGATCTTCCCGGAGTGCTTAATGTTTTTGAAAAACATGTAAAAACCAAAGGTGCATTCCCATATGTTAACGAAGTTAGATATCTTCATAAGAATGGTTCAATTATTTGGGTATTTTGTCTAGGCAAAGTTATAGAATGGGATATTAAAGGAAATCCAATTAGAATGGTTGGTTGTCATGTAGATATCACTAACCTAAAAAAAGCAAATGATTTAGAAAGGACGGAATTCGAAAGCCAAAAAAAAGAGATACTAAGATTGAAACAAGATCTCTTTGACAAAGAACTTTTAATTAATAGTATACTAGAGGAAACCCTTGCCGGTTATTGGGATTGGCATATTACAGAAAACTATGAATATTTAAGTCCTACTTTTAAAAGAATGTTTGGGTATGAAGATGATGAACTACCCAATAAACCTGAATCCTGGCAAAAACTAATACACTATGATGATCTTCCCGGGGTACTTAATGTTTTTGAAAAACATGTAAAATCTAAAGGGAAAATTCCATATGTTAATGAAATCAGATATTTCCATAAAAACGGATCAGTTGTTTGGGTATATTGTGTAGGAAAAGTAATTGAGTGGGATGCCAAAGGAAATCCGGTTAGAATGGTTGGCTGTCATATAGACATTACTCAACTCAAAAGCGAGAAGAAGAAAGAGAAAGAGGAAACGAAAAATCCGCAAGATGAAATACAAAAATTAAAACAAGAACTCTCTGATAAGCAAATTTTAATTGATAGTATATTAGAAGGCACTCTTGCTGGTTATTGGGATTGGAACATACCCGAAGGATATGAGTATTTAAGTCCCACTTTTAAGAGCATGTTTGGTTACAAAGACGATGAATTACCAAATAATCCAGAAGCCTGGCAAGATATGTTACACCCTGATGACCTTGCTAAAGTATCAGACACTTTTGAAAAACATATTAAAACTAAAGGCGCAATTCCCTATATTAACGAATGCAGGTATTTTCACAGGAATGGATCAATCATCTGGGTGTATTGTGTTGGTAAGGTAATTGAATGGGATGCTAAAGGAAATCCGATTAGGATGGTTGGTTGCCATGTAGACATAACCAAATTAAAAAAGGCCGAAGAACTAGAAAAGTATGCCCGACAACTAGAAGCAAAAAATAAAGAACTTGAGCAATTTGCATATGTTGCATCTCACGATTTACAAGAACCTTTACGCACAGTTAATTGCTTTGTTAACTTGCTAGAACAAGAATACATCGGAAAGTTTGATGAAGATGCTGACAAATACTTCAAAATAATTTCTCAATCGGCAACTCGAATGAGTGAATTGGTAAAGGCATTATTAGATTATAGTCGTATTGGTCGAAAAAGAGAATTAACTAAAATTGACTGCAATGCTCTCATTAAAGCCATACAAACAGATCTAAGCTCTTATATTTCTGAAACCAATACTATTATTGAAGTTGGTAATTTACCAAATATAACAGGCTATAAAACAGAACTAAGATTATTATTTCAGAACTTAATTTCTAATGCTATTAAGTTTCGAAAACAATATGTTACACCTCATATCATGATAGAGGCTGAGGATGATGATTCAAATTGGATATTCTTTGTAAAAGATAACGGAATTGGAATCGAAGAAAAACACAAACATAAGATTTTCATGATTTTTCAGCGTTTACATAATAAAAGTGAGTATGAAGGTACAGGTATAGGATTGGCTCACTGCCAAAAAATAGTTGATTTACATGATGGAAAAATTTGGGTTGATTCTCAACCTAGTGAAGGAAGTACATTCTACTTTAAAATACCAAAACTAATAAGCCATGAACAAAAAACTAAATTGTATTTTACTCATTGACGATGATGAAGCTACTAACCTACTTAATCAAATCGTAGTTGAGAAGTCAGGTTGTGCTGAAAAATGTATAGCTGTGCAAAGTGGTATAGAAGCGCTTGAGTACCTAACATCTAGAAAGAACGGAGGACACCCTCAACCAGATCTAATTCTTCTTGATATTAATATGCCTGCCATGAATGGATGGGAGTTTATGGATGCTTATAAAGAACTGGATAGTAAACAAAAAGGACAAATTGTTATTGTTATGCTAACTACTTCTCTCAATCCTGATGATGAGGAAAAATCAAGAACTTACGACGAAATTCAAGACTTCAAGAATAAACCATTAACTGTTAAAATGCTACAAGGCATTGTTGAAAAACACTTTGAACATAAAGCTAAAGAAAAGAGCTTACTGTAATACTGTATTTGTTTGAGAACGTTTATACGTTTTTAAGAATTTAAATGACATTTTAGCACAACAGACCTAACTCATTTACCAAGTAGTAAAGCATAATAACACGAGGTAGATTATTATAATATTTACTATTGTAATTTCAATTTAACTAGACACGGGATTCATCCCGTGTATTTAACCAATATGCAACTCGGTTTTAACCTAAACACACTTGGGTTAAAACCCTCATAATAAGCATTTCTTATACCCAGATTAAAACCTTGGGCTAGTTATGATTTACATGTTTCAAAAGACTAAGCCTTTGGGATAAGATGTTATTATGATTACTTTATTCTTAGTATTAACAACTTCACATAACTATAGCTTCCATTTAGTGGAACTGGCTATGCTTACTTTTTAATCAAGAAACTCTTAAAGTAACTTACCTAAAATTATTTCACACATGACTTAATATTATTAACAATTGCACATTCTTATATTTAAGAAGATGCATCGTAGGATACACAATTGTCTCAATCCCTAGTTTTATTATACATTATTAACAATATATTACTTTTAATGTTTGATTAATGATTAGTATATCATGTCAGTAGAATGCCATATATATGATATTAAACCACTTACAAATCACAATACATAACTAACAAACTTGTATTAAGTTTTTCATCATCAAATAAGAATAGTAAACACCAGATTAACAACCCTAATAATTATAAAACAATCCATTTTTTTTAATCCGTATTAATGCGGATAGAACAAATTGGTAATTCATACTCTAAGAAAAACGTTTACCTCGCCTTAACTTTAATATAGCTAGGTTGAAATTGTTAAACCAACGCTATCAGTATTCAAGGTATTTTTTATTCAAAAACTCTTTAAAACATTACGATTATGTCTGAAGTCAATGTATTATCTACTGCTAAATCTGTTATGGATAAGCCACAAAGAACCGAATATGTGGCAGGTAATTTCAAATTCCGTAAAGTTGATGAGTTCTTTTACGAACTTGATACTAACCTTTCTCAATGGGTAGGATTTCAATCTATTGAAACTATTGATTTAATGAACATTGTAAAACCTGAAAGCGATAAGAATAATGACCAAATATTATTGACTCTAAAAGGGACTGATGAAATCCTTTGTTACATGTCTGTTGACTTTATTACTGCAGATATCTTTCGTTTAAGGTTCAATCCTTCTGTTGCTAAGGATTACTACACGGAGAAACATACCTTATCTACTATTCAGGATTCATATGGAGGACTACGTAATGAGATTAACTACTATATGGAAAAGTTTAAAGGAATTTTAAACTATCCACCATATACTAACTTTGATATAGTACTTATTGAAGATACAGCTGATAATTACAGTTGCAAAACAGTAGATCATGATTTAAAGAAAGACATTTTAAGAATTGATATTAATAAAAAAGCACTCACTTTACAAATCACAAACCTCATCCGAAACGAAAAATCCTGGACGTGTAATATAAAAGACACCTATTTCCAGGCTCAAATAAGTTACAACGATCCAAATACTGAGAACGAAATTATTACCGAATATGCAGTTGTCGTTTCTGTTGAAAAACCTGCCACAACAAAATACATTGGCTTTGGCGAAAAAGGTGGCGCAAGCCTTTGTAAAAACAGTCAGCAATTATCATATTTCAACTTCGATAATATGCGTTATAAGTCAATTTATGGTATTGGCGCAACAGATCCAAGAGAACCTCTTTACCATACAAATCCTTTCTTTTTGGAGTTTTATGGTTCTCCTGAAACACAAAAAGGTGTGCAAGGAACTTTTGTTAACAACCCATCGCAAGTATTAATGGATGTTGGCCATACATACTCTAATCAATTGCGCATAGCTACTATGTATGGCGATATGGATCTTCTAATTTTTATTGGCGAAGATAGCAAGGAGATTCTAAGTAAATCTACTGCAATGTCGGGTAAGCCTCGTCTAAAACCTCGTTTTGCACTTGGTTACCAACAAGGTGGATATGGGTACGAAGATACACAAGCAATGCTTGATGTAGTTAATGGATATGGAGATAGTGACGTACCTTTTGACGGATTACACGTTGATGTTGATGTTCAGGATTACTATCGCACCTTTACAATGAACGAAAATAAATACAGAAGAATTTGTTTAGGTAGAGATGGAAAAACAGGTCCAATATTCGATATCAATTGGGATAATACGGTATTGTTGGAACGTAAAGACTGGGCAGGTAACCACATTGAAGCTATTTATGGTGATGGAGCCCCAGTTAAGGCAATTAAAGAAAATGGTGTACTAATTGAAGCCAGATATGTAAATGGCGTACTTGAACCTTGGTACAACGAAGATGGTACAAAGAAAAAAGTAGGTGCATTTTTATTTGAATACTTATTGGAAGGTCATAATACATGGGTTAATCATACAAACCTAAAAGTAAAGTGTAGTACGAATATCACACCCGTTATTAGCAATCCTTATGTGATGCAAAATAACGATAAAGGTGGCATTTATCGTACTTTAAAAAGTGGTTTAGATGGTGATCACTTTGTTAAATACAGAAAAGTAATTCAAGATGTTCCAGAGAATAAAGCAACATTCGATGGTTCAAACTACAGCGGAAATTACCTAGGAGGTGTTTATTATGGACAAGATGGTGAAGGGAAAGAGCTTGGTTCTTTTGGTCACTATCCCGACTTAGGAAAGAGAGATACACGTCTTTGGTGGGGACAGCAATACAAAGATTTACTAAAAGCCGGTTTATCAATGATTTGGCAAGATATGACAACTGCTTGTATCTCCATCAACCAGCAACTTCAAAGTGATGGCGAAAGTTGGTTTAACTTTAAACTTTGGAATGGAGAGAAAGATATTTATAAAGGAACTCAGTACAAAAACCTTTGCTGTAGCTACAAATCATTCCCATTTAACTTACTTTTAACCGATAATTTTGCTACTCGTTACGAAAGAGGTGCCTATACAGATAAATTATCTCCTGCAGCTAAAATGCGTAATTTATATTCGTACGATCTGCATAAAGCTACTTATCATGGTATTAACAACATCTGGAAAATTAACGAGATGTCGTTTACATGGGTCATACTTAATGATAAAGCTCTTACAAAAAATGAGTCTGATGAAATACTACAGTTGTTATTGAACTCAGGTAAAATACTAGAAGAAACTGGTTCTACATACGCAGTCAAATGTTATGTTGTAAAAACAACTAATATCGAAGAAGATGTAAAATCAGTATTAAATAACTCAAGGTATTACGAAGTTCATGATCAAATATGCCAAGTTCTTTACGACTCCAAAACACTTCAGAATAGAACTAATACCCGTAATTTTATTATCGGAAGAGGCGGTTTTAGTGGCATGCATTGTTATGCTGGATTATGGACGGGTGATAATGCTTCAACATGGGATTTCCTTAAAATAAATGTTGCTCAAATGTTAGCCTTAGGTTTATCCGGACAATCAATTGCTGGTGCTGATACTGGTGGATTTGAGAATCCTGAACAAGGTGGTGGAAAATGGGCCGATCCGGAACTTGTTACACGATGGACTATCCTTGGAGCTTTCCTTCCTTGGTTCAGAAACCATTATCGCAGAAAAGGTACTAAAGAGTTCCAGGAGTTATATAAATTCCAAGATTGGGAATACGCTAGTCAAGCACCTGAAAATGAACGCTTCTTATACTACAGTGTACTACCTGTTTCTCGAATTTACATCAAGTTACGTTACCAATTGATGCAATTGTTCTACGATGCTATGTTTGAGAATACTATAACAGGTATGCCAATTGCACGTCCTATGTTTTTACAAGACGAAAAGGATACCCAATTATTTAATGATAAACTTTCTTTCTTAAACAGCCAATTCTTTGTAGGTAAAGATCTTATGGTAGCGCCTATAATGGATAAACAAAGAGAGGTGGGATATAGCCAATACGAAGCTAAGCGTGATATTTATTTCCCAACAGATTCAAACTGGTATCAATTCTTACACAACAGAAAACCTCTTACTACTCCGGTTGAGGGTGGTACAACTATCCACTATGACGCAGTAATAAACGAAACTTGTACAAATCCAAATGCCGACCAATCTCTATATGTATTGCCATTGTACATTCGTGAAGGTGCTATAATTCCAATGACTGAAGCCGAACGTTACACTGGTGCATATTACGAAGATAATGGTGAATCAATGCCGGTTACTATCAATATTTATCCAAGTCCGGATAAAAAAGCTGCCAACTACAAAATGTATTTGGATGATGGTAAGAGCAGAAGTTCAGCTCCTAAAATTGAAACAAGTTTTGGAGGCGACCCAGAAGCAAAAGATGAGTTCCGCATGGTTGATATAAAGCATACACCAGAAGATAACTGTAATAGAACTATTCTTGTTAACAGAGAGCATGATGGTATAAATCAAGATAACTATAAGCTTTGTCCTTACTACTTTGTTGCAGTTTTACACGATCCAAACGAACCAATTATAACCAAAAAAGGTCTTGCTAAGGATGCAATATTCCAAGTGAAAGTGAACGGTCAAATAATACCATTCTTTGCAGCTACTGATAACGGTAATGATATTAATAATCATTTTAACAAAGCAGAACAAAATACCTGGTATTTTAATACAGCCTTAAATACTTCTTTTATTAAAGTATTTGAAGAAGAATCATTAGAAATAACAGTAACCAATATTTGGATGCAATCCAACTAAGGAAAAATTCCAGGTTCTTATTTAATGCTTTAAATAAGAACATTTTACTAATTAATACTTTCTAAATATTTGTCAAAATGAGTTCAAAATGTGGAGAACACCATTATGGTAATATTACCAAGGTGAAAATTGATCAAATACTAGAACAGCTTAAAAATAATGGAGCTTCTATTAAAGGAAATAACCCATGGGATGTAGATGTTCATAATCATGGAGTTAAACTTAGAGGAACTTGGGACGAAAAAACTTCAAGTCTATCAATAATTGTAACAGACAAAAGTTTTTATGTTCCGTGTTCAATGATCTGGAATAAAATAGATCCATTAGTAAATCATATCTCAAGTTTAGTTGAATCTGAAATAGCTTAATTACAAATTATTTACATTAAGAAATATAAGATTTAAGCTAATATGGATATTGTTTTTAATTAATTCTCAACCATCATTAAAGATTTAGGACGAATTTCTGAAATATTTAAAAAAGTGCAATTTATTTTAGTTTTAGTCTCGTCCTAAATCTTTTTAATTTCAAAAAAATGCAGGTGATTACATAATATTTAGCCTGGCCTTTTCCAAACTTATACTACTTATAAACATTTAATACCTAAAGATATGTCAACTCTAACTGCAACATTGCCTGAAAATAAAAAGAAATCAAAAACAGGAGAATACAAACAGCCTAATTTTAAAAGTGAGGTTGTTGAACCGTACCGAAATGACGGATATTGGGTAGAACCAATAGATGTTAACAATAATGGAAAAACCGACCTCATTGGATATGGCTTAGGTTTAGGTGAAGTAACAGCTTATAAAAATCCTACCTGGGAAAAAGAATTAATAACACAAGTATATAGTCCTGTTGGAATGCACCATGCCGATATCAATGGTAATGGATTCAACGATGTAGTAATTTGTCATCAGTATGGCAAAACAATGGTAGATTGTGATCCAGATGGAGGAAAAATAGATTGGATAGAAAATCCAGGTACAAGTGGTGGAGAATGGAAACGTCATTATATTGGTAAATCATGTGCAATGCACCGTCTTCGAATTGGTCATTTTACGCGTACCGATCGTTGGCAAGTGTTGGCATTACCAATTGTTGGCAGACCTTTTCAGGTACACTCATTAGCTCCAGTTTTATTATTTACCGAGCCTGATGATCTTTATCTTGCTGAAAAATGGGACGAAGAAGTCATTGATGCAAATAGCTTTCGAATAATTCATTGTGTTCAGCTTCTTCCTGATAAAGATACTGGATTAGATGCATTCGTTATTGCCGCAGAAGAAGGTATTATTTGGATGAAATACGACCTTGCAACTAAAACTTGGAAGAAAGTAATACTTGGTACTGGCGACCACAGTCAAGTGCCTCCTAATGGTGAGGTAAAAGGCGACAAAGAAATTTTTAAAGGAAGTGGTAATTTAGGTGTAGGTAAAATTGGCGATGATCCTCACGCATATATTGCTACTATTGAGCCTTTCCATGGTAATATTGTAGCAGCATATTATAAAAACAATGATGCTCCTATAGAAGAAGCGACATGGAACCGTGTTGTTCTGGATGTATTCGATAACTTAAATGAACATAGTGAAGGACCTGGTCACCATGTTGTTTGTCACGATTTTGATGGAGATGGTGACGATGAGTTTCTCGTAGCGCTTCGTGGCCCTATGCCTTGGCAAGGAGTATTTTATTATAAAGCAGTTGATGTTAAAAATGGGGTATTTAAAAAATGGCGTGTTTCTTCAGAATCGGCTGCAAGGATTGCTGTTGCAGACTTCAACGGAAATGGTAAACTTGATTTTGCTACAATGGGATATTCAGTTGCCGGGTATTTTGAAACTGCAAATCCAAAAATCATGATGTTCTACAACGAAATTGAATAAGATCGAATGCTTAGAATAAAGTTGTGTTGTCATTGTTAGGATAACAACACAGCTTTTTTCTATCAAATAGTGCTCAAATCATAGAATGCTAAATCTTAATTAAAAAATCAATCCATATGGCAGTAGAAGAAACTAATGTATTGGAAGCACCTCCTTTGGTATCAAATGCTCCAAACAGCAAAATAAATGAATCTGGAAAATATTTGTTTTCCAATAAAAATATAGAAGTTACATGGGTAAAAAACGTAAACAATTACATTGTTAAACCACAAAATATCATTATTAACCTTGGACAAGAAGTTGCACCTATTATCCCTAATAAACTTGAAGAAAGTAAGGTATCTTTGCTTGAGCAACCTAAAACACTTCGACAATGGCAATCTGGTTTGTTTAACAATGTAACTATTAAAGAAGCTGAATTCATACTCTTAGTTCGCGATAATACAGGGTACGATTTCAAAGATCCGCTTCAAAGCCGTTTTTATAAATTCGACAATCAAAACACCCAAAATCTGCCCTCGGAAAACACTGCTATCCGTCAAGAAATACTAAACGGTGATTGGGAACACATTAGCCTGTTTGCTCCTAATTTATTAGATATGGCACTTTGGCGTTCTCCTGCTAATAAAGTAAAAAGCATAGAATCTCTCAAATTTGACCCTTATTTTGCACTAGGTCAAGTTTATCAAATAGATAAAAACAGGGAACTTGAGTTTTCTATAACCAACTATCTTTGGTTTGCACCATTGCAAACTAATTGTGGAATTCATGATCATTATTTTTCACCTGATGATCCCAATAAAGATCCGTTTATTGAAGTTCACACACAAATTAGTGGATTAGGAAGAATGTTAAAATATATGAGTCAGGAACCTACATCGCTATATGAAGATGTTAGGATGGATCCTGGCCGTACACATCCAGTTTTTTGTAACGTAGTTGATCGAAACACTTTTGTTTATCCATGGCATCAATATTATTCAGATACAGATTGTGTATGGTTGGTCACTGAATTAAGACCTATTTCCTAATATATGAACTTATATTAGTTTATAATATGAACAAGAACCAAAGAGCTAACTAATGATAGTTTGAATTACATTATCTATTTTTAAAAATACTGACTGATCATAAAATTAATAACAAAGAAGCTGTACTTGAAATAATAAAGAACAGCTTCTTTTACAAAATATAGTTTTGATAAATTGTTTTCTAGAACTTATTTAACGAACAAATACTTTTTTGGCAATAGTACCAATCGAATTGGTCACTTCAACAATATAAATACCTCCGTTACTTACTTTAATCTCACTCCTTTTTGATATTTCTTTAATTTTGCTAACTAACATACCCGTACAACTATATACTCTAATTATTTTTTCTTCCATTTGTTCTGAAGTTACAGTAATTGTGTTTTCCCTTATGGAGCATACTTTTATTAGTTCATTTAAAATATTTTTATTAATTCCGACATTACTTGGAATGTTTAATGATAATTGAGCAAAAAGCTGAATTTCATCAAGATCATCAAGAATTGAGACATCAACCTGGTATTCTCCTTCTGAGTATTGAGTATGAGTAAGGTCAATATTTATTTGATTGCCTAGAGAATTAGCAGATTGCATCTCTGGTATACTTAAATCATAATTAGTGTCTCCAATTAAGCTAACATCAACCTTAAAATCCTTTCCTGGTTCTGTTGGCATTAGGTTAATTGAAAGCTGTGTTTGTTCCTTCTCTTTATTTACTTTAACGTCAATTGCTCCAAACTCATTAATATCATCAATCTTTGATATTCCAGTAGTTGGGAAATATTGTTCTTTCCAGGATTTAATTTCATTAGGAGCTAATGTTTCATCAATCCAGAATTGCTTGCCTACACCTGCCCAAATTTCAATAATAGAACTTGCCCCCTGCGCACTCCAATCTGCCGGATCTGTATCTATTGCATCAACACCCCATGTCCAGAATTTAACTCCAGGTGTTTTATTGGTGTTATCTGCCAAGCGGAACATCCCATTCTGATTATCATGATTAATTATTCCCCAATAATCATCAGGATCTTCTGATGCATAAAGAATACCCAGTCCTGGCCATTCGTTAAAATAATTTGCATTTTCGAATGGCATTGATCCTCCCATAGCCCAATCATCCACGTCGTTCCATTCAATATCTACTGTATTAATTGGCACAACCATTTCGGTATTAGGAGATAGCTTTAAATTAGTAGGATCACACCCTGGTGCAAAGGCTGTATTCGTCCAATATTCGTAAATTACATTTTCATTTTTATTATTGATAAGGGTTACATCAAAATCAAACATATTACATCCTGAAAAAACCGAAATATCAACATGACAGGTGATATCTGTTTGACCATTATTATAATGATCGGGATGGTTACTATATTCATCGCTGTCGGTGTAAGACATACGAACTGCTATAGTATCGCTATTTTGCTTTATTATCGAAAATTCCCAAGGACGACACCAGGCTTTTCCATGCTCTGGTTCTGGGAATGTTGGAAATATACCTCCCCATAACAGCAACCATCTATAATAGAATGTATCCCAATGAATATGATATGGAGTACTAATTTTTTCAGTATACAAATACTCTTTTCCATTTGGTTTGTACAAATAAGAGATTATTCGTCCGCCAAAATCAGGTACAATAGTTATTTTAAAGAGATCATTCTCTATTACTTTACTATTAAGCTCTTCTGTATCAATATCATTATCACTTCTACTATATGAACTGACACTATAGTCACTATTTAATTCATAACGATGATGTTGCCATTTTACAACGGTATCTCTTATAACTACTTGGGAGAATCCAATACTAAATGTTAGCAATAATAAACTGAGGATTGTAAATTTTTTCATGGGTAAAAGCATTTTATATTAGATAAAATTTAACTGATTAGAATTATCTTTCGTAGATTATGTTGCTTTTACCCAACTCGTGTATTCTTCAGATTCTAGTCCCAATATTTGGGTAGTATTAACTTTATCTTTATTTACAAAAGTTCTGCATTAAATTAGTAATCCTAACACACACTGTTCTATGAATAGAATAAAGTTAATTGCACAAATAGACGAGTTACTTGTTGAATATAAATATTTTGAAGACAAATACAAAACATAATATATTAAATAATCAATGTATTTTAGTATTTTTATAATTATACAACATGTAATCGAACTGCATTGTTTTTAGTACTTCATTTTATAATCATTGGAAGAAACATATCTCAAATTAATTATGGAAATCGATAAACTACAATTTCAAAAACTCAATTTAGATGGTCTAAAAACCTTGATAGAGTGGGCTACTGAAGAAGGATGGAATCCTGGCCCCCATGATGCTGATGTATATTGGGCAACTGATCCTGATGGTTTTTATGGATACTATTACGATGATAAACTAATTGCTGGAGGATCTATTGTATCTTATAATGGAGAATTTGGGTTTATGGGATTTTTTATTGTTAAACTTGAATTTAGAGGAGTTGGAATTGGTAAAAAGCTCTGGTTTCAAAGACGAAATGCCTTGCTATCAAGACTAAAAGAAGGTGCTTCGATTGGTATAGATGGAGTATTAGATATGCAACCTTTTTACGAAAATGGAGGCTTTAAAATAGAGTTTAGAGATGAGCGTTATGAAAGAGTAGGTGCAAAACACTTAGTGGATAGTAATATTTCTCTCATAGTAGATGAAGATATAGAATCAATTTTAGCATATGATAAACAATGTTTTGGATTTTCGCGACCTCTTTTTTTAAATCCATGGTTAAAATTACCAGGTAATAAAACATTTAAATATACAGAAGGTGAAAATCTTAAAGGTTTTGCAATAGTAAGAAAAGCAATTGTTGGATATAAAATTTGTCCTTTATTTGCTGATGATAAAAACATTGCCAAAAAATTATATAAAGCCTGTTTAAATTCTGTTATTGGTGAACCATTATATCTTGATATTCCTGTTATAAACCAAGAGGCATTAAATCTTGTTCAGGAGTTTAATGCTAGTTATGTTTTTGAATGTGCCAGAATGTATTATGGTAAACCTCCTAAAATAGAAACAAATAAGGTTTTTGGTATTACTACTTTTGAGTTGGGCTAAAAATTTCAACGAATCTTCTTATAATTAAACAACAATAAACTTCTCCCAGCTATAATTTTCTGGGAGAAGAAATTAAATCAATACTGTATAGCAATCTCTTTAAAAGTTTGGAAAAATATCGATGGTTTGACCACCATAAACCCACCAATTGCTGTTTGTGGCCCACCTGTTATCATTAATTAAAACTTTACATTCAAATTTTTGATCTTTTGGGATATCTGTTGTTTGCCACATCCATGTATCTGAGCTTACATTAGTCATTTGTATTCCACTATTCCAGTTTAAAGGATGTGTATCACCTCGAATATACATACTATTGCCCCAACCAACATCATATTTAGCATATACAGTTGTAGTAGCATTGCCACCTCCTCCACCTGTTCCTCCTCCGGAACCTCCATTATTGCCATAACTTGCTCCATTATAAAGAGCTACAATAGCCCCTTCTTGAACATAACCGGTTAAATAACCTCCTGAAACATTAAATGTTCCAGCTTGTCCACTATAGGTTCCATTTCTTAAATTAGTGGAAGTTCCAATATTAAAACCACCTCCTAAATTGATAATTGCAGTTCCTTTTGAGCCTCTGTCTACTACAAGCGTCTCTTTTCTTGGATAGCGCATATACTCATTTTCTCCTTTCATTTCATTATGAAAATGATTTATAACTGCTACATCCGGATCTTTCCAAAGATCTTCAAATCCTGGCCTATCTAAAAGACGAGGAGTTACTGCAAAACGAGCGGTAATCATTGCAAATCCCATCTTTCTTTGCCAATAAGATAAATCCTTCGAACCATCATCATTATGCTCAAAATCGTCGTGATTTTCCATGTACACTAATGCATCATAAGGATTAATAGTTTGATCGTGATGATGAATTGTATTTATGCCTGTTACATTATAACTTCTTACTGCATTGCGGATGGTACCGCCATAACCATGTGCTGTGATATCATAATATTTTAAGTATTGATGTGTATTGTCACTTACGTCCGGAAGTACTTCTCCAAACAAATAAAGATTTTCTCTATTATTAAGGTTACCAAGCACATGCTCCCAATAATTACCACTCCAGCTACCATCTTCACCACCACTTGTTTCCATATGCTTTGCAGCATCAAAACGAAAACCATCTGCACCAGCGTCAATACATTTGTTCAAAAACTGAATATGAAGATCTTGTACCGTGCGGCTTTGAGTATTCCAATCTGGTAAACCTAACAGATCCTGTTGTGTAATCTGCCATCTATCCTGCCAGTTAGAAATCTGTCCGTTGTTATGAAAATACTCGCGTCTTTTTAATGCAGGATCTAGTTCGTTAGCCCAGTTCCCTGATGTTCCATTATCTCCTACATGATTAAGAACTGCATCAACAATAATTTTCACTCCGTGTTGTTCTGCCTTTGAACACATACTTCTGAATTCAGCTTCTGTGCCTAATACAGCATTACCAATATTTAAATCGCAAGGCTGATATAGTATCCACCAGGGTGTTGTGCCTTTAGTTTTATTAACTGGAGATACCTGAACAGAAGTAAAACCTGCAGAAGCAATATCGGGAATAGCACTTTCGATAGCTGAAAATGGCCATGTATGAGCATGAAGCATTACTCCTCTATCTGCAGAATTAGCCGAACCTGTTAATTTTAACTCAGCTTGATTACTACTTTGTTCTTCTGGCAAAACTGTTTCCTGAACTTCGCAAGAATATAATCCAAGTACTATAAATAATGCCAGGATAAATTGAAATCGTGTTTTCATATGATTGTAATTTAGTTTCATTTGTCAAATGGAACTCTTAATAAAAATCTGATCATCTTATCTTTCAAATAAATAATCAGGTATTCCAAATGACTGAAATAGATTTAATTAATTGATTTTAAAGGATTAATAAATGTGGCCACGTTTTAATACCAAGATATAAGTTATGGTAATTAAATTAGGTTCGAATAATAAAAATAAATCGAGTTCTTAAATCAAGTCGTGCCAATTTAAAAACTGACACCTTAAATCTATTTTCACTCAAGCACTTAAAGCTAAACATCTTGTTTCCATTTATTTATTGTTTAGCACTCGGTATGCTTAACCAATTTTACAATGTTTAAAATAAGTACTCTTACTCAATATGTGTTACATCTTATACTCTATTAATCTTTAATTTATTCATACATAAAATAGTTAAAATTCAAGGCTTATTTTCCCTATGATCTCATTATAATCTCATAATAAAAAAACTATGTACCCATAAAATATTGACACAACATTTACTTTTTCATATCTTTTATTAGCTTTTAGTGTTAGTTTGATTTCATAATTAATGTGGTGGAGTAAAGCATAGAAATTAGTAAATACTTAAAAAAGAACTAAAACCATTGTGAAACAACTAATTTCCTTAATAACAACATCTTCATATCACTGCTTCCTTCTTGCATAGCATAAATACTATAATTTGCTTAAACTTTAATTTATGAAAACACAACAAAAAAAAATCAAACAAAAAGACAGTTTCTTCCCAAAGCTGAAATTGCTTTCGACTCTTTTTCTTACAATGTTCCTCCTGAGTGGATGTGGCCTGGTATCATCTGTAAAAGACTTAACAAATAGTGCCACACAACTTTTAGATGACATAAGTGATGTCACCAGGTTGTTAGATTCTAAAGTTGAAAATGGAGAGTTACAACAAGAAGTTGCAGACCTTGTTGATGGACGTTTAGAAGTATTGGCTGAAATACTAGAATCAACTATTCAAAATAATGGTGGATTTTTATTCGATCAGGCTAATGGTACTATCGACAATGTTTTTATGAATATTTCTTTGTTACTAGATCAAATAAAACAAGGAGTATTAGATGAATCATTGCCTGCTCTTGTTTCTCAATTGTCTTCGGAATTACAACAAAATATCAATCTAATCAGTTCCAACCTTGAAGATCTGGTTGTATTGACATTTGGTAATACATTTGTTCTTTTAGATAAAGCAACAAATTCTTTAATTCTTATTATATCAATGGTATTACTTGGTATTGGTATTATCATTTTTGTATTGTTGCTATTCAGAAAAAACAGAAAACTTACAGGCTCCAGAATAGCTGGATTTATCTTCATGATCATATTTGTTTTATTCTTTTTGGGAATAATAGTATATACACCTTTTAGAGGGTATATAATTGCAGGACTAGACTTTGGAGAAAAATATGAAGGTGTAGAATTAAAGCCTAAAATTACAGGAGTTTTCCCCGAGACTTTTGTTATTGGAAAAAGCGATAAAATTTATTTATATGGTAAACACCTTAACTTACTGGATACATTTAAGGTTAAGCTATCACAAGGTAACACAGTAAAATTTACCTTCCCAGATAAGAATATTATTGTTAATGCTCAAAACAAAATTGTCCTAGGTAATTTTGACTCCAATCTTAAATGGGTTGTTCCATCATATACCAAATTTAAAACAGATGTTAGTTCGATTGCCAGCATTGTGGGTACCAATAAATACATTCAATATGCTAACGGTGTAGCTAAAAACTTGTACCCGATATTTAAAACAATGAATATAATTAATGTAAGAGGAGTAATTACTCCAAGTGCTGTTACTCCTGAATCTGATACTCGCAAAGCAGCAACAACTACCGAAGAAGCAAATGTTATTAGAGGAGCAATTATATCCCCCAATTTTAAGTTTGACAAAAAGCTTCGTTTCTCTGATATACAAGTAAATAATCTCGATTTAGCTAAAACTACTTTTGGTACCGTGCAAGGTAATTTAGTAACCACTACTATTCTAGATTATTTTAAAAATTTATTTAAACTACCCGAAGGTGATTTTGGTATTGCCGTTTATGAATCATCTGGCGATAAAATTGAAAGTTCTCAATTATTTAGTGTAGTAAATCCACCACCACCTGCTCCTGATCCTGATATATTTATTACATCTCTTAACTGGAGCGGAGGATTAGTACCTGTTGCTAAACAACAAACCAGTTTAGATATTGGTGTTGGTTTTAAATATCCCGAAGAGGTGAAGAGACAGTTTAAACTAAGAGTTACAACAAGCCCTGCAACCACACCTATTGATGTTACTGTTAAAACTGGCGATATTGCAGCCGCTAAAGCTAGTAATACCACTGTTGTTAAGTCCAGAAATTTTTCTATTAGCAGTGATGGCCAATATGCTTTTAGCGTACGTGTTGACCAGCAAAATGTGATAAAAGAATCAAACGAATCCAATAACCTATACTCCAAAAATCTAAAGGTTAAGAAATATATTTATGACGTTAAGGTTCAGTATCTTTCGTTTCAATCTAAAGATGATATGGATAATTTCGATAGTGATGAATACCGCATTAAGGTAAGAACAAGTGTTACAGGAAAATCAATATGGTCTTTTGACTACAACAAAAGCGGAGAACCTGGTAACACGTATAACATCAATAGATCTAAAACATTTAGCGGACTACTTCCAGGTCATGCTATTATCATGTATACTTCAGGAAAAGAAGCTGATAGTGGTTTTTATGGTGGCGATGATTACATGGGTGAATTCCAAAAAACTGTATACTTAAGTTCTAATCCAACTAGTGGTAACAACAGCAAAGAGGTATCATTCACTTTAAATGCCAGTAAATATAAAATCATAGGTAAATACCTTATTACTAGAAAAGCCGTATTCTAATTCCTAAAACACAAGTTAGTTATATTGATCCGGGCTTCATTTTATATAATGAAGCCCTTTCTTTTTGTTTTCTTTCGTCAATCGTTTTCCTGCATTTCATATCATTATCCCAGATATGTAATTAGATTTTATACTACTCTAAAAATTTTCGCTGATTGTTTTTAATAATTGGCTTATAAAAAACAGCACTACGTTGATCCTTTCTGATTATTAAACAATTAAGCTGTAATATAGCATAAACAAAGTTAAAACAGAGGATCATGAAAACACAGATTAAGATGGTTATATGGGCTTTAAGTGCATTAATGATTTGCACAATTATTTACAGTTGTACAAAGGAAGAAGAAGAGCACATTGACGAGAATTCTGAGTTTGAAATTTCTAGCAACGAAATTGATTCTGAGAACCTTCTTTCGATAAAATACACCTGCGATGGAAATGGGTCAACTTTACCTTTAAAATGGGAAAATGCACCTGACAACACAAATGCATATGCGCTTATTATGCATCATGAGGCTGGACCTGAAGATGTTCACTGTTATTGGATTGTATACAATATTCCGGCAGATATATCTAGTCTATCAGAAAATGAAAAAAGCGTTGGTAGCTTTGGTATAAATACAGTAAATGGTAAAAACGAGTACGCTCCACCATGTTCTAAAGGTCCTGGCGAAAAGGCATATACTTATAGTTTATATGCTCTTTCAGAAGAACTTGACATTTCCATTCCTTCTGGTGAGATAAACATGGACTTTATTTTGGACCAAATGGAAGACAAAATTATCTCCACTACAAGCATGACAGTTTTTTATTCACGACAATTTGATTAGATATGATAGGTTATTATAAAATATTACTTCTGGCAGGAATACTACTCATAGGATTAATTTCTTGTGATAAAGATGATACAAAGCCTCAAAACGAAAGCAAAACTGAACTCATAGCAGATAACCTGTTATTTGGCGAAGGACCAGCTTATTCTAATGGTATGTTATATTTTACCGATATTCAGGCAAATACTATCTACTCTTGGAGCGAGGGTAAAGGTCTGCAAGTATTTAAGGAGAATTCTGGTGGGGCAAATGGTTTATGTTTCGATAACTCAGGAAACCTAATTGTTTGTGAAGGGAATAACAAGCAGATTACCTCCATCGATTCAAATGGGAACTCTACGGTATTAGCTGATAAATATAACAACAAACCGTTTAACGAACCTAACGATGTATGGGTAGCTCCAAACGGAAACATTTATTTTACCGATCCTGTTTTTAAAGGCTCATTAACTCAAACCTGCGAAAATGTATACTGCATACTAAAATCCAACAATCAGGTAATTAAGGTAGCCGATGATTTAATAAAACCCAACGGAATTATTGGTAATTCAGAAGGCAGTACTCTATTTATTGCTGATTACGGAGCTTCAAAAATTTACCAATACACAATTTTAACAAATGGAAGTTTAACCAACAAACTCCTTTTTGCCAATATACAAGCTGATGGTTTAAGTATTGATAACAACGAAAACATTTATGCTGCAGGGCAATACATTTATATCTATAATCCTTCTGGGGAGTTAACAAGTACAATTGAGGTTGATGGTACAATCACCAACCTATGCATTGTTGAAAACGAAAACAAAACAGCTTATATAACTACTCATAGTAGTATGTATAAAAAGATAATCATCAATTAAGAAAAGAATTATGAGCACCAATAAAAGATTTAATATGAGCATATTTTTCATCAACCTGATTATCGCTTTTTCAGTATTATTTGGATGCAATAAGGAAGCTGACAAATATTCTAAAGAGGATAGCAAAACATATCCTGTTGTAGGAACAAACCAAACTAAGTTTTTCAATAATAATGAAGAAATTTCGGCTCCTGCAGAAGGTGAAGCATTTTATGGTCAGGATGCTAATTATACTAGAAATGAACCTTCGTATATAGATAATGGTAATGGCACTATTACTGATAATGTGACAGGTTTAATGTGGTCACAAAGCCCCGACCTCAATGGAGATGGTGATATTAACATTTCAGATAAGAGAACCTACGCTAAATCCGTTGCTGGGGCTGAAAGTTTTGATCTTGCAGGGTATGAAGACTGGCGCTTACCTACTATTAAAGAACTTTATTCTTTGATACTTTTTAGTGGGTGCGATCCACGAGTTGAAAGCATTTCTTCAGATGGATTAATACCTTTTATTAACACCAATTATTTTGAATTTGCTTATGGCGATTTAAGTGCTGGTGAGCGCATTATTGATGCTCAGTTTGCTACTTCAAATATGTATGTTGATGGTGAAATGATGTTTGGGGTAAACTTTGCCGATGGACGAATAAAGGGTTATGGTTTAAAGTTTCCTTTTGGAGGAGAAAAAACCTTTTATGTATTATATGTCAGAGACAACATTAATTATGGAACAAATGACTTTATTGATAATGGCGATGGTACTATCTCCGACATAGCCACTAAGCTAATGTGGATGCAAAATGATAATGAAGAAGCATTAAACTGGGAAGAAGCATTAAGCTTTGCCGAAAATAAAGAATATGCCGGTTATTCCGATTGGCGATTACCCGATGCAAAAGAACTGCAAAGTATTGTTGATTACTCACGTTCTCCAGGAACAAGTAATTCAGCTTCAATTGATCCGCTTTTTAATTGTACCGAAATATTAAATGAAGCAGGTATTCAGGATTATCCATATTACTGGACAAGTACTACTCACGTTGGTACACAGGAAGGACACAACGCTTCCAGAGCTGCTTATGTTTCATTTGGTCGTTGCTTGGGTAATATGCAAGGTTGGGTTGATATTCATGGAGCAGGAGCTCAGCGTAGTGATCCTAAATCAGGTAATGCCAATATGTACTCCACCGGACATGGCCCGCAAGGTGATGCAATTAGAATTAACAACTATGTTCGATTAGTGAGAAATATAGAATAATAACCACTTACAGATTGAAATAATTATTTCGCTGAAATAATACAGTCATACATTGATAAAAACTAATTAAATAATTAAACAAGCGTACAATCATACAAACAGAAGAAAAATTTTAAACAAAAGTATATTAATTAAAAAGATAAGATCATGAGAACAAATTCAATTATTTTCAGAAAAATAAGTATCTATTCAAGATTATGGATACTTGCAGGATTATTAGTAGCTAGTGTTTCATGCTCAAAAGATGATGAAGACATTGATACGGATGAAACAAAAGATACTGATATAGAAATTACAGGAGAGCCTTTTACAAATCCTGAATATAATGACGATCGAACACTATCCGACGGAGCTCAAAGAAACACCATTGCTTTTGATGCATTAGGATTTATGGTAGGCGATTTAGGTGCACAAACATTTTTACCCCCGGGAAAAGTTGCCGATTATAGTGGTTTCCAGTATTTCAGGGATAATGATCAAACTAAATTAGGACACAACACAAGTTTTGTTTCTATTATTGCTAACAATATACTAGACATACTTACTGATGAGCAAGTTCAAATGTTTATTGATGCGGCAAATGATCAAATTGATTTAATTAATGAATATGCGTATAAAAGATTCCCTCTTTGTAAAGCTTTCCGTAGAGTTTTTGAAAATGACCTGCCTGAAGGTAAAACAGAATTGGATTTAGATGCAGTTAAGCAATATTCGGCCGAATTATACAAAATTGATGGTGAGATAAGCTACAAACGTGCTGAATTATTTGGTCAAGTAATTAGTTCTCTCTCTTCAGAGCAGAAGGCAAAAATTAAGGAGTTATACGATCTTCAAGGAATTGGAAACTGGCCATCTAATTTAACCAATCAATTAAAAGAAAAAGGATTAGATAAAGATGTTAATGTGGCAGTGATGACTTATGCTAGCGAAATCTACACCTGGTATGCAGGTTCGGTAACTGGTGATGTATATTTTTGCCCTGAGAGACAAGGAACTTACTTTGGATCGTTTTATTTAAAAGACTGGCCAGCAATGGGTAACCCAAATTACACAATCGATGAGCAACTTACTGCAAACGCTGGTCAAAACTTCTTTAAAATTTTAACAACCGAACAATCTAAGAAATTCGATGATCTTGTAATTGAACAAAGTTCTGCTTTATCATCTATTATTGATACACGTAAAACCATATCAGAAGAATTAAGAAAATTTCTCGACGGAGATATAGCAGATAAAGATGCTGTACAAACTTTATCCGAGAAGTATGGAGAGTACGATGGTGAAATAATATATAAATATGCAACCTGTTTTTCAGAAACTTATCATTCGTTAAGTGAAGATCAGAAAAGTAAAATTGCTGAATTAGGAGATGGTTTGGGTTATATCAATCCTACTGGAGCATTCTTATATTCTGAGCCTATTGAAATGCCTGCTATTGCAGACACTGATTTTCTTTTTAAATAAATTGTGTTTTGTACAAACGGAATAAAACCTAAATTAAATAATTTTATTCCGTTTGTTGATTATTTTTGGACTATGCACAATGAATCAAAATACATTCGGAAAGTTGATATCATAATAATGATATTCATCTTTTTTGTACTATTTATTCTACCAGTAATTTTTTTAAGAGAGAATAATCGAATTGAGTGGCGCAATATTCAAAAAATATGGCAAGATCAATTCCTATTATTACCACTTTTTGCTATAAATCATTGGTTACTTGTTCCTAAACTTATTTTAAAGAAAAAATATATTACCTACCTCATTACTTGCATCTTACTAATAGCCTCGTTCACTTCATTATACTACGTTTTTGATGAACTTCCCAGCGAAGGCAGTTATACAAATAGAAGAAGTAATAGAGGATTACCACCTCCTCCTCATAAAGCAAGACCGCATCATAAAAGAATTGAAGATAGAAGCAAACCGCCTAAACCAGTTCCTCCCTATGCCAATCTGCTTGTGTTATCATTAATGATAGTTTCCATTGATTCTGGTTTGTCATTTACAAAACACTGGCACAAAAATGAACAAGATAAAGTCCGCCTTGAAAAAGAAAGTATAGAATCGCAACTTGGAATGTTACGAAACCAGATTAGCCCACATTTTTTTATGAATACGCTCAACAATATTTATTCGTTAATTGGTGGAGATATTGCCAGATCCAGGCAAGCAGTAATGAAACTTTCGAAACTGATGCGTTATTTACTATATGAAAACAAAGATGGTAAGGTACTGCTTAGTAAAGAGTTTGAATTTTTAAGAAGTTATGTTGACTTAATGAAGCTCCGTTTTTCCGAAGACGTAGACATTAACTTAAGGTTCCCCGAAAAATATCCTGATGTAAAAATACCAGTTAACTTATTTATATCATATCTTGAAAATGCCTTTAAATATGGCACAAGCTATCAGCATAGAAGTTTTATTTCAACCAGTTTTAAAATAGATAATAATCATTTAGTTTTTGAATGTGAAAACAGTGTAAAAGGAATACAAAAACCTACTAGTGAAGCTGGAGGTATTGGATTAGAAAACAGCAGACAACGACTTGATTTATTGTACAATGAAAATTATAATTTGAATATTCACAAAACTGATGAGACCTTTACTGTAATACTTAAATTACCTTTAGAATGGAATTAAAATGTGTAATAATAGATGACGAACCTTTAGCAATTGATATAATTGCTGAACACATTGACAAAACTTCGTACCTCACGTTATTTGAACGATTTACTAATTCTGTAAAAGCATTTGAATTTTTATCAAATAATCGTGTAGATATTCTTTTTGTTGATATTCAAATGCCCGACCTAACAGGACTTGAACTTGTTAGAAATCTGGAATATCAACCCGTTGTAATTTTCACCACTGCATATGATCAATACGCCATTGAAGGCTTTAAAGTAGATGCTATTGATTATTTACTAAAACCTATTGATTATCCAGAGTTTTTAAAAGCTACTGAAAAAGCAAAACAATGGATATATGCTAAAAACAAAACAATAAGTGTAAAAACCGAAAAAGAGTTTCTTTTTATTAAATCGGAACATAAAATTATAAGGGTAGATATAAATACCATAGAATATATAGAGGGTATGAGCGAGTATGTTCGTATTCATAGAGAAAATGCTAAACCTATCATGTCATTATTAAGCTTAAAGTCATTAGAGCAAGAATTGCCCCCACATATGTTTATGCGTGTTCACAAATCTTACATTGTTAACCTAAAAAAAATATCTGAGATTGAGAGCAATTTAATTATTTGTAGCAACGGGGTTTCTATACCTGTTAGTAGGCTTTATAAAGACAAATTTCAGGAGTATATTACGAATAATTTCATGTAGAATCAATTATTACGATGCCATAAAGTCAAATATACACTTTATAAAAGCCGACTTTTAATATGTCGGCTTTCTTTAATTTACCATTTGCATTCCTTTTATACTATCATCAAAAGCTGATAAAGCAGCTTTGGCTCCTTCGCCCATGGCAATTACAATTTGCTTAAAAGGTACAATAGAAACATCTCCTGCTGCATATATCCCTGCCTTATTAGTTCTGCAATTTTGATCAATAATTATTTCTCCAAACTTATTGGTTTCAACAATATCTGAGAAAACATCGCTATTAGGTTTTAGCCCAATTTGTACAAATACTCCATCTGTATTAATAATTTCGGCATTACCGTTGTTACGATGTTTAAATTGTAAACTTGTTACTTTATTACCATCTCCTTCAATAGTCAATGTTTCTGCACTTGTAATAACTTTTACATTATTAAGAGTAGCTATTTTATCCTGTAAAACTTTATCCCCTTTTAATTCATCCATAAACTCTAATACTGTTACCTCCGAAGCAATGGATGATAAATCAATTGCAGCCTCTAATCCTGAATTTCCTCCTCCAATTACAACTGTCTTTTTTCCTTTATAAAATGGACCATCACAATGAGTACAAAATGCAACTCCTGAACCAATATAATTACTTTCACCAGGAATATTTAATCTCCTCCAACTTGCACCCGTTGCAATTATCATAGCTGGAGTAGTAATTTTTTCTCCAAGAGATGTAGTTATTTGCTTAAGTCCATCTACAACATCAACACTTTCAACAAGTCTATTTTCAAGTATATCGACCGGGTAATCATTTAAATGCGTTTTTAGTTTTGCAGAAAGTTCACTTCCTGTAGTTTTTGGAATAGAAATCATATTCTCAATTCCTAAGGTTTCATTAACCTGTCCTCCTACACTCTCGGCAACAATGGCTACTTTAAATCCCTTTCTGGCCGAATATACTGCTGCAGATACTCCTGCAGGTCCTCCTCCTACTACAACCACATCATACGACTTTTCTTTAGTAGATGTAGAATTAACTTCTGTCCCAGTAAGATTTTCTAACTTCACTAATAGTTCACCTAAGGAGGATCTACCAACATGAAGCTGCTTACCATTTGCATAAACTGTTGGTACAGCTTGAATATTTAAGCTATCTATTTCTTCCTGATGTATTGCACCATCTATTATTTCATGTTGCACATTAGGATTATTCATGGAAATAATATTTAGCGCTTGAACTACATCAGGGCAATTTGTACAACTCAACGAAATGTAACTTTTAATTAAAACATTACCCTTCAATGATTTTATTCGTTTTGTCAGGGTATCATCCGGAAGGTTTTTACCAATACCATCCAAATTTAAAATAGCTAATAATAACGTAGTAAACTCATGACCTGTTGGAACAGCTTTAAATAGAATTGATGTTGGTTCATTGTTCTTAATCAATCTGAACTCAAGCCCTTCACCATCTTCCAACTCACAACTTACTTTATTTGAGCACGAAGCTACATCATTCAATAAATCAATAAGTTCTTGCTTATTAGGATGTGATGGTTTTACTGTAACCTTGAATGTATAATCGCTTTTAAGACTGGAAAACAAGCCTTTGACTTGTTCTTTTAAATTTTGTTCTAACATTGCTTAGTAATTTTCGGTTAATAATGTTTACTTGTCCAATAAATATTAAGTCGAGATCTGCATATTGCAGATCTCCTGAACACTTTTAAATTTTACCTACTAAATCGATATTTGGCTTAAGTGTTTCTTTACCTTTTTCCCATTTAGCTGGACAAACTTCTGATGGATGCTCTGATACAAACTGAAGTGCTTGTAAACGCCTTAATAATTCATCTGCATTACGACCAACATTACCTGCAACAACTTCGTAAGCTACAATCTCACCTTCAGGATTTACAATAAAGGTTCCTCGCTCTGCTAAACCAACTTCTTCTATCATAACATCAAATCCTCTAGAAAGTACACCTGTAGGATCTGCTAACATTGGATATTTGATTTTTTTAATTGTATCTGAAGTATCGTGCCATGCTTTGTGTACAAAATGTGTATCAGTTGATACTGAGTATACTTCACAATTTGCAGCTTTAAACTCATCATATTTATTGGCCAAATCTTCTAACTCAGTTGGGCACACAAAAGTAAAGTCTGCTGGATAAAAGAAAAATACCGACCATTTTCCTTTTACATCTTCTTTGCTAATAGTTTTAAATCCATCATTTATAAATGCTTCTACCTTAAAATCTACAATCTGTTTACCAATTTGTGACATAATAATTAAATTTTCGTTTTAAATAATGTTTACTTTTAATTCTGGATCAAAACTAATAACCATACAACTATCTATCAAATCGATTGTTTTTATATTATTATAGATTTTTTCTATTTTTACTCATACACTACACATTACCCCATTTAAAATACTTCATCGAAACTAAAATTTCTTTGTAGTAGATGTTCTCAATATTATTCTCTGATTCGCTATCTGCGATGAGATTATTAATTTTTACACAGTAATACCCTATTGAACAATTTTTAACACAAACACACACATTTCTGACGTTTTATTTAAAATAATACCCAAAATCGAACCTATTAAACGAAAAGAAAACCTATAGTATTGATAATTACTAAGATTGGGAAATATTGCTTTACACCATAATAAAATACCAATGCACCTAAAATACATATATACCTAATTATCTGCACCTTAACAAATCTTCCAAAACTTACTATAATTTTAAGCTTGACTTCGTTCAAGGGTAAAAAAAACCTATCTTAAACTAATATTTTGACGAACGTATTATATATTAGTACGATAAACGTTATTTCTTTTGTTAAAAACGAAACAATTTACATAAGTAAGCGTATCGTTTACTTGTAAAACCATTACATTTAAAATGGAAGAGCTAGAATTAGAATTATCTCGTATAAACAACATAAAGGAAGTATATGCAAGGCTTAGTATATACTTTAAAGAGAAACTGCCTAACTCTGTCATTATTTTGTGTCAATTGGATGAAAAGATGGACGAGGCATATGTTTTCGATTTGATTGGTCTAAAAAAGACGATGTTTTGTAAGCTTATCAGTATTTTAGGTCTAAATCCAATAGGTAAGCGCTATAAAAATACAGAACATGGTAGAAAGTACTTTTACTCATCAAAAACTTTTGATCAATTTAAAGGAGATCTTTATCAGTTCTCGGAAGGTTTAATGCCTAAATGGGTGTGTAAATTATTAGAAAGTGCATGCCGGATTAATAATATTTACACATTAGGATTAAATATTGATGACTTACTACTTGGAACCATAATGGTTCTTCCTAGAAAAGATGATGTTCATAAGTTAAAAGAGGTTGAAAAACAGGTTCCATTTTTCTCTAAGAGAATGAAAGAAATATTGGAAAATTATAAATATGGTATTTTAGGTTGTAACATACGTCACAAATTTAGTCAAACTCTGGTTCAGAATATAAGTCATGAAATACGCACTCCATTAAATGGAATTGTTGGTTTAATGGATGCAGGATTACAACTATTAGAAAATAATGAAGACACCAAACATTTAACTAATGTAATTTGGAAAAGCTCAAATGAGTTAACTAACAAATTAGATAACTTATTATTAGTTGCCGATTTAGAGTCAAATTTAACCCAATTCAAATTTGAACAATTAAGAACTAAAGACATAATAAACACACTTAAACTTATTATAAGAAAATTAGAAAATGAATTTAACGACAGGTCAATTATCCTTAAATGTGATTTATCGGATAGCGAATTAGATTTGATATTTTTAGTTGACATTTACTATTTTGAGGTAGCTGTTCAAGAGTTAGTTCGGAATGCATTAAAATTTTCGGAGGATGATGTAGTAATTTCCATTGATAATGTTGATGGCTACTTTGAATTAAAAGTTTCTGACAGAGGAGTTGGTTTAACTAAAAAAGAACAAGCCGAGCTCTTTCAGCTGTTTTATAAAAATGATAAGCTCGAAGAGTTTAAACATGGATTGGGAGTAGGTTTAAGTATTGTAAAACAAATTAGTGAAAAGCAAAATTGGCATATTAAAATGAGATCGAAAGAAGGTATGGGTACCTCAGTAAGTCTTGAAATACCTCAATAACCAAGGTATTATTGATTAAACAGCAACAATTAATCTAAAAAAGTATTTAATTGATTGTAATGTGTTAATAATTAATTATCTTTGCACCTCATTTTTTAATATATAATTATGTACTTATCTGCAGAGAAAAAGCAAGAAATCTTTGAGAAGTACGGAAAGTCTAATACTGATACTGGTTCTCCAGAAAGCCAGGTAGCATTATTTACCTACCGTATTACTCACTTAACCGAACATTTAAAGGTTAATAAAAAAGATTATAGCACAGAGCATGCTTTAAAAAAATTAGTAGGAAAGCGTCGTAGTTTGCTTGACTACATTAAGAACAAAGACATTGAGCGCTATCGTTCTTTAATTAAGGAATTAGGAATTCGTAAGTAATTCCTCAACAGAAACAAAAAAAAGCAATCCAGATTGGATTGCTTTTTTGTTTCTGATTGATCTTAACCAATCTAAACTTCGAATTGAATAAGGTAAAAATATTAATACCCTTTTTCTTCTGCCATCTTATCCATTTCCTGATTGAAAATTTCTTCGTATTTCTTTTTGTCATAATCGATTTGCAATTTTGCGTTATTAGAAATACGGTTATTCATCTGATTTAAAAGATCTTCTTTTTCTACTTCAATCGCTACAAAAGAACGATACTTTTTATCAGGCAATACACTTGATTTTTCACAAGCAACAACAATATTACTTATTGTTTGTTTCGCAACTTCGCGAGTAAGATTCTCAAACTTTTGCTCAAATTCTGAAGCAGAACCCATTTCTCTTTCATTTACATAACGATCTGTAACCGACTTAGTTTCTGACTCAATTAATGTTACCAACCTTTGTTTTGCCAATAAAAGTGCTTTTTCTTTTGATAAGCTTAAATCACTACTTGTAGCCATAGAAAAAGCCCTAAAGAACTTTTTATCTGATCTGCCCGAATTTTCACAAGGCATATCTTCCAAAATTTTGCCAACCTCACTATTGGTGGCCACTTTTTCTTTTGATTTACAGCTATAAGCTCCAAAGGTTAGGCAAACTACTAAAGCGCCAAATCCAATTGTTTGTTTTAATTTCATAATGAAAATTTTTGGTTAGTATTCTCTAATGATTGATTATTTCAAAAATAAAGCCAAATTTTAAATCGATCTCAATTTACATTTAAAAATTTTATTTTCGAAGATGCTATTTGAAAGTTTACAATAATTTTTCTATTCCACAAATTCAATACAAATTGATGCAAAATATTTCTGAATCAAATCTATCTGTTAATTAATCCTTTCCTTTAGAATTTCTTTAAATTGTTCTATTTGCTCATCTGTACCCAAAACAAACAACTTATCATCCGGAGATATTTTAATTTGAGGTGAAGGATTATATATATAAGTTCCTTCCGGAGTTTTAAGCCCCATTAAGTTAGCCCCTGTTTTCTTTCTAAGGTTTAATTCCTGAATTGTTTTTGTTTCATTTTCAGGAGCCATCATATTACATTCAATTTCTGTTAATTTAACGTCCTTACTTCTTTGTAATAAAATATATTCAACAAATTCCACTACATCAGGTTGAGTAACTAATTTTGCCATCCGTTGACCTCCAATCATATCTGGCATAATTACATTTGTTGCTCCAGCATGTCTCAACTTAACATCTGATCTAAAATCACTCGCTCTACTAATTATCTTTATTTTAGGATTCATTTCCCGGGCAGTAAGTACAACAAATATATTATCTGCATCATTAGGCAACGCAGTAATTAAAGCTTTAGCTCTTCTAATTTGTGCTACATCCAATACTTCTTCGGAACTTGCATCACCTTGAACATATAATAATGCAGGATCTTCCAATATCCTGGTTATTACATTATCTCTTTTTTCCAGAATAACAAATTTTTCTCCATGCTCCTTGAGCTCTACGCATGCCTGATACCCATTTCTGCCATATCCACACACGATTACATGATCTTCGAGTTTTACTATTTTCTTTTTCAACTGATACTGTTTATAGGATTGTTGTAATGCACCTTCAACAACTAACCTTGTTATAGATGTAATAACGTATCCAAATATACCCAAACTAAATATAATCAGGATAACTGTAAATACCTTTCCTCCATCTGATAATGGAAATACTTCACGAAATCCTACTGTTGATACCGTAATCATTGTCATATACAATGCATCAACAAATGAATAATTCTCAATTAACATGAAACCCACGCTTCCTAATAACACTATTAAAAATAACGCAGCTACACCATATATTATGGTTCTAAAATTCTCTAAATATGATACTCTTTGATTCACTCTAATTATTAATAGCTAATACTTTATGTCCAATCCTACACCTCAGGCATTTCTTGGCTTTACAGTAATTATTTGACAAATATATTAAAGCTTGGGAATCTCCAGCATTGATTACTTGTATTTCATGTGTTTCCCACTCTTTAATAATAGCATTTTTTTCTGCTTTTAACCTAGATAACCAATCTAAAGAGCGCTTCGTATACCTCTCATCTCCGGTCATTTTTCCATACGCAAACAAATATGGAATAATAGTATTAATAATAATGAGATTTTTTGAATTTACACCTAACTTTTTACGACTTTTAGTTGATTGCTTTTGCATAACGTAATGATCTTGCCAATATAAAGAAACCTCTACCTGCAATTGCGATTCAACCTTTTTAACATCCTCTTCATTTATTATCATTCCAAACATTCCCTTCATTTTATTTAGTAAAGATGCCAATTGAGCAATTCTTATTGTAGGAAAATTCGAAGGACGAAGGCGTAAGAATTTCCATAGATGATTATCTACAGCTAACAATTGATGTTTATGCTTTAAGAAGTCATATTCTCTTTTTAAATTATTCAAGTACTCATCATTAAACTGATTACTTAAAAAACCAGCCTGACCAAAAAGCAAAGCCTCTAACAACAATTGATTATTACAATACTTTAATAATATCTTTAATGGTATTGATTGGGCCAATAACTCAAAAGGAAGTCCATTAACACCAAATCCAAAACATCTAAACAACATTCGGTAAAATGTTTCGTCCCAATTATTTTTAGTTTGCTCTAAAATTCTTACAATATCTTCGGTTTTATGCTCCAAACGTTCTATTAAAATACGTTGAATCCAAGCAGATATCTCAAAAGCATGAATATTGTTTAAATGACTGGCACATGCTAGCCATTCTGCACTATTATTAAGCTGACGGTAATTTTTTAATTGGTTTTCTGAATATTTTAATCTTAACACAGGAATTACTTTCCCTATAGAATTGCTTGATTCACTATCGTTAACATCAACTACATGCAGAATAACATTATCATAAGCTTTATTATTATGATGATTATGACTCTCCCACTCTGATGCTACAGAATGCACTTCTACATTACCAGCCCAAAGTGTACCTCCAATTTTTATTTTAGCATTGAAAAAATCGGGACCTGCATGTGTGTTATAATCTCCCGGATGAATTATTTCGATTTTTTGTCCGCATTCAGATGTTAGATTTGTTTGATTAAATAACTTATGTAACCAGATATATTGCAGAAACTCTTCTTGCACCATGTATTTAAATTATCTTAAACTGTGATTGGCTTAAGTTACTAATCATTTATAAAACAAAAAAGCCCCCTAACTGGAGGCTTTATATAAATCAATATTGTAATTAAAATTAAATCAACCCTTTAGCTTTTAATAACTCAGACATTTCCTGCTGCACTTCTTTTGCTGCATCTTTCGCTTTTTCTGCAAAATCCTTATCCGATCCAACATATATAATTCCTCGAGATGAGTTAACTAGCAAACCACACTTACTATTTAAGCCATTTTCTGCTACTTCTGCCAAACTTCCTCCTTGTGCACCAACGCCTGGCACTAACAAAAAATGTTCTGGTATAATATCCCTAATTTCTTTTAATTTTTCTGCCTTAGTTGCACCTACAACATACATCAAGTTTTCTTCTGTACCCCATTCTTTTGATTTTCTTATCACCTTTTCGAACATCTTTTCATTATTTTCTGATACATATTGAAAATCGGAGGCTCCTTTATTAGAAGTTAGTGCAAGAAGAATTACCCATTTATCAACATGAGTCATAAAAGGTGTAACAGAATCCTCTCCCATATAAGGAGCTACTGTAACTGCATCAAAATCCATAGTGTCAAAAAAAGCTTTTGCATACATATTGGAAGTGTTACCAATATCTCCACGTTTAGCATCGGCAATAATAAAAATATCGGGATAATTATAACGAATATAATTTACCGTCTTCTCAAGGCTATTCCAGCCTGCAACGCCCATACTTTCATAAAAAGCCAAATTAGGCTTGTAAGCAACTGCATATTCTTGGGTGGCATCAATAATCTCCTTATTAAAGGCAAATATTGGATCTGTTGTCTCCAATAAAAACCTTGGAATTTTATTAATATCGGTATCTAAACCTACACAAAGAAAACTCCCTTTCTTTTTTATGTTTTCAAATAGTTCTTGAGAAGTCATGATATCTAGTTTAATAAGTTTGTAAAGTTTTTAAAGTTAAAAGTTCGTTATGTAAATTATAAAGTTTTGATAAAATCTGAGAGCATTTTTGATATTTCTATTGTAATAGAAATCATATTCCCAATCTTGTTTTTATCAATTAAATTAAGTTCTGTTGCTAAATGTAACATTGAACGAACCTCGGCACAAGAGCCTTTAGCTACAAATAAGAAATATTTAAACTCTTTATTGCTCTGACGTTCGAATCTTTCCGCAATATTATTCATAATAGATACAGATGCTCGTTGTATCTAATCCTTTAAAGAATAATACTTTAACACTATAAAAAGAATTATAAATAATAATAGTAAGCTCTTTTGATTTTTGCCATGCAATTATATCTTCAAACTTATCTACTTTAACAACCTGTCAATTAAGATTTTATTAACTTTCAACCTTTAACTCACTAAAGTTCACTTGCTTTAAGTCTTTCTGCGTTTTCTTCTACAATTAGTCGATCAATTACTCCTTGTACATCACCATCCATAACTGCAGGTAAATTATAAACTGTGTAATTTACTCTATGATCGGTAACTCTACCTTGAGGATAATTATAAGTACGAATTTTTGCAGAACGGTCTCCTGTTGATACCATTGTTTTACGTTTAGATGAAATAGCATCTAAATACTTTTGGTATTCAAGGTTATATAATCGCGTACGTAATTCAGCCATTGCCTTATCTAGGTTCTTTAATTGTGATTTTTGATCCTGACAAGTAACAACAATACCTGATGGAATATGCGTAAGGCGTATAGCTGAATAAGTGGTATTAACCGACTGTCCTCCAGGCCCTGACGAACAATAAGTATCTTTTCGGATATCTTCTTGCCTTAAATCAATATCAAATTCTTCAGCTTCAGGCAACACAGCCACCGAAGCTGCCGATGTATGAACTCTACCTTGCGTTTCTGTTTGAGGAACACGTTGAACACGGTGTACTCCTGATTCGTATTTTAAAATACCATACACACCTTCACCTGTTACATTAAACACAATTTCTTTGTAACCACCTGCAGTTCCCTCATTCATATGAGTAACTTCAACTTTCCATCCTTTTTTCTCGCAATATTTAGTATACATTCTAAACAAGTCTCCTGCAAAAATACTTGCTTCATCTCCTCCAGTTCCTGCCCTTACTTCAACCACACTATTTTTACCATCCTCTGGATCAGCCGGAATTAACAATAGCTTAATTTCCTCTTCCATTTTTGGAAGCTTATCTTCAAGCTCATCTAATTCTGCTTTAGCCATCTCTTTCATTTCGGCATCATCCTCTTCTTTAAGAATGATTTTTGCCTCTTCTATATTTTCCAGAGTGGTTTTGTATTCATCATGAACTTTAACTACTCGCTCAAGTTCTTTATATTCTTTATTAAGCTTCACATATTTTTTTGTATCTGCAATCACTTCCGGGTCTGTTATTTGATCAGACACTTCCTGAAAACGGATTACAACTCCGCCTAACATTTCTAACAATTTATTTTCGCTCATCTTAATTTACTCCTTGAAAACTATTAATTTATAAATACTATAAAATTCACCCAACATATTAGCACTTGCTAAAATCCAAAACACAAAGTATTTATATAAATCCTGATAATAGCATTCTTAAAAACTACTGATTAATATTTAAATGTTCCAAACTCACTTTCTATGGTAAGTTCTTTCTTATTGCTAGATTCACAACGACCTACAACTTTAGCATCTATATTAAATGACTTGCTTATCTCAATTAAATTTGATGCAATCTCTTCCGGAACATATAGCTCCATACGGTGTCCCATGTTAAAAACCTTATACATCTCTTCCCAAGAAGTACCTGATTGTTCTTGAATGGTTTTAAATAATGGGGGTACTTCGAACAAGTTGTCTTTAATTACGTGAAGTTGATCTACAAAATGAAGTATTTTTGTTTGTGCCCCTCCCGAACAGTGAACCATTCCATGAATTTTTGTTCGATATGTATCTAACATCTTTTTTATAACAGGGGCATATGTTCTTGTAGGTGACAAAACCAATTTTCCAGCAACCAAATCAGCATCAGACACTTTATCTGTTAACTTTAATCCTCCTGAGTATACTAAATCAGAAGGAACCATTGGATCAAAGCTTTCCGGATATTTTTCTGCTAAGTAATTTGAGAAAACATCATGCCGAGCTGATGTTAATCCATTACTTCCCATCCCTCCATTGTACTCCTTTTCGTATGTAGCAGTCCCATAAGATGATAATCCTACAATCACATCTCCTGGCTGAATATTATCATTATTAATTACATCAGAACGTTTCATACGGCAAGTAACAGTTGAATCGACTATTACTGTTCTCACCAAATCACCAACATCTGCAGTTTCTCCTCCTGTAGAATAGATAGAAATGCCCATTTCTCTTAATTCGGAAAGCAATTCTTCTGTTCCATTGATAATAGCTGATATTACTTCTCCTGGAATCAAGTTTTTATTTCGCCCAATTGTTGACGATACCAATATATTATCAGTAGCACCTACACAAAGAAGGTCGTCCAAATTCATAACCAAAGCATCTTGAGCAATCCCTTTCCAAACTGAGAGATCCCCCGTTTCTTTCCAATACATATAAGCCAATGAAGACTTGGTTCCCGCTCCATCTGCATGCATAATATTGCAATAGTCCTCATCTCCACACAACATATCTGGAATTATTTTACAGAATGCTTTTGGATATAGCCCTTTATCAATGTTTTTAATGGCATTATGCACATCCTCTTTGGATGCAGATACTCCTCTTTGATTATACCTCGAATCTGAACTCACTGAATAATTATTTACATTTTAGGAGCACAAAAATAATACAATTATTTGGGAAAACAGGATTTAGAGTGTAGTTATAAATTATTGAAGAAGATTAACTGTTTACAAACCTTTGAATCATTTTATCAAGAGCCAATAAAAAAGTTATACCAATAGCAACCATATAAAATAAAGCAGGAATTTGAGAAAAACTTGTTGATATACTTCTTACTAATTGTCCAATATTATTTAATAACATTTCTGAACCAAATGCTTTTGCCATTGATGTTTCGCCTCCTACATTCTTTATATCAAACAAATATACCATCATTACTGCCAACACAGAACCTACAACAATCCAAACTTTGCTTTTCGTACTTATTTTAGTTTTTACACTGATTGGTTGACTTGACCATTCCATGAGTACCTTATTCATGGTTTGCTTAGTAAAGTCATCAGATGTTGACGACAGGTTAAATGAGTCGAAGTATTCTTTTATGAACTTTTCTTCCTTATTATTTATCATGTTCTCTCCCATTCCCTTTTTGTTAAATTAAAGACTTAGCCTGACCATTCATAATAATTTGTAACTGCTCATACAAGTTTTTACGAGCTCTATGCAACTTAACTTTTACATTACTTTGAGAATAACCTGTTGCATCAGCCAGCTCATCAATATTTAGTTCCTGATAATAATATAATATCAACAAAAAAGCCTCATCTTCCTTAAGTTTCTTTATGGCAATATTAATTATTTTTTTTCTATCTATCCTTTCTAAGTTATCCGATTGAAATTCAATCAAACCTTCACCACCCACATTTTTCTCATCGATAGACTGCCACTGTTGTTTCTTTATTCTTTTTTTACTTAATGCAGTATTAAATACAATTTGATATAACCATGTACTAAATTTTGACTTACCTTTAAACGAACCTAAGTTTTTATAAGCTTTAACAAATGCATCTTGAGCTATTTCTTCAGCATCCTCACTATTTTTTATAATACTAAGCGCTAAAGTATAAGCCATATTCTTATAGCGTTCTACCAATAATGCATATGCCGAAACATCGCCTTGCTTTATTTGTTTTAAAATTATATTATCGCCTTGGCTATTCATCTATTCTATGTGACGCTCACAACTAAAAACAAGTTACAATTAGAAACTAAAAAATATTAATTTATGATACAAATTTAAATTAACTTCACCTTAACAACATATCCTGCAAGCACATACAAACACAACAACGAAAAATATTAAAAAAAATACTACTTAATGTTTGTAGTTTATAAATAAACATATACATTTGCATCCGCAAAAACAAAACTACTTATGGCGAGGTAGCTCAGCTGGTTAGAGCGCAGGATTCATAATCCTGAGGTCGGCGGTTCAAGCCCGCCTCTCGCTACAAAAAAGGTTACGGTCATATAGATTGTAGCCTTTTTTTTATTCTACACTATCATTTTTAAAATTCCCATACTAATGAACCATCCTCGGTTCACCTATAAAATTCTCCTTCTTTTTTTATCAACCATAACTATCACAAACAATAGTCATCTTGAAAACAAACAAGATACAAAGATTCCATCTAAATACAGAAAGGTTAACACCATTAACTTGACATCAAATAATATATAAATGATATTTGTATTGGATAATAATACTAATGTTTTAAAATCATACACCGTTTAGTTAAACCCCAATAGCTTAATATAACTTTTTAAGATGTCACGCTCCCCTAGTAAAAGATTTGGTATTTTACTTACCACATCATTGTTCATAGTATTGGCAATTAGCTTATATTATATTTATATACTTAACGTTAAAGAAACCAAAGTTAAAAAGCAAGCCTTTAAAATACTTTACAGGTATGCCAGTGACTTAAGAGAAAAAGAAAAAGATTTGCTGGCAGCACAAAAAACAAAGATGATTGAGTTATCAAGCTATGAGAAATCAATAAAATTTGAATCAAAGAATATTGATACAATATCAAAATTCAATGATAAGAAAGATACAATTGCTGAAATAAAAAAAGGCTTAAATAATTTAATTCAAAGAAAGCAAACTTTAGAAAAAGATCTATTAAAAGCTCCAGTAAGTAAAAACGGTTTGTATGCAATTAGCAGGATTCAAAATAACATTGACAAAAAGAGAGAAAAAAACAATCAGATAAATAAAAAAATAAATCAATCACCCAAAGACTCTATTTATTTAAAAAAAGAAGAGCTATTCGAGGATCTTTTTAGCACAAAATTATTTAGCCACTTTGCGGTATTTAACAAAAACAAAGCTGTTTATAGCACCCTGGATCGTTTATACAACCTAAAGCTTATAAATCAAACAATTGCAGAATCACACTCTGACACTATTGAAGAAAGCAATAAAAAAAGAAGTAGATTCTTTCGCGATCACTCTCAAAAAGATGGTTATAAAATTATAAATCCTTCTGAAAATCAGATCAAAATTAATATCGGAGGAGAGGATTACCAAGCATTTATAATTCCTGTTCAATCAAAAGGAACAAGCCACTTGGTAGGCTTTATTCCTAATACTCAATATTTATCTCTAAAAAGAGGATTTGACAGAGGATTAATTACAGCCATCATTGTTTTCTTCACTTTGCTTCTTTTAAGCATACCAATAATCAAACTTATGATAGTTGCTCCAGGCGAAACATTTAACATTAAGAGCCTGATTACATTGATTTTTAGCGGAGCTGGAGTTACTTTTTTAGTACTTTTTTTTAGTATATATGTTAGTAATAAAATATTTATCAAATCATATATCGGTACGGACAATGGACTCCTTTATAATCTTTCAAACAATATAAAAACTTCGTTTAATAATGAATTGAATTCAATGTTAAATCAATTGGATTCATTTTCAATGATTTTATCTGACCTAAGTATATTCATAGGACAAAGTCAGTCAAAAGAAAAAACAATTCTGGAATATGATGAAAACTTTGTTAAATTAACCATTCCGTCTCGAAAGGAAATTAAAACTAAAGTTATTAATCAATTAGATAGTGCAAATTACCCTACTTGGCTTGAAGCATTTACTGTATCTACTGATAGTAAAAAAATGTTATTTGCAGTAGAAAACAGTAAAAAGTGGAAGGAAAGTCCTACAGGGATTGATTTAAGTAATCGAGACTATGTAAATAACCCTAATAAATTTCAAAAAAACAATCACGTTTTTGGTTTCGAATCCATCTATTCTTTAAGCACTGCAAAACCTCAAGTTGTTATTTCTAAAAAGGCAAAATCACAAAAAGTTGCCATATGTATGTCGTCAGAAATGTACACTATTAACAATGTTGTATTGCCTTACGGATACTCCTTTTGTATAGTTGACAAGAATGGGAAAGTATGGTTTCATGAAAATCCGAGAAATAATTTAAGAGAAAATTTATTAGATGAAACCAACCATTATCCCTTACTCGAAACAGCAATCAAAAGTACAAGAAGCAATACATTTACTTGCGACTATAAAATGAAGTCGATGTTAATGAGAATTGATCCCCTTGATACTGATTTAGGATTATTTTTAGTAACCATGTGTAACATTAACGAATACTATCAAATATTTTATCAATGTGGATATATGATTCTAGGTAGTATTCTTTTAATTTTTTCTTTTTGGTTTATATTGGCCTTGCTCTATAGATGGCATCAAAAGATTAATAATACCTCAACATACCAACCTCATAGTTTACTTCATTTTTTTCCAGATAAGAATTATGCTTTTAAGTATAAAAAAATGATTGTTTTAAATGGGATATTTATTTTCTTCTTCATTATTACAACAATAATTTTTTTCGATGTAATTTTTATCAATCATTGGGTAAGACTTATTGCTTTAACAGGAGGGAGTGTACTTTTATTAAACATGAGAGAAGTTAGTTCCAAAGATTATGAATGCAAACACATACCCTTCATATTTCTGGTATTTATTGAAATTGTATTCTTTTTTGTTGCAGAATTAATATTAGAAGGTGATTTAACTTCACTTTCTATAATCATATCTAATACATTACTGGTATCAATAAATTGTATATTATTTTTTATTATCAAGCTAAAAGCACATAAATCATCATCAGAAAAACCCTATTTCAATATATATTTTACTTATATATTTTCGGTTTTACTTGTTACACTTCTTGTCCCTTTGTTTACAGTGTATACCACTATGTTTCACCAAGAAATAACCATGTACTTAATGCATCAACAAAGGCATGTAGCAGATAAGGTTATTGAAAGACAAATACTTTTTAGCATAGACAAAAAAGATATCGTAGTAGATACATTAAATACAAAAGGACAATATTTCACCATTTTACAAGGAATGAAAAAAAGCAACGAAGGATGTAAAATGGAAAATAATAGTATGGCAACTACAAATAATTATGTAAGAATGTTTGGAGACACCAGGTCTGCAATTTCTTTTATAAACAATATTATCGAAGATAGAGGAAATCGCATAAAACCTAATTACATTACATCCTCTGATGGTTTATATGAGTATTCTAATGTCAACAACAAACTATGTTTAACAATTAAAAAAGGCGGATACCCTAACAATCCTGATACTTTTTCTGTAGAAGTTACCAATCCAAATCTATTTTATATGGGTAATAGATATTGGGGTTTTGCAATTGGTTTTATTTTAATTCTAATTCTCTTTGCAATATTTTTCCCAATAATTGGCCATTACTTGTTCCCTAGGTTAAAATACAGCCGTGATTTATTTTTAAAAAATGATAGCATAAAAACTCCTATACCAAACGATAAAAGATATTTAATAACCATACCAGATAAAGAATTATATAACAACTATCTTAAAAATGAAAACTCAGAGTTATTTATCTTGGAAGGATTATCTGGATACAAGGATTTTATAAAATACAACAAACGAAATAAGGACATATTTTTATTTATTAATGAGAAGTTTTTTTCGAGTTTAATAACACTAAATGAATTTGTGGACTGCTTGGAAAATATGATAAATGAAAATCTTCAGCGAAGCGTTACTTTTGTATGTTTTAAGATCCCCCCTATACTTCTTAAGTCTATAAAAGAAAGATTAAAATATACAGTTTCGGATGAATCATTTGTTCAACTTAATACATTACTATATCGTTTCAAATCTATATTATCATCTTCTTCATTAACTTATATACCCCTCAATAGTCAAATTGAATCAAACAGTTTAAACAAAAAAACATACAGTGGTAAATTAGAATGGTTAAATAAAGAACTTAACCAAAATGCATTTCTATGCTCAAAACACGATGTGTTTATTAAAATGGAAAATGAATTTTCTGATAATAAAGAAAGTATAAATGATGATAACATTTATCTTGTGTACTCAGTCAATAGAATTTATTATCAAAAAGTTTGGGATAACTGCACTAATGAAGAGAAATCAGTACTTTTTGATATCGCTAAAGACTATATGATTAACATGCACAAAAATGGAGTTGTAAATGAATTAATAAACAAAGGGCTAGTAGTAAAGGATAAATACCTCAAACTATTTAATCTAAGTTTTACTCATTTTGCATTACATCAAAGTAAAGAAATACAAAATATCAACAATAAATTACGAGAACAGCATAAATCAGGTTGGAGTCAGTATAACTTACCTATAAAATTATTGGCATCAGCTATTATAATATTTCTATTTATTACTCAGCAAGAATTCTTAAGTGGTTTACAATCTATTATTATTTCTGTTGGTGCTATTCTTACTTTTGCAGCTCGTTTTTTTAACAATCCATTTACAAAAATCACAAGTAACAAAAACGACACAAACACCTAATTTACAAAGCATTTAAATTAAACAACTGCATAGTGAAATGAAAGAAAAATAAATCATCTTTTTTTACTTCTCCAATAGTTGATATAATCTTTTTGCTTTATAAATCCAATTGGACCATCAGTTATCCCTCCTTCTAAGTAAAAATCAGAAACCCTTACATGTATAATATTGTTTTTACCCTCTTGAATTAATCCTTCTGGAACTAAGTAACCCCTTAATTGCAAATATGCTTTTGTATATTCGCCTTGTCGGCTTCTGGGTTCAAACTTACCTGTATGCCCTATTCTTATACCGTTGATAAAAACTTCGTCAATATCGTCTATTTTCCCCACCAACAAAACTACCCTATCTTGTTTAAAATTATCGTCAACAACAAATACTTTTTGATACCATGCTATTCCATCGTAACGCTTATACCCCTGGTTTTCCCATTTACCTGGAACATGTATTTTATCCCATCCTGCTTCCTCTCCTTTATTATACCTCCAATCTAAGTTATCTCCCTTTTTAAAACTCCATTCTCCCTGAAGATTTAAAAATGGCTTTAATGGATATTTCTCGGCAATTAATCTTACATCTCCCCTATTTATGCCTCCTTCCATCTGATCATCATACACTCTAACTGCTATTAGATTTTCATTATTATATTTAATTAAGTGATCAGGTATTGAGTATAACCTTCTGGCAGAATAGCCAGTTGCGTAATTGGGTGGAAATACCCCTGAACCCCCAATTCTAATTCCATTAAAAAACACTTCGTCCACATCATCTATATACCCCATTTCCAATATAAGAGATTCATTTTTATACTCAATAGGTATTTTTATCAGTTTTCTGTACCAAGCAAAACCATTATACCCATTAAATCCCTGCATTTCCCATGCCGACGGAACAGTAATTCTTTCCCAATTAACATCGCTATATTCTGTTGAACTCCATTCGTTTTTATCCCCAAGTGAAAACTTCCATTCGCCTTCTAAATTCTGTAAGCTTATATATTCTTGCGAAAATAACATTAACGGAATAAAACAAGTAAACCCAATTATTAAACCTTTTTTTTTCATACTAATCCCAAAAACTTTCCATTAGATAATCGAAAAAACCCTTCTTTTTTTCGTATTTGTTGTAGTAATGAATGAATGCAGATTCCGTCATAATACCTACAGGACCTTCATAAATACCTCCATCATATTGATGATCAATAACCTTTACAGCTATAATATTTTTCCCTTTTCGAAGTTGAGCCCTTGTAATTTTATATGCTCTTAATGTTTTATAATCTTCTTTGCCTGCATAATACATATTATTTCTTTTCATTTCCACAACAGAACCTATTTTTTGACCATTCAAATAAGTTATATCTTGATCATCAATTCTGCCTAATGTTACAATAAGGTTTCCATCATCCTTTAAATCGCTCCAATAAAATGATTTTCGGTACCATGCCAATCCATCAACATTCTCAAAACCTTGAGATTCCCATTTTTGAGGCACATTTATCTCATCCCATTCTGTATCATTAAAATCAACATTCTTCCAATCTAAATTACTACCTGGCTTAAATTTCCATTTTCCCGACAAATCTTTTATAAGATACGAAGAGGTAATATCCTCAAACAACCCTATTTGCCCTAGAATTCCTCCATTTAAATAAAAATCGTAAACCCTGATAGCAATTGTATTATTTCCTTTGTAATTAATTATTTTAGAATCTATAACATATGTCCTCCCTTTATCATATGCTGTTTCTACTTTGGGAGGAAATCCCCCTGTACTGCCAATTAATACTCCATTGAAATATACCTCATCGGCATCATCAATATTATCTACTCTTAGTATTAACTTACTTTTGGGAGTAACTCCAGTTATATCTATATTTCTCTTATACCAGGCATACCCATTATATCCTTCATAACCCTGACTTTCCCAATTGGATCCTGTATAAATTTTATCCCATTTGGAGAAATCGTGCCCTGGTAACCTCCAAGCTAAATCATCTCCTACACTAAAACTCCAGTACCCCTGTAATGATTTAACCTGTTTTAACTTTTGACCTCCTAAGTCTCCTAACAAAAAACATAATATTATAACCAATAATATTCTCATTGAATCTTAAATCTGTGTGTGAGGCTTAATTAGATATTCTCTCTAAACTTATAATATTCATATCAAAACTACTTTCTATATATTAATGTTAATGGAACACGAAACCATCTATATTTACAAATTTCACTTGTCTTAACATTATTTCTATTAATCGTACTTCTTACTAGTTTCTGAAGCTCTTCATCGCCTCCTTCTACTTTTAATACTTCAATACAACAATCTTTACATACTCTTAAGGTAAGATATACTTTTGCTTTTTTTCCTTTTTCAACAAACAAACCAATATCTTCGTCTAAGAAAGATTTTTTTATGTCTTGTTGAATTTCTTTTGTCATCTGTTCTACTAAATCTTCTTGATTTAAATTTGTTGCTCCCAAGTCACTAATGCCTAATAGCATGAATAATCCTACAGCTAAAATTAAATTAATTGTTTTCATGATGAATAACTTTGATGATTAATGATGTTTTTATTTTACACTGTAAAACTATGATGTGAATAACACCTGGCTGTCACTGCCCTGTCATACGATGTAATAAAATGTCATCAAAATGTCATCAAGATCACAACTAACTACACTAAAGCAATTTATGCTTAATTATTTAATATTAACTTATATCCAATTCCATGTACAGTTAGAATAATAGTTGGCTCATTAGGATTCTCTTCTATTTTGTGCCTCAACTTAAGTATAAAGTTATCAATGGTACGGGTAGTTGGCTGAAAATCATATCCCCAAATTGCATTTAATAAATTATCTCTACTAATAGTCCTATTTTTATTATTCCATAAATGATTTAATATTTCAAATTCTTTTATACTCATTTTCACCTGTTCACCTTCAATCTTGGCTATAAAATTAGAAAAGTCAATCTTTAATCTTCCAATTTGAATTTGTTCTGCTTCAATATTATCCATGCTGACTGAAGCTCTTCTTAAAACAGCCTTAATTCTTGCAGATAACTCCCTTAATGAAAACGGTTTAGTTATGTAATCATCAGCTCCAGATTCTAATCCTATTACCTTATCCAATTCTTCTCCTTTTGCCGATAAAAAAATAATAGGAGTATTTACATTTTCCTTTCTGACTTTCTTACATACATCAAAACCTGACATTTTTGGTAACATAACATCCAACAGCACTAAATTATATTTTGAAGTACATATCTTATTTAAACCATCTTCTCCATCCATTGCTACATCTACCTCATACCCCTCAAACTCAAGATTATCCTTTAATCCTAAAACCATATCGGGCTCATCTTCAACAATAAGTATTTTTTCCATTTAATCAGCCAATAAAATAATTATTAAATTATATACTAATCATCAACTGGTAAATAAACCTTAAAACTACTTCCTTTACCAAGTTCACTATCTACAAATATTTTTCCTCTATGTGCATCTACAATTTGCTTAACTATATTTAATCCCAATCCAGATCCCTTAGCTTGATGTGCTAAATCTCCCTTTGTAACTCTATAAAACTGATTAAATATTAATGATTGTTCTTTAATAGGAATACCAATACCATTATCTCTAACCTCAAACCATACCTGCTTATCTAATAAACCCGTTGATAATTCTACTTTTTTATTATCATTACTATACTTTATTGCATTATCAATTAAATTAATCAACACTTCGTCTATTGCTTCCTTATCTCCGATAACTTGCGGAATATTGACCTGAGGATTAATAATAAAATCAACATAGTTATTTTCAACATCATCTTTATATCTAACAATAATTTGTCGTATTGTTTTATTTAAATCAAAACTATGAAATGTAAACTTTCGTTTTCCACTTTCCATTTTAGAAAAGTTTAAGATATTGTTTACTATCTTGGTTAACCTTAAGGATTCTCGATAAATAACCTGATAACTATATTTAAGTTTTTCTTCTCTTAATACTCGATTTAAACTCAAACTTTCTGCATACAAACTAATTAGAGATAATGGTGTTCGAATTTCATGTGACACGTTAGAAACAAAGTCTGACTTAATTTTAGCCAATTGAAGCTGCTTTTTTATATTCTTGTAAATCAAAACACCTCCAAGTATTAAAATAAAATCTACTATGACTAACAACAACAAGTTATTACTGCTTCTTTTTTTAATTAGCGCATGAGCTGAGTCGCCTAAGGGTTTTAGGAAAATGGAATAATGAGGTAATTGCCATATTTGTTCATTTATATCAGTTGATGAAAATTCTGTTTCCTTATTATTTGTATAAATCAGTTTCTGTTCTTTATCATCCATTAATCCAATTGCTATATCCTCCAACACTACTGATTGTATTCTTGGAGCAAGCATATCTACAATAAAATTTCTGGCATCTAATACAAGAGCTCCAACATATTTCTTTCCTTCATCTTTAACTAAAGCAAAAGTAAGAATACTTGTTCCTTCTTCATCCTTAGTATTTAACACCAAAACTTTGCGATAATTATTTTCGAGATAACCAAACAGACGATTAATCTTAATACTGTCTTCTTTAAAAGTAGTTTGTATACTATTTATAAGCGAACTATTTAATGTACCAAACTTACTATTTTGACCTCCTTGGATTTCCTGTATAAATATGCCTTGTATTTGAGAATAATTTTTAAGAAAAGTATTTAAAACTGAATCTGTTTTGGAATTTCCTTCTTCAATATAAATACTTACTCTAGATACCCATTGATGAACAACATCATCCGAATACATATTCAATGAAAACAACACTGATTTTAGTTGACGTTGATATACATCTTCGAAAGCTTCTTCTTGTTGATTTATTGAATTTAATTGGTATATTGTAATTATAGTTGAAGGTAATACAATAAGTAAAACGATTAATACAAAGGGCCTAAACAAGCGGTATTTCATACACTTACCTATTCAAATTCACATACAAATTATTAACATTAAATTTGCCTTTAATTTAATAAAATTAATAATTCTAAAGTGAACTTATCAAATATAGAAAATGAAAGTATATTTAATTGCTATCCTACTCTAATATATTACCTATTAATCAATAGCTAATAACCTTTCTAATCTTTCAATTTGCTTATTTTTATTTACCTCTCTAAGATTTTGTGCAGTATCTGTATAATATTGATGCTTTTTTATAAAAGCAAGCTGCTTTTTATTCCATTCACTAAAAGTTCCTACTAATTCTCTTACTTTTAGCTCTTCGTATAACATATTTGAAACTGGAATAAAATCACTACGCCCTAAATAATCTAAATCTGAATCACAAATTACTTTTTCAAGAATATTTTTAGGATTGGGAGGGAACTGAGTTGCCATAATCAAATTGTAGACTTTTTCTAGTATTTTATCTGAAAAATCATACTTACTTAACACTTTTTGAGCAATAATTGTTCCATGGTATTCATGGTCATCATAACTTATTACATGCCCCGAATCGTGAAACAATGCCGCTAGTTTAAGTATAAGTATTTCTTCTTCAGAAAGGCCTTCTGCCCACCCAATTAGTTCAACTTCTGTAACAACATCAATAGTATGTTTTATATTATGATAATAAAGCTTATCGGGTAAGTTTTGCTCCATCATATCCAAAACTTCTTCTTGAATATCTAAAAATTGAATTAATGAATACTTTATATCAAATTCTCTATTCTTATGTTTCTTTTTATCTATATCTTCTAAATCGGGCAAAATTCCTTCTACATAATATGCTCCCATTAATCCTTTATATTTCACAGGCATACTTCCCGATGAGTTACAGGTAAAAAACTCTTTTACCAGTTCATAAGTCATAGCCGAAATATTTATTTTGCCTGTAGAACTAGCTTTTCCTAAACGACTAGTAAAATTAACTGCATCTCCTGCCAATCTAAAAGGAGCTGATTTTCTACCTGTTGGTTCCGCCAATACTGGCCCTGTATGAATGCCAATACTTAATTCCCAAAATGCTGAGTTATCATCTCCTCCATTTATCTGACAAGCTGCATCTTGCATTTCAAAAGCAGCTAAAATTACATCAATGGGATTAGTCCTATTTTCTTCCAGCATCCCACCTCCATAAATATAGATATCTCCTACAGTCTTTATTTTTAAAATATTGTACTTCTTGGCTATGTTATCCATAGCCCATTCCAGTTCATCTAATTTATCTATTAAATGTTCTGCTTTGGGGTGATCTCCTAATTTATGGAAACCTTCAATCGAAGCATACAACAAAGAGGCTCTTTTAAACCTACGTATTTTTTTCCGTAATACCTTCTTTTCGTCACCTTCGTCAAAAGAAAAGCTGGATAATAATCTTAAGTACTTATCATTTTGTTTTTGAATAAAATTGTATCTACCTACAATTTCATTCATTTCCCTATTAAGTTCTTTGTTTCTATTGGCAAGTTTTGTTATCCTATCAATATACAAATCAACATTATCCATGAAGTTCTCTTAATTATTCAAATGTTTAAATCCATTGAATATAAATTTACGAATTCAATAAGAATATGTTTTCATCTAAATAGGTATTTTTACTCGAACTATAGTATTGTCAGGTTGAATAGTTTAATTTTCTTGATCAAATAACTTACAATATTTACCTATATAAAAAATATGTTCCAATATTAGTCATTCATTAAACCTAATATTTTTTCCACTCTACTATTTATTGTTTCAGAAGCATTCAACCAATTTATTGCAAATCCACTACGTTCCATTTTTCTAAACCAAGTCATTTGTCTCTTTGCAAATTGATGAATAGCAATATTAAGTCTTTCAAACATTTGTTGATAAGTAATTTCCCCAATCACATAAAGTGTTAAATATTTGTATTCCAAACCATAATAAATCAAATCCTGTGGCTCTACTCCGGAAGAAATTATATTTTTAACTTCCTCAATCATCCCCTCTTCTAATCTTGTTTTTAATCTTTTTGTTATTTTTTCCCTCCTTAAATCCCTTTCTATATCCACTCCAATTATCAATGGTTTCAATTTAGGTAAATCAACTTCTATCTCTGGATTTTCTTTATAGTACATTTCTATTTCAATAGCCCTTATTGCTCTTTTTTTGGTATCGACCTCAGTGGTATTATGTAATGTTTTAATAGATGATAAAACATTGGTCAATTCCTCTAATGTTTTATTTGCCAAAGAAGCTCTTAGTGCAGGATTTGAAGGAACTTGAATCATTTTAAATCCGCTCAGTACAGCTTCAATATACATTCCTGTACCTCCACACATAATTGGAAATTTACCTCTAGCTCGAATATCAAGAAACACTTTAAAAAAATCTCTCTGATATTCATATACATTGAATTTATAACCCGGATCAACAATATCAATTAAATGGTAAGGAATTTTATGCCCATTCACGATATAATCCTCATAATCCTTTCCCGTACCTAAATTCATCATACGATATACTTGACGAGAATCTGCACTTATAATTTCTCCATTAATTTTATGCGCAAGTGGCGCAGCTAATGCAGTTTTGCCACTTGCAGTTGGCCCTAATATTACAACCAGATTATACTTATTATTTATATGCATAAAGCCGAATACCTTGTTTTTTATATTTTTGTTGTTGCAAAACTAATTATTTTAGTAGGTTTAATTTTGTAATTCATAACAAGATTATTCAAACAGAAGCTTGGGATGTATTTTTATAACTTATAACTATTGTTTAAAGTACAATTTATCTACAAAAATTTCTTTATAGAACGCAGGCAAAAGAATTATAATATGGAGGCAACGAAAAAGCAAGAGAGTATGTCAAAAAAATATAAGGAATTATTTAATAGAACAAGGAATCTTATTATATCACCAAAACAAGAATGGGAAGAAATTTATAATGATAAATCTTCGGATATAAGCAGCATTTTATCTACTTACATATTACCATATCTTGGTGTATTATCTTTATTAACATTTATTAGTCATATTGCATCTCATCAAGATTACCAATATGCATCAGCTTTAAAGCAAGCATTATCAATGTTTGCATCGTTCTTTTTTGGATTATACATTACATACTTCATTACTTTAAATATAATCCCAAATTTTACGATCAAAACTTCTCACAAAAACATAAAGCTACTTGCCTTTAAATTGATTGCAAATAGTTCTATAATATTGTACCTAATTAAAATTGCAATTGCACTAATTCCTCAAATATATTATTTACAAGCACTTGGCTTGTACTCAGGATATTTAATATGGTTAGGTACACTAAACCTAGGTCAATTTGAAAGTAAAGATTTAAGAATTGTTTTTACAATTATTGTTAGTGTATTAATATTATTTGTTCCCTATTTCATCTCATTTGTATTCATGAGATTTATAGGTCTATAAATCAACAAATCCTAAACTACAATAAAATTAGTCTAAAAAAGATGACAAAACAAAACAACATAAACATACGAAATAAGAAAGCATATTTCGATTATGAAATATTAGAAAAATTTGTAGCTGGAATTCAATTATCAGGCACAGAGATTAAGTCTTTACGCCTTGGTAAAGCAAGCTTAGTTGAAGCATATTGCTATTTCGTTAAAAACGAATTATGGGTTAAAGGTTTTAATATATCGGAATATTTCTTTGGCACATATAATAACCACATGCCATTGAGAGAACGCAAACTTCTGCTCCACAAAAAAGAACTTCAAAAACTTGATAGAAAAACTAAAGAATCAGGATTAACAATTGTTCCTCTCAAAGTCTTTATTACAGAAAAAGGTTGGGCAAAAATTGAAATTGCTCTTGCTAAAGGAAAGAAAACACATGATAAAAGAGAAACCTTAAAAACAAAAGATGCCAAAAGAGAAATGGATAGAATGAAAAAAATCCATTAATATTTACTCCATCACGCAACCATTCATAAATTACTTCATCAATTAAACGACAAACATAAATTATTAAAACTAAAACTTATCCTTTTATAGCTTTGTGCATAATAGCATAAAGCAGTAACTTAGAAAGTTAGAGGATAATTTATTTGAGCGTGGAAAACCTTGAGGAAATTATAAGGCTTTGCCAAAAAAATAATGCCAAAGCGCAAAAAATTCTATATCAGAAATTTTCGCCATGGTTGTTTGGTGTATGCCTGCAATATTGCAAAGATCGTACTGAAGCAGAAGATAATTTACAAGATGGATTTATTAAAATTTTCAACAATATTAAAAAATTTAGGTTTGAAGGTGCTTTTGAAGGATGGATAAGAAGAATAATGGTTAATACCATTATTGAATCTTTTAGAAAAAAGAATCCACTATATTTAGTTGATTCAATTGAAGATTATCAAATTGAAGATGATATTGATAGCGAAGAGATACCTCACCATTCAGCAAAAGAACTACTCGAATTAATAGAATCTTTACCACCAAAATACAAGCTAGTATTTAACCTGTATGCTCTAGAGGGATTAGCTCATCAGGAAATTTCAGACGTTTTAGGAATTTCGGTTGGTACATCGAAATCTAATCTATCCAGAGCCAGAAAAATCTTAAAGGATAAATTAGCATTAAAAGTAAAAAAGGAGTCACAAACAGCTTAACACAGGAAATGAATAGGAGTAAAAACATAGATAAACTATATAGAGAAGGGATGGCTAATTACTCAGAAGCACCTCCTACATACATTTGGGATTCTATTGAAAGTAATTTACAAGCCTCTAAAAAAAATAAAACTGCAATAATTTGGTGGAGAAGTCTTGCTGCTGCTGCTATCACTGGATTAATATTTTTATCTGGGATATTTTGGAATAATAACAATAACGAAAATTTAGTTACTGAAAACATTACATCCGAAACAAAAAACTCTACTATATTAAAGAATACAGAAGATTCCCCAAATATAAACTCAATAGTTACAAAAAGGTCAAGTAAAAATCCCTCAACACATCAAACCCTAAATACTGAACATAATGCACTTACTGAAGTTTCGACATTTAAACCAGAAGTTGTATCAAATAATTCGAAAAAAGAAATAATATCAAAATCAATACATTTTGCTAATAAAGAAGATAATTTGAATAAATTACAATCTTTACCCCCAAACGAGCTGAATACTAATAAACCAATTGATGCACAACAAATATTCCATTATAGAAACAACAAATTACCAGACTTAAAAACATCTAGCGAATTATTTTTCGCCAGCAATAATATTAATGATGAAAATCCAGAAAAGGCAGTTCGATTTGCATTAGGTGGACAATTTTCTCCAAGCTATTCTTATCGCGAGTCAGAATCTAAAAGTACTTCGGCTGCTAAAGAAGATGGTTTATTATCATATACTGGAGGCATCAACCTTAATTTTAAAACAAAAAAAAGGTGGTCTGTAGAAACAGGAGTGTATTACTCCCAAGTAGGACAAAAATTTAGAAATCCAACGATTGGAAATAATGATATTTTTTCGCCTAGTGCTGAAGCTAATGGCTTTGAAAAAAATACTGATGTTGATATTCCTGCAAAAAAGCCTAATCTACAGAACTCCATGGGAGAAATTAAACTTAATAATTCGGGCGAGAGCAATTTAATTCAGGAAATGTCTGATACCTATTCTGATGTTAGAATTAACTCTAACGAAAGAGCTTACGGTCAAGACGACATAGAAATGATTGATATACAGCAAGAGCTCAATTATATTGAGGTTCCTTTTTTAGTCCGGTATAATATTATTGATAAGTCTGTCGGTATTTCTATATCTGGAGGCATGAGCACTAACTTTTTGATTGGTAATAATGCATATCAACTAAAAAACAGTAATAAAGAACGTATTGGTGAAATGCAAAACATCAATGATATTAGTTACAGTGCAATTTTTGGAATTGGTATTAAAACTCCAGTTTTTAAATCTATTGACTTTAATTTTGAGCCAAAAGTCAGATACTTTTTAAATTCCGTAACAAACAACAATGGAGATTATAAACCTTACTCAATAGGCATATATACTGGATTCAGTTACAATTTTTAATTGCTATAAAAATCATTTCTATTTACTGACATTACCATATTATAAAAATATTTTCTCTTTTCAAGTAGTTCTTTAGGGGTTCCATCCTCAACAATAGTATTATTAGCCAAAACAATAATCCTATCAGCTAAATGAATTGTTGATAAGCGATGGCTTACTATAACAGCGGTCCTTCCTTTTGTAATTTCTTTAAAATGATCTATTAATTTTGCTTCAGTAAATGCATCCATTGAGCTAGTAGGTTCATCTAAAATAACAAGTTGAGCATTATTAAAGAAGGATCTGGATAATGCCATTCGTTGCCATTCCCCAACACTTAACATTTCACTTTCTTTAAATAAATTACCTAGTGTTGTTTCATAACCCTTAGGCAATCCATTAAGTAATTCATCAATTCCAGACTTTTGCGCACTTTTATAAATTTCATCGCTGTTTTTTGATGAATTAACATTTCCAAACCAAATATTATCTCTTGCCGATGTATTATACAGCATAAAATCCTGAAATACAACACTTACATTATCCGCCAAAGATTTATTATTGATAAGACCTAAATCCACCCCATCTACTTCTATTATTCCACTATTGGGTGAGTATAACCCGCACAATAGTTTTACTAAAGTAGTTTTACCCGCACCATTGGCTCCAACTAATGCTATTGTTTCATTTGGTTTTAAATGTAAGTTTATTTTACTAAATACATTACGATTTGTATTAGGATATTTAAAGCTTACATCAGTCAATTTAATTCCATTAATTATCTTCTTAGGAAAAAAATGAGTCTTATCCTTCTTTTCAAAACTTACTCTATAATCAACAAACTCATAAAAATTCTTTAAGAAAAGACCATCTTCATATAAACTTGATATCCTAACCAATAATTCTTGTAAAAATGAATATCCTCTATAAAGTGCTAAAAAATACATTACCAACTGCCCATTACTTACCTTTCCTTTTATTGCACTAAATGTTATAAAACCAAATATAACAAATAGTGCTAGTGCAGTAAAAACCTGAACTACAAACTCATTTTTTGACTTTACTTTAATAAGGTTAAACTGTTTCTGTCTGAATGATTTCTTTAATTTTTCAAAGCGATCCTCAAAAATACTTGCCAAACTAAAAACCCTTAATTCTTTAGCAAACTCTTTAGCTGTTAGCAATTTATTATAATAATTTACTTCCCTCTCCAATTCTGTATTTTCTCTTTTTAAGGAGTATATTTTTTTAGAGTAATTAAGTCTTATCAAAACTATTGGTAAAGAGATACAAAGTAATATTAGTAACAAATACCAATGTAATGTTGCAATCAACCCTCCAATTAACAAAAGAGTAATCGCATATTGGATAAGGCCAACAAATCCATAATATATTTTACCAGGACGATAAGATGCTTCATTTATGGCTCTATGGTATATGTTCTGAAAATTATAATCCTCAAAATTCGAATAATCTATTTTAACAGAACGATCATGAATTAACCTATGTACAGAATCATTAATGTAATGAGACAGCTTTTCGTTAAATATTCCAGATATAGAGCTTAATATTCCATTTAGAAGAAATACACCTCCTGTTAAAAAAAGAATATTATAAACTCCATTATAATCCGATATACTATCATTGGTTACTGCTATTGAAACCTCATCAACTAATTCTTTTATAACAAAAATCAATAATAACGGCAAAACTCCCTTTAGTGATATAATAGCAGCATTTATCGCTGACCATTTTTTCGAGCTTTCCCACACAATTTTTAATGATCTAATTATATTATTAGTTTTAAGAATCACACCTTATCCAGTATTAATTAAAAAAAGATAGCAAAATATAGTAAGTTTATATGGAATAACAAGATAATTGATATATCTATCAAATCGATAATCAATTAAAATATTTGAACCAAATGCGTCCAAATGGGTAAAACAAATATCCAGTAAATGGAGAAAATATTGCTACTAAATATCGAAAGAAATATAAGTTAGTTATTTTTATTTCTTTACCTTTCCTATATTGTTTTTTAACAACTCCTTTAATATCTTCAATCTGCAATTTCACATCTCTCTTCAATAATCCATCGCCTTTTGTAATACAATGCAAATCATCATTCCCAATCTTAATCAGTCGATGTAATACTAAGTCTTTTGAGATTTCAAAAACTACTACATCACCTTTTCGTAAATTATTTTTTTCAACCTTGATTATCCTTACAATATCTCCTGGTAAAAAAAAAGGAAACATACTTAAACCAAAAACAGGAACATCAACATATAACTCCCTCTCTAATAATGCTAAAAATGTTTTCCCAAATAGTTTCTTATTTTTATCTATGTTAGTCATCAATCCAAATTCCTTATTAACTCAACAATTTCAGCATCTGGTTTAAACCCTAATTCGTAAACCTCAACATTAGAAATTATTTGCTCAACAATATCAAGATGCTTTTTTACCAAACTTGCATCATAAAATTGTTGTATAAAATTACTTAGAACTTTGGAAAATGCTTTTACTCCAGTTACTTTTTTAACATAGTTTTTGGGAGATTGACTTAACAAAAATACCTTTCTTAATACTCCACTATAAGATTCCTGTATATAATATGGCATAGGATGATTATAAACCTGTACTTTTCCCGATCCTAAATATCTCAAAATAAGCCTATCATCATTTAAAATACTTGCTCCCTCTTGCTGCCATAATTTGGCCATAGTAGATTTACCTATACCCGACACTCCAGTAAATAAATAACAACTTCGATTATCTACCACCCCTGATGCATGAATTAATGCTGCATTATTCCAATTCATAATATACATTAGCATTAATGAACCTAAAGGATGTAATAATGGATCTATCTTTATTGAATGATTAATATTTTCACTTAATTGTACTTCAACCTTTACCTCGGTAGTGCTGGGATTTAAAATACAACAAACAGTACTTACCTCTCTGTTGTTAAATAAAATATTTATATAAATTGTATTATTTATTTTGTAAATATCCCAAATGTAATCTAGCACACCATTATTCTCAGATTTACCACTAAAAGAAGAAGCAACATCAAATACTCTTGAAGCAAGAACCTTTGAATAAATAATTGAGTAGCTGGAATTTATTCTTTCTGTAATAATAAAAGACTTTGCACTTTTTTCTGTATCTAATATAATATTCCTACTTACAGAAGTGAATAAAAAGTACAAGTCTGCAATTGATAAGTTAAAACCATAATTCTTATCAATCATTATTTTACTTAATATGAAGGTGAATCTCCTCCAAAGGGATCACTTTGTTGTGTCGGACTCCCCCCTCCTAAAGGAGAGTCTGAAGTAGGTGATTCCTGTTGAGCACTTCCTGGTGGATCATCTGGAAATGTTAACATAACCAAAGATATTTCATGATCAACTTCTATTACCTCAGCGATTGGCTTTGAGTATATTTTCTTTTCTAGAATTTTCTTTTTCATTAAATAAAATCTTATTCCTAAACTATTGTTTGGTGAATAAAACTCCTTTTTTAACCATATCGGTTATAAAATGTTTAATATCATTTAAAGCTACCTTTTCAGTAACTTCATAATTACTTAATAATTCGTTTAGCAAATCTTTAATGGATTTTTGTCCATCAACACAATTATATAAAAATGTTGCTACTTCATTTAGATTATAAACCTTATTCATATTAGCAACATTATTTGTCAATGGAACCAAAACTTTCTCCTCCCCTATAGCCTTTTCAACAAAACGATCACTTTTAAAAAAAACAAGTGATAAATCCATGTTTCTTTAAATTAATGGAACAAAAGTAAAAAAAATACTAGATATTCCTCATTTTGAATTAAATTCTAGCATTCAATTTGATGAATACTAACTACAAACATAGCAATACTTTGTTTTATCCGATTAAAAAACAACTCTTGAAAAAGGAGTCGCATTATGCTCTACAAACTGATTAGCCAAGTATTTATAATAACCTGTAACTGCAACCATTGCTGCGTTGTCGGTGGTATACGCAAACTTTGGTATAAAGGTTATCCATTTATTTCTTTTTGCCATATTTTTCAAGCTATTTCTCAATCCTGAATTAGCAGAAACCCCTCCCGCCAAAGCTATTTGATTAATACCCAGGTCACTAGAAGCTTTTTCTAATTTTATTAACAAAACACTAACAATAGTGGCTTGCAAAGAAGCGCATAAATCCTCCTTATTCTCTTCTATAAAATTAGAATTTTCTTTTAATCTGTCTCTAAGAAAATATAAAAAAGATGTTTTTAATCCACTAAAACTATAATCATAATCTTTAATACTTGGTTTTGAAAAAGAAAAAGCTGTTGCATCACCCTCTTTTGCTAACTTATCAATTAATGGTCCCCCTGGATATGGTAATCCCATAACCTTTGCACACTTATCAAAAGCTTCTCCTGCTGCATCATCTATAGTTTGACCAATCACCTCCATATCCATATAATCCCTTACAAGGACTATTTGACTATTTCCACCAGAAACAAGCAAGCACAAAAAAGGGAATTCCGGATGCTGGACTTCTTCTTCCTTCTCTTTTATAAAATGAGCTAAAACATGTGCATGTAAATGATTAACATCAATCAATGGTATATTATTGGCCAAAGCAAATCCCTTTGCAAACGAAGTTCCAACAAGTAAAGATCCTAATAATCCAGGTCCTCTTGTAAATGCAACTGCATCAATTTTATCAGATGTAATTCCAGCTTCTTTCAGTGCTTTATCTACAACCGGAATTATATTTTGTTGATGAGCTCTTGAAGCTAGTTCAGGAACCACTCCACCATATTCTTTATGAACATCTTGGTTCGCAATTTTATTAGACAACATAACATCATCTTTAAAAACTGAAGCAGATGTATCATCACACGATGATTCAATACCTAATATATAAATACTCATAAATTTCCCCTGTAGTTAATTTTAGCACAATATTTGATCTATAAATTTACACGAACACTTAGTTTACGATGTTTATTTAAGACCTTTTTTACCTATTTTTGCAATTTAAAGACACAAAGCTATTAAAAATTCCTATAAAATATTATTCTACTTGTTATTAGCTTTAATAATATCCCCGATATTATTATACTTCGTTGTTCTTATACCTGGTGTTCAGAACAAAGTGGGTAATGTTATTATTAATAGGTTATCAAATGACTGGGGAACAGATGTGTCTATAGAAAATGTTAGATTTTACCCCCTAAAAAAAATTGTCGTTCGTGAGTTTCTTATTAAGGATAATACAAATGATACTTTACTATTTGCAGATAAAGTTACTGCTTCACTAGACAGCTTAGACTTTACTAATAAGCAAATTTACCTAGGTACTTTAACTCTTGCTAATATAAATGCCCGATTCTTAAATAACTCTTTACAAAACAACTATTCGTTTATTCTTGATTCGATATTAAATAAAGGTTCAAAAAACAATAAATGGAAATATAACTTAAGGGAAATTAAACTGAAAAATGGACTTTTAAGCTATAAAAAGAATACTCAAACACAATCACGAACAAAATTCAACCCTAACAATATTGATATCCACTCGCTAAACTTACATATTGATCAATTTAAGAATTATGACACAGGATTTAGCTTTCGTATAAATAAATTCTCAGCAAAAGAAAAATCAGGTTTAAAAATAAAAAAAGGAAAAGGGAAAATATTATTTGGAAATAATGATTTTGAACTTAAAAATTTTCTTATTCAAGCTGATCATTCATTTGTAAGTATTGAAAAATTTAAAATTAAACTTGATTCATCTTTAAAAAAGCAACTTTCTGAACTACCCTTGGAATTAGATATTAATTCGTTATCGGCAGATTACAAAGAATGTAAATTGTTTCTTTACAATTTTCCAAAACTGCAAGATAGAATTAATTTAAGAGGACATATTAGTGGCACACTTTCTCAGTTAAAAGGTAGAAATATTAGTATTAATGCAGGATCAAAAACTGAGTTAGAAACGAATTTCGACATTTCAGGATTACCTAACATTAGGGATTCATATTTGTATTTAAATGTTAAACACTTAAAAACAAACATTTATGACATTATAAAACTAATGTCCCTTAATAAAAATTCAAATAGTTTTACCCTACCTGAATCATTTAATCAAATAGAAGATATTGAATACAATGGTAAGTTCTCAGGCTTCATTGATAATTTAGTAGCTTATGGTAGTTTTAAAACTAATTTAGGAAACATTAATACCGACCTGGGAATCAAATTTACGAATGATAACAAACTTGTATATTCTGGATTCATTAATACTCAAAGCTTTAACCTAGGAAAACTAATGAATTCAAGAGATAACCTTAATAAGGTAACTATGGATGTTTCTGTTAAAGGTTATAAATCAAACAAAAATGAGTTTAACTCCTATATTTCAGGTTCAATTGATTCTATTGATGTTAATGGTTATAAGTACGAAAAACTAATTCTCAATGGATTATTATCTAGTAAAAAATTTAATGGTAAGCTAAAACTTAACGATCCAAACTTACAACTATCTTTTAACGGGAAAATTAATTTCTCAAATGATGTACCTCAATTTGACTTTGATGCATCCATTAATAACATGCGTCTCGATAAATTAAACCTAGTACCCAAACTAACGCATAGTAACATCAGTGTAAAATTAAACTCTAATTTAACAGGTAACAGTATTAATACATTAACAGGTAAAACCATAGTACATAATGGAAAAATAAATGTAAAAGACAATGAATATCTTCTCGATTCTTTATCTATAATTGCCAATCAAAGTGAAGAATTTAAAGAAATACTTGTAAACTCTGATCTTCTTGAAGGTTCCATTTCAGGAAAATATAATTTAACTTCCATTCCTAACCTTATCAAGAACAACCTCTCCAAGTATCTACCGTCTCTTTTTACAACTAACAATAAATCAGATTATGTAGATGAATTCTCTTTCAACTTCCAAACCAAAAAGCTATCTCAATTATTGCAAGCATTATCTATTGATATTAATTTATCTGATGGAAGCTATATTTATGGTTCTATAGACGGCAGCAATGATTTTATTCAGTTCAAAGGAAATTCTAATAAAATTAACTACAAGTCTTTTATTGGAGAAAACCTTAATATTGAAATTAGTACTAGCAGTAACAAAGCCACAACTAATATAAATTGTGATATAATTGGTATTAACAACTTTATACCTGTTAATAATTTAAAAATATTTCAACAAGCATTTAACGATAGCATATTAACAAATGTGCATTGGGATAACAAGAAAACAAAACTTAATCAAGGTTCAATATTTACCCAAACTAAAATTAGGCGAAATGATGATGGTAAATTATACACTAAATTAGCTATATTACCTTCCCAAATAATAATAAAAGATAGTATCTGGAAGATTCAAGCTTGCGAATTCTTTCTTTCCCCTATGGGTATTAAAGCAGACGCATTCAGAATTTACCATCTTAACCAGGAAATAAATGTAAATGGAGCTCTTTATAATAATGCTCAAAGTAAATTAACTGCTTATATACAAAACATTAACTTAAAAGAGATCTCATCATCACTTAAAATCAAAAGACTTAGTTTTGATGGACTTTTAAATGGTTTTGTTCAACTTAAGAATGGCTTTAAACACCCAATTATTACCAGTGATATTTCTCTCGAAAAATTTAGAATTAATAACGAGGATGTAGGTAATATGATTGTGAGATCTAAATGGAGTAACCTACAAAAAGCTGTTTTGGTAAATACTGATATAAAACGTGGAAATATAAATCCTTTAAGAGGTATTGGATATTTTAAACCTTCTACCAAAGACTTCAACTTTAACTTTAAACTAGATAGCTTACCTTTAGGATTTATTAACTTATATACTAGCAAAGTAATACAGAATTTAAAAGGAACAGGTTCGGGTAATATAAGTTTAGTAAAAACCAATTATGGATTAGGTTTAGATGGAGCAATAAAAGTGAATAAGGCCAATTTTGATGTGGATTTATTAAAGTGTTCATTTTCTATAGAAGATACGGTTAAGTTTTCTCCAGAAAGCATCTATTTTAATAATATGACATTGACAGATCCTAATGGAAGAACTGGAAAATTTAATGGCGAAATCTGGCATAGAAATTTCATCAATATGAATTTCGATTTATATGTGCATGCAAACAATATGCTCCTTCTTAATACTAAAGAGGAAGACAATCCTCTTTATTATGGAACGGTTAATGCTACTGGGGATTTAGCAGTAACAGGAACAACGTTTGATTTAAATCTTGATATAAATGGAAAAACAGAATCTAATACCAAATTTTATATCCCAATATCTGATAACGAAGAATCCCTAGATAACAAGTTCATTCGATTCGTTAATAATGTAGATACATCAAATATTTCATCTATAAAGGTTGATGATGATTATGAAGTAGATCTTTCGAATTTTACATTAAACATGGGTGTTGAAATTACACCCGATGCACAGGTTCAGGTTATTTTTGATCCAACTGTTGGTGACGTTTTAAAAAGCTGGGGTAAAGGAAATCTTCAAATACAAATGAATAAAGAGGGTGATGTAAGTTTTTTTGGAGAATATATAGCGGATAAAGGTGATTATTTATTTTCTCTAGAAAATATAATAAATAAAAGGTTTGACATCAATAATGGAGGTACTGTTATATGGGAAGGTGATCCATATGATGCAATTATTGATATAACTGCAACTTATAAACTTAAAACTTCAATACAACCACTCATATCTTCCTCTGGAGAATCCGATAGAACCGGAGAATTATCTAACAGAATACCTATAAACTGTGATTTGATTTTAGGTGGACGTTTATCGCAACCAAAGATTGGCTTTAACATATCTGCACCTACATTGGAACAAAGCAATCAAAATTTAATTTCTGAGGTTATTAATTCCGAAGAGGAACTCAATCGACAAGTATTCTCTTTACTGGCACTAAATAAGTTTTATACTCCAAGCTATAGAACATCAAACACTCAAACTGGTGGAGTTAGTTCTAACATTGCAAATACTTATACATATGAATTACTTTCTGATCAATTAAGTAATATTGTTACACAAATGATAAATGATGTTGATGTTGGTATAAGTTACAGACCAGAAGATGAAATCTCTAGTGAACAAATAGAAGTTGCATTATCTACGCAAATATTTAATGACAGGGTAACCTTAAATGGCAATGTAGAATATGGAAAAACCAATAGATTAAATGCCAATCAAAACTCGAACAATATTGTAGGTGATTTTGATTTAGATGTAAAACTTAACAAATCAGGAAGTTTACGTGCAAAGGCTTATACTCACAGTAACGATGACTTTAGTTTTGACAGCTCCCCTACCACCCAAGGAGTTGGCATTTCCTACCAGGAAGAGTTCAACACTGTTGGAGAACTATTACGTAAATATTGGAACTGGATTACAGGAAAGGCTAAAAAAGAAGAAGAAACTAAATTACAAATTGACAAAGAAACAGTAAACAATTCTCTTTAATAACAATATCTTACTTTTGATTTACTTATCTATATTTATGATTGTCGTTATTAAATGATACTTTTATTAATAAATAATCGTTAAACATTAGTAAACTATTTTTATTTTTACCCCGAATAATAAAACGCTTCATACAAATGAATCCTATATTACTGATACAAAACGTAAGCACAGAAGCTGGAGAAATAAGCGCAGAAGTTGCAGAAAACCAAATGAACTATATTGATATGGCTATCAAGGGTGGATGGATTATGATTCCTCTCGCTTTACTTTCTGTTGTGGCTGTATATATATTTTTCGAACGGTATTTTGCTATTAGAAAAGCCGCTTTTGAAGACTTAAGTTTTATGAATAAAATAAAAGAATATATACACGAAGGAAAAATAGATTCTGCCTATGCTCTTTGTCAACAAATAGACAATCCTGTCAGCAGAATGATTGAGAAAGGAATTAGCAGAATTGGTCGCCCTTTACAAGATGTTAATACAGCTATTGAGAATGTAGGAAACCTCGAAATAAGCAGATTAGAAAAAGGATTACCTACATTAGCAACTGTTGCAGGGGGCGCTCCTATGATTGGTTTTTTAGGTACTGTAATTGGTATGATAAAAGCATTTTTTGATATGGCCAATGCTGGAAATAATATCGATGTTGGCTTACTCTCATCAGGTATTTATACTGCAATGGTTACCACAGTAACTGGTTTGGTTGTTGGTATTATTGCCTATTTTGCTTATAACTTTTTAGTAGCAAGGGTAGAAAAAGTTGTTTTTATGTTAGAAGCAAGAACTATGGAGTTTATGGATTTATTAAACGAACCTGCAGCATAAAATTAAAAAGAAAAAATCACAACTCTATTTTTCAATTAACTAATTAACATGCCATTAAAAAGAAGATCAAAAATAAGTACTAAGTTTAGCATGTCGAGCATGACTGATATTGTGTTTTTATTGTTGATTTTTTTTATGATTACTTCAACAATGGTACATCCTAATGCCATTAAATTACTCATTCCTAAACAAGCCACAAAAAAAGTGGTAATTGAAAAGTTTATTAATGCAAGGGTTTCTACATCTGGAAATTTCTATGTTAATAATAAAAGAGTATCTGAAAATGCGTTGGAGAATATTTTATTAAAGTCTTTTAAAAGTACAGATAAAACTTACATTAAACTAAGGACTGATAAAAATGCTCCTACGGGAGATGTAGCAAAAATTCTGGATATTGCAGAATCAAATCAAATTAAAGTAGTATTAGATATTAGATAAAATCAATTCTCGAATTAAACTTATTTACAATGGGATTAAAGAAAAGAAGCAAAGTAGAGTCTGGTTTTAGCATGTCTAGTATGACAGATATTGTGTTTTTGCTATTAATTTTCTTTATGATTACATCAACCATGGTGACTCCTCCTGCTATTAAAGATTTGATTTTACCCAAAAGCGATCATCAGGTTTCGGCAAAACCCAATACTACAATATCAGTTACTAAAGATTTAAAATATTTTATAGAAGGTGATGAAGTTTCCTTTTGGAGAATGGAACGACGTTTGAAGGAAATAATTGATACTGAACCAGAAACATATATTGCATTACATGTGGATGAATCTGTGCCGTTTTCGGTTGTTGGAAAAATTAGAGACATTGCCATTAAAAACAAATATAAGTTGATATTGGCAACACAATCAAGGTAGACCTGTAACAATAAAATAAAACAAATGGAAAAAAAATATAACAGACAGGGAGTAATAGGAACAGTTATATTCCATATACTGATTTTATTGTTATTAATTTTCTTTGGATTAACAACACTTCCTCAAGAAGAAGAAGGAATATTAGTCAATTTAGGTAATGTTCAGACAGGACTTGGCCCTACAGAACCTCAGCAATCTAACAATCAACCTTCAACACCTCCAGAACCTGTTAAAACCTCTCCTCCCAAAACTGAAGCTTCATCTACACCCAAAACTGAAGAGGCAGTAAAAACACAAGATTTTGACGAAGCTCCGGAAATAAAAAGCGCTGAACAATTAAAAAAAGAAAAAGAAGAAAAATTAAAGAAACAACAACAAGAGGAAGAAGAACGAAGAATAAAGGAAGAGGCTGATAGAAAAGCAAAAGCTGAAGCTGAAGCAAAAAGGAAAGCCGAATTAGAAAGACAACGTAAATTAGAAGAGGAACGAAAAAAAAGAGAAGAGCAAAAGAGAATTGCTGATGAAGCCAGAAATAAAGTAGGAAGTGCATTTGGTAAGTCAAACAATAATAGCTCCTCCGAAGGTGATGCTGGGGGAAAAGGAAATCAAGGTTATACTACAGGTGATCCTAACAGCAAAAACAGATCAGGTAGTGGATTAGGCAATACAGGTACTGGTTTTTCATTAAACGGACGCTCATTAGTTGGATCGCTGCCTCAACCTAACTATAACATACAGGAAGAAGGTGTTGTTGTAGTTCAAATTACTGTAAACAAGTATGGTCAGGTAGTGAGTGCCGAATATCAATTAAGGGGTTCTACAACACAAAATTCAGTTTTAAAAAGAGCAGCCATTGAAGCAGCTAAAAAAGCTAAATTTAATTCAGATCCAAAAGCAGCTGCTTTTCAAAAAGGAACTATTACTTATACTTATGAACTGAATTAATATTAATACAATTAGTAACTTTTCTTTTTAATTTTAAATGCTACAAGAGGAGAGCCTTGAAAGTACACGGTAAGTAAATCATATTTACGATCTAATAACGAAATATCCAATTTAACACGTTCGCCATTAATATTTGCTTTTAAAATTTTTGCCTTTTTATCATTTTTAAATGTATAAGCAAATGCTGAATCAACAGAACTCTTTACCAAATTTTCATTTAAATGCATAAATATTTTTAGAGTATTTCCTTCTGTTGAAGTAATTACTCCAGTAACTGGTTCTATTAATTCAAACCCTCCGTTAATATAAGAGGGATAAAACAATGGTAAAATACCAAACTCCTCTTTACTTTGATTTGTTAACAACCATTTTTTATCTTTTGGGTAATGGTTTAAACAAAAAAGTTCTGGGGATGTCATGAAAAAAGTCTCGTTATATTCATGCTCAAATTTTTTGGCTTCTTCATCAAGAATACCTGCTCCCCATGTTACATCAACTAAACACCAACGATTATTTAATTTTACGGCATTCCAATAATGATCTGTCCGTCCTGGTTTACGCCCAATACTTTTGGGAGATACCTTTGAAGTACCTTTAACTATTTCGCATTCTATACCGCAATTATTAGTTAATTTTTTAAATAAAAATGCATACTCTTTACTTACTCCTTTTTGTTTTTTAAAAACAGTTTCGGCTATCTCCCAGTTTGTTTTTTGAATTTTTTGAAGTTTCTCTTCGTGTGTCTTATATCTGAAATTATAAGTCACTTTTTTACTTTTATTAAAATGAGCCTTAGTATCAAATTTTATATTATTTGCCATCCAATAATATATTGCTCCTACTTTATCTTCATCATTTATAAACTTATAATTTATCAAAGCAGCCATTATTGACGGACTTTCCATTTTTTTTGGAAAGGCATCTACTTTCATTTTTACATCATTACTAATTTGAGCAAATAATGAAATTGTCAACAAATAAAAAAACAATATGAAACTCAAAAATATCTTCACAGTAAAAAGAATATATTAATTTCTCATGCAAATCTATTATGTCTTTGATAATGAATATAATTCTATATCAAAGAAAACATATCAATAATCAAATAAAATAAATAATTGTGACCTTAAACTACTTTTGTAAATTACTAAAACATCTCGTATTATTATTTACGGAAATTAAAATGCTTTAGTTTAATAATGAATGTATTTATTTGTTAAAAATAGATAGTTAAATTTTAAGATAAAATATTTATTTATAAACACCTCAATACATTACTAATCACTCTACTAGCAATTGCTATAGTTTAAAAAAACTTATTTATGCGCTCTTTATAGTTTTGGATTGAAATTTACATATTTAATTCACCTAACCACTCTCAAAAAACTACTTAAAATAGGATTAGAACATTCATGATTCCATATCATTCTAAGTGTAGTTCTTTGAGGGATATCTTTTAATTCGATGAATTTTATTTTTAGGTCGAATCCGTATTTTAAAGAAGTAGGAACAATAGAAACTCCAAAGTTGTTTTCAACCAATTTATATATAGAATTAGCATTTACAGTGGAGTGAGATACAATTGGTGAGAATCCTGCATCGTCAAATATTTGCATTACTTTTTCGTAATAAGATTCGCTATAGGTAGAATCGAATAGTATAAATGATTCATCTTTTAATTGAGACAAAGACTTTAAAGTTGATTCATTAATAGGATGATTTTTGGGAAGCACTAATGAAAAAGTGTCTTCATGAAGGGATTTAATCTCAAGACCTTTAGGAACACGTTCGATTCTAACAAATCCAACATCAATTTCCTGATCAAGTAGAGCTTTAATTTGTTTTTTATTATCCATCTCATTCAAACTAAAAGTTACATTAGGATGAGATGTTCTAAATTTTAGTAATAACTCTGGAATTGCTTTTTGCATGGCAGAACCTACAAATCCAAGTTTTAAGTTTCCGTTGATTCCATCGTTTAATAATTTAGCATGATGTAATAAATCACCCAGTCGTTTAAAGTTGTTTTTCAGTTCTTTTTGAAGGTAAACACCGGCTTCAGTCAACTCAACTTTCCGATTATGACGCTTAAATAATTTCACCCCCAATTCATCTTCCATTTGTTTAATCTGTCTACTCAATCCAGGTTGAGAAATAAATAAACGCTCAGCTGCTTTTCTAAAATGTAAGTCTTCAGCTACTGCTAGAAAGTATTTGTAATGTCTGAATTCAATTTGATTACTCATGGTTATCAATTGATAGATTAAATAGTCTCATTTCGTATCAAAACTACTCGTAAATTTGCAACAAAACAAGTTTTGAGTATCAAGTATCAAGACTCCCGGTTTATAAAATAAATCATGTAAATAATCCTGCTACCTGATAGTTACTACTTGCGTCTAAATCATAAAACCATGTTCAAATACGGAATAGATCATTTAACAGTAAACAAGGCAATTGCTATTGCTCGTGGAGAATTAATGGCTGGCTTATCACCGGATGCCATTGATAAAGTGAATGAATGTAGAAGAAAGGTTGAAGTTATGGCTCAGTCTGATGAAGCAGTATATGGTATTAATACTGGTTTTGGTCCACTTTGCGATACACAAATTACAGCTGAAGAAACCAGTAAACTACAAGAGAATCTTTTAATTACTCATGCTGTAGGTGTAGGAAAACCTATCGATAAGGAACTTTCTAAGCTAATGATGATTTGTAAAGTTCATGCCTTGAGTCAAGGCTTTTCAGGTGTACGACTGGAAGTAATTGAGCGAATTCTTTATTTTATTGAGAAAGATGTACTACCTGTTGTTCCGGCGCAAGGATCAGTAGGTGCTTCGGGAGACCTAGCTCCTCTATCTCATTTATTCTTGCCATTGTTAGGCGAAGGTGAACTTTGGTTGAAGAACGAAATTGTTACAACAAAAGATTATTACAAGAAACATAATATGCGACCACTCAGGCTGGAAGCAAAAGAAGGCTTGGGTTTAATCAACGGTACGCAGTTTATTTTAGCTCATACTATTATGGGTTTATACCGTATGGAATATTTGCTTGATTTAGCTGATGTTGCAGGAACCATGAGTTTGGAAGGATTTATGGGAAGCTCATCACCTTTCCGAGAGGAGATTCATACTATTCGTCCATTTAAAGGAAATTTGAGAGTTGCCGAAAGAATTCGTTTTCTATTAACAGATTCAGAAAACGTGAAGGTTCATGAACACTGTCAAAGAGTACAGGACCCTTACTCAATAAGATGTATGCCTCAGGTTCATGGAGCAAGCAGAAATGCCTGGATGCATTTAAATGAGATGGCCGAAATTGAAATGAATTCAGTAACCGATAATCCTATTGTTTTAAGTGAAGAATTAGCTATTTCAGGAGGAAACTTTCACGGACAACCTTTAGCTATGGCGATTGATTACGGAGCTTTAGCTGCTGCTGAAATAGGAAATATTTCCGACCGTCGTTGTTATTTAATGTTAGAAGGAAAATATGGTTTACCTCGTTTGTTGACAGAACATGGTGGACTAAATTCCGGATTTATGATTCCTCAGTATACAACTGCGGCTTTAGTGACAGAAAACAAATCCCTTTGTTTTCCTCCATCAGCAGATAGTATTCCTACTTCTCTTGGTCAGGAAGACCATGTTTCTATGGGGAGTATTTCAGGGCGTAAATTCAACCAGATTTTAAGTAATCTGGAAAAGATATTCGCCATTGAATTAATGTATGCAGCACAGGCCATGGAATTTCGTCGCCCAAATAAATTCTCTCCTGTAATCGAGCAAAACTTTGCTATTATAAGAGAAAAAGTTGCTAAGCTTGAAGATGACAGGTTGATTAAGGATGATATTGCAGCTATGGTGAAATTGGTTCAAGATAGGGCGTTTATTGTAAGATAGCTATTAGGACGCTGCGCTTTAGCTTTTAGAACGGCTTCGCCTTTAGTTATTAGCATGGTGTAAAAAATGCCAATAACTAATAGCCATAACTAGTGACCATTGACAAATGACTAATAAACTAAATTTATGAATTTCCAAGAACAAATATTACAAGGAATTCCAGCTGAATTACCTGCAAAAAAAGCATATAATACTGAAGCTAATCATGCTCCAAAAAGAAAAGATATTCTTAGTGTTGAAGAAAAACAGCTAGCCATTCGTAATGCTTTACGTTATTTTCCTGAAGAATGGCATCAAGAATTAGCTCAGGAATTTGCTGAGGAATTAAAAGAATACGGACGAATTTATATGTATCGATTTATGCCTGATTATGATATGTATGCTCGTCCTATTTCGGATTATCCGGCAAAATCCCAACAAACTGCATCCATCATGCTTATGATTCAGAATAATCTGGATCCTGCTGTAGCTCAACATCCTGAAGAGCTGATAACTTATGGAGGAAATGGTGCGGTGTTTCAAAATTGGGCTCAATACTTGCTAACCATGCAGTATTTGGCAACCATGACCGATGAACAAACACTTCATATGTATTCTGGTCATCCCATGGGAGTTTTTCCATCGTCGAAATCAGCTCCCAGAGTTATAGTAACCAATGGTATGGTTATTCCTAACTACTCCAAACCTGATGATTGGGAAAAATTCAATGCATTAGGAGTTTCGCAATATGGACAAATGACAGCCGGATCATACATGTATATTGGTCCTCAAGGAATAGTACATGGAACAACAATTACAGTGATGAATGCCTTCCGAAAGATTTTGAAAAACGAAGAAGAAAACAAAGGAAAAGTATTTTTAACAGCCGGATTAGGAGGTATGAGTGGAGCTCAGCCTAAGGCAGGAAATATAGCAGGATGTATTACTGTTTGTGCTGAAGTAAATCCAGCAGCAGCTAAAAAACGACATTCGCAAGGTTGGGTAGATGAATTAATTGACTCGATGGAAACATTAGTCAAAAGAGTTAAAGAAGCTCAAAATAATAACGAAACAGTATCTATAGCCTTTATTGGTAATGTTGTAGATGTGTGGGAACAATTCGACATAGAAGATATTTTTATACATATTGGATCGGATCAAACATCCTTGCATATTCCATGGACAGGTGGTTATTATCCGGTAGATGTTTCTTATGAAGAGTCAAACCGATTAATACGTGAAGAACCAGAAGTGTTTAAAGAAAAAGTTCAGGCTTCACTTCGTCGTCATGCTAGAGCAATTAATAAACATACAGCCAAAGGAACCTATTTCTTTGATTATGGAAATGCCTTTTTATTAGAGGCTTCCAGAACCGGAGCTGATGTAATGGCTGAGAATGGCAAGGATTTCAGATATCCATCCTACGTTCAGGATATCTTAGGACCAATGTGTTTCGATTATGGTTTTGGTCCTTTCCGTTGGGTTTGCACATCAGGTAAACAAGAAGATTTAGACAGAACTGACGAAATTGCTATGAATGTACTTCAGGAAATTATGCAAAACTCTCCAGAAGAGATTCAAATGCAAATGCAGGATAATATCACCTGGATTCGCGATGCCAAGAAGAATAAACTGGTAGTAGGTTCCCAAGCTCGTATTTTATATGCCGATGCAGAAGGGCGTGCTAAAATAGCTAAAGCATTTAATGATGAAGTTGCCAAAGGTAACATTGGTCCTGTTGTTTTAGGTCGAGACCATCATGATGTAAGTGGAACAGACTCTCCTTATCGAGAAACTTCTAATATTTATGATGGCAGTAGGTTTACTGCAGATATGGCTATTCAAAATGTGATTGGTGATAGCTTTAGAGGAGCTACCTGGGTATCTATTCACAATGGCGGTGGTGTAGGATGGGGAGAAGTAATAAATGGTGGTTTTGGTATGTTGTTGGATGGATCAGCAGAAGCAGAAGAGAAACTAAAAAGCATGCTGTTTTACGATGTTAACAATGGAATTGCCAGAAGAAGCTGGGCTAGAAACAAAGAAGCCCGTTTCGCTATTGAAAGAGAAATGGAAAGAAGCCCAAATTTAAAAGTTACTTTGCCTAATTTAGTGGATGAAGACGTTTTAAGAAATTTATTTTAGGAATAGACGAAAGTATAAAGAAGCATCTGATAACATTAGTGAAATCTTTAGTCTTATTTCTTTATACTTTATACTCAAAAAAAATGAAAAAATTATTCAAAAACATAAAACAACTTGTTCAGGTACGACGCGAACCTATTTCATTTGTTGCAGGAGAACAGATGAAGGAATTACCTGTAATTAATAATGCCTGGTTATTAGTTGATGATGGGATCATTTCTGATTTTGGAGAAATGAGCTCTTGTCCGGGTTTTCAGGTTGATGAGGAAATTGATTGTACCGGAAAGTTGATTTTACCTACGTGGTGCGATTCGCATACACATATTGTTTATGCAGGAAATCGCGAAGGAGAATTTGTAGATAGGATCAATGGTTTATCATATGAAGAAATAGCCCTGCGAGGTGGTGGTATTTTAAACTCTGCAAAAAAGCTTCAAGAAATCTCAGAAGGTGAGTTATATGAACAAAGTAAATCCAGATTAGAAGAAGTAATGCAAATGGGGACAGGAGCCATTGAAATAAAATCTGGTTATGGTTTAACAAAAGATTCAGAGTTGAAAATGCTTAGAATCATTCGACGGTTGAAAGAGAATTACCCTGTTGAAATCAAATCTACTTTCCTAGGAGCACATGCTATTCCTGAGGAATATAAAGGTAATACTTCCGGTTATCTGAATATGCTGATTGATGAGGTTATGCCAATTATTGCTGAAGAAAGCTTGGCTGAATATGTGGATATATTTTGCGAAAAAGGATATTTTAGTGTTGCTGATACTGAGAAGATTCTAGCGGCAGGACAAAAATATGGTTTGACACCTAAAATCCATGTCAACCAATTTAATACCATTGGAGGTGTGCAAGCAGGAGTAAAATACGATGCTTTATCAGTAGATCATCTGGAAGAATTACAGGATGAAGACATTGAGAGTCTTAAAAGCTCACAAACCATGCCGGTGGCATTACCAACATGTTCTTTTTTCCTAAGTATTCCATACACACCAGCACGAAGAATTATTGATGCTGGATTACCGTTAGCGTTAGCAACAGATTACAATCCTGGTTCAACTCCTTCAGGAAATATGAACTTAGTAGTGGCTGCGGCTTGTATAAAAATGAAGATGAATCCAGAAGAAGCCATCAATGCTGCCACTATCAATGGTGCATATGCCATGGGAGTTGAAAAAAATGTAGGTAGTATTACAAAAGGAAAAAAAGCAAATTTGATTCTTACAAAACCTATTAATTCATATGCTACAATTGCGTATTCTTATGGAGCAAATCATATCGAAAGAGTCTTTTTCAGTTAACAATAATTAGTAAACAGTTATCAATTAAATTGTTCAGCTATGCCAAACATTAAATCGATACTCTACTTAATTATCTTGATACTTGACACCTGATACTTTTAATATGAACATGATACCAAAAAATATAAATGCTCGTTATATACCTCCCGAAAAAAGATATTGGGAAGGAAGAAAAACAAATCCGGAAATGGGAATTCAATATTGGCATCAGTTGATTGATTTACAAGATGCTCAAAAACTTTCTGATGATAATTATACAGATTCCATCGCTCTTATTGGTTATGTTTGTGATGATGGAGTAAGAAGAAATAGAGGAAGGGTTGGAGCCCACAAGGGACCAGAGTTTCTTCGTGAAAGATTGGCTAAATTACCAGTTCATTTCGATTCAAGAAGAGTAATAGATTTAGGAGATATCGTCAGTATTGATGGGGATATGGAGTCTTGCCAAGATATGTTGACAGGTGTGGTGTCAAAATTATTGAGTAACCAAATTTTTCCAATAGTTATTGGTGGAGGTCATGATTTAGCTTATGGACATTTTAAAGGGATTGCTAATCATCTCAAAACTTCTTCAAAAAAAAATATCGCAATTATTAATTTTGATGCACACTTTGACTTACGTCCTGTTGAGAGCAAAAGTAATTCAGGTACTCCTTTTAACCAGGTTCTATCTGAGTTTAAGGAAAGTGATTTTAATCTTGAGTATTTTGCAATTGGCATCCAGCAGCAGTCTAACACTCGAGAATTATTTCAAGTAGCCAAAAATTTACATGCTGATTATGCAATTAACTACGATTGTGAATCATCTAATCCTGAGTTGAACTTGCTTAAAGAACGCTTAAAGCCTGTTATTGAAAGAAATGATTATTTGTATATTACCATTGATATGGATGGATTTTCTTCAGCTTATGCACCAGGAGTTAGCGCTCCTTCTCCTTTAGGTTTTACTCCATATTTTATGATGAAAATGCTGTCTTTTCTTTTTGCATCGGGAAAGGTTATTTCATTTGATATTGCTGAGTTAAATCCTGAATTAGACAGGGATAATCTTACTGCTTTACTGGCTGCCAAGATTGTGGATTTTGTGTTGACAAATTAGTTAATTGATTACTTAATCTTCTAAAGACCGAGTACAAAAAAGTGGAGAAGGGAGTCAGAATAAATGTCTAACAAAGGTTAAATAATATTACTAAATTTACTATATCCTAATAGCTAACATTGTTGAGAATAAGAATAATAGTCGAATGCATGGCACTTCCCTGTTAAATTACACAAAAAGTAAAGTGGGTTATAACCTTTTAATTTACTGCTATTTCATCCAGTTATTACATCAATGTATTACTAAAATTATTTCTTCTTTATCTTAATACTAACTTGCTATTTATCTAATTAAATCTCTCTATAATTAACTTTATATAAGTCGTTGTCGAGTATACTTTCATAAAGTTTCACATGATTGAGTTTAGGATTATTACTCTTTGCTCTGGAAAAATCTTCAATTATTTGTTTTTTATTTTCTGCACGGCAACCTATATATATTTTTGAAATAGTTTCTTCAGGGATTTTTTTAAAATACATACTATTAATTACTTCATCTGCCACCTCAGTGAAATTCATCATCATCCTATATTCTTTTTCGTACTCCCATTCCTTACTTTTACTAAAAGCAGAATATATGATTCTCATATACATTTCCTGAATTGTTTTTACCAGATGATCTGGTCTTTTATTATCAACGTTGTAAATTACAGGATTTGCTTTAATCTTTAATATTTCAGGTGTATTCTTACTTTCATCTATTTCACCTTCAAAAAAGGGATGTGTATTAGAAGTCCCACCTGTAGTGTCAAATTCAACAAGTATCCCTTTATGCTCATTAGCATAATGTGCCCACATAATTAAACAATCTTTTTTTTCAGTTAAGCATATAACTCCCCATTTTTCTATTCGAGATTGAGCTCCATATTCTTCCCAATCTCTTTCGAAATCCTTTATTGCATTTATACGTTCTTTTTCTGTTCTAAATGAGCCATTATTTAATAAATATTCATAGGATTTTTTAGACAATACACCTTCGAATGGATCATTGAATTCATGTAAAGGAGTTATTCGAAGCAATAATTTTTCAAAGAAATCAGATCTATATTTTTTAAATACATATAAGTTTTTTGGAACTTTACCATCTCTCATGATAACACTTTTCTTTTAATCTCATATTAAAAATAATCGTAAACTATGCATTAAACATAACTTATTAACTAAATTAAGTTATGTCAAAGTCAATAGTTGTAATAATATAGTGAACCATTCTTTACTTACATAAAAAATTATAAAGAATGATTCCTTTTTTATCATCTATTTCTCATCAGCTCCTATATCAGATTTTCCCGTAAGCCTTTCGTTGCCATCAATATCTGTTATAACATCCTCTAAATCTTCAGCAGCATCAATAATATCAGTTGAAGAAGAAGTTAAATGCAAATCACCATTTTTAGCATCGGTAAACCAGGATTCTTGTGCAGTAGTATAGTTATTGGATAAAAAAGCATTTGCATTATCTCGTTTCTTAATGTTCTTATTAGTAAGATTGTTTATTATTTCACAATCAGTTGTAGATGAGAATCGATATTCGATAGAATTAGGATAATCAGAACCAATAAAAATTGAATTGTTATATACTTTAACATCGGTAGCATTGCATAAATAAATACCAACATCCCTTGTTACATATAACATATTATTTCGAATTATTCCTCCTTTTTGAGGTGAATTGTCAAAACCAAGCATTATACCTCTGTCACAATTTATAAATACATTATTTTCAATCAAAGTACTTTCCGAATTATTCCAAAAATGTATTCCTCCTTCACTCAAAGCATTTTCCGGACTATAAATATTCTTAAAAGTACAGTTGCTTACACGCCAATTAAGTCCATGATGTATATCAATACCTCCACAATAGTAATAATATGAATGACCAGCAGTATATTCAAACAAGCAGTTTTCCACGATACCATTATCAGTGTGATTTTCGGGTTTATTTTTATCAAATGAACCTTTAATCATCTGTTGTCTGATATTATAAAACCTTACGTTCTGAACATATATATTGTCAGCATCCTTTTCTCCATGAACCTGTATGCCATGATATTTAACCTCACCAATAGTAAGATCCTTAACTGCGAAATTATTACCAGTTACACTAAAAATAAATCCAACTGAGCCATTCATACCGTTACCTTTTAAAATAACTTTATCTCTGTTTTCTGATTCACTTCTGTAAATCAGGTTATTTCCCGTTAACCAAAGGCGATCTCTTAGTTCATAAGTTCCATCTTTAATAATTACTACTTTATTCCCTTCTTTTGTAGATTGGACAGTATGCATTAACTCATCTACATTACTAACCCAAATTGTATCTCTACCTTCATCCATTGGAAAATCTGATTCCATAAAAGAATCCTTGTTATCATTAGGTGAATTATTTTCTTTTTCGCATGAGAAAAGTACTATGCAAAACAGCAATAGTAATAAGTTGTGTATTTTCATAATATAATGTGTGTGTGTTAGTTTAAGCTTTATAACGTAAAAAATAACATTTAAGTTTATAGAATACTTAATTATCATTCAAGTTGTAATGACTGCTATTAAAATAAAAAGTAATAATATGATGTATAAATGAGTTTTTTGATTTTATGATCAATAAAAAATGATAACGAAATAATAGTTGTTTTAATTCGGTTAATTTAGTACCGTGGGATCATTTAGTTTTAAAACACTATCGATCATATTAGTTAGCTCATTAAATTTTGAAGGCATAGGTGTTTGTTTTGTAATAATGTTACCTTCATCCGAAATCAACATGTATTTAGGAACAATAGTATATGTTACATTACCATTATATTTGGATTCCCATAAATTATTCTCATATCCGTATGGTAAATTGATATGATACCCCCTCAAATTATAATTTTTTATTGTCTTCTTCCAATTATATTTATCGTTATACTTCCCTATGCTATCAACTGTATATAAAAAAACTAGATTTGTATCTTTATATCTTTCTACCAAGTCATTCATTGCTATAAGATCATTTCGATATTCATCCCAATCACCTCTTAAATTAAGTGCAGTAAAAACATATTTATCCTTTAATTCAGGTAATTTAAACAACTCTAAATAATCTTTATGATGACTCCCTTTAAAATCGATGAATATTATTTCATCATTTCCGTTGAATGTTTTGTAATAGACCCTATCAACTAACTCATAAAGTATAAATATTGCCCCTACTACAGTTATTAGTCGAATTAATCTATTCTTTAGTTTATCTATCATTACTAATTAAATGTTTGTCAATGTCTTCGCACGAATGCTACACAACTAAAGTAACAGGTAATAAATCTGTTAAATCCAATAGCTTTATTAGATTTGTATTTTTCTCACATTCAGTCACTACACTGCCAGACTCTTAACATTCGACTTTATTACCTTTTGAACTCGCTACTACTTAATAACTCTCTATATAAAGAATAATTCTCATCATCAAAACACACGAAAATGACTTTTTCAATTCCAGAAAGAGAGATCTCTTTAACAGTTTTAATTGCAATTTGAGCTGCTTCTTTTTTAGGGTAACCATAAACACCTGTTGATATGTTTGGAAAAGCAATTGTTTTAACTCCATTTTCAGAAGCGAGTTTAAGGGAATTTGTATAACAATTCGCTAATTTCTCCGGTTCGCCATGGCTTCCGTCATTAAAAACCGGACCAACAGTATGAATAACATGTTTAGTAGGCATATTACCAGCTGTTGTTATAACTGCTTCTCCTGTAGGACAACCTCCTTGTCGATTTCGGATTTTAACGCACTCATCTAATATAGTTTTACCTCCTGCTCTATGAATAGCACCATCGACCCCTCCTCCACCGAACAAACTTGTATTAGCTGCATTTACAATTGCATCCACTTCTTGTTTAGTGATATCTCCTTTAATGAGTTTTATTTCCATAACACCTCGGTTTTACCTTTATTTCAACTTAAATATCATACTAAAACCTAATTGAACACTGCTAGAAATACTTTTTCCCATGAATCCCTGCTTAAGAGTGTATAGAAAAAGAAAGCACCAACCCATCCATGATAAATTCCCATTACTATTAAATTTCTTCCTTTTAAATAAAGATGCGTATAAACCAAAGCCAATAAAAATGTACCAATAATAAGCAAACCATAAGGATAGTGTACTATTGCAAAAGAGATAGCTGTTGCCATAATTATTATCCAAATAGGATATGCCACCCCATTCATGTCTTTCAGGTTACGAGCAAATATGCCTATCATAATAAATTGTTGAATAATACCCCAAATTGGATACAGTAGTAAAATAGGTAGAATATTTATGCTTAAAACGCTAGTATTTATCCATCTTCCTACTACAACAAATAAAACAACAGTAATTATAGCAAAAGGTAGTATTTCTATAAAAGTCTTATTAAAGTTAAGCTTTGTTAATCCCCAATACTTCAGTATACTTTTATCTTTCCTAAGCCTAACAAATACATACAAAATCCAAAAAACACAGGCAACTGTCATAAATGCTAATCTAACATTAAGCCAATCCATAAAAATAAATTTACCTACTCCGGTAATTATTACGGCTAGTATCTCAAATATTCTTCTCTTATTAGAAATTGATGAATTCATAATTGTTATTGAACTTTAATCTTTTCACCTAAATATTTTGGTTGTATGTTAAACAGAATGTCCATCATCATTTTAACTCTTGCTAACTTCTCTCTTATCATTACTTTCAATCCATATCTTTTACTCACATCCTTAGCATTGAATCCAACTGCCTTAATATCTTTATTTTCTGCTATAAATACTGCTCGTTGATTATGGAATCGTTGCGAAATAACTGTAATACTCTCTTGTCCAAATATCATTTTGCATCTTACAACTGAATCTAATGTTCTGAAACCCGCATAATCTAGGTATATTCTGCTTTCAGGTATTCCTTCACTTATTAGATCCTCTTTTATTGTAGTTGGCTCATCATATTCTTTCCTTGAGTTATCTCCACTTACCAAAACATATTCAATTTTACCGGCTTTATAAAGCTCAACGGCAGCTTGTATGCGGTACTTATAGTATAAATTAATATAACCATTGGATAAATATTTCCCTGTACCTAAAAACAAGCCCACTTTATTAGAAGGGACCTGTTCAACACTTGAATATATTTTGGTATTAGTTATTTTCTCAACCCACCAGTTAGAAATAACTATACCTGCTATCATTAAAATCAATAAAAGAACAGTTACTTTTAATAATCTTCTATACTTACTCATATCCTATTGCTAATTAAACGATCTAATAGTTAATCAAACCTTCATTATTTTTAAAAAATCTTTTAACTCCTGCTTTTTCCTTGTATCCAAATCATGCCATCTAATTCCCTGTATAGCACCCTCAAGAGCATAAAGCATATTTATACACACGCCACTATTTTCAAGAGTAGATATTTTAATAATAGCATTTTCACTACCTATTTGCTTCAATTCCTCTTCTGTTCTTATTCCAATAGAATTCAACTTTACTGCAAGAGTCTTTCCTATGTTAGGCAAATCTGTTAAGTCACTCATTTATAAAATATTTTTTATTTCAGTTTGATTTTAAGTTAAATGAATAGTCTTTATCACCAGCTCCAATCAAGTTCCTTATTATGTTTTATTTTATGGTCTGTTTTTAACTTTTCGATAATTTGCTGTAGTGTATTTTCGTTTTCATTTTTTGTTTTTGGTAAGATCAGTGAGTCTCCTGTAATTAGTTTCAAGAAATAGTAATCTTTAACTTCATTTATTTGTTCCAAACCAGATATTTTAATTTTTGCCTCTCCTACAGAATCCAATGTTTCAACAAATTCATCATTAAATTCAATAGAAATCTTCATATCATACCTATAAGACAAGTTTTCGTCTATATATTTTATAAAATGACGATAGTACCTTTTCTTAATATATGGTTTGGAGAGAAAAAACCATAGTATCGCTACAATAAAAAATGCGATACCCAACTCTACATTGCCAGTCGCAATTATAACTAAACCACAAACAGAATAAATAATTGGTATTCTTATACGGGATTTTTTGATATTCTTTTGAACAGTTGTAGATTTTGATGCAGTATACAACTGATAATTAAGAAAATCTTCTTTGCTAAGTACATACTGAAATAACATACTAAAAAGGATTAAACTAGATTCAAATAAGGAAGAATTTTTTAAATATTACAACTAATGCCGAAAAACTTAATTGCCTTTTTAGATCTAAACTAGCTTTGGAAGATTCCATCTTTATTAGTGTTAAAGTTTGAATATAGTATATATGATTTTGAATCAAAAATAGAAAAATCAATACACCCATCTATCACTTTTTCAAATTATTAACAAAAAAGCCCGATATTTTTGTATCGAGCTTTTCTATTTTTTATACTACACTCTGACTAAACAGTCTTAGCCTAATGTATTTTATTGTATCAATAACTAATCACTAGTATGGTGTTCAAAAAAATAACAGGTAATAAAGTCTGTCAAACCCAACCGAGATAATTTGTTTGTATTTTACTTACATTCTGTGTTCTAAGTTGACATCTTACTTGGTTCGACTTTAACCTTTCAACTTTATTACTTTATGAACTCACTACTAGTCAACATACTCATTATATACTCTTTTTAACCAAGGCATTAAAAATAAGATAATTAAAAATGCTCCTGCAGTTAATAAAGCATTGGTCAAGAAGAAGTATGATTTCTTTTCGAATACATCCCATAATCCTGAAAGCACACCAGATAATTTATTTCCGATAGCAGTACTTAAAAACCATCCGCCCATCATCAAAGCTGCAATACGTTTAGGTGCTAATTTACTTACTAATGATAATCCCATAGGACTTAAACAAAGCTCACCAACTGTAATAACTCCATAAACACCAAAGAGCCAAGCAACTGACGCCTTATCCAATCCATTACTTGAAACAATAGCTGCTACTACCATTACCAACCAAGATAAGGCAGAGATTAACATACCCCAAGCAATCTTTCCTGGAGTAGTTGGTTCCTTTTTACGACGACGAAGCCACCCAAATACACCAACTACCAACGGAGTAAGCATTACAACAAATCCAGGATTTATTGAGGCTTGTAGTTCAGTTGGCCATAAATTGACTTTACCTCCTTCTGATTTTTGTGCCTCGGTAAGAGATTCCCATTCTTCATTCGTTAAATCCGCTGGTTTACCATCTATATTCGCCTTAGGTAATTCTTTATTATAATTATCAAAATAAGGATTAGGACCTTGTTTTGTTCCTAAATCCTCACCATGCAATCCTTGTAATTTAATCTCTCTAGGTAGGGTTGATACTTCTTCTGTCTTGGCAATTGAATTAATTACAGTTTCAGTTATACCTGATACTTCTCTGTCGGTATTATTCTTTGCCCAATATGTTAATGCCGATCCATTTTGATGAAAAACAGCCCAAAAAATAATTACAACTCCAAATACGGCTAGTAGTGCAGCGATAGGTTCTCGTTCTGTTTTTTTGTCGGCAGTTTTCCACGTTGTAAAAAAGAAACCAACTACAGGTATACAGAAAAATATAAACGCATCTGTTGAATCTCCACCAAACATGGAACCTGGAATAAACCAACCAATAGCAGCAGCCGCAAATGCAGGTAAAAATAATGCAGTAAAAAGACGCCCCATTGAAATATCACTTGGTCGTTTTGGAGAAATTTTATCAGCTTCTTTAATATCTGGTACTCTTGCTAGTCCTACCAAGAACCAAACAACACCTATTAACATACCAACACCGGCAGCTGCAAAAGCCCAGCCCCATCCATAAGTTAATCTTAAATATGCTGCAACAAAATTACAAACAAAGGCACCAATGTTAATTCCCATGTAAAAAATATTATACCCAGAATCTTTTAGAGATTCAAATTCTGGTTTTTCATATAGTTTACCTAATAAAACAGATACATTTGGCTTAAACATTCCATTACCTAAAATAATGAGTAATAAGGAAATATAAAATGCCCCCATAGAATCCGGTATAGCTAAACCAATATAACCCGAAGCCATTAATACTCCACCTATTAGTATAGATTTCCTATAACCAAGAATCCTATCAGCTATTAAACCACCGAAAAAAGGTGTTAAATAAACCAATGCAAGATAAGTACCATAGATATCTGCAGCTTGCATATTAGTAAAACCAAGTCCTGGAAATTTTGCAGCAGTTGGTTCAATCATATAAAGGCTAAAGATCCCCAGCATTAAATAATAACCGAATCGCTCCCACATTTCGGTAAAAAAGAGGATCATTAACCCCTTTGGATGTTTTTGTTTGGACATATTTTTATAAGTTAAAAGTTAAAGGTTGAAAAGTTATAAAGTATGGCCTTCCTTTGCGAAAAAGCTGAATTTAACTCACAACCTATCTATAAAATTTCTTCTGACTGACGAAAATAGGATATTTAACAACATGTTCTAATGATTTCTGTTAGATTTGCTAAACATTTGTCCAATTGTAATATATATACGCAAAAACTATAAAAGAAAAAAGGGCAAGGCCACCCCTGACCTTACCCTCTCATAAACATAACCAATATATTAACCTAACCTTTTACAAAAATTGATTTAATAATATGCTGAGCCATTTTTGGATTTTCCTTTAACCTTCGGGTTGAATAACCAAACCAATCCTCACCATAAGGTACATACACTCTCATTTTATGCCCTTTTCCCACAATACTATTTCTTAACTCCGGAGTAACTCCATATAGCATCTGAAATTCATACATATCATTAGGAACCTGATACTTCTCAATTAATTTAAATGCTCCTTTTACTAAATCCTTATCATGTGTTGCAATACCAACATACACTCCTCTAAATAGCAATAGCTCTAACAATTTCAGATAGTTCTCATTTATTTTATTACTATCTTTTATTGCAATATCTTCTGGCTCATTATAAATTCCTTTGCATAACCTAAAATTTAATGGCGCATCAGGAGTATGTAGCCTCATTAAAGACTCAATATCCGATTCGGTGCGATTTAAATAAGCTTGGAATACTAATCCTACATTTTTAGGAAATTCTTGTTTTAAACGCTTATATAAAGTAATTTCTAAATCAACACATTTTGAATCTTCCATGTCGATTCGCACAAAATTATCGTACTTGGCAGCCAACGCAACTATAGCCCGAATATTTTCATAACATTTCTCAGGTTCAATCAACAAACCAAAACTAGTCGGCTTTAACGAGTAGTTTCCTTGAACCCTTGCGTTCTCAAAAGATTCAATTATTTGGAGATATTCATCACGATTTAGTTTAGCCTGATCCATATTCTCAATAAACTCTCCTAATAGATCAACAGTAATGCATACATTTTTTTCATTAAGATTTCGAGAAACCCTAATGGCATCCTGTATAGATACACCTGCTATATATTTTTTGGAAAATACCCAAACAAACTTTTTAGGAAAATACGGAACTACTGAGGCTATTGCTTTGTTTATCATATCTCACGTTTTAATTAATTCAAATCAACTTCACTGCGAATGCCTTATACACCACTACATCAACATTGAATTTTCAGGTATAAAAATCTATCTAAATCAAATTGCAAAAAATGACTATTCTCAGAAATCCCTTACAAACAGCACAATCCTGACATAAATCATACTTTTATCCAACATCAATTAGGCATGTTTGCACAAATAACTACACGCTCATTTAGCAGATAATTAACCATTTATTCCAAATTTTTGACTACATTAATTAAAGATTCCACATATAATTATTTAGCCTATTAAAAATAAGCTTTGACATTATTATTTAATATTTTAATCATAAAAAATTAATGTTTTATCAAAACTATTTTATAAAACCTTCGTTTAAAACCATAACACAACATTAAATTAACCACGGTGATTAATCAACACAACACAACACGTCACCAGGTTCTTATTTTATTTGTGGTCATTCTGTTTTCAACAAACAGTTTTGCCCAGGATTGTACTTACCTTTCAAAGGCTAACGACATTATACCTGTTGGTAAATGTGCGCCGGTCGATGTTGATTGGGAAGTAGTTTATAGGGGAGTTGACGACAAAGGAACCGGTAACATCCAAATACAATATGATTGGGATGATGGTAATCCTGTTGAGATTATTGATGCCACTCTTACCAATGCAGCCAATAAAGAATGGACTGCATTGCATAGTCACATATATCCTAATACAGGAAATCAATGTAATTACCACCCTAGGGCTACTTTAATTGTAAATGGAGTAGTTTGTACCAGTTCGGTTCAGGAACAAATAGTTACAGTATGGGATACTGATGATCGCAACGGAGGTGAATTAGCCATTGATCCTAAAGTGTATCCTATTTGCGTTGGGAATGATGCTTTGTTTCATTTTACAGATAACAGCCAATGGAATTGCACTCCTCCTGATGAAAATGATGTAATTAACAACGAAGACAGGTGGGTACAATGGATTTATGGAACAGGCACCAGTACAATTTTAGATGCCGAAGTGGATGGTGCAGTTAGAGCTTACCCTTGGTCTGGCTCAATTGAACATGTCCCAGGGCCTATTGAAGGCCCCATAGCTCCTTACAACACATCTCTTGATATTTATATACCTGATCATCATCCAGTAGGAATGTTTTTCGAGGTTACATTACGAAACTGGAATGTTTGTAATCCTTACGACGATCCGGATATTCCCGGTGGACCAGCCGATCCTATAGATGGTGATTATCCTCCTGTAGTAACTACAGCCATGGCTTTAATAGTTGGAATACCCGATGCTTCTATTCAACCCGTTGCTGATGTATGTGAGTCGGCCGATCCATTCTTATTAATTGGTGCAGATGGGGGAGGCCAATGGGCAGGTCCTGGAATTACTGATCCCTGGAACCCTATGTTCGATCCTAAGTTAGCCGGACCAGGCACACATACCATTACCTATTCTATTACAGATGGAAATGGCTGTTCGGATATTGGAACTGTAGACATAACTGTTCTTGAGGCACCTAAGGCAAATATAGCTCAAGGAAGCTTATCTAATTTATGTCCAGGAGTCTTACTTGAACTCGATGGAAATCCTAGTGGTGGCATAGCTCCTTACACACACCAATGGACAGGACAAACGGCTCCTTTAAGCAGCACCTCTATTCCAAATCCTGACTTTACTACTACTAATTTAGGAGCATACGAATTAGCATATAGAGTAGAAGACAGCAATACATGCTGGAGTTCTGATACAATTATAGTTGACGTAGAAGAGGTAAACATTACTTTCAATGCAAATAATGTAGAGATCTGTTCAGGAACTAATGTGACTTTAGATCCGCAACCATCCGGAGGTTCCGAAACATTTATTTTTCATCAATGGACTGGCACAGGAACTAATAAATTAACAACAACCAATACTCAAACTCCAATATTTATTGCTGATGAAGCCGGAACTTTTGAGTTTGAATACACTGTTAGAGACACATATGGCTGTGAGGATAATGAAACCATTACTATCGTTGTTCATGAACAACCAACAGCAGATGCCGGATCAGACATCATCACTTGTGGCTTAAAAACCCCACTTGGAGCAACACCAAGCGTTGGAGACTCAAATTGGAAAGTAATTAGCGGGGCTGGTAATATAACATTAGATTCATATACATCAGCAACCCCAAATGCTGTGGCAGATTCTTATGGGAATTATCATTTAAGATGGATTGAAAACAACAATAATTGTAAAGATTCTATGGATATTGACATTACATTAGTAGAGATACCTTTACCAAGTGTAATGGATGATAAAGACACATGTGGATTATCTATACAATTAATTGCAAATAAGCACATAGGAACTGGACAGTGGATAAAAACCGAAGGATCGGGAAATGTTTCTTTTGCTGATGATTCTAAAGATATCACTTCAGTAACGGTTGATACACCAGGCACTTATAAATTTTCGTGGCAAGAAGATAATGGAAACGGTTGTACTGGGTCGGATACTGTAACTATCAATTTCTTTAGTTTACCAGTTGCTCAGGTAACACCTCCTCCAGCTATTGGTTGTACACCTCAAGAAATTTCTTTTATAAATACATCAATTAATGCCGACAATTATTACTGGGATTTTGGAAACGGTAATATATCAAATGAAGAAAATCCACAACAAATCTTTACCAATAAAACACCTAATTTAGTTGATTACGATATTACCTTAATAGCACGAACCAATAATGGATGTGCTGATACTGTATTAAACACAATAAGCGTTGCCCCTGCTCCCATTTCTTACTTTGATGCCGACATAAAAGTTGGATGCCATCCACTTGTTTCCAACTTTACTAACAAATCACAAGGAGGGACTGACTACGAATGGACATTTGGAGATGGTTCCTCTACTGTTACAACAGAACATACTTCGCATACTTTTAACAACATTGAAAACTATACCCAATCGTTTGAAGTAAAACTTGTAACAAAAAACAGCTATAGTTGTACCGATACTTCTAACTTGTTTACAACAGTTTACCCTAAACAAGAGTTTAATCTAATTGCAACACCAGATAGTGGCTGTTCGCCATTAAATTCCTCATTTTTAGCTGATCCTGGTGCATTAAAATACGAATGGGATATGGGAGATAGCAAAAAAATACCCGGTTCCAATTCAAATGCAAAGCTTTTTACAAACACCACAGAAAACAAACAAAAACAGACAATAACAGTTTATACTACATCTTTTTACGGCTGTTTAGACACGTCTGAAGTAGTAATTACTGTATTACCTTCACCAACTGCTTATTTTGAGCCCAACGATTTTGCCATCTGCTCTCCAAAAGATGTTTTATTTGAAAATAAATCATCTAATGCCATACAATCATTTTGGGATTTTGGTGACGGAAACACCTTGCTTACAGCAAATACAAACGATATAAATCACACTTATACCAATAGTTCTTTTACTCCAATTAACTATAAAATAAAATTAGTTGCTGAAAATAGTTTTGGGTGTAAAGATTCTATAGACGGCTTCACCAGTGTTAATCCTGCCGTGAATGCAGCTATTGATGGGGCCATAACCGACTGTGTACCGTTTGAGGCCACCTTTGGTAATTCATCCACAGGAGCCAATAGTTATTTCTGGGAATATGGCGATGGCAACACCTCTTCGGGTGTTATTGGACAAAATCTCTTTGATAACGATACAAATAATGAGAAAACATACGAAGTCAAAATGATTGCTTCTTCGGCATATGGTTGTTCCGATACAGCTACTGTTGAAGTTAAAGCGCTTCCTTCGCCCGAAACTTATTTTATACCTAATGATTTCTCTGTATGTTCCCCTAAAAAGGTAACATTCACCAACAGTACAGAAAACATTGTTAGTTCCATTTGGCAATTTGGTGATGGTGAATCCACAACTACCATGGGTAATGAAAATGTGGAACATACTTATATCAATAATGATTTTACTCCTAAAAACTTTAAAGTAAAACTTATTACTGAAAACAGCTTTGGATGTAAAGATTCAATGGACGGATACACTAGTGTTAATCCCGCCGTTACTGCTGCTATTACTGGTGAGGTAACCGACTGCGTTCCTTTTAAAGCTACATTTGGTAATTCTTCTACTGGTGCTAACAACTATTCTTGGGATTATGGTGATGGCAACACCTCTTCGGGTGTTATTGGGCAAAATCTCTTTGATAACGATACAGATAACGAGAAAACATACGAAGTTAAAATGATCGCTTCTTCGGCATATGGTTGTTCCGATACAGCTACCGTTGAAGTTAAAGCGCTTCCTTCGCCAGAAGCGAATTTCATTCCAAATGATTTATCTGTATGTTCTCCTAAAAAAGTAACATTTACAAATAGTACTGAGAATATTGTTAGTTCTATTTGGAAGTTTGGTGATGGTGAATCCACAACTACCATAGATAATGAAAATGTGGAACATACATACATCAATAATGAATTTGCTCCTAAAAACTTTAAAGTAAAACTTATTACAGAAAACAGTTTTGGATGTAAAGATTCTATGGACGGATTTACCAGCGTTAATCCTTCTGTAAATGCAGCTATTGATGGAGAAATAACAAACTGCGTCCCATTTGAAGCCACCTTTGGTAATTCATCCACAGGAGCAAATAGCTATTTCTGGGATTATGGCGATGGAAACACCTCTTCGGGTGTTATTGGACAAAATATCTTTGACAACAATACGGATAACGAGAAAACATACTTAGTTAAGATGATTGCGTCTTCGGCATATGGTTGTACCGATACTGCTAGCGTTGAAGTTAAAGCTCTTCCTTCGCCAGAAACTTATTTCATTCCAAATGATTTCTCTGTATGCTCTCCTAAAAAGGTAACATTTACAAATAGTACTGAGAATATTGTTAGTTCGATTTGGAAGTTTGGTGATGGTGAATCCACAACTACCATAGGTAATGAAAATGTGGAACATACATACATCAATAATGAATTTGCTCCTAAAAACTTTAAAGTAAAACTTATTACCGAGAACAGCTTTGGCTGCAAAGATTCCATGGACGGATTTACCAGTGTTAATCCTGCCGTGAATGCAGCTATTACTGGAGAAATAACAAACTGCGTCCCATTCGAGGCCACCTTTGGTAATTCATCCACAGGAGCTAACAGCTATTTTTGGGATTATGGCGATGGCAACACTTCTTCGGGTGTTATTGGACAAAATCTCTTTGACAACAATACGGATAACGAGAAAACATACGAAGTTAAGATGATTGCGTCTTCGGCATATGGTTGTTCCGATACTGCTAAAGTTGAAGTTAAAGCGCTTCCTTCGCCAGAAACTTATTTTATACCTAATGATTTCTCTGTATGTTCTCCTAAAATGGTAACATTCACAAATAGTACAGAAAATATTGTTAGTTCCGTTTGGAAGTTTGGTGATGGCGAATCTAAAACAACCATTGGTAGTGAAAGTGTGGAACATACTTATATCAATAATGAATTTGCTCCTAAAAACTTTAAAGTAAAACTTATTACAGAAAACAGTTTTGGATGTAAAGATTCCATGGACGGATTCACCAGTGTTAATCCAGCTGTGAATGCAGCTATTACTGGAGAAATAACCGACTGTGTTCCATTTGAGGCCACCTTTGGTAATTCATCCACTGGAGCTAATAGTTATTCCTGGGATTATGGTGATGGAAACACCTCATCAGGTATTGCTGGACAAAACGTATTTAACAATGATACGGATAACGAAAAAACATACGAAGTTAAGATGATTGCATCTTCGGCTTATGGCTGTTCCGATACAGCTACTGTTGAAGTTAAAGCTCTCCCTTCGCCAGAAACATACTTTGTTCCTAATGATTTCTCTGTATGTTCTCCTAAAAAAGTAACATTTACAAATTACACTGAGAATATCATTAATTCTGTTTGGAACTTTGGAGATGGTACTTTAACCACTATTCAGGGAAACATGAGTGTGGATCATGTTTTTTATAATGATAAATATACCCCTAAGGAGTTCAGAATAAGATTGACAACTGAAAATAAATTTGGCTGCAAAGATTCTATGGATGGCTTTACCACAGTAAATCCTAATGTATTAGCTAAAATTTCAGATGGTAAAGAAGGATGCTCTCCACTTGAAGTAAACTTTAGTAATGAGTCTGCCGGTGCTAACTCTTTTAAATGGAGCTATGGAGATGGCAGTACTTCTTCATCTTACATAGGACTTAATACTTTCGAAAACAATTCTGATGAAGATAAAGAATTCGATGTTAGAATGATAGCAACTTCTCTTTATGGCTGTAGCGATACTGCTCATACAAAAGTAAAAGTTTACGCTACTCCTAAAGTTGATTTCTCTCTGAGCCCTGATTATTTGCAAATGCCTAATTCTACAATAAGCGTAAATAACTTAACCAAAGGAGACAATTGGAAATACATTTGGGACTTTGGGGATACCAATTCTTCAATTGAAAAGCAACCTCAATCATATACCTATGCTGATTTTGGCAATTATGAAATTTCTTTAAAAGCATATACCGATAAATGTGAAAGCACCCTAACTAAAGAACTTGAAATTATAGCAGGAATCCCGGTAGTTGATTATGGTCCTTCCGCCCAAGGTTGCCCTGGATTAAAAGTTGAATTTTACAGTACTGCAACTAATGCCGAAAGCTTTATTTGGGAGTTTGGTGATGACAACATATCAACTGATCCAAATCCAACACATACCTATTACACCGAAGGCACATATACTGTTAAATTAACTGTTACCGGACCCGGTGGACAAACAATAAAAGATGATATAGAGATTAAAGTTTATCCCGAACCAACTGCTTTGTTTGATTTATTTCCCAATAAAGTTACTATTCCCGGAGAATCAGTTGCATTTGCGAATAAATCAATTGGTGGTCAAAGTTATCTATGGGATTTTGGAAATGGAAAAACCTCTACAGAAACAAATCCTATTTATGAATACACAAATACTGGAAGTTATGATATTACTCTAGATGTTGAAAATGAATATGGATGCACTAGTTCATATTTACAACGCGAAGCTGTTATTGCTGAAGAAGGTGGTGAAATTACCTTCCCTAATGCTTTTACTCCTAATCCTGCGGGACCAAGTGATGGAACGTACAGGCAAAATGACAACAACAACTATGTATTCCATCCTGCAGTACAAGAAGGAATTGTAGAATATAAACTTCAAATTTTTTCTCGTTGGGGACAAATTTTATTTGAAAGTAACGATCTTAAAGTTGGATGGAATGGTTATTACAGAAATAAACTATGTACTCAAGGCGTATATATTTGGAAGGTAACATGTAGGTTTAGTACAGGCCAAACTAAAGTATTTACAGGAGATGTAACATTATTAAGATAAAACTATGAAAAAGAGCCTGAAATACATATTATCAACCATAACATTACTATTAAGTTTAAAAAGTACTTTAGCTCAAGATCCTCACTTTTCGCAGTTTTATGCTAATCCTCTCTATATGAGTCCTTCTTTAGCTGGCTCAACCGATGGAGCACGACTCATTTTTAATTATCGTAACCAATGGCCTGGTATTCAAAAAGCCTTTGAAACCTATGCTGTTTCATTCGATAATTTTTTTCAGAGCCTAAACAGTGGTATTGGTTTTATGCTATACCAGGATAAAGCAGGAAGCGCTGGTTTAACCTCTACCCAATTCTCCTTTCAATACAGTTATAACTTAGTTATTAATGAAGATTGGCAAATAATCCCCGGAATACAATTTACTTATGGCGACAGGTTTATTGATTTTGGTAAATTACGCTTTGTAGATGAGATGCAAGGACTAGGAGGATCAGGAGCTTGGAATAGACTCAATAACGAAAAAGCTAACTATATCGATTTTGCTGCATCTGCGTTTCTATACAGTTCTAAATATTGGTTTGGATTAACAATTGACCACTTAGCACAACCCAACTATTCATTCCTAAACGAAGAAATGAGAATACCTCTAAAAACAGTTTTATTTGGAGGAATGCATATCTGGACAGAAAAAAGAAGGTTTAAAGGTTCTGTTCGCTCATTTTCGCTAAGTTACCGTATTCAACAACAATCTAATGATACGCAAATGGATGCAGGCGTATACTGGTTTAACGATCCTATTGAAGTTGGTATTTGGTATCGAGGATTACCATTTCTACAAGGAGATAAAAGTTCGAGTATTAACCAGGATGCAATTGTAGCTTTACTATCATACAAATATGGCCCTTTCCGTTTTGGTTATAGTTACGATGTTTCTATTTCCGGACTAGGTTGGAATGCGCAAGGAGCACACGAACTATCTGTTATTTTTGAGTTTAACCAGAGAATGAGTTTACGTTTAAATGGTAAACGTCCAGCCCTCCCCTGCTCCGAAACTGCAAATCCGCTTTCGAGTACTAGCCGAAGCAAATATAAACGCAAAAGAAGAAGAGTGTTTTAAAAATTATCAGTAATCAATGATCATTTATCAATTATAAAAAAAGAGGACTCTTGTTAAAAAGTCCTCTCTTTTCTCAAACTAATCAAAACCTTAATAATCTAATCATCCAATAAACTTGTTTATGCTATATTAACAACTCTAGCCGGTTTTGGTTTAACTTCTTCTCTTTTGGGTAATGCAATGCTCAATACACCACTTTCATAACTTGCTGAGATTGATGCGTCATCTACTTTTTGTTTTGGCACCACAAAACTTCTTTTAAAACCAGCATAGTTAAATTCTCTTTGAGTGTACTTTGCACCTTCGTTGTTTTCACTCTTTTTTGCAGAGATGGTTAACTTACCATTATCAAACTCAATATTAAAGTCTTCTTTTTTTAAACCTGCTGCAGCCAATTCTATTAAATATTGATCATCGTTTTCAATAATGTTAACTGCAGGGATAGTTTGATTTCCGCAATACATTCCGCTTTGGTTCATAAAAAAGTCACCTCCCAAAAAATCGTTGAATAACGAATCAAAATCTCTGTTTGTTCTTCTAACTAGTTTCATAATTAAATCCTCCTATTTTTTAGTTCTTAATTTTTTAATGTTACACGACTTACTTATTTCAAAGCTCATACCACCCTAAATATCAAGACACAAAGTCACAAAATAATAATACAAAGTGTCATTTTGGCATTTTAAATCTTAATTTACAGCCACTTTGGCATCAAAATAAAGTTATTGTTCATAATTTTAACTTAAGATATTAGTAACAGATGCGTAATGCTCCTGAATACTTAAAAAAAGATATTTGCCATTACAAAAATTTTCCTCCCAACAATTCCTGTGTGTACCGGAGGTCGTGTTCAGCCCGAATATGGCCTCCTTTTTTTTAGATTTAAGGTATAAAAAAGGAACAGGGAGAAGGGAAGAAGTAGAAAGGCATTTAATAAACCTGCCAGAAGTTAGGAAAAATTTTGTCAAATAACTTTGATAACAATTCACCAATACCAAGTAAGTTACTATATCCCAAAGACATTTCTTAAAAACAGAACATTTAAATAACTAAATTACGATATCTACAACTTACACCAAACACTAAAAAACTACCAATCCATTATTTTGGAGTATTTCCATTTTTTTCTGTTATTTGCAATGCAATTTCGAGTTTTAAACTTTTAAATAATAATTATTAATCAACCAAGCTAATTGAAATATAGACTATGAATAAGACTTAAATACTTTCTGAAAATTCTATCATAAGGATTCATCCATAAAACAATTTTATCACTTAAATAATATTTAATCATACTCAGCATATTTTTTATTTGATTTATGCCGATGTAATCATTTAACTATATTAAAATGAAGAAACTTTATTTTTTAATTGTTACGGTATTTTGCGTTGTTAATACATTTGGGCAAACACAAATTCCTGAAAATTCATCAAGTCCAATTTATCATAAAGAGGGAAAAGTTGGGATTGGAACATCAAATCCAACATTCAAGCTTGATATCAAAAAGAAAAACCATATCTCAACTGCCTGGCTACCCAACCTGCTTTTGAACAATGGATGGGGAGGAATTGGTTCTGAAGGTCTCAGAATTAGATCTGGGAAAGAAGGTTATAATTTTGACATTTTTTCATATGATCATGAGATAAATAACGATGCTTTTCTTGGATTCAATGTAAGAAAGGGAAGCATTAATGAAAAATTTGAAGTCAAAGCTCAAATGGTACTAACCGATGATGGATATCTCGGAATTGGAACTACTTCTCCATACACAAAATTTCATGTCTACAATGGAAAATCAGGAGTAAATCCTCATTCATTTGCTGATGTTGTAATAGAGGACGATGATCATGGAATGATAACAATAAATACTCCAAACAATATGAGAGGTTATTTTGGTTTTGCAGACTCAGATGACCAATATGTAGGAGGAATGCAATATAATCATGCTTCAGATAACTTGATTTTTAGAGTAAATAATCACACTAATGATATGATGATTGATAGTAATGGTTATGTGGGTATTGGAACTTCTCCTAAAGCCAAGCTTGATGTTGCAGGTAACATCAAAGCCCAAGAAATAGAAGTTACACTAGCCAGCATGGAAGACTTGCAACTAAATGGTACACTTGCTGCTAACAATATTACCGTAAAAGCCAATGGTCAAACAGCAGATTTTGTATTTGAAGAAGATTACAACCTTAAAGACTTAACCGAAGTAGAAGATTTTATTAAAACCAACAAGCATTTGCCCGAAATACCAAGCGCAACAGAAATGGAAGAAAAAGGTGTAAATTTAGCTGAGATGAATAAACTGTTGTTACAGAAAATTGAAGAATTAACACTATATTCAATACAACAAAATTCGGAGTTAAAAAATTTAATGCACGAAAATAAACAATTAATAAAAGACAACAAAAATGAGTCTATTGAAAGAAAGAAGCTAGAGGAAAGGCTAGCTAAAATTGAGGCTCTTTTACTTGAAACTAAATAATTGTATCCTGCTAACTAAGGTTACATTGTAAGAAAAACTTTTTCACAATATCAATAAACGCCACTTTTGAATAATTGTGGCGTTTTTTATTTGTGATTTTTTTACTACTATAGAAACATACAACTAATTCGAGAGTATTTCTGATGAGTTTATTTGGTATTAATATCCTTTCTAAACCGCACAACTTTTACATCATAATCAATTTATAACGATTAATCATATCCATAAAAAAATCCGGCTACCTAATGGCGCCGGATTTTTCATTTTTCTGTTTTTCCAATTATCTGTTATTGCTAAAAGCTCTCAATTTTTTGACGGTATTTTTTATTACCAATCAATACTTCAATAATCAATATTTGATCAGCCTGTGGTAATTCAAACCTTGTTTTCTCACCTTGAATTTCCTCTGTAAGCATCAACTGACCATTAACTCCATAAACTTTAATCTGACCATCTTTCGACAATAACTCATTATCCATAATATTTACATATCCAGTTTGATTTACTGCATAAATAGCCACTTTATCGTCTTGTCCACTTTCATAAGTATCATCACCAATAGCCGTAGTTACAGAAGGAACTAATTCTAATTCAAAACGATCGTTACTTTCTGCTACTGTTGGCACAAATACATACTCTGATTGCTCACGAAGATTAATCCTCTTACCCTCTAACTTATCATGTAAATAAACATCTGACTCTGGCAAAAAGCTTGATAAATTATCTACTCTAATAACGAATTCACTTAGTCCGCTAGAAGACACTTTATATCCAAGAGGTACAATTTTACTTTCTGTAACTAATCCCCTGGCATTTATTGAAGCTTTACCATCTTCTTTTATACTATAGAAGTTAGCTACTTTTCCTGATGCCATTCTCTTCTCTGAATCGTACTTAGTCATATATTCAGAACCAAAATTTCTAAATAATACAACCGCCTCATCTTTGGTGTAATCACTATGCAAGTAAACACGTAATACATCTGATTCGTACGAAGAAGCACTCTTAAGTCCTGCTCCATCTCCATGAGTTTTTGTTTGATTTGAAATAGATACTGCATCATTAACTGTATAAGTTTTTAACCAAATACTTTGACCCGGAGCAACATATCTTGTCCCTGAATTTTGCCCAACATGCGATGACAAGTTATAAGAAGAGAATCCTCTTTGCCCAGGACCCACATCAGTTCTAACCCAAACCGAAGTAAGAAAATCACCTATATCAAAACCTGCATCTTCTACATCTAAATACGATGGGAATGGATTAGCAAATAAGTACCAATTCGGAGCAAGTCCTGTAGTATCATAACTCGCTTCACTATTTATAACGCCTGTATAAGTCAACGTTGACCCAGGATTTTGTACCTTAAGTGCAAATCCTTCAAGAGGATTATACTCGTTAATAGGATTACCTGTAGCATTTGCCCAAGAACCATCATTATACCTGTATAACTTATAAGAATTACCTCCCGATCCTACTGTATTAGTATAATCCGCAATATCAACTTCTTTTATTGAGTGTCCAATATACCAATAACGCGCTTCTGGTAAACCCCAATTAATTGTAGTATTACCCGTAACATTTCCATTTATAATTACAGATGCCGGACTTGTTGTTGAGTTATTGATGATTAAACCATCGTTTGTAACAATATCACCTTCAATAGTTACTCTGGCACCTTCCTCAATAGTTAACGTTGCTCCTGCTTCAATAGTTAACCCATGGAATTCATACAATTGACTATTATCAATAATTGGATCAGTTGCTGTTGCCGGAATAGTAACGTCAGATGTTAGAACAGGCAATTGATCATCGTACCAGTTAGATGCATTCAACCAGTTGTTATCCACATCTCCTTCCCAAGTATATAAATTTTGGAATGGCCAACGTAATAAACCTGATGATGGACTAGGTGTTCCTTCATCATCTTTTTCGTATAAATAGTTACCCAAATCCCCAGTAGCATCTTCAAAGAAGAACACTGTAGTTCCTGATGTTCTGGTTACACTATATGCCGGCCCTGTATTAAATACCAGGTTGCGCAATGTATCTTGAGCAACTCCCATTTCGTGTAACAACGTCATATAGCTACCTGTTCCCGGGTATCCATTAGAGAATATACCTTCAGACAAATCGTACGTTTGATCGATATCCGCACCTGGATGCATATATAAACCATCAGCATCAGTAAAATCCACACTATAGTAACTCGCTTTAATTGAACCACCTGAATTTACATCAAATGAGTATCGTCCTGCCGAACTACTTGTTAATGTTGCTCTGTTTCCTGCATCCGTTCCTAATAGCTCAATATACCCTCCTGAGTTAACGTTTAATGCCGATCCATCACCCATATCAAGAGTTGCATTTGCATTTACTAACAACGTACCCGAAATAGATATTTCTTCGGTACCAGTACCATCTCCAACCTGAAGTGTATATGTTTGTACATCTATTGTACCTGCAAGAATACTTAAATCCTCATCCACTGTCATATTTGAAGTTAAATTATATGTAACTCCAGAAGCATTGACCTGAAGATTATAAAAGTCTGATGTCCCACTATTAATTGACCTAGATCCTGAACTAGCCGATAAAACAACAGTACCTTGTTGCGCATTAAACGTTCCACCGTTTGTCCAGTCTCCCTTTACAGTTAAAGTATAATCTGTAGGACTAACATCAAATGTAGCGCCTGATTCAATAGTAAATCCGTTATTAACAGTAGTATTTCTTGATATCTGATATTGACTTGATCCGGAAATGGTTAATGAATAAAATTCATGCGAATTATTGTCAATCAATTCTGCACCACCAACACCATCAAAAGTTACATCTCCATTTAGCAATAAGACACCACTACCGTTTACTGTCCAGTTACCTTCAACAGAAATAGAATCTTGTGTAGACATGGTTCTTAAAGTTCCATCAAGTGTTAAGTCACCATCTATATCCAAATCTACATCACCATCTCCAGCAGAAGTATTAATACGAATTTCTGCACCACTTTCAATCGTAAGGTTACCTGTTTGTTGTCCTGCTACAGTAATTACAGGTTGGTTAACTGCACTAGCAATTGTTACATTATTAGCTGCTGTTGGAACAATAGGACCTCCCGAACTTGGAGTCCAGTTTTCCGCTGTATTCCAATTTGTACTTACTGATCCATTCCATGTCAAAGAAACTGGTCCTGTCCAATCTATCAGATTATTTGGATCATTATCGTAAGTTTCTCCCGCAAATACTCCAGAAGAATTATAAACCTCGAACGATCCTGATGCAGCAGAATATTTAGCAAAGTTGGAAGCACTTCCTCCAGGATTATTCGGGAAGGATACATCTTCTAAACGATTAGCTCCAGTAAAGCTTTGCGTATTCTCCACCCTAAATAATTGACCCGTAGTTGCTCCGTTAGAGAACGTTCCATTACTAAAGTGATTGGTAGCATCTATAGTAGAAGAACTTGTTAAGTAAATACCTACATTTGACATGTATTCAAAGAAATAGTATTCAGCTGCAATTTCTCCCTCTACAGTAAATCCATATCGACCTCCTGAAGGATTATTTGTTACCCTTGCCAAACCTGATTCACTTCCTACTACTTCAATTCTTCCTGATGAAGTAACTGTTAAAGATGTTCCATTTCCTAAACCAAGCACACCACCGGCACCAACTTTATAAGTACCTTCAATGGTTACAATATCGTTTCCATTACCAAGGTAAATAGTTTGTCCGTTACCATCAAACACACCTGACGTAAGTGTAAAGTTACCATTTACAGTAAGGTCGTTTTGAGCTGTATAGGTTGCTCCACTATTAATAGTAATATTTAATAAACTTGATCCATTGCCACCAATATTGGCAGTTCCCAAAGCTTTATTTAAATAATATGTTCCAGTATTAGCATAGAATGAACCAGAACCTGTAGCTAAGAAATCACCTCCTACATAAATTGTTCTATTATTAGCACTAAACACCCCTCCACTAACTGTTAAATTATTTTGTACAATAAAATCGTTAGATAAGTTATTTGATGCTGTTACTCTAGCTGATCCATTAATAGTTAAATTATAAAATTCATTTGTATTAGCCCCTCCTACATAAATATTCTGATTGGATGTATTTGTAAATATTACTTCTCCCTCTTGACAAATAAAATGACCACCGGTAGCTGCATCATTATCCCATCGTCCAGCAATAGTTAATGAATAATGATTAGTACTTACATCTATAGTAGATTCGTTAAAGTACAGATTACCTTTTACCTCAACATTTCCGGTTAGTGTTTTAGTATTCTCGTTATCCATTATCAAATTACCATATGATACTCCTTCAATATTTTGATCAGATGAACTATAATACCTTGTATCACTTGTTGCTGCCAAGCTGTAGGTTGCAAAAGATTTAGGGAAGTTATCACTTCCATATACATACACATCAACTGCATCTTCAACCGTGAAGGTACCTGAACCATCACTTGTAAATGTGCTTGTTTGAAGATTTACATATTGAATTCCATTATTAAATGTCATGTCTCCATTTATTGAAACATCTCCCTCCAAGTACAATCTTTGTCCTGTACAATCAACAACTAAATTGTTAAACGTAGCAGCATATAAGTATTGATAACCTGTAGTACGGTTAAATGTAACTGTACCTGAACCTGTATATGCACCATCTCCATACCAATTTGTTCCACTAAATGTATGGCTCTCGTCACCATCATTAAAAGTACCAGCAGCATCTATATCAACATTACCATTAAAACTTATATTACACCCAGTTTGAGCAACTAAATTTGAATAAACATCAGTAGTTCCAGCAATGGTTATTGTTCCGGTAAATAATTTATTTCCAGAACCCGCTACTTCTACATTATCAAATCCAGCACCTGTTACTGTTTGATCACCACTAGCCGCAAGAACAATTGTTCCATTAGTAGCTCCAGTAGCATCAAAACTACCATTTGTTATAGAGTAATTTCCATATACATTGAAAACATGATTATTAGTCGTCGGTCGAAGCGTACCATTTGTGATAGTTAAGTCACCTTCAATATCTAATTCTGCATCCGAAATTTCAAATGTTGTACTTGCGTTATCAAACACTAAATTATAGAATGCTGATGTTCCTGGTGTAATCAATACATAACCAGTACCTGAATTAAATGTAACTGTTGCATCTCCATGGTTGAAATTACCATATGTACCAACTGTCCAATCACCTGCGACATTTATATTACTCGCTGATGAATTTACAAACAATAAACCATCAGAGATTGTAACATCTCCTGAAGTAGTAATATTTCTATCGCTCTCTAATCTTAGCGTACCATCTGTAATATTTAAACTCTTACAAACCGCATCTGCACTAAATATTATTGGATCAATAGCTACATCAGGGATTATTGCATCTAATAATGAAGTTGGCACTCCATTATCCCAGTTTCCATCTTTATGCCAATCACTATCAACAGCACCTGTCCAATACGTTTCTGATATCTCTGGCCATCTACACAATCCATTATCATATGCTACAGCCTGATCATCATCCTCAAATTTATATGTACCTAACGCTCCACTAACATTTTCAAATGTAATATTAGATCCTGCCGTTTTACGTTCAACATTATAATGCCTTCCTTCTGTTGGTGTTCCACTATAATTGAAGGAAACATTGTTAATATTACCTCCCGTATAATTTGCTTCTAACACAAGATAACGTGCATCTTGTTGATCTCTTAATTGAAGGAATGTTCCATCAGAAAAGTTATTTGTAGGATCTAATGTGGATCCTGCCATTAAATTAATTCCCTCATCAGCAACATATTCTATTACATAATACCTAGCAGATATTATTCCACCAGATTGAATATTTAACTGAGTTTTATTTACATTACTTGTTGTTTCACTTGTTAATGTAGCAACATTTGATGAGCTTGCTCCAACGATATTAAATATACCATTTACATTAATTGTAGTTTGATTATTATCGTTATTTACATATAAAAATGCTCCTTCATCAATTGTTATCATTCCATCAATTGTATGCGCTACAGGCCCAGTATTGTCCCTACCAAGATATAGGTTTGTACCATTTAAATCCAATTCTGCATCTGTACCGATATACATTAAATTGGCAAACCTATTTGTAGAGCTTATTAAACTATATGTTACAGAAGAGCTTGGAGTAAAATCAACATCATAAAAATTATCCCCTCCTGTTTCTATTAATATAGGGCTACTTGAACCATTAAACGTAACCTTTGATTCATAATCTACAAATGTTCCCTGGTTTGTCCAATTACCTGCAATATTTATATCATAGTCTGTAGCAGTTGTATTTAGACTTACCCCCGATTCTATCAACAAATCACCATTAACTGTCCAATCCGAACCTAAGTATTTTACACTTGAACCACTACAAGTTATATTATTAACTGCAAAGTTTGGAGAATTAACAGTTTGCGCAGCACCATCAAGCGTAATATTTGCATTTGCACTGGTTAGCGTTCCAGCTGTATTACTAATTTCATCATAGATTGTATAATCTAAACTACCTAGGTCAACTGTTCCTGCATTAATTGTAAAATCATTATTAATATCCGCTCCATTATTAACAAATGTTTTAGTTGAAGCTCCAGAGAATACAAGAGTATTGAAGTAATTGGCTGCATCTGAGGCTCCCGGATCAATCGTTTGATCTGAAGCACCATTAAACGTTAATGATCCAGCAGTATGTGTAAACACTCCATTGTTAGTCCAATTAGTTCCGTTAAATGTAATATTCTCAGTTGAAGTAACCGTAATTCCTGAGTTTATAGTGAAGTCTCCATCAATAGTTGCCACATCATTGCCATCACAAAACGTTTTAGTTCCTGTTCCTGCAAAAATAATATTAGCTACATCAATATTATTGTTAACATCATCCCTTAAATATTGATCTCTTAATCCATCTAAAAATAAAGTTCTTGCGTTTGAAGAAGGAACATAACTTGTTAAATAAATATTTGCACCAGCTACTTTAACATCTTTACCTCCATCATAATAAGTAGCATCTTCAATATCCAAGTTACCGTTAACATCCAAATCAGCAACACCATCTGATGTAACATCTTTATTTGTATCAAAAGTTAAATTACCATATGCAATACTAGAACCAGTATAAATCGTTTGATCTATACCATTACTATATAGATAATATGTACTGTTTTCGTTAAAATTATATGTTCCAAAGCTTTCAGGAATTGCAACTCCGTCAGTTGCAGGACGTGTATTTAAAATTCTCGCCCCAGTTTCCATAGAAATTGTTCCGGTAGGAGTACCTGTAATCAACCTAAAGTTATTTCTGCCTCCATTAGTATACATCATTAAGTCTACTCCACTTCTGATATCTAAATCACCTGTAATTGATAAGTTACCTTGGGTATATTTATCGTTATCACCACCTAAAATTAAATTGTTAAATTCTGGAATATCTGCATCAATATACCATCTTCCTCCAATATGCTCAAGAGTAGCATCTCCTGTCCCCCAAGTAATTGAAGAGTTCCCTCTCATATCAATATTGTCTGTTAAAGTGATATTAGCATCATTGGTTGCCATATCCAAGATGGCATGTCTTGTAGTACTTGTAAAATAAATATCATTTGTTACTACTAAATCTCCTAATGCTGTTTTAGTAGATGTAACATCATTTGTTAAACTTCTAAAACTTAAACTACCATAAGTTGTAGCTTCAATATTCTGATCTAAATCTGACCAATACCTGGTTTCACTTGTAGAAGAAAAACTATGATTCTCAAAACCCGTAGGGAAATTACTAGCTCCTTCTATTTGTAAATCTTCATTATTTGTAAGTGTATTGTCCGCACCAACACCATTAAGAGTATAAGTACGAATATTAAATACACCACTTGCATCACTAATTAACACATCTCCATTTACATTTACATTATTTCCCAAGTATTTATATCCTGTATTGGAGAATGTAATATTATTAAATGTTGTACTACTAGTTCCCTGGTCAACCGTTTGAGCTGCTGTTCCATCAAAAATTACCGTACCTAATCCTGTCTGAGTAAATGTACCTCCATCATTTTGCCAATCGTTACTAACATAAATGTTATTTTCCTGAGCATCTAGTGAGGATCCATTATTAAGAGTAACTGTATTATCAACTGCAATATTAGAATTAATTGTTGTTGTACTGGTTCCTCCTATAATTAGATTGTAAAAAGTTCCATTTGTAAGCGATTGAGTTGTACCATCAAAAGTAACATCAGCACTATTGGCAGTAAATACACCTCCACTTGCTTGGTCTAATAACCAATCTCCACCAATAGTTAAATCATTATTGGCCGAAGATAAATCTAGCGTTCCGCTTGTAATTGTTAAATCGTTATCAACATCAATGGCAGCATCTAAAGCGTAAACTGATGTACCCGCATCAATCTCTAAATCGTAAAATACTTTACCTGCTCCAACTCCTCCAGTTGAAATTGTATAACTACCTGAAGTACCATTAAAGGTAACTTTAGAGTTGTTATGAGTATAGGTTCCCTGATTAGTCCAGTTTTTACCTACATTAATTAATGCCGTGTTATCTGTTTGAGATAAAGTTGTTCCTGCACCAATATTTACATGTTCCTGGACATCCAGTTGAGTATTACTGTCAATATTTAATGAAATAGCATTTCCTCCTTGAACATCAATATTTATACGTTTACATGCCCCATCCGTTCCTGAAATATTTACATTATAAGGATCAGATAAGTTACTGTGATCCAAGTAAACAATGTTATTAATTCCTGGCACTGTATTACCATCCCAGTTTAATGGTTCGTTCCAATCGGTATTAGCAGCACTACCTTGACCATCCCAGAAAAATCCAGATGGGAAAGTCCAGTCAATTAAAGTACCTGGCGATCCATTATCTTCTTCAAATACCTCACCTGCTAATCCACCAGATGCATCTTGTAATGTAATTGTTCCATTACCATTTGTTCTGGAAATATTATACGTTGCACCAGTATTAAATGTCATTCCTGTTAAGGTTATACCTGCTCCCAAATCGTAACCCGATAAATTAATATAAGAAGTTCCGGCATCTCCTTCGGTAAAAGTACCATTACTTAAGTTATCCGTGGCATCAAGCGTTGCACCTACAATTACAATACTTCCTTTTTGGAGACTATAATGTTGAGCATACAATGTACCTGCACTAGCATTGATCGTAAAAGCATCGTTCGTATCCGAGTTTCTTAAATCTGCAGTCATACCTTCTTTTCCCACCAAGTATAGCTCACCAGCACTTAAGTTAATACTTTGCAAATCGGTAAATTGAATAACTGATGCAGAATCAACTTTTAGTGTACCTCCATTAATATCAATTTTCCTTTGATAATCATTCAACTGCAAAGTATTCTTATTAACATCCAGTGTTCCCGCAATAATAGTCATATCCACATTATCAAGCGTAAAGTCACTTTGCATTTCATAAGTTGCCCCTGAAGCATTAATTGTTAATCCTCTCAATGTAGCACCGTTAGGATTAAAATTCTTTGAACCTCCTGGTCCATTTAATGTTAACAAACTGGCATTATTATTACAGTAGTAAGTTCCTTGGTTGTCAAAATTACCTCCCACATAAACATCATAACTCTCTGTTCTTAATTCATTTGATAAAATTGACAAATCATTTTCAGCAACTAAGTCACCATATAACCTAACTCTGCTTGCTGTTTTGTTTATCTCTACATCATAAAACACCTTACCTGCCTGAGAACCTGCAGTTGTACCTGTATGTAACTGAGCATCACTAGCCCCATTAAATATTACTTTACCATTTCCATGAGCAAATGAAGCTCCTACTACATCATTATACCATTCGTCACCAACAGTAATATCATTTCCATTCGCATTAAGTGTTGCTGTTCCATCAATGTATAAATCGTATGTAACAGAAATATTACCATTTAATGTTTTTGTATCCGACCCTTGGAAATTAACATGATAAAAACCTGATGAACTTATTGATTGATTTGTGCCATCAAAATAAACAGTCCTGGCATGATTGAAAGTACCATTATTATTCCAATCACCTCGTACATAAAGATTAATTGTATAACCTTCTACTACCGAACCATTAATTGTAAAATCACCATTTACTTCAAAATTTTGCGCTGCCACATCTGGATTCGGAGGATTTGCATATTGGAATGTTTTATCCCCTGTACCACTAAATACAAGATTATTAAACACTAAATTATCTTCGTGATGAGTTGTTAAATACTGAGCATTATCTCCGTTAAATGTAACCGTACTTCCTGTTGAAATAAAATTGGTTACACCTGTATAGTCATAAATTCTAAAGTCATCACCCACATATAAGTTTTGGTTACTAATATCTAAAATACCTGCATCCCTATTAACTGTTAAGTCATTGTTTACATGCATTTCTGATAATAATGTAGCTGTTTCTCCTGCAGGATTTGTTTTGTTTATTATTAAACTTCCAATAGTACTTGTTGGAGTAAGCGTGATATTTTGATCATTACTACCATCTAATGTTGTTGTCCCAGTAGACTGCGAATAAACACCTGTACCATTTATAGTAATATCTCCACCAATTGTCATACTATATGATGAAGCATCAAATGCACTACCATCATTAACAGTTAAATCACCATAAATAGTTAAATTTCTGAAAAGATTAGCTGTACCAGAGTTAGCTATTGTTATATTATTGAAGTTATATCCGTTAATATCTTGATCAACACCATCAAAAATAATCGTACCTGTTGCTGATGTTTGAGTATAATACGCAGTACTTGTTAACTTCCAGTCTCCTGCTAATGTATGCGTAAATCCTCCATCATAAAATACTGGTGTGCCACCAATTCTTGAAATATCTCCATTAATATCAAGAGCTCCTTCTGCTGTTTTATTACCTCCATTAAAATCTACGTTTCCATAAGTAAACCCATCAGCAATATTTTGAGCCCCATTTAAACTATAGTAAATTGTACTGTTTACATCTATTGATTTAGTTCCACCAAAGTTATCAATTACTCCACTACCAAAATTAACATGATCAGTATATATTTTACAATATGCACCCAACGTAAGATTATTTGCTGGACCAGAAATACTATTATTATTAACATCAACTATTAGCTGGATTGCATCTGTACCTCCAATATTTTGGATTGTTAAATCATTTGTAACTGTGATATCACAACCTGAATAAAAAGTTTTGGTTCTAGTTGCAGTTGCTCCGTTTTGGGAAATAATTAAATCTTTAAACACATATGAACCAGATCCTGTTGTTTCAAATGTTTGGTTAAAATCAGCATCTCCAATTGTGAAAGTTGCATTTGATCCGTCTATAGAAGCATTTTGATTATTTAATATACTTACACCAGAAAATGTATGACTATAATTTTGCAAATCAAGTGTTACACTGTTATTTAAATCCAAATATCCCGTTATTGTTAATGAGCCATCTACAGTTTTAGTTGCATATTGAGCCCTTAATCTTCCATAAGCAAATCCTCCCCTAATAGTTTGAGCCATGTTAGCATCATAAATTACCCATGCCGCATCATCAAAATTATATGTCCCAAAACCGTCAGGAAAATTGTCTGCCCCTCTAATATACATTACACAGCCTACATTCAAGGTAAGTATATTACCTGCTTGACCAATAAGCCCTGCATCATTGTTGATTACGAGATAACCACTTATTATCGATACGTTATCTTGTACTGTAATATCGATTGTGCTTCCCCCTGCAACATGACGTAAACTCACATTACCATTAATAATTAATTCAGCAGTTCCAAGAGTAAATGCCGAAACTCCTGCATCACTAGCTTCCAGATAACCTCCTTTCATGGTGATTGATCCAGAAAAATTACATGTACCATTATTCCTCAAACCATTCGTAATCTCATGATCACCTGTACCACCAACTGTTGCTCCATTATTAATTGTTAATCTTCCACCTGCAATAATATTTCCTGTTACTGTTTTTGCATTTGCTCCTCCATTAGCAAAACTTATTTCGTCAAACGATGTTGTTCCTGCTAGTGTTATCGTTTGAGCAGATGTACCATTAAAATAGGTATAGTTATTCGCTTGTACAAACTCCGAACCTGAAGCAATATCAAAATTACCATTTACAGTTACTGTTATGTTATCAACTGATATTCGAGTATTGTTACTTACAACAAAATCACCATTAACTATCGTAGCTTGTTTAACAGTATTTAAACCTCCACTATTAAATGTAATATCATTAAATGTAGTGGATGTTCCAGAAGCTGTTATAGATGCAGTACCTCCGTCAAATACTAAACCTCCTGTTGCATTATAAGTTCCACCATTATTCGTCCAGTTATATTCAACAGTATGGGTATTACCTCCATCATTAAAGGTTGCTCCTGATTCTAAAATTAAGTTCCAGTTGACATCTAATGCAGTATTCGCTATTGCATTACACCCTGGTTCAAATAACAACTCACTAAATATTGGTGTATTAGATCCACTAAACTCCATATTACCATATATCTCCATATTAGCCACCTGAGTAAATGACTGACGAAGATTTACTGTTCCATTGTTAATTAAATTACCATATAACTTAATAATATGTGCTGGAGATCCTTCGGAATTAGGTATTAAAGATCCTCCTGTCTTTACCTCAAGCAACTCTTGTACTGTAAGAGTTTGCTGAGTAGCATCTCCACCTATCAAAAAAGCCCCTGAAGTTCCTTCTCCAACTATTAATTTACGTACATCAATATCTCCATTACTATCTAAAGTAACAGTATGCCCATCTTGAATAATCAGAGTTAATGTACCACTAGTAAGATCTCCCAAAGCAGGATTACCTCCTGTTCCATCTTCATTATGAGCCCAACTAGCTGTTGCATATGCCGAAACATCACCCGTTGAATAATAAATTGATGTTGGGTCGGACCACTCTATTAATGTTCCTGGATTTCCATTATCACTATCGTAATTTTCTCCAGATAGCGCTCCTGTTGCTTGAACGAAATCAACAGTTGCCGTACCTGAAGTACGTACAACATTATAAGTAGGTCCTGCTTCAAAAACTGCACTCTGAATAGATGACAGCCCCCCTATGGGATCAAGATTACTTATATTAAGATACTCAGTTCCTGTACCATTTGAAAATGTTGTATATCCGAAGTTGTTAGTTGCATCTATTGTTCCATCAGAAATTGTAATACCTCCTGTATAGTCAAAAATCCCGTAAAGAGCATGAAACTCTGCCGCTGCATCTGATTGGTTGATTAAATAACCTCCACTTCCGGAAGTTGTTACTGTCGCAGAGTTACCTGAGGTACCCACTACTTTAAAGGATCCATTATTAGTAAGTGTACTTCCATCAGCAACTTCTAATGTTGCATTTTCATCAACTTCTAATGTTGCACCATTACTAATTGTAATATTTCCAGATGGGGTAAGTTGTTGACTGCTTAAATCTAGCGTTGCTGTACCTTGAATAGTTACATCCCCAGATACAGTAGTTGCGTTCTGAAGACTCTTAGTTCCTGAGCCATCAATTACTAGATTACCTGAATATGTAATATCTAATATGTTTTGAGCACCTGCTCCATTATATGTAACCGTATTACTTCCTGTAGTAAAAACTCCTGATGATGTATTAGTTACTGTTCCTCCAATAGTTAAGTCATTACCCAAACATTCGAAATCAGCTGCGCCTGTATTGGTTAAGTTATTAGTCACTGTTGTTGCACCTCGCAGCTCCTTATCCTGAACATTTTCACACGAAAGGTTATAGTATGTAGTTGCCTTAATGTATTGCCTGTTATTACTATTATATGCAAATGTATTAGGAAATGATAAACAATCTAAAGTCCCAGTACCCATAGGTTCTGTTGCATAATCATAGTAATTTATCAATCCTTTATTAATAAGAGAAGAATTAGCTCCCAAACCATTTAATTGGTCTGTAACAGATAAACCAGCATTATTTTCATTGGTTAATGTTACATTATCAGCAATATAAATATCATTAGTAAATTGCACTTCCGACGTACCGGCTATAGTTAAATCCTGATTAACTGTAAAAGAAGACGAGTTAGTGAATGAACCATTGTTCACAATTCCTCCTACAAAATTAAAATCATCTCTATTGGATGTATATGTACCTCCTGATTCAACAGTTAATAATCCATTAAATGTACTGGTCCCATTTCCATCTGTATCCCTTAACGTTCCGGAAACAGTAGTTGTTCCAGTAACAGTTAAATTACACCTTTGAATATTAAAATCTCCTGTTGATTCAATAATTAAATTTCCACCAACATCTACAGAACCTCCAGAGTTATCATCGTTTGCATTACCCTTAATAGTAAAATCATTGTTAATAGTAACCACATCATTATCAAAATCGATAGTTCCATTTTCTTCAATAGTAAGACTATTTACTGTAAAGCCAATATTTAAATCATATACATTATGGAATACTGTAACGTCTTCATTACCGCCTTGTCCTGGCACAACCCCAGTATTCCAAGTTGATGCTGAGTTCCAATAACCATTCTGAACAGAAAAAGTACCAGCTGGCTGTTCAAAACAACCTGTTGCTTCACCCAATGTCCATTGTCCTTCTAACTGAGAAACATTAGTAAAAGTAATTTGATTAGAACCATGATTGTAGCTTGTTGTTGGTTCATTCTTTTGCCATGTACCGCCATCAAAATGACCAATAGTTGTTAAGTTCCCTTCAACTATAGGTACCAAAACATCATTATCAGAATAAGTAAAATTTCCTGAAGCTGATGTTAATGTTAAACCTGTTGTGCTTATATCCCAATACCTGGTAATTACATTATCCGATCCTTCTGTTAACCAATGTCTATCTGCATATAGCCTAATATATAACCTACCATTTACATCACTACCACTCACAGATGTTAAAACCATTGGAGTATAATCGCTTCCTATACCAATTGGGTAAGTCATTTCGTAATCTGTATTGGAATTACCATCTCTACGGACGTAGCCATTATTAGAGATATTAATCATTGCAGACGCACCAAAAGTTGTTTCAGGAACTAATGAAGCTGAATTTCCTAGATAAAACTGCCTATTGGCAATATCTAAAACGGCACCAAGTGTTAATGTTGAATAAACACTTGTATTTCCTCTTAGGGATTTAGTTCCTCCTGTTAATTGCAAATTACGATAGTTAGCGTTAGCAATTATTTGAGTTCCTACTCCATTATAATATACTGTTGAGGTAGACCCTCCCATTGTAAATGCATTGCTATTAAAATCTCCTCCAACATATAACTCACCAGATGCTACACCCACAAATCGAATATTATTCCTTCCAGAATGCGGCATGGTAATATCTCCATTAACTGTTAATGTACCATCCTCTATATCAATACGGGTATCTTCACTATTATTACCTGTATTAACCATGACTACTTCTCCACAGGTAAGCGTACCGGAATTCACAAAAATATTTTGATCTCCAGCATCGGCATCTGGATTACCAAAAGTAATAGCCCCAGTAACTGTCAAACTATTACTACCAAAGGTAATGTCGGTTGCTGATGTTGTTCCATCGGCAAAAGTTAAACTACCAATTGGATTTGCCGTACTAACATCCAAAGTTATTTGAGCACCATCATCATCTATGGTGACCTCTCCTGTTCCTGCTGATTGACCTGGATATTCTGTTGCTGCTACCCAACCCGATGAATAAACTTCCCAATTGGCTACCGTAGACCAATTCCAACTACCGGAAACAGCCGTTCGATAATCACCATCACTTTGAGCACTAAGGCTTATAGAAAATACTAAAGCAATACCTAATAGTACGCTCTTTAATGAAGTAAACTTTTTTATCATAATCTTAAACAATAAGGTTCTCTACAATAAAAGTTAAGGAATAAATGATTCCCATTTAGTAGTTTTGTACGGACTAAAATTAAAAATGTTTTGACTATTAACCACTTGCATCAATCTCATTGATGAATAATATTGAAAACACTACTAATTATTAGTAAAAGCTGATGAATACCTGCAAAAAAAATTGACTTAAATTCTCTTTTCGCATAACATAACTATTCTTGCGTATTAGAAACTTTCAATTTTTCGACGATATATCATATTATCCACTCTTACTTCAATAATCAACATTTTATTAGATAGAGGCAGGTTAAAATTTATCTTATAACCATCAAACTTTTCTTTTAAAAGTAATCTACCTCCTAAATCAAAAATACTAACCGTAGTTGGATCTTTTAATTGTAATTCATTTGAAATATGAACGTATGCTTTTGTGTTAACCGAATAGACTGTTACTTTGTCATCTTTTTTCAATTCAATATTTGAATCTAAAAAACTAGTTGTAAGTGCTGGAGTAAAAATTAACTCAAATCTATCGTTAGCTTCATTTACTAAAGGTGAAAAAGTATAAGAATCTTCTTCCCTTAAATTAATCCTAATATCTTCATATTTATCATGTAAAAAAACATCTAACTCCGACATAAAAGAGGCAATATTGGTAACTCTTAATGTAAAGTCGCTCAATCCTTCATTGCCCACTTTATATCCAATTGGTACTATTTGACTTTCAAAAACTGGTACTTGTGCATTAATAGCCACTTTAGAACCTGACTTAATGCTATATAAATTAGCTACCTTTTTAGTTGAAAGTTTTTTCTCAGAATCATATTTAGTAACCTCAAATGATCCATAATCTCTAAACATCAATACTGTCTCATCAATCGTATAGTCACTTACTAAATTAAGTCTAAATACATCTTCTTCACTTGAAGATACACTTTTCAAACTTCCTCCATCCCCATGTGTCCTGGTACTATTTTTAATAATAATAGAATCATTAACACTATAAGTTCTTACCCAAAAGCTCTGTCCGGGAGCAATATATCTAGCACCTCCATTTTGGCCTACCTGAGACTCTAAATTAAACGAAGAATAACCACGCTGACTAGCACCAACATCGGTTCTAACCCAAATTGTTTTTAAAGCACCTCCTATATCAAGTCCAGTATCTAAAATATCAATATAACACGGATAGGGATTAGCAATTAAATGCCAATTAGGGATCAAACCTGTCGTATCATATTGTGCTTCGTTATTTAATTCTCCAGAATAATTTAGTATTGAGCCAGCATTCTGTGCTTTGAGTGCAAATCCTTGCAATGGATTATATTGATTTATTTGAGAGCCTGTTAAATTTTTCCAACCACTACTATATCTATAGAGCTTATAATTATTTCCTCCTGATATAAGAGATGCTGTATAATCTTCAATATCAACATTTTCTGTCGAATGTCCAATATACCAATATTTACCCTCATCTATATGCCAATTCACATCTGTTAATCCTGTTATAATACCATTAACTATGATTGAACTAGGAGATATTGCAGAATTATTTATTACAAACTCAGCTCCTGGTTCCACTACCAAATTATCATGAATGGTTAGTTTTGAGCCCGCATTAATTTTTAAACTCGCTCCTGACTTGATAGTTAATGAAGACAACTCCACCTCTCCATCCTCAGGATCTATTTCTGGATAATTTACAAGACCTTCTGGCAATACTACTTTGCATTCAGAAGAAGGTAAATTCATTTCCCAATTATCATCATTTAACCATTCTTTAGGATTTTCTATATCATTACCTTGCCAAATATTAGTATTGCAAACAGGCATATATTCTTCAAATAATTCTTTTAAAATAGAATCAATCAAGTCTCCCAAGCAACATTCATTTTCCAGAAAATCAGATAAATCTTTAGTTACTACTTTACTTGGAGTATCTGCATCAAGATTTAATACATAAATATCTCCTAATCCATATTGATGAGTTCCATTATCTTTAACCAGTTTGCCTTCGGTAATTATTAAATTACCTCCCTCTCCAACTTGCATATTCTTAAAGACAACCTCATCTCCAAGCACAAGAATATTACCATTTATAACACTTCCTGGTTTTTTCAGTTCTAATTTTCCATGAACAATTAATATACCCCCTTCTTCGATATATAATCTACCTACATTGGACAAAAGATCTCCTGTTACTTCTAATATTCCACCTGATTTAATCGTAAAGTTTTTAAGGAACTCTATTTTTTTACCATTATTTATTTTTAGATATCCCCCATTATTAATGGCTCCTAACCCGCTTCCTCCATTAATTTTTATATCTTCCGTAGCTGTTACGATTCCATTTATAAATAAATCATCATCAACATCTGTTCCTGGTTTAGCTCCAGTCCATGTGCCTGACTCATTAAAGGCTCCTCCTTCTTTCGTACTTATATAATCTGCTTTAACAATATTTGAATATAAAATTACTAATATTACCAAAAACAATCCTCTTAAATGTATCATCACACTCCTCTAATATCATTAAAATCAAAATTTTTACAACGTAAATCATCAGAATACTAATTAAACACACGAGCTCAAATTTTTAATGGTTTAAATTGCTATACAATAATTTAAGCTATCGATTACCTTTTTTTGTTTTCTACTTACTAAAAAAAAAATTGTTTCTTTTTATAAGCTTACTTTGGTAAACATTCAAATTCTAATGATAAAACTGATTATATTCAATAATGATACATTCTTCAACTACAATCATTAATAGATTTATTTAACTTGATACCAACCTTTTGAACCAACTAAACCCAGCATCCCGGTATCTCTTGATTACAGTTATTACATACTGTATTTTTCATTCCTACATTTTCTAAATCGTATCTTCTACGTTTAATAAGTAAGTGATTGCAATTATGGCAATAAGTGTTTGTGTAAGAATCATCATTTACATTTCCTAAGTACACATATTTAATACCAGTCTCTTTGGCAGTTTTGTATGCATTAAAAAGCACTTCCATTGAAGTTGGAGAAACATTACTCAATTTGTAGGTAGGAAAAAACCTACTAAAATACAACGGGGTATTTTCAAAACCATTTTGTACTAACCAATGACACATTCTTTTAATGTCTTTTATGTTATCGCTATAACCTGGCACCAAAAGGTTTGTTATTTCTAACCAAACATTTTCTGTTTTTATTATCATTAACGAATCAAGTACAGTTTTTAACTGGATACCAGATAGCTCTTGATATATCTTTTCATCAAAACACTTTAAATCGATATTAGCAGCATCAATTAATTTGCACATTTCTCTTAATGGCTTTTTATTGATGTATCCTGCAGAAACAATAATATTTTTAACTCCCTTCTGTTTGGCTATATCAGCCGTATCCATAGTATATTCATAATAAACTATAGGATCAGTATAAGTATACGATATAGAATAACATTTATTCGAAAGTGCTTTACTAACAATTGTATCAGGATTAACATATGGAATGTTTTCCTTAGAAAAAACAGCTTGAGATATTTGGTAATTCTGACAATTCAAACATCGCAAATTACATCCTGTTGTGGCTATAGACAAAGTTGAACTACCTGGTAAAAAATGATATAATGGTTTCTTTTCAACCGGATCTATATGTATTGCACATGGATATCCATAGGTTTCTTCTATTAAGGAGTTGTTATAATTTTTTCGGGTTCTACATAAACCTGTTTCTCCTTGTTTAACTAAGCAGCTATGCGGACACAAAAAACATTTAACTCCATTCGACTCAACCTTCCAATATCTTGCTTCTTTAAACGTCGACAAGTTGTTGTTTCGAAACAAATTCATAATTATCTGCTTTTCTATACCCTTCAATCGTAACTTCTCCGTTCACATCTAAATTCACAATAGAATAGCTATTATTAGCTTCCCCGCTGCCTTCAACAAGTGCTTTTAAAGTATAATACAATATTCCATTTATTACCTTAGCTCCTCCTTCATGACGATGTCCTTGAAAAACCGCGGCCACATTCCCATATTTCTCTAGCACCTTTCTAACCTCAGAAGAATTATTTATAAACAAATCCCCCTCTCCATCTAACAATTGATGTACAAAAATGAGAACAGGTTTATTACTTTCTCTAAGTACAGCTTCAAGCCAATTCAATTGAAATGAAGGTATATTTGTATCTGTCCAATGAAAATTATCATGATCGTAATCTTCTCCATCTTGCTTATAACAAGCATCCAATACAACAAAACGAAAACCTGAATTTTCAAAATAGTAATATGACTTTTTCTTATCTATTCCTGAATTTTCAATAGCTGACAAAAACTGGCTTTTAGATAGCGAATCCAAATCATGATTACCTAGAACATGATATCGTAACCCATTAAACTTCGAAAATGTGCGTTCTACTTTTTGTAGATACATTAAAGTTTCTTTTTCAACCGGAGGATCTGTTTGGTCTTTAAAATCACCTGTTTCAATAACAAAATCCACCTTTTCGTTATTAAAAAGATGTATTGCTTCATTTAGTTTTGTGATGCTTTCTTTAAAGTTCCTTCCCCACTTAACTGGAGCTTCAGCATAATGAATATCTGTAACCCAGCCAAACCTCAGTTTTTTATTGGATGTAGCCCATGATGGTAAAAATGATATACCTGCAATTATCAGAGCTCCATTCCTAATAAACTCTCTCCTGTTCATGCCTAAACTCATAATTACTTCTCCTTATCTTTATAAACCAACGCTTCAAACACATATAAATTAGCCCCTTGCCATCCATCCCAACCCACACGGGCCTTATCTCTGGCTAAATGCCCAAGAAACTCAGTGAGATTCCAGTTTGTTTTGCTTGCAACCTGCGGTAAAAATGTACCCTTTTTTCCATCTTTTTCTAAATAAACTCCATGTTTACCTAATTCTATTTCAGATATGTTTTTAATTTTCCTCATTGGTGTAAGAACCGAAATTTCTAGTTTCAAATCTTTAATTTCCTTTAATAACAATGGTTTAAACCTACTATCTTCAAACGCTGCAGAAATGCTAAGTTCCTTTATAAGTTTGATTAAGTTAGTTTTAGTAGAAAACCTTCCAATACACCCTCTTAGCTCATCTTTTACATATACCGAAACAAAAGCACTATCTAATAGATTAAATTCTTCTTTATCAATTATTTTTTCTTTAAAATCATTCTCTGATTGCTTTAATTTTTTAATTATTTCTGATCGTGCAACATTTAACAAAAGATGTCCTTCTTCTTTTGTAAGCAACATATTACCATCTTCTCTTTTAACAACAATTGACTGATACCCTACAACTCTACTTTTATCTTTATAAGCCGACTCAGCTGAAGTCATATATTTCACTCTTACAAATTTTGAGCCTTTATCTTTACTAGTAACGAATAACAAAGTCAGTACAGAACTCCATCCACATAAGCCAGTATATAGATTCTTTACCTTACGTTTAGAATTAATTTCTAACGCTTTTATTAACGATTGTGGATCATTAGAACAAATTGCAATTACTGTTTCAGAATCTATATGCCGAGCTATCTCATCTGTTGGATAATGTGAAAAATCGGTACTTATAATAAATAGATTCCTTTCATTATAAAATGGCATTAATACTTCGGAAATACATTGACATACTTCGTAGCTTTTTACCCCTACTATAATAGGAACAATTTGCTTAATCCCTTTTAAACAATATTGTAAAAAAGGCAACTGAACCTCTATTGTATGTTCTTCAACATGTGCTGAATCATTATAAACAAAGCATTTATTGTTATCTATTAACGAATTAGCCAGTTTTAGGTTAACAGGAACTACTCCCAAAGGTGTTTTATAATGCCCCTTGTTATATACTGATGCTCCATTAAATGATACATGATGACTTGAGCCTATAACAAAAATATTTTCATATTCTACATCTTGAGGAATTAATGAATAAGCACTTGCTGCTACTTTTCCTGAATATGTATAGCCTGCATGAGGAACAATTAAAGCTGCAATATTTTGTACAACTTTTTGCTGAACATCCCGAAAGCATTCTTTTAGTTGATTTTTTAGTTCTTTTGGATTAGAACTATAAAATGTACCTGAAACCGCAGGTTCTCTTTCTACGCTTAGCATGGCTTTAAATTTTAATTTATTATAAAGTTATTTCAATATTTTTTTACTCTTTAAAAAACACCTCCCAACTTATTCACAATTAACAAATTGTTATCAACCACCTTATGAAATAATGGAATTTTTTATAAAAAAATAGTTAGCAATATTTGGAGTTTCAAAAAAAACCTCTACTTTTGCATCCGCATTGACAAAATTACAATGCTCAAAGGAGATTCAGTAGCTCAGCTGGTAGAGCACATCCCTTTTAAGGATGGGGTCCTGGGTTCGAACCCCAGCTGAATCACTTTATGAGACTAAAAAGTCTCTTTCCATATTAAGCATTCGTAAAATGCGAATGTACACAAGGAGATTCAGTAGCTCAGCTGGTAGAGCACATCCCTTTTAAGGATGGGGTCCTGGGTTCGAACCCCAGCTGAATCACACAGGCGGTCAATTTTGATCGCCTTTTTTATTATGATTCACTCTTGATTATATTCTATCTGTCTTATAAGGCAATAAAATTATAAATGAAGTACCCTTCCCCTGCTCTGTCTCAACCTTTATTTCACCTTTATGATTGTTAACTATCATATTTGAAACATACAATCCCAATCCCGTACCTTTTCCTGGCGGTTTTGTAGTATAAAAAGCATCAAACAACTTTGCTTGTGTTTCTTCTTCCATTCCCGGACCATTATCTTTTATTACTACACGTACCATCTTTTCATTGTACTTATCTATTGTAATAATAAATTGAGGATCAATAGCACTTCCGTTATCTTGCATAGCATGAGCTCCATTAGCTAAAACATTAAAAAATATTTGCTGAATTTCACCTGGCTTACATGCAACCGTAGGCAAATTATCCTCATAATTTTTAATTATTGATATTTTTCTAAAATCAAACTTCGTTTTTAAATTATAATCACTTTTAGCAATACTAATTGTTTTATTCATCAACTCAGTAATATTTTCATTACTAAATACAGTGGAACTTTTTCTGGCAAACGAAAGCATATTTGATACTATCTCAACAGCACGCATACCTTCGTTATGCATCGTATTAAATAATTTTATTATTCCTCTCTTATCAAGATAAGCACTCAACTTTTCCATTTCGATTCCTGTACTATCAGCCGCTTTAATGTTTGATGGAATAACCTGAGTTAACCTATTTTTCACAACCTCTAAACCTTGTAATATTCCAGACATTGGATTATTTATTTCATGAGCCATTCCCGCTGCCAAACCACTAATGGACATGATTTTTTCCGATTGTATCATCATCTCATATGCCAACTTTCTTTCTGTTATATCTCTACCTGTGTATAAAATTGCCTTTTTCCCTCTAAAATCAAATACATGTGCATGCATTTCAAACAATACCTGTTTTCCCTTACTTGTAAGTAAGTTTTGCTCAAACACTAACTTTAATCTATGCCTTAACTCATTAATAATCTGACTATACTCAACAACCGAACTTTCACCACTAATACTCTCCATATCCTTATTCTTCAGTTCTTCCTCTGTATACCCTAATGAATCGCATGCCATATTATTTACCTCAATAAACTTCTCAGTATGGTTTTCATTAGGAAAATAGTGTACCAACACAATCTCATTAATTCCTGAAAACAAAGCATTATATCTCTGTTCGCTTTCCTGTAGTATCTTGTTCGCGCTAGCTAATTCTAATGTTCGTTCTTTAACTCTGTTTTCTAATTCATCATGAGCTTTCTTTAGTTGCTCTTCTGCTATCTTTTCTTTCGAAACATCCATCATTGCCAACCTAAACTGACTATTGATACCAAGTTCTCTACTTATAAGGTTTTTATTTTCAATCTTTGTTAATGTCATTCTTACCTGCCCTACTCCACTGCTATAAGAAGCAACTCCACTTATTCTTGCAAAAAAGCTTTCTTTTCCATTTCGTATTATTTTCGCCTCAAGGCACTGCGTATCTTTAGAGTGCAATAAATTCTTCTTAAATAGTTCAAACTCTTGTTTGTGATCAATCGAAATTACATTATAAATACTATCTCCAACTAAAGACTCTTTGCTTCTGCACACCATAGCAGCAGCCTTTAAGTTAACTTCTTTAACTAAGTCTTTTTCATCTATTGTTAGATATCCAACCGGTGAGAAATCGTACAAATGAGCAAAACGATCCTTAGTTTCCTTTAATTTTTTTGTTTGTATAAGCAAAGCGTAATCTTTTGCAAAACTATTCACAAAGCGATGATGATAAGACTTACTCAATATTGACATCATTACAACATAAAACAGTATTGCAATACTTGTGAAAATCGACAGAGAAGTCAATTGCATAAATTCCCAAATTACAACAGGACCTAAAATAATTATGGTAAAATAAATAGATAAGTTTTTTCTTGGAGAAAAAGCAGGAATACTTCCAGATGTTATTCCTCCTGTAAGAAAAATAAAAAACATACTTACCCATTGGTTAGAGTTAGAATATAACATCCATATATACAAACATATTCCGCCCCAAACAATACCTGCAAATAATATACTTTCATTAAACATCCTTCCCCATAAAACAGATCTATCTTCATACATTTTATTGTATAATCCTATCAAGATATAGCGAATTGAGATTACAAGCCCAATTGCTATATTAAATGAGATGTAATAAAATGTATAATCGATATAAAACGAAGTAGCAATACCAAAAATATTAAATACAACCAAGTATGCGAAAATATTATGCCTTACATTTAAGAGCAACTCATAATCTGAATGATGATCTAATTTATTCTTAAAATCAATATCATCATTAAATGTTTTAGCAGTTACACTGTCTGTAAATTCATAAATCGTCATAACTTAATATTTTTGCTGGGAATAATTTTCCTTAACTATAAGAGAGGTTTTCGTTTAGAATAGGTACATATGGGATTGTAAAATAAAACCTGGTACCAACATCAATTAAAGAGTCATACCCGATTTTTCCGCCTAATTTTTCAACTATAGATTTAGAAATAGCCAAGCCCAAACCTGCACCCTCAAATCCTCGTTCTAAACTCCCTTCATCAACCTGTCTAAATGGTTGAAAAATATCAACTTTTGAATCCTGACCTATTCCAATTCCTGTATCCTTTACAAAAAACTCAATTTCTTCCTTCTTTACTTTATACCCAAAACTTATTTCTCCCTTAAAAGTAAATTTTATCGCATTGTCAAGTAGTAGCAGCAATACTTTTTCAATTAAAATACCATCCAACAGAATACAACTTTCATTTTCCGACAACTCACAATTAGTATTAACATTTACTCCTTTGCTTTTAGCTACATCTTTAATTATTAAGTAACAATTATTAATAACTTGATTAACATCAAATTCTTTTATTTTTGTTTTTAATTGATTTGTTTCTATAAGCGAAATGTCAACCAAATTATCCATCAATGACAATATCCTTTTACTAGAATTAAATAATTGATCAATAAATTCTTCCTTTTCATTATTTGTTAATAAAGAAGATTTTAAAAGATTAATAAATCCCATTATTCCATTCATGGGAGTTCTAATCTCGTGAGAAAGATTACTAAGAAATGCAGTTTTTAAACGATTACTTTCTTCTGATTTTTGATTTGCTTCTTCTAATTGGATATTCTGTTCTTCTAATCTTGCCAGCGTATTCCTTAATTGTTTATTAGCAATTAGAAGCTTTTGAGTACTTTCATTAACTTTTTCTTCCAAACGCAATTGATATTCACTAATCTCTTTTATCAACATTGCCCTTTCTAGTGCTTTTACAATAGAATTTGATAAAATAGACATGTTAGGTATTGGTTTAATTATAAAATCCCATGCTCCTAACCTCAATGCCTCAACAGCATTCTCAATATCAGTTGTAGCAGACAATACAATCACCGGCAATTGATTACAATTCTTCTGAATCCATTTTAACACCTGCAATCCATTCAAGTGCGGCATATGAATATCTGTTACTACTAAATCAGGAGTATATTTCTTAATGCATTCTATACCTGCTTTTCCATCTGGGCAATCAAGAATATCAAAACCATAATCTTCAAAATAGGACTTTATAGTTAACCTAATTAGATTATCATCGTCAATAATTAGCAGTTTACATTGTATTTGAGGTTGAATATCCATATCATACTTACTTAATTCAGTTTACAATTCCTCCTTAATACCAAATACTTGTTTATTACTCCTAAATGAAAAATCAACAAAATTAGTTGATAAACAGAACTCACATTTACCCAATAAGTAACCGAATATCTATCAGCTTAACCTCAATACATTAGGTATAAAAGTAATTTAATTACCTTATTTGTCGTATGAATATTTTCTTACTAATATTTTAATAAATCTATAACGTTTCTTACATATAACTCATTCAACATTTACAACAATCACACAAAAGAGCTTTTTATTTTTCTTCTCTTCAAAAACTTAATTCTCTACAAACACTTTAAAAGTTTGGGTTCCTTTATCTTCAACAACATATAAAATGTATATTCCAGTCGACAAATCCTTTAAATCAAAAATCGTTTCTTGTGAATTACATGAATGATCTAAACGTTTTACCAAAATTCCAGAACTTGTATAAAGCTCCAACCGAAGCCCAACAGCTTTTGCTGTTTTAATAACTAATTTATCCTTCGCAGGATTTGGATAAACAGCAACCTCTGATAAACTTATCTGATTAACTGATGTTGATAAATCAACTTTAAATTCGCACACAAAAGGATACTGTACAAACGGATTATCATTATCCATCATCCAATTTTCTACATTATTAATCATACCCAATAAATAATTCTTATCTCCTTCCGTTTCTATACACGAGTAAATAGAATTATCTCTTTCTTCAAACATTACCACATCGTAAATATGAAGCGCTGTTATTCCTAATTGTAAACCTGGAGGCATTGCTGTAGTAGAATTCGAGTATGAATCTCCATCAAAGTCCTCTCCTGGCTTTTCTTTAATATTTTGATTAAAACTAATCGCAGCAATAAAATTTGGCTCAGATTTACTTCCCTGATAAGCTATAATCTGATCTCCCGCAATCGAAACAGTCATTTTATCTCCAGTTATTTGCCCTACACTAGCTTTAGCTTGCTCTACTCCATTATATGTAAAAACATGAACAATATTACCTGCTTCCAAGTCTTTATCCACTAACCAGGTAAAATGACTTTCTGGATATTTCATATTAAAACCACCAGAAGCAGTCCAACCATTATCTGTGAAATTTATAGATGTTCCATTTTCAATATTCTGCAACAACAAGAACGAAAAGTCATCCTCATATTCATCACTATTAATTCCAATAAAAGCTATATCTCCAGGAACTAATACTGTTTGACTGCTAACAACTGATGAAACCAGAACAATTAATAATATGCTAAAAAATCTAATCATATAAAATTCTTTAGTTTCTTGAAGGAAAGTATCCTGTTAATGCTATAATAAAATTAATAGTAGTATATGGCTGAACATTGCCTATTGGCGCAGAATTTCCAGAATACCCTACTGTTACTTGCTGAGAAGCTCCTTCAGTAGTCTTTTTATCGGAGTACATATTTTCTCCTGATACTGCAGGGTATTTACCTGTTGGATCATCGCTGTTTGCTTCATCATCATAAACAGGATTAGTTACTGAAGCCGAATGATTATGACTTGGCAAATTATTCACTGTTAATACATTATATTCTGCACCTCCTTTATGCCCCAATCTTCTACTGGTTAATCCAGGTCCACTACCTTCATGCATTGGCACCCTTCCCCTTAAATCTGGTAATGCAAACGTTGTTCGCCCATCTCCTCCATAAGTTGTACCTAGTATAGAGAACAAAGCTTCATGTTGGCTTATCGACAATAACTGTCCGTCACAAAATGCCCATCCTCTTGGAGCATATGTTCCGGCAAACATTTTAATTTCACCAAGCATTTGTTCTTGTGCATACGTTATTCCCGTAACCAATACTATTACAAACAAAATAATTATCCTTTTCATCAAAAAATAGAGTTTTAATTAACTTACGAATAAAAAGCTAAGAAACTTAGTATTATTTGTCCATCTATTTTTTATGAATAGATATTATTTGGAGAGGAAAGAAACTTTTAATGTCCATTAAACACAAAAGGCCTATATTTATTCAACATAGACCTTTTGTTTTTCTTTTAATCATTATATAACTTATAACAACCTGTACTTATCCAGATCTTTAAATCCATTTAAAAATTCTTTGGCAGACATTCTTTTCTTTCCTGCCATTTGCAGTAAATTAACTTTAAGTACTCCACCAATCGCTTGAATTTTTATCGTACTTTTTCCATCCGTTTCTATTGTACCTACTTCACCAATTTCCTCTCCTCCTAACGTTTCTGTTTCAAAAATTTTAAGGCTCATTTTTTTACCACTATCATCTTGCATTTCTGTCCAAGCTGCAGGATATGGACTAAGCCCTCTAATTTTATCATGTATTTTATCTACAGGCTGATTCCAATTAACTTTGCAATCTTCTTTAAATATTTTTGGGGCAGGATTTAAAACCGTTCCTTCTTCTATTAATTCATCCTGAGATTTGGTAGCTATTGCACCATTGCTAATCTTCTCAACAGTTTCCAGCACTAAATCTGCTCCTAAAATCATCATTTTATCATGTACTATTCCAGCTGTATCATTGTTTTCAATAGGCATTCTCTTTTGATCGATAATATTACCTGTATCTATTTCGTGTTGTAAAAAGAATGTAGTTACTCCGGTTTCTTTCTCCCCATTAATAACTGCCCAGTTAATAGGTGCTGCTCCCCGATATTGTGGCAAAAGTGATCCATGTAAATTAAAGGTTCCTAACTTTGGCATATTCCAAACAACTTCTGGCAACATTCTAAAAGCAACAACCACCTGCAAATCTGCATTTAACTCTTTTAAATCACTTAAAAATGATTCAGCTTTTAGTTTCTCTGGCTGAAGAACTTTAATGCCATTTTTAACAGCAAAATCTTTAACTGGAGAAGTTGTAATTTTTTGTCCTCTTCCCGATGGCTTGTCAGGAACAGTAATTACTCCCACAATGTTATAATTGTTTTCTACTAATATTTTAAGGCTTTCAACAGCAAATTCGGGCGTACCCATAAATACTATTCGTAAATCTTCTTTATTTATTGTCATAAAAAGTTTCTAATATCCGTAATTACTTATTATTAAAAAGAATAACTACTTTCCTTGTATTTTTATTTTACTCTAAGTTAGTATTCCCTTTTTGATGTTTAGGAAAGTATGGGCAATTTTTACAACCATTACCACAACAATACCCCCTGCTTTTTAGATACTTTCTTGTCATTATCCTAAACCCACGCGGATCCATAATGAAGTCCTCTCCTTCTTTGAGTGGTTCTTGTGGGTAGTAGTCGTCTAAATAATTCATTCTTTTTTGTTACAAAGATATATTTAGAATATTATTTAAGAAATAGTTCAATAATATTGAAACCAAACCCGACTAATTAAAGTAAGAATTTAACCGGTATTTTAAATACTTATTCAAAATAATATTGCAAAAATAAGGCGAATACACTGCCTAAATTATAATTATGAGTAGAACATTTATTTGGCTATCCTTTTTGATTTTTATTTTATCAACACCTCTTATTTCTTCAGGCCAGGATAAGAATACCTCAGATAAAATTGAAATGATTTTAAATATTGTCAATCAGTATCACTATAATCCCAAGGAAATTGATGATAATTTTTCAAGTTTACTTTATGATAACTGGATTGAATCCATGGATGGAGGATTACAATTATTCGCAAAAGAAGATATCAGTAAGTTAGAGGAACATAAATATTTAATAGACGACTATATTAACAACAAAGAATATTCTTTCCTAAAGGTTTTTTCTGGTGTTTACAATGAAAAAATTCGGTATAAAATTGATTTTTTAAATAACAGCTTAAATAAAACAATAGATTGGAATAAAAAGGATTCTATTTATTTATCCGATAAAACAAAATATGTCTTACAATCTCAACTGGAGGCTACTTGGGATAAAACTATAAGATATAGAACCTTGACTTATTTTTTTGATAAAATTGATACCATATATATTGATAATAAATCAAACCGCGATTCTATAAACAACATTAGAACCGAAGTGCTAAAAAGAGAAGTATGTGCACTTGAGTCAATATTAAGCAAAAACAACTACACTGAGGACTTATTTATCAGATCGTTAACCTCAACATTCGATCCTCATACAGTATATTTTTCAGCAATAGACAATGAATTCTTTAATGCCTCATTATCAAAGGAAAGTTTGTCTTTTGGATTAGATATTGAATTAAATGATTTTGGTGAAATTGAGATTAGTAAACTTATACCTGGTTCTCCTGCTTGGAGATCAAACGAAATCAACGAAAATGATGTACTTATTGCCATCCAACCATTAGGTCAAAATAAAATTGAAATTGGCTGTAATAAAGCATACGATATTATAAAAAGTATTTATTCCAGTGAAGTTACAAATGCTGTATTTACTATACGTAAAAAAAGCGGTTCGCTAATAAATGTCAATTTAACAAAGGATGCTGTAACTACAGATGATAATATAATTCAGAGTTATTTATTGAATGGAAAAAACAAAATTGCTTATATCTACCTCCCATCATTTTATACTAATATGAGCTATTATTATTCTGATGGTTGTGCGAATGACATTGCCAAAGAAATAATAAAACTCAAACGAGAAGAAATAGAAGGATTAATACTTGACTTAAGAAATAATGGTGGTGGGGCAATGCTTGAAGCAATAAATTTAGCAGGCATGTTTATCAACTATGGAGCGTTAGGGGTTGCCGACTTCAAGGACGAAAAACCTTCTACATATAAAGATATGAACAGAGGAGTTATTTTTGATAAGCCTCTTGTTATATTACAAAATCAATTTAGCGCATCAGCATCGGAATTTTTCTCCGCAGCACTGCAAGATTATAATAGAGCTATTATTGTTGGTTGTAAATCGTTTGGTAAATCTACAATTCAACAGGTATTACCTCTTGTAAACGAAGAAAACAGTAGCGAAAATACAAGCAACAATGGTTTTATGAAATTAACTATTGGTAAATTTTACAGAATTAATGGATCTACACATCAAAAGCAAGGTGTAATTCCAGATATTACACTACCTAGTATTTATGATAAAAATGTAATTGGAGAAGCTAAATATCCAACAGCTCTTAATAATGATTCATTGGTAAAAAAAGTTTATGCTTATCCATTAAATCCTCTTCCTATTGAAACACTAAGAAATCAAAGCCAGAATAGAATCGAAAGTAACAAATATTTTAAAATGATAGCAAAACAAGCTGATAAGAATCAGGATGACTACTCTAAAATATCTCTAGAGATAAATTCTTATTCTCAATACTATGAATCTAATTATAATACAATTAATACCTCTGACTCTTTGTCTCTTTATGAAATAAACATACCACAATATGCAAAAGAGTTTAGAGAGATTTCTCCACTCTATAATGACCTTGACAATATCACTAAAAATAAAATTAACGAAGATTCATATATAAAAGAATCTTATTCAATAATAACTGATTTAATTGAAATACAAAAACTTAAAAAATGAGAAACTTAAAATTCAATTTAATTTTCCTAATTCTAATTAACCTGGGTGTAACAATTACAAGTGGGCAAGAGACAAATTCTGCATTAACTTACATGCAAGATTTGAGTTTAATTTATGATGGATTAAAAAATGAAACCTGGCAATATCTTAAAGCCGTAACAAAAGGTAAAGGCGCTAGAAAAGTTGAAAAGAAACGCCAGGAACTTATAAAAGAAGTAAGCATCAAAAAAGGAGAAGTAAGAGTTAAAAAAGCATTTACAGAGGATGGAGCATACAAAAAGGCTGTACTTGATTATCTGGAAATGACATATACAGTATTAAAAGAAGACTTTGATAAAATTCTGGATATGGAAGATATTGCCGAACAGTCTTACGACTTAATGGAAGCTTATATTCTTGCCAAAGAAAAGGCCAATGATAAATTAGAATCAGCTTTTGATGAACTTAAAAGTGCTCAAGAAGTATTTGCGAGCAACAACAACATCAACTTAATTGAAGGTGAAGCAGATAGAAAATCAAAGAAAATAGAAAAAGCCGGAGATGCTTTAGAATATTACAATGATATATATTTAATATTTTTTAAATCATATAAACAGGATGTATATATCATTGATGCTATTAGCCGAGGAGACATAAATGCTTTAGAACAAAACATTAATACAATGATAGCATTTAACAAAGAGGCAACACAAAAATTGGACGAGTTAGATGCCTATAACGGTGATGCTTCACTTATTGCTGCCACTAAAGAAGTCTTATCTTATTTTGATATAGAAGCTAAAGAATATTACCCATCGATGGTAGATTTTTTTGTAGCTAAAGATAATTTTGAAAAATTACATAAAGCCATTGAAGCCACCAAGAAAAGTAAACGCACTAAAGAAGATATTGATAAATATAATAAAGCAGCAGAACAGTATAACAAAAAAATAAGTGATTACAACAAAACCAATGAATTAGCCAATAAAGGAAGAACTAAATCCATTGAAATATGGAATAAAGAAGTTGACAAATTCTTTAGTAATCACGCTAAATAATGAAATAAAGTACGAATTAAGAATGGGTATTTAATATCCCATTTTTAATTCGTAAAGTAATTACTTCTCGGCAAAATGCTTCATAAATTGTATCCTTAAATATCCTGCAGGATTTATTGATTTTGATTGGCTGAGAATCCCTTTAATTTGCTCAATATTTGAAAAATCCTTTAGCTTCATCCAACTCTGTAGTTCGTTTATCATCAACTGCATATGAGCAAATCCATTTTTGTATAATGTTGACGCAACTTGTACTGCCGAAGCTCCTGCTAATAACATTTTTATTAATGCTATACCATCATGTACACCTGTTGAAGCTGCTAAATCGCACTCAACACGCTCACTCATTATAGCAATCCATCTCAATGGCATAATATAATCATTAGGTGTACTAAATTTAGGAGCAGGTATTACATCAAAGCTATCAATATCAATATCCGGAGAATAAAAACGATTAAATAAAACAATCCCATTAACTCCAGCTTTTGAAAAACGAGAAAGCATCCCTGCTAAATTCGAAAAATAATTACTAATCTTTATTGATATAGGTATAGAAACCTCTTGCTTCACTGCATTAATTATATCAAAATATATCTTTTCGCTTTCATTACTGGTCAACTCCGGATCAGATGGTAGTATAGAAATATTTAACTCCAAAGCATCGGCTCCTGCATCTTCTAATGATTTTGCAAAATATGGCCAATTATGAGAAGTAATACAATTGATACTAGCTATTACTGGAATATCTACATTTTGCTTACATTCAGTTATTAACTTCAAGTATTTTGTTAATGTATCTTCAACATCATAAGACTCATAAAACTCCATTGTTTCAGGATACAGATAATTTTCGGAATGCATCTTATTTAGTTCATGCTCCATTTCAGTAACAATCTCCTCCTCGAACAATGATTTTAGCACTACAGCACCAGCGCCATGTTTCTCTAACTCAATAATATCCTGTAACGAATTTGTTAATCCTGAAGCTGCCGCAATAACTGGACTTTTCAACTTAAGCCCTAAATAAGAGGTAGATAAATCTGGCATAATAGTATATTTGAAAGAATTACTAAATAGAAATGGTAATTTAAACAATATTTTATACATGGAGTAAGATTTAAGTCATCATTTTACGTCCTGAACTATAAATATTTAGCAATGCAACATAAAAAATATAAAGCAGTAGGTATAATGAGCGGAACCTCACTTGATGGTTTAGATCTAGTTTTGTGCGATTTTACCTACAATTCTTCCTCATGGTCGTACAATATTTTAGATTGTAAAACCATTGAATATTCGACCGAACTAAAAACCAAACTATCACAAGCTCAAGAATTAAATGCCTACGATTTTGTAAAACTACATAGGCATTATGGTAAATTTATTGGTGAACAAGTAGTAAATTTTGTTGGAAAAATAAAAGATATTGATTTTGTTGCATCACACGGCCATACTGTATTCCACGAACCTAAAAAGCAAATCTCGTTTCAAATTGGTTGTGGAGCGCAAATTGCTGCCACATGTGGTTTTAATGTAATTTCAGACTTTAGAACTTTAGACATTGCATTAGGAGGTCAAGGAGCTCCTTTGGTTCCAATTGGTGATAGATTGTTATTTAGTGAGTATGACGCTTGCATCAACTTGGGCGGTTTTGCCAATATCTCTTACGAAAAACTAAATAAAAGAATTGCATTTGATATATGCCCTGTAAACATCGTATTGAATGAAATAACTAATAAGGAATTCGATTTATTATACGATAAAGATGGTCAGCTTGGTAAAAAGGGTAATTTAAACAAACAACTATTTCATAAACTAAATCAAATTCCATTTTATTATCAGACACCTCCAAAATCATTAGGACGTGAATGGGTTGAAGAAAATTTTACACCAATATTAAGAGAGCATTTACATATAAATATTAATGATATACTAACAACATGTTATCATCATTTCGCCAATCAATTAGCAAATATTTTAAATTCAAACCATCTTAAAAGAGCTCTTTTCACAGGTGGAGGTGCTTATAATAAATTCCTAATTCAATTAATTTCGGAATATACAAACACAAAAATAATAATACCCCAAAATGAAGTAATTGACTTTAAAGAAGCATTAATATTTGCTTTTTTGGGAGTACTCAGATTAGAAAATAAAGAAAATTGCCTGGCTTCAGTTACTGGTGCAACTAAGGATAATATTGGAGGATGTATTTATATTGGATAAAAAAGAGCGATTAAAATCGCTCTTCAGAATCTTATTGTAAAATCATCTATTTTTTATCATATTTAAAAAACTCCAGGTTATGTCCCATTCGTTCTTTTTTCGTTTTCATGTAAAACTCATTATGCGGATTAGGCTTTACTTCAATGGGTACATTTTCTACAATCTCTAAACCATACCCCTCTAAACCAATTTTTTTAACAGGATTATTGCTCATTAGCCTCATCTTTTTTACTCCTAACTCCCTTAAAATTTGTGCTCCTACTCCATAATCCCTTTCATCAGGATTAAACCCTAACTCAACATTGGCCTCAACTGTATCCATCCCTTGTTCCTGAAGTTTGTAAGCTTTAATTTTATTCATTAAACCAATGCCTCTGCCTTCCTGGTTCATATATACAATTACACCTTTACCTTCTTCTTCAATTGTTTGCATTGCTTTATGAAGTTGCTCTCCACACTCACAACGCTTGGAGTGAAATATGTCACCAGTAGCACACGATGAATGAACCCTTACTAATATTGGCTCATCTTCTTTCCATTCTCCTTTTATTAAAGCCATATGCTCTAAACCATTTGACTTTTGTTTAAACGGAATAAATTGAAAATTACCGTAATCAGTAGGCATATTTACTTGAACTCCCTTAATAACAAGACTTTCTTTCTTTAACCTATAAGCAATTAAATCCTTAATGGTAATTAATTTCAAATCGAATTTACGGGCAATTTCAATTAATTCTGGCAGACGGGCCATAGTGCCATCCTCGTTCATTATTTCAACAAGAACACCAACAGGAGATAAATCTGCCAATCTGGCTAAATCAACAGCCGCTTCGGTATGTCCTGCTCTACGAAGCACTCCTTTATTTTTAGCTTTCAATGGAAAAATATGACCCGGTCTTCCTAAATCTTCAGGCTGTGTTTTTTTGTCACAAAGTGCCAGTATCGTTTTTGCTCTATCAGATGCTGATATTCCAGTAGTACACCCATGTCCGATTAAATCTACCGAAACTGTAAATGGAGTAGCATGTAAAGCAGTATTTTTACCAACCATCAACTCAAGATCCAATTCTTCGCAACGATCTTCGGTAATAGGAGTACAAATTAATCCCCTACCATGAGTTGCCATAAAATTAACCTTTTCTGGAGTTATCAATTCTCCTGCTCCAATAAAATCTCCTTCATTCTCTCTATCCTCATCATCTATTACAATGATTAGCTCCCCTTTTCTTATGGCTTCAATAGCCTCTTCAATAGTATTTAACTGATATTTTTTATCGCTCATGGCAACAATTATGTGTTAACGGAATAGTTGTTTTTCAGGTTGCCAAAGGTAATTAAATATTTTACGCTCAACAATGAAATTATTCAGCATCAATTATAGCTCTTTAACCTTTGTTTTTTTTCTCTTTTTAAGTTTGGCAAATATTTTTTGAAAGAAAATAACATAAGCATCCATATTTAAAATTGCTGAATCTGTGGCTGCTTTATACGTTAAAAATACTCCAAATGGGAACAAAACAAAAGATGATAGCCACATACCTAAATGTGGGAGCCACACCTCTTCTTTACTAACTTTTAAGCCAAAGGTGTCAATAATATAGTAAACAATAAAAAACAGAACAGAAATAACCACAGGCATACCCAAACCTCCTTTTCTGATTATTGCTCCTAATGGGGCTCCAATAAAGAAGAATATAAAGCAAGCAAATGACAAAGTAAACTTACGGTGCCACTCTATTTTATGTCGTACTAAACTATAATCAACCTTATCAATTTGAATCATTTGTTCATCAATCTGCCCCTTAGTATCACGGGCTCTGCGAACTGCACTTTCCATAACCATCACTTTGGTACGGGCTTCAAATTGCTCAAATACACTATCTAAATTAGCAACTCCAAAATCATCTATTTTTACTTCTTTAAAAACAGATTTAGACAATGAATCTCTTTTTATTTCCTTTTCATACTCTCGTTTAGCCCTTCTATTCTCGTTTTTATTTAAAACAAAATAATTTCTTTGAACTTTTGGCTTTAATTTTTGAATGTTACCATCTCGTTCAACTTGCAAAGAATCTGTATCGTGAGCTAATTGATTAAGGTCTTTCATACGGTTATGATTTTTAAAAAGACCTTCGTCATATCTATTAAACGTCATTCCTTGTAAAGGAATTAATGCAACTTGTTTTTTAAAATAATCTACCCTAAACTGTTGCCTGTCTTTTCTTCTAATGCTTCTTTTTTGCCTATCTGCCTTTTCATCGTAAGTAATACCATCCCAAAGGGTAATTTTTAACGATTTTTTATCTTCTGAAAATTGTAATTTACCTGAGTCAGCAATTGTTACATTACTATTCTTTGCCAACTTATTTCTATGATCATAAATCATTATACCATAGAGCATATCATCGGTCTTTGATTTTTTATCAATTTTTATCGAGAAATCAGTTAGTCCATCATAAAATACCTTTTCTTTAATGTCAAATTCGGGACTTGCCTGACGAACAGACCACAATAAACTATAAAGCTTTAAGTTAGCAACCGGTAATACATTATTTGAAAACTTAAATGCGGCAAAACACACAATAACGGTGAAAACTATAAGAGGCGCCATTATTCTTGGCAAAGAAATACCTGCCGACTTTAATGCAGTTAGCTCGTAATTTTCACCCAGATTACCAAACGACATGAGCGAAGCAAGCAAAATTGCCAAAGGCAATGCCATAGGCACTACCTGCAGTGAAGCATAAAACATAAGTTCGGCTAATATACGAACCTCTAATCCCTTCCCTACTAGATCATCTACATACCGCCATAAAAATTGCATTACCAAAATAAAAAGCGAAATAAAAAAAGTCATGATGAGAGGGCTCAAATAACTTTTTAATATAAAAATATGTAGTTTCTTCATTACTTAATTTTACTGTTTTTGGTTGCTATACACAATTAATGCCAAAAAAAAAGCATTCGAAGAGCATATAGTTCTAAGAATGCAAAGTTATACTTAATATTTTAATGTACAGAATGAAATTAAATAGAGCCTAAACCATGCTTTAATTGATCAACCTGTTGATTCCATAATTCGACAGAATCTTCTTTATCTCCATCCTCTATAAAATCTGAAATAACTAAAGCAGTTTCTCCCGTTAATTCATCTACATTAATACTGAATTCAAAATAAGTATCTTCTTCTTCATCATCTAACCAATGAAATCTAATAAATTTGTTCTCCTTTTTAGAAACTAGTTCAGCTTCTTGCTCGGCACCTTCCCAAATAAAAGTATACTTACTACCTTTAACATTTACATCATCTGCAAACCATTCCGACAATCCACTTGGAGTTGATAAGCGGTTATACAATATTGAAGGAGAAGTTTTAATAATGAATTCAAGTTCAATTTTTTCTTTTAATTCTGACATCCTATAAATTTTGTAAAGGTGTTACAATGTACCAGCTGACAATATAATATATTTAAAGCTATTTACGAAACAGAGTGCGTAATATTCTTTAATATAGCTAGTTTGTAAAGCATCCATTATGCCGTTTTTAAATGTACAGAAACTATTTATACATTGCCAGTATAAAACCATAAAATACATCGACAATAAAAAGTATTTTTACCACACATTTTATTTAATCTATCGTAATGAATATTAAACCTTTTAATCTAATTGCAATATTTTGTTTTTGTTCTGTTATTATTGTTGCTCTAACTTTTATTTTTAATCTCGAAGGAGCAATAATACATAGTGATTTTTCTGCCAAGCTTTGGTTTAATATAACCAATACTGGAGGAGTTTATGGAATCACAATAATTATTTTGGTATTTTCAATACTCTGCGGAATTTTACAAAGGAATTTTGTAAAAAAAAGCCCTTTTATTATTTATCTAATCCTTTTCCTATCTATATCAATTGGCATCTCCTCATACTTTAACGAACATTATATAAAAGAAAGCATCAAAGTTCATCGCCCTAATATTTGCATTCTTGAAAAAGAATACGGGCTTAATGCTCAACAATTCTACCAATTAGAAAGTAAAACCGAAAGAAGAAAGTATTTAACCTCCTTCTTTAATTGCAAACATATCAGCAGTCTAGTTATTAATGATAAACCCACAAGCAATATTATAATGAAAGTTTGGTTACATGAAACCGGATTTTCTTTTCCTTCTGGTCACTCGACTAGTGCATTTTTATTAACTACAATTATAGGATATCTCTTTCTATCCTTGTTTAAACGTTGGAAGATTTTTTTTATAATCTGCATTTTTACATGGGCAACTTTAATCGCTTATTCGAGGGTATTGTTAGGAGTACACACTCCCCTTGATGTTACTACAGGTGCTCTTTGGGGATGTATTCTGGGCTTAGCCCTTGCAAAGGGTAGTAATAATATTTTTTCATATTTTATCAAACGCACCCCCACAAATTAACACAAATAAAAAAAGGACAGATTAAAAATCCGTCCTTTACCCTTAATTCAGCTAACTAAATCCAAGTTTTATGAAAAATCCCTATTGCAAATATGTAGATTAATTTTGTTTTGGTATTGAGCTTTTTTGTTAACATTAGTTAAATAACGTTATTTAATCATCCTACACCCTTCTTTTTAGGAAGTATTTTATTAACCTAAATATTATTATTGCGATTTAATCCTAATTATTTAAAAATATTTCCTGCGATTTATAAAGTACTATACTTACTTTTGAACCATCATTGTTTTACATGGTTTATGTGATAAATTTGTATTATAAATTAAAAAATATACATGAAATGAAAATCCATCAGTTAATTATTTTAGCAATAATTATTTTCTCAGGCTCAAACATCTATGCACAAGAAAATTATAAAACAAAAGATACTAAGCTTGAATATCAGAATACTGATTTTTATAATGTTAAAATTTATTCTCATGAAGATCTAAAATTTAAAAAGAAACCTAAGAATATTGTTCTATTAATTGGTGATGGAATGGGTGTTTCCCATATTTTTTCCGGAATTACTGCTAACAAAGGAAAACTTCACTTAATGAATTTTAAATCAATTGGTTTTTCTAAAACACAAAGTTCAGACGATTACATAACAGACTCTGCTGCAGGCGGAACTGCATTAGCCTGTGGTAAAAAAACTTATAACGGTGCAATTGGTATTGACTCTAATAAAAATAACATTGAATCAATATTAGAAATAGCTGAACGAAATGATAAAGCCACGGGATTAATATCGACATCAGCCATTACGCATGCTACACCTGCTTCCTTTATTGCTCACCAACCTCAAAGAAAAATGTATGAAGAAATTGCAGGAGATTTCCTAAAAACAGATATTGATGTATTTATAGGAGGAGGTAAAAACTTTTTTACTGAGAGAAAAGACGGTAGAGACTTATATAAGGAATTACAAGACAAAGGCTATCAAATGTTCGACGATCTGGAAAAAGCAAGTAAAGTTAAATCTGGTAAATTGGGTGTTTTAACAGCCCCCGAGCATAACGATATATTCTCAGAAAGAGGAAATATGCTTGTAGACGCTACATCCCAAGCACTAGAAATATTATCTAAAGATGAAGATGGATTTTTCTTGATGGTTGAAGGTTCTCAAATTGATTGGGGAGGTCATCAAAACAATACATCCTATGTTGTGGGTGAAGTTCTTGATTTTGATAAAACAGTAGGCGAAGTTTTAAAATTTGCTATTGAAGACAAAGAAACATTGGTTATTGTAACTGCCGATCACGAAACCGGAGGTATTGCTCTTATGGATAACAGTATTATTTCAAAGGGCTTTGTTGATGCAAGATTTGCTACAGATGGCCACACGGGAGTAATGGTACCTGTTTTTGCTATTGGTCCTGGAGCTGATGAGTTTATGGGTATTTATGAAAATACTGCCATTTTTCATAAAATGGTTGAACTATACGATTTCAAAGAATAATATAAATAACAATGAGAGTGTAACTTAAATAACACTCTCATTAATTTCTAAGTTATAAAATATTACCTTTTTTATTTTCACTTATTTTACTCTGCAACCAGTAAAAAATTAACAAACTAATTCCTCCTAGAACAAAAACAGGCGACATATAAGCAACAACTTCCTCTATATTTGTTGTTTTTGCTAAATAATCTCCTATTAACAATCCCAAACCAACCCCAATGAAGAGTATGCCAAATTTAAGCGCATAGCTAATAAAAACCTTCTTATCTCCCTGATTAAAAATATTAGCTTCTTTACCCGCTGCTATTAAAGATGTTCTCTCAATTCTCCTGTTTTTGAAGTACGATGTCATTATTACCATAGTAAAAATACAGATAAACAAAACGATAGGTACTAAAATTCCTTCCATAATATTATTTTTTATAATTATTCGTTTACTTCTATTTTTTTAGACTACCGTATTTTATAACCGGTTACAATTTTTATAAAAAAAGCTTCAATATTTAATATTTTTGCAGCATGATATTAGATAAGGCAAAACAAACATTAAAAAGTGTTTTCGGTTATAGTAGTTTTCGTCCTACACAACAAAAAGTAATAGAAGCAATATTAAACAAAGAAGATTGCTTGGTTTTAATGCCAACTGGAGGAGGAAAATCTATTTGTTTTCAAATACCTGCATTAATAATGCCCGGTTTAACTATTGTTGTTTCTCCTCTTATTGCCTTAATGAAAGATCAGGTAGAAGCACTAAAAGTTAATGGAGTTGCCGCAGAGTTTTTAAATAGTTCTTCGTCTGAAAATGAACAAAACAAAGTAATAAATAATGCTATCAATGGTGAAATTAAACTTTTGTATGTTTCCCCGGAGAAAATGAATTCTGAAAGCTTTCATTATACCTTACTTCAGTGCATGCTTAGTTTGATTGCCATTGATGAAGCTCATTGTATATCGTCATGGGGACACGATTTTAGGCCTGATTACAAAAAGTTAGGATTCTTAAAAAAACAATTTAAAAATATCCCTATAATGGCATTAACTGCTACTGCCGATCCTTTAACTCAAATGGATATTGTAATTCAGCTAAAGCTTTCGCAACCTCAAATTTTTAAAGACTCATTTAGCAGACCAAATATATACATTGAAGCTAAACCTGCTTATAAAAGGAAAGAAGTTATACTACAGTTTATCCAACAACGAAATGAGGAAAGCGGTATTATTTATTGCCTAAGTAAAAAGAATACCGAAGACTTATCCCGATATTTAAGAGAAAATGGTATCATGAGTGGATTTTACCACGCTGGATTGGATGCTGAATCCCGAAATAGAGTTCAAAATGATTTTATTAATGACCGTATTAAAGTTGTTTGCGCAACAATAGCCTTTGGTATGGGAATAGACAAGTCTAATGTAAGATGGGTTATTCATCACAACTTACCTAAAAATATAGAAGGTTATTACCAGGAAATTGGACGTAGTGGTAGAGATAGTTTACCTGCCCATGCATTACTTTTTTATGGTGTACAAGATTATAAAGTACTATCGGGTTTTAACGAAGAATCTGAACGAAAAGCAATATTGAATGCACGATTAGATAGAATGCTACATTTTGCAGAATCTCGTCATTGCCGAAGAAAACTGCTTTTAAACTACTTTGGAGAATGGATTACCGAGGATTGTGGAAACTGTGATAATTGTAAAAATAAAAAACCTTCTTTTGAAGGAACGCTCCATGCACAAAAAGCATTATCTGCTGTTGCAAGACTACAAAATAAATTAACCCCAAAATCATTGATTGATGTTTTAACCGGGCATAAATCACCAGATATTATTGCCGGAAGATTTGATACGATTAAAACGTTTGGGGCAGGAAAGGATACTTCAGAATCAGATTGGAATAAAATTATTGTACAATTAATTAACCTGGGGTATTTAAAAGTAGAGTATCAACATGGAAATATTCTTGCATTAACACCATTAAGTCAGCCTGTGCTTTTTAATGGCACTAAAGTATGGTTACATCATTTAAATGAAAGGTCGAAGAGAATCGAAATCCCTGAAACTAAAAAACGAATTACAAGACCTGTTGAAATAGAGTTTCGAAGTAGTAATGATTTATTTGAACGTTTAAGAAAACTAAGAAGATCAATGGCTGTAAAGCAAGGCGTTCCACCTTACATTTTGTTCTCTGATGCCACCCTCAGCGAAATGGCCGAAAGAAAGCCTACAAATGAATGGGAAATGAAAGACATTTCGGGGGTAGGGAATACAAAATGGGAAAGATATGGCCAAGCATTTGTAGATGAAATAAATTCACATCTTAAAAGTAATGTTACTAAAAGATCAAAACCAGCTTATGATAAAACTTTTGAGCTTTATAAGCAAGGATTTTCTCCTGAAGTTATTGCATCTCGACAAGATATAAATACAATTACTGTTTACTCTCATTTAGCTACTTTATATGAGAATGGAGAAAATGTTGACATCGAGCAATATGTTATGCCATATGAACTCGCAGAAATAAAAAGCACTTTAAAAAAATCGCCTCACTTAAATATGCAAGAGATTTTTGAAGCCTTACAAAAACAAATTCCACATCATGTAATTAGACTTGCCATGGCATTATTAAAAACCGTTTAACATATTAAGAGTAATTGCAATATACCTAAGAGTTATCGTTTTGTTATTTAAAAATTAACATTTCTGCAATTTTAACGATGAAGAGATCTTAGTATTTGCAAATGTTGTTTGCTTATTTACCTTTATTTTATCATTGCAACACTTATGAAAAATAATTGTACCATTTATATTGATCCAAGCATAAAGGTTTTATATGCTTCGTACTACATACAAGGCTTATATGATTATTACGGCAAAAAAAATATTGTCTTTTCCAGCCAACCATTTAAAAAGCTAAAAAAACGCCGTGATCCTGAATTGTACGATCATTTTATGGCCTATATTGTTAATGAAAACGAAACCCTAACTAAGCTCATAATTGATTATTGGGATAAAACTATAATTGATGAAAATGCTTATAATTGGTGCGATTATTACGCAAAAATAAATGTATGCAAAGAAGTAAGAACTGAAAAACAAAAACTTATTCCAATCCCTCCAGGTTTTGGAATTAAGGTGTGGAATAAAACAGAAACATTGTACCATTGCATTATAAATTTTATTAAATGCAAAAGGGATCCTCACATAAATTTTAAACAACACTATAAAGATTACAAGAATCAACTAAAAAGGCCTGAAATTAGAGCTTTTGAAAAAAAATCTTATAAATCTACTTATACCGATTCAACGTTTTATGTTTTTATGCTCGATAATTATATAAATCATAAGAATAAAAATAATGACTTAAATGCTATTAGGAACCAATTTATTCAATCTTGCAAACAATTAAATATTGATTTTAATGGCGGAATGATACAGTTTGATAGATATGCAGAATACAATACTAATGAAATTCATGGTATTGATACAAATACTTATATAGAAAATTTACACCGTTCAAAACTTGCCTTTAACGCTCCTTCAATTCACTATAGCCATGGTTGGAAACTTGCGGAATATATTGCTATGGGAAAGCCTATTATATCAACTAAACTGCCTAATTATTTCCCTAGGTACAATTTTGAAGCATTTCCGTTTCATACTGTTATTCATAACTCTAATTTAAAATCTGACATTGAGATGCTTGTAGAAGATCCTGATTACAGAGACGATTTAAGTAAAAGAGCAAAAGAATATTATGCGAAGTATGCCAGTCCTATAAGAGTTATAGAAACAATTACATTAAATATTAAGGGATAAACTTAATCCAAGGAAATTTCGTCTTCTTCAACTTTTATAGTTGGTTTAACCATTACAACATCAAAATTATAGTCTTTGTCATCCATTTCTCCAGCTGTTGAAAATTTCACTTTTTGATTTAAGTAACCTTTTGCTGCTACCAAAAACACATAATCCGTATCAGGCTTCAACTTAACCTTAAAAGTACCGTCCGAAGGTGTATTTATTTTCATAGTTGTTCCATCACTTCCTATTAACCTCAAATAAGCGCCTTCAACAATTTCATTATTCTTGTTTTTAATGGATCCATTTAAAGTAAAATGCAATTTTGGCAAAACGAAACTATATAGATTATCAATACCTTTTGAGCTTCCTCTTGATGTTGTAAAAATACCTTCTTCCTCTTTTCCCTTAAAAACTATACCAAAATCGTCTGAGTTACTATTTATAGGAGATCCCATATTACTTACAATCCAACCTTTTTCTTCATCTGGTTCGGCTTTAAAAATATCTTGTCCTCCAAAACCAATATGCGTATCGGAACTAAAATATAATATCCCATTTTGTCTCATGTATGGAAACATCTCATCTCCCTTGGTATTTATAGCGACCCCAAGATTAATTGGTTCTCCCCATCCATTTTTACCTTTTAGTGTTTTCCATATATCCTTACCTCCCAAACCTCCTTCTCTATCGCTTACAAAATAAAGTTCATTTCCATCAGGACTAATTGCAGGGTGCGCAATCACAATACTTGAACTATCAGTACCAATTGTTATAGTTTGAGGCTCCTCCCATCGACCTCCTTTACGCGAACATAAAACAATTTCGGTACCCATAGCTTCTTCGTTATTAAATCTGCACCGAGTAAAGTAAAGTGATTTTCCATCTGAACCAATATTAGGTGCTCCATCATCAAATGCAGGATTATTAATAGGTTCTTCAAATGCCTCTGGATCTGTCCACTCCCCCTTACTATCTATCTTAGAATAATATAAAGCTGATGAACCTTGACCTGTTACTCTATTTTTCCTTCTTTGTTTTGCTTCTGTCCGCATTGAGGAAAATATCACATAATCAAATGATTTGCCAGCATAAGCAGGTGAATAGTCACTAAACTTACTATTTAAACGCTTAATTTTTGCTACCTCGTACCTATTATCCTTTGGTTCCTTTTTCATTTTCATACAGGATGCAAGTCCTTTTTGGGCTCTTGTATCTGCAGGTACCTTTTCCAAATAAGCTTCATATTCTGGTATAGCCTTATCTAATTTTCCAGCTTTTCTATAGCATTCTGCCATGTAAAGTTGAGCTTCTCTAACAGGATAATTATATCTTACTGCCTTAGAATAAGACGATGCAGCTTTGGTTGGTTTATTAGTAATGCGGTAACATTCTCCCATAAAGTAAGAATACTCCCCTTTATTGTATTTGTTTTTTTCCCTAGAATATGCTCTTTTGTATAATTCAGCTGATTTGGCATATTCTCCAATTTCAAATGCCTTTTTTGCTTGCGATATTCTTTTACCTCCAGAACAACCTATAATTATAATTGATAAAAATATTTCAACTAACCATATGTATAATATGCCTCTTCTCATGCTATTTTTTAATATAAGCTGTAAAAATAGTTTAAAATAGTTTGCTTTAAAAACGCTAATACAAAGTGTTTATTATTAAATACCATTAAAACATGCATAAATAGCAATTATTATTCAAACATTTCTTATTAATGAAGGTGACGTTGTTAACTGACAAGTAAAAATTATTTAATCAGGAATCAATAACAACTTTTGAACTCGAATATTCTTTGATAATGGAAGAACTTCTATTATTTCATCATCAAATTTTAAATTCATTGCATTCCCTAACTCGTTCAATACCGAATTAATTCTTAACGCACTAAGTATTGGATTATGAGTTTGTAATTTATGAGTATATGAGGAATAGTGTTTTCTTAATTGCAACGATAATGCGGATAACCTTGTATTTCCTGCATCAGTATATCCTTGAATTTCCACTTTTAAAGTATCTCCTTCATCAATAACCATAATATCTGCTCTTCGTGATTTCTTAAACTGCTCTAAATCTTTCTTTTTTAAATAATTTAATTTATCCTTACTTATAGAGCTATGGTTTAATGTGTCAATACCAATTGCAACTAGCTTAATTTGTAATTGCTTACTACCTGATTTTATATCTCTTGATATCTTATACAGTTTATCTTGTTCATTCCTTGAAAAAACAGAGTTAACATTAAATTCATTAGGGTCAAAAAAACAACTCTTTTTTATCAATGTATCTGATAATACCAGATAGGTTGCAGGTGCAGTACTCTTTAAATTATTTTCTACCCCACCAGTTGTATTCACATAAAGTTGTACTTCATCTTTCCTTTTACTATTCAAGGAGAAGGAAGCTGCTAATAAATCCACCTTAATTCTTTCATTCTTATCTGAATCTGGAAAAAAGATTAAATCTTGAGTATAATAATTAAAAATGGTTCCATCACTAAAAGTATAAATAGAGTCATTTACAGACCAGGCTTGTACATTGTCCCCAAGTAAAGCGTTCATTTTCTTTAGTTTATTCTTTGATTGGTCTATTTTTCGATATTCTGCAGATATTTTACTTTGAACATCAGCTAAACGCCTTTCTTTATCTGTAAGATTACTTAAGCAAACATCTATCCTACTTTTTCTTGTATTTTTAGCTACTACACTAGCGTCAGGTATTTTATTTAAAGAATCCAATTCTAACTCTAGAGTCCTAATTTGATCTTGAATAACTTCTTTTTTCCTAACTTCCTTATCATAAATACTCAATAATCCACCTTCTTTCTTAAGCTCCTTCAATTTTTTATTGATTTTCTCTTCTTCAAACTCGCTAAGTCTATCCAAATAAGTTACTCCTGGACACATTTCCGAATCAGGAGTTATATGTCCACATCCTGCAAACATTATATAGCTTTTATTTCCTTTGGATAAAAGTATTAGAGGTTTTTTATTACTATCCATACCCCAGAGGGTTAAATGAAACAATGTAGGTTCGTCTTTTAATGTTTTTGCCTTTACATTTCCTTCAATATTGGGAACTATTTTATCTTTTTTTACATCAACCGTGTAAGTAAATAACCCAATACCTTTACCCGTACCAGTTTGTACTTCTCCTTCTCCTCCTTTTTCATACTCTCTAAGCAAGCCTGATGAACCACTCCCCTCACCTGCAGCTAACAAATAACCTCTAAAAAATATCTCCTTACCGCTAAGTATTTTAAAATAGGCTTCAGAATTTTCTTCTACATACTTTTTAACTAAAGAGTGCCATTTATCCAATAGTCTTTTCTGATTTTGCACCGAAATGTTTTTTATTTGCGAAAGTGACTCTGATTTACTAAAAAATGGATAACTAGGATTGAGTAAATTGTAAAATAAAGGTAAGTACTTTTTGCGAACCTCTCCACTTTTTCTATAATCCGCAGGAAGAACTTTAAACATCTCTTTAAAAAAGTAATTTGCTGTCGGATTAATTGTAAATGGTTCTGCTTCTTCAAATCCCGATTTTAAAGATTCATATAATTCCCATAATGCCAATTTAACAGCAGCATCTGCCATTAAACCTGGTGATGTTTTACTTATAGATTCAAAATCAATTGTTAATAAACTAGGATTATTTATTATACTATCTTCAATGATTTCTAAAACAATCTGCTTTCTAACAGACTCAAACTTTTCGTTTACTTGAGGAATAGGTCCTTTGTAATTGAAAAAATCTTTCCAATTACGATGTAAAGTAGGAGTTTTTGTTACTATTTTGTAAAGCCAAGCTTTCTGCTGAGAAGTAAACTCCTGACTATACGATTGTTGAAGAATTAAAAAGAAACATGCTAACAGTAGCAACTTTTTAAACATATTGATTTGAGAGAATAGGTTACTTATACAAAAGATATTTGACTAAAAATAATCAAATATCTTTTGTAATTGGTTAAAATAGAGATATTATTTTTTTCTTCTTCGTAACTGTATCACTTGTCCGTCTTTAATTTTATCACCCTTAGTCATATTATTATACTTATAAAGTCTATTTAACTTTACACCATATTTTTGCGATAGATAATGCAACGTTTCCCCCTTTTTGACTTTATGAACCGAATGTTTACGATGTGCTTTATTGCGTTTTGGTTGAACATATATGTATTTATATTGCTTTATTTTAGCGTTAGTTGACAAATCGTTATAACTATATAACTCCCATTCTTTCAACCCAAATTCGGCACTTACTTTATCAAATGAATCATCTTCTTGTACTGCAATATATTTAACACCATTATTTAGTTTTACCTGGTGAGCTCCAAAAGCATCAATAGTAAAATTATCATTCGCTTCTCCTCTAACAATAGGTTTTGAATCTTGCGATCGACCTCTAGCATATTTTCGTCCCTTATCAAAGCGCTGTAAATTATTTTCTTCAATAATTCGAATTAACTTATTAGCATATTTAGGATCCGTAGCATAACCTGCCTTTTTTAATCCTTTAGCCCAACCTTTATAATCTGTTGTTCTCAATTTAAACAAAGACGCATATCGTTGTTTACCAGTTAAAAAGTCAGAGTGATCTATATATGATTGATATACATTTTTGTATTTTCTAAAACACTCTCCTCTTCGATCATCATCATGATAAACTTTTTTTCCTTTCCAGTCACTATGGCATTTTATACCAAAATGATTATTCGACTTACGAGCTAATGTTGAATTACCATTACGCGACTCTAACATTCCTTGCGCTAAAGTGATACTTGCTGGAATCCCCACCCGCTTCATCTCTTTTATTGCTAATTCATGATACTTTTCAATATATTGTTTTCCACTCAAACTACCTTGTGCCGAAAGCTTTAAAACACTAAATAACAACACAATAATAAGCGATATGCGAAAAGAATATCTCATTTTAAATCTTCTTTTTTGTTAATTGCGAACAAATATAATCAATTCCTATACCAATTTGCGGAATTAAAATTAAGGTATGTCAATTGTATAATATTGAACAAGCATTATATTTGATATAAAATAAAATTGATGAAAGTTATAAAGGTAACTACAGAAATAAAACAGTATAATAATTTAGAAGAATTACCTCAAGACGAAGTTCAGCTAATAAAAAAAGCTAGAGAAGCTGCCCACAAATCATATTCACCCTATTCTGAATTTAAAGTTGGAGCAGCAATTTTACTTGAAAATGGAGAGATTATTACAGGAAACAATCAGGAAAATGCAGCATATCCATCCGGATTATGTGCCGAACGTACTGCGATTTTTTGGGCTAACTCCAATTACCCAGATATTGCTATCAAAAAATTGGCTATTTCCGCAATTAAAGATGAACAGCTGGTATCCAAACCTATATCTCCGTGTGGTTCTTGCAGGCAAGTAATGATTGAAACAGAAACCCGCTTTAACACAAAAATTAAAACCTTATTGGATAGTAGTTCTGAAATTTGGGCTATAGATAGTTCTAAAGACCTATTGCCTTTATTTTTTTACAGGGAGAATCTTGAATAAGATGTTTGTGTAATCGGTGATCAGTATTCTGTGTGCTTTGATCACCGAATACTGAATACCGATTACCTCTCACCCTACAATATTCTCAAATTCTAACCATAAGTTATCTCCCTTAGGTACAGGCGCCTCAACAACAATAGGTTCTTTTTTAACCGGATGTATAAATTCAACTTTACGAGCATGTAGGTTTATTCCACCTCCTTTGTTCGACCTTTGTGCACCATACTTTAAATCGCCCTTTATAGGACAACCAATTTTCGCTAATTGACAACGAATTTGATGATGTCTTCCAGTTTCTAAATCAATTTGTAACAAATGGTAATTTGCCGAACTAGATACTAACTGATAATTCAATATTGCTTCCTTCGAATTCTTACGAGGAGTATCATAAGCACTAGATCTGTTTTTTTCCTGGTTCTTAATCATATAATGTACTAACCTACCAGAATCATGCTCAGGAAGGTTCTTAACCACAGCCCAATATGTCTTTTTAATTTCTTTATCTAGAAACATCTTACTTAAACGAGTAGCTGCTTTACTTGTTCTGGCAAACAATACTACTCCACTTACCGGACGATCAATTCTATGTACAACACCTAAATATACATCTCCAGGTTTATTATATTTTTCCTTAATATAAGCCTTAACCTTATCGCACAAGGCTTCATCTCCTGTTTTATCTCCCTGAACAATTTCAGCATTAGATTTATTAACAGCTATAATATGATTGTCTTCGTATAGTATTTCCATCGTAATTAGTTATTGGTCATTAGTCATTGGTCATTAGAACATTGGTCATTAGAACATTGCAACCAATGACTAGTGACCAATCAACTAGCGACAGTTAATATTGTTCTCTCTCATTAGGAAAGTCTAATGACTTTACATCGTGAATATAATTTCCAACTGCACCACTAATCTCCGCAAATAAATTGTGATACCTACGTAAAAAACGAGGAGAAAACTCCTGATTAATACCTAACATATCATGCAATACCAATACTTGGCCATCTACACCACTACCTGCACCAATTCCAATAATAGGAATTGTTAATTCATCTGCAACTCTTTTTGCTAAGTCGGCTGGTATTTTTTCTAATACAATTCCAAAACAACCAACTTCTTGCAATAGATGTGCATCTTCAATTAATTTTTTCGCTTCCTCTTCCTTTTTAGCTCTAACTGTGTAAGTTCCAAACTTATGTATAGATTGCGGTGTTAATCCTAAGTGTCCCATTACAGGAATCCCAGCAGATAAAATTCTGGAAATAGACTCAACTACCTCAGCACCACCCTCAAGTTTAACCGAATCTGCCGCAGTTTCCTTCATAATACGAATTGCAGAAGTAAGTGCTTCTTTTGAATTACCCTGATAGGTACCAAATGGCATATCAATTACTACTAAAGCTCTTTTTATTGCTCTTACCACAGAAGCTCCATGATATATCATTTGATCTAGCGTAATTGGCAATGTGGTATCCCAACCGGCCATAACATTAGAAGCCGAATCACCTACCAAAATAACGTCAACCCCAGCCATATCAACAATTTTTGCTAACGAGTAATCATAAGCAGTTAACATGGCTATTTTTTCCTTATTGTGTTTCATCTCACTCAATACATGAGTGGTCACCTTTTTTTGGCGATTCTTAGCTACAGACATGTCCTTGTTTTTTATATTTGACGGCGGCAAAGTTAATAAATTGTTATGTGCACATGGCAATAATTTTAAAAACACTTAATTCTAACTGAATAAATTATTTTTTTTAGCGTTTTAAACTAGACAAAAGATAGAAGTATACATTAAGATTAAAGAATATGAGCAAAAAAGTAAGCAATACATTGAAAGTTTTAACTATGTTAATCGTTTTATTTTATACAACGATAGAAACATTAGCTCAACCATTACAGTTTGAACAACAGAGCATCGGCATAGGTATAGGTATACCCGCAATAAACGATTATAACTATACATCAAGAAATCCTTCAATTACTGCTCATTACGAATATGGTATTAGTGACAAAATAGGAATAGGTTATATTAGTTTTGGAGGATTAATTTCTTTTGCTGGTGCTGAATATAAGGCCAATATTCAATCCTTCTCTGTTACATATGATTATAATCACACTTTAATAGGTCCAAGAGGAGTTTATCATTTTGACATGGTGGAATTAACAAACAATAATAACTGGAGCAACATTGATGTATATGGGGGCGCCTTTCTAGGCCTGAAATTTGAAAAGATAAAGTATGAAAATCCTATCAATGATAGAAGTGAAAAAAACAATAACACAGAGTTGGCTACTGACTTATTTGCCGGAATCAGATATGGATTCACAGATAATATTGGAGCGTTTGCAGAATTGGGTTTCGGAGTAAATTACTTTAACATTGGAGTGAGTTGGAGGTTGTAGTTTTTACATGCATTAAATTACAATTGTTCGTTAAGTTATTTTGTAAAGCACTGTGTACATACAACCGTCAGGTATAGTTTTGTGCTTGCTTGAAGCTACTTCGTAGACGCATGACATTGGATTGGATTAGTTTTTCTTTTCAATCATACTCCCGCGTGTTTTATTACCCAATAATCATAGCCGTTTCATCTGTTTTTTTTATCAAATCTTATGAAATTTTAACTAACTATTGAATTAAAACTTTATAATTGCAGCAAATTTAAGTTTTAGGAATACTTCAATGATTTAACCCAATGACTACAAAAAATTTCATATTAAGTCTCTTAACTATTTTTTGCTTCCAACAGGTAATTCTATCTCAATATAATGATGATGATTTTGAGAGTATTGACAAGCATGAATTAGAACTCAAAGATTACTTCTGGAATAAATGTGATTCTTCTTTTAAAATAAGTGAAATTCCAGAAAAATGGAACAATGAATCAGCAGTTATAATTGCCAAGAGAATAGAATACTCTGTTAAAAAGAAAAGTTTTTCCAACAAATTACTTGAAAAGCAATACACCCACTTCAGAGTTAAACTACTAGACAATAGATCTATAGAAGATTTCTCTAAGTTTTCGTTTAATAATAGCTCAAGAAGGTATAGGGGAGCATTCAGTTTTGAAACTATTAAGTATTATGTCGGAATAAAAGTAGAAAAATCAAATGGCCAAATAGAAGAGGTTAATCTGGATGACGCAGTAGAAGAAAAAATAGCAAACAGGCAGCAGCAATATAAATATAATAAATTAGCCATACCCAACCTTCAAATTGGTGACATTGTAGATATATACCGTTGTATTGAACGTAAGTTTCCCGTGGTTGGTTTTCATGAATTTGCCCCCTTATATTATGAACTACCAGGAGAATATCCAATTATGCAACAAACTATACACGTGGATATTTTAAGAAATTGCTATTTAAATGGGAAAGCAATTAATGGTGCTCCGGAATTAAAATGTGTTGGTATAAACACAAATGATAACATTTACAGCTACGAATTAGTAGACAAAAATAGAGAAAAGCTTATACCTGAAAACTGGGTAAACTCCAGTATAGAAATCCCTGCATTAAAATTGCAAGCATACTATGCAGGAAATTCAAACTCGTACCTATTACCTGGATATCAATCTTTTTTTGCCCCCATTACCAAATACAAAACTAAAATAAATACTGATGCATTAGGAGATTTTAGTAATTCCTTATTAACAAATATAAAAAATGCCTATAGCCCTTATCGTTCTGTGTATTTAAATACTTTTCGTTATTTAAAACAACTTAATAAAGAAAAACAATTGAGTACTGAAGAACTAGCAAAAGAAGCCTTTTATTTCGTACGGGAATTTTGGTATCAACAATATTTTCACTCTTCACCACAGGTTTTTTACTTCAATCAGTTGGATATGGATATTTATACTGCAACAATAATTATAAGTGCTGCTTTAATAAAGTTAAAACGTCCGCATAACATTGTATTTATTGTACCTAAAAATTACACTAGAGAAAGTGACTTAATCTTTTTGGGAGAACTTAGTATTGGTATTAAAACACTTAATGGTGAAAAGCCTGTTTATATAACCTCAATTGGCCCAAATAATAATTTTAATGATATTCCAACTAACTGCAAAGGCTCTACTGGCTATTGCTCAGCAATAAATAAAAACAGTACGATTAGTTTAATAACCAAAACAATACTTCCTGAAGATAAAAGCACCCAAAATACATGCTATATTAATTCAACCGCAAATTTTATTTCTAATTTTGACTCCCTTAGGATTAAATCTAAAATTAACTTATCTGGTGCTGAAAAATTCTCTTGGGATACTGTTATGTTTGTTACAAAAACTCTTAGGGATGAATTCAATGCTGATAAATATGGAATGTTTATAAAAGACCTAAATATCTCAAACACAAATAGCAAACTAAAAAAAAGCAAAGAATTAGATGAATTATTCAAGAAACAAGATGAGGAACGTAAAAGAAAATTAAAAGAAAAGATAAAAGAGGCATTCTCTGTAGAAGATGTTTCATTAAACAACTTTAACATAATCAATTCTGGTAGATGGGAAGATACACCTAATTTAATAATTGAATTAGATTATACAATTCCAGTTAATTGTTCTAAAATTGGAAATAGTATGATTTTCTCAACTGAATGTTTAACATCTCATGTTGGTAAACTTTTAGAACCTGAACGAAATTTTAATATATATTTTCCATACAAAAAAGAAATAAAACACCGCATTATTATCGAAGGTTTCGACGTCAAAAATAGTTCTGGATATGAAAAGTTTAACAAAGAATTTGATGTAGATAGTTTAAGTTTTAATAGCCAATATGAAATATCTAATGATAAACTCATTGTTACCAGTAAAGAAATATTAAAGCAAAATGAATTTGAAAAAGAAAAGTGGAAAGCTATAGTAGATTTTCAAAAAACAATATACGAATTTAAAAATGTTAAACTTAAAATACCAGTTCAGTAGGCTATGAGATCATTTTTACTTTTTACATTACTCTTCTTATTTTCTATTTCTTTATTAAATGCTATTGAAAACAAAACAAAAGTGGAACTAAGTAAAGATTGGCCTAAAGCAACTAGTGTAATTAGCAATTTTACTACTGTAATTACTTTCGAAAAGATAAAGAATTCTGATAGTATTCATGTAGTTAAATATGATACTATTAAAATAATCCCTTTAAAAAACGAAACTTTTTATAGAAACTATTCCTTCGACAACTATTCTTCCTTGGGAAGATATTCCTTAAAAGAAGATGGGATTTACCGAAAAAGAATGAACGCTACTATAGGAAGTGACCAAAGCAGTGGTATATTTCATTCTGACCTAATTTTCAAACACTTGTATTTTACCCCAGATGTAACTAGTAAATACTATACGTTTACTACAAAAAAAACGATAAATGAAATTAGGTTTTTTACCACTGATTTTCTAAATGATTATGCATATCCTATTGAAAACCGTAAGTATGTTATACATATCCCAGACTGGCTTGAAATTGATATTAAAGATTACAATTTTAAATATTTTGATATTGAAAGTAAAGTAAGTTCATTAGATAACTCTAAAATTAAAACCTACGTTGGTAAAAAGCTTGTTAGTAATAATTCAAGAAAAAAAGACATTAATTTTTTAAGTCCATTTCATTCATATCCCTTTTTGTTATTCCTTCCAAAATCATTTAAAAATACGAATGGGGATAATATAAATATTATATCAGACACAAAAGATTTATTTAATTGGTATAAAGGACTTTTAGGAGATATTTCTTACGATGAAGAATTTTTAAAACCTATTGTAAATGAAATTACTACTAATGCTAAAACTCCTATTGATTCTATAAAGTCAATTTATTATTGGGTTCAAGAAAACATAAGATACGTGGCTTTTGAAAATGGACTTGCGGGTTTTAGACCTGATAAAGCAGATTTAGTGTATAAGAAAAAATACGGGGATTGTAAAGGCATGTCGAACCTTCTTTACGCTATGTTAAACATTGCCGGTTTTGATGCCAAATTAGCTTGGATAGGAACCAAACACCTAATTTTTGATTATTCTACTCCTTCTCTTGCTGTCGATAACCATATGATTTGCTATTTAAATTATAAGTCAACAGATTATTTTTTAGATGCTACGAATCAAAATATTGCTTTAGGCACAAACAGTCCTTTTATACAAGGCAAAGATGTATTGATAAACAATGGAGATGATTATTTAATAAAAAGAGTTCCGATAAAACAATTAAATGAAAGTATTTCTGAAAGAGTTTCTAATTTAACTTTAAAAGATGAATTGCTAATGGGATCTTCACAGATCGTATATTCAGGTGACGCGCGTATATTTTTAGTTTCAGCACTGTCACATATTAAGCAAAATGATTATAGCAATTTTTTTAAAGAAGTAATTATAAAAGACAAGAATATACAATTTGACTCTGTTAAAATAAATAACATGGCAACAAGAGATTCTGCTTTAGTAGTTTCATTTAATCAGAAAATAAACAATGCTGTTGTGAAGTTTGATGATGAGATTTATTTAAGCTTAAATTGTTTTAATTCTAATCTACCCGAAAAGGTCGATACAACAAATTGTTTTCATTTTTTTATGACTAGAAAAATTAACAATAAAAGCACGATAACTATTGAAATACCCGAAAATTTATCCGTAAAGAAACTACCTGGCAATGTCGATTTTTCCAATGGTATTTTCCATTATCAAATTTCTTATAAATTACAGGACAACAAAATAATATGTCAAAAAGAGTTTAAAATAGAAAAACAGATTATATACAAAGATTTATTTGAAGACTATATAACCTTTATTGATAGTTACTATAAAAGTTTAAACCAAGCAATTGAGTTAAATCAAGTAAGTTCTACTTATCCAACCACTCCCTAAATCTTGAAGATTTTGCACTACTAACCAGTGCATCTTCTTTTGATTCTGGATTCAACTTAAGTTTAATTCTACTTTTTGAGAGAACAGAAATATTGGTTATTGATTCAAAACTCACCAGGTATTGTCTGCTAATCCTGAAAAAGTGATCAGGTGAAACCATTAATTCAAGTTTGTCCAATGAAAAATCAACTGGGTAATATTTATTTTCCTTGGTAACCAAAAATGTAGTTCGCTCTTCGGATACAAACCAAGCTATGTCATTTGTATTAACAGTTTTTATTTTATTCCCAACATTTACCACAAACCTTTGCTTATAACTTTTTTCACCAGAACCCAACAATTGCTTAATAAAAGTAATATCTACATCGTTTTTTCTATTTGTAAAGCTTTTAAACTTTTCCAGGCTCTTTCCTAATTTGGTTTCGTCAATTGGTTTTAAAAGATAATCGATGCTATTTAAATCAAAAGCTCTAATTGCATATTCGTCATAAGCAGTAGTAAAAACTATAAAACTATCTACTTTTACCTGTTCAAAAATTTCAAAACTGAGTCCATCAGCTAATTGAATATCAACAAACATTAATTCCGGATGTGAATTTGATTTTAACCACGCCACAGCTGATTCAATAGAATCCAATTTATCCAATACTTCTATTTGGTTATCCAACTTCGTTAGCAATCTTTCTAAACGATCAGCTGCCCTATATTCATCTTCAATAATAATTGTCTTCATTAGTTCTTCCTTTTTTGACAAGTTTTCATGAATCAAGTTGTTAAGATAAGATACGATCAATGTCATCCCTAATCTTCAATTAATGGTACAGACACATTAAAAAAGCTTTCTGTTTCAGTAACAATTACTTCTTTATTAGTAAAATATTTATACCTCTCTTTAATATTACTCAATCCTTGTCCTGTACTTTCCGATATATTCTTGGGATTTCGGTTATTCTCTATTATTATTTCCGAATCATCTCCTTTTATGTTAATAGTTAATGGTTTATTCTTAGATACAATATTATGCTTGATGCAATTTTCAAGTAACATTTGTAACGTTAATGGTGGTATCTTTCTTCTTGTCAAAATCTTATCTATCTCTATATGAACATTAAAGATTTCTCCAAAACGTATTTTATGAAGATAAATGTATTTCTTTAACATACTCAACTCCTCGTCTAAAGGAACAATTTCTTCACTTCTGCTTTTTATCATATATCTAAGGTAAGATGACATTTGATTAATGTACTCTACTGCAAGTGGATTGTCATCTACTATTGAAACCAAGTTATTCAAACTATTGAAAACATAATGTGGATTCATCTGAGATTTGAGGCTCTCATATTTAGCGTTTAAATGTTGATTTTGTAACTGTACTGATTTTGAAAAGTTATACTTCCATTGCTTATAAAAAAAAGCCGATTCATTCAATGTTGTAATAAAATATGTTATCAATAATGTTATAACAGCTTCACTAAAAATATTCTCATCAACTCTTTCTGTAAATCCTGTAGTTACACTTAGTTCATATATTGTAAATGAAAAACACAACGTATAAACTGTAATTAGTAAAAACTCAATAACCAAACGCTTAACTGGATTATGTTGCCAAGGATATTTCTTCCATAAATACCCTACAATTGTCATACAACCAAACCATAAACCACTTGTAATTATTGCACCATAAGCTAAATTCTTAATTGAACTACCTATAATATTCCTTTCTCCAATTATAAAAATAAGGGAGATGCCCATTCCAAGAATGGGCACAAGAATTAGTAACTTTTTATTGGTTTTGGGCATTTCCAGTTGTTCATCTATCTCTTGCATATACTTCTAATGTTTTTAAAATTGTATCCTGTATAAAAACATAGGTAAAAAACCTTGTTGATATATTTCGTATGTCTCTTGTTTTTGTGCATCATAGCCTTCTGTAAAAATACTTTTATATCCAGTTATATTTTGCAAATCTATTGCCCACTCTTGAGAGTATTTTTTCTTGTTCATTTTATAACCTATCCTAAAATCAGTTCTAAAATAGTCATTATACCTATTCTCATAAGCTTTAGTCCAATCATATTCAGGATTTTTCGTCCTTCTGGATTCTTCTAAATCAATAGGCACATATCGTCTTCCTCCAGCCCATACAGTTTTTATATCGAGTGTCAACATATTTGTTTTACCCAACTTAAATTCATATCCTCCCAGAAGATTTACTACATAGTTCCCATTAAATGCTGTATTACGCTCTACTCCATCAAAACCTTTATATTTTGAATCGAAAAGAGAAGTTGTTAGTAAAAAATAATATCCTTTACTAAGAAATTTCTCCAATGTTAACTCTAAACCATAATTTGTACCTGTACCTTTATTTACTAAACTATCTTCATCTGGAATGGCAAAATTATCCCCTGCATTAATTAAAGAATATTCAGGGAAGGTTTCTTTAACCGGAACTTTATATAAATCCTGATAGTATGTTTCTAACTTTAACCTAAAATCCTTCCCCAATTGTTTTTCGTAACCTAACATATAGTGTCTTGCACGAGTAAAACCTACCTTCTCATTAGTTTTATGATAAGAATTATTTTCAGGATTGTATGTATCCAGATAATAAACCACTTTAGGCTGTAATTGGCTATGCATACCAAAACCTGCATTTAAACTATGACCTCCTCCTAAATCATATTTTAATGACGTCCTTGGTTCAAGCACAAACTCATTGCTTTGTTCAAAATATTGTGTATGAATTCCTGCATAACCTGTTAATCTTGCATTAAATAAATGCTGCCATTGAGCAAATCCTCTCAACAATCCCATGTCAGCATCCACATCGGTTTGATTTATAAATTTATTATAATCATATTCGTAAATACTATCTAAATAATTCACATAAAAATGATCGTATATAACACCTAATGAAAAATTATTGTTGCTATTAGGTTTATAAATAATCCGAGAAGTTGCAGTTAATTTAGTTTCTTTTTGGTTTCCTCTAAAAAATGGCATTACCATGTTTCCTCCATTTTTAAGCGAATCTAACTCTGCTGTTGTAGTAGATTGCTGAACTGAAATAGCTGATTTAACCCCAATTTTTTCGTTAAAGAATAACGAATGCGTTAATCCTCCTACGGCAAGTTCTGCTCCATAATCAATTGTTGTTCCTCTGGCCGAATATGAATTATCATCATTTTCTTCATCATTATAACCTAACTCAATATAGCTTTTACCCCAAAGTCCAATTAATTTAAATCGGCCAAGCTTTGTCCCTGGAATATCCATGATAAAAGTAAAGTCTTTATATTCTGGAATTGCAGCTCCTGTTCCAATATTAAATCCTAACTTATCCATAACCTCAAGAGTACTATATCTAAAGTTAGCCATATATGATGGTCTATTGCTTTTTTCTTTTTTACCAAACGGACCTTCAACTCCTAACTCAAATCCATTGAATCCAATTTGGCCGGTAAACTCTGTTTGTTTATTATTACCCGAACGCATATGTAAATCAAAAGCCCCAGCAGTGGCATTTCCATATTCAGCAGGGAAGGCACCTGTTAAAAAATCACTATTCGTCAACAGGTTATTATTAATCATACTAACTGGTCCTCCGGTAGTCCCTTGTGCTCCAAAGTGGTTTGGATTTGGTATTTCAATACCTTCCAAACGCCATTGTACACCTATTGGAGAGTTACCTCTAATAATTATATCGTTACGAGAATCATTTTGTGTCATTACCCCAGCATAATTAGCTACCATTCGCGCAGGATCTCCTAAACTTCCTGCAAATCGTTCGGTTTCTTCTACCGAAAAAGTTCTGGAGCTAATCATCGCCATTTCGTTTTGAGGCTTTCTTTTATTTTTTGCTTTTACCGTTACCTCTCCAACTTCTTGGTAAGCTTCCTGAAGTTCTATATTAAGAACCATTTCTTTACCACTTATAACAAGTAAATTATTTTTTAATGCAGGTTTATAACCCATAAACCTTATTTCGACACTTTGTCTGCCAAGAGGTACATCTTGTAGTATAAAATGTCCATCAATGTCAGTGATTGTTCCTACTTGTTCCGATTGATTAAGTAAAATAACATTAGCTCCAACAATAGGTTGTTCTGTTACAGCATCTGCAACCACTCCTCTTATATTTTGGGTAAGATCTTGTCCAAATATCCAATTTGTACTAATTACAAATAACAAGATCATTAAATTTCCTTTTGCCATGATTATTTAGAGTTTATAGTTTAAAAATTAATTACAACCCAAAAATAGGTCACAATTAAAATTCAATCAATTTGAAAAGTATGAATATGTTATTGAAACGTATGGATGAGGATTTAATGGTATGAATGAGAATGAATGATTTACATCTTGACTTAACAACTTAATCCAATTTATCATTAATTCTTTCATTTAACATTTAAACAGTATTAAACCATTTGAATATTTTAAAGTCAGAATCCATTATGTAACAATTATTATTTAATGTCGTAGATTTAAGATAAGTTTATATGTTTAGTTAATCATAGTATATCAGCATAACACAAAATGAGAACACTTTTTTTAATAGTTAATTTTTCGCTTTTCACCATTGCGTTTGCGCAAACGCACCTATATGAAAATCCCGAATTTAAGGATATTGCAAAGAGACATAGTACAATAGGAGTTTTACCTTTTACGGTTAATATTAATCTTCCTCCTAAACAATTAAATAATATAAATCCTAAACAGTTAGAAATTATAAAAACAACTGAAGGATTAGGGATTCAACATGAGATAAATTCATGGTTTCTGAATCTTGATAAAAAAGGATCTTTAAAAGTAGAAATACTTAGTACGGATATAGTTAATTCTAAGCTTGAAAAAGCTGGAATTTCAGTAAACAATATTGACGAATACGCCATATTTGATTTAGCAAAGATATTAGAGGTTGATGCATTAGTAAAAGGTACTTTTGAAACCCCCAAACCTATATATGATGCAACCAGTGATTCTCTAAAAGAAATGATAAACTTAAATGGTTGTACTAATGATGCAGTTATCAATTTATTTATTTACAATACCCAAGGCAATGAGTTGTTATTAAATTACAATAAATCTATACCTATTTCTAAAGAAAGTACAACAAAAGATATAGTTAAAATAACAATGCGTAAAATATGTAAAAAAATTTACTACATAAAATAAACTTATATTTAAATGGGGCTAATTTAAGCCCCATTTTTAATTAGATAACCATTACTCTTTTTCGTAAACTTTTAATGCTTTACCTGGTTTTCCAACAAAATCACCTAAACCATAATATCCATTTGCAAATATTAATGGATCAATCTTTTTAATATCTATTGAACCATTAGGCTTTAAAAACTTTTTTGAAACTTTAGTTTCTAGCACTTCTCCAATAAATTGTCTATGAGAACCTAAATCTATCATTTCTGACACTTTACACTCAATCACAATTGGAAATTCATCAACATATGGAGCATTTACTGAATCTGCTTTTACTGGTGTTAATCCTAACTTGTCAAATTTCTTCATGTCATGACCAGAATACTTTCCAACATAATCTACTATAGCTACTAACTCTGTAGAAGGTACATTAATAGTAAAAGACTGATGATAAGTAAGGTTATGATACGATAATGTAGCAGGCCTCATAGATACAGCAATTTTTAAAGGCCTTGAATTAACTACTCCAGCCCATGCTGCAGTCATTATATTAGGTACACCTTCTTTATTGTATGAACCAATCACAACAGCAGGTTTTGGAAATATTAGAGCCCTTTTACCTTTACTTACTTTACCAACAATTGTATCACTTTTAAATTCAGTTACAATAGTTTCATCTTTGATATCTTCACTTTTAACTTCTTTATTCACATTCTGATAAACTAACACTAAAACCAATAGTGCTAAAACAATATTTAGTATTTTATTTACGTTCATTATTTATTTTTTATTTGATTTAACAGGTTCTAAAGTCTTTAATAAGCACCCAGTTGGACATACTGAACACCAAGGGCGATTAAAAAACATTGACATGATTAATACAATAACACCAAAAACAATAACTCCCCAACCAACCACCTTAAAAGAAAAAACCATAAAAGGCTCAAAGAGTGATAGTTCAGGATTCAAACCAACTAATAAAGCTACCCAAATCGCTGTTAAATAAACATTTGATAAGGTAATATCATTCCATTTTATCTTATTTAATGATCTTTTACGAACTGGTATTAGTTTTGCGAACAACTCTTGAATAGCGCCCATTGGACAAAGGTATAAACAGAAAAAACGGCGTTGCTTTAACCAAGGCATTAATAATGCAATTAATAACAATAAAACTACCTCCCAATTTGATTGCCACGGAAGTCCATTAATTAATATTCTTTGAAATAATTCAAGTGATAACATTTTATTAGTTAATATTCCCATTACAAGAACAACAAAAACTAAATATATTATTCTGTATTTCTTAAGTACTTTAAAATAAGTTGCAGCTAAGGAAAATACCAGCAACATTAAAAAAAGCGAAATATGAATTATTTGTTTAATTGATACCTGAGAACTTGCCACTTGACCATAAGCATAATCGGATGCTATTTTGTTTAAATCTTTAATTACAGCATTACTTGTTTCTGTTGCTCCTGAAACTACATCAACGTCTAGTTTCGAAATATCCTTTAAACTAGCTCCTTTAAATTTTTCATAAAATTTTATTTCCTTCAAATGATCTAGAAATTCAGGAGTTTCGTCATTAGGTAAAAGGTAAGCACCTTGAATCTTCAGCAAAGAATCAACACCCCATAAAACAGGAACATATCCACCATAACCAGATATTCGACTAAATTTATAACTAGGAAGAATAATTCCTTCAAAATTATTCTTATTATTTAATACATTTATACTACCATCACTCTTTGTTTGATAAGATGTTCCATTAGGGAATAGTTGTTGAATATCATTAATATTTAACTCTGGCTCTTCAAACTTATCGCTAAAAAACAACTTGCTACCACTTTTTAATGCTATCGAAAGCATTAATAAAAATGAGAGTGTATAAATATAAAAGTTATCTAATTTTTCTTTTTTAATCTTCATAAAGTTATAAGTTGCTTATCAAATACCTCAGTATTGTTTCAATTATATAAAAATTACCAACCTTTGTTTAATCTTTTCATAATCATTTGTGTCAAAAATAAGTTTTTGAATTAGTAGTTCGAGTTAATGACATGTTAATAAACATCGATTCAACTATGTAAATTAAATCCCATCTCTTTTTTAAAATTAAAACAACCTAGTGCCGTTTTGTCATAAAACCATGACATCAACAATATGAATTTAAATCTCATTGTGTCAATTTTTCACCAAGATGTCACATTTTACCCGTGGCATAGCATTTGAAATAAGCAGGTCGAAATAATTTGAATAATTTAAAAACATACAATAAATTTAATTGAAAATGGGAAAAATAATTGGAATCGACTTAGGAACAACTAACTCTTGTGTTTCTGTAATGGAAGGAAGTGAGCCGGTTGTAATTCCAAATAGCGAGGGAAAAAGAACAACACCTTCAATTGTTGCGTTTGTTGATGGAGGTGAAAGAAAAGTAGGTGATCCTGCAAAGCGCCAGGCAATCACTAATCCTGGTAAAACTATTTACTCTATTAAACGTTTTATTGGAGATAACTTTGATGAAATTCCAAACGAAATTTCTCGTGTACCATATAACGTAATAAAAGGCGATAACAATACTCCACGTGTTGAGATAGATGATAGAAAATATTCTCCACAAGAGATATCAGCTATGATTCTTCAAAAAATGAAGAAAACTGCTGAAGACTATTTAGGGCAAGAAGTATCTGAAGCTGTTATCACAGTTCCTGCTTACTTTAATGATGCACAGCGCCAAGCCACAAAAGAAGCGGGTGAAATCGCTGGTTTAGCTGTTAAACGTATCATTAACGAACCTACTGCAGCATCATTAGCATATGGTCTTGACAAGATGGACAAAGACATGAAGATTGCAGTATTCGACCTTGGTGGAGGTACTTTTGATATTTCTGTTCTTGAATTAGGTGATGGAGTATTTGAAGTGAAATCTACTAATGGTGATACTCACCTTGGTGGAGACGACTTTGACGACGTAATTATCAACTGGTTAGCCGATGAATTCTTAAAAGAAGAGAATATCGATTTACGTAAAGATCCTATGGCTCACCAACGCTTGAAAGATGCTGCTGAAAAAGCTAAAATTGAGCTTTCAAGTAGTAATTCTACGGAAATTAACCTCCCATATATTATGCCTGTTGATGGTATTCCAAAACACTTGGTAAAAACATTAACACGTGCACAATTCGAGCAATTAGCTGACAGATTAATTCAAGCTACTTTGGAGCCATGTAAAGTAGCATTATCTGATGCTGGATTGTCTCCTTCTGATATTGACGAAGTTATTTTAGTAGGTGGTTCTACTCGTATACCTGCAATTCAAGAAATAGTTAAGAATTTCTTTGGTAAAGATGCTTCAAAAGGTGTTAATCCTGATGAGGTAGTTGCTGTTGGTGCTGCTATCCAGGGAGGTGTACTTACAGGGGAGGTAAAAGATGTATTACTTCTTGATGTTACTCCACTTTCATTAGGTATTGAAACAATGGGTGGTGTAATGACTAAATTAATTGAAGCCAATACAACTATTCCAACTAAAAAATCAGAAACATTTACTACTGCTGCTGACAATCAGCCTTCGGTAGAAATTCATGTTCTACAAGGTGAGCGTCCAATGGCTAACCAAAATAAAACTATTGGTCGTTTCCATTTAGATGGAATTCCACCTGCACAACGTGGTATACCTCAAATTGAAGTAGCTTTTGATATTGATGCCAATGGTATTCTTCACGTAACTGCAAAAGATAAATCAACAGGTAAAGAGCAAAGTATTCGTATCGAAGCTTCTTCTGGCTTAAGCGAAGACGAGATCAAACGTATGAAAGATGAAGCTGCTGCTAATGCCGATGCTGATAAACAAGCTAAGGAGAAAATTGACAAAATGAATGGTGCAGACAGCCTTATCTTCCAAACTGAAAAACAATTAAAAGAGTTTGGTGATAAATTACCTGCTGACAAAAAAGCACCTATTGAAGCTGCTCTTGAGAAATTAAAAACTGCGCATAAAGCAGAAGATCTAGAGGGTATTGACGCTGCAACTACGGAACTAAATACTGTTTTTCAAGCAGCATCTCAAGAAATGTACAATGCTAGTCAGCAAGCACAAGGTGAGCAACCTGGAGGTTCTCAACCCGGACCTGATGCTGGTCAAGCTCAAGCTGATCAAGAGAAAAAAGCCGGTGATGATGAAGTTACTGATGTAGATTTTGAAGAGGTGAAATAATCACCCACTACATAGGATGATTGAAGCCCCAATATTGGGGCTTTTTTTTTGAATTGAAAATTCTAATCTTGTACAATCATTTTTTTAGTATCACACTTTATCCCATTTATATATAAGGAATAAAAATATACTCCAGCTTTTAAATGAGAAACCGAAACTTCTACCTTGTTATTGAAGCTGCTAATATCATACTCCTTTACTATAATTCCAGTTGAAGTAAATAACTTTATTTTTGCGTTATTTGAGTGTTCTTTAATATCAAACTCAATTTCACAATGTTTTTTGCATGGGTTCGGATAACTTTGATATAACTTATTATCATCAATAGCATTATCCTGCTCTAAAGATGTTGCAACTTTTGTTATACCCAACTCATTTTGCAATTCGATTATTTGATTTTGTAATTCTACATTAATTTTTTGTTGTTCTTTTATCGCTTCAATCAAAACAGGAATAAATCCATCGTAATTAATATAAGCTGAATTAACATTACCATCACTATCTCTATTGTTAATTTCCATCAATGCAGGAAATTCCTCCTCTATACCTTCGAACTTAATTCCATAATTCCCAATTACAAAGAATTCATACCCTGGTGAAGACGTTGCTTGAAAACCATAATAACCTGTGAGTTTAGATAACTTCTCAATAGGACTGCTAATAGGATCAGTAAGCAAGAGAGATTCACTTGACTGATGACGATATATATATTTGGTATAAGAGTGCCACCAAGGATTATTTGGAGCTCCTAAACAAGATGCTACTGACCCTTTAGGGCGTACACTAAACAAAGGAATTTTATCATGATTAACAACTTCATTATTTGTTCCTATTAAAATACCGGTATTTGCATCTGCATCATCAGTTATTATAACATCTTTGTCAAATTTAGTAAAATCAGATGTACTAATAGATTGGCATAATAGTAATCCATTGTTCAAGCAGTAGACTAAAATAGTTAATAAAAATAGTTTACAAGTTTTCATAATTAATTAAGTCATAATTTATTTAACAATAATAATCGATACTTAATTAACTAAATTATTGTTGCTTTTAACATATTAAGAATACATTAAGTTATTATTCTCAATTAAATTTCGTGTAAACTTGTATAGTAATTTGGATGTTCCTGTATATCTTTTACCTTATTTGAAATTTCATCCTCATATTTACTACTATAATCTATTAAATCTTTATCAATATCATTCGTATTAAGCTCTTCTAATACCAAATTCTCAATCGAATCTCTATTAATTGAGCTCTCTCTTTCTAGTTTTAGGCTATCACTTTCTGATCCATCTAAGTTTATATGAATACTTTCACTACTCTTCTCAAGACTATTTTGCGTAGTATAGTTTAACATTTAAAAAAAATATAAAACTTACAAAAACATATAATCTGAAAGGAGGCATATATCTCACCCTGTGGCCAATTTTAAATTCTTTAGTCATTTTGCGAGGTTGAAATATAACCGCTATAATAGTTCGCCATAAACGCGTATCAAAGGCAAAAATATTACACATTAGATAATATACAATAAGCCCAAATAGCTTATCATAATCCTTAGTAGATTGTCCACAGTTAGGACAATAATTTCCAAAATTCTATTTGACAGTTTTTACAAGTAATTATATTCTTTGTCTAAGTTTCAATATCCATATATCTGCCACAATTATTGACACTCATATATATAGTAATTACTTATACTAAGAATATAATCATATTAATAAATATTTATTTCTAGAAAGTCTAACCTTATCGAAAATAAAAAAAGGTTGGTTAAGAAGTTATATAATACTATTTCTTAACTACCTTTTTGATAGTCTCTTTCTTATCCGATAAGATTTTTAATACATACATCCCTTGTTCCAAATCAGAAAGATTTATTTGAATTATATTTTGATTAAAATTATATTTAAACCGTATCATTCTTCCCTCTGAATCAAACAATTGAACATTTTCAATATTCTCTTCTAAACCAGTATATATATAAAGAATTGATTTTACTGGATTTGGATAAACTTGCAAGGAATTTATATTTGATCCTGAAAATAAAGTTGTTGCAATACCTTTAACATTTACCTTAAATTCACTATCAACAAATAAACCTTTACTATCGATGGCTTCAACTTTTATATTGGTATTTCCTTCTGATAGTGGAGCTATAACTAAATAATTATTCTCAAAAGTACAACTTACTATTTCTGAATTACTAACTGATGAGCTAAATGATAATGCCTCTCCATCTGGATCTTCAAAATATTGTGATAAATCAATAGGGTAAAAATCGTCACTTATGCTGATGTCTGCATCCTCAATTGCATTTAAAACAACTGGTGCCATGTTATTGTCAATCTCTAATTTCACATTAGCCACAAACTCACTATTAATAGGATCGTTACTATTAAATATTATTTGTGCAGAATAATTTCCCTCTTGTAATTCACTTGCATTTACAGCAAATTTTAATACATCTGAACTTTCCACTGGTAATGTTCCAATTTCACTTTCCGTATAAATCCAACCATTTTCGTCTTCTGTTAAGTTTATCAATGGATTATAGGTTATATTAGCAGAATAATTAAGCATCGACCCTCCTGAATTAACAATCTCAAAATTAACAGTATCTATTTCATTCGATCTTAATTTCAAATTTAATTCTGAAGCGCTAATAGACATTACTGGTGGCTCTATAGAAGAGCCTAAAATTGGCAATGTATCTTTTGTAGAAATTGAATTACTTTCAAATATTATATAATCATATCCATTAAATGCTTGCAATGGATTAAATGTTACTTGAATCCATTTAGATTTTCTTGGCTGTAAACTAAATAGAGAATTATCGAACATATAGTTATCACCTGTACAAGTCACACCAGAAACCTCTAACATATCAGTCCCTGAATTGTAAATCATAAAACTATCAACAGTAGTTTGATTAATATATTGTTCATTAAATCTTAATGTATCTATATCAAAAGATACTGAAGGTATACCATTAATATTCATAGTAATTGGCACAACAGACTTAGGAGTTATAGGATCGTTTGTAGATATTTCAATATTAGCATAGTAAGAACCTGCAATACGATTTGCCGCATCAAATGTAAGCTTTAAAGTATCTGAAGAACCTACTAATATTTCTTCAGTAGGATAATCACTTACCCATAACCAACTGTTTTTATTTGCTAGCCATCTCATACAATTAACTGCAAAAAGCTTTTTATGACTATTTTTTGATTGATTTAACACATCAAATGTTGTAATCACCACTCTACCATAACCATATTCTAAAGCAAGAGCATATACTCTTCCGTAAATATCTTTAACTAAAGGAGTACCATAATCATATTCAAAATCCACACCCCCAGAAGCTAAGAGATTATTAATATCAATTCTATTCATTATCAAATGTTCTCCTACCCCTAAATCAGTTTCGTTTCTATCAGTATAACTACTTTTCACTCCTATTTTTTCAAGTAGCTTTGTTCCTAAGGTATTTTCTTGAATATCGTTGATGTTTATATATAATGCTCCACCTGCTTTTATCCAATTATCAATAAAATCAATCTGATTCTCATTTAAATTATCGTTAATATTATAATCTAAAACGATAACATCCTTCATACTGGTTGTATCTAAAACAGCAGAATTACTTTGAGCTCCATAACCAATCATCAATTGGTTAAAATAATACATGTATTTATTAATTGTTTCAACAGCTATTCCAGAAAGATCGTACGCTAAAGTATCTGAATCTATTGTTTGATTTACATTTACATCTTTTATAAAGATAGAATCTATAGATAAGGCACTACCTCCTGTTTGATTTGAAATAATCAGATCTCTAACAGAAGTCATATATGAGTCAATATTTTCTATTACTTCAGTGGTAGTTTGAACCACTGGTGGATTTAATACATTTCCTAATATTGAAACAATATAAACTGGCGTATCAGGATCAGAAGAATGTATCTTAATACTTTCTGTATAAATTTTACTTAGTTTTGGAGTGAACTTAATTGAAATAGTTAAAGATTGCCCTGGCATCAATACCTGAGGTACGAAATCCATTCCTAAATCATCTGATGAAATTTCCACCTGTGTTAATTCTAATTGCTTCGTACCTGTATTTCTAATAATTAATGATGTAGAGTCCACCTGATTAACAAATACATCTAAAAAGTCAACTGTATTCTCACTTACAGAAATATTTTCAATACCAGTTACACTTAATAAAAATGGTATATCAACAAGTTGATTATCTGAATCATTACTATTTACCTTTATATCGCCAATATATTCACCATCTAGTAAGCCCCTGCTATCAATCTCATAAATAATACTATCATTACTATTATCCTCAACAAATTGATAACCTTCTGAAATTTTTAACGCACGAGCTTTTATTTTTGGTATAGTTAATTCTATTGACCTCAATAACAAATCTTGATGACCTAAGCTGTTCATATATTGAAAAGCTTCATTGCCAACAGCCATTATGTTACCCAATCCTAAATGAACTATTCCCGCATAACAATCTCCATCTATATCATTAATCAAATTAATAGCTGGCCTCTGAATATTTAACCTACAATCAGCATTTTTGGCTATTTCATACTTATCAATATGTTGTGTTATTGAGTGATCAATTAAAACGCCATCTTTAGAATTCTTTTTTACTGAATAAAAACTTATACCAGTTTTATCTAAAATCAAATTATAAGAATCGATTATTCCATCACCTTGCAATATTAAAAATCCACCACCTTTAACCCATTCCCTTATTTGATCTGAATAATTTTTTATAAAAGTACCAGAGTCATCTAAAATTAGCGCATCAAGAGTATCAATTGCAGATGTTATATTCGCTTCATTTACATAAACGCATTCAACACCATAACTCATTAATACTCTTTTTAAATCCTGATAATAAAATACATTCTTACCTAAACCTACTTTAAATTTTCCTAATGCTTCTTCTAATTCAGCATTGGTAACACTAGCTACTTGTAAAGTTCTCTTCTTTGGATATATATCAAAAAGAAAAGCTTCATAAGCCAACAAACCTCCATTTAAATTACCTAGAGGAATAAAACTATCTATCTTTTCTCCACTAACAATATTTATTCTAATAGTATCATCAGATATAACTAAGTTTGGTTTTTCATCAATAATAATTTCTTTTAAAACAGTATCTTTTGAGAAGCAATTATCTACTGCTAGCTTTGCATTATAATTACCTGGTAGAATATATTTATGCACTGGATTTTGCTCTTTTGAAACATAACCGTCTCCAAATTCCCAGTACCACTTTAAAGGTTCATAACTGGAATTATCATTAAATTGTATATCAAAGTTCACAGGTAAATATTCTTCCAATACACTAAAATCTGCAACTACATTTTGACCTTCTCCATATCCTATTGTTGTCCATTTACCTTCGAAGCCACTCTCCGAAACAGATCCATCTGATTCAAATACCAATAACATTTGCCCTGAACTTGCACTTAACTCAATAGGCAAAGTCGGATTACCTTTTAAAGTTGTTATTATAGGAGATGATTCGCTATCTCCGTTATAGACTACCAGTTTATCGCAACACTCCTCAGTACTAAATGCCTCTATAGTAAGCACAACCTCCTTAGCGCAATCTGGTGTAATTAAAAATTCACTTTTTTCATTAATATTATACGTGCCATCTTTTCCTCCTGAATCAAAAACAAATCCAGTACTTGAAAGTGCTTTTGATTGTTGTCCCATTACAAAATCACTAACAACTTTAATTGTTTTTGAGGCAACACTGGAACCATAATCGTTACTGACCGTTAATGTTACTTCAAATTCACCTTCTGAATTAAATGTAACAATTGGGTTGGTCTCATTCGAATTATCAGGTTCAGCACCTTGAAATTGCCAATTACGATTTGTTGGTAAGTTTAAGCTTTTATCGTAGAAAGTAACTGTTCCACCTACACCTATAACTGTATCAGCAACTTCAAATTCTGCGATAGGTGCATCGGTATTTCGTTTTATTATAACTGAATAGTCCTCATACTGCCCATAATAAGCATTAGAACGAGCATTTAAATTTGATACATAATCGTATCTATCTGCCCCAACTCTTAATCTAAGAGGTATATCATAATGCAAACCTTTGGGTATGTTCACAATACCAGTATGCAAGTTTACATTTTGGGATGAAAATAATTTTTCTTCACTTGAAAAATCTCCATCATTATTAATATCTAACCAAACACCTACAACTTCTTCATTAGTATTTCCTGTTTCTATAGTAATTGGATATGCTTTACCTTCGGTAATATTTGTTCGATGTTGGCAACTATAATCCATATAACCATCATTTGCTCCATCTGATGTACAATTGATCTGATTAAACAGTACACTAAATACTCCTCCTTCTCCTCCATATGTAGTAATTGGGGTATATTTTGGAGATTCAGGCTCTCCATCTTCTTCAACAACAATGTAATTATTAATTATAGCAGTATCAGAAGTTATACATCCTGTTGAACCTTCTACTATTAATTTAATATCATGTTCCCCGGCATTATTTATTTCAATAATTGGCTCTTCACTATTGCTAATTAATTCCCCATCTAAATACCATTTAAAAAGATCTGCATTTAATCCAATATAATCTATTGAAACATTAGCTGGTGTTTTACAAAAGAATGTTTGATCAGCTACAAATGCAGCAGTAACAACATTTTTAAATGCTTCTCCAACACCTACAGCGTGCCATGCATTTGTAACCTGTATAACTTCATTAGAACAACTACCATATAAATCTATTGCTGATTGTATTGAATAGAAACGTGCATCTTCATAGTCACAGTAACGTGTTAAATACACTGTAAGGTTTCTATATGCGATTGCTTCTGCGGCTTCTAACCCAATAGGCTCCACTATATAGTCATCCCCATTATCATTTCTTCCACTACCACCTTCGCATAATAAATAAAACCAATAGTTTTGTACTGATGAATTAGTATGGACCCCACCAAAGTCATGGGTTCCTGTTACCCAATAATTACCCATATAAGTATCTGGCGTCTGACCACTATTAGGATCTGCCATATTTCTTATAGAAGACTTATCATCATTAAAAATTTGCTCCCCTAATAAATAATTCGCAGATGTTGAATTAGTATAGAAATCAACTGCTACACCAAAAATATCTGAAAATGATTCATTTAAAGCTCCTGACTCATTTAAATATTCAAGGTTTGCAGTATACTCCGTTAAACCATGAGTAATTTCATGTGCAACAATATCTAACGAAGTTAAAGCGTTCTGAGTCGTTCCATTTCCATCTCCATAAGTCATTCTTTCTCCATCCCAAAATGCATTCGCATACCTTACTCCAAAGTGCACATAAGATTTTAATGCCAATCCATTACCATCAATTGAATTTCGTCCAAACTTATTTAAATAATAATCATAAGTCTTCTCTGTACCATAATGTACATCATAAGCTACTTTATCTTTTTCTGTATCCCAATAGTTATCATCATCAGTAAACTCAGACGCATTTTCATATATTTGCCCATTGTTCAAGTCATATGTATGAATCCCATTTCCTCTTGATGATTCATTTAGTGTATAAAGGCCTGAATCATCATTAGTTGTTATCTGAACTGTTCCATTATAAAAAGTAACTGCTGTAGCTTGTTGATCTGCATAATGTATTCGTGATACTCGTTTTAATACTTCTCCATTTATAGCATCAACATAAATATACTCTCTTATCAGAGGTTTTAAAGAATATACATCAACTTTATAGCATAATTTTACTATTGTATCTTGAGGAACATATATTAGTAATGCTTTGGGATATAATTCTATATTTTTATCCCAAATAAACTCCTTAGAATTAACGGAAGACACAGCCTTTTCAACAGCCTCTTTTTCTGTTAGTTTTGGCACACTCTCTTCCTCATCAGCTCTTATTATCTTACCATTAGCATTTTTGGGCATACCATTTTTATAATGAACAGCATATCCCATACCCTCAACAAGAATATTATTAAGATATAATTGATATTCCGAATGCCTTTCTCCAGAAATTATCTCATCAGAACTTTGCTTTAAAGAATAATGCTTAGGTAATCCTAATTTATACTTTATGATTTCTCCATTAACTGTAAATCCAGCCTTTAATGAACTTGTAGAAAATTCAAAATACTCAACATTTCCACTCTCACCATCAACCCTAACCTTCTGCGAACCTTCTAATATATTATTAGACTCGTCTCCTGTATATACTTGTGATATTAGTATTCCACAAGTAAATAACAATACTGTTGCGCTAATTATTTTTTTCCAAACCATAAAAATTGAATTTTCGATCCCAACTTGGTTGAAACCAAAATTAAATACAATTTTCTTTTGAATTTTAATCTTTTGATTAACGGTTAGTTAAAACTGTCAGAAAGCTAAATTCATAAAGTAAGCTTTACGACATACTAACTTATAAATTTAGCTAAAAAAATTAATAAATAGAACAACAATATAAAATAGAGATAGAATGCCCAATGTAATTAAGTTTCTTCTGTATGTGAAACCATTACAGGCTCTTCATTATTGTTTTTTTTCAATACAAATCTTTTGTAATACGAAAAAAGTAACGTTGTCATAGGCAAAGCAACAAGCATACCTAATAATCCTAACAAGCTTCCCCAAATTGAGAGTGATAAAAGAATTATCGCAGGATGTAATCCATAAACACGACCCATTATTTTAGGAACCAAAATTGTTTCTTGAATTAACTGTACCACTGCCATTACTATACCTGCCAGTAATAACACATGCCAAAAACTTTGATTTGTCTCCATTGCTCTTAGCAGCGAAAGCAATACTACTGGAATAAATCCAACAACTTGTAAGTAAGGCACTATATTTAAGGCACCAATAAATAATCCAATAATGATAGCCATTGGTAATCCAATAACTTTAAAACCTATTGCTAAAAGTACACCAACAATACAAGCAATTAACCCTTGAGCCCTAAAATAGATTTGCATTCCTTCTGTTAAATCACTAAAAATTTCTTGTACTGCCTGCCTGTATTTGGGAGGGACTAATCCAGGCCAGCCTTCAGACACTTGCTTAAAATCAATTAATAAAAAAACAAGATATACAAGGATAATTAATAGACTTATTACTCCAAATAAAAAATTTATTGATCCTGAAAAAATATCCCAAACTTGTCCAAAAACTCCTTTAAGAGAATCTGCAACACTCTGCGGATTAAGCATCTCCGTAAAATCAGTATTATTAATATATTCGTTGATATAATCTATAACTTCTTTAGGTAAAATACTAGAAACCGAGGCATGTTCTAGATATTTCCGAATCAATTGTATCATTTTTGACATTTCAGAAAAAAACTGAGGCACCAACCATATTGCTAAAAAATATAACCCTCCAAACACTATTACAAGACTCGTAAAAACAGCTAAACCTCTATATTTAAACCTACATTTATATTGAAAAAAATCTACCAACGGATTAATTAAATATGCCATAAGTACAGCTATTAAGAAAGGTACCAATGCACCGCTTAGTCTTTTTAATAAAAAATACAAACCCAATAAAAAGGCTATTGATAAAATCATTCGAACTACCCTGTCGAATGTATATGGTTTAGATTGTAATGATTGCATATTGTTAATTTCTTAGATTAATTACATTAATATTGTTAAAAGGAATTTAGTTATAAAGAATTAAGTTGTTAATAAAGCATCAAATATTATATTTGCGCAATATATAAAAATAAATATTGACTATATTTTTCTGAAATAATTAGAATTCAAAAACGTTAAATACTAATAAGTTCTAAATATCAAAGTGTGAATTATTGTTAATATTTGTTTTTATTTATAAAAAAAACAAAGAGGGTTTATTAGGATTTGAACAATTAATTGATTATTTTCCGAATTGAAACATACGTATCAACAAAAACACGAAACCGCTCATAATCAATACAATAACATCAACAACAAGAGTATGATCAAACTTAAAAAATACCTTTTACTGTTGCTTTTACCATTAAGCTTTTTCTCTTGCGAAAGAGAATTTGTTTACTTAAGCGGTTCTGAAGGATTAAATTTTTCGGTTGATACTTTGATGTTTGATACAATATTTACTTCGATTGGATCATCTGTAACAAAAAATTTTAAGGTTTATAATCCCTACGATGAAGATTTAATAATTAACTCAGTTAAACTTGCAGGAGGCGAAGAAAGTCAATTTAGAATTAACATCAATGGACATGCTGAAAACGAAGTTAATAATCTTAAAATTAATGCTAAAGATAGTCTCTACATATTTGTAGACATTGCAATAGAGCCCGGAAACTCTAATACTCCTTTTGTTGTTAATGACTCTATCGTGTTTTATTCTGGGGATAAAAGTCAAAAAGTTAATTTGGTAGCATATGGTCAGGATGTTGTTTTATTACAAAAAGCCAACATTAAAACCACCACCTTTACAGCTAAAAAACCTTACTTAATATATGATTTTTTGGTTGTAGACAGTGCAGAAACCTTAACTATTGAACCTGGAGCTCGACTTCATTTTCATAATGAAGCAATGCTAGTTGTTTTTGGAAGTATGCAAGTAAATGGAACTTCAGACGAACCTGTTAAGTTTGTAAGTGATAGGTTAGAAGAATTTTATGAGAATAAACCCGGACAGTGGGGACATATTCACTATATGCCTAGCAGCCAAGACAATATCTTAAACAATGCTATAATCAAGCATGGCACAATGGGTATTTTTGTTGACTCAGTTGGTCTTAAAGAGGAGTCTCCTCTCAAAATTAACAATACTATTATAAATCATATTTCTCAATTTGGGATTTTAACTCAAAATTCGAAACTTGAAGTTTCTAATACTGTTGTTGGTAATTGCGGATATCACTCAATAGCACTTACGCTTGGTGGCACTTATAATTTCTATCATTGTACTGTAGCAAATTACAGCATAGACTGGGTTAATCATAGAAATACGCCAGCTTTATTTTTAAATAATTATTTTATTGACGAAGATGATACAGAGGTAATAAATCCAATGATTGAAGCTAATTTTTACAATTCCATAATTTACGGAAAGAACTATACCGAAATTGGTTTTGATTTCAAGGAGTCTGACAAATTTGCCAATAAAGGAGTTAATTATAAATTTGAAGATTGCGTTATTAAATCCGGCGATTTATCGATTGATGATAAAAACAAGTATGTCCGTGTTTATGCAAATGAAAATCCCAACTTTATAGATCCTTATGAATATAACTATCAACTAGATACTTTATCATTTTGTAAAGACATTGGAAATCTTGATGTTGCCAATCTATTTCCTGATGATATATTAAACAATAACCGACTAGAAGATGATGGACCTGACCTGGGAGCTTATGAAAGAGTTGAAAAGGAATAAAATAATTTGGTTCCTACTCTTACTAACCTTTGCAAACAAACAATACTTAAATTCTCAAAACAACAAAGAGTTTGGTGTAATGTTTTATAATGTTGAAAACCTATTCGACATAAATAACGACAGTCTCAAACTTGATGATGAGTTTACTCCTGAGGGTGAAAAGCACTGGACTTATAGGAAGTATTGGCAAAAATTAAAAAATATATCAAGAGTAATATACGAATCTGGTGGTTGGAATCCTCCTGCTATAATAGGCTTATGTGAGATTGAAAACAAACATGTTTTAGATGATTTAATATGGGAAACTGGCCTTAACAACCTTCATTATCACATTATACATCACGAATCTCCTGATTCAAGAGGCATTGATGTTGCCATGTTATATAGAAATGATTTATTTACACCACTTGAATCAATACCAATTACTGTTGATTTTGGTGAAGGATCAAGACCAACCCGAGATATTCTTTATAGTTTTGGGTATTTAAAAGACACTATCCCTTTACATGTTTTCATTGCTCATTTTCCATCCAGATATGGAGGACTTCAAGAAACTAAATCATTAAGATATAAAGCTGCACAAATTTTAAACGATACTATCAATCATATTAAACTAAATGATCCTAATGCTAATATTATAGCCATGGGTGATTTTAATGATAATCCCGGAGACAGAAGTATGCAATTATTACTCGAGGATGATCATTTAAAGAATATTTCCATTAATCCATCTGGTTTCAACAAAGTTCAAGGAACGTTAAAACATCAATTTGAATGGAGTATTTTTGATCAATTCCTAGTTTCGGATAATTTGCTAAGTGAGGTTAATTATATTAATTGCTCTCAAAATATGAAAATTCTGGATTTTCCATTTTTATTAGAAGAGGATAAAACCAACACTGGTTTAAAGCCATTTAGAACATATATTGGATATAATTACAATAATGGTTTCAGTGATCATCTTCCAATTTGGTTAACTATTAAACTAAACTGATGACTGCAATTATTTACTTTCTATATGATATTGCCTAACCCATTCATAAAGAGCCACAGAACAAGCATGCGAAACATTCATTGATTTCACAGCTCCAATCATAGGAATATGATAAAATCGAGAACATTGCTGTAACACACTATTTGACAAACCACTAATTTCGTTGCCTAAAACAACAGCTAACTTTTCAGGCAATTTAACCTTTGATACATTAACCGAATCTTCTGTTGTTTCTAATGCTGCAATTGCATAATCTTCCGGAAGATGCATTTTCCAATTCTCCTCTTCGCAAAAAATCCAATCAACTTGCCCAGCTGCGGCACCTGCAACTTTTTTTATTTTAGACTCTCGCACATTTTCTTTATTGCCAACAAACAACACTTTTTTGCATCCAAAATTACTTGCCAGTCTTATAATATGCCCCATATTTTCCGGTGATTTCAATTGGTAAGCAATTATAATCGGGCCTTCATTATCTAACAAATACTTTACTGATGAAAATAATATATTACTTTTGGTTTCACTTTGATTAATCATCTGCTTTCTTGGTTAATCCCATTTGATCACCTAATTTCAACATTAACTGATATGCCTGATTCCTTTCATTATTAATATCCCCATCTAAAATAGCTTCTTTAATTGCCGATTTTATATCACCAATTTCACGACAGGGGCCAATTCCAAATGTTTCCATAATATCTTCACCAGAAATAGGAGGCTGAAAATTCCTAATTCTGTCTTTTTCTTCAATCTCCTTAAGCTTTTCTCTTACTACCTTAAAGTTTTTCATGTACTTACGCACCTTATCCTCATTTTTTGAGGTAATATCAGCCTCGCATAAAGTCATTAATGAATCTATATCATCACCAGCATCAAAGAGTAGTCTTCGTACCGCAGAATCTGTAACAATATCTTCTGAAAGAACAATTGGTCTCATATGCAAAAACACCATTTTTTGAACAAACTTCATTTTTTCGTTCATGGGAAATTTCATACGCTTAAAAATCTTAGGCACCATTTTTTGACCTATATGGTTATGTGCATGAAATGTCCACCCAAGTTTGTCATCAAACCTTTTTGTTAAAGGTTTTGCAATATCATGAAAAACTGCAGACCATCTCAACCAAACATCATCAGTATAAGGAGCAATTCGATCTAAAACTTCTAAAGTATGATAAAAATTATCCTTATGTCTTTTCCCCTTTTTCTCTTCAACACCTTTCATCGCTTGTAATTCAGGAAGTATTAATTTTAATAATCCTGTTATCTCAAGCAATTTAAAAGCCATGGATGGTTTTTCTGACATTATCATTTTATTGAGCTCATCAGCAACTCGTTCTCCTGATACAATCTCAATTCTTTCATTATTATTCTTAATGCCTTCAAAAGTCTTTTCTTCAATCTTAAAATTAAATCGCGAAGCAAATCTTACAGCTCTTAACATTCTTAATGGATCATCAGAAAATGTAATACCTGGCTCAAGCGGAGTACGAATTATGCCATTAGCTAAATCATCTTCCCCATCAAATGGATCTACTAATTCTCCAAAAGTTTCTTTATTCAAGGATAATGCTAATGCATTAATCGTAAAATCTCGTCTATTCTGGTCATCCTTAATAGTACCATCCTCAACTATAGGTTTACGAGAATTCCTTTGATATGATTCCTTACGAGCTCCAACAAACTCAACCTCCTCATCCCTATATTTAAACATGGCAGTTCCATAATTTTTAAATACCGAAACTTTAAGACCTCCTAGTTTAGCGGCAACTTTTTCTGCCATCTCAATACCACTTCCTCTAACAACAATGTCAATATCTTTTGAAGGTTTTCCTAAAAGCAAATCTCTTACATAACCTCCTATTACATATGTTTCAATATTCTCCATATCAGCTATATGTCTTATAGCTTTAAAAACTGTCCCTCCTAAGATTTTTTGTATTTCCTTGTCTATCATTATTAATATTTGGGGTGGCAAAATTACAACTTATTTATATTTTATTATAAACTATCTACCCTTAACATCAAACATTAAGTATGTGTTTAAAATAAACCTTCTTATTATTTCTTAATAATCTTTTATATTTTAATGAATGTTATTGCTGTAAATAGTTCTCCCTAATTAAATATCAATTTTAATTAAACATGTAATAACTATTAACGTTTAACTTCTATTTAAATCATTACATCAGTAAATGTTTATACTCTTTTCTAGCATGAAACTACCAAATAGATTTTAACTAGTTAATCTGTGCAAATTTTTAAATAAAATCTACTTGGTAGTTTCATCCAATTAAAATTCATAACCATTTGTTAGATGGAACTATAAATGATAAAAATTCATGTTCGGTTTGCATTACCTAAAGTCATCCTGTCAGGAAATAGCAAAAGTGAAGACTAAATTACACACAAACATAAATTGGTACATATATTGATATTATACTATCTATATATTTAACTATTATTTGAATATTAACTAAAAATAAATATCATGTTAGAGCATTTAACTAAAGAAACATTCAAGCAAAAAGTATTTGATTTTGAATCAAACAAAGAATGGAAGTTCTCTGGAGACAAACCATGTTTAATTGACTTTTATGCCGATTGGTGTGGCCCTTGCAAAGCCATTGCTCCAGTATTAGAAGATCTTTCAAAGGAATATGATGGTAAGATAGATATTTATAAAGTAGATACTGAATCGGAAAGAGAACTTTCTGGAATTTTTGGTATCCAAAGTATACCATCATTGCTATTTGTTCCGAGTAAAGGACAACCACAAATGGCACAAGGTGCTTTACCTAAAGAAACATTACAAAAAGCTTTTAAAGATGTACTTAAAGTAAGCTTAGATTAACTGAAACTATTTGTTTTGTTTAAGTAAAATCATTAAAAACAACCATTATGAAAGCAATAATTATTTCATCATTATTATCAATATTTATTTTCTCCAATGCTTCGTGTAGCAATACAGCAGAAGCAAAATCTAATGAAGCTAAAACAAGCAAGAGCGGTGTTGTTTATTTAAACAAAGAGTCGTTTAAAGAAAAAGTTTTTGATTACGAATCAAATAAAGAGTGGAAATATAATGGAGATATTCCTGCAATTCTTGATTTTTATGCTGATTGGTGTGGTCCTTGCCGTCAAATTGCACCATTATTAGATCAACTACAAGAAGAATATAAAGGTAAAATTCAAGTATATAAAGTTAACACCGACAAGGAGAAAGAATTAGCTTCTGTTTTTGGGATAAGAAGTCTGCCTACTATTGTTTTTATACCAGTAAAAGGTGAACCACAAGCAACCCTTGGTTTTAGACCCAAAGTAGAATTAGAAAAGATGGTAACTGAAGTACTAAAAGTAAGTAAATAAGTAAAAGTGTATAAGTTTAAAAGAAGAAATTGCCGTAAAAGTATATAATTTTATGGCATTCTTTTTTTTAAAACTATATGCATTACTATATCATCACTCCTCCAGAAGATACTATTAATGAACTATTAATAGTAAACGAGTTACTAAAGTTTGAAAATGTAACTTTGCATTTACGTAAGCCTGACTATACTTACCAAGAAATGAGCAATTATATTAAAAAAATTGATCTCGAATTGCGTTCAAAAGTAGTAATTCATAGTCATCATCAGCTTATAAACGATTTTTCTATTAAAGGAATTCATTTCACACAAAAAAACAAGCATACTCTGCATGAATATGGGCATCTAAAATGTTCAAAAAGTATTTCTACACATAGTGTTAATGAAATATTATTATTGAATTATCATTTTGACTATTATTTCCTAAGTCCAATTTTTAAAAGTATTTCCAAACCAAATTACGGAGGTAATACATTTGATTTCATAGCATTAGAAACTTTTTTAAAAAACAACAATAACCTAAAGATAGTCGCACTTGGTGGTGTTTGTAAAGAAAATATAAAACAAGCCTTTAACATTGGTTTTAAACACGTTGCACTACTTGGTTCTTTTTGGCAAGCAATGGAAAACAAAGACTTAAATGCGGTAAATCAATTTATAGAAACTTTAAATTATTACATAAACAACATTTAAGTTGATAGTTTTAATTATGTTTGCGCATTATTATTAGAATTTAACGCAATGCAAAAAATCATTAGCCTATTCCAATTTGTAACCTACCAAAATATTGAGAAGTCAGCTTCGCAGCAAGCTCTTGAATTTTGCGCTGGTGGTGGAGATTGGGTACAACTTAGAATTAAAGACATGCCTAACCAGTACATTTTGCAACAAGCTCAAGAGTGCTTTTCAATATGTCAGAGTTATGGTGCAACTTTAATTATTAACGACAACCCTGAATTAGCAGCTCAAATAGATGCGGATGGTGTTCATTTAGGTAAAAATGATATGAGCATTAAGGATGCAAGAAGTATTTTAGGCGAACACAAAATTATTGGTGCCACAGCAAATTCATTTGATGACATAAATTCTCTTGTTAAACAAGGTGTTGATTACATAGGTTTGGGGCCATTTAAGCTTACTAATACTAAAAGTAATCTTAGCCCTGTCTTAGGGATATCAGGATATACCCAAATACTGAAACAGTGCCAAATAAATAACTTAGACATACCAATTATTGCAATTGGAGGTATTACCCCAAATGACTTTGATAATTTGTACGAAGCAGGAATTCATGGAATAGCTTTATCATCCTATTTAGCCAAGCAGGAAAATATTGGTAAAGAAACATTAAATATCCTGTCTGAAATTGGCAAAGCACATTCGTCAAGTTATAATGTTATATTTTAGAATTAAATAAAATAGCTCTATATAAATTATAATGTAATGCACTAATATCTTTGCTATACTTAAGTTAAGGTTAATTTTATTTTGAGATATCTATATCTTTTAATCCACTAATGTTAAGCAATAAAAGTACCTTATACTCGACACTTTAGCTAGACAAACAAATAATTATATCATTAGCATTTTTATAAAATATAATTTAGTGTTCCGTTTGTAGAAATCTATATTGTTAATTGTGAAAAGTGGAATGCTGTTGCAATTAACTATAACGATTTCATGTTTTTTTAGTATCAGTTATCTTTTATATTTAAATTGAACCATTTTCTACGTTATACTTAAAATATCTATTCCTCTATTTCTTTAAGTATATTCTCAACTTCTGTTTCTGTTTTTAAAAGCTTATCCTTACATATTTTTAAAAGTACTGAAACTCTTTTTACTTTATCTGATAATTCATCTACATCTAACTCATTATCTTCAATCTTTGATAAGATATCTTCTATTTCAGCAATTGCATCAACATACCCCATCTTCTTCTTTGTCATTTTTATTTAGTTTAAATTATGATTTGTACTTAATGGTACTGTAAATTTAAAAGTACTACCTTTTTCTAATTTACTTTCTGCACAAATTATTCCTTTATTTATTTCAACAAATTCTTTGCAAAGAACCAATCCTAATCCTGTACCTTTTTCATTTAATGTACCTGCAGTTGTAACATTTGTATCTACTCTAAATATTTTTTGAAGATTTTCTTTACTAATACCTACTCCTGTATCACTTACAGCAATTTGAATATTACTCCCAATAGCTTTTCCGGCCACAGATACAACACTGCCAATTCTGGAAAACTTGATTGCATTACTTACTAAATTTCTTAATACCGCACTAAATAAATCCCTATCTGCCCATGCTATTAAATCACTTTCTACGTCTACAGATATTACAATATCCTTTTCTTCTGCATTTATTTTTAAAATAGATATTATATTGCTAGCAAGTATCTTTACATCTAATTTTTCGGGTTTATATTCGGTAGTGCCAAGCTGAGTTCTAGACCATTGCAACAAGGTTTCTACTAATGAATATAGCTTTCTTGTTGAGTTATGAATAGAACGACTATAACTCATAATCTCCTTATAACTCTTATTTTCCACTTGTAATGACAGAACCTCCGAAAATCCTAACAAACTATTAAATGGACTTTTTAAATCATGAGCTATTATGGAGAAGAATTTATCTTTTGTAGCATTTAATTTCTCAAGTTCTGTATTCTTAATTTTAAGTTTCTTACTTAATATTACTTTAGAGCGAAATAGAATGAAAAATATAATTAAAAAACCGAAAAGTAAAGAAATAATACTTACATATAATATCTTATTTCCATCTTCTTTTACCAAAGTATCATTTGTTTCACTTTGTTGTTTCCTGTTTTTTAAAGCTTCTACAGAAGATAAGTTATTAGCTTCATTTTTATTTAGAAAATATAGTGCCTGATTCCTTAATATTGAATCTTTTAAAAGAACACTTTTGTTTCTATATAATAATGCAGCCTGGTAATCTCCTAAATTCTCATATAATTCAGAAAGCATTTGAAAACATCTTAACTTTAATTCTTCCTCATTTAAAGAATTAGAAATTGACAACGCTTTTTGTGCATAAGCTTTGGCTTCTAAATATCTTTGAGTTTTAATATAAACTTCGGTTAATCCCAGCAATGCCTCTACTATTTCTTCTGTATAAGGTTTATTAACTAATAAGTTTAGTGCTTGAGAAAAAATATCTGTAGCTTTCGAAAGTTCCTTTTTCTGAATATAATAATTTCCCAATGCAATATCAGCTTTAAAAATCCCAGTTGAATCATTAATAAGTTGTTGATAATCTTTAAAATTGCTTAAATGTAAATAAGCTTCATCTAAATTATCATCCAGCAAATATATTATAGCAATTTTGTAATTTATTTTAGCAACTAAGGAGGAATCTTTGCAATTATCTAATGCTTTTAATAGAATTTCTAACCCTTTTTGTGCATTATCTAATTGAACATGCAGATCTGCATTATGGATAATATCATTATTATCAGTAACAAAGTAAGTTGAATTATTTTTAGATTGACCATTTGCCACTATCAAACTTAATGATAGCGTCCAAACGCACGAAACAATTAATCCTTTGAATATGTGACACATGAGTTATCTTATCTAGGCTAAGAACGCTGGTAAAGATAGAAAAAGGATTTTACTATTGAAATCATTTCTCTAAATGATGTTTATAATTTTTTAGAAATGAATTTCAGCTTATTCACGCCACTCAACTTTCTGTATAAATGACAATTAAACATTTGAATTAAATAGTTTATTATGCAATAAAACTTTTTAACAATTCATAATTATCATCTATAAACCGCGAATCAACATCCAGCATCCATGCTTCTAATTTTAGTTCTTCTTCTTGTATAGTTTTACTAAACTCGTATATTTTAATTTCGTTATATTTTTCTGGTAACCAAGTACTATAATTCATCATCCATGACTCTAAAGCTAACGAACTTTCATCTTCAATTAGTGTTAATCCATTTAGCTTTTCTGCAGAAATAACTGGTGTTCCCCAATTATTAAGATTCCACATCCAACTTTCTAATGGTAACTCTTCTTCAACTTCTGTATTACTCATTTCTAACCAACTAGAATCATCTAACATCCATGGTTCTATACCAAGTTCTGGTTCCACATCCACATTAATGTCATTATTAAAAACTTCCTCGTTATTAATCCATCCTGATAAATCTAACATCCATTCCTCAACAGCTAATGGGTTTTCATAAAATTCTGAAACCTCATTAGTTGCCGTAAAATTATTTGTAGTTTCTACTCCCCAATTAGAATAATCCGTCATCCATGCTTCAAACTCTAAAGGTTGTTCAATTTGTTCTTCTTCAAAAAAATGAGTATTTAAAATTTCTCCAATTACAGGATTTATAGAAGCTTCTGCCTCCGATACATTCTCACTATAAAATACTTTAGTGTTATTTTGATAAACTATGGTTTTATAAATTCCAAATACTAATAATAAAATTGAAACACTTACTAATAGTGCAATTGCTCCTAAATGATAGCTGTGTTGATTTACATGTGATTTCATAATAACATCCTCCTATTAATGATTATGCAATAATAAAATCACCAATCGTGCCGAAATCCACAAAACCATGAACAACAAAACATTAACCTCACCCCTTAAGGAAATTTACACCTTCTTTTTGAACGAATTTGAATAACGAAACGTACGATACTGAACACATATATTACAAGTTGATTGGATGTGTAAAGTAAAAGGTAGATCCTTCATTTAATTTTGATTCAACCCAAATTTCTCCATTAAGCATTTCTATGTAAGATTTAGCAATTGATAATCCTAACCCAACACCACCTTCAACTAAGTATTTTTTAGTATCTTTTATTCTCTCAAATCTATTAAATATAGATTTTTGATGATCTTCTGATATTCCTATTCCGGTGTCTCTAACCCAAAATTTTATAGCATTATCTAATCTTATATATCCAATTTCAACTTTACCTTTGAATGTATATTTAAGGGCATTTAATATTAGATTACTAATAACCGAGTGAATAAATCCCTTATCTGTCTTAATAATTAGTTTTTCTCCTTCAATACATTTATTACATTCTATTTTTATACCTTTTTGTTTTGCTTCAAGCGCAAAAAAGTGAATAAAATAATCTAGCAGTTCATTAATATCAACTTCTTCGATAAAAGGAGTTATTTGACCTGTTTCAATTTTAGATACTTCAATAATTTTATTAACTGTTGTTAACAACCTTCTTCCACTCTCATATATAATATTAACATACTCTTTTTGATCTGTAACATTAACTTCTGCATCTTTCAATAACTCTGTAAATCCAAGAATACCATTCATCGGAGTTCTTATTTCGTGACTCATATTAGCTAAAAAAGCTGACTTTAAACGATCACTTTCTTCTGCTCTTTCCTTAGCTGCTAACAATTCTTTAGTTTTTAGCTTTATCTGCTTGCGTAAAATAATCAACCAAAGCCAAGATAAACCCAAAACCAATATCCCAATAAAAATAATCACAGACCAAACCAATATAGTCCTCCTCGTTAAAATCTTATTATTAGGACGTACGTGCTTGTTAAATATCTCTTTTTTTCTGTAAACGGGGATATTCTCAACTACTTTATCCATAATAGCAAAAAGCTCCTCATTGTCTACTGATACTCCAACAGTTAGTCGACTTATGAAATTTAAATCATCGACAATTTTCAGGTTAGTAAAACCCTGTTCCTCAATAGTATAAACTGCATTCATTTGATTAAGAATCATTGCATCAAATTCCTTTAATACAACTTTCCTAATACCATCTTTAATAAAATCAAATTCTACTAGTTTTATTTCCGGGTATTTATTTTCCATATATTCTACAACAGCATAGCTTTTAGGCGCCGCTATCTTTTTTTCCTCAAGATCTTCTAATCGGTTAATTCCTGATTTGCTATATGTTAAGATTATATATGGTAGCCTAGTTAACGTACTCGTAAATTTCAGATATTTTTCTCTTCTAGGAGTTTGTGCAATTCCTACAACAATAAAATCATTATGTGTTTGAGTATATTTTATTATACTATCCCATGTTTGAAAGTACTTGTGCTTAAATTTTATATTGAGTTGTTTCTCAATTTCTAACTGCATATCGGGTAAAATACCTACATACTTACCTTCTTCATTAAAATAACCATATGGTGCATCATCATACCCCCATAATATATAAATATCATTACTTCTATTTTTAATCCAATTTCGCTCTTCTTTTGTTAAATACATTTTTGATCTATTACATGAAACGGTAACTAACATGCATAAAACAAAAATAAATTTAATAAAAGTAGATCTTAATGAATATAATTTATAGGCCAATGACATGCCTATTAAAGTACGATTTATTAATAAGAATATAAATAAATAGTAGTTTATTTTTATTCTAAATTAACTTACAACATAAGGATTATAAAGCTAAATCAATCAAGTCCTTTATATTTTTGCTTTAGTTTATTTAATTCTCTGGCCAATGATTGCTCTCTCTCTAAAGCCCATTTTCTATGTGCATCAAATTCTTCTTGTTTATCGTTTAATGCTTCCTTTGTTTTTATTGTAATAGCATTGCTTCTTTTAAATAAAAATATTATTATTAGCAATGCTGCAATTAATCCTAATATAACCAACCATAACATTGTACTATAAACATTTTTAGTTAAAAGAATACCCAAAAAACTAAAACTATCTCTTTCTTCAATTGCTCTTTCTAACTTTTCATTAGTTTCTTTTAAGTTAGATTTAAGCATATTAAACTCTTTTTGTTGTTCTTGACCATTACTTTCAAGCGTTATAATATTCTCCTTAAGACTTTTTAATGAATCTAGTACATTACTTTTAATTTTATATAACCAAGTTCGCTTAACCACTTGGTAAGCTTCGTATTTTTCAGATTTACTAATAACATAATTAAGCTGACTTTCGAGAGACCCTCCATCTAAACCTGTTTTAGCCTCTGTGTTAGAATTTTGTTGTCCTGAAGCAATATTAACTTGCAAGAGTAACAATACAAAGAATGTTACGGTAAATACTCTTTTCATTTACTTTATTTTTTGGTTGTGTTGTTATTGATATAGTAAATATAACGCAAAAAAAAGGAAAAATTTTATTTTAAATGACTTAAAAGCATTGTATAACCCAATAACTACTTAATATCTTTGGGGGATTCATTACTTACTTCACACTTGCAGAAGTCTTTGTAAAACCTTCATTATTTCTAACTTCTTCGTTAAAAATTGCCTTTAAATGCCTATTTACTGCCGTAGACTGTGTCTTCTCATTTATTTTTACTTTGAAATTCATTGTTATCTTAGGTTATTAAAAGCCTTCTTGTACCTAATCATAGCCATAAGAAATAGTATAAAAAAACTCTCATCAAAGATTAAATAATCCCGGAAATTCCATTAGATCATCAATTACAGACCTAAATATCTTTAAAATCAAAAAAAATCATTTATACTCATCTGCACAACTTAGACTATAAGTCCTCGTTCAAATACTTGATTTATTAATACTTACAATTGCTTAGTTTGGCAAAACAAAGTAAACTTTGCTTCTACCTTAACTTATTGAAATAATTAATATTTGAACTTCATTACGAATCTCAAATGACATATCTTGGATTATTAATTCATTCATTTCTGAATTAAACTAAAAAAGACCGCTCTTTAGAGAAGTCTTTTTTAGTTTATATTTGAATAATTATCAATTTAGCACTTCCATTACTTCAAGAACATGTTGACGACTGGTTTGCAACAATTCCATTTCATCCTCATTTAATTTCAGCTCTATTACTTTTTCAATACCATTTTTACCTAATATAACTGGTACTCCTAAATAACAATCATCAATACCATATTCCCCCTCTAATTTAACACAAACCGGGAATACCCTCTTTTGATCTTTAACAATAGCTTCAACCATTTGAGCAGCTGCTGATCCCGGAGCATACCATGCCGAAGTCCCCATTAGTTTAACCAGCTCTCCTCCTCCAAATTTAGTACGCTCAATAATAGCATTTAGTCTTTCTTCGTTAATTAAATCAGTTACAGGAATACCTCCAACAGTTGTATATCTGGGAAGTGGAACCATAGTATCTCCATGTCCTCCCATTAAAACGGCCTGAATATCTTTAGGAGAAACATTTAATTCTTCAGCTAAAAATGCTCTATATCTGGCAGTATCTAAAATACCAGCCATTCCCATAACCCTAGCACGTGGAAATTGAGATGTTAAATGAGCTTGATAAGTCATTACATCCAACGGATTAGATACGATTATAATGATAGCTTCCGGAGAATATTTAACAACATTTTCTGTAACCGATTTTACAATATTTGCATTGGTAGAAATTAAATCATCACGCGACATACCAGGCTTACGTGGTAGACCAGATGTAATCACAACAACATCAGAACCCGCTGTTTTCTCATAATCATTTGTAGAGCCAATTGTACGCGTATCATATAAATTAATAGGTGATTTTTGCCAAATATCCAAGGCTTTACCTTCTGCTACACCATCTTTTATATCAAGTAAAACTATTTCATTGGCAATTTCACGATATGCCAATACATCTGCACAGGTGGCTCCAACATTTCCTGCTCCAACTACGGTTACTTTCATAATTGTATTGCTTTTAGTTGCTATATTTTGTAATGTGATTTTTGTTATAAAGTCTTTTAAAAGTGACAAATATAAATAGTTGATTTCAATTGAAGATATTTTTCTTCAATAATTAAGCAATGTTTAATAACATCTTTAAGCAAACAAGAAAACCATAAAAAAGTTGATTTATAGTTTAAAAGAAGTTTAGTTTTTATCCTCTTCAGGTAACGTTAAAAGAATTTTATCTCCTATTTCCAATCCCTCCAAAATTCTTATGTGTGTATCATTTTCTTCTGCTATTTTAACTTCTTTCCTTTTAAATTTTCCTTCTTGTTTTTTGTATACAAATTTTATAGAATCATTGCCAAATACCGATTGCCTGGGAACAGCTATTGCATCATCATAATTGCCAATTGTAACTTTATTGAACGTAGTCATTCCTGGTAATATATTTTTACCTTTATTGTTTATTTTAATAACTACTTTAAATCCATTCATTCCCAAACCACTAATAGGCTGACCAATATTTGCTATTTTTATTACCTCCGCTTCAAAAATATCATCTGGAAATGCATCAATAACAATATTAACATATTGACCAATTTTAATTTTTGCAATATCAATTTCCTTAACTATTGCCTCAGAAACTAAAGTTTCTAAGTCTGGGATTGTTGCAATAATTGGTCTCCACCTGCCAACTTCGTCATTTACCTTTATTTTTCGTCCTCCCCATGCTCTTCCATATACTACAATCCCATCCGAAGGAGACGTGACATTTAGTTCATCCTTTAATTGTTCTAACCAATCTTTTAGTTTTTCTTCTTCTTTTAACCTTTTCTCAATTCTCTTAATCTTGCCCTGTTGTTTTTGCAACTCTTTTTCGTAATTTCTTTTTGCAGTGTTCATGTTTATAAGAACCTTCTCATAATTGATCTGCGCTCTTCGCTGCGCTGCTTTCGACTCATAAACAGACTGTTCTACTTTAATTTCATTTTCTTCGACGTTACTTTTTATATTGGCAATTCTATCTCTTTTCTCTGCTAAAACAATAGTACTATCAAGTTTTGCCGTCTCAAGGGAACTATTTAGTTCATCTATTTTTTCATACCTTGATTTTAACCTGCTTTCTACCTCTGATTGATCTAGCTGTGCTATAAAATCTCCTTTCTTGATTTTAGTTCCTTCACTAACTAAATCGGTAATTTTTAAATACCAAATACGAAGTTCACGTTTATTCATTAACTCTGGAATATTTATGGTTTCATATTCCAATGCTCTTATTTCCCCTTCTGCCGCAACTTCAACAACAAATGACTGTGATTTAATTTTAAATACTTTATGCTTATCTGAAATTTCAATGGATAGAAATAAACCTAACAAAGTACCAATTACCAAAAGTGTACTAACTAATTTAACTTTAAAAGGTATTTTTTTTAAAATACTCATCGTATTATTTTTGTAATAAATAATCCAGGTCCTCAATAAGACTAATCCCATTCTCAAAGTCAAATAAAGTTAGCTTGCGCATATTATAATAGTTCACCCAAAAGGTCTGTACACTTTGTATATAATTTCTTTTAGCTGCATCTAATGAATTCCGAGCAGCATTTAATTTTATTACATCTACTTTATCAATTAAAAAACGCTGCTTTGTTACTTCAAATCCAAGCTGAGCAATTGTATTGGCCTTTGCAGCAATTTTTACTTGTTGCTCTTGCATATTAAATTCCATTACTTGTAAGAATATATCTTGCTCAAAATCTATTTTCGATTGTCGAACTCTAGCTTCTGTTATTTCTCGATTAGAACGAGCCATTTGAACCTGTCCTCTTTTTAATCCCCAATCTACTATTGGAACATTTAGAGTAATACTAAATCCCTGATCATCTCCAAATGGAGTTTGATATACCTCATTAAAAGCTATAGAACTCTTATTATAACCAATATTAGCATCAATATCAGCACTAATTCCATGCTCACTTTTTGCTTTAGCAATATCTCTATCTGCAGTTATCATTTGTTGTTCAAAATTCAAAAGCTGAGGATTATTCTCATAGGCTTTTTCCATTACCTCATCCAACTTAATTTTAAAGGTGGGTATTTTAGATGGTAAAACACACTCAATTTTCACATTCTCATCCAATCCCAAAAAGGAGTTAATTTTTGATCGTGCTTGTTGAAGATTTATTTTAGCTTGACTTAAACTCATATTATCATTTAACAAACTGAGTTCCAAATCCAATAGTTCATCTTGGGTTACAGTGCCTATTTCGTAACGCCCTTTGCCAATATTATATAATGTATCTGCATTAGAAAGATTAGTTTTGGCAATAGCTAAATTAATTTCAGCCTTAACCACATTAAAAAAAACATTTGTTGTCTTTTCTGATAAATCCTGTAAGCTTTGAAGGTATTCTCGTTTTGCTTGTTCAAATTTTAAAGGTTCTATTTTAGATTGCCACTTGAATTTATTAAATCCATTTAAAGGTTGAGACATCTTTATAGAAATTGGAATGGAAGAATAAGAAATCGGATTGCTATTAAATTGATCTATTCTATTAAAAGTACTATTAACAGATATTTGTCCTCCCGTAAGTATTAAATTCTGTGAAATACTTAAAACCGCATTACTATTCAAGTTTCGATTATGAACTAACGTATCTTTCGTTCCATCATATCTGGATATTATGTTATTTCTATAATTAATTGGTGTGGCTCCCAATCTTAGTAAAGGAAGCCTTTCTGCCTTATAACTTCTAAATTCCCAATATCTGGCTAAATACATATTTTTTTGCCTAAAACTAAATATAGACTGATTATATGCAATTTCAATTGCCTGATTTAATGTAAGCTTTAAATGGACATCTTCCTTTTGCGCACTACCTATCAACGTAGTACCATTAATTATTATTATGATATATATATATCGTAACATAACGATTGTTCTTTTTTAGTATTAGGTTTGTTAATATCTAATGTCGTAAAGATTCAACTGGATCTTGATTTGCAGCTCGTTTAGCAGGAATATATCCAAAAATTACTCCTACCCCTACCGAAACTCCAAATGCAATAAGAACAGATAAAAGAGATACAATTGTTTTAATTTCTGCTGTTATTTCTATTATATAAGCCAAAGTAACTCCTAATATAATTCCTATTAATCCACCTACCACACTTATTAGGGTTGATTCTGATAAAAATTGGACAATTATATCTTTACGTGATGCTCCAATTGCCTGACGAGTGCCTATCTCCCTAATACGCTCCCACACCGAAGCCAACATTATATTCATAATTCCAATACCGCCTACTAATAGGGATATTCCTGCAATTGCTCCTAACACTATATTAAAAATATCGTTCGTTCGTTGTTGTTGCTTAAGCAATAATTCGGGAACTGTTACTTGAAAATCGTAAATATCAGAATGCCTTCTTAAGAGCATTCTTTTAATAATATCTGCAGTAACACTTAATTCCTCCGTTTCCTTCACTTGAACTACAATTTTATCTAACTGATTCTGAATTTTGATTTTTACATCATCAGAACTTCCTCTACCCGCTCCCATACTCATCTTCTCAAACGCTTCCGGACTAATTCTAGAACGATCCATATATCTTATTAAAAAGGATTTGGTTGGAATAAACACTTTATTATCTGAAGAACTTATTCCCATTTCATCTGATGCTGATGTTGTTAAATCTCTTTTTTGAGCAACTCCTATTACTTGAAGCCAGTTTTCTCCTACTTTTATATATTTACCTAATGGATTTTCCTGGTTAAAAAACTTACTTTTAACATTATACCCAATTATACACACAGGTAATCCTTTATTATCCTGCGCTTTACTAAATCCTCTTCCTAAATTAATTGAAATATTAAGCAGCGAAAAATAATCAGAAGAAACTCCCTCCAGAACAATCGGATAGCTTTTACCTCCTTTAACAGCATAATAATTCATACTAATAACTGGACTTATTTTTTCTACAGAAGGTATCGTTTTTAAAATAGAATGAGCATCATGTAATGTTAATCCTCTTGACTTTCTCTTTCTATTATTACTACTCGTTGCTCCGGGTTTATTATCTACTTCTTCGCCACTAATAGGAGTAATTATAATGTTATTTACACCAACCAATTTAATCTGCTCCAACACTTCCAATTGAGCTCCCTTACCAATAGCTAACATGCTAATTACTGCCGCAACTCCAAACATTATACCCAAACCTGTTAGTAACGACTTTATGGTGTTAGCCTTAATTGCTTCAATTGCAATTAAAACATTATGAATGTATCTTGTATAAATCCGCCTTATATCGCGCATTTTAATCGCCTTTGAATGTTATAGGTTTTTGGTTATTACTATCAGATGTTTCCTTTTTTATGTTTTCCTTTACTGTCGATTCATATATTTCCCATCCTATATATTTAAAATCATTATCAAAGTCAGGTTCATGTAACAATACTTTATCCTTTATATTTAATCCTTGTTTAATCACCACATAGTTCTCATTTTCTTCACCTAATTGAACTATCTGCCTTACATCAGGCTTATCTTTTTTATATACATATGATAACGAGTCATTTTTAAATACTGCTTCTAACGGAATATACATTACATCTTTTAAAATATTCGTTGATATTATATTTGAAGTTGTCATGGCGGGTCTTAAATCAGCATCTGATCCGGAAATTTTTATTACTACAGCAAAAACTTTAGAATCTCCTCCTGGAATTACCTGCCCAATATTAGCTACCTCAATAACTTCTCCATCAAATTCTTTCTCAGGAAATGCATCTACTCCTACTTTTACCTTTTGACCTTTTTTTATTCTGCTAATATCAACTTCGTTAATAAACGTTTTGGATATCATGCGCGATAAATCTGGTAATTCAGCAATTTTGGGCCTCCATTGACTAACAGTACTCCCAACTTTTATTTTATTTCCTGTTCTATCAAATCCGTAAATAAGCATGCCCGGAGCTGGTGCTTTTATATCAATTGCATTAAAGAGCCCTTCAATTTCATTAATCTGCTTTTTTACCCTCTCTACAGATTTCTCTGCTCTCTCAACCTTATACTTGTCTTGTTGTTTTTTTAGGTGGTAATTTCTTTCCTCTTGGTCTACTTTACGCTTTGCTTTTTCAACATCCAGTTTAGATTGCCTTTGAACCGCTGGTGATTCATATATTGACTGCTTAAGTATTAATTCTTTCTCCTCAAAATCAATACGAGCAGTAATCAAATTATCTCTAAGGTTACTTAAATTAATATTGGTATCTATTTTAGCATCCTCATACGCTTCTAACTTTTCGGTTAGTTGAGTTATAGCTTCTGTTAGTTTTTCTTCAACTGTACTATGATCCAATGAGGCTACATAATCTCCAGAATCTACTACTGTTCCTTCTTCAATTAGCTTCGTAATTTTTATTTCGTAAATATTAATCCAACGTCCGGAAAGTTCACTTGGAACGTCAATTGATACTGAGTTTTCGGCCTGAAGTTGACCGGTACTATATACAAATGATTTAAAATCTCCTTTCTTTACTTCTGTTGTTATAAACGTTTCATTGTATGAACTATCAGCAAAAAAATTATACACAACTCCGATAACAATAAGTAAAACAATTATACTTATCAAAGTTGAGAGTCTTTTTTTCACCATAAATGTAGTTTTAGCTCAATTTAATTAAGAAAATTAGAATGCTTTATTAACAAAAATAATGCCTTTATGATTAATAATGCAACAGTAAAGAAACGAAGTTGAAATGATTTTGTTGTTTTGATTATGTTTTAAATGCCCATATGTAACTTTTATGAATTACATATGGGATTAATTTATTAAATATTTGCTATTTCTTTAATTTCAGAAATTATTTTATTTGCTAATTGATCTGCTTCATCATTAGTAGGTGCTTCAGAATATATTCTAATAATTGGTTCTGTGTTTGATTTACGCAGGTGCACCCATCTATCAGGAAAGTCTATTTTAACTCCATCAATATCATTAACTTCTTCACTACTATATTTAGCCTTCATATCTGCTAAAATTTTATCTACATCCAATCCTGGGGTTAACTGAATTTTATTTTTAGAAATAAAATACTCTGGATATGTAGCTCTAAGTTCAGAACTTTTTTTACCCGACTTAGCCAAATGAGTCAAAAACAATCCAATTCCTACTAAAGCATCCCTTCCGTAATGTGACGCAGGATAAATAATACCTCCATTTCCTTCTCCTCCAATAACTGCATCAGTTTCTTTCATTTTATTTACCACATTCACTTCTCCAACTGCAGCTGCCGAATAAGAACCTCCATTACTTTCCGTTACATCTCTTAATGCTCTTGTTGAAGACAAATTAGAAACCGTATTACCTTTTTGCTTGCTTAATACATAATCAGAAACTGCAACTAATGTATATTCCTCTCCAAACATAGTACCGTCTTCGTTAACAATTGCTAAGCGATCAACATCCGGATCAACAACAAAACCTACATCCGCCTTTTTTTCTTTAATCAAAGATGAAATTTCTGTAAGATTTTCGGGTAATGGTTCCGGGTTATGTGGAAAATCACCATTAGGTTCGCAATACAACTCAATTACATCATCAACACCCAGCGCTTTTAAAAGTGGTGGTAAAAAAGTTCCTCCAACCGAATTTACACAGTCTACAGCAACTGTAAACCCAGCTGCTTTAATAGCTTCAATATCTACTAATTCAAGTTCACAAACGTGATCTATATGTTTTTGCAGATAACTATTGTTCTCTGTAATTACACCTAAATCATCTACCTCAACAAACGAAAATTCTTCTTTCTCAGCAATAGTTAAAATCTTTTCTCCATCAGCTGCACTTAAAAACTCACCTTTGTTGTTTAGTAGCTTTAAGGCATTCCATTGCTTAGGATTATGACTAGCTGTAAGAATAATACCACCATCAGCTCCTTCCATAGTCACTGCCAATTCTGTTGTTGGTGTCGTTGATAATCCTAGATTAATCACATCAATCCCAGATCCCATTAAAGTTCCAACAACAATTTTATCTACCATTGGACCTGAAATACGCGCATCGCGTCCAACCACTATTTTTATTTTGTTTTTACCTGCAGCTTCTTTTGCCCATGCAGCATAAGCTGAAGTAAATTTTACAATATCCAAAGGACTAAGTCCTTCGCCCGGATTCCCTCCGATAGTACCTCGAATTCCTGAAATGGATTTAATTAAGGTCATAGCTATTTATTTGATTTGTTATAATTTTACCTATATGTAAAGATGTAAAATAATTTAGTTGGAAGTTAATAAAGTTTGTAAAGTTTTTATGTTGCTTTACATTGTTCTTTCTCCCTTCTCACTTACTCTTAAGTTATCCTTTACTTCATAATACCAGCTTTTAAAAACGTTACTTCTTTAGCTGTTAGATATCTCCATTTACCTCTTGGAACATCTTTTTTTGTTAATCCCGAAAAATAAACCCTATCCAATCTTACCACTTCATACCCTAAATGCTTAAAAATACGACGAACAATCCTATTTTTTCCGGAGTGAATTTCAATCCCAACTTCCTTAGAGTTACCTTCTACCAAACTTATTTTATCTGACTTAATAAAACCATCTTCCAATTCAAATCCTGTATCAATTTTATCTAGATCTTCTTGAGATATTGGTTTATCTAAAAAAGCATGATATATTTTTCGATGCTCATGTTTGGGATGAGTTAGCTTTTTTGCTAAATCTCCATCATTAGTTAAAAGCAAAACTCCGGTAGTCATTTTATCTAAACGCCCCACAGGGTAAATTCTCTCGGTACATGCATTTTTTACTAAATCAACAACAGTCAACTTAGCATGTGGATCACTTAAAGTTGTCATGCAATTTTTAGGCTTATTTAGAAGCACATAAACTAACTTTTCCGCAATTAACTCTTTCCCTTCATAAACTACCTTATCTGTTTTTTTAACCATGGTTCCTACTGTAGTAACCAGTTTTCCATTAACAGTTATCAGGCCATCCGCAATTAATTTATCTGCTTCTCTTCTACTACAAACCCCAGCGTTAGCAATAAATTTGTTTAACCGAATTTCTTCCTTCTGAGATTCCTTTTTATTACTTGTATTTTCTTTTTTTTCAGACTGATTCTTATATGACTTCTTATTCCTTTCTCTCATAAAGCAATTTTATATAATTGACAAAAGTACCATTTTAATGAAAACTGTTTAAATATGATCACCTAGTGAACCACCTCGGGGCAAGCCCAGAGGCATCGTTCACTTAGAACAGCTTTAGCTGTTCTTCGCCAACTTTCAGTTGACGATACTCTTCTTGTTTCCCTTGTTTTTTAACATAGTTTGCTATCATATTCTCTGTACCATGTTGACCTACTGTATTGGTATAATAACCTTTCCCAAAGAACTCTCCTCCCCATAGTTTCTCTTTTACTTGAGGACATTGACGGAAAACCTCGCGAGCCAATATGCTTTTCACTGTTCGAACTATCTTCGTAACACTATAATCTGGCACTGACTGGATAAGAAAATGGATATGATCTAAATCTGTACCAACCTCAAGAAAATAAATATCATATCGTAACTCTATTTCACTACAAACATCACAAATTACCAGATCTACATCTTCGTCTATTACTATACGACGATATTTTATTGCACAAACTACATGATATAGCAAAACAGTAACATTATGACTCTTATGTATTTCTTTACTATCTTTTGACATCGAGTCTAAAGATAGTAATTACGAGGCAAGCCTCGGGGAATTAAACCCCTGTTAGATTAAAATTTAAGTAACTATTCAGTATAAAGTACAAAGACATAAGTATAAATATTTGAACACGTTAACACTTTTTGAATATTGGTATTTCAGTCCTTTGTCTATTATTTATACCCATTTTTTTAATTTAGGATGCCATTTTATAACAAACACCCTAAACTAAAGCATTGTTATACTATCCTTTTCTTTTGTCTTTATTACTTTTTTCTTACTACTGAATAGTTACAAATTTAATACATGGTTATTCCATCCAACTAAAATTCATCTGCAAAGAAGTTGTTTTTATTTAATTATACTTTTAAATTATGATAGGAATATTAAGCTTCTTTCAAAATTTTCTTTAATAACAATATGGCAAAAAAAATCATTATCATAGGTGCAGGAGCCATAGGATTATCAACAGCTTACTACCTATTACAGGAAGGTTGCCAGGTTACAATAATAGATGATAGTAAAGACATAACTAATTGCTCATATGGTAATGCTGGTTTAATTGTTCCTAGTCACTGCGTACCTATTGCTTCCCCCGGAGTTATCTGGAATGGTATAAAATGGATGTTTAAAGCAGATAGTCCGTTTTCCGTAAAGCCTTCATTTGATTTTAACCTTTTAAGATGGTTACTTAAATTCTACCTATCATCAACAGACCAACATGTGAACCAAAGTTTAAAGGCTTTAAGCCATATGAATCTGGACAGTAAAATTCTTTATCTTGAGTTACGTAATAAATTAGATTTTAAAGTTGAATCTAAAGGACTAATTATGCTTGCAAACAGCAAAAAAGGATTGCAAAAAGAACTAAAAGCTGCCAAACTATGTAAAAATACGCCTGTACATGCTGATTATCTTGAAAAAAACGACATTGAAAAATTACTTCCTAACATTCAGGTTAATGCAATTGGAGGTACTTATTATAAAGAAGATGCGCATACTAATCCTGAAGAATACATGGTTAAAATGAACAACTACCTGACAAAAAATGGAGTAGAAATGATTCATGAAAAAGTAATTGATTTTGAACAAAAAAAACGAAAGATTAATACCGTTATAACAGATAGAGAAATTTATAGTGCCAACGAAATTATTCTAGCAGCAGGAAGCAAATCTTATAAACTTACGAAAAAATTAGGATTAAAACTCCCAGTTATTGCTGGTAAAGGATATAGCTTCAATATAAATAAACCTATCCCTAAAATTGATATACCAATTGTTTTAAGCGAAGAAAGGGTGGCTATAACTCCTTTAAGTGAGAATATAAGATTTGCAGGAACCATGGAACTAAATAACACAAAAAGAAAGGTAAATTATAAAAAAGTATCAGGTATGATAAAGGCTATCACAACATACATACCCAATTTTAAACCAAACTACTTCAATCAAATAAATCCATGGATAGGATTCAGACCAGCATCATCTGATGGATTACCTTTTATTGGTCGTAGTAATAGAATTAATAACTTAATTATTGCAACCCGATATACTATGATGGGTATGAGCCTTGCTCCTATTACAGGTAAAATGATAGAAAAAATAATAACTAACAAAGAATTACCTTTTTACTTTAAGAATGTTGATGTAAATAGACCCTCCCTAAGGTAACATTGTATATCAAATCATAAGCTACTACACTCACCTAAATAAACATACCTGTAGTTGGTTCATAAAGTATTAAAATCGAAAGTTAAAAGTCGACTCAAACAAAATAGCATCTTACAATATTAAAATTGAGCAAAATACATTTTAGTAAACAATTATATCAAGATATGACATAAAAAAAGCGGTCAAGCATGACCGCCTCTGTGATCTCGGCAGGATTCGAACTTGCGACCCACAGCTTAGAAGGCTGTTGCTCTATCCAACTGAGCTACGAGATCTTTAATATGTACATTCATAACATAAAAGTTAAAAAAAATATTTAAGCATTACTATTACCTGAAATAAATTTTATTAATTGATATGTTATACATATTAATATGAGGAATCATTAGAGGAAATATCAAGAATACTTCTATGAATAATAAAGTTAATAAAATACATTGCAGAATCTTTTATTAATCGAGTTGAATCGCATCTTTTAAATAATAGGGACACGAACAAAAGTTGATTTTAGTTTTAATATTTTTATAACAAAAATCTAAGACAGGTGGTGATCAAGATTAATTATTTTTCTTTCGACAAAAATCTTGAAGTATCCTTAATTACTTCTTTATCCATAGGATTAAACTTTTTCAATTCATCAATAATTTTAGGATTCTTCGATACCTGTTTTGCAATTATCTCATAACCCATCTCTCGTAAATGTTTAGCTAAATTATTATTTCTTTTATATTCGCTTACAATTAACTTCAGATAAACCTCTCGATTCTTATCATTTACTTTATTATCATAAATATAGTCTAACTTATTCTTTAATTCTTCCAAATCCCGGATATTAAAAAAATACTGTTTTAAACATTTGAAAGCCTCACAATTTTCCTCCCACCCTTTCATTAGAGCATCCTGCGCCATCTGTTCATTATTCATTTTATTTCTATAAACCTCTGAAGCTTGATAATATTGTTTTCTTTGTTTGTGTACATCAATTGATTTTTCGTAAAATTCAATTGCAAGGTCTCTTTTCTGTAGCGTCATATACAAATCGCCAACTTTACAAAAGTTTTTTAACTCTTCATATATATCAATAGCTTCTTGTATCATACTTCCTTTTTCGTAGCATTCTGCCGCTTTCAACTTATTACCATCGTGCTTTAAATAAACAGTTGCTGCTTCCTGGTATAATTCTCCATCTTCAAGAGTTTTAGCTGCCTGATAGTGATTTTTCAATAGTTTCATATAAACAAATGCAGCTTTTTCATATTCCATATTGCTAATCAGATCCTGTGCTGTTTTATTATATTGAGCATATAAATCGTTGTAATGCTCTCCAACATCAATAGATCCTCTCTGAGCACTTTCAGCCATCCTTCTTTCTGAAAAAAGAGAAAAGTTACTCCATCGTTTTGACATTTTAAACTGCCCATTGCTGGTTCCACGAGTAGAACCTTTTTCATCTAGGGGAATTGCATATTTTAAAGCATCCTCCGGATTTTCTTTTAATAAATCCATAAGCTTTTCAATTTGCTTTTTATTCCTCTCTTTTAAATCGTCAAAATCATCCCTTATTTTATCGGCAAACATGCTCCCTTTTTTAGATACACTGCTCATAAAATTTAATATTTTATTAAACATGTCGGATGATTCGGTAAAATTTTCATTTTTCCCGTTTTCTGACTTATTAAAAAGTTTTTTATAAAAAGCCAGCCTTCCTTTCTCTGTAATATTAAGAGGTTTATATGGTAACTTTTCTGACCTTGGAAAGATTTTTTTCTCTAGGTTTTCAAGCACACCTTCAGGTGCTATCGGCTTCACCTGAAAGCTACGTATCTCTTCTGGTACGAAAAATGCTTTTTCAGGCTTTATAATGTGTCTGAATCTTTCTTTAGGATGCAACAGCAATTCCTCAAAATTGGATATTTCAGTCAATTCAACGAAACCAATATCAGGATGAAAAACATGAATTTTTCCTAAAAAAAGTCTCTCGCTGTCTTCCTTAGAAATGACCTGACCTACATCTGATTTCTCTGGAATATAAAAATCTGGGTTAACACATTGACACAACTCATTCTTTCCAACTAACCGACTGCTTAATTCATAATTGCAGGTTATAAGACAACCCCATATTGCATTTGCCACAGAACCCGGAACGGGAAAAATCCTTATTTCATCTAACATGAAAGACAATTCTTGCAATTCAAGAATCCATTCTTTTACAGAGGAACCTTTTATTACAAATCCCTTTAAAGGAAATTTATTATCTAAAGCAGGTTTAATTCTCAGATCCATGCGATTGTATTGTATGTATATAAGGAGTTATATTTCTATGAAAAAACATATCCGGATCTAATTTTTCAATCTGCTGCATGACTGAATGTACCGGAATTATTTCAACCACAGCACCATTCTCTTCTAGGCGCGTTTTTGCCTCAATAGCCTCTTTCTCATTAAAAAACTGCAATAAATTCCTTGGGGCATTTTCAACTATTTCTTTGGCAACTAATACTCCACTTGATGTAAGCTCCTTTACTATTTTTACCAGATGAAGTTTATTTTCATTATTTCCTGAATCATTTAAAATTAATTCATATAATGGTTCTTTATAATAAAATACATTCCCTGCAAATTCTTCTTTCGTAGTTATTCCTAGAGAACTATCTAAAACTGATGGGAAATAAATAGCTGGGATATTATTATCACTACTTTTCATAATTATCAATCCTGATTTATTAATCTCTATTATACTTCCGTCAGGAAATTCAAAACAGTTAGTATTTATCTCATGAGCAATGTTTTTAATTTTTTTATCTGTAACATTTAATTTAATATGATTACCTTGATTTAAAACAAGTTCATGTACATTAAACATCAGATTTCCTGCTTCATTTATACCTACTTTACGGATGTTCTTAAATATACCAGTTGTTGTTCTGTATTTTGAACTAACCTCTCTAATCTTTTTATCACGTTCTTCAAACAACTTAGTGGGATTTTCATTTAATGCTTTAATATTCCCATCCATATCAATACTCCAACAACCATTATTATTACAATGCACAAAATACTGATTATAAAACACAAACCCTCTCCCTGATATTGATTTCCAGTGAGGAAAAATAATTCTTTTTTCAACCCTAGTTCTTGTATTCAATAGAATTATTTCTTTGCTTTGAGTTTGAAATAACAGAACTACATAATCACCATTATTAAGCACACCTATTTCATAATTCTGCCCTTGAGTTGGAAGGTTTTCATAAAAAAGTTCCCAACCAATTTCATAGGAGTGCGAATATTTGCTATAAAGTCGTAATAGAGATTTTTCCTTAGTAAATTGAAAAACTTCTCCATTATCAGTAGGCAGTATCCCATAATAATTTTGAGATGATCTTGTCAGGATTGGATAAAAATCATTCCTCGTATTACTTTTCTTTTGTCTTTTTTTTATCCTTTGATTCCATAAATTATTTAGAGGCAACTCAAGATGCTGTAAATGCTTTTTACCTTTTTTTAATGTTTTGAAAACATCTATCCTTCCTCCAGCATCATTATACATATAATAACTTATGTATTCATTATACTCATTTACTAATTTATGAATTGAATTTCTTTTTGTTGCAGTGTGCTCGGTTAATATAAAAAGCTCCCGATTTTTACTCGATGGATATGTTTCAAAATACTGCTTTAATCCTTTAGATGAGTCTATAGATGCTTCAACAATTTGCAATGCATCAACTATTCCATCTAATGAATTAAAATTTACTGGGTGCACAGAGTCACCAACTAGAAAAACTTCACATTCAATATCTGTTTTAGGGTGTTTCGTTATTGCTAGCATAGTTGCAAATGCAATAGCTTTAGGCAACCCCCAATTTTTAAGAGAAACATCAATTAAGATAACCCTTTTCAAATCACTCGAACTAGGAGGTGATTCTCTATTCAAGTATAAAGCTTCATTATTTGCCAAACGAGATAAAAATACTATATCTTCATTCGCAAATTCAGAGATTAAAAGCTGATCTAAATTCCCTTTATTACTTACATCTGATACACCTCCTATTGGTTGTTGACTTGGCACTACACTATGAAATGGTAGATTTAAACCTGACCAAATCGTTTTTACAAGAGTCCCTATTTTATATGTTCTCGCATCTGTACTTAATTGCTCAATTAGATCCTTAGGTTCTGCTTCCTCTTCTTCGAGATTCAACTCTTCATTTAATTCTGGAAGTTCCCCAATCTTTTTTAATATATCATCAACGCACTTAAACTTTTTATTCAGAAGATAAATAGTTTTGAAATCCTTTTCTACAATATCCCCCTTTAATTCTTTACCTTTTAAGACTGATGTTGGTAAATTATTAATAAACTTCTTTTTTATTATTGTTGCAGAATCACTATATGCAAGATGACCATGACATTCCTCAAAAATAGTTTTTAAAAGAAGAAACTTATTCCTCCCTGACTTGTAATTATCAGGAACTTCTGACAACATGAATAAGAAATCCAATGTTTTTTTAAGTGATTCTGATGACATCAAACTATCATTAGAAGCAAGTACTTCCTTTACAATGTGAAGTGCTTTTTTACCTTCCGGATTTATCGCAATGATAGCCAACAATAAAGAACCAAAACGTGGTAATCCCTGTCCTGCCAATTCTTTTAGCGTTTTCTCTACTAATTCTTTATAAGCAATGGTATTAGATTTTGGAATGGCTAAAACACCGGAATTCTCTTCCCATTGCCAAAAATAATTATTATATGCCTGAAAATAACTGCTTAACATTTGTTTATTAATTATCTATGGCCTGAACTTTCTCTATCGTTTTTCTGAATGAACTAAGTGTTAGGGGCATAATAGCCGTTTTATCAACTTTAAAGTAGCTTGAATCGCTATTCCAGACTATCCATACATCTCCATTAACATTCATTGATTTTTCAATTTGCTGTTGCAAAATGTATAGTTCAAAATTTAAGCCTACAGGAATTATTGACTGTCCCTTTACCCACAAAGTTGAACCCTGTATCGGAAGTAATGGTGTACCAAAAATCAATACCTTATTATTATTAACAACTGTCCATTCTAACTTCTTCACACGCACTTCTGCAGATACCTCAATATATTCTTTTAATGCTTTTGTATCTGATAACATAACTCTTGCTTCTTTTATATTTTCATCTTGAACAAGTTTAATGGGTATTCTTTCCTCTATTCCAAAGTAATTGTGATTATAGGAATATATTCTTAATGGGAAAGCCCTTTCAATGGGGGTCCATAACATATTTGGCTCATTCTGTTCAGGTAACAGACTATTTTTCAAATAAAGTTTACCATCCTTACTATAATAAATAAGTTTGTATGGTATACTTTTAACAACTACTGAATCAATTTGAACCAACTCAAAGTTTGTAATCCAGATATAATCTTTTTCAAAGGCCACCTTCAAATTTTTCCAATGTCTTATTGAAGCTACCTCTGCCTCATCTTCTCTTCTTATTACTAAATAATAGTTTATACTGTTTGAAGAATTTTCTGCCATAAAGTATCAATTTCTGTCATCAAGTGTTGCTTATGTTCCTGTTTTTTAATCCAACCTGCCCTGGTTTGAACATATCGCAATTTGTCTTTTATAACATTCTGTTCCTCAAAGCCTAAATTTTCACTACCCCATTTATCTTTCAGAATATTTACTTCCTTCATCAATTCCTCCGGATTCGGAACTTTGTTAAATAATGCCTGGGGATGTGCTTCTTCTGAATTATCTTTTTCAATAATAACATCTATAATACCTGCAAGTATTTCAATTTGCTCTTCAGTATCCCATATGTATTTAAGCACCCATAAATCAGAAACAACGCACTCCGTACGACCACATATCAAAGCACTTGCAGCCAATAGATTTTGCATTTTCACAGCCCTTCTGTCAGATACATTAATACCTGTATTTCTTAAATTATGAATTAAATCAACATATTGTTTTCTAATAGGGGATAAATCAATATTTCTGGCCTCCTTTTGCAAATCAACTATTTCTGATGGTTCAATTAATGGTACTTCCTCATTATTATTATCCATCTTTCTACCTGCAAGAAGTACTTCTTCTAATAAATCCGGATTAACATAGTCACTTTTTATCCTTATTAGAAAACGATCTAATAAAGCATTTAGCGAATCATCCTCCGGTAAAATATTACTTGCCCCAATAAACATTAAAGCCGGAATTTTTCTGGTTTCCCTTCCTCTTCTGAATATTTTTTCATTTAAAGCCGTTAACAAGCTATTAAGAATGGCGCTATTGGCATTAAAAATTTCATCTAAGAAAACCATTGAAGCCTCCGGTAACATTCCCTCCGTGTTAGTTATTAATTCACCATCTTTAAGTTTTCGAATATCAAATGGTCCAAATATTTCATTTGGTTCTGTAAACCTTGTTAATAAGTACTCAAAGTTTTTTCCATTAATAATACAACCAGAAAGTGCTCTAACAATAGCACTCTTCGCAGTTCCAGGAGGACCTAAAAGAAAAGCATTTTCTTTAGCTATTAATCCTATTGCTAGCAAATCAACAACTTCATCTTTCCCAACAAATGAATCCTTAATATAACTTATGATTTTATTTAATTTCTCAATTTTATTCATTGTTATAAATGTTAAAAATCTTTCCAAAATTCATTACCATAAATACCCAAACAAGCTTTAATTTGAGTATATACACGTTCATCTTTAGCAATATTTAAGTTTTGAAATTCTATTACTCGATTTAAATAAAGTTGTTGTAAGCAACTATCACTAAATATAATTTCAAAATCAATCTCTTCAACTTTTAATGGATAATTAACGCCTGAATAATGCCATTTTATAAGCAAATCCTCTAATAAAGAAATTAATGCATCGTCATTATCTATTATTTTCATGTGTTTTATCATATTAGGCATAAATCTTAAGCACAGATCGGCACTTAAGATTTTAGATGGATTCATTTCTGATATAAAATCTGGAAACAAATGTTTCAACTCAGAAATTTCATGTTTCCTAAAAAGAATTAACTGTGCAGTGATATATATTATTTCTGCTGCCCACAATGCTGCTTCTGGACTAAATTTCGGAGCATGATAAGGGTAACAATAAGATTCTTTTTTATATTCCTCACTTAAAAACTGTATTACCCTTTCTCTTTCTTCATTTTCTATATTAAGTATATTTATGTGTAAAATAACATCTTCATCTAATCGAAGAGTTTTTATCATTTCATAAAAATAATTCCCTGCCATCTTTATTAGAAATTATTAAAGTGATAATTCTTTATATATTTTCATCCTTTTTTATTTTAACACATTACATTATATAATATTTTACAATAATTAAATTGAATAATTGTTAATTAAAATCTAATTGTACGAAAATCAAAAAAACAGAAGAGTTTTTCACAGACTAAAAATATTATTAGGGTTATTTTACATTATGACTCTATCATTTATCAATGCATATCCTTGCACTGCACCAATTAATATATAAGGATTTTAGCTTTATAATCTGCTATAAATACAGAAATAATACATTTCCTTATCTCATCACACGTATACAAACTTGACTAAACAAAAAAAGCCCTGAAGAATCAGAGCTTTTATTTCAAATTGTGATCCCGGCAGGATTCGAACCTGCGACCCACAGCTTAGAAGGCTGTTGCTCTATCCAACTGAGCTACGAGACCATCCTACAACCTTTTTAAAAAGGCGATGCAAAGATAGAAAAATATTGAATTAACCAACAAAAAAAGTTGAATATTTTTTTCAATTACTTTTTTCATCTTGTATTGGAGGTTGAATTACCCAGTTTGCATACCTTTTAGAATAATCTACTAGGCCTAAACCAAAGTGAGTTGCAATTTTCTTTCCTAACGAGAATACTTTAAAATATTCATCTGTTGTTACCTTGAAGTAAGTTTTTCTATCCTTAATCATAGTTAGTTTATACTTAAGAGAAGTACTACCATTAAACTTGCCTGCCCTATAAAAAGCAGAATTCGTTATCACACCAACTCTTACAATAGAAAGGTACTTATAGTTTTTTAACTCTTTTGATTTACTGAATTTCCTGTATGGTCCAATAGATATATAATTACACATAGTATGCTTTTGAAGGTCAAAAATTACACCCTCTTTATAAAAAGCAACAAAAATACCAGGTAACACAAAACAAATTCCAAACCAAGAACCCGATGCTAAAAGCGATGCACCTGTTAATATTATGAGGTACGAAATTATTTTAAATCCATGCGGAAAAGCAATTGGCTTTACATACAAAAGATTTTTATTATCTGATGTCGTAGTAAGTTTCACACATTTATATCTTTTGTTATACCAATATCCCTATAATCTTAGTATTAATCACCTCTTAGAACCTGCAAATATACTCAATCATCTACCCTTCACTTTATTTGAACTATTGATTATCGAATTTACAAGTTCGTTTCTTATTAATAAAATAAACAAAAAAAGTCAACTTACATTTATTTAGTTGACTTTTATAATTAATACTTTGGATTAAGATCCCAGTAATAACCTATTTAAATGCTATTCTGCAACCTCATTAACAATTTCCATTCCTCTAGAAATAGCCTTTTCATTCATAGGAATCAAATGATGATGACGTTCAGGTAATGATTTCTTTAATCCTTTTATAACATTTTCAATTTCAACAATTGGATTAACTTTTAAATATCCTCCAAGTACAATCATATTAAATGTTTTAACCGAACGCATTCTAGCTGCTTCCTCTGTTGCATCAACTCTAAAAATATTAATATCTTTCCTTGTTGGATGGTGAGTAATACCATTACCATCATAAATTAATGTTCCCCCTGGCTTAACATCCGATTCAAACTTATCCATTGATTGTTGGTTAAGAATAATAGCTGTGTCATATTCGTGTAGAATTGGAGAGCTAATCTTCTCATCACTTAAAATGACAGTAACATTAGCTGTTCCACCTCTCATCTCTGGTCCGTAAGATGGCATCCAGGTTACCTCCATATTTTGCATCACACCAGAGTATGCTAATATTTTACCCATGGAGAGTACACCTTGACCACCAAAACCGGCTATAATTATTTCTTCCTTCATTTTTTTAATTTAGTTTAATGGTTTAACCAAATCCTATTCATTTTTAATATCACCAAGCGGATAATATTCAAACATGTGTTCTTCCATCCATTTATTTGCCTGAACAGGAGACATTTTCCATCCCGAATTACATGACGAAACCACCTCTACTAAAGAAGTACCTTTATTGGCTTGTTGATTTTCGAAAGCCTTTCTTAAAGCCCTTTTTGTTTTACGCACATTACCTGCAGTATGTACAGATTGACGTGTAACATAACATGTTCCTGGTAATTGAGCTAATAACTCAGATATTTTAATAGGAGCTCCATCATGGCTTACATCGCGCCCAGCAGGACAAGTGGATGCCGGCATACCAGGCAATGTTGTTGGTGCCATCTGTCCACCAGTCATACCATAAATACCATTATTAATAAAAACCATTACAATGTTTTCACCTCTATTACAAGTATGAATAGTTTCCGCAGTACCAATAGCTGCTAAATCACCATCTCCTTGATATGAAAACACGTTTTTTTCGGGCATCAACCTTTTTATTCCCGTCGCTACAGCAGGAGCTCTACCATGTGCCGCCTCTTGCCAGTCAATATCTAGGTAGTTATATGCTAAAACCGAACATCCAACAGGAGCTACACCAATTGTAGTTTCCTGTATTCCCATTTCATCAATTACTTCAGCAATTAACTTATGTACAGTTCCGTGACTACATCCAGGGCAATAGTGCATTACGTTATCCAAAAGAACATCTGTTTTTTTATAAACAATGTTTTCTGGTGATATAATTGTGTTTGTATCTGACATGGCTTATTCTCCTATAATTTTTTGTTCTAAAGCTTCAACTATCTCTCCAGGCGAATGAATTATCCCTCCTAGTCTACCAAAATGTTCAACAGGTACTTTACAGTTTACAGCCAATTTAACATCTTCCACCATTTGACCCGCACTCATTTCTACCGATAATATCCCTTTAACCTTATCTGACAAATCCTGAAGTTCCTTCACAGGGAATGGATATAAAGTAATTGGTCGCAGCATTCCTACTTTAATTCCTTTTTCACGAGCAATTTCCACCGACTTTTGACATATGCGCGCACTAGAACCGTAAGCAACAAGCAAATACTCTGCATCCTCGCACATTATCTTTTCACAACGCACCTCTTCTTCTTCTAACTGCTTATATTTTGCTTGTAATTTATGGTTGAAGTCTTCCATTTCTGCTGCATCAAGTTCAACCGAAGTAATAATACTTCTCTCATTACCTTTCTTCTTTCCTACCGTTGCCCATTGAAAGCTTTTCTCAATATATTCATTAGTCCAGCGAGGTTTAAATTCTCCTAACTCCACTTTTTCCATCATTTGACCAATTATCCCATCTGATAGAATCATTGCTGGATTTCGATATTTAAATGCTAATTCAAATGCTAATTCAACAAAATCAGCCATTTCCTGAACAGATGCTGGAGCAAGAGTTATCAGCTTATAATCTCCATGCCCTCCGCCTTTTACTGTTTGAAAGTAATCAGATTGTGCTGGTTGGATAGTACCTAATCCTGGTCCTCCCCTTACTACATTAACAACAACACAAGGCAGTTCAGAACCTGCAAGATAGGTTAAACCTTCCTGCATAAGGCTTACACCGGGGCTTGACGAAGATGTCATTACTCTTTTACCACAACCGGCACCACCATATACCATATTTATTGACGCAATTTCACTTTCAGCCTGAAGCACAACCATACCCGTTGTTTCCCATGGCTTTAATGCCATAAGTGTTTCCATTACTTCGGACTGAGGGGTAATAGGATAGCCAAAGTATCCGTCAACTCCACAACGGATTGCTGCTTCGGCAATAGCCTCATTACCTTTCATTAATTTTAGTTCCTTCATATGTCTAAAATTTGCTTTTTACTCTTCATTTATCAATCTGGAAAGATTGTTTGATACTTAGAGATAGAATTTAAATTGTCCCTTAGGCTTCAACAGCTTTTGCACGATAAACAGTTATACATGTATCTGGACATACAACTCCACAGTTAGCACAACCAATACAAGCATCCGGATTATCCATATATGCATAATGATAACCTTTACCATTAACCTCTGCTGCTAACTTTATTACCTGTGTAGGACAAGCTGATACACAAACTCCGCAACCTTTACATTTTACTGTATCAACTACAATCGCTCCTTTAGCTTTAGCCATAATTATTTTGTTTTAATTTATCCGCAATTTATATAAATGTGTTATTTTTCCTTATGATGGGAATCATGCATTTAAGCTGATTTATAACAGCCATATAATTCCATCAGTAGACTTAATAAAGCCTTCCAAACAAATCACTTTCAATAAAATTAACTACTATTTTTTTAAGTGCGGTTAGTGGAAGCTTTTCTGAAAAATTTTTAAGCGTTCTTCCAATTCTGAAAATCTGCTTTGTTCAGTATGTGAAACACAAGCTCTCAGCCCTTCTGTTTCGCTTCCAGTATTTCCTAATGCAATAGCACTAATCCCAAAATATAATAATCTCTCCAATAACTCTCCTCCTGTTAAACCTTGGTACGCTATTGTAAAATAAAAACCATCGGCAATTGGCTCATCAATATCTTTATCATAAATTATTGAAAAACCATATTTCAAAAATAGATCTTTCATTTTTTTAGCCCTTACGCCGTACTCTTTTACCTCTTCTACGAAATTGTACTCTCCATTGGAGGCTCCCTTATACATTGATGCTACTGCATGTTGTGCTGAATGACTTGCCCCCGCAGAAAGCGAATATAACAATCTTCCTACAATTACACGACCAAATTTACCTACTCCAAACCTTATTTTTAATGATTCAAAATAAGAATTAAATAATTTATTGGAAATACACAAAGTACCAAGTCGCTGACCCGCATAACTAAACACCTTAGAACTAGATATTAACAAAGTATAATTGTCGGTATATTTAGCAACTGTTAGTTGATAAGGAGGTTCAAATGGTGTTGAAATATCTTGTCGAAAATCCATTCCAAAATATGCTAAATCTTCAATAATAGTAGTATTGTATTTATTGGCCAGCTCTCCTATTATTTCTAGTTCATCTTCATGAAAGCAAATCCAGGTTGGATTATTAGGGTTAGAATAAACTACTCCACAAATATTTCCTTTCTTCAAATAACTCTCTAGCTTATCCTTAAGCTTTTCGCCTCTAAAATTCAATACATCAAACGACTCATATTTTATGCCCAGTACATGCAATTGTATTTTTTGAACTGGAAATCCCGGATCAATGAATAATATAGTATCTTTTTTGGGATCTATATTTGAAATGGCCTTGAACAAAGCATAACTTCCCTGCATTGCACCTACAGTTGGGATACAACCTTCAGGATCCACATCTATATTCATAAAAGCTTTTACAAAACGACTTGCTTCTGCTTTAAATGGCTTAATGCCTTCAAGCATTGGATATTTTGAAGCAACTCCTTGTTTCAATGCTTCAATTTCTGCATCCACTCCTACTTTTGACGGAGCAAGACTTGGAACTCCCATTTCCATCCGAATAAAAGATTTTTGTGTTCGTTCCTCTATTTTATTTACAATGGTTACTATTTCACGAATGGTAGCTTTACCTAAATCCTCAACAGGATGTTCTTGCAATACGGATTTAACAATATTTACATCGATATAAGTTGAAAACTCAGGATTCATATTTCTTGGATTTAAAGTTAAACAAAACTACTGTATATTAAGGGATTGAAAACGGTAAGCTCTTGTTAATATTCAAGTAAAGCAAGCCACTTCCTTACTCTTTCTAATGTTTTCTCTGGTTCATTATCTTCGTCCAGTGGTAAACCAGCAAATTTCCCATTAAGTAATGCTTCAGACTCATTATATTCATAACCCTCATCTTCAACCAAACCTACCACCTTTACATTTAAATCTGTTAGCTTTTCATATAACCACCCTATTGCATCTACAAAATGGTCAGGATAGTTTACCTGATCTCCAAGTCCATAAATCGCTACTTGCTTACCCTCCCAGTTAGCTTTACTTAATTGTGTAAAGAATACGTCCCAATCATCATCCTTATGTTCCGAATCCCAATTAGTTCTTCCTAAGGTAGATATTCCAAAAATTAGCTTCTCGTAACCAGCTAGAGCTGATACATCGCACGACTTTACCGGAACTAAGTCTGTTCTATCTTCCCCTAACTCATTGGCAATTATATTGGCAACCTTGCCAACACTTCCTTTTTCAGGTCCAAAAAAAACGCCTATTTTATTCATTTAAATATCTTTATAAAGTGTTATAATTTTATTCAGAAAAGTTTTTTGCTAAGTATTAATTAGCTTATCGCTATCAAAATTCCCATTTTATATACAGAAAAACAATAACATTTCTCATGCTGCATTTTAGTATTTTGAAGTTAGCCATATTGCTTTTATGTTATATTGTATCTCATTCAAAGAATTGTATTGTGCTTAATATTTTATTTTCATAACTTGTTTGACAATACCAAAAACCTTAAAAAAAGTGTCTACAATGAAAACTAACCAATTGTTAATTGTTTTATTAAATTTTATTATCCTAACAGCTTACTCGCAAGAGGCTAAAAAACCATCTGTTTCGTTTGAACACGACCCAGAATCATATTGTATGCATATCTGTTGGGATGGTTACAATTACTATACAATAAACGGAGGGGTATCCGAAGTTGGAAAAATAACTGGTTTTTCTGCACAAGGAGTTTTTTTAGGGAGCTATAATTTACGTTTAGATATGCGTAGTATTTTTTATCACCCTGTAAATAAACACTTTTACATTTGTACAACTGATAAAAAACTATATAAAATAATCGATTTAAGTGCTGGAACTTATGAACTTGTTTACGAAAATTTATACGAAAACAAACAACTGTCTCTATCTATAGATCCCAAGGGTAAGTTTTTATATGCTTTTGATAATGGAACACTTTCAATACATAAATTTAAAAATGGTAATTTAATACGACAATTATCTGGTTTAAAGTGCGGAGATGGAAACAGGAAAGGTGGAGCAACAGTGGCTGTGGATAAATACTTCAATGTTTACACTTGGGATTCGGAGTCGAAAACTGTTTATGTTTATGACAAAAAAGGCACTTTTAAAAAATCATTTACACTTGCAGAAGGTGATTTTGGATATTCATTGTCCTTTGCCAACAATAAGATTTTTGTTTCCAAATCTTCAAAAGGAAAAAAAGGAAAATGGTTTGGATACTCTCTTTAGTTAGAACATGCAATAAAACTAAGATCGCTGATAAGAAAGATTCATTTCTAAGGGTTAGCGTAACAAAAAAATGGAGTTTTCTTACAGAGACAACTTAACAATAATCAGTAAATCATAAAATCCAAAATATTTAATTGAATTTGCTATTATATGATGAATACTCTTTCAGACATTAAGTCTTTTGTAAATAGTTTACGTTACGATATTAAAGCAGAGGCAATAATAGCTGATTTAATTGATAATGGTGTTGATCCTAATGATATCATAGCCTTGTTTCAAGGATCATTTAAACGAAAGTTTGAAAAAGATATTTGCTTTGCTGATATTGTTAAATTAAATAATGACAGAGAGATTTTAGGAATTGCATTGACCAGAGATAGTATTTATGATGCACTTCCTGAAGGCATGTTTCATAAACAATCCATGAAGCCTGTTGAGGGTAGCAAATCAATGGCGTCTGACTCTAAACAACAACGGTTTGAAGAAAAAGGCGCTCGTGATTTTTTTCTACCATTTGAAAACGAGATATTTTACCAACAAGTTAACAATGAGTTACAAGAACGGAAAATATTGGGCATGTTTAATAAAAACTTGTTTGATGATATCATGCCTGAATTCTGGAACTTAGATAACAGTTTACCTAAAAAGTATGTTTCCAGATTGATATTGTTATTGCCAATGGTGCATAAAATTGTTGGAGACACAGTGTTAACTGCCAAAGCTCTTGAAATGATTTTAAATGAAAAAATTAAGGCAAGGATTAATACAAAGTCAAAATTGAACAACGAAGTTGGGAGTGAAAAAGTACTTGGTGAATTTTATTTGGGAAAAAATTGGATAATTAGCCAACCAAGCTGTAGAAATTTGCAAATGGAATTTTCAATAGGACCGCTTCAGCATCTTAAGGTCAATGATTTTCTTGATTCTTCTAAGATGAAGCGTTTGTTAGAGTGCTTTTGCAGCTTTTTTGTGCCTATGGAATTTGATACTATAACAAAAATAGTTGTGGAAAGAGATCAGGAGGATTTTGTATTAAATGATAATGTTTCGGAAACAATTTTAGGATATAACACAGCAATATAGAAAACGATAAAATTATGCTTTCAGATTATTTAAAATATTTAATTATTCTACTTGTAATTAGCATTTTACTGTATACATTGGTGGAGAACAAAGTAAAAGAATCCAAAGGTGCCCGTAAAATAAATTTAATTTATAGTGTTGGAATGGCATTATCACTAGGACTTGTTCCATTTACCTGGTATTTAGGGTTACAAAATAACACGTTTGTTTTTCTTGCGGTAGAACAATTATTGGTATTGATTATTGGTATCGCACACATTCAATTGATGTATAAGCTTTTGCCCTGGACATCACCAGTATCTTTTTTATGGGAACTTGTTTATTCATTCAAGGTAGTATGTTTGGGTATGTTATTTCAAATTTTAAGTTTGGTGGTTATTGGACTTGGAGAATTGTTACCTGTAGTTTTGAGTAGCTTTATCTGGTTTTTTGTTCCTTTTTTGTTTTTTCAGGTTTATACCATTTATAAATCAATTCCGGCTAAGAAGTTTAAAGAGTGGTTTTTTCCTGTCAATCAATCAATAACCCCTCCCTCTGATAGCGATATGGCTTCACCGGTAGTTATTGCCTTTGAGTTTACAAAATCGCAAGAAGATAAGGCAAAAACAGTTTTTAGAGCAAAAGCTCCTTTGCAAATGCAGCTAGGACGTTTGTTTTATTATTTTATTAACGATTATAACGAAAGAAATCCTGAGAACAATATCGAAGTAGTTTATGATAACAGTAATCCTTTTGGCTGGGTATTTTATGAAAAGCCCAAGTTACTTGGTTGTAAGCGATATCTTGATTTTGAACGAACCATTGACAATAATGGCATTAAAGAGAACAGTATAATAGTTTGCAAACGAACTAATTAATAATACATACCATGCAACAAAAAAGGTATTTTCAAGTCAATTGGGTTGATGGAATGAAGATCAATAAAGATCATTTTATTGCTCTCGAAGATTCCTTAAACGATCACATAAGTACTTTAATAGCTGATGGAATAAATCAATATAACTATGGTCTATTGCCTTCGAAGCAAGGAAGCGCACCTTCGTTCCAAATACAGATGTCTGTTGATAATCAGCAGATGTTGGTATTTAAAGTACTCAACTATTGCGCTATAACACCTGGAGGTGTACGAATTCATATTCAGGAAAACAGTTTAGAGGAAAATGGATTTGCTATTCCATTACCAGAGTTAACAAAGGGTATAGATACATCAAAAGATGCAACATATTTTGTTCTTCTATCAGTCAGTCCATTCAGCAGAGTACCTGTGGGAAATCCGGAGCCTGATGAAGAACCGGCTAGATTCCCTTTTACTGTACCTGATATTAAGGTAAGCATAATACCTGAAGAGCAATATAGAAACAGTTCTATTGCTGATAATTCTACTTGCGTTGCCAAACTAAACTGTTCGGGAGGAAGAGTGGAAGCTGTTAATAATTATATTCCTCCATGTAATTCGGTACAAAGTCATACCACTTTGATTGAGCTGCATGCTAAATATGTTGCTTTCCTGAGCAATCTCGAATCTCATGTGGTTGCCGTATTAAAGATTGTGAAGCAGAAAGAACAAAGTTACGATTTAGCAAGTACAGTGACACGTTTATGCGATCAGTTATTATTGTTTTTAGGAAATAGCATACTCAATTTTAGATTGATTATTGCTAATCAACCTCCAATTATTATGTTCGAACTCATTGCCCGTTGCGCCAGAATATTAAAAAACAGCATTGAAGTTAATACTCCTGAAGCCAAAGAAGAACTCTTGAATTATTTTAGTGAGTGGTGCAAAGTAAATCAAGGTGACTTAGAATTAATATTGGTGAATACGGCCAATTTTAAGTATGAGCATCATCAAATTGAAAATACAGTAACAGTTATCAATCAATTTGTTGAAGTTATGGGAGGACTTTTTGAAAAACTGAGTGGTTTAGAGTTTATCGGAAAGAAAAAGGATACAGGAATTTTTGTAAAAGAACAACCACAAAGTAGAAATAGCTTTTTAGCAGATTAAGGAGTTAATGTATTGAGCGAAATTTAAATTTAACTATATGAAACCTGAAAATACTAAAGAAAGAAAATCATTGTTTATTAAGCTTCTGATATTTTACATTATCGGGGTTGTAATTGTGATAATACCCGTTTACATGACTATACGTCAGCCGGGTATTCAAAACCAACAAACTAGCGAAGAGCTGAATATGATTAATGAACAGATTGCTTTTCAACGAGATTATGTAGCTGTTCAGATGGATTCGGTTAAAGGTTTATTAGATAATTTTGAAACAAAAGTTACTGATAAAGATAAATTAAACGCCGATATAGGTCTTTTATTAAGTGAAATGGAAAAAGCAGTTTCTAAGGACACTACATGGAGATTGCCAATGAATAATAATATAATATCTACCTATTTAGAGTTAAAGAAGCTACATAATAAGGTAATAGAACTTTCGGATGAACTTTCGGAAACCCAAAAGGATTTGGCTAAAAGTCAAAAAGCAGCCAGGAGTGCCAGCAAACCGAAAAAAACGGATTCTTTGGATTAAATTTTCATTAAAACTTCAGATGTAATGACAGGGTCATATCTTCAGTTACCAATTAAAGCTTATGAACTGATTAATAAAAAGGAACACGATCGGTGTTCTTTAAGTCAGTCCGTGGCTTCAATGTTGCATTTAATCATCACTACTCACTGGGGCGAAAGCAAGTACAACGAAGATTTTGGTTGTGAAATATGGGAGCATGATTTCGAAAATATAGATAATGCACAAGTTTATAGGGAAAAGATGAAAGCTTCGATTAAGAAAACAATTGAAAAACATGAACCAAGATTAAAGATTTCAAGGGTAGATGTTCAAATAGAACAGATTGAGTTGATGGCCCAGAATCAACGTACTAAAAGTAGAATTAGTCTATTAATCAATGGGGTATTGAATAAAACCAACGAAACATTTAATTATACCGAGCAGTTCTTTATAGGACCTCTTTCATATACCTTGTAACAATATAAAAATGCGGGAAAGTAAGGAAAAGATAAAAAGCAGGATGATTAAGAACGCCTCTCGTTTGTGGGGCTTTCAGGATACACAACCAGAAAGTGCTTTTGATCCTTTTGTGGGTATGATTTTTGGTGCTTTGGCAGGAGAACTGGAAAAAGTTTCTGGTCAGATTGCAGATACCGAATCACGGGTAGTGGAAAAATTGGTAGAATTGTTAACTCCAGAACCCATCATTGGCCCCATTCCTTCACATGGATTAATGAGAGCGTACCCTTCGCAATCAACTTTTACCATTGGTTCCAATTACCAGTTTTATCTTTATAAAAAAATGTTATTTGAGGGAGCTCAGGATAGAGCAGAAGAAAAGTCAGTTTTCTTTACTCCCACAGGTAATTACAAACTTTTTCAGGGTAATGTTGAATACATAGTAACAGATCCCAAATTGTTTCATATCGAAAATAGTTTGTTTAAAGACCTATTGGCTGAAAGTGAAATAAAAAAACCAAAAGCAAATTCTACTTTATGGATTGGAATAAAAATAAATAATCAGGTGCAATCGTTAAACGGCTTATCTTTTTATTTTGATATGCGTAATGAAGCTAACCAGCAAGAGTTTTATCAGATTATTTCTAAAACAAAATGGAGTTTTCATGGAAAAAAACTGAATGTTATAAAAGGATTTGGTTCTGGTATTAAAACGGAGCACTCTGAGTTAGATAGCATGCTGGTACAAGATATGGATACTACATCCAAAATTTGTAATCATGTTAATCATTTTTATCAGGATCAATTTGTAACCATTGCTGATACAAATGAGGAAATTAAAGAGTTAAAAGTTGAAAATTATCCGGAAGAATTTAAGGATTTATATAGCCCTGAAATATTACAACAGCTCAATAAACCCATTTTGTGGATAAAAATTGAATTTCCGAATGTATTCAAAGGTGGAGTATTGGAAGATGTACATTGTTCTATCAACTGTTTCCCGGTCATCAACAGAAAGTTAAACAGCTTTACACAGACTTCCAGAGATTTTATTAACATTATACCACTACAAACCGAAGACACCTTCCTGGACATGAAAGAGGTGACCAATAGTGAACGAAAGACTTACACACAAAAGTTTTTTACCAGTAGAGGTGAGCTAACTAAAGGTTCATATATTCTAAGGCAAGGTGGTGTTGGAAGGTTCGATTCGAGGGATGCTTCTGAAATGATGCATTACCTGCTTGAGCTTTTGCGCGACGAGAGTGCTGCCTTCGCGGTATTAGGATCGGATATGATTTCATCAAACATTAGAGAGCTTAACCAGACAATAGCCCGTTTAGAGCAGCGCTTAAACGAGATACATACACCCAAAGAAAAAACATCCTATTTAATGCTAAAATCAAGAACCGAGGATGACATTGTTTTTGTTGAGTTTTGGTCAAGTCTGGGGACATTTGCTAACCATATTAAAGTGGGTAGCAAATTAAGTGTTTACGAAGGTTCTGATGTTATGCCCGACAGTGTTTCGTTAGTTACTTCCACTGTTGGCGGTAAGGACAGTATGAATACCGAACAACGTATGAATACTTATCGTAGGAATTTACTTTCGCATGGTAGGGTGGTAACCAAAGAGGATATTAAAACGTTATGTTATGAGCATTTTGGTAATGTGATTGAAAATATTGAGGTGAAAAAAGGTATGAAGCAGGGTACAGAACCCAGGCAAGGTTTTATGCAAACCATGGATATACATATCATCTTAGATAATAGAAAAGCATCCTTCTCTTCTGAAGAACTTAGTTTCCTGAAAAAAGATTTAATATTAAAACTAGAGCAACAATCCGCCAATATTTTGCCATACCGTTGTTTTGTAAAATAAAAAATGGAACAAGCAGAATGGAACAGGGAGAAAGAAAATAAAACTCTTGATAAAAATAATATCTCTTCCTGTGTTTAAATCCACCCGTACCTGGATTTACACTTACCTTCCCCTTTTTCGGCAACAAATTACCTATTTAAAATATTGACATCCAATGAAATGTGCCTTAAATTGTAGTAAGCTTAGAAAAATTAAACGCATTTTGTATTTTATATTGCGGTAGGGTTGCTTGCTGGTTGCTCTTCCCAAAAACAAGTTGAACAATCATCAGTTAGTAATTCAAACAAATTAAAAAGTGAAAATATAAACCTTAAAAAGACAGCTACCTAGACGATGAATCAACTCCACCCAAACAAAAAGTGCACATTGTAAAAGGTGGTGAGTCCTTATCACTTATTGCTAAGCAATATGGCATATCCCTTAAAGAATTGGTTATACTCAACAATATCAAAAATCCTGATTTAATCAGGATTGTGCAGGAGATCGTTATTCCTGGAAAAGAAGTTGAGCTTATTAAGGAAAGTGGGGGATAGTTTGTGAAATATATTGAAGGAAATATCAAATCAAAGTAGCGTAAGTTGCACGAACTAAAATAGGCAACTACATAATTTTAATAACATTACGCTTGGATCTTAAAACTATATAATCATACAGATTTCGTTTAATATACTACAATTTACAATAGAATATATATTATATCGATTATCATAAAAAGAAGTCGCTAATCCTGCCTATTCAACTGAGGTCTCCAGCGATGTGATGGCGACCAAATAGGGAAACTGAATCCAAATGTGTATCAAACTTATAGTCTTCAACATCGAAAAACTCAATAAAAATAAGTACATAACTTTTAAAGATTTTCTCTGCAGCAAATTCATCGACTTCGACGTGATCGTGCTGCTGGAGCATCACGGAAAAAAGAAAGAGGGGCAAAATCTGGCGAATAAAATCGCTGTTGACATGACCAATACCAAGAAACAGAAATTATGTTTTGACTGGTGTGGATTGGCTTGTGCTGCAGGCGGTACATCAAGTACAGCAGAGAATTATCTGGTCATCTACAATATGAAAAAGTTCTCACTCACCCCTAAAATCCTAAGCCCATCGGGTACTCTTCAGAATTCAGCAAAAAAACTACTCGAGGGCACGGTCAAGCAACCGAGCGGCATGACTCGCTGTAATCAGCCTCATTACCCAAAGTTCTACTCAACGTATAAGAAAAAGTTGGAAAGCACAGCGACTGGGGACTTTTATCTGCGCACACCGCTACTAATCATGCTCTATGGCAAAATAACATATAAAAATTACCGTTTCGCAGTCATCCATGCTCCTCGCCCACAAGGATCAAATTTAGATGTCCTTACCATGAATTCCCAATATCTTAAAGCCTATCTGAAGATGTGCTCCAAACATAATCCGCAGATCGTAATCGGTGATTTCAATTGTAGCCCCTCGACTCTAGACAATCTAAACAAAAAATCCGGAAGAAGTCTATATGTACCAATAAAGGCGAATGTCTCAGGTACGACCTATGGAAAGTCCGAGCCGTGCAAACTTGGAAGTCACCACAGAGACTGGATAGCTTGCAACGTTAAAGCAAAAAAATATGTTAAAAATATTAGTGTATTTAACCATAAGAAACGAGCGCTCTCAGACCACGTCGGCCTTATATGTGAACTTGAAGGTGCACAATTGTATCGTGGCTATAAGCACCATAATCTTTAATTTAGTAAGTATTTGCTTGTGATATAAAGTTTTTTTTAAAAAAAAGAAGTAAAAATAAAAAAGCTGCAATTGTAAAAGATTGCAGCTTTTGTTTTATGGTTTAAGTTTTTAATTTTAGATAGTTAAGCCACACGATGCAACCTAGAATCCGCATGTCTAAAGTTCGCATATCGTTTTTATGCAAATTAACGTGTATTTTAATTTTTTTTTCGTTGTTTCCCACGCAAATTCTAGTCAACATCCAACTAGAGATGGTTCAAACACTGTTATGGGTGAGCCAACGACATAGCGTTTCTATTTAGGCTGGACCTATTATTTTTCTTTATTTAAAATTTGCTCTATTCATATTTGATTGTTTTTAAGTTTTAAATGCAACTGCTCCATAAAGCCTTAACTTTTTTATTCTACTGGAGCGTACCCATTTGGCAGGTATACAAATGAAACGGAAGATGAACTTTTTGATCCTGAAATTAGGGGACAAAATATTGGTTAACCCTGAAAACTTCCAGATCATGTGGGCATATAAGTTTTTACACATGGCCATTATTATCAGAAATACCGTATTCTGCTCCAGTTTTGAAAAAGGCATCTTGTCCCAGCCAAAATCATTCTTTAATACATCAAACTCTCTTTCTCGTGCCCCTCTGGCATTGTAAAAAAACACCACTTCGTCATCGGTCATTTCAAAGTCATTGGTCATAACTACGTTATAGTTGTATGCTTCACCTGTGAACAGGTTTAATTGTCCGTCTCGCCTGGCTTCTTTGGTCACCACAATCCTATATTCCTTTAATGAGTTGGTTTTCTCTTTGTTTCCTTTGGCATAACGTACGAATGGCGTGTAAGTCGCTGAACCTCTGAACAAGATATCGTCTCCGACTTTTATTTCTTCCCAATCTTTAATTTCAGTAATTGCTTTTTCCAAAGTTTCCGTCATCCTGGCTTTTACAAAGATCCGATTGGCGCATTTTTCCATCGACTTGATAATCTCGTAAGTGTACGATGCTGAATCGGCTCTTATGACATCGATGGTAATACCCGCTTCTTTTAGCAAGGTTGCCATTCTGTCAATTGTTTCATGTTGCAAAATGTGAGCATTGCTTTTGCCGTTCCTGTTCTCTACATAAACAACATGTTGTCCAATCAACCCAACTCCAGGGCAATATCCGTTTTCTTTTTTATAGGTCAGTTCCGCATCTGCTTTTTTGGTAAATATTATAGTATTGTCATAATCCAGAATTACATCGTCCTTATTGAACCCTGGCAATAAGGAGAGCATTTTCAAGTTCAAACGGTTTAACTCATCTGCCAATGAAAACTGATGTTGTTTCTTCCCTCTTTTTGCCATAAAAAGTTCGGATGGAACAGCTAATGATTTTAAGCGGCTTAAAACCCGGTCTGGGCTTGGCATATTTATATAGGGGCTACCTTTGAGGCCTTCCCTTAAATGGACAGCCAAGTCTTCTGCACAATCTCCTCCACAGAAAAACACAGACCAATAGGACATGATTATGTCAAACCAATTATATGTCGATTGTGCGGGCAACATTGGTAAATTTTCTTTAAGTAAATCATTTATTTCTAAATTAATAGCTTCTTCTATAACAAAGTTCAGCCCACCAAATGGTGAGATTGCTTGGCTGTTTAGTATCTTCATATTGGTATTTTGTTAGCAACACCAATTTAGGTGAAAATACCTTGGCTGTAAAACTTTATTGAATAGAGTTTTACAGCTTTTTTTTCAACCTCTACCTGCGGATTCTAGGTGCAATCGTGCGGCAGCAGAGGGGTGCAATAAGCAAGCTGTAAATGGCAACCAAACACTTAAGTGAACCACCTCGGGGCAAGCCCAGAGGCATCGTTCACTTAGAACAGCTTTAGCTGTTCTTCGCCAACTTTCAGTTGACGATACTCTTCTTGTTTCCCTTGTTTTTTAACATAGTTTGCTATCATATTCTCTGTACCATGTTGACCTACTGTATTGGTATAATAACCTTTCCCAAAGAACTCTCCTCCCCATAGTTTCTCTTTTACTTGAGGACATTGACGGAAAACCTCGCGAGCCAATATGCTTTTCACTGTTCGAACTATCTTCGTAACACTATAATCTGGCACTGACTGGATAAGAAAATGGATATGATCTAAATCTGTACCAACCTCAAGAAAATAAATATCATATCGTAACTCTATTTCACTACAAACATCACTAATTACCAGATCTACATCTTCGTCTATTACTATACGACGATATTTTATTGCACAAACTACATGATATAGCAAAACAGTAACATTATGACTCTTATGTATTTCTTTACTATCTTTTGACATCGAGTCTAAAGATAGTAATTACGAGGCAAGCCTCGGGGAATTAAACCCCTGTTAGATTAAAACATAGACATACTAACACATATGACTCACGTTACATTAAACTTAAAATGGAATTACAACAAAAATTTTAATATGCATCACCTACATAACTCTCCTTCCTAATTTTGAGGCAGGATTATTTTGCATAGGACTTAATTGAAAATAATATGTCCAATTAAAACTATTTGCATACTTAGGCATTAAAAAATTAGAAAACCAACTGGGAAACGTATTTTTATCACCCTTAAATTCACCAATATTTGGATCAAAAGCATAAATATGACCAGAAGGATGCCAGGTATCCTTGCCTGACCTCCAAAAGGCAATGCAATGTGCATATTCATCATGAGTAGAATGATCTGTCCAACCAAAATTAAGATTTACCCCACTTATTCTTTCGCTAGCAATATAGTTTTTAAGGGTTACACCATTAACAAGGCCGTTAATATCCTCTATACTGCTTTGTTCAATGTTGGAACCACCGGCAACTCGAACTAAATATTTGCAATCATTTAATACATTTAAACCTGTAAAATTCTTACCATAAACCTTTTGTAGTAGTGGTCCTGATTTTCGTACTACTTTTTCTAATTCAAGTTTCCTTTGATTAATACCTATTTTTTTATGATCCCGCATTAATTGAACCCAAGCAGCTGAAAGCGTAGCACAAATACCACCAGAGCTAAAGCGTAGGTCATAATCCCCCTGTTTAAAATCAAATGTTTTTTTCATTTCGTAAGTTTTTTAGTTACCCCCCAATCATCACAGTAGGAAACCCAACAACAATACTACCTCCATGTCCCGTAGTATCTCCCATACGAGCAGCAGGCCTACCCCCAATCATAACAGTTGTTGAGCCCATGGCAATGGGATCAGGAGGGCCTGTGCAGGTACACATATCGCCTACAACGGCTGCCGGCATGCCACCAATCATTACATTCAGAACACCCGGCCCGGTAATGGGACCTCCCACATGAGGTATGGAAGAAGGAAATGCCGGAGTTTGCATAGGGCATGTATGCATATCGCCCACTCTTGCTGCTGGTTTTCCCATAATTAATTAATGTTTACCAAACTACCTTTAATAACTGTAATTCCAGAAGAAGAAACCTCTGCAGTACCTGCACCTTCTGCCTTAAAAGATGCTCCTGCACTAAGTTTTACATCCACACCACCTTGAATTTCGGCAGCAGAACCTGATGTTACCTTAAAATTAGCACCACTTTCAACGTTGGCGTTTGCTCCAGCGCTGATTGTAATATCTGAGCCGGCTGTGATGTTAATTTCCCCTCCACTGTTCAATGTTATACCACTTGATGATAATTCTACACTATTACCGCTGGAGTCAGTCATTTGAATTCCTCCATTATCACTTAATTGAACGATATTTCCGCCAGGTGTAGATATGGAAGTTTGCTTATTTTCATCATCCAGTTCAATCATTAAATTGCTCTGTGTTACAATACCTTTAAACGAGTTATTATTGTTGGGAAATTTGCCAGTGGGTTTATGTTTTCCATGATACAAACTACCTATAATATAAGGTCTTTCAGCATCGTTGGCTTCAAACCCTACTAATACTTCATCATCAATCTCAGGAACAAAATAAAATCCTCTTTCAGCTCCGGAATAAGGCGATACAATTCTGATCCATGGACTGTTGTCGTTACTGGTTTGCCAAAAGAAACGAACTTGTATTCGCCCTAGTTTTTCAGGGTCTTTGTTATCTATTACTATGGCACTTTGTGTTTCGCAAGTAGGGTAAGCATCGGGATTTGTATATTTAGGAACTTGTGACTCTGCAGGAATGGCTGTAAAGGTATTTTTATAGTTTTCTATGTTATTACATGAGTGCTTGACAGATGTAATTCGGTAGTCGCCATAATCAACCTCGCCACTGCCTTCCATTTTTGTGGCTTTTACTTTTATAATGCTTCCCGGAACCAGGTTCATGTTTTCACTGCAACCCTTGGCTTCAGAGATATTTGCAACAATCGAAGAAGCGTTAAGCTCCATAATTCTTTTTTGTTCTTTGGAACTATTATTACTGGCTACATTAATATGATTAAACGCATTTACCGATTGGGTATTAAAGTGTTTGTTAGATTGGTCAAAAGTGTATTTTCCCGGTTCGTTTTGTTGATTTTTGCCGGAAGTTTTTTCGCTTTTGGTTTTAATGGTTTCCCCATTCAAATAGTTGTACGAAATAAATTCTGTTCCGGTAGCATGCATCTGGAGCGAGTATTCAAAGGCATTCAGGTCTATGCCATGAATTAATTCCTGCGTATTACCATTGGCTTTACCAAAGTATAGTTCTTTTCCGTTATAGTAGAACCATTCACCATAACGCTTGGCCAGTCTTTGTAAAAAGGCCAGGTTACTTTCTTTATATTGAACGCAATATAGTATTGTTTCGGTGTAGGTAGGATCAATATTACTTTTTATAATATCGCGAGGGTACGGTCTTAGAACTTCTTCTACAATTTGCCTTAAGCTTTTTTCAAAAAAGGTTTTACAGTTTGGGGTGCTTAGTAATAATGAATCCGGACTATATCCAACAATTACAATAGAATCGGATTCGTAGGTACTTTTAAAAGCCTTTACCGAATGTACAATGCCTTTAAAAAACAACTCCTGATTTTTATTACCTTCCATATCGGCAGATTCTGTATGAATGGTGATGGTTGAACCAATGTATTTTTTAGACTGACTGAGTACAAAATCATCAATGTCTTCAAAAGTATCCATCCTACATCTAACTATAAATTGGTGAAGCTTATTCATAGGTTGATCTATGGAGAATTCAATAAAATCATCAATTTCCTCACCATCAATTTCAATCTGGATTTGGGTTGTTTGTAACATGGCCAAAGAATTAAAATTTACCCCAATTGTTCATTATTGTAGCTCCTGAAATAGTAAGTTCCTGTGCCGAAATACTAATTTGTTGTATCATTTGCTGATCCCTGGTAAAATACTCGTGATAATAAAAACATATAGCATTACTAAATTCCAATGTTTTAAATACTTTTTCATCATCTCCTCCCGAAAATTCTATTTTCCCGTTTTTAATATCTGTTTGAGATAAAATCCAATGCATAATTTCCCCATCCTCTATACTACTAAAAGTCAATTTAATGACACCTCCTTTTACCTTCCCTACAGATAATCCCCTATCATCAATTAATTGCTTAAACTCATAGTCACACTCAAGCAAAGGAATGCCTTCGTTCTCACTTTTATGACCTTTGATTTGTAGCTTTGCAGTTAAAACCATTTTATTAATAGTTAAGTTTAAATTGATTTTAGGTTAAAGGCTGAGCCAGGTTAATAAAAAGCCCAGCCTTAAAAACTTATCGCTGTTCTGTTAAATCTACTGGTACATTGTCCACCGAAACTTTTTGACCTACAACTGACAACGAGATTTGGGAACCATATTCTGAAATTGATTCATTATATGATTCAAGACATACTTGCTCTAAAATGATATCCCTTGACTTGCCTTCCAGCTCCTGATCTTTGATTTGAAAAGTTACTTTTTTCTTAATTTTATGACCAACAAGCCATTCGATAAGCGCTTGCATTGAATCTTTTGTAGTTTCCATTATTGAAAAAGAAAATGGAGAAACATTTACAGGACCAAAGGTGATTTTTTTGGTAGGATTAGAAACATTGGCACTAGAATCATAACCAAAACTAAGTCCTCCTTCAAGTTCTAGTTCATCATTAATACCGTCGATTTTACATTTAATTACAGTTGACATAAGTAAAAAATTTAGTTGTTTTGTATTGATTAAATTTAATTCTGGTTATATTCTGCATTCCAATCCGCTCCATCATCTCCTTTTTGTCCATCCATTTTAATTAAGAAGTTTTTAGCAGGGAAGTATGGTTTCATATTAATATCCAGGAATATCCTGTCTTTTTGATTTGGATCTTGTTCAAAGCGAGTGATGGTAAAGTCTTCAATTAATTTACCCGGACCAGCAATACTATTCAAGAATTTACCAATTTGGCTCTTAAGGTCTTTTTGTGTTTGGAAATCGAAGTTTTCGAAAGCTCTTCTGTTTAAAAAGTCCATCATTACCTTGGTAACGTAATCAAAAACCCTTACCACCGAATAAGTTTGCAATCCAAGGTTATCGCCATTAAATAAAGTTTTAGCAGAAAAGGCCATTACTTTTCCGTATTCATTAACCAATGGAACCAAACCTAATTTTTCCAAATTGGCAATTTCACTTTTCTTCAATTCAAACTTAACTCCATCTACCTCGTTAATACTACCATGTTTTTTACCTGCGGCCACTTGCGACATCAAAGTATTGTAGATAGAACCTGCCAAAGCACCTGATGGTGGTACGTAAAGCTCTTCCTCTTCGCCTACTTCTTTGTATTTTTCTCTTCCCACCAAATAGTTACAAGTCATCATTACGTTTGAACGATACATATCTCCTCCTGTTAAATTGGCCATTTCAAACATTTCCATTACATCATCAGGATTGTCAAGATGTTCAAAGTCAGTAATAAGCATTACTTTGCTATCATGCGCAAATTTTGCCCACTTTTCAACCACTTTGTTTGATCCCAGGTAACCAGGTAAAACTAATAAGCTGTAATTTTCTCTTAAATCTAAACGGTCATATTTGGCAACTAATTCTTCTTGAACTGCATCTATAAATCGAGTATCGTCCAAGTCTTTTAATTGCTCCGGTTCGGCATTCATAAAAGAGATATTTTTTATTTTATCGCTTTCGGCGTTTTTAAAAAAAAGGGCAACTGTTCTGTATGATTTTTCCAATTCAATAGATTCATCAATGGCTTTTTTAAGGTTACTCTTAAGTGACTCTTCGGCGCTAATAGCATTTTTTTCACTTGTTTCCACCATATCAACAATACTATCAGATGAATTAAGGATGGAAGCCCATAATTTCAAAGTGTTTTTAAGATTTTCACGTTCCTCTTTTTTTGATGAATCGGTCATGAAAATTTTTTTACGAGCTTTTCTTTCAGGATTCATATTCTGAACTCCTTCAAAAGCCATTTCCATCATATCAAAACCACCAACTTTGGTTAACTTGTTGAGGTTTTCATCCAGGAATACCGATGGATTTTCTATTTTACTAACGTCTGTGGTTACTTTCTCTTTATATTGTTCGAGACTTTGTGATTGCATTTCGGGATTTGCCATTGTTGCAAATTTTAAGTTAATATTTAGGTTGATTATCTGAGAAAAGCATTATTTTATGTCTTCCAATTCCTTAATTAGGGCATACATGGCATTTAGCAATGCTTCCTTGGTTTCCTCATTTTCAAGTGCTTTTTTTAATAGTTTGTTACTTTTTAATTGCTTTATGATTTTATGACTTTGTTCTTTTTGGTCTTCTAAACCTTTTAAAAAATTGCTCTGATTGGTTATTCCTTTTATACCAAAATCAGCAAGCCCTTCAAAATGAAGCATTTCTTCAATGGTATTACCATCATTATCTTCAAATTCAACTTCCAATTCCGGCTTGTAATTATCAAAAACCTCGTTAATGTTTTTTAGTCCTGTTACAATTTCTGGTTTAAAAGGTGCATCAGCAGTAAGTTTTTCAACCATAAGCGTTCGGTTTTGAGGTATTTCACCAACGCCTTCACTGGCATCTCCTTTTACCTCTTGTCCACCAATACTATATTCTTGCATAATGTTAAAAAATTAAGGATTAGAAATTATTTTGTTTCCCATATCAGGGTTCTGTCTTTATTTAATTTTAGTGCGATTTCTGAGCCTTTACCTATTTCGTTTGAAATAATCATTTTAGATAATGGCCTCCTAAGTTTATTGCGAATTACCCCAATTAAAGGCCGTGCTCCATATTTTGGCGTAAAGCCCGAAATAGCCAGATGTTTTTTTGCATCGTCTTCAATATTTAGCTGAACACCCATCAATTCAAGCGATTTTAGTAGGCTTTTTAGATGAATTTCAAATATTTTAACCACATTCTTTTCGCTGATAGGAGCAAATGGGATAATCTCGGTTAAACGGCCTAAAAACTCAGGGCGGAAGTACTTTTCCATTATTTCGATAAGTTCGTTCGAAGGTGGAATGTTTCCTTTATTGAATTCATCAACTATGTATGAGCTACCTATATTTGAAGTAAACAATATTACTGCATTTGAAAAGTCACCTTCTTTTCCAAGTCTATCGTGTAATTTGCCTTCATCGAGTATTTGCAGAAAGATGTCAAAAACCGATGCATGTGCTTTCTCTATCTCGTCAAAAAGCACAATAGCATAAGGTTTTTGCCTAATCTTATTAACAAGCAAACCACCTTCTTCATAACCAACATACCCAGGAGGTGCTCCATACAGTAACGCAGCCGAATGTTCTTCTTTAAACTCTGACATATCAAAGCGGATCAAGGATGATTCATCGTTGAAAAGGAATTCTGCCAGAGTTTTAGCCAACTCTGTTTTACCCGTACCTGTTGGTCCAAGAAAAAAGAAAGAACCAATAGGCTGACCTGCTTTATTTAAACCGGATCTGGATTCACGAATAGATTCAGCGATACTGGCTATGGCATGGTCTTGACCTACTACTCTTTTTTTCAGGTGCGTTTCTATGTTGAGTAAACGGTCACGTTCCTGAGTTTGCAATTTACCCATTGGAATACCAGTTTTTAAAGAAACCACTGCTGCCAAATCGGAAACCGATAAATGTTTATCCTGAGTCTTAGCTGCTTGTTCTAATTCATCTAATTGATTTTGCAGAATTCCCCTTATTTCTTCCGTTGATTCCAGGTTGTTGATATCGAAATCATTTTCCAGCTTAGCCAACAATAAAGGACCTGTTTTATCTTTAATCTGACCGTTTAACCATTTTAATTCTTCAAGAATTTGAGTTTCTGATAAAGAGTCGTTGGTAAATACTTTATTAAGCTCTTCTTTTAGTTGAGATATTTCATTTAAGGCATTATCTAATGTAAGGCGCAAAGCAGCCATGCCCCTGTCGATTAAATCAATCGCAGCCCCTGGCAAACTGCGCTCCTTCATAAAGCGTTTAGATAACCTGACGGCTTCTTCTATAGTTTTAGGATTTGTTATAATATCGTGATGCTTTTCGTAAATGGTAATAATGTGGCTAAGTATTCGGCTGTTGTTTTCTAAAGAAGGTTCTTCAAGTTTGATTAATTCAAATTGCTGATTGAGCGTATCATCAGACTCAATAAACCTGGTGTAATTATCAATTGAAGTAGTTCCGATTATAGTTAATAAACCTTTGTCCAGTTCTGGTATCAGATAATTAACAGCACCTGAAGCTCCTCCTTGTTTATCAATAATCATATGGATTTCATCGATAAAAAGAATGGCTTTTTCAAACTGTTTTATTTCTTCAATAATGCTTTTCAAACGATCCTCAACTTCACCTTTGTAGGAAGCACCGGCAATGAGCGACCCAAAGTTTAATTCAAATACTTTGGTATTGGTGTTTTGTGTTTGTTGCGCAAAACCATTAACCAAGGCGGTTTTTCCAACGCCCAGATCGCCTATAATGAGCACGTTCGATTTTGATCGGCGTCCAAGTATTTCGGCTATCATACGGGTTTCTTTATCTCTTCCTAATACGGGATCCAGCTTATTTTGCTGAGTCAGACTACTTAAGTCGTTACAATATTTAAGCAGTGCATTTTGTTTTTTAGGTGAAATAACGGTGCCTTTTTCGTCACCACCATCTGACATGGCACTTTCAAAATCACTTTTCTCCACCACTTTATCCAATAATTCAGTATGGGTTAGATTAAATGATTTTAATTGTTCGTAGGAGAACCCAACTCCAGGTGTAGCCAGTGATATTAAAACACATAGAGGATCAATATTGTCTTTGGATAGTTTCAGACTAATATTTTCAGCTTCTTTGATAACAACCTGGGCATATTCATCGGCTGGTGGATTATCGAGTATTTTAGATGATTTTGGATAGGCTTCAATACGTACTTCTGCCCACTCTTCCATGTAATAATTATCTTTTTCTATTACCTCTAAAAAAGAAATTAACCCAACATCTTTGTGTAAAATAGCTTTTAATAGGTGAGCGGCCGAAAACTTTGCATTCGAAAATTCTTTAGCTGTTGCTTGTGCAATCTTAATAGCTTTTTTTACTTCATCAGATAAAGCTAATTGTTCAATGCTTACCATGTTGTAAGATTCTTGATTGTTAAAAAAGGCATTAGAACAAAACTGAGAGTGCAGAATTGTGTTGATTGCTGAACTTTCTGTTTAGTGTCTGAAAAAGTTACAACAATATTTAAGAATATTCAATATTATTTTCTCTATATATTTGAAAAATCAATTTGTTTAAACCAACATTGATCATAGAAATCAAACAACTCTAATTCACCTTTAAATATATAGTAGTTAATATACTATAGTTTTTTTGTTAATTGCGAATAACTAAAAAGGAGATTATTGTATGAAAACAAACAACTAAACATTATATAACTTAATATATTACATTTTATATTTTTAGTTTAAAAATATTTGGTCATAGCCACAGTACCTGAAATGATTGAAACAACAATAAACAGCAGAAATTTTATCTTTTCACTTTAATAGAAGTTTTTCTCATGTAATCTTTGTTAAATTTTTCTCAAACAGGAGTAACCATGCTCCTCAAATTTGTCTTGATTAAGTATAAAATACATTCTAATAATTCTAAAAAAACTTAAACAGTTTCTTAATTTCTCTCAATCCTTACCCTCGCATCTACTGCCACAATTTTATCTTTAGAACCTAATAAAGGATTTATATCTAACTCTTTAATTTCTGTTGCAAAGCGAAGCATTGTAGATAACCTAACGATAATATTAGCAAATTCATCTATATCAACACCCTCCTGTCCTCTAACACCTTCCAGTATTTGCTTCCCTTTTAAGTCATTTATCATACTTAATGACTCTTCTTTGGTAAGAGGAGCTAGTCCTGATGAGACATCTTTTAAAACTTCAACAAAAATACCTCCTAATCCGCATAATACAACATGTCCGAATGTAGGTTCATATTTTGCTCCAATGTATAGTTCAATACCCTTAAGCATAGGTTGAATTACAACTCCTTCAACCTCATCAATAGACAACATTCTTTTTAATTCTGTTTCCAGAAAATCTTTACTATTAATATTTAAAGAAACACCATCTACATCTGTTTTATGAACAGGACCAACTACTTTCATAACAACAGGATATTCTATCTGGTCAAGATTAGCAATCAATTCCTTTTCATTGGTAATAAAAATCTCATTCACCAATGGAATGCCAGCTGCTTTAAAAAGTTTTTGAATTTCTTGTGGTTTAAGATATCCATCCTCAAATTCAGAAATTAAATTTCTAATAGTTGGTATATCAACTCCATTCATTTGAATTGATTCTTTAGCAGGCTGAATACAGTTATGAACTTTTGATAGTGCTCGCCCTAACATTACCTCATCAGGGAAATTGATGTTGCCTTTTGAAATAAAATACTTTATATCATCATCTGCATTTACAACAGAGGGTAAAATAGGATAAATAGGTTTCTTACAAGTTCTCATTTTTTCGTGTAACACCTCATAAACTTCCCTAACTGGAAATAATCCCGGGCTACCAAAAATCACAGCCATTGCATCAATATGATTAAAATCTTTTTCACAAGCATCAATGATTTCCTCTAGCTGTTGAGCAGTTCCTGTAGCTAAAAAATCGATTGGATTACCAACACTTGAACCTTCAAACAATTTTTGCTGCAACAGCTCTGCTTTAGATCCTTCAATAGGGGGTATTTTAATACCTCCTTGCGATAAAGAATCTGTTAACATCACAGCAGGACCACCGGCATGAGTAATTACTGCCATGTTATCTCCTTTTAATTCTTTTGCCATAAACACAGCAGCAACAGTTGCTAATTCTAATCGCCCATAGCATCTAATAATACCCGCTTTTTTAAATAGTGCATCAACAGCAGTGTCAGAACTTGCTAATGCTCCAGTATGACTCGAAGCCGCTCTTATACCCGCTTCTGATGTTCCGGATTTAATTGCTGCTATTTTACAACCTTTACTTACCAAAGAGTTTGCATGATGTAATAACTTATCAGGATCTTTAATACTCTCGATATAAAGTAGTTTTATTTTTGAGCTCTTATCTGGATCAAATGTCTCATCTAAGTATGCCAATACATCTTCAACGCCTATTTGAGCACTATTCCCAACAGAAAAAATACTATTGAATTTCAATCCTAATGCCACTCCTGTCTCTAAAATAAAAACAGCTGTAGCTCCTGAGCCTGAGATAAAATCTGCACCATTAGGATCTAATATTGGAATTGGCTCAGTAAATATACTGTGATGATTTATATTAATTAACCCAATACAATTAGGTCCAATTAAACATCCTCCAACCTTATTGACTGTATCTACTATTTCTTTTTCGTATTTCTCCCCATCATCATTCTCTTCACTAAAACCCGCAGAAATAATAATAAATGCCTTCGTATTCTTTTTAAAAGCTAATTCTTTTACTGTAGCAGGACAATATTTTGCTGCAATTGCAATAACAGCCAAATCAATATCCTCGGGTAAATCACTTACCTCCTTGTATGCCTTAACTCCCTGTACATTATCCGTTTTAAGGTTAATAACAAAAGTTTTACCTCTATAGCACTCTAATATGTTATAAAGTATTTTCCCTCCTGGTTTTTGCAAGTCATCCGATCCTCCAACAACAACTATGCTACTGGGATTTATCAATTGTTCATTTATCATAGTAAGAAAATAATTGAAAATGCGATTGTGATATAAATGTCACTTTTTTTTAATCTTATAACAATGAAATAAATCAGTAGACTCATTTACTCCTCTTATTTGTTATTTTTGCAGTGGAATGCTTAAATTGCGATTTTAATACATAACATGAATAATATTCAAGATATTTTAAACAAGGAAGAGTTGTTTTTAGAGGACATTGTAAAACTGCTAAAAACAGAAAGAGAGGAACAAAAAAAGCTGTTTAATAAAGCACAAGAAGTTCAATTAAAACACGTAGGAAAAAAAGTATATTATAGAGGGCTAGTAGAATTTTCTAATGTATGTTCTAAAAATTGTTTTTATTGCGGAATTAGAAAAGACAACAAAGAGGTTGAAAGATATAACATTGAAGATGATAATATCATAGAGGCTGCTAAATTCGCTTATCAGAATAATTACGCTTCAATGGTATTACAAGCAGGGGAACGAAGCGATGATTTTTTTATTAACAGGGTTGACAATTTACTTAAGAAAATAAAAGAGGAAACGAAAGGAGAAATCGGTATAACCATATCGCTAGGAGAGCAAACCGAAGAAACTTATAGAAGATGGTTTAAGAGCGGTGCGCATAGATATTTGTTAAGAATAGAGTCATCATCGAAAGAAATATATAATAAAATACACCCTAATAATGAAGAACACAACTTCGAAAATAGATTAGAAAGCTTACGCTTATTAAAAAAGGTGGGATATCAAACAGGAACAGGAGTTATGGTTGGATTGCCAAATCAGGCTTATGAAGATTTAGCTCGCGATATGCTTTTTATGAAAGATTTTGACATTGATATGTGTGGTATGGGACCATATATCGAACACGAACAAACTCCTCTTTACAATGAAAAAGATATACTCTGGCCAATAAAAAAACGTTTTTCTGTTACCTTAAACATGATAGCAATTCTTCGAATTATCATGAAAGATATTAACATTGCAGCTGCTACAGCGCTTCAGGCAATTGATCCTATGGGCAGAGAAAAAGCATTAAAAGTAGGAGCAAATGTTATTATGCCTAATATAACTCCAACTTTACATCGCAAAGATTATCAGTTATATCAAAATAAACCTTGTATTGACGAAGGAGCTGAAGACTGCGGTAATTGCCTAAGTATGAGAATAGAATTAGCAGATCGAGAAGTAGGATTGGGAGAATGGGGTGATTCTAAACATTTTTTTAACAGGAAATAAGTTGTCAACCAAATTTATTTTTATTTGTTTGATTCAGTAATCTGTTTTAATTAATTAAAACTAAGCTTTTTGTTTCTTTATACTTCATCATACAATCTTTTATAATGAATATACCTAAAAACCATATACTTGTAATTTTTGGAGCTTCTGGTGATTTAACATACCGTAAATTAGTTCCAGCTGTATTTGATTTATATGATCAGAATGTTTTACCAGAAAACTTTGCAATTCTTGGACTTGGAAGGACTCAGCTTTCGGATGAACAATTCCGTTCCAAAATGCAAGAAGGAATAGAAACATTTGCCTTAAATAAAAACGAAGCAAACTTAAAAGATAAAATTGAAAACTTTCTTGAAAAATTATACTACCATTCATTTAATACGAAAGAGGAATCTGAATACGAAGGCCTGAAACATAGATTATTCGAATTGGATAGCCAATTAAATACCAATAAAAACTTTATTTTCTACTTGGCAACTCCACCCAATATGTATACTGTAATTCCGTGCCACTTAGCCAAACATGGATTAAACAATGAAGATGATGGATTTAGAAGACTGATTGTTGAAAAACCATTTGGATATGATTTAGAGTCTGCAATGAAGTTAAATAAAGATTTACTGGTTAACTTCACCGAGGAGCAACTTTATCGTATAGATCACTATTTAGGTAAAGAAACTGTTCAAAATCTTTTAGTAACTCGTTTTTCTAATGCGATTTACGAACCACTTTGGAATAGAAACTATGTTAGCCATGTTGAAATAACATCATCTGAAAGCATTGGTGTAGGAAACCGAGGTGGTTATTACGAAGGTTCCGGAGCTTTAAGAGACATGGTACAAAACCATTTATTGCTTTTGGCAGGTTTGGTTGGTATGGAGCCTCCAGCGCTTATTGACTCCAATAGTATTCGAAACGAAATTGTAAAAGTACTTCAGTCACTCAGACCAATTAAAGAAGAAGAGGTTGAAAAATATGTTATCCGTGGACAGTATGTAAGTTCTACAGTAAAAGGGAAAAAAGTAAATGGTTACAGGGATGAAAATGGTGTAAATCCTGAGTCCAGAACAGAAACCTATGTGGCTATGAAATTTTTTATAGATAACATGCGTTGGGCTGGAGTTCCTTTTTACATACGTACTGGTAAAATGCTCCCCACAAGGGTAACAGAAGTGGTTATTCATTTTAAGCCTACGCCTCATCACTTATTTGCTAGTAATTCAGCCATTGCCCAACAACAAAACCAGTTGGTTATTAGAATACAACCCGATGAAGGATTACTACTTAAATTTGGCATGAAAGTTCCCGGTGCAGGATTCAACGTTCAAACTGTAAATATGGATTTTCATTATTCTGAATTAGCTGATGCTTACTTACCAAGTGCTTACGAACGATTATTGCATGATTGTATGCTTGGTGACTCAACGCTTTACTCAAGAGGAGATGCAGTAGAAGCCGCATGGAAATTCGTTAAACCCATCCAAGAAGCTTGGGAAAAAAATGATCAAATCAAAGTACACGGATATCCGGCTGGAACGTGGGGACCCGACATTGCTGATGACTTGATAGAAGAACCACACCTAACCTGGAGGTATCCATGTAAAAACCTAGCTAACGATGGAAACTATTGCGAACTTTAGAATAAGTTATTTATGAACAACATAAAAATATTTGATTCAAAAAAAGAGCTTGCTATTTTCTTTGGTGAACTTCTTAAAGAAAAAACCGAAAAAAATAATAGAATAAACATTGCATTATCAGGAGGTAGTACACCCAAGGCCATATTTGATGAATTGGCACAAAATTATTCCTCCTCAATTAATTGGGAAAAAGTGAATCTTTTTTGGGGTGATGAACGCTGTGTACCTCCAGATAGCGAACAAAGTAATTATAAGATGACAACTGATCATCTGCTATCAAAGGTTTCTATTCCCGAAGATAATATTTATAGAATTGAGGGAGAGCTTGAACCTTCTGAAGCATGTATAAAATATGAGAAAGTATTAAAGCAAAATTTACCTATTGAAAACAACATCCCTGTTTTTGATATTATGCTTTTGGGAATGGGAGATGACGGACATACTGCTTCTATTTTTCCTTATGAAATAGATTTGTGGCAAAATGAAAAAAACTGTGTTGTAGCTACCCATCCCAATTCAAAGCAAAATCGTGTTTCTTTAACTGGAAATATTATTAATAAATCCAAAGAAATTTATTTTCTTGTTACAGGATTAGGTAAAGCAGAGAAATTAGATGAAATAATTAACAATAAAGAGGGATTCAAGAAATATCCGGCATCATTAGTAAACAACCCTATTTGGTTGGTAGATTCAGAAGCTGCAAGCAAATTATAAACCCAGTTTTATCTTATATAATCTTGTTAGATTTAAAAAAAGACGAACTAGAAAATCATTTTTTAAGTACTTCAACGTTATTTTTTTAATCTATAACTTTTAAATTTGCCTTCACTAACACTATTAACAAATTAAAGTATGCGCGTATTATATTTCATATATATTATTTTGGTTGTTTTAAATATTAATTGTGCAAATGCACAGGTAACTGATGTATTTGGCAACAGTATCCCATCCAAACCTAATAAATCTAAGGAAGCACCTACTAATCGGAATCAAAAAGACGAACAAGGAAGAAAGCAAGGTTACTGGGAAAAACGTTACAACAATGGAAAACTTGCATATACAGTCACCTTTAAAGATAATAAGCCCATTGGTATAATGACCCGCTACCATTTTAACGGAAATAAAAGGGTTGTGATTGATTACAATGAAAACCAATTTGGGAAAGCTAAACTTTTCTCTGAGGAAGGAAAATTAACTGCCAAAGGTTTTTATAATGGTACTAAAAAAGATAGCACTTGGGAATTCTTCTCGCCAGAAGGTATTTTATACACAAAAGAACATTATAAAAATGGACTTAAAAATGGTATTACTTCTCATTACTTTAAAAAAGGGAACATTGCCGAAGAAGTAGAATGGAAGGATGATATAAAGGATGGAATATGGAAGAAATATCACGAAAATGGTCAAGTAAAAATGACCTCTGCTCATAAAAATGGAAAAATTGAAGGAGAGTATATTGTATTTTACCCTAATGGAAAGCTAGAAGTTCAAGGGAAATTTATAGATGGTTTAGAGGATGGTACCTGGGTTATATTTACCCCTGCCGAAACAATTGCCTACAAGATTGAGTATAAAGAAGGTAGAACCTTGAATGAAGGTGATTTTGATGAGAAGCAAAAGAAAATGTTCGAGGAGTTTGAGAAAAATAAGGGTAAGTTAAAAGACCCTGAAGAATTCAGGCATAATCCAGATGCATATATAAGGGGGATGTAATATTCCATTTACAATAATCAGTTAACAATAAAGAGTTAGCAATAATCAGTCATTAAATAAATATTAATTGGAGGCATATGCAATTTAAAAAAATCGTTTACATTTTGATATGGCTTAGTGCTTCTTCTGTTGATTTAACTGCTCAAAAATATTTTGTATCATTTACTGATAAAAGTAATAACGACTATTCTATTGATTCTCCCTCACAGTTTTTATCGCAAGGTGCAATTGACCGAAGAGACAAACATAATATTGAAATAACAACAGAAGATTTACCTGTTAGCTCATATTATTTGGATAGCTTAATTAACATGAACATAAAGGTTATTTGGCCATCTAAGTGGTTAAATGGTGCTATAATAGAAACAAATAACCTTGATTTAATGGATACTATAACAAATGTATCTTTTATATCTGAATCTAAATTGATTTATCCTCAATTTGTAACGTCATCTTTTAAAAAGTATGATAATTACGATATTGCTAGTAATAATTTTTTAAAAAGTCAATCTGCTTATGGCTTAACCTGGGATCAAACTCAAACTGTAAATGGCCACGTTTTGCACGAAAATGGTTATGACGGCAATGGAACAGTTATAGCTATACTTGATGGCGGATTTAAAAATTCCAATATATTATCAACAATCAACCATCTTTGGAATAACGAACAGGTATTATCATACCGTGATATTGTAAATCCTAACAGTAGTTTTTTTGATGTTGAAGAAGACCATGGAACTAATGTGTTTTCTGTAATTGGAGGTTATAGCGAAAACGAATTTAAAGGAAGTGCACCTAAAGCTAAATTCCATTTAATTAGAACAGAAGATAGCCCTACAGAATACCCTATTGAAGAATACAATTGGGTAATTGGGGCTGAGTATGCTGATAGCATTGGTGCTGATATAATTAACTCATCACTCGGTTATTTTGAGTTTGAAGGCAGTTTTAAAGATTATACTTACGAAGATTTTAACGGCAAAACTACGATAGTTGTAAAAGGAGCCGAAATTGCTTTTTCGAAAGGAATGGTGGTTGTAAACAGTGCTGGTAACGAAGGCAGTAACAAATGGAACAAGATTGTTTCTCCTGCTGATGGAGAGAATGTATTAGCTGTTGGAGCAATAAAATCGGATAGTATTAGAGCTTCTTTTAGTAGTTATGGTCCTTCTTATGATGGAAGGGTAAAACCTGACGTTAGTGCAATGGGATATCGTACCTATGTACAAAAAGAAGATGGTAATATCTCAACTTCGAACGGAACCAGTTTTTCTGCTCCTGTTATAACAGGTTTTTTAGCTTGTTTATGGCAAGCCATGCCACAATTAAAAAACTCTGAACTTGTTCAATTAGTTAAACAAAAGTGTCATTTATTTTCTTCTCCTGATTATTCTCTTGGTTATGGAATTCCAGACTTTAATAGAGCACTGAATTCAAACAACATTACTAGTATTAAAAACAGTCCATTTAAACTTTATCCAAATCCAGTTAATGAGATACTTTGGTTAGGTAATACAATGAATTACGATGAACTTGTAGAAATTTCTATTTTTGATGTAAGTGGAAAATTAGTATTATCTCAACAAAATATAGTTCAATTACCTATAAGGATTAAACAAATTAACCAACTCTCAAGTGGTTTGTATCTTGTTAGAATTCAAACTTTAAAGAATACTTATACTGGTAAAATATTCAAAAAATAACAAATGTCCGATTCTTCTTTATCACTTTATGAGTTAAATCAAAAAATAAAAGAAACCATACACTCCTCTTTTGCAGAAACCTATTGGGTTATTGGCGAAATTAGCGAGATTAGAGAAGTTAGAAATGGACATTGCTATTTAGAATTAATTGAAAAAGATGAAAAAACGGAACAAATAATAGCTAAATCACGTGCCAATATCTGGGCATATACCTACAAAATGCTTAAACCTTATTTTTTATCGGCAACCGGACAAAATTTAGAAGCTGGTTTAAAAGTGATGGTTCGAGTTAGTATTGATTTCCAGGAGGTATATGGTTTTAGTTTAAATGTTCGGGATATTGACGCTACTTATACCCTCGGTGATATGGCACAAAAAAAACAAGCCATATTAAATAAGCTTAGCGAAGAGGGAGTTATTAATATGAACAAGGAGCTTGATGTACCTTTGGTTCCTCAAAAAATAGCCGTTATTTCTTCCCCAACTGCAGCAGGTTTCGAAGATTTTTGCAATCAGCTCAATAACAACTCCTTTGGTTATAAGTTTTACATAAAACTATTTGCAGCCATTATGCAAGGTGAACAAACCGAAGATTCGGTTATAGAGGCTCTTGACAAAATTTATGAAAATGAAGAATTTTTTGACATTGTTGTTATAATAAGAGGTGGTGGTTCAACTTCGGATTTAATGTGTTTTGATAATTATTGGATAGCATATAATATTGCGCAGTTTCCATTACCTGTATTTTCTGGGATTGGGCACGAAAGAGATGAAACAGTTGTTGATATTGTTGCGCACACAAGATTAAAAACACCAACTGCAGTTGCCGAACACATTATTGAACTTGTTGCTGAATTCGACAACCAACTTAACTATTTTAAAGACAACGTAATATCCTCTACCAGAGAAATAATTTCAAATTACAAAAATAAACTAGATTCTGTTTCTAATCGATTTAAGCCCATAGTTAATAACTCTTTATTGCTCGAAAAAAATAAACTAGATAGAATAATACATCAGTTAGGCAGCTCTTCAAAAGCCTATATCGAAGGACGAAAAAACAATCTAAGTCGTATACTTCAAAATCTAAAATCGCTAAGCTCAAAATCTATCCAACAGAAAGCTAATAAGCTAGAACAAATACCACAAACTTTATCGTTTACTTTAAAGCATTATATCAGCCAACAACAATCTCACTTAAACCTATTAGAAAAAACAAATGAACTTATTGATCCCAAAAATATTTTAAAAAAAGGGTATTCTATTACTTACAAAGAAGGTAAAGCTTTAAAAGATACAAAGCAATTAAAAAGTGGCGATATTGTCAAAACCAAACTTAATAATGGTGAATTTGACAGTACTGTTGTATAACTTCATGTTCCTTTTTAACAAAAAAGACGCTTAAAATAATTTTAAGCGCCTCATCTAATTTATCGTAACTTTTATGGCTTCAATTAATACATGCTAATAATTCTTTTTTTACCTGTTGAGATTTTTCTTCACCAAGTAAACCTTTTACATGACTATATAAATTCTCAACTGCTCCTTTTTTTTCTTCGGCATTACCAGATAGCAAATCAAAATATGATAAAACAACTGAATCGGGAAAATCAATTTCACCAGACCTCCCCCATTCCAATAGGTACTTGACCGCTACCTTTTCTGCCCTAGTAAAATCTTTCATGTTAAATTATTTTTAATAATTGTTATTTGTTTTAACCAAATGTTATGCCAAAAAATTTTGAATTTATTTTTAAAATATTCTATAAACGTATTCACTTAAAACTATTAAAAACCCTCAATTTACTATCCAATTATTTTATTACTAAAGCCTTACTTTAAATTAAAAGAAAATAACTACATTTGCTAAACCGATTTAGTAACGATGAAAAAAATCTCAATAAAAAAAATAGCTGATTTGGCAGGTGTCTCTAAAACCACAGTGTCATTCGTTTTAAATGGTTTAGGAGATGAAAAGAATATAAGCTCAAAAACTCAAAAAAAAATTATTGAGATTGCAAAATCACATAATTACCAGGCCAATTTTATTGCCAGAAGTCTTAGTATTGGAAAATCATTTACAATTGGCTTTATAGTCCCAGATATTTCAAATCCATTTTTTGGAAAAGTAGTCAAGTTTGTAGAACAGTTTGCTGAAGATAAAGGTTACTCAGTAATGGTGGCAAGTACTGGAGAAAACATTCAAAAAGAGAAAAAAATAATAGATAGCTTTAAAGCCAGACAAATTGATGGAATTATATTAGCTACAGCTTCTAAAAATCACCAGCAATACTTCAATGAAGTAAATAATGGACTACCTACCGTTTTTTTTGATAGAATTTTTGAGAGTACTAAAACTTCATGTGTTGATATTGACAATACTCAATCAACTCAACTCCTAACCCAAACACTTATTGATAAAGGACATAAAACAATTGGTCTTATTACACTAACCTCATACCTACCTAACATTACTCAACGCATTAATGGTTACAAGCAAGCATTAAGTAAAAATTCCATCATTTTAAATAAAGAGCTAATTTATGAAGTTGACTATAAAAATATAAGAAAAGATGTAAAAACTGCAATTGACAATTTGACATCATTAAAACAACCAGTTACAGCAATAGTATTTCTTAATAATGTATTGGCTGCAGAAGGTATATGGAGTATTAATACTTATTATCCAGAATTAATAAATACCCTCCTTTTTGCTAGTTTTGATAATTTGGATTTATTCGATTATTCAAGGCCAAAGGTAATTTCAGTATTACAACCTGCAAAAGAAATAGCTATGAATTGTATAGAAATGCTTCATAATAAAATAGAAAGTTCAGAAGAAACAAAAAGAGTACAATTAAAAACAAAAATAATCCTAAGATAATATTTTGCTAAATTACTAAACCGGTTTATTAGTGAAGTAATAATATAATAAAACTTGAACAATTGAACTTAAAATGAACACTTTATAAAAACCAATTAATTATAAGACATGTTTAATTTAAATAATGACAAAAGACTAGTATTAACACTAGATGCAGGTGGAACCAATTTTGTATTTAACGCTATAGTTGGTGGAAAAAGCGTAATTGAGCCTGTTAAAACACCTTCAAATGGTGATAATTTAGAAAAATGCTTGCAAACAATTATTAATGGTTTTGAATCTGTTATTGAAAAAGTAGATACAAAACCAGTTGCAATAAGTTTTGCTTTTCCTGGACCAGCCGACTACCCTAATGGTATTATTGGAGATTTAGCCAACCTTCCAGGATTTAGAGGTGGAGTTGCACTAGGAGATATGCTTAAAGAGCATTTTAAAATTCCTGTGTATATACAAAATGATGGTGATTTATATGCATATGGAGAAGCTCTTGGCGGTATTTTACCTGAGATTAATGATACACTAAAAGAAAAAGGTATATCCAAAAGATATAAAAACCTAGTAGGATTAACCCTTGGTACTGGGTTTGGTGCAGGTTTAGTACATGATGGAATACTTATTACCGGTGACAATAGTATTGCTGCGGAAGTTTGGAATATTAGTAACATTGTATCTCCTGATAAAAATGCAGAAGAAGGGGTAAGTACAAGAGCCATAATAAATAAATACAACGAGTTGGCAGAAACAAAGGATCATACTTTAATGCCAAAAGATATATACGATATAGCCACAAACAATCGCGAAGGAGACAAAGAAGCAGCTATCCAAGCCTTTAAAACATTTGGTTCTCATTTAGGCGATGCAGTTGCAAATCTTATAAATCTGTTTGACGGTATCGTTGTTATTGGAGGTGGACTTACAGGAGCGAGTTCTTTATATATGCCTGAAGTATTAAGTGTTTTAAAAGGTACATTTAAAAACAAGCAAAACCGACTAGTTCATGGAATTTATCTTTTAGATGATGACAAGGATAAAGAAGTTTTCTATTCTTCTTCTAGTAAAACAATACAAGTACCATTTAGTGATAAAACAATTGAGTATGATCCTGAACAAAAAGTAGCTATTACTACAAGTAAATTAGATGCAAGTGATGCTATTGCTATTGGAGCTTATGCTTATGCTTTAAGAATGCTAGATAAGTAACTAAATTTTAGTAAATGAATTCATGGCAAGTCTCAGTTAATTTTCGACTTGCCTTTTTTCTACATAATTAAATCTCACTCCATAAACATTAATATGATTAATGTCATGATATTAACATCTCGAATTTAACTCCAAAAAAAATATCTAATTTGATCAAAATAATTTCAAATACTCTTTGATAATTAACAAATAACGATAAATAACTTTGTTAGAAATTGTTAGAATAAATTTACACCACAAATAAAACTCTTGCCTTACATAATTTAACTACAAATTAATGCCTATGACTTTCATTTTTCGTTAACAAATATTAATTTGCGTTAACAACGCTTAAACGCTTAATGAAAGAAAAATTACACAATATAACCTCGGATTATTTAAAAGATATATCAAAATTTGAAGAATTATTTCAAGTCCATTATGCAGCATTATGCAGTTATGCTCTTAGGTTCTTAAAAAATCATGAGTTAGCTGAAGATATTGTTTCTGAAACCTTTTATATTTTATGGAAATCCAGAGATAATCTACATAAAATAAAGAATCCAAAAGCATATCTTTTTAAATCAGTTCATAACAATTGCTTGTATTATATCCGCAGCGAGAAAAATCATCAAACCGTTAGAGATTATGACTTTAAAATATTGGATTTTGAAAAACCTGAAAACAAAGATCCAATAGATAGTTTATTACTTAAGGAATTAACTGATCAATTGGAATCGGCAATTTCCCACTTACCAGACCAACAACAGAAAGTTTTTAGAATGAAACGTTTCGAGAATATGAAAAATAAAGAAATTGCTAAAGAGCTTAATCTTTCTGTAAAAACGGTAGAAATGCACATGAATAAAGCAGTTAATCATCTATGGGAAGAGTTAAAATATATTTTACCTACTTTTATTATTCTTCTTTTGCTTAAACTCTGAATATTAAATATTCAAATTCTATAACATTTAGGCTCCTTAATTAAAGAAACGATAGTCGCATATTTAAAAGCAATAATATTGATAATTTCATAAGTAAATACAATTTAATTCTTGCAATATTAAGCTAACAATAGAGCTCCATCTTAATTAAAACTGAAACTTTATTTCATCTGAAGAACTACTCTTTTTTAATGTATTTAACCTTTAGACTTACTACTCTCAAAATTCAAATAATTAGAAAATTATTTCCTAACAACAAACTTACAAATACCTTATTTTCTTTTAATTACAGATCCAAATATGAAATATTTTAAATAATTGTGAAAAAAAATAAAAATTGATACAGGGTATTTTTCATTATTTGCATCTTATTAACAAAATGAACGAGAAATGTTAAAAATTCCTGATCATATAGACAAATTAATCTTCGATTATCTTTCTGGAGACTTAAACTCTGAAAACAAGAAGACTTTAGATACTTTGTTATCAGAATCGCAAGAGCTAAGAGAATATAAAGAACGTCTTGAACAATTTTGGAATGGACAATCAAAAGATATAAAATCATTTAGTGCAAAAAATGCATTTAACAAATTTAAGCAAAGAGTGATCAGAGAGATAGAAGCCAATAAGCATAATAACAGAATTGTTCATCTCAAACCAATAATCCGAGTTGCCGTAACAATTGCAATTATTATCACCATTGGTTATGGAGCTTTTCATGCAGGCTATCAATCTACAAATCAAGGCAGTCCGGTTATTATAGCATGCTCTCCCGGAGAAAATGCTACTCTCAAATTACCTGATGGTTCAGATGTTTGGCTTAACTCCGAGAGCTCATTGACTTATTACAAAGACTTTAATAAAGGGAAAAGAAATGTATACCTAAAAGGTGAAGCTTTCTTCGAAGTAGAATCAAATAAAAAAAATCCTTTTATTGTAAATGCGGCAAATATGAAAGTAACCGCTACAGGCACAAGGTTTAATGTAATGGCTTACGAAAATGAAACATACTTACAAGCTAGTTTATTGGAAGGAATTATAGAAATTGAAGCCAACCAAAAGAAATTCCAATTGCAAGCTGGCGAAATGATTTCTGTTAACAAAGAGACGCTCAAATTAAGAAAAGATAAGATTCTAGACTCAGATAAGATTATTGGTTGGCGAGATGGTAAATTGATATTCAAGAATGAAGCATTATCTGACCTTGTTCGCAAGTTTGAAAGATTCTACGATGTAAACTTCGAACTTTCACCAGGGATTGACACCATACGTTTCTCTGGTACTTTACAATACGAATCTATAGATGAGCTAATAAAAATACTAGATGAAACACATGGTATTAAAGTCAGTAAAGATGGCAAAACAATAAATCTTAAGTTAAAAACCAACTATTAATTATAATGGAAACTGGATAACCCAAATATCATTAAGGTTAAGACATTGAATTTATTGAAATTAAGTAGTTAAAAGTAGTATATAAGTATTCTTGAATATCCTAAACAAAAGATGGGATAAGAATATTTCAGAACGGTTATCAGTTTATACCGAAACAACATAGTAAAGCTTACATACAATTCCAAATTGAATTTAATATACTGGATCTTCGAAAGGGACTCACTAAAAACGGAAGATGCGCCAACATCTTCCGTCATGTAAAAATTAAAAACGTCTAATTTCTAACTTCAAACAGTTCAAATTTATGAAATCTAAAGAAGAATATTGTTCTCCCAAGAGCAATACTTTTAAAAATCTATGGCTAAAAATGAAAATCAGTGTATTCATTTTTCTTATTACGCTACTTCCTCTTTCTGCGAATACCCTATCGCAAACTCTTAACTTTAGCAAAGAGTTTAGAGGAAGTAACTTCGAAGAATTTATGGAGTTTGTTGAAAATAAAACTGACTACAAATTCTTTTTGAGCAACACTAAAGTAAATGTGAATCAAAAAATTACCAAACCATCTGGAGAACAAACGATAAAGGATGCGGTGGATTTGGTACTGAACAACCTGCAATTAGATTATAAAATAACAAATGAAAAATTAATTTTAGTTGTAGGAGAAAAAAACATTCAACAGGATGTAAAAACTATTACTGGTAAAGTAACCGATAAAAATGGTGAGGCATTACCAGGTGTAACGGTTTACATTAAAGGTACTACAAATGGAACCATAACAGATACAGATGGAAATTACTCAATTTCAAATGTTAAAGAAACCGATGTATTGGTATATTCCTTTGTAGGTATGGAAACTAAAGAAGTTACAGTAGGATTTCAAACATCTGTTACTATATCTTTATCTCCAGAGGCCATCGGCCTAAATGAAGTGATTGCAGTAGGATATGGTTATCAAAGAAAAGCTAATTTAACAGGAGCTGTAGGTTCAATAAAAAAAGAGGATCTTAAAAAAGCCCAGGTTGCTAATGCAAGTAATGCTATTGTAGGACGTTTATCTGGAGTTATTGCCAAACAAGCAACCGGAGAACCTGGTGCAGATGGATCAGATATTTATATTCGTGGGGTAGCAACATTCCAGGGAAATACAACGCCAGGTGTTATTATTGATGGCATTGAACGTACTATGTCCGATTTTTCCCAATTAGATCCTAACGAGATTGAATCGGTAAATGTACTGAAAGATGCAGCAGCTGCAGCCATTTTTGGAATGCGTGGGGCTAATGGAGTTATTGTTGTAGAAACAGTGAGAGGTGCAAAAGGAAAACCTTCATTTAGCTATTCTTATAATTGTGGAATACAAAGCCCTACGAAATTGCCTGAATTCACAAACTCATATGAATATGCATTATTATTAAACGAAAGAAATGCATTAATGGGAAACGATCCTGCTTACACCCAAGAACAACTGAACAAGTTTAAAGATGGATCTGATCCTGATCGTTATCCTAACACTGATTGGTATGACTTAATTATGGAGAATGATTATGCTATACAGCAACAGCACAACCTGTCAATAAAAGGTGGTACTGAAAACGTAAAATACTTTACTTCATTAGGATATCTTGATCAGGGTGGTTTTTATGATGCATTAAATTTTGAACGTTATAACTTACGTTCAAATATTGATTTAAAGCTTAGCAATACTACAACTTTTTCGGCTGACATCTCTGCTCGAATGGAGAATACAGATGAAGCCTCCACTCCAAGTAATAATATCTTTAAAGAAACTTTAAGAAATACATCAGTAATGCGACCTATTTTTAGTAATGGTAAGTTGGCCCAACTCACTTCTGATCAACACCAAAACACATATGGTGTTATTTTAGAGGGTGGTTATTCAGATACAGAAACCAATACATTACTTACCCGTTTAGAATTAGAGCAAGAACTTCCATTTATAAAAGGCTTGTCTGTTAAGGGTGTATTTTCATATGATAAAAGTTATACAAAAAATAAAACATGGACCCGAACCCCACAAGAGTATAAATTGGAAGATGACGGAACTTATACCAAAATACCTCGCAGTAAGCCCACTCTAAGGCTTAACCAAGATGACAATCAGTTTTTAGAATTGCAGTCACATTTGATGTATAAAAGATCATTTGGAGATCATGACATTTCTGGTTTAGCTATGTTCTTGCAAAAGAAAAATAAAGTTAATGCATCTGCCATTTCAGCTTGGGATTTTTCTTCTGAAGCTTTAGAACAAATAGATGCCGCTGCGCTTAAGAATGCAACAGGATTGGAAGAGGAACACTTTGGTCGTCAGAGTTATATTGGCAGGTTAAATTATGTATATAAACAACGTTACATGTTTGAGGCAAATATTCGTCGAGATGGCACAGAGAACTTTGCTCCCGACTATCGATGGGGTACTTTCTCTTCTTTTTCTTTAGGTTGGATTATTTCTGAAGAACAGTTTTTTAAAAACAAAATAGATTTCATAGACCACTTAAAAATAAGAGGCTCATATGGAACACTGGGTAATGACCAGATTAATTCTGATCGTTTCTCTTATTACAATAAGTACAACACATATTCATCAATGGTTTATATTTCAAATAATATTAACTATGGCGACTACTTCTTTGGGAATAGCTACGTGAAGGGATTTGAACCGGGTTTAATTGGCAATCCTAAAGTCTCCTGGGAAACATCAACAAAATCAAATATTGCATTTGATGCACGTATATTTAATAATATTGATTTATCATTTGATTATTTTAAAGAAAAACGTTCTGATATATTAACACAGCGTTCAGCATCTGTACCACTTCACTTTGGAGCACAATTACCAATGGAAAATATTGGCGAAGTAGAAAATAAGGGGATTGAGGCTTCTATTAGCTATAACAAAAAAATAAATGATTTTCATTTTTTTGTAAATACTAATTTAACCTATGCTAAAAACAAGATTATTAGTATGGACGAAGCAGAAGGAACCTCTGATTTTTTAAAACGTGAAGGTAGACCTATTGATGCTTACTATGGTTATCAAGCTGTTGGAATTTTTAAAGACCAGAATGAAATTGATAGTGCTCCAAAACAAGAATTAGAAGGAGCAGGTTACAAAACTAAACCAGGTGATGTATGGTATGCAGATATAAGTGGAGATGGTGTTGTAAACTCTGACGATAGAACTTACCTGGGTAAAGGTAATACTCCTGACATCATATATGGAATTTCTGGAGGCATTGAATATAAAAATATTGACTTTTCGTTTTTAGTTCAAGGAGCAGCCGAAGTTCAAATTCAGTTTGAATCTCAGATTGTTTGGCCTTTTTTTAATATGGGAGGAGTTCCTCAATTTTGGGCAGATAATCACTGGTCACCAGATAATCCTAATGTCAAATATTCAAACCTGGATGTTAACAATCACAACTTCCCCAAAGATGCTGCCAGCAGTTTATACATTTATGATGCATCTTACATTCGTTTAAAGAATATTGAATTAGGATATAGTCTTCCAAAATCACTTCTTTCAAAAATAAATTTAGAAAAAGTTAGACTATACGTAGGAGGTCAAAATCTTCTGACCCATACAACTATGCCTCAATTAGATCCCGAAACCGTTAATAACGAAGGACAATCATATCCAAATGTTAAAGCAATAAACTTTGGTGTTAAAGTTGATTTTTAAAAAACAAAAAAATGAAGACAATAAATATAATATTAACAGTTATCCTATTAGTTACTGTTTCATGTAATGATGACATTTTAGATGTTGACCCAACAACATTTATAACCGAAGAAATGACCTGGGACTCGGAGGGAATAATTTTACAAAACCTGGCAAATGTTTATGGTACTACATTATGCGCATTTAATCGAAAAGGTGATCTCGGTGATATACCTGCTTTTAGCCATATAGATTTAGCAACAGATGATGGCAATGGAAAAAACGATGCACAAATACAACTATTTAATACAGGTGGAATTACTCAATCAAACACACCATATGCAATCGAAATATGGAGAGAGAATTATAGATTGATAAGAAAAGCAAATACCTTTATTGAAGGGATTGATCTTGTTGAATCAAATATACTTAGTGTAGAAAAACAAAAAAGGTTTAAAGCAGAAGTTCGCTTTTTAAGAGCATTCTCTTATTTTCAATTGGTCAAAACTTTTGGTGGAGTACCACTAATTACAAGAAAGCAAAAAGTTTCTGATGAAGATGTTTTTATACCAAGAAATAGCATAGATGAAATTTACAATTTCATACTCGAAGAGTGTAATCAAGTTACAGAAGAACTTCCTACTGATGAAATTACAGGTCATGTTTCAAAAGGTGCTGCACTTGCTCTTAAAGCAAAAGCACTATTATATTATGCCAGCCCGTTAAATAATCCTCAAAATCAATCTTCCAGATGGAGCGATGCAGCTGCAGCTGCCAAGGTAATTATGGATATGAAGAAATATTCATTATTCCCTGATTATCGTGAACTATTTCTGGCTGAATACGAAGGTAATAACGAAGTAATTTTTGACCGCCAATTTAGGTTTCCTGAGTCAGTTCATATAATAAATATGATGTGGGGATTTGATACCGGAGCATGGGGTGGATTTAGCCCAACTCAAGATATTGTGGATGCTTATGAAATGAAAAACGGATTACCAATATCTGATCCAGAATCAGGATACGATCCAAACAATCCATATGTTAATCGAGATAATCGTTTAGCCGCCACTATAGTATACAATGGTTCAACATGGAGAAATAGAATTGTAGAATTTTTTATAGAGGGTAATGCTTACGGAAACAAAGAAGTTAACTGTGGGTATGGTTTAAAAAAGTTTAATGAAGAGGCTGCAAGAGATGCAGACTTTTACAATGGTTCTTATGCGCAACATAATAATTGGATTTATTTTCGATATGCTGAAGTCCTTTTAAATTATGCTGAAGCTCAAAACGAAGCTAATGGACCAGATAATTCTGTTTACGATGCTATTAATCAAGTAAGAACTCGAGCTGGTCAACCTGATTTACCTACAGGATTATCGAAAGACGATATGAGGCAGAGAATTTGGAATGAACGTAGAGTTGAATTGGTTTATGAGGAACATCGTTTCTATGATGTTAGAAGATGGGGAAAAGGTATGGAAATTTTTAATAAACCTATTCATGAAACAGTTATTACCAAAAATCAAGACGGTTCACTTACATACGAATATAGAGAAAAAGAATCCAGAACTTACAAATCTCATTTTGACTTTTTACCAATACCAATAGGAGAAATAGAGAAAAATATCAAATTAGTACAAAACCCAGGTTATTAATCCATCACATATTGGGAATATTTATTTCCTAATTAATGATCTTCAGCAAAAGATTAATCTTATTCTTATATCCAATAAAACATCTCGTTTTTTTGAAAAAACGGGATGTTTTTAAATAATTATTTTTTTGCATCATTTTAGGAATTGCATTCAATCCATTTGCTATTATTAGATGTATAATCTAATACTCTTAAATCTAAAGATTTTCCAACTTGCATCCCTAACTCTATCGCCTCTACTTTATTTTCATAAGAACTCAAATTAATAAATCTAATATGATGATTTAATACTAGCTTCACGGTATATTGTTGAATAATCCCTAAAGTATGATGACTAACTCTGTTACGACCTCTTGTTCCATATCCTTTCGAGACTGTTACATATTCCACCTCTGGTAATTTCTTCCATTTGCTATTAATGCTGTAATCAAAAATACTCACACACCTTCGAATCATTGATTCTTTAGGATCAATTTCTATTCTTTCCTTTCTTTTTAAAATAACATATCCAGGAATAAGTAATAGCAAAAAAGCAAATAAATTAATAGATACACCAATAATTAAACTGAATAAAATGTAAGCAAAAAAGACAATATCATACTTAATCTTGCCAATTTCAATCTTTATAATACCCATAATTTAACTACTAAAAAAGATAGTTGCAATTTGATAAAACAAAAAAGGCTTACGATTCTATCGTAAGCCTTCGTGGGCGGTGAGGGAGTCGAACCCCCGACCCCTTGGGTGTAAACCAAGTGCTCTGAACCAACTGAGCTAACCGCCCAAATATCTTTGTTCTATTTTCTTGTTAGTGGGCGGTGAGGGAGTCGAACCCCCGACCCCTTGGGTGTAAACCAAGTGCTCTGAACCAACTGAGCTAACCGCCCTAACAATATTTACTTTTTACAACTTGACAACAACGTTAAAAATTTGTTATCCCTGTTTTCAAAAGCGATGCAAATATAGTTGTCTTTTTCTTTTCTACAAAACTTTTTGAAAAAATCATATGATTTCAGCAACTACAAATGTACTTCCCCCTATGAATATCAAATCATTAACCCCTGATTTTTTTTTAGCTTCCTCTAACGCTAAAACAACAGAATTATAATTTTCACCCTTTAAGCCTTCTTTCATAGCCACATTTTTGAGTTCTAAAGCATCCATTGCTCTTGGAATTTTTGCTTGGGTAAAATAGTATGTTGCATTTGGGGGAAGTAACTTTAATACTCTTGTAATATCTTTATCATTAACCATCCCCAAAACTATATGCAATTTCTTATATGCTGTTTGTGATAATTGTTCTATGATATGTTTTACTCCTTCAACATTATGTGCAGTGTCACATATAATCACAGGATTAGTATTAAGTATCTGCCACCTTCCCATAATTCCCGTGTTCTTTACAACATTACCAAGTCCTTTATAAATATGATTAATATTTATTTTTAAACTTTCACTCAACAACTCAATGGTCTGTAAAACAGTTTTTACATTACTTTGCTGATATTTGCCTAATAAATCCAACTTCAAATTTTCATAAACCAATTTATTTCTTTTATAAACTTGCAAAACTTGAGTTCCATCAATACCACTCATAGCTACATGAATATCAAATACCTGATCTGCATACAAAATTGTTGATTTATTATTGTTGGCAACATTATCAAAGATTTTTTTCGTGCGATTATCTGTTTCTCCGATAATGACTGGTATTTCTTTTTTTATGATACCAGCTTTTTCTGTTGCAATTTTCTCGTATGTATCACCCAATAATGCAGTATGGTCAAGACCTATATTTGTTATTACCGAACATACAGGTGAAACTATATTAGTAGAATCTAACCTCCCTCCTAGTCCCACTTCAACAACTGCAATATCTATCTTTTCTGTTGCAAAATAGTGAAAAGCCATTGCAACGGTCATTTCGAAAAAAGAAGGCTTGATTTCATTTATAATATCCTTATGATTTTCTACAAAATTAATTACCTCCGATTCTGAAATACAGTTTCCATTAATTTTAATCCTTTCTCTAAAATCTTTTAGGTGTGGCGAAGTATATAAACCCACCTTATAACCAGCCTCTTGTATAACAGAAGCCAAACAATGCGAAACAGAACCTTTCCCATTGGTTCCTGCCACATGAACTACTTTAAATTGCATATGAGGATGGTTAAAATACTTATCCAATTTAAGTGTATTATCTAAATTGGCCTTATATGCAACCTTCCCTGAACGCTGATACATTGGTAATTGCGAAAACAAAAAGTCTAAAACCTCATTGTACTCCATATTTACTCTGCTTTATTTTATCAATTATAATCCAATATCAGCAAGTTTTTCACTTAAAATAAATATATTTCGAGATGTTCTAACTTAAAAACCTTTGAATATGCCCAAAAAACGTAAAGTTTTCATTCTGGATACAAATGTGATATTGCACGACCACAAATGTATATACAACTTTGAAAATAATGACGTAATCCTTCCAATTGTTGTTCTTGAAGAACTTGATAAATTTAAAAAGGGTAACGATTTAATTAATTATCAGGCCAGAGAATTTGTGCGCGACCTAAATAAAAGTGCAGGAGAAAAACTTTTTAAAGAAGGTATCCCACTTGGCCCAAAACAAGGAAAACTTTTCGTTGCAACTGGTAAGCCATTTACACAAGCAATGCAAGATTCATTTTTCGAAAAATCACCAGATCATAGAATCTTAGCTATTGCATTATTTGTTAAAGACGAATTTAAAACCCGAACTGTTACCTTAGTTTCAAAAGATATTAATCTTCGGATGAAGGCCAAATCGCTTGGACTAAATAGTGAAGATTATACAACAGATAAGGTAAAAGACATCGATATCCTTGATAAAGGTGTTCAGATACACGAAAACTTTGACGCTAAAGTAATTGAATCCTTATACAATTCTGATGGTGTTCATAAAGATGATTTTCCTATTCAAGATTTACCTTCAAACCAATTTTTTGTATTAAGAAACGCTAACAAAAGTGTACTCGCGACCTATAATCCATTTAATCAATTGATTAAACGAGTAGAAAAACAAGGTGCTTTCGGAATTGAACCACGAAATGCAGAGCAAACATTTTCTCTTAATGCGTTAACAAATCAAGAAGTTAAGCTTGTCTCACTTACTGGTAAAGCAGGTACTGGAAAAACGCTTTTAGCACTAGCCGCTGCTCTCCAGCAAAATAAAAGCTTTAAGCAAATATTGTTAGCCCGCCCTATTGTTCCTCTAGCCAACAGAGATTTGGGATTTTTACCTGGGGATGTAAACGATAAAATAGGTCCTTACATGCAACCCTTATTCGATAACTTAAGTGTTATTAAGAATAGCCATAGTCCTAAAAGTAGAGAAAACGTATTGATCGAAGAAATGCAAAGAGATGAACAATTAATGATTACTCCTTTAGCATACATTAGAGGTAGAAGTTTATCTGATGTTTACTTTATAATAGACGAAGCACAGAACCTTACTCCACACGAAGTTAAAACAATAATTACACGTGCTGGGGCAGGAACAAAATTGATATTCACGGGTGATATTGAACAAATCGACTCTCCTTATCTAGACAAAACCTCAAATGGTTTAGCATATATGACAGAGAAAATGAAAGGCCAGGATATTTTTGCACATGTAAACCTTGTTAAAGGAGAAAGAAGTGATTTAGCTGAATTGGCCAGTGATTTATTATAATAATCAACTTTCCTCAACATAGTTTAAAACCGGACTTGCTCCGGTTTTTTTATCCTCAAAATCATACAGTTTATTATTAATTCTTTTCATTATCTTTGTGCGCTTTTATAAGCAAAACAGTACCCAGATGTGTTAAATATTTAAAGAGAAGGATTGTAATGATTGATAAGTCGTTGTTTTTAGAGAAGAAAGTAGCATTTCACACGCTAGGGTGTAAATTAAATTTTAGTGAAACCTCTACCATTGCAAGAGCTTTAATAGCAGAAGGTTTTATAAAAGTAAAATATGATGATTATGCAGATGTTTATGTTATTAATACTTGCTCAGTAACAGAAATTGCTGATAAAAAGTGTCGTCAAGCTATTAAAAAAGCTATTAAACAAAATCCTAATGCTTTTGTAGTTGTTACTGGTTGTTTTGCTCAACTCAAGCCTCAAAGCATTGCTGAAATAGAAGGTGTGGATTTGGTTTTAGGTTCTAACGAAAAATTTAAAATCGCAGATTACCTAGGTGATCTTCAAAAAAAGGCTTCTGGAGAAATACATGCAGGAAAAATAATGACCAATAAAGAGTTTTATCCTTCATATTCCATGGGCGATAGAACCCGAACATTCCTAAAAGTTCAAGATGGGTGTGATTACTTTTGTTCGTATTGCACTATACCTTTGGCCAGAGGAAAAAGTAGAAATGCCAATATTGAAACAACTGTTTCATTAGCAAAAAAAGCAGCACAAGAAGGTGCAGTAGAAATTATATTAACTGGAGTTAATATTGGTGATTACGGAAAAAGTACAAACGAAAATTTTTTTCAGCTTATTCAAGAATTAGAAAAGGTTGAAGAAATTAAAAGATTTAGGATTTCAAGTATCGAACCTAATTTATTATCAGATGAAATAATTGAATTCGTGGCTAAATCAAATAAATTTATGCCACACTTCCATATTCCTTTGCAATCCGGATCCAATAAACTATTAGCCCTTATGAAACGCAAATACACACGAGAACTATTTGCCAAAAGGGTTATCAAAATAAAAGAACTACTCCCACATGCATTCATTGGAGTCGACGTTATTGTTGGTGTTAGAGGCGAAACCGATGCGCACTTTAACGAAGCTTTAGAGTTCATCCATAGTTTAGATATTTCACAATTACATGTGTTTACTTATTCCGAACGACCTAACACCAAAGCTTTAACTATCGATCATGTGGTTCCAATAAATGAAAGAAAAGTAAGAAGTCAAATATTGCATCAAGTATCCGATAAAAAAACACGTTATTTTTATAATAAATTTAAAGATCAAACAGCTTTGGTTTTGCTTGAAGGAAGCGAAAATAAAGGTATGATGAATGGATTCACCGAGAATTACCTAAAAGTACAAATCCCTTACAATGCTGAGTTAAAAAATACAATTCAAAAAGTACAGCTAAATACTTTTCTTCCCGAAGAAATGGTATTTGATGCTGAATTAACAGATTGATTTCTTAGATTTGCGACTAAAATTAAACAACCCATGGATTTAGCAAACTTATGCCAATCAGTAATAAATTTAGCCAAAAACACAGGGCAATATATCCGAGAAGAAGCTGCTAAAAGCAAACAAATTGAAGTTAAAGGTAAAAATGACTTTGTTACTCACATTGACAAAGGATCAGAAGAAAGATTAGTAAAAGAACTATCTGAATTATTACCAGAGGCAGGTTTTATTGCTGAAGAAGGTACGTCAAATAAAAAAGGTGACATTTACAATTGGATTATTGATCCTATTGACGGTACTACTAATTTCATCCATGGTTTATTCCCTCATGCTATAAGCATTGCTCTTGAAGAAAAGGGTGAAATAGTTTTAGGTGTAGTGTATGAGTTAGGATTAGATGAGTGTTTTTACGCATGGAAAGGATCTGCTGCATATTTGAATGGGAAAGAAATTTTTGTATCCAAAGCTCCAACAGTAGCTGATAGCTTATTAGCTACTGGATTTCCTTATGCTGACTATAGCAAAATGAAAGGTTTCATGGAGTCTTTAGATTACTTTATGAAAAATTCTCATGGTCTTAGAAGACTTGGTTCAGCAGCAACAGATCTTGCATACGTTGCTTGCGGAAGGTTTGAAGGTTTTTACGAATATGGCTTAAAACCTTACGATGTTGCAGCTGGAGCTTTTTTAGTTCAACAAGCGGGGGGATCAAATTGCGACTTTTCTGGAGAGGATAATTATATATATGGACAAGAGATTATATCTAGCAACTCACTTATGTTTGAGGAGTTTAAAGACGTAATCAAGAAACTAATGAATTAATATAGTGAATAATATTGGCGTAAAAATAGGCCTGTTTTTTATAAAGTTAATCGGATTCCTTCCATTTTGGATGCTTTTTCTGATTTCTGATTTCTTTTATTTCCTGGTAAGATTATCTGGATATAGGAAGAAAGTTGTAATGAATAATTTACGAAATGCTTTTCCTGAGAAATCAGAAGAAGAACTCAAGAAAATATCAAATAAGTTCTTCCACCATCTCTGTGACTTATTTTTTGAAACATTTAAACTACAAAGCATTACAGAATCACAAATGCGTGAAAGGGTACAAATTGTTAATGCTGAATTATTAGATAAATATTACCACGAAGGAAGGGATGTAATTGCTGCTCTAGGACATTATGGGAATTGGGAATGGATTCCATCCATCAATTTATTTATTAAAGCTCAGGGGTGTGAAGTATATCACATATTGAAGAATAAAGACTACGATCAGTTTATGCTTGACTTAAGATCTAAGTGGGGAACATTAAACTTTACAATGAAAACATCGTATCGTTCTATGCATAAGCTCAAAATGGAAGATAAACGTTTTGTTATAGGAATGATATCTGATCAATCGCCAGCTAAGAGTAAAATTCAATATTTCTCAGAATTCTTAAATCAAGATACTCCAATACATCTTGGAGTGGAAAAAATGGCAGTCAAGACTAATAGTCCTGTTGTATTTTTTAGGTTTGATAAAATTAAAAGAGGATATTATAAACTAACCGTTGAACCACTTATTGACAATCCTAAGGATACAAAAGAATTCGAAATAACTAAGCTTCACTCCAAGCATTTAGAAAGCATTATAAAGGAAAAACCTGAATTTTGGCTTTGGTCACACAAAAGATGGAAGCATAAAAAAGAAGATATTTTTAAAGTATGACCAAAGTTGCCATTGTTATTTTAAACTGGAACGGAGAAAAACTATTAAAAGAGTTTCTTCCTGTTGTAATTGAAAATTCACAATTAAGTGGAGTTGAAGTTATCGTAGCTGACAACGCCTCAACTGATTCTTCAATCGAAATTTTAGAAACGATTTTTCCATCCGTACGAATAATTCAACTCGATAGAAACTACGGATTTACTGGCGGTTACAATCGGGCTTTAAAACTAGTAAAGGCTGAATATATCATCCTTTTAAATTCAGATATTGCACCTAAAAAAAACTGGCTTCCTCCTTTAATAAAAGAAATGGAAGAAAATTCAAAAATCGCTATTTGTGTGCCAAAGATAAAAAGTTATAGGCAACCAAATTTATTCGAGTATGCAGGAGCTGCTGGTGGTTATATCGATAAATATGGATTTCCTTTTTGCAAGGGTAGAATTTTCAATAAAATAGAAGAAGATACAGGGCAGTATAATCAATCATCTTCTATATTTTGGGCGAGCGGTGCTGCATTAATGATTAGATCAAAATTATTCTATGAAACAGGTGGGCTTGATGAAGATTTTTTTGCACACATGGAAGAAATAGATCTTTGCTGGAGACTAAAAAACAGAGGCTGGAATATTAAATACATAGCTAACAGCGAAGTATATCATTTAGGTGGAGCAACTCTTGACTATAAGAATCCTAAAAAAGTGTATTTAAATTTCCGTAATAATTTATGTCTATTAACTAAAAATATACCTAAATATAAAATCCTAATCAAATTGTTACAAAGGATGTTCTTAGATGGCATTGCTGCTATTAAATTCCTTTTATCAGGGGAGTTTACCAACTTTTGGTCAGTTATAAAAGCTCACCTCAACTTTTACTTGTTGTTCCCTAAAATGTATCTCAAACGCATCAATAATCTTAAACACGTAACAACCAATAAACATAATGAAGTTTATTCTGGATCAATTGTAATCCAGTTCTTTTTAAGAAATAAGGTTAAATATTCAGAATTAGAAAGGATCAATTAAAACGACTAACAAGTAATTTAGTTTTCACACTTTAATATACTAAATTACACCTTTCAATTTTTCTAGCTGATTACTTCTCGATCCTTTTACCAAAACAAATGAATTAACAATAGTTTCCTCTGTTAAATGACTAATTAATCCATTAACATCTTGCAGCCAATTAAATCCATCTTCTTCCTTTATTAAATCCTTATAGTTTTCACCTATTAAATAGACTTTAAGTGAATTTTGCCTTCTTAAAAAGCTAAGTATTTCTATATGCTCCTGATCACTTACAGATCCCAACTCTTTCATTTCTCCTAAAATAACAACTTTATTTCTTTCTTGTAACGAAACAAAATTCTCTAAAGCAGCCTTCATACTTGTTGGATTGGCATTGTACGCATCAAATAATACCTTATTATTTTTTGTAACTACTAATTGAGAACGATTATTATCAGGAATGTATTCATTTATAGCCTCTACAATCTTTTCTCCACTAACTCCAAAATAGTTACCAACAGAAACAGCAGCTAAAACATTTTCCAGGTTATAACTACCAATTAAATGCGAATTTACTTCTACTTCCTTGTCATCTACTTTACAATAAAAAGATAAGATTGGAGTATTTCTTAATTTTAATAGCTGTACTTTACAGTCATCAGTTTTTCCATAATAAAACAACTCTGCTCCCTCTCCCAACATCTCTAACAGATATTCATTGGATTTATTCACAAACAAAAGTCCACTCTTATTTTCAATATACCTATAAAGCTCGCCCTTTGTCCGTTTAACCCCTTCAAATGAACCAAATCCTTCCAAATGGGCTTTACCTACATTTGTAACTAATCCTATATCTGGCTCCGCTATATTACACAAAAAGTCAATTTCTTTAGGGTGATTAGCACCCATTTCCACAACAGCAATCTCAATCGACTTATCTATTGATAGTAATGTAAGAGGTACACCAATATGATTATTAAAATTACCTGCAGTTGCAAAAGCCTTATAACGCTTATTCAGGACAGCATTTATTAGCTCTTTTGTAGTTGTTTTACCATTTGATCCTGTAATTGCAACAATTGGGATATTGAGTTGCCTTCTATGATATATTGAAAGCTCTTGCAGGGTTGACAAAACATCTTCAACCAAAATATAGTCTTCATTATCAATAACTTTTGAATCATCAACAATTACCTTATAGGCACCTTGCTCTAAAGCTTTATTTGCAAACAAATTACCGTCAAAATTTGCTCCTTTCAATGCAAAAAACAAACACTTTTTTTCAATCTTTCTTGTATCTGTACATACTCCTGTAGACTGCTTAAAAAGCTCGTATATTTCCTCGACTTTTACCATATCACAAAAATAAAAAAAAGGCTGATTCAAAATGAACCAGCCTATATAATTATTTTATGAGGTTTTATTTATCTCTTCTTTTCATTAGCAACAGGACTTCCTACTCTTGTCATTGCACAACGGAAACCTAAATCATCTCTTGCTTCACGCTCATCTAAATACCTTCTAGTACCTGGACTTAACCAATAAGCTCTGTCTCTCCACGAACCTCCTTTATAAACTCGAGTTCTATCAGAAACAAGTGATCCCATTGTTCCTGTATGCGCACCGTACATATCTTTAGTGTCCTGCTCATTATCTAACCATTGATCTCCTGCTGAAATATTTGATTGAGCATCACCATCTTGATGATTACGATTATCTGCAGTACGATAGTTCTTTCTATCTAAAATATCTTTGTCTGTTTCTAATCTATAACGAATTCGTCCTAAACTATCTTTTTCAACTAAATACCCCTCTTCATCAAGTACTTTTGTTTTAAACTCGTTACCTCTAAATGGACTAAATTCATCAACTTCATCAAACGACAATGGACGATATACATCTGCTACCCATTCATTTACATTACCAGCCATACAATATAACCCATAATCATTTGGATAATATGAGTGAACATCAACAGTAATATCCCCTTTATCATTAAGATCTCCTGCCATACCCATATAGTCACCTCGACTTCTAACAAAGTTAGCCATCATCCTTCCTCTCTCTGCTTTATCTGCATTTCTTGTAATATGTCCATCCCAAGGATAAATCCTTCTGTTAGTCATACGTTCTTCCTGAGAGTTACCAATCAAACCAAGAGCAGCATATTCCCATTCCGCTTCGGTTGGAAGGCGATATCTCGGTAAAAGGTATCCATCTTCCCAACGAACACGTCTACTATCTTTATTCGGATCTAAATCTTCAATAGGTTTTTTACCTGCAATACCGTCATATTGTCCATATAAATATGCTTCCGTATTAAAGTTATTCTCTCCCTGTTGGTTTACATCCATTTCGAGAACTCCCATTTCAACAAGAATCTTCTCATTAACCCTGTCTGTTCGCCATTGACAAAAATCATTGGCCTGCAACCAATTTACACCAACTACTGGATATAGACTGTAAGCAGTATGACGGAAATAGTTTTCTGTCATTGGTTCATTGTATGCTAAAGCTCTACGCCAAACCAAAGTATCTGGAAGAGCTTTCCTATACACTTCTGGATATTCTACGAAAACCCTATTAATCCAATACAAGTATTCACGATAATCAACATTTTTTACCTCTGTTTCATCCATATAAAACGAAGGTACAGTTACCCTACGAGGTACATTGTTCCACTCATACAAAACATCCTGCTCAACCCTGCCCATAATAAAGGTACCACCTTCAATAAACATAAGCCCCGGACCCATTTGTTGTTCGTAACCTTCATAATGTTCAAAACCTCCATTATCTGGGTTATTATACTCCCATCCTGTAACTGAAGAAACGTTACCGGAACCACCTTTACTACAGGAAGTTATCGCAACAACTCCTAGTACTAGTGCAACTTGGAAAAGTCTCATTTTAAACCTCATATCGAAATATAATCTTTAAGTTATTTCTTTTCAATTATTGAATGTTAATTATTTTTGTTTTTAACACCTGATGCCTTATACTGCAAAATTAGAAAAAGGTTATAATCTTGAAATTAATCTTTTATTTTTTTCTTTGTTTTTTTTATACAAGTGAATAAATATAGACTAATATAATCACAACACAAAAACAGCTTCTAGCATCTTAACAAAATATTCAATTATTATGTTTCAAAAAATGTAATTGTTTGTTGAAATATTTCTAATTCTTAAACGTTATATTTTCTGAAATCTTGTGTGACAAATATTTTTTAATTTTGTTACGCAAAACAAAACAAGTTATATACTATTAACGTTTAACATTTAACCAATGTTGTATACAAAGAAGAATTTTAATTTAGTTATGAATATAAGAAAAATAGGTTTGTGGGGATTTTTTTGTGTTTTTAGCATTTTTACAAATGCTCAATTGGTTATTAAACAAGCAAAAACAGTTAACTGGAAAGAACCCGTAACCATAAATTATAAAGGAGAAGAAAGAGTATTATTGCAATTTTCTGATATGGGCGATTTAAGTCCTGAAATAAATATACCTAATATTAGTGAGTCTATTAAACTTCCTTATGGGACTAATCCTGAAAATCTGGAAGTTGCAATAGAAAATATAGAATATATTTGGCCAACCCCAAAAGAACATAGTCTTTTTTCAAAAGAAATTAATAACAACAGCATAAAGTATAGTTACAATACGTCGAAAAATGGACAACAATATTTCGTTGATGTTGCGTTATTTCCTGTAATTAAACCGAAAGGCACTCCAAGCTTTAAAAAAATTAAAAAGTACACTCTAAAAATCTCTTATTTAGATAAAAAAGATATTGCTTCTTCTTTAAAGAAAGCTTCAAAAAACTTTGATTATGTAAATAATTCGGTGTTAAATACAGGTAAATGGGTAAAAATTAGTGTTGAAAATTCTGGGATACATAAAATAACCTACTCCACTCTTCAAGATTGGGGTTTTTCCAATCCTCAAAACATAGGAGTTTATGGCAATGGTGGAAGGATGATACCTGCTGATAATGATGAATTTAGAAATGATGACTTAGTTGAGAATGCTATTTGGCATAACAATAATGCACTATATTTTTATGCTGAAGGCCCTGTCGTTTGGGATTACAACACCTCAAATAGTTTCTTTACACATGAAAAAAATGATTTTTGCGATCACTCATATTACTTTTTAACTGAAAAAAACACAACTTCCAGAAACCTGCTAGATTCTCAATTACAGCCAGAAGAATTTGAAACTGAGGTTGACTATTTTAACGATTATGCCTATCATGATGAAGATAACCTTAATCTAATTAAATCTGGCCGCATATGGTATGGTGAAAGGTTTAGCTACTATTCAAATACATCCCACAGTTTCAAATTTAACTTCCCTAATGCTATAATTGGGGCTAATGCCAAAGCATATGTTCGCTTAGCTGCCAGATCTGGTTCTTTAACTAAATTCAACCTTAATATCAATAATGACGAAATTGGTTACACTGAAATTTATAAAGTTGATTTATCTCGCCATGATACTTATTATGCTCGCGAAGGAGTAATCAATAAATTATTTGTAAATAATTCTAATACTATTGATGTTAGATTGGATTATGATATTTCAGAAACGGAATCCTCTTCAGTAGGCTATTTGGATTATTTATGCCTAAACGTCGACAGAAAGTTAATATTTGAAGATAATGAACTTTCCTTTCGAAATATTGATATTGTTTCTCAATATAGTTCAGTAAAATATTCAATTCAATCGAAAAAAGATATTATCATTTGGGACATTACCAATCCATTGAACCCTCTCAATGTTACCACTACTAAATCTGGTTTAACTAGTAATTTTAACTATAGCACAAATGAATTAAGACAGTTTGTTGCCTTTGATCCATCTGGAAATTTTCCGAGTCCTAAATTAGTTGAAAATGTTGTTAACCAAAACATTCATGCATCTCCATTTGTTGATTATATTATTGTTTGTCATCCTGATTTCATAACACAAGCAGAACGACTGGGACAGATTCATAATGAATATAATGGCATGACATATTTGGTAGTAACAACAGAACAAATTTATAATGAATTCTCATCCGGAAAACCTGATGTTACTGCAATTAGATGTTTTGTGAAAATGCTTTATGATAGAGCAAATTCTGATTCCGAAAAACCCAAGAACTTACTTTTATTTGGAGACGGTTCATATGATAATAGGCAAGGAATAGCTGATAATACCAACAAAATACCTACGTATCAATCAAAAAACTCAATACACAATACGCAATCATTCGTATCTGACGATTACTTTGGATTATTAGACGATGGTGAGGGGGATTATATAATAGGGGACAAAGTTGATATTGGTATTGGCAGATTCCCTGTAAATACTATTGAAGAAGCAACTAATGCCGTAGATAAAACTTATGCTTATTACAATAACCAATCTAATGACCTATGGAAAAACAACTTAACTTTTATCGCTGATGATTTTGGCGAAAAAAAGAAAAATAAAAACGAGAATAACATACATATGAAACATTCAGATGACCTCGCACAAAATCTTGAAAATAAACACCCAGAGTACAATATTAGCAAATTATTTTTTGATTATTACGAAAGAGTATCTACTACAACAGGAGAATCAATACCAGAGATTGAAGATGACATTAGTGATGCGATGGAGAAAGGTACTTTATTGATTAATTATACAGGTCATGGAGGCACCACAGGTTTGGCTCATGAAAGAGTTATAACCAAAGAGCACATAGCCAAATGGAATAATATTAATAAACTTCCCATCTTTGTTACCGCTACTTGTGAATTTAGTCGTTTTGATGAAAAAGAACATACCTCTGCTGGAGAAGAGGTATTTTTAAATCCTCATGGTGGAGGGATTGGTCTTTATACTACAACACGAATAGTATATGCTAACGATAACAAAAGACTTAATGATAGTTTCTATAAATATCTATTTGAAAGAGATGAAAAAGATCAACATTATACCTTAGGCCAAATAATGCAGCATACTAAAAACAATTTATCCGCAAGTAGAAATAAGTTAAACTTTACTTTGCTTGGAGATCCTGCTATTAAACCTATTTACCCTAAGTCAAATGTACGCACCACTCAAATCAATAATAAAGATGTAATTAAAGATGACATACAACCAGCTACCATTGATAGTTTAAAAGCTTTAAGTAATGTAAAAATATCTGGACAAGTAACTGATGGGTTTGATAATCTAAAAAACAACTTTAATGGAAAGGTTTATATTTTGGTTTATGATAAACAAACTTCTATAACAACAAGAGGGTATTTTTTTGATAATCCTTTTACTTATAAAACCTTTGACAATGTTATTTTTAAAGGTTTAGCGACTGTAACTAATGGTAAATTTGAAACTGAATTTGTTATGCCTAAGGATATTAGATATAATTTCGATAAAGGTAAAATTAGTTACTATGCTTTCTCTGATGACAATAATTCAGAAGCATTTGGTGCTTTTTCAGACATTATTATTGGAGGTATGGATAACAATCCTGACATAGATAACGCTGGTCCTGAAATCAAAATATGGCTAAATGATAAAAGTTTTGCAAATGGGAATACAGTTGGATACCGTCCTATTTTAATTGCAGAAATATCAGATGAATCAGGAATTAATACAACTGGGAATGGTATTGGACATGATATTACTTATATTATTGATGGAAATACATCTGATCCAGTTATTTTAAATAGCGATTTCCAATCTGCAATTGACAAGTATCAAGAAGGTACAATAAACAAACAATTATCTACCTTAGAAAAAGGCAATCACACATTAACTCTTAAGGCTTGGGACACGCACAATAACTCTTCTCAAAGTACAATTAACTTTACCGTTTCGGATATGGGAAATATTGCCATATCTGATCTCAATGTTTACCCTAATCCAATGAGAAATGGAGAACCTACTTATTTTTCTTTTACTCATGATGATTTAAATGAGAGATTAAATATACAACTACTATTGTTTAATATGGCTGGCCAGCTTATCTCTAAGCAAAATAGTTCTGAGATATCTCTTGGTAATTCTATTGCTCCAATTGAAATTAGACCTACATCTAGTTATGGCAACTTACTAAATCCTGGTTTATATGTCTTTAAAATAGTTGTAAATTCTCAATCAGGCAGAAAAGGAGAAGTTTCTGGAAAAATAATGGTTACTCAATAATATTTTTAATTTTTTTGAGTTTACATTTGTAGTCCTAATAAAATAATGACAATTCTTATGCGTAAAACTTGTTTAAGAACGATTGCATTTTTATCGTTCGCAGTAATTATTGCAACCAATATAAATGGTCAGAATGTAGTGGAAAAAAGGGTAGCATTTCCTAGAACCGCTACTCCCTTTTTGATGATAACACCTGAATCCAGAGGAGGCGCAATGGGTGATGTAGGTGTTGCAACTTCTCCAGATATTAACTCTCAGCATTGGAACTCGTCTAAATATGCTTTTTTGGAGCAAGATATGGGAGCATCTGTATCCTATACTCCATGGTTAAGAGATTTAGTTGATGATATTAATTTGTACTACCTAACTTTCTTCAAACGCATTGATAAACAACAGACTGTTAGTGCTTCATTAAGATACTTCTCTCTGGGATCAATAATTTTCACCGACGATCAAGGTGCGCAAATCTCCAATGGTAAACCAAATGAATTTGCTATAGATGCGGCCTATGCTTTAAAATTATCTGACAATATTTCTGGTTCAGTAGCATTTAGATATATTCGCTCTGATATTAATAATGGATCTGGAGATGGTACTTCAGAGCCTGGTAATGCTTTTGCTGCTGACTTAAATTTCTTTTACCTCAATAAAGTTAAATGGGGAGGAAGAAAAGGAGATATTTCAGCCGGTATAAATATTTCGAATATAGGTTCTAAAATTTCTTATGATGGAGGAAACGAACAAGAATTTTTACCTGCAAATTTAAGGATTGGAGCTGCTTACAGTACAGAAATTGATAGATACAACAAAGTAGGTTTTTCTGTTGATGTTAATAGAATCATGGTTGCGAAAGGTAACATAGATGGTGAGGACAAAAAAGATATTTCAGTTCCCGCTTCTTTCTTTCAATCGTTTGGTGATTTTGCAGTGGAAGATTTAAGAATTTCTTTAGGTGCTGAGTATTGGTATAATCAACAATTTGCAGTAAGAGCTGGATATTACCATGAGGACGAAGCAATAGGAAACAGAAAGTTTGCTACTGCTGGAGCTGGATTGAAATTTAATATGTTTACAATTGATGCTTCTTATATTATTTCAGTTGCTCAAAATAATCCATTAGCGAATACAATTAGATTCTCTCTGGGCTTTAATCTAGATGAAGCAACAGGCAGATAATCAAAAATAAATAAAATACATCTATCCCGTACATATACTATAATGTTCGGGATTTTTTAGTTTATAAATGAAAAGAGCCGTAATAGGTTGATTTCAACTAAGAACTAAGATGGCGAGTTTTATGTGATAATTGAAAAGCAAATTTAAGACAGATGAAAATAAAAGTTGGATTTGGCTACGATGTTCATAAGTTAGGCGAAGGTGAAGAATTATGGATTGGAGGAATATATGTGCCTTATAATAAAGGATCTATTGGTCATTCTGATGGTGATGTTCTCATCCATGCAATATGCGATGCCTTACTAGGTGCTGCTAATTTAAGAGATATAGGTTTTCATTTTCCAGATACCTCTAATGATTTTAAAGGGATTGACAGTAAAATATTATTGGATAAAACCATTAAACTTATTAGTGAAAAAGGTTATAAAATCAACAATATTGATTCTACCATATGTTTGGAGAAACCTAAACTCAAAGATTTAATCCCAGAAATGCAAAAAATACTAGCTTCTGTAATGAAAATTGAATTAGAAGACATTGCCATCAAAGCTACTACCTGTGAAAAGCTTGGTTTTGTTGGAAAACAAGAAGGTATTACAGCATATGCAACTGTTCTAATTCAAAAATAAATGATAGTTATAACTTCAACACACGAATTAAACAGTACAATTAAGAATAATCCAATAGTATTATTATACTTCTCACATATTAAATGTAACATTTGTAAATCGCTGCTTCCGAAAATTGAGAAATTAGTTAAAGCCAGTTTTCCAAAGCTTATACTTGCAGTCTGCAATATTGAAAATGTACCTGAAGCAGCAGCTCAAAGCAATATTTTTACTGCACCTGCGATTGTCATTTATACTGAAGGCAAAGAAAGTATACGCTATACCAGAAATGTTGCCTTAAATACGCTTAGTAAATCTATACTTAGACCTTACAACCTGATTTTTAGGTAGATTTTACCAGGTTAAAAAAAAGCAACAGCTAAACCACTGTATAACTGCTGCTAAATTTTTATTTTTGAATGTTAATTATGATTTTTCGCGAGCTTGAGCCTCTTTTATCCATTGTGGAACTAAGTTTTCTTTAAAAGATTTCTTTTCCTTGTTTAACTTCTCCATATCCAAACCTATAAACTCTTGTGCCTTTGCTTTAGTTGAAATATCTGGATAAGGAACCTCTTCGTTATGTCCTAATTGAGCCAATAATCTTGCCAATTTAATCCTGGTCTCCTGGGTAATATCTATTCCTGTTGCAATAACCCTACTTGTTTCGACCGGCGAATGAAATGAACCTCCATGACTAGCAGCCGCATAATCCCAACGCCATTGAGCATGTCTTATACCCATTAAAATATCCTTCATTTGGTCTTCCGTTGCACCAACATCCCACGCCTTTTTAGCCTCAACATGCGCACGTACAACTAATTCTTCTAACTTATCACGGTTTTCAATTATTTTATCTTGCCTATCGTAAACATTCGTTATTAAATTAGCCGTTTCCTGACGATGGCACACTTGACAAGAGTTAGCAACATTATTTAAAGGTGATTGTATCTTATGATCAGTAAATTTTTGACCTCCTTCACTTTTATAAGGCATATGACAATCTGCACAAGACACTCCCCTATCTGCATGAATGCCGGTTAAATATACCTCATAACCCGGATGTTGAGCCTTCAGCATAGGTGCTTTACTTAATTTATGTGTCCAGTCTTTGAACTCCATTTCGTCATAGTACTTTTCCATGGCTTCAACACTCATTCCTTTATCCCATGGAAAAGTTAGATAGTTAGCTCCATCAACTGTTTTTTTATTAAAATAATATTCCACATGACATTGTGCGCAAACCAACGATCTCATTTCCTGATGTGAAGCCTTAGTTATATCTTTACCTTGACGTTCAAAAGCTTCTATTAAAGCTGGGCGGGTAATCCTAAGGTTCATTGTTTTAGGATCATGGCAATCTGCACATCCTATTGGATTAACTACTTCGTCACCAAACTTTGCCCACTTTCCTTTATAAAACTCTCCTACTCCATGTTCATTCATTAACCTTGGTACATCTGGACTTTTACAAGTCCAACAGGTGGATGGCATAGGACCAGTTTTATCATCAACAGGAGCTCCTGTTCTTAATGTATTAACAACATCAGTAACAGCAAAATAATGCCCTCTTCCCTGATTATAATCTTTTGAAAAACCATATCCAGCCCAAAGTACCACCAGACGTGGATCAATCTCTAGCATATCTATCATTGCTCCTCCATTATATTTGCTAGCAAAAGAAGTATCAGACGTCTGATAATACGATTGAAACTCTCTTGGATAATTTTCACCCCAAACCTCATTTCTTGGTTCAAAATCCGATATTTCTACTCTGGGTAAATTAACAAACGAAGCTTCGGCCCTACGCTCCACAATGGAAGAAGCTAGTATCCCTAATACAAACACGACAACAATTGTCACAAAAAACAATAACCATGGCAACCATGGTCGCTTTTCAAAAATTTTCATATTACCAGGTTTTTAATAATCTTAATTTATTATTCTAAATATTCTTTTAACCAGTTTGGAACAGGACTTGTTGGCAAAGGCACTCGCGCATTAGGTGTACTCGATAAACTATTTACTCTACCATGGGGTACTTCTCGATGACATTCCCAGCATTTCCTATCTTGTGTATGATGTGAATATTTATCCACTGTTTTTGCTAATTTTGGATCGGTAATTTGTTGTTCATGACAACGTATACAGTTTTGATGGACAACTTCTGCTCCTTCCTCCTTTATAAAAATAACCTGAGGTTCCTTTCTCATAGTAAATACTGATGCATGTCTCAATCCGTCTTTAGCTTTAAAAAAATACTTATTCACAACATTGTTATGAGGCACATGACAATCGTTACAATTTGCCCATTCCCTATGAGAACTATGTTTCCATGTTGCATATTGCGGTGCCATTACATGACAATTAACACATGTTTTAGGATTATCTGATAAATAAGAAGGTGCATTGGAAACCCTTATCATAAATAACACCATTCCTATTAAAACTGCCATAAGCATTAATACGGGAAAACGCCATTGGGGCGGTGGAATTAAAACTTTTAACATAGTTAAAATTTAACAGGTGATTTTATAATGAAAATCTATGAGCATTCTAAATAAATTAACTTAAGAATCAATTTATTACTTTCAAAATAAATATAGCGCTTAAAAAACAGGAGTGCTGTAACAGATGTTACAATTAATGAAGTTTTTAGGGAATTTTTAAAATTTAAACTGATTCTAATTAACCTTTTACCATCGTTTAATTAGATAGAAAGATCATGGCTATATTTGCTATAATTAACAATTACTTACGATGTAAAACTTAAAATTGGAACCTTTTCCTAATGTTGATTCTACACTTATTTCTCCTCCTAACATTTCTACTAAATTCCGTGTAATAGTTAATCCCAATCCATTACCAGATACCGACTTATTTAAATCACCTGATACCCTACTAAATCGATCAAAAATTAATTCAAATAACTTTTCATCTATTCCTACACCGCAATCTTTAACAGAAATAAATGTCTTAAGCTCTTCAATATTATACGAAATTTCAATTTTACCGTCAAATGAATACTTTACGGCATTACTTAACAAGTTAATAAGTATTTGCTTAAGTCTATATTCATCTGTATAAACAATGGCCTTATGGTTAACCATAGGTTTATGCAGTTCAATAACGATATTGTTTTTATTATATTGATTTAACAATGCCAGACCAATTAGTTTAATATCATCAAATACTTGGTTTAAACATACTTTTGAATATCGAAGTTGTAATTGATTCGCTTCAATCTTAGAAAAGTCTAACAAATCATTAATTAGATTTAACAACGACAAACTGTTAGCATATATTATCCTAGAATATTGTTCTATTTCAGCCCTTTTACATTCTCCACCATTAAGTATTTCGCTAAATCCCACAATTGCATTCATCGGAGTTCTAATTTCATGACTTACATTAGCTAAAAAAGCCGATTTAAGCTTATCTGATTCTTGGGCTCTTTCCTTCGCTTTTACCAACTCATCAGCAACTATCATCCGCTCCGAAATCTCATCAATCAACTTATTATTTATCTCTAATAATTCATTAGTTCTTTCTTCTACCTTTTCCTCAAGACTTTTATTAAGTTGTTCAATTTGTTTAATATGCGAAAGTTTTTCAATTCTATCAATCACCATTCTTATTGCCTGAGAAACAACTAACTCTTTACAATGGATAGGATAATTATTATAATTATCTGTAAAAATAAAAACACCTTCTTTAAGCCACAAACATTTAAAACTAATTATTAATACTTCTACATCAGTTACCTGTATTATCTGATAATCCAAATCGTGTTTATCATTTATTGTATTATAGTAAACCCCATTGCTTTCGAGTTCATTTATTACTTTTTTAGAAAGTTTTATTTGTGATAATAGCTCTTCATGGTTTGCAGGAGAAATGTATTGCGATACTAGATCATAGCACTCTTTATTTTTAATATAACAAGCACATACCGATAAATTTATAAGTACAGATATTTTTTCTAATAATTCTTCTATTAATTCTATTTCAGAATCTATATTTGAAATATTATCAGCTAAAATACTTAAAAGCAGCATTTCTTCAGCTCTTTCGGCCATAGATTCATTTTCTAATTCCAGTTGTTTAACTCTTTCTAAAAGCTCTTTAGTCTGAAATTTATCATCATAACTTTCAATCATGTCTTTTTATAAACTCTAGTAATTTATTTGATATCACTAATGGTTCATCTTCCATTGCATAATGACCTGCTGTTGGAATTATTACACTCTCGCATTTTTTTAAATTATTCACTAACTTTTCAGCTATTGACGAACTTAAATAATAATCGCATCCGCCACGTATAACCAAAAAATTAGTATCAAGTTGATGTAAACTATCTGTTATGTCTAATAAATCTTCATTATTAAGACAAGATGCAAAATGTAAAAATGCTTGCCTCCCTGCTTTTGATTTAAAAGGCGTTCTAAATAGCTCCAGCAACTCGCTCGTAAACGATCTATCATAAAACAATCCTCGTTTTACTATCAATTTTAATGTCCATAAGTCTAAGGTTGCTATGGCTAATTGTCTTACTATAGGGATTCGCATAGAAATAATAGGTTGAACTGGCCAAAAGTCGTACGCTACTGTGTTTATTAAGGTAACAGATAATAGCACCTTTGGTTTTATAACGCTCATTACTTGTGCAATACCTCCTCCAACATCATGCGACACCAAATGAAACTTTTTAATACCTAATTTTTCTGTCAGCATAAACATAAACCTAGCATGATTAGCTATACCAAAAGAAATATCTGTTATTAAATCTGAATTGCCACACCCTAACAGATCTACTACAATAACCCTATACTTATTAATGAAATAAGGGGCTACTTTACGCCATATAAACGAATAGGTTGAAATACCATGTATAAATAAAATAGGTACTCCATTTCCTTTCTCGTAATAAACCAGCTTATGGTTATCCAATAAGATGTTGTTTTGATTCAAGTTTGTCATAATGCAACTACATTAGTTACATTAAATTTATAAAAATACTCTTAAGAAATAATGAGTACCGAAGGGATTTTAACAATCAACCTACTACAAAACAAGATATTAAGATCTCTATCTATTAATGTAATAAGATATTCTATTCAAAAATAATGATAAATTAAAACTAATCAAAAGTTTGATTTGAATTTGAAGAAATTCTTATCATTTCTTCATATTCTTCAGCTGATAAATCATTAAAATAATAATGCGATGGATTAACTTTTTTATTCTTCACATGTACTTCGTAATGTAAGTGAGGCGCTGTTGAAGTTCCTGTATTACCAACAAATCCAATAACATCTCCTCTTTTTACTTTTTGTCCTTTTTTTACATTAAATCCATTTAAATGTGCATATAATGTTTTATATCCAAATCCATGATCTACTTCAATCCTATTTCCATAACCAGTTTTTTCACGTGTTATTTTTGAAATTTTCCCATCACCTGTAGAATACACATCAGTACCAATTGGTGCAGTAAAGTCCATTCCTGAATGAAAACGACGCGTTTTATATATAGGATGTATTCTATATCCCCACCCTGAGGCTGTACGTTTTAAATCTTTATTAGATAATGGCATAATTGCGGGAGTAGCTTTTAACAATTCTTCTTTACGTTTAGCTAAATCCTCAATTTCATCAAATGATTTAGATTGCACATAAGCCTGTTTAATTATCATATCAAGCTTTTTTGCTGTTGAAACAACTAATTCCGCATTATCTAAATCCTCCAAAGCCTCATATCTATTTACTCCTCCAAAGCCTGCCTTTCTAATTGAGTTCGGAATTGAATCTGCTCTATATATCACCCTATAAACATTCTCATCTCTTCGTTGAATATCATCCAATACATTGATTACCTCATCTAATCTCGAATTCATAATATCAATTTGAGTGACCAACCTCGCATTCTCTCTAACAAGTCTCTGCTCTTTAGGACTATCAATCAAGTACGAGTATAAAAAGAAATATAATAGCCCTAGTACTCCACCAAAAAAGAAATACAGAAAAATTCGTGAAACGTAATATTTAAATCCGGTTTCAATTTTATCATAACTTAACGTTTCCGGATTATATCGAAATTTAACTTTTGACATGTAGATCTGAAGTTTATATTTCTAAACAAGGATTTTTATTATATAAACGCTGCAAAGTAAGTTAAATAATCTACCTTTGCAACTCTTTATTTATATGGATAATCGCAAAAATAAACAAAATTGCAATAAATTATGAATGCTTCTGAGATAAGAAAGAGTTTTTGGTCTTTTTTTGAATCAAAACAACATCAAATTGTTGCTTCGGCACCAATGGTAGTAAAAAATGATCCTACCCTGATGTTTACTAATGCTGGAATGAATCAGTTCAAAGATATTTTTCTTGGAAACAATAAACCTCTTGCCCCAAGAGTAGCCAACTCTCAAAAATGTTTGCGCGTATCCGGTAAACACAATGATCTTGAAGAAGTGGGACATGACACTTACCATCATACTATGTTTGAGATGCTTGGCAATTGGTCCTTTGGAGATTACTTTAAAGAAGAGGCCATTAATTGGGCTTGGGAGTATCTTACCGAAGTAGTTAAATTAGACAAAAGCAGATTATACGCTTCTGTTTTTGAAGGGGATGGAGACATGGGCTTAGAAAAAGACATGGAAGCATTTAATTTTTGGAAGAATCACTTACCTGAAGACAAAATTATTAATGGTAATCGAAAAGATAATTTCTGGGAAATGGGAGACATGGGTCCTTGTGGGCCATGTTCAGAAATCCATGTGGATTTACGTTCTGATGAAGAGAGAGAAAAAATCCCAGGTGCTCAGTTGGTAAATGCAGACCACCCAGAAGTAATTGAGGTCTGGAATCTTGTGTTTATTCAATACAACAGGAAAGCGAATGGTAATTTAGAAAGCCTTCCTCAAAAACATGTAGATACAGGAATGGGATTTGAGAGACTTTGTCGCGCTCTTCAAAATAAAACTTCGAACTATGATACTGATGTTTTTGTACCTATTATTAATGAGATTTCAAAAATAACTAGTACAGAATACGGCATAAATGAAGAAGCTGACATTGCTATGCGAGTAATCGCAGATCACATTCGTACTATTTCTTTTTCCATTACAGACGGACAGTTACCTTCAAACAATAAAGCAGGATATGTTATCCGACGAATATTAAGAAGAGCCGTTAGGTATGGATATACTTTCTTGAATCAACGACAATCTTTTATGTATAAACTTCTTCCTGCTCTTATTAACACCATGGGAGATGCTTATCCAGAATTAAAAGACCAACAGGAGCTTATTACTAAAGTAATTAAAGAGGAAGAAGAATCGTTTTTAAGAACTTTGTCTACTGGTATTTCTATGTTAGACAAAATTATTAAACAAACAAAAGATGCCAATTATACTGTTGTTGATGGTAAGGTGGCATTTGATCTATATGATACTTATGGCTTCCCTCTTGACTTAACTGAGCTTATCTTAAAAGAAAACGATTTGGTAGTAAACCGAAAGGAGTTTGAGAAAGAAATGAATGCTCAAAAGGAACGTGCCAGAAGTGCAACTGCCATTGAAACTGAAGACTGGATAACACTACTGCATGATGACACCGAGGAATTTATTGGATACGACTACCTTGAAAGTGACATTACCATAACTAAATACCGAAAAATAACAGCTAAAAACAAGTCTCTGTTTCAACTCGTATTTAATATTACTCCTTTTTATGCCGAGAGCGGAGGTCAGGTAGGAGATACTGGTTATATTGACAACGGAACAGAAAAAATTGAGATAATTGATACGAAAAAAGAAAATAACCTCATTGTACATTTGACAAAAAAACTACCAAAAGACTTAAAATCCGAATTTAAAGCTTTTGTAAATAGTTCTAAACGTCAAGATATAGCCAATAATCATACTGGCACTCACTTACTACATCAAGCACTAAGAGAGGTATTAGGATCGCACGTTGAACAAAAGGGATCTTTAGTTCATCCTGATTACTTACGATTTGACTTTGCGCATTTTCAAAAAGTGACTCGTGAAGAAATTGAACAAGTAGAAAGGTTAGTAAATAAAAGAATCCGTACTAACTATCAACTTGAGGAAATGCGAGAAATACCAGTTACCAAAGCTCATGAAATGGGTGCTATGATGTTATTTGGTGAAAAATATGGTGATTTAGTTAGAGCGATCAAGTTTGGAGACTCAATCGAGTTATGTGGAGGTACACATGTTAAACATACCGGAGAAGTTGGATTCTTTAAAATTATAAGTGAATCTTCTATTTCAGCTGGAGTTAGAAGAATTGAAGCTGTAACTGGAAATAAGGCAGAAGACATCATATTGGATCAACACAAATTACTGATCACTCTGCAGGAAATGTTTAAGTCTTCTGGCAATCTAGAAAAGAATATTGAATCTCTTATAAGCGACAATAGTCAATTAAGCAAAGAAATGGATTCAATGAAACAAAACTTTATTAACATTGAAAAAAGAGACTTAATTGATAGTGCAATTGATGTTAATGAAGTAAAACTTATCGTTTCTATAGTTAATCCGATTCTTGGTGATAAATTAAAAGATCTTGCCCATCAAATTAAAAAAGAAATGGGCGATTTTGTTGCTGTACTTGGAGCCAATGTGAATGGAAAACCTCAACTATGTGTTATCATCTCTGACGAACTAGCAAAAACAGGTAAAATTAATGCTGTTGAAATAATTCGTGATTCCGCAAAAGAAATTCAAGGAGGGGGTGGTGGACAACCTTTCTTTGCTACTGCTGGTGGTAAAAAAGTTGAAGGATTGGAAGCAGCTATTCAAAAAGCTAATAAGTTCATAACTCATATGTTAGACTCTTAAAAAGACATAGATAAGCAAGAACACATAGCCAATGATTTGAATATTATCATTGGCTTTTGTTTATACCTGCATTAAATACATTATATAGAACGCTTATAAATTTAAGCTAAGAAATTATTCAACTATAAATATTTATTATAGAATATTTTCTTTAATAAAAAACTTATCTACATTTGGAAATTAATTAACCCATACATATGGTGTTAATAATCATTTAAATTTAAAGGAATTAGTACATTAAATGACTGGAGAAAGCAAGAAAAAAGAAGGCTTAGTACCTGAACCATCGTTACGCAGATTACCATGTTATTTGGCTTATCTTAAATTAGCCAAACGCAGAAATCAAGAGTTTGTATCTTCAACTCACATTGCTCGCGATATGGGTGTTGATCCAACGCAAGTAACCAAAGATTTATCATACACAAGTATTGTTGGTAAAACAAGGGTTGGTTACGAAGTCAATACGCTAATTGACGTTCTGGAAGACTTTTTAGGTTTTAGATCCCTTGATAGAGCGTATCTTTTTGGTGCAGGAAGTTTAGGAAATGCATTGCTTCACGATCATGGACTAGATCAATATGGCTTAAAAATAGTGGCAGCCTTTGACGTAAATCCTAAAATAATAGGTAAAAAGATTGAAGGCGTACCAATTTACCATATTGATGAATTTAAGAATATGCAAAACAACAATGTTGAGGTAGGAATTTTAACCGTTCCGGCCGAGTTTGCCCAACAAGTAGCTCAAACAATGGCCAGTGGTGGAATAAATGGCATATGGAATTTTACTCCTATACGTATAAGATTAGACGAAAACGTTGTAGTTCAAGACACATCATTATATGCGCATTTAGCAGTTATGTTTAATCGCATGATACATATTAAGAAGAACAAGTAACCTTTTGACACCTCAATATCATCAAAACGTAAGCGTAAATTTAGTTTCTTTGTCAGGTTCTGAGAATGCGTTTATAGTTCCCCCATGTAATCTTAATATTTGACGGGAAAGACTAAGACCAATTCCTGAACCTTGAGGTTTTGTTGTAAAAAACGGAATAAAAATACGCTCTAAAACATCTGGTAATATACCAGGTCCATTATCCGCTACCTGTATAACAATTCTTCCTCGATTGTTCATATAACCTTTTAGATGAATGCTTGCTTTATTTATTCCTTCAATGGCATGAATAGCATTTTTAACTAGGTTAATTAATACTTGTTCTATCAAATGTTCATCAGCTGATAACTCCAAAGATTCAGGTTCTACAGATAAGTGACAAACTATATTTTTTCTTCTCAGTTCCTCTTCAAATAAAGCTTTAATACTATCCAAAAGATGCCTAACTCTGAATATAGAAAAGTTAGGATTGGGTATCTTAGTTAAATTCCGGTATGTATCTACAAAATGTAACAAACCATCTGTTCTTTTATGTATGGTTTTTAATGCATTTTCTACCTCTGCAATTGTTTCAATCTCATCCTCACTTACACCCTGTTCTTTCAAATTATTAGTTAAATCTTTTAATATCATTGTAACTGTAGAAGATAAAGACGAAATAGGAGTAATAGAGTTCATTATTTCATGAGTTAGCACTCTAATCAACTTCTGCCACGACTCCATTTCCTTTTCTTCCAATTCCTGCTGAATATTTTTAATTGAAACTAAGGTTATGGCTCGATTATGAATTTTAAACTCAGTGGAATAAATTATCAATTGTAAAAGATTATCCTTCTCTTGTACTTTAATAAGCGTATTTTCTCCATGTTTTATATTGAAAAGCTTTTCAACCAATTCTGAACTAAAATTACTTAAGGCCTGAATATTTGTTAAATTTCTAATTTGAAATAATTTTTTCGTAGCATTATTAATTAGTTCAACCTTACCATCTTTTTGATATGCAATTAAAGCAATTCCAATATGCTGAATAACCGTTTGTAGATAGTAAAAATTTTCTTCTTTTTCGGCCCGTACTTCTTGAAAGTCTTTTATTACTTCATTAAAAGAATTTTTAAGTTTTTCAAATGAAGATCCCTCTCCTTCTACTTGAAAAGTTCTGGAAAAATCAGAATACCTAATTGATTCTAGAAAATTATTTAGGATTCGATTAGTTCTATCTATATAATGAATAAACGCATAAACCTGTATCCCAATAACTCCTCCTAATAAAAAAAGAGTCATTGTAAGATCTGTGTTATAAATTAAATAAAACAGTAGAAAAATAGAACCTACAAGAAGAGTTGTTCTTAGTAAAAAATTTATTCTAAAATTTTTATAGACCATACTTCTCCATTCTTCTGTAAAGCGATGTTCTAGTTAAACCAAGTTCTCCAGCTGCTTTTGAGATATTTCCTCTATTCATCTTTAGAACTTTCTCTATAATTGATTTTTCTATTTCCTCTAAATTATATGTCTCTAATTCAAATCCATCCGAAGAAGTTTTAGGTGGTGTCAATTGAAAGTCATCCTCATTTAATATTGGACCATCGCTTAAAATTACTGCACGTTCAAGAACATGTTGAAATTCCCTTACATTACCAGGCCATTGGTAATGCAATAATTTATTGAGAGCTGATTTACTAAGCTTAGCAGCTTTTTTATATTTTTTTGAGAAATTATTTAAGAAATGCTCAGCTAAAACAGGTATATCCTCATGTCTTTCCCTTAGTGGAGGTAACTCTATTTCAACAGTGTTTAACCTATATAAAAGATCCATTCTAAATTCATCCTGCCCCGCCATATCTTTCAAAGGCATATTTGTTGCACTAATCAGCCTAATATCAATAGACTTAGATTTATTAGCACCTACCCTTGTCACTTCCCTTCTTTCTAATACCGTTAATAATTTAGCCTGAAACGGTAGCGAAAGATTCCCTATCTCATCTAAAAATATGGTTCCTTTATGTGCTAACTCAAATCTCCCGGGTCTATCAGCTTTTGCATCAGTAAACGCTCCTTTAACATGTCCGAATAATTCACTTTCAAACAATGTTTCGCTTAAGGCTCCTAAATCAACACTAATAAAAGCTTCATTCTGCCTCTCGGAGTTTCGATGCAGAGCCCTAGCCACCAACTCCTTACCGGTTCCATTTTCACCTAATATTAATACATTAGCATCAGTTTGAGCTACTTTTTTTATGGTATTAAATACCTTTTGCATACTTGGCGACACTCCAATAAAATCAGCAAAAGGTTGATCCATAATACTGTTTAGTTCATGTTGCTTTTCTTTTAAATCATGAACTTCATTGCGAGACTGACGCAATTTAACAGCTGAAGAAATAGTAGCTAATATTTTTTCGTTTTGCCATGGCTTAAGAATAAAGTCTGTAGCTCCTGCTTTTATTGCTCTTACTGACTTTTCGACGTCACCGTATGCTGTTATAAATAATACTACAGCTAAAGGATCAATTTTTAAAATCTTCTCAAGGTAATCAAAGCCTTCCTGACCACTAATAGCATCTTTTGTAAAATTCATGTCTAAAAGAATAACATCAAAGCTCTCCTTTTTTAATAAGTTTTCAATGTTGTCCGGATTACTTTCTGTTTTAACTAGTTCTACATGTGACTTTAAAAGTAGTTTTAATGCAAACAATATATCTTCGTTGTCATCTACAGCTAAAATTCTTCCGTTTTTCCCTTGCATGAATATTTTAATTTTGTTACCGTTTAAATATATAGATTTTGAACTAAAAATGTTCAAAAACGTACGTTTTATAATTCAATAAATTTCATCAAAAAAAATGCCGAATAGCTAATATACTTGATTATAAACTTTTAATGGGACTGGCATAATAAATGATGCAATAAAATACCTAAACTAAGAAATATTTCATACATAGTTTATTGGGAAGTATTCCAACTAACAAATAATTAATGAGTTAAAAACATCCAACTAACATCATAGTTGCTTAATAGTAATGTATTAGTTGCACCAATAACTAGATAATCGTGTCCGTTTTCGTACAGTTACTGTATCGATTGCGTACACAATATTGAGTATAAAATGATACAAATTGTTGATATTTATAAAGAATATAGGAAAGGGGAGCTTAAATCTGCAGTATTAAGCAACATTAATATAGATATAAGTGAGGGAGATTACATTGTTGTATATGGACCATCCGGTAGTGGTAAAACCAGTTTACTGAATATAATTGGACTTCTAGATCAGCCGAACAGCGGAAACTTAATTTATAACGATCAGCATATCTCATCCCTATCTTCAAAGCAGATTTTAGAGTTAAGAAGAAATAAAATTGGTTATATTTTTAGCGACGCAAACCTTATTGACGAATTAACCATTTCTGAAAATATTGAACTCCCTCTTTTATATCAAAAAATAAAGAAAAGAAAACGAGTTGAAAAAGTAAACAAACAATTAGCAGAGATGAACCTTCTTCATCGAAAAAATGCCTTCCCAGAAAACCTAACGATGGTTCAACAACAGAAAGTTGCTATTGCCCGAGCACAAATTATTCAACCGTCTTTAGTTTTAGTTGATGAACCTACTGCTAACTTAAATTCTTCTGATGGAGATGAAATACTTGATTTATTGGGTAAAATAAATGATTGTGGTACCACAATTGTTTTATTTACACATTCGACAAGGGTGGCGCAAAGAGGTAGAAAAACATTACAGCTTTTTGATGGACATTTATTGTTAGACAGTACTGTTAACTAATATGGAACAAATATACAATTACATGAAAGTAGCGATTAGATCTATATTTAAATATAGGTCTGATGCTATATTAAATGTAATCGGGCTTTCAATTGGAATTACCATAAGCATTATGGTACTAATGTATGTGAGATTTGAGTTAGCTTATGATTCGTCGTACTCAAAAAGTAAAAATACTTATAGGGTTATTACAAAAGGACTTGTTGGTACAAGTTCTTTTAAAAGCGCGATGTCACCCATGCCTCTTTCGGAATTCTTAAGATATAATTTTCCTGAAATTGAAAATACGACAAGAATAGTTAGAGGTGCTAATAAACTTGTTGAATACAAAAATAGAAAGTATAACGAAGCCAATTTTTTTTATGCCGACTCAGCATTCCTCTCAATATTTGATGTTCCGATAATACTTGGTGACCCACAAACAGTTTTAGATGATGAAACCGATGTATTAATAACAACATCAACAGCACTAAGGTACTTTGGAAATGAAAATCCATTGGGTAAAAAGATAAAATTGGACAATGGTTTAACTTTTAAAGTATCCGGAGTTTGTAAACCCCAACCTTCCAATTCACATTTTCACTTTGATTTTGTTGCATCACAAAAATCTATTTACAATTTGTACTTAGGCAAAAACCAAGAAGAAGTAAAAGAAATTACAAACAATTGGTTAAGAATTGATTGGTATACATATGTTGTTTTAAATAAAAACTCCAACATTAATACTTTTGAAACAAAACTAAAAAAAGAAATAAGCTCAATTATTCAAAAACAAACTATTAATCAATCCGGTAAAACTAAGACTTCCCAAGGAATTAAAAGTATCTCATTTCATTTGCAATCTTTAAAAGATATTCATTTACACTCACAGCTCGATAACGAATTAGAAACTAACTCAAGATACCTATATGTCAACTTATTTTTATCTCTTGCCATTTTTGTGCTAATAATAACCTGTATTAACTTTATGAATTTAACAACTGCACGGGCATCAATAAGAATTAAAGAAATAGGTGTAAGAAAACTAGTAGGTGTTAGCCGAAAATCATTAATTATTCAATTTATTGTTGAAGCAATCACTTACAGTTTTGTAGCTCTTTTTATTGGTTTAGTGTTGGTTGAGTTACTTCTGCCCAGTTTTAATTCATTATTTGGATTAAAACTAAGGTTAAATAGAATTGAGGGAAGGTTTGACCTTTTATATGTTATATTACTAACGTTTTTAGTTGGTATTGTTTCTGGCATATTCCCAGCATTATCTTTTTCAAAACTTAAAGAAGCAGTTATTTTTAAAGAAGGCTTTCAACCTCAAAAAAGGAGTAATTTTGTTAGAGGTGTTTTAGCTGCATTACAAATGACAGTTGCAACTTTTTTAATCATTCTATGCCTTGGAATGATTTGGCAAATCCAATTTTTAAGAAATAAAAACTTAGGTTTTAATAGTCATAACATCATAGTTGTTGAAAGAGGATATTCCGTAGGAAAAAAATTCACTGAATTTAAAAACCGAATTAAGAAGATCAGTCACGTTAAAGAAGTTTCTGGCTGTGCTGTTTTACCGGGTGAAAAGGCATCTCCCACTTCTTTTAATTATTTTGATAAGAATGGAGAGAAGGTTGTTCTTCTTCCTGTTAATTTTGTTGAAAAGGATTTTTTTAAAACATTAGGAATTAAGTTCGAGGCAGGTAGCCTTTGGAATGGAGGAAATGGTAACATAGAATCTGATGTTATTATTAACCAAAAGGCAAAAGAATTTTTAAAGATGAACAAACCCTTAGGTCAGAGAATCTCTTTTACAGGATCAAAAAAGCATGCTCTTGGTTTTTCAATAAAAGGAGTTGTAAAAGACTTCCATTTTGAACCAATCCAAACTCCAATTAGACCTTTAGTTTTAATGGATTTACCCAAAGGAAGCTACTATGATAATCTTTTAATAAAAATTTCATCTGAAGAAAACTTAAATCAAATACTAACTAGTGTAAAAAAAATATGGGATGAATATACCGGAAATGAACCTTTTGAATATCAAATGTTAGATGATGCACTAAGTAATAATTTGATTGAAGAAAAGCTTGGATTAAGAATACTAGTAGTTTTTATGATATTATCTATGCTGGTTGCCTGGCTTGGATTAAGAGCCTTTGCCGCTTATATTGATGAAATGAAAAGTAAGGAATTTATGTCTAAAAAAGTACTTGGAGCTTCATGGTACCAGATTTTAACTGAACTATTTTTATCTATTTCTCATTTTATTCTTCCAGGTATATTACTTTCTATTCCACTTGCCTATATAGTCACAAGCCTTTGGTTAAATGGATTTGCAGTATACAGTCGTTTACCTCTTTTTTTAATGCTTGCAGTAGGTGGTGTTGTTTGGGGAATTTCTTTTCTTCTAATATTTCTTCACTCAAATAAAAGTGTTAAATCTACTCCTGTTGCTAATTAAATTCCTTGATAATATTGAATAAAACTCCAATGTGGTTAAAAAAACATTAAGATCTTTATTAAAAAATTAAATAGTTATATTATCCAGCCTTACATGCAGTAAACATAACCCTTTACTATTCTTATAATTACAATATTTCTTTTCTTAAAATCTTAATATAACTAAATTTCTCTATAGTAAATAATTTTGCATTAAGGTTTTGGAATGGAATTTCTAAAAAAAAACAATATATTTGCGCAATTCTAGAGAAAAGAATCAAATTTAATACGACAATAAAAATAAATCTTAAGTACAGATGCAAAACAAAGGAGCAATAAGGGTTTTTGCTATCCTTCTGGCTTTAGTAAGTTTATATCAATTGATTTTTACTTATCAGACCAGGCAGGAAGAAAAAAAAGCAAAAGAAATTGCATTGGGTGATCCACAAGCAGAAATTAATTATTTAGATTCAGTTGCTAACGAACCAATTTATGATTTCTTATTTGGATTAAGAAAATACACTTACAGAGAGTGTAAAGAAAGAGAAATAAACTTTGGTCTTGACTTAAAGGGAGGTATGAACCTAATCCTTGAGGTTAAGGTAGCTGATATTTTAAAAGCTCTTTCTAATTACAATACAGACCCAACGTTCAACCAAGCATTAAAAATAGCAGAAGAAAGAGAAAAAGCAACTTCTCAAGATTTTATTACGCTATTCCATAATGCTTTTCAAGAAATTGACAGCGAAGCTCGCTTAGCTGCTATTTTCAATACCGTTGAATTAAAAGGAAGAATTGACTACAATTCTTCTAACGAAGAGGTATTAACTGTTATTAGAGAAGAGGCCACTAGTGCAATTGATAACGCATTTAATATTTTACGTACTCGTATCGATAAGTTTGGTGTAACTCAACCTAACATACAACAACTTGAAAAAGCTGGGCGTGTATTAGTTGAACTTCCAGGTGTTAGAGATCCACAAAGGGTTCGTAAACTTCTGCAAGGAACAGCTAGTCTTGAATTTTGGGAAACGTACGAAATTGGTGAATTAGTTCAAAATTTAATACAAGCTAATCAAAAAGTAATAGAGATTGAAACTGCCAAAGCAGCTTTAGCTAAAGCTGATGAACCTACTGAAGATCCTACAGAAACAGAAACTATTCAACCTGATACTACTGATGTTACAAGTGATTTATTAAGCCAGTTAGATTCTGATAGTACAAGAGTTGATTCTTTAGCACAAGAAACTGCTAAATCACTTTTTAGTGTATTAATGCCAAATCAACGTCAACAAGGTCCTCTTGTTGGTTATGCATTGGCTAAAGATACTTCAAAAGTCAATCGTTATCTTCAAATGGATCAAGTACGCTCATTATTTCCTAAGAATGTAAGATTCTTGTGGGGTGTTAAGCCTCTTCCGCAAAGAGAGCTTGCTGATGGGTCAATGAGTAAAGAAGAAATTTACGAATTAATTGCTATAAAAGTATCAAGCCACGATGGTCGTCCTCCATTAGAAGGTGATGTAGTAACCAGTGCTCGTGCCGAAACCGGTCAGCGAGGTGACTATGAAATAAGCATGGGAATGAACGCTGAGGGAGCTAATATTTGGGCTAGATTAACCAAAGCAAACATCGATAAAAGTATAGCTATTGCTCTTGATGGATATGTTTATAGTTATCCAACTGTAAATACTGAAATTAAAGGAGGTAGAAGTTCTATCACTGGTAACTTTACCCCAGAAGAAGCAAAAGACCTTGCCAATATTCTTAAATCAGGTAAATTACCAGCTCCCGCGCGTATTGTAGAAGATACTGTTGTTGGACCATCACTTGGAGAAGAAGCTGTTAACTCTGGTCTTACGTCATTTATTTGGGCTTTCGTTGTGGTACTTGCTTATATGGTATTCTTTTATGGATTTAGAGCAGGTATTGTTTCTGACCTTGCTTTATTAGCAAACATGTTCTTTATCCTTGGAGTTCTTGCTTCGTTTGGTGCAGTTTTAACTTTACCGGGTATTGCTGGTATTGTGCTTACAATAGGTATGTCGGTGGATGCTAATGTACTTATATATGAACGTATCCGTGAAGAAATGGCAGCTGGAAAAGGAGTGCGCTTAGCAATTTCTGATGGTTATAAAAATGCATTCTCTGCAATAATTGACTCTAACGTAACTACATTCTTAACAGGTATCATATTATTTGTGTTTGGTACTGGTCCTATTAAAGGATTTGCCACAACGTTAATGATTGGTATTGCGACATCATTCTTCTCGGCAATTTTTATAACTCGCTTATCTTATGAGTGGTTATTATCTAAGAAGTTTGAAGTTAAATTTGGCACAAAGCTTACCGAAGGATTTATGAAAAACACTAAGATTAAATTCTTAGAGAAGAAGAAAGTATTTTTCGTAATTTCTGGAATTGTTATTCTTGCAAGTGTAGCTTCATTAGCAACTCAAGGATTAAAACTGGGGATTGATTTTTCAGGAGGTCGTACATATGTTGTACGTTTTGAAGAAAAAGTTTCTGCTTCTGAAATTCAAAAATCGCTAGCTGATGAATTTGAAGGCTCACATGTAGAGGTTAAAACCTTTGGAGGTGAAAACCAAGTAAGAGTTGCAACCAACTATATGATTGATGAAAATGGAACAGAAATAGATAATTCCATCGAAGAAAAATTATATAATGGATTAAAGTCTAAATTAGGTCAAGACGTTACTTTTGATGATTTCATTAATAATTATAGAATGAGCTCTCAAAAAGTTGGACCAACTATTGCATCTGACATTAAAAACAAAGCTTATAGAGCTATCATTTTCTCTTTAATTGTTATTTTCCTTTATATCTTAATTCGTTTCCGTAATTGGGAGTATGGATTAGGAGCATTAGTAGCATTAATTCACGATGTTATTGTTGTATTAGGGGTATTCTCGATGCTTTACAGTATTGTACCATTTAGTCTGGAAATAGACCAGGCATTTATTGCAGCAATACTTACTGTAATTGGATATTCAATTAACGATACCGTTGTTGTATTTGACCGTATTAGGGAATATCTAGGTTTACATCCTAAAAGAGAAAAAACAGGAGTGGTTGACTCAGCATTAAACTCTACTATAAGTCGTACTATAAATACATCGTTAACTACGTTTGTAGTATTGTTAGTTATCTTCTTATTTGGAGGTGAAGTAATACAAGGTTTTGTATTTGCTCTAATGTTAGGTGTTGTAGTAGGTACTTATTCATCTTTATTTATTGCAACTCCAGTTTCTTTTTCTATCATTAATTCAAGAGAAAAGAAAAACATAAAAGCTAAAAAATAAGCTTAATAACATTATATACTTGCACCCTTTAAACCTTTGTGTTTAAAGGGTGTTTTGTTTTTTGTTATCTTTGAGCGAATAAAATTGATTAGATGATGTATTTAGGTTTATTTTCATTTGGAGGTGGTGAAATATTTATTGTTTTAGTGGCTGTTTTAATACTTTTTGGAGCCAATAAAATACCCGAATTAGCACGTATGTTAGGTAAGGGTATGAATGAATTCAGAAGAGCTACAGATGATATAAAAAGAGAGTTTAGAGAAGGAGCTGATGAATTTAAGAAGGATTTAGAAGAAAGTAAACAAGACATCAATAATCATATTCATGAGATAAATAATACTTTTTCTGATTCTGACTCCGAAGAGGAACAGGAAAACGAATCCGATAATTTAGGTCAACCAAGACTTAAAAAATCTGATAACACAAAAGAAGAATAGAGAAAATAATAAATGGGTTTTATAATGATAATAGCAGGATTTATCCTGCTTTTTTTTAGTGGTGATTGGCTGGTTAAATCCAGTATCCAAATTGCCAGATATTTTAAAATATCCACATTAGTTGTAGGAATAACGGTTGTAGCGTTTGGCACCTCTGCTCCTGAGTTAATTGTTAGTTTAAATGCTGTATTTGATGGGGTACCTGATATTTCTGTTGGTAATGTTGTTGGTTCAAATATTTCCAATATTTCTCTGGTTTTAGCAATTGTTGCTATCATTTTACCTATAAGAGTAAAAAAGAACAGTTCTGTGTTTATTGATTGGCTGATTATGATGATTGCATCTGTTATGCTTATTATCTTTGCTCAAAACCAATTAATAGAACTATACGAAGGTGTATTGTTTATAGTACTGCTTGCTTTATACCTTATTTTTTCTATTTATTCTTCCCGAAAACAAATGGGTAAATCAGGAGAAATAGTGCAAAAACCGACTATGAAAATGATATATGCAATTGGTTTATTAACTATTGCTGCAATCGGACTATATTTTGGATCGGAACTATTAGTTAATGGTGTTATTATAATTGCAAAAGGCTTTGATATTAGCGAACGCGTAATAAGTATCTCCGTGGTAGCATTTGGTACAAGTGTTCCTGAATTAGCTACATCAATAATGGCTGCTATAAAAAAGGAAACATCAATCTCCATTGGTAATATCATTGGTTCTAACATATTTAATTTGTTTGGAATTTTAGGAATAACATCAATTGTAAAACCTATTGGAGTTTCTCAAACCTTGCTTTCTGTTGATATTTGGTGGATGATTGCTGTTGCTGTTATATTATTACTAACACTTTTGCCTATGAAACGAAGTGTGATAACAAGATGGGAGGGCATAATACTAATTGGAGTATATTTATTGTATATGTTTTTACTCTTTTCCAAATAATTTAATCATATGATTACAGCTAGAGGAATTAAAAAACAATTTGGAGATTTACAGGTGCTAAAAGGTATTGACCTTGATATTAAAAGTGGAGAAATTGTTTCGATTGTTGGTCCGAGTGGTGCAGGAAAAACAACACTCTTACAAATATTAGGTACTCTGGATAAACCCAACAACGGTGAAATATTTATTGATAACACACCTATTCATGAATTAAACGGTAAAGAATTGGCCAAATTTAGAAACAAGAATATTGGTTTTGTTTTTCAATTTCATCAATTACTACCTGAATTCAATGCCATTGAGAACGTAATACTACCTGCGTTAATAGCTGGAAAAAACAAATCGAAAAGTGAAGAAAAAGCACGCCATATACTTTCCTTTTTAAACTTAAACGAAAGAGAAACACATAAACCAGCCGAACTGAGTGGCGGTGAAAAACAACGCATTGCCATAGCACGTGCTTTAATTAATGATCCTGCTGTAGTTTTTGCTGATGAACCAACTGGAAGTTTAGATTCCCAAAACCAAGAAGAATTACATAAATTGTTTTTTAGTTTAAGAGATGAGTTTGGCCAGACTTTTGTTATTGTTACTCACGATTTACATTTAGCCCATTTAAGTGACAGGGAAATTAAAATGAAAGATGGCTTTGTGCAATAATTAAAATCGCAATTAGACTTTAAAACTATTAAACTATATTATTAATTATGAGACGATTAACTTTAACGCTTTCTTTAATACTGATTATTAGCCCATTAGTTATTGGTCAGTCTGACACAATTTATACCAACAATGAGAAAATAGCTTGTAGTGTAACTGAAGTAGCTCCAGATGTAATCAAATTTAATTATGAAGGAGAATCTCTTGTTAATTCACTTTACAAAAATTCAATTCAAAAAATTGTTTTTAAATCGGGTAGGATTCAAACTTTTTCTGAATCAACTTCGTTTAAAACTGTTCAAGAACCTACTGATTATGAAAATGTAACAATAACTCAAGTTGAAGGAGAAATAAAAGGACTTTATAAAATTGGAGATGTAAGTTCTAAAGCCAAAGGAACAACAACACTTTCTAATCAGGAAAGAGTAAAAGAAAGGGCTTATCGAAAACTTAAAATGCAAGCTGCAATGCAAGGTGCAAATATTGTTTACATTACATCACAAAGAACAGAAGGTAATAAATGGGGTGGATATTATCAGTCGGGTTCTAGTGCTGAAGCCAATTTATCAGGAGTTGCTTACTCTTCTTCTTTACCTAGCTTCAACGATTTTGAAAAAATATTGGGTGATAAAAGAAGATTTGTTGCAACAAAACTAACTAAACTTTGGGGTAGTGCAAGTGACCTAACTGAAAACCCAATAAGTTCTAATTTTCAAATTGAAGATATTATTAACGAAAATGGACTGATTGTAATTAAAGGTAAATTAGAAGGAAAATCAAAATTCTCAAAATTTAAAGTTGCCTCATTCTCAGATTCCGCCTTCAATATATTTTTTAAGTCAAAAAGTACTGTTTTTAATGTAACAGTTAAAATATAAATCTACACACAATAATCTGATTATAGTTATTAATTACCATAATTTATTTATTCAATAATATTCAACAGATTGACTTTGTCTATTTCGCAAAGTCAATCTTTTATTTTATATGTATATTTTATGTTATCAATATCTTTTAACAACTTCAACATCTTTTATCCAAGGACATTTGTTAGAATATTAAATGAAACATAAAGAACTTAAATCATTTCTAGACGAAAAGGTTTTACAATATAACGCTCCATCGTTTATCGAAAGTGATCCTATTTCAATCCCTAAATTATTTTCAAAAAAGGAAGATATTGAAATTGCAGCATTTATAATAGCTACAATATCTTGGGGGCAAAGATCAGCCATACTTAAAGCTGGAAGAAGAATTTTAGACCTAATGTATCATCAACCTTATGAATATATCTTAAATGGTAATATTGAAGAAATTCCAGATGGTTGTGTATATAGAACCTTTAATGGTAGCGATTTAAAATATTTTTTAACGGGATTGCGAAATATTTATCAAGATCATGGAGGTTTAGAAACGGTCTTTACAAATGGCTATTTACCTAACAAAAGCTTAAAAGAATCCATTTCGAGTTTTAGGGAGGTATTTACATCATTTAAAGAACCTGGGCGAGCTGGAAAACATTTAGCCAATGTTGTTAAAGGATCTTCTGCAAAACGAATATGTATGTTTCTGCGTTGGATGGTTCGTGATGATAACATGAAGGTCGATTTTGGACTCTGGAAACATATTAATCCTTCTGACCTTATGCTACCGTTGGATGTTCATACCGGAAATGTAGGTAGAAAATTAGGCATATTAACACGTAAACAAAGCGACTGGAAGGCTGTTGAAGAAATAACACAAAACTTAAAAAACTATGATCCGAAAGATCCTACTAAATATGATTTTGCTTTATTTGGATTAGGTGTCTTTGAAAAATTCTAACAATGCCCAATAATTACTTTCAATTTAAACAGTTTACTATTTACCAGGATTTGGCAGCTATGAAAGTTGGCACAGATGGAGTATTACTGGGTGCATGGGCCAACTTAAATAATGCTACCAAAATTTTGGATGTAGGCACTGGTACTGGATTAATCGCCTTAATGTTGGCTCAACGAAATTCTATTGCACAAATTGATGCCATTGAGATTGACAAACATGCTTATAAACAAGCTTTAATCAACTTTACAAAGTCACCTTGGAATGATAGAGTTAATGGAATTTTATCAGACTTCCAAACTTATAAAAATCCAACGAAGTACGATCTAATTGTAAGCAATCCACCTTATTTTAACAATGCACTTAAAAACGATTGTTCAAAAAAAAGTACAGCAAGACATACTGATAGTTTAAGTTATGATGAATTAATCCATTGTGCTGCACAATTGCTTACTGATAATGGACTATTTTGTGTTATTTTACCAGCCAATGAAAGAATATCATTTGAAAATATGGCTAAGGATAATAACCTTTTTTTAAACAAACTATTAAATGTAAAACCAACGCCAAATAAACCATTTAAGAGGGTGCTTATGGAGTTTTCGTTTATTAATAAAAAGCTAATTGAGGAAACATTGATTATAGAAGAATTTGGAAGACATCAATATTCTGATGCTTATAAACAATTGACCAAAGATTTTTATCTGGCATTTTAATGAGCTAGTTATGTTCAAATATTTTAAGAAATCGTTTTACCAACCTTTTACTCCTCACTATATACCTAATATTAAACTGGCATTACCTGTTGTTTTATCACAAGCTGGTCAGATGGTGGTTAGTTTAGCCGATACCTTAATGGTTGGTCAATTAGGTGCTACAGAATTAGCTGCTGTATCTTTTGCTAATAGTATCTTTATTATTGGGTTAGTTTTAAATATTGGATTATCAATAGCAGTTACCCCATTAGTTGGGAAAGCGCATGGAGCCAACCAACCTCAAAAAACTGGTTATTGGCTAAAACAAGGATTGGTGGCCAATATAACCTTTGCTCTATTGCAAATGCTTGTTATGTTTGGAGTCTCTTTTGCTATGCCATTTATGGGTCAGGAGGAAATTGTTGTTCAAAAAGCTATACCTTATTATTTAATTTTAGTTTGTTCCATACTGCCATTTAATATTTTCATGGTATTTAAACAGTTTGCTGAAGGAATTACCAATACTAAAGTGGCCATGGTAATTACTTTACTAGCAAACTTCCTAAACATTCTGCTCAACTATATATTGATATTTGGAAAGGCTGGATTTCCTGCACTAGGTATTAACGGTGCCGGGTGGGCAACTCTAATATCTCGAATTATAATGCCCATACTTTTTACAGTAGTCTTTATTCGAATGCCTTTTTTTAAGACATATAAGATTGCGTTTAAACAATCTAAAGCTCACTTTAATGAAATACTAAGGGTTATTAAATTAGGTATTCCAATAGGAGGCCAAATGGTTATCGAAGTATTTGCATTTAGTATGGGAGCTATAATGATGGGTTGGATCAGCCCGGAATCAATGGCAGCGCACCAAATAGTTATTTCTATGGCCAGTATTACATATATGATGTCCGTAGGGTTATCTTCTGCAGCTACCATTAAAGTAAGTAATTACAGAGGATCAAATGACTTGAGCAACTTAAAGTATTCTGCCTATGCAATAATCCATAAAGTAACTGTTTTTATGTTGTTCAATGCGGTACTTTTTATTGGTCTTAGAAATATATTACCAACCCTTTTTATTGATAGTTTGAAAGTAATTAAAATTGCAAGCAAATTAATGATCATTGCTGGAATATTTCAGTTATTTGATGGCCTTCAGGTAGTTTGGTTAGGAATATTAAGAGGGTTAGAAGATGTTAAGATGCCATCTGTAATTGCATTTATAACTTGGATTTTATTAGCTCTTCCAATTTCATATATTTGTGCCTTTATTTTTAATTTTGAAGCTGTTGGAATTTGGTTGGGGTATCTAACTGGTTTGTTAAGCGGAAGCATATTTTTACAGCTTAGATTTATAAAATTATACAAGTACTTATAAAAATAGAATATGACAGTAGACATCATTTTATCTGCAAGAGAAATATTTCCTGATAAAGTAGAAAATAAAACAGTAGTGGTTATTGATGTACTAAGAGCTACTTCTGTAATGACAACTGCATTAGCAAATGGTGCAAAACAAGTTATTCCCGTTTTAACTCCAGAAGAAGCTTTTGATTTACAAAGTAAAATGGGTAAGGAAAATGTAGTACTTGGTGGAGAAAGAAACGCTGTACCTATACCTGGATTTGACTTTGGTAACTCACCACTCTCCTATTCACCTGAAATAATTAAAGATAAAACGTTAATTATAACAACAACGAATGGAACTCGTGCTATTATTAATTCTAAAGGAGCAAAAACACTTTATGTAGGTTCTTTTTTAAACGACAAAGCTATTGTTGAAGCTCTAAAAAATGAAGAAGAAGTTGTTCTTGTAGCATCCGGCTCTAAGGATTTATTTACTATGGAAGATTCGTTATGCACAGGCAAAATAGCTCACGATTTAGAGAAAATGGTTGATGTTAAGCTTAGCGATGTAGCCATAGCCATGTCTACTTTATATGAGCAAAACAAAAACAATATTCATGTGATAGGTTCAAAAGGAAGACATTATAAAAGACTTTCTGGCTTAGGCGAAACTAAAGACCTGGAATATTGTTACCAATCCGATATTTTTGATATTGTGCCTGTTTACACTAATGATGGAAAATTAATTGCTCTTTAAAGAAAGTCAGTTTTAAACGAATTATATCAAATTTCAAAATCTTCCCCTAAGCTCTATAGTTTTTATTAGCTAATTACTTCTTAAAAAAAGCTGCTGCTTCCCTTGTTTTATCAGTATTAATATAATCTACCCCAAGTTTAGATAAAGTCTCCCAAGCCTTTTTTGTATCAGGAGTTCCCCAGAATCTGATTAGCTTAGAACAATCGTGCGCCATTTTTATACTCTCCTTTAATCTTTGCATTGATGCTTCGTCTATTTTACTATTTCCATCCCATTTACATATTTTTTTGAAGTTATAACTAAACATACCTACTTTTTCCAATTCAGCAGGTTTTATTGTTTCGTAAATCTCCTGATAATCAAACAAAATATACTCTGGATATTTTTTAAAATCTATTGTTTTAGGTCTTTTACCACTAATGATTATAGTTGCATTATTTTTAAACTGAGGATGTAGTTTAAGTATGGAATCAAGCACTTTAAAAGTAGGTTTAAAATCTGTTTTAAAATCTATAAGAAAAGTAACTCTTTTCTTTCTAGGATAGAGTTTTAAAGCATCTAAGAAAGGTAAAATATAAAGATTCTCAATCGTTCTTTGGTCAGTAATATCCTCTGGATCATGTGCTACAAAAAGCTGGTTACCTTTAACTATAACATCAATCTCAATAGAAGTAAAACCTGCATTGTATGCTGTCCAAAAAGGAACTGGTTTTGCATAATCGTTGTGTGAATGCAACTTAATTTCAGTGTCTAAAGACTGAACAATTGTTGGCAAAAACAAAAAACCGATAAGCAATGTATATTGAAAATAACGCATTTTATCTCTGATTTAAAATTTTGATTGCAATATTAATTGATTTACAGTTCTAGATTGGTTAAGTAAATATTAAAAATGGTTTGTTAGTTTTTGATCTCTATTCCTAGAGCTGAGATAAAGGGAGAAGAAACAAATAGAATATACCTTTCTCCATTATACGTTCGATAATGACAAAAAACTAATGACCAGAATATATATCAAGAAAGGCTACCCCTTGGATAGCCTTTCAAAATTGATTAATCCTTCTTAGATTATTTTTTAGTTATCTTAATATTTGAAATTTTATTATTACCAGTTTGAATACTAACAATATAAACACCATCTGCCTGATTGCTTAAATCAATAGTTTCATTATTTGATTTAATAGTTCCCATTTTAACAGTTGAACCACTAAAGTCATACACTTTATAAAGTGCAGGAGCTTGCTCAATGTTAACATTTATTAACCCACTTGTAACAGTAGGATATACAGCAACTCCAGATTCGGTCATTTCATTTTCGACTGAAGTAATAATATCATCAAGAGTAATAGATGGATTTGCATTAGGAAGATTTTCCCACATTTTGAATACTCCTATCGCAATTTCAGTGTTGTCCATGTACTCTCCAACAACATAGTCATCATGATCTGCATAGTCATTGAAAATTTCAGCACCTTCCCCTTTAAAGAAAATAGGAATTAATTGATTTGTGTGACCTCCACTTTTAAATTGATAACCTGGCTCTTTTCCTGCTCCTTTATCTGTTACTGCCCAAGTATTTTGCATATCGTTAGCATTAAAATTTGGTCCAACTAAATAACCTGTTTCGTGGTCACCTGTTACAATTAGTAGCGTTTCGTCCCAGCTAGAGTTGGCTTCAACCCAATCGATAACTGCATTAACAGAGTTATCGAAATCCTGTTGTTCCTCGATAATACGACCAATTTGGTTTGCATGACCTGCCCAATCCACAGCACCACCTTCAATCATAAGGCTAAAACCTCTTTCGTTATTATCCAATACGTTAAGTGCAGCTTTAGTCATATCAACTAATGTTGGAACATTACTATTAAGTGGAGAAGAGTATGCTACATTAGCATCTCCTGTAGTACGGTTTTTGTTTAATGTTGATCCAACTCTAGGTAAACATACTACACGTAGAGGAGTAGGACCAGTTGCTAAGGCTAAAACATCAACATTGTCTCTAATCAGAGTCCATGGATCAGGATTTCCATCGCCATCAATATCTTGTATAGTATTGTTTCCATTAATGGTTGTTGAATCGAAAACGGTAACATTACCTTCTAAAAGATTATTCCATGTACCTTCACCCCCAACATATTTGTATTCACTTGCAACTTTTGATTGACCATCGTCATCATAATCAGGTGCTCCTGCACCAAAAATAACAGTAGCACGGCTATCTATAAGCATTTCATTCGCAATTTCTGCATAATTATTACGGCTTGTATTATGCGCTAACATAGATGCAGGAGTTGCATGGGCAAATTGAACTGATGATACAACACCAACAGATTTACCTGCTTCAAATCCTCTTTCTCCAAAAGTTAATAACTCATCACCATCAATATCAACCCCAATAGCATACTTACTAGTTTTAACACCACAGTACATTGCTGTTGCAGCAGGGGCAGAACCTGTATAACCAGTGTTGATATAGTTTTCATCTGTCCATGCATCGGCAGAATTATACCAAGTGTTGTATTTTTCAACATTGTCATTTTCCCAAACTTTACCAGTCATAGCAGGATAAGTTGACATATAAAATTGCTCAGGAAAATCCCAATAAGCAGCAGGTGTCCCTCTATGGAATTCAGCCGATTTAATGTGGTTATAACTCCAACCATCACTTACCATCAAAATTACATTTTTAGGTTCTGGCTTATTGTCAACTGGCCATAAATCAAACATTGTATGAGCCATATCAGTGTTATCAATATAACGACCACGAACAAAGTCTTCCTGATCTGCAAGTTCATTAAATTTATCAGCTCCAGGGCCTTGAGCAAAGAAAGGAATTAACTGATTGGTATGCTCTCCTGAATTAGTACCAGCACCTTTTACTTCATTACTCATAAATTTACCCCCAGGCATTACACCCTCTCCATTATCAATAACCGGATATTGAGAAACCATATCAAGGTTATCAATGTCAAAGTTATCACCTACTAAATAACCAGTTTCATGGTCACCTGTTACAATAACTAATGTATTCTCTAATTCTCCGTTTCTCTCAAGCCAAACTAAAGCTGAATCTACTGCGTTATTGAAATCAGTTTGCTCTTCAATAATTCTTGTTAAACTATTTCCATGACCAGCCCAATCTACAGCTCCGCCTTCAACCATTAAAAAGAAACCTTCATCTTCGCTATCATTCTTATCTAGTACATTTAATGCTGCATTTGTCATTTGATGTAAACGAGGAACATTTTCAGTGTAAGGAACTGAGAATGGTAATACATCTCGGTAGTCTCCACTTCTACTATGTTGGAGTGTTGAGTTTACTTTAGGTACACCTAATACACGAGTAGGAACAGTTTCTGCATATATTAGGTTTTGGAAGTCAGCACTATCTTGAATTAATGACCATGCATCAGGATTTCCATCTCCAGTAATATCCTGAACTCTAGTACGACCAGAAGGAGCAGCAACTGTAAAATCAGTATCGCCTGCTTTCAAAGAAGTCCATGCAGCGCTACCACCTACATATTTATAATCCTTTTCTTCGCTAGGAACTTTTGATTCACCATCATTGTTATACTCAGGGTTACCACAACCCATAATTACATTTAATTTTGAATCTAAAATCTGATTAAGTGCAATATTTACATAATCGCTTCTGTATCCATTATGAGCAGAAAAACCTGCTGGCGTAGCATGTGCAAATTGAACAGATGAAACAACACCTGCTAATTTACCAAGCTGAATAGCTCTTTCTGAAATTAACTCTAAAGCTACAGAATCATTATCCATACCAATAGCATATTTATTGGCTTTTTTCCCAGAAGCCATTGTAGTAGCAGCAGCTCCGGAACCAGTAGCTCCATCACCACCATCATTTTCTCGCTTCATCCAGGTCCAGTCAGTCCAAGCTAGATAACTATTATAGCTATTGCCATAATCAGATAATTCATCGTCCCACATTCCGCTTGTTGCAGTACAATAAGTACTCATTGGAAGCTTAGTGGAGAAATTTTGATAAGAAGTAGATTCTACCCCATTAAAATAATTTGTTGCAGCTACATGGTTATAACCCCATCCGTCACTTATAAAAACAATTATGTTTTTTGGTACAGATGCTGCTGGTTTTTCACCTTCTTGTGCAGAAACCAAGTTTACTAATGCCAATAAAGCAAATAACAGTAAAGTTTTCTTCATGTTTTGTTTAAATTGTGCTTATTGCTGTCTAGTGTGCATAATATTTTTTAACAACAAAAAGCGATGTTTTTTATAATTTTATCACCATAAAGTAACTATTACCGTATTAAATGAATTAAAAACCTACTATACTTAAATGATAAAACAAACTAACTCAACGCTCACATTTAACTATATTTTAAGGAATTAAGTATTGCATCTTTGATTTAGAATTCCTATTGTTTTAGTACCTAAAACATATAGTCCTTACTTGCTGATAGATACAACCTTATAGGTAAAGAAGTATATTTTTACTAAATTAAACAATAAATTAACCTACAATTTATATTCCTATCCTCGAATAAAGTACCTCTAACAGTGATCCTTAGGCTCTTTTAAGAACCTATTAGTGATTATGTAAATTGAGAGTCCTACTATCTCAATTGCACCAGCAAGAACATAGTGCCAATTCTCAATTCTATTTTGGGTAGTATAAAATCCAAGTAGAACTGCTCCGCCTACAATAAAAAGAAATCCTATATTCTTTAAAAAACATCTCATGTTAACTTACCATTCATTAGGCCATTCGTTGCCATTCTTAATCACTTCACTAAATTTAAATCCATTTTTCTCTTTCAATTTATTTAGAATTGGGTCGTAAAACTCTTTATATATTGGTCTAACTATGCCTTTATGTGCGATCTTTTTGTTTAAAATTAATTCTACAGCATAAGCTGCAGGCATAGATACCGAATTAGCAATGGCAGTTTCTTCATTATCCCTTCCAAACCTTACAAAGGTGCCATCAAATACCTGTCTTTTATTATCTATGGAATATAACATTTGAATATTTAGTACTATTAAGTCTTTATCAGAAGGTAGCATTTTCATTTTGGCAGTCATCCTGTTAGTTAATACCTCAAGTGGTGATTTTGCAGAATTACTATAATGACTGTTAGAAAATAATCCAAGCCATTCCATGGCCATTATGCCATTAGAATGAGTTTTTATTTGATGCTTTTTTGCAAACTCATCTCTAACATTATGTGGTGTTTCAAGCAGACTTAATTTTGAGGTTAATTCGGAAAATGTTACAGCTTCTTTTGGAATTTCTTTTTCTGAAAAATAACCTGCTTTTATTAAAATAGAAATCGCTTCTGCCCAACCTTTATACCTCAACGTTCCTCTAAATAAAGTTGATGCATTTGGAATTTTATATAGTAACAGGTATTTTAAGGAATCCCTATTAGCATAAGCATCAAATTCGCCAATTTTATCAACACTAACGCTAAATGTATTTTGCATTAACTTATCTGCTTCTACCTTTGTAATTATATTGTTTCTTAAATACGTAGCTTGAGAAGAACTAGCTCTTACAACACCCATTGGACTCCATGAAAATTTATATCTGAATGGATTATCCAATGATTCTGGAGCTGGCAATGCACCACACACCGAAATAAACTTTTCTATCTCACCTCCTTGTTTTTTAATATTATCAATTGATTTACAAGCCCACATATGATCTATTCCCGGATCCAGCCCTACCTCATTGAGTATTGTTATATTACTTTTACAAGCATCAGAATGAAGCTCTTCCATTTTAGGTTGTTGGTATGATGTAGTTACTAAACTTCGTCGTTGTTTAATACAAGCTTTACAAACAATTATGTGTAAAGAAAAAGGCAATAAACTAACTACAATCTTATGCTTCTTTATTAGACCATTGAGTTTATCATCTTCGCTAGCATGCCACTCAATAGCTTCCCCTAAAGGATTGTTTTGAATAACCAACTCTGCCTGGTATAAATATTCCGAAGCCACTGTAATTAAATATTTACTATCTAAAAAATATGCAACAAGTGGTGATGCAACTTTTCCAGCTCCAAGTATTAATATATCTCTTCTATTGTTCATATTATCTATAAGATACAATTCACAATCGTTAAAATCAAGATTAATCCAGTTATTGGAACAATTTCTTTTCTATAAATTTGAAGATACCAACCAACCGGTCTATTCATCCTCGTTATTTTTTTGCGCAATATTAATCCTATGTTAATTGTAGTATTTTACTACCGCTTTACCTTTATTTTCGTAAAAAGCTGATATAATGACATCTTTCTAACCACCATTTTAATTACAAATTTTATTTATTATTCATATTAAAATAGCATTAACAATACTTCTTTCCACCTTCTATTTTACATAGTAAATTGACAAAAATGAAAATTGAGGATAAGATAAGCTTAATCTTTCTAACTCACTTTTGCAATTCTAATTCGAAACGCAATTTAAAAACTAAACAAGCAGACAGAATGAACATTTTAAAAAGAACTGGTAGCCTTATCGCTGCTACCCTTGTAACATTAAGCCTTCCTTTTGTTTTTATATCTTGTGAGCAAGATGAAAAAATAGTTGAAAAAGAAGTTACTCGCTACGAAAAAGTTGAAACATTGATTGATGAAAACTTTAAAACTCCTAAGTACGTATTCTTTTTTATTGGCGATGGAATGGCTAATGTACAAATTAATGCTGCAGAGGCTGCATTAAACAATGCTGATTTTAAGCTAAAATCGGTAGGAATTGGATCTTTAAATATCCAAGAGTTTCCTATTACTGGTTTTCAAACCACTCATGCCGAGGATAGATATATCACTGGATCTGCTGCTTCTGCTACAGCTTTAGCTACTGGTCAAAAAACAACTATCGGAACTATTTCGATGAAAGGAGACCATACAGGAGATATTAAAACTATGGCTGAAAAAGCAAAAGAAAAAGGAATGAAAGTTGGTATCATTTCAAGTGTTAGTATCGATCATGCAACACCTGCATGTTTTTATGCTCATGCTACAACGCGTGGACATTATAACTACATTGCATCTCAAATGGCTACTAGTAATTTTGACTACTTTGGTGGTGGTTATGCAAAAGGAAACTTTGATAAATATAAAGATGGTACTACACCAGGAAAAAGATTCCCAGAGGATTTTACTCCTATAGATGTTGATCAGGTAATGAAAGATGCTGGGTATACTATTGCTAAAAATAAAACTGAATTAGATGGTGTTGCTGCTGGTACAAAATGTTGGGCTTATTCAGATCAGTATGATGGAGATGCTGCTCTTCCTTATGAAGTAGACAGAGCTGACAATGATCTTTCTATAGCTGATTTTACTAAAAAAGGAATTGAGGTATTAGATAACGATAAAGGATTCTTTATGATGGTTGAAGGTGGAAAGATTGACTGGGCATGCCACGCTAACGATGCTGTAGCTTCAACACATGATGTAATTGCTTTTGACGAAGCTATAGGTCATGCAATCGAATTTTATAAAAAACATCCAGATGAAACTTTAATCGTTGTAACAGGTGACCACGAAACTGGTGGACTATCATTAGGGTATTCTGCTACAGGATATGAAACTGCATTCTCCTTTTTGAACAAACAAAAAATGTCGTATGATGATTATACAAATAATGTAGTATACAAATGGGATCCGGCTACTATAACTTTTGATGATGCACTTGCTTCTGTTAAAGAGACTTTTGGTTTAGGTGACGAAAGTATTACTGAGACTAGCGTACAAGGTAATAAGTTTAATCTAAAACTTAGTGAATATGACATCAAAAGACTTAAGGATGCTTTCGATAGAACTCTTGTAGATTTAAAAGAAGAAGATACAACTAATGAAGCAGAGTATGATTACGTAACATATGGTCCTTATTATTACGACCCATTTACCGTAACTGTAACCCATATTTTAAATCAAAAATCAGGAATCGATTGGACAACTTATTCACATACTGCTGTTCCAGTACCTGTTTTTGCAATGGGACAAGGTCAATATAATTTTAGTGGTTATTATGACAATACTGATGTTGCTAAAAAAATTATCGTTATCGCAGGTTATGACGAAAAAGAATAGTTAAATCATTTATTATTTAAACTGCATGTACTATGTTTACATGCAGTTTTTTTATTATATCATATACGAAATAATGTTTTCCAAAAATAAGCATCGGTTTAATATTACTTTTACCATAACTATCACCATTGTTACTATAGTTTTATTTTTTATTCCAACAGGATTTGAAAATCCAATCTTAGTAGAAAACACAGAAAGAATTAAAGCTGAAGTCATTGAAGCTAGTAATGATGATTTAGAACACCATAGCATTGTTACAGTAGGAACACAAGATTTGAAACTAAAACTACTTCAAGGTGATAGTAAAGGAGATACCTTATTAGCTCATAATGTTTTGATGGGTCAAAAAAAGCTAGACAAAATATTTAAAGCGGGAGATAAAGTATTAGCCATTGCTAAGTACTCCTCCAATGGAAAAATTATGAGCGTCAGAGCTGATGATTACTATCGCATTCAAGTGGAGTGGATTCTTTTAGGCCTATTTGCTTTATTTTTAATTGGCTTTGCTGGTATTACAGGATTTAAAGCTTTATTATCTTTTCTTTTTACCGCTTTAGCTTTATGGAAAATATTGATTCCTCTATTACTTAAAGGCTTCTCTCCTATCATTTCAGCATTTGCTATTGTTGTATTATCAACTACAGTAATTATTGTTTTAATCAATGGTTTCTCAAAAAAAGGACTGGTTGCCTTAACTGGTTCTATTGCCGGTGTTGGCATAACAACAGTATTGGCGCTAGTTTTTGGTTATTACTTTAAAGTACCCGGTACTGTTCAGGAGTTCTCCGAAACTTTACTTTATGCCGGATTTACAAATTTAAACCTATCATCCATTTTTATTTCTTGCATTTTTATTGCTGCAGCAGGTGCAGTAATGGATGTAGCTATGGATATTGCAGCAGCACAAAACGAAGTGTTGGAAAACAAACCTACCATTAAAACTAAGGAACTTATTAAATCTGGTTTTAACGTAGCTTATCCAGTAATTGGTACAATGACCACAACATTATTATTTGCCTATTCAGGTAGTTTTATGTTTGTATTTATGGCATTTATGGCCAAAGGAACACCTCTTGTTACTATTTGTAATACAAATTATATTGCCGCAGAGATTTTAAATACTTTGGTGGGTAGTTTTGGTTTAGTATTGGTAGCTCCAATTACTGCTATCGTTGGAGGATTTATTTATCCTCGGAAAAAACATTAACCACGTTATAATTAACTAAAAAATCATTTTCTTTAAGCATTTCAAGTAAAAATCATATAATCAAACCTTTCTCAATTGCAACCATGTTTCTCTCTCCATTGCAAATTATTAGTTTTATATTTGCACGCATAAAATTTAAGTATTAAAAATTAACCACTAGATCGACGATCTTATAGGCTCAGGGTCAATGAGTTTATTATCATCAATCTTTGTGTTTAATACTTAATTATTTTCGGATGTGGATTTTAGAATACTAAAAAATCATATTCGTTTTTAAGAAACTGTTTAAATTTTGTTTTTGTGAGTTATTTTGAGAGAATTAAGTTCTCAGATGAGACAAAATTGATGTGAATAGCATCGCTATTTAAAGAAATTTTGCAGAAATATGAGGGCTTAAGTCGCCAAAATAAACCGAAGGATAAAACTTAAACAGTTTCTAAGTATATTTTTTAAGATCAGGAAAGAAAAGATAGAATTATAGGTGGCTAAAAAAGAAGGAAAAAAAGCGGTTCAAACACCGTTAATGAAGCAATATTACTCTATTAAAGACAAACATCCAGATGCTATTTTGTTATTTAGGGTTGGTGATTTTTACGAAACTTTTTCGGAAGATGCGATTAAAACTGCCGAAATATTAGGGATTACGCTTACTCGCAGAGCAAACGGAGCTGCATCGTATGTTGAACTGGCAGGATTTCCGCATCATGCTTTAGATACTTATTTACCAAAATTAGTAAGAGCTGGACAAAGAGTTGCTGTATGCGACCAGCTTGAAGATCCCAAAATGACTAAAACCATAGTTAAAAGAGGGGTAACAGAATTAGTAACACCAGGTGTAGCCATCAGCGACAATGTATTGGAGCATAAAGAAAACAACTTTTTAGCCTCGGTACATATGGATAAAAAATTAGTAGGTGTTGCCTTCTTAGATATTTCAACAGGTGAATTTTTAACTGCCGAAGGCAGCTTTGAATATATTGATAAACTACTGAATGGTTTTAAACCCAAAGAGGTATTGTTTGAAAAAAGCAAACGCAACCAGTTTATTGAAAATTTTGGAGATAAGTTTTATACTTATGGTTTAGAAGATTGGGTTTTTACTGGAGAGTCGGCTCACGACAGATTATTAAAACATTTTGAAACCAAATCGTTAAAAGGATATGGTGTACATAATCTAAAGTACGGAATTGTTGCGGCCGGGGCTATAATGCACTATCTGGATATTACACAGCATAATAAAATTCAACATATTACCGGATTATCCAGAATTGAAGAAGATAAATATGTTTGGTTAGACAAGTTTACTATTCGTAACCTGGAACTTTTTGGTACTGTTAACGAAGGTGGAAATTCTTTAGTTTCGGTAGTTGATAAAACCATTTCACCAATGGGAAGTCGATTACTAAAACGATGGATAGCTTTGCCTTTAAAAGAAGTAAAGCTTATTGAAGATCGTTTAACCGCTGTAGAATACTTTTTTAAAGACACAAGCTTTAAAGACCAGCTTGAAGAACACCTTCGTCCTGTTGGTGATTTGGAACGGTTAGTTTCCAAAGTTGCTGTGGGTAGAGTTTCTCCACGAGAAATAGTCCAGATTAAGAATGCTCTTAAAGCTATTGAACCTATAAAAAATGGTTGCGAAAAGTGTAAAAACACCACTTTAAACAGCATTGGTGAGCAGTTAAATCCTTGCAATTCTATTCGCAGCCGAATAGAAAACGAAATAGCAGCAGATCCTCCTGCACAAATCAATAAAGGAAATGTAATTAACAAAGGTGTTAATTCTGAACTTGATGAACTGCGCGAAATTGCTTTTTCTGGTAAAGATTATTTAAATAACCTTGTTCAGCGAGAAATTGAAAGAACCGGAATTCCTTCATTAAAGATTAACTTTAATAATGTATTTGGTTATTATATTGAGGTAAGAAATACGCATAAGGATAAAGTACCCGAAGAGTGGATCAGGAAACAAACTTTAGTAAATGCCGAAAGATATATAACTGAAGAATTAAAGGAGTACGAAGCTAAAATATTAGGTGCAGAGGAAAAAATTCTGGCCCTGGAAACTCAATTATACAACGATCTTGTTATTAGTTTAGGCGAATATATCGCAGCCATTCAGCTCAATGCTAATCTATTGGCTAAATTAGACTGTTTGCTTTCGTTTGCATCTGTGGCAAAAGAAAACAAATACGTTAGACCTATTATTGAGGATGATGAAGTGATTGACATTAAATCGGGCAGACATCCTGTTATTGAAAAACAATTACCCGTTGATGAAGAGTACATACCAAATGATGTTTACCTTGACAGCGAAAAACAACAGGTTATCATTATAACTGGTCCTAATATGGCTGGTAAATCTGCACTTTTACGTCAAACAGCATTAATTGTACTGTTGGGACAAATCGGTAGCTTTGTTCCGGCAGAATCTGCTAAAGTAGGTGTGGTTGATAAGATATTTACTCGTGTAGGTGCTTCGGATAACATTTCGGCAGGTGAATCCACATTTATGGTTGAAATGAATGAAGCAGCAAGCATTCTTAACAATATTTCGCCCCGCAGTTTAATTTTATTTGACGAATTAGGAAGAGGCACCAGTACATATGATGGTATTTCTATTGCGTGGAGTATTGTTGAGTATATTCACGAAAATAAAAGAGCAAAAGCCAAGACTCTTTTCGCTACCCATTATCACGAATTAAACGAAATGGAACGTTCTTTTAATCGCTGCAAAAATTATAATGTATCGGTAAAAGAGATAGACAATAAAGTTATTTTCTTGCGTAAGCTTGTTAGAGGAGGTAGCGAGCATAGTTTTGGAATACATGTAGCGCGTATGGCTGGCATGCCTAAAAGTGTGGTTAATCGTGCCAACGAAATACTCGAAGAGCTTGAAGGAACTAAAAGACAAGGAAACCTTTCTAAGCCTGTTAATGATTTAGGACAACATAGAGAAGGTTATCAAATGAGCTTTTTTCAGCTTGATGATCCCGTATTAAAACAAATAAGAGATGAGATAGCTAATACCGATATCAATAATCTTACTCCGGTTGAAGCACTCAATAAATTAAACGAAATAAAAAAATTTACTGGAATTAACTAAGTTTTTCAATCTGGTAATCAGCATACTGAAATTTGAAGTCAAAAAAAAACACTCAATTACGAAAAAAAAGTTTGCAGGTAAGTTAAAATGATCTATATTTGCATCCGCAATCACGAAATACAAGATGTGAGTAACGACAAGCATTGCGGGATAGCAGAGTATGAAACGCGAAAATAGCTCAGTTGGTAGAGCACGACCTTGCCAAGGTCGGGGTCGCGGGTTCGAGTCCCGTTTTTCGCTCTCCAGATGTAAATCTAGGATGCTCGAGTGGTGGAATTGGTAGACACGCAAGACTTAAAATCTTGTGTCCATTAGGACGTGCGGGTTCAAGTCCCGCCTCGAGTACTCAAACAAGTTTAAATCCGTTTTACGGAACAGAAACCTTAGCATAATCGCTAAGGTTTTTTTGTTTATATAAAACAGGATTTTATTGTATGAAATTATTATTCTGGTTAGTAAAAAATAAAATTAATTCTAAAGGTGAAGCTCCAATCTACTGCCGAATAACCATTAATGGAAAAAGAGCTGAAATTAACACAGAAATATGCGCTAAGGAGTGTGATTTTGACAATACCCGAAAAAAGCTAAAAGGCAACTCCGAACTTGTCAAGAACAAAAACCGACAATTAGAAAGCATAAATCACAAAATACATAACCTTTACTTTTCTGAGTCTCTTAAAGGGAATAATAACGTTACTGCAATAGATCTTAAGGAACGATATACAATAAAAAGAACTGTTATTAACCTAATAATAGAATTGATCCGTGAATTTTCTAATGAATGCTATAAAATATATTCAAACCTAACCAAATTTGAAACACAATCCAGGTATATCAATATTATCGAATCTGCCCTTAAAGAGCTTCATAAGACTACAATTTCAATATCACAATGCGACAATTACTTTCTTGATCAATTAGCACACTTTTTAGTTAAGAATAAAGGATACAAAGTTTCTTATGTAAAAAAAGTTATAAGCTTCCTTAAATCCGCTCTTAAATATGCATTTAATAGAAGATATGTCGATCGTATTTATAGCAATGAATATAAAGTGCCATTTACCACGAAATCTGAGTTTATCTACTTAAATGAAATGGAGGTAAATAAAATAGAGAAACACATATTTGACGAACATTTACAAAAATGCGCCGATGCATTTCTGGTGCAATGCTATACCGGATTAGCATATGTAGATTTAACAAGGTTACATTCCGGACATCTTTCACAGGATAGTAGTGGCTTGGTGTGGATTGATATTACGAGACAAAAAGTAGATACAGCAGATTGCTTGATTCCTGTTTTACCACAAGTTTGGAGAATATTGAAGAAATATAAGTTTGATATTCCTCTAATCTCAATTCAAAAATATAATACTGCCCTGAAAAAAATTGCCAAGGAAATTGGTATCAATAAAAATGTAACTTCTCATGTTGGACGTAAAACTTATGGGACACTCTTATTAAATAAGGATGTTCCAATAGAAACCGTATCTAGCTTATTAGGACACTCAAATATAAGAATCACACAAAAACATTATGCAAAGGTATTACATATGAAAATTGCTAAAGATATTAGATTAGTACTTTAACATTAGAATTAAAAATAAGCTATTTTTACAAAAAACTAATTATTCGAGGTCGTTTTTAAACCTAAAAACTACTCTACTTAATTAACACAAAGATAAAATAACCATTGATTAAATAAGGCATATACAACAACTAGACATCTACCTATTAACGTATAGAGTTTTAGCGAGAATTAAATCAAAAATAATACTATGAATCAAGAATCCAAACTATATAGAATTTCTCAATTATTTTCACGTTTAAAAGAACAAGTAACAATATTAAATTCTAATGGAGAGTTTAGTATTAATATACATGCCGAAAACATTTTAATAAAAGTCTTGAATGAAGTTTACGATTGCGATTTGAAAAATGTAAATTATGAAGAAGGAAAAACATACCCTAGTATTGATCTTCGTGATTTTAAAAATCGTATTGCTATACAAGTTACCTCAACTGCCAACCTAGATAAGGTAAAAAAAACACTGTCAAAGTTTACTAAAAATGATCTTCACAAAGAATTTGACAAACTATATGTATTCATAATAACTCAGAAGCAAACCAAATATGATCAACAAAAGATTGACGACTGCTTGAATGGATTATTTGCTTTTAAAACTTCAAGTATCTTGGATAGGTCTGATATTTATAAAGAACTTAATGCACAAAATAATTATAAGAAAATTTTAAAAGTTTGTGATCTATTAGAGGAACAATTTACAGATAATAAAAAGCAATTAGACAAGTGGAACATATATTGTAGAGGCATAGAAGAATATGATCTTTATATATCTAATCTGTACAATTACCTGGATATAAAAGGCTTTTCTCCTAAGGTTAATAATACTTTAGTTAAAATTAATCTTGATAAAATCTATGTTCCATTAGAATTAAAACTTGAATCCGATTATAACAACCTACAAGAAAAGAATAGTAAAGAGAGTAATTACATAGGGTACAGCATAGAAAAGGCTCTTGACGATTTTGGCAAACTAGTTATTTTAGGTGACCCTGGTTCAGGCAAATCAACCGTTCTTAAAAACTTAGCTAGAAGCATTTGCTCGAAACGGGCCTTATCAAGTCAACTTGAAGAGTTTTTACCAGTAGTTATTAAAGGAAGTGAATTTGCGAAATATGTTGTAAAAACTTCAAAGCAATTATCAGAATATATTATAGATCACATTGACCGTAAGTATGAATTTTTATTCACAGAGAAGCTAGAAAAGAATCAATTAATACTACTACTAGATGGGATTGATGAAATTAATAAGGTGAACCACAGACATGATGTAGTTAATCGGATAAATTCTTTTGTTTCGCAATATCCCACTGCAAAAATAATTGTTACATCTCGAAATGTTGGTTATAAAGAAACTAGGTTAAATGGATATTTTAACCATTTTCAGGTTTCAAAATTTAAAGAAACACAAATTCAGCAATTCGTAAATAATTGGTATACCTCTGTTGCTACATATTCAGATATGGATATTAAAAATGCTCAGAAGCAGGCATTAGAATTATTCAATTCCATAAGGAAAAACCAATCTGTTCTTAAAATGGCTAGCAATCCTTTATTGAGTACAATTATTGCATTAATTCATTATCAAGGGAGTACGTTACCAGAAAAAAGAGCATCATTATACGATATTGCTACATCAACATTTTTAGAGAACTGGGTTAGGCAACGAGATTCGAAGAAAGCATCTTATTTTGACAAAGATTTACTCATGGAAATACTTGCGCCTATTGCATTTCATATTCATACTAGTGATTCAACAGGATTAATTTCTGAAAAGATTTTAAAAACAAAGCTTACTGCTGAATACAAAAGAATAAATCCCTATTTAAAACCAAAGGAAGAAAAACAAGATATCAAAGAGATAATAGACTTTCTAAGGGAAGATGCAGGATTCCTTTTTGAAAAGGGATTTGATGAAAATGGAATGTCATTGTTTGGATTTGTACATCAAACTTTTCAGGAATTTTTTACTGCAATAGAATTTAAAACACGTTGGAAAGAAGGAGAACTAAATGATAATCTTAATGATTATGTATTTAACTCAAATTGGTTTGAAGTTATTAAGCTTACAGCATCATTATTTAAACTTAATGAACCTGGGCGGTTAGGTAGACAGAATGCAACCAAATTCGTTCAGGATATTACAAACATGTATGATCCTTATACTCTATTATCTAAGCCTTTGGAAGTTGCATTACAAATTTTAAAAGACGATACAGAAATAGAGTTTTCATTGTTTATTAAAATTATTGATAAAGTTTTTACGGATATATTAAACATCCCAACTAAAAAAAGTGATAATGATAGTCATCTTAACGTATGGCTTTTTAGAAGTTTTGTAAGAGACTTATTAAAAACAAAAAACTACCAATCTTATTTAATTGAAAGAATTTTAAAAGATATTCGCTCTTCGGAATCAAAAGTACTTCGTAATAACTTAATAGAGGTGCTTATTGAAGCATCAGAAGTAGACTTGGTCATGCAAGAATTGATTAAGATTCTTAAGTCAGAGAATAGCGATATTAAAGTGGAATTATTTAATTATTCAACTATAGTGCCTAAACCAAGCATTATAAAGACTAAAGAATTTAGAGAGGAAATAGTCAAGTATATAAATTCTGAATCTTTTATAAAAAATTACAATGGTCATTTACCCATACAGTATAAATGCAGCTTTGCGTTCGAATACAATGATTACTCACTTCAACACAAAGATTATAGGAAGCTTAAGGGAAAACGTGATGAAGAGTTATATTTGTCAATTAGGTTAATTGAAAACATAAGAATAAAAAAGGAATTCATAGATTATAATGTGTTTTCTTGGGGATTAGGGCCTGTTGAAAATATTAAGGAATATTTAAAACAAATTAAGTATGAATACCCTGACCTAAAATTTGATAAGATTGAAAATCATATCAATGAACTGGAATATTTTAAATCTTTAGGTTTAAATAAGTACCCAATACTTAAAATTAAAAATATTCAAATATACTCTTTAGTAAATAGATCGAATAATTTTGCATTTGTCAAAAAAAATAAGAGCGTTAACTTCTTTAAGTTTCCATTTACCGAAGAAATACTTGATGATTATTTTAAAACAGAATCCGAGGCAATCTTAAAATTTCTAAACAAAATTATACCATATCATATAAATAAAACTTTAAAGTTTGCTCCATCTAATCTTGATGATTTATACATTTTTATAAAGTACAAGCATACAATTCATTGGCATTCAATAATTGACTCAAAAGGAACTTTATCTTTTGCTTTAAATAACCTTATATCAAACTCAATAATAAATACTAAAATACTTAATTGGATAAAAGAATTACCAGCCTATAAGTTCAGAGAAGTTGATTTTAAATCGTCAATTTCAAAGAACGATTTTATTTCAAATGTTCATTCATCCAATTTAAAGGAGCATGAAAAACTATATTTAATTTTTTTAGTAGGAAAACGATCAGATTATTTTAAACTCATCAAACCGACAATTCAAAGCCTAAACTCTGAAGATATGAAAACAAAAATTAAAGAAATAAAAAAGGTTTTATTTGAAGTCCTAGCATAACGTCCCTAACATGGTCATAAAACGTTGCGCAGATAGTGCTATATTTGAATGAAATAAGATTTAATCACTGACTTAGTAGGTTGATAAGTTTGTGCTCCGAAAAGTGCAACGTTTCATAACACCATCCATTATACACCATAACGAGAAATTCACTGCAAAAATGATAAACTTCAATTTTCAGACATTTAATAATAGTATCTCAAAAGATATTGAAATTGCAAGAAATCTTGTTTCAGATAAAGAGAATATTATTGATAGAGCGACCTACTTGCATAATTTAAACAAGACTGATGAAGAGATTTTCTGGATTTTGGATGAGGAAAAAAGCTTTAATGAGCGAGAGTTAAGTTCTACATTGAGTAGGATTAAGCTTAAGCTTGATTTTGCATTTGAGGTATTAAACCTGAAAAGTGTTCTAACTGATTTTCAAACCCAATGGACAAATAATCATGCAAATCCGACAAGTCTTACTATGATGCCTTATGCTGGTGTGTTAGTGTGTCCTGCACTGCGATTTTTAGAAAAGTTTAATAGTTTGATAAGTACGCAAATTGAAAAATCGGATAAACAGGAACATTTAGATAAAACAGCTGATTTAGAACGAGTTTTAAGAGGCACTCCGAAAATTATAAGTGACAGAAAGCTGATACCTAAAAATGAAGCTGATGTACAAAAAGAAATGTATCAGATTTTGATCCATATTTTTCCTGATACGACAAGAGAATTTCCCATTCCAAGTGTTGTAAAAACATATAAGCCGGATTTTGGCATAAAAAGTCTAAAATGCGCAATTGAATATAAGTTTGTGGCAAATGAAGCAGATTCAAAAAGATTCATTGGAGGACTATATGAAGATGTTCATGCGTATTTAAACTCTGAAGATTGGAAAACCTTTTATGCAGTAATATACATGAATGATTTTTATTATACGCAGGATCAAATAGAGGCTGATTTTAGAGCATCAAAAGTTCCTGGTAATTGGAAACCGATAGTCGTATATGGAAAAGGAGAAAGAGTAAAAAAGAAATCTGATAAGTAATTACAGTGTACAATATGTATAGTAATTAGCTAGTTAATGATTTGCAAGCATTTGTTTTTCAAATCTTCTTATCTTGTAACTTGATTATTATGTACCATCAACTCGTTAACAAAAACATACCATAAACGTCAGTCTGTCTAAAAACTATTTTTAAGCCTCTTAAAATTCAATATTTAGTTTTAAACTAGTATACCTATCCGAATATTCAAAGCTTTCATTTAGGTTTTTAGACACTCTGACGTTGGGCAAAATTCCTTCTATATACTTAATGAATTACTTTCGTAGAAATTTAATTATTCAGAAAATTTCATTGATTTTGGAAGCAAACGTAAAATTGGTATAGTGTTGAAATATATTCTTTTTTAAATATGAAATTTTACCATTAGTCAGATAATGCCATATAATTACTGCTCAAATACTAGATTAACTTTGCATCTTTGCCTTATGATAATTCGAAACTTAACCTCTATAAAAAAATCCATCTCTAATATTGATATATATATATTATTGTAAACTAATTTACTTTTTCCGATATTTCTTAATACTAAATTAAAACTTAAAACCATGAAAAAACTAATTTTATTTTTATTCAGCCTAGTAACCTACAATTCTTACTCGCAAGACTTTAACTTTCTACCTCAAAAAGTTAATGAGAATCAAATCATCACTTACACACAATTTACTTTATCATATAATGATAAACATGAACAACCTGATTGGGTTGCCTATGAGTTAAATGAAGATGAAGTTTCAAAAAAAAGAGATCGGTGTGATTGTTTTGAGAAAGATGAAAATGTCAAGCTAGGTAGTGCTACTTTAAAGGATTATTCATCTACAGGATTTGATAGAGGCCATTTATGCCCTGCTGCTGACAATAATATGTCTGAAAAAGCTAATAGGGAATCTTTTCTGATGTCTAATATGTCACCTCAATTACCTTCTTTTAATAGAGGTATATGGGCGGATCTTGAATCATGGGTTCGTGAAAAAGCAAAACATTATTCAAAAATATATGTTGCGACAGGTCCTGTTTTTATGAATAACCTTGGTAAAATTGGATCTAACAATGTAACAATCCCTGGTTATTTTTATAAAGTTATTTTAAGATTTGATGGAGAGAAAGCTCAAAGTATTGGTTTTCTTTTACCACATGTTGGAGCCACTGGAGAAATCAAAGATTATGTTGTCCCTGTAAATACAATAGAATCCTTAACTGGTCTTGATTTTTTTATTGATTTACCAAATTCTAAAGAAAACAGGATTGAATCACAGTACTATTTAGGGAAATGGGGATTATAATTCTTTACCCTAGGTTTCTTCTTTAGAAGAAGATTCATTTCAGTTACATAAAATTACAATTCGTATAACATTTTGTTTTTAATCACAAAAAGAGTGGGATATCTTCCCCACTCTTTTATTGCATGCTATGTAAGCTATTAATTTATACAGAATTATTTTCAATATCAGCCAACCTCCTTTCAAATACCAAGTAAGTTAAATTCTCACCATTATAACGGTTTTTCTCGCAACAAGCCCTACCTCCTTCTGCGACCTGAATAACAATTCCTCCATCATACTCTGCTTTAGAACCACCACGAACAGTACCATTAGTAGTTGATTGGAATATCACAACAAACATAGTGTTAGGGAATTCTTTACGTAGTTTATCAAAGTCATCTTGAGTGATACCAGGTATCTTACCCCAACTATCAATAACAACTACGTCAAACACGCGAGCTGCAGCTTTTATATCTTCAATACCTTTAGGGCAAGATTCTGCAATCTGAACCTTTGAAGCTATAGTAGGACATAGATATTCGTTTCGCATATCTTTAACCAGGTTTGAGTGCTTACCAATCTCTAATGTAAAACAACCTACTGAAAAACCTGCTTTGGCGAAGGTGTTCATCATTTGATAAGTTAACCTTGTCTTACCTGCTCCTTTTTCTCCACGCAATACAATAGCATATTCGTACCTTTCAACATACCCAAGGAATTTTCCCAAGTCACCAGGTAATTGAATTTTCTCTAAATTTGATTCAGGTGCATTTTCCGTTATAGGTGTAAATAAACCATTTACGGATATATCACCTTGCGTTTTATCCTGGATAACTGGTTGCTTTTCTTCCTGCGTTGGTTCCGGATCCGGTGCAAGGTCAACCTGGAAACGATTTACTACAACATGTTCCTCTGTTTTTTCAGTTTGTACTTCAGGTTCCAGGCCATTTAATTGATCGTTGGGAGCTTCCTTTTTGTTGCCCCCACTATTCTTAGCAGGGGCTTTGGGCTTTTCCAGGCCAAAACCGCTTAATGCAGTTGGCTCAATGGCGATATAGTCCGTTTTCTCTAATAGATAATCACCCATAGCCCTATATGCCTGGCTAAGTTCTTTTGAATAGAAATCATCTTTAGTGATTTTCTTTTTGTCCATGGCATTTTTAAAAGCTGTGTGAATGCGTTTGACCTTCTGTCTATCCGGCCTTGTTTCTCCTTCAATACCGATAAAACGTTTTAAGAGGTTAACGGAAGTACGGATCGCAACTTCTTTGGTGGCTTTCTCCAGTTTATTCTGAAACGTTTTTTCCACCTCAATTTTAGCATGTGTAAGATGTTGCTTTGCCATTGCTTCAATAATATTAGCAAGCTTTTTAGAGCATTGCTCAATAAGAGTAGCATGTTTACTCTTTAGGTTCGCTTTTCGTTCGGTGATTCTTCGCTCAAAATCACGATAAATAGTCAGGATTGTTCGCCTTTGACGTTCTTTACCAATACAACCATAAAACCTACGCAACAACCTTACATCTTCGGTAAAATGCTCTACATTTACGGCCTCAATATTGGTTTGCTTTTGGCTTGTTTTTGGCCTTTTCTTAGATGAAGCTTTCTTTGTATTATCAGCAACTTTCTTTGCCTTATTGGTGGATTTATTTGCATTTTGTGAAACTTTTCTGGTCACTTTTTGGCCTTTTTCTTCTTTGGCAACAACCTCATTCAGTTTTAAAACAAAGGTATCCACCATCTTTTTAATGGTTTCGCTCTTGTCATAGTTGGGCAGAAAGGTAGAAACCAACTTATCAAACTTTTCCTGGCCTAATGGTTCAGGTAGTTTTACTTTTAATTTAGGGTATTCCTTTTCAATGTTTTTAATGGTGATTTTCATGGTATTAAAGTTCTAATAGTTCAAGTATTAACAATTCTGCCTCAGCCTCCGCTTCAAGTATATCAATATCTACATGTAGTTGTTTTTGTAGTTTCTTGTCGGTTTTTTGCTGCTTTTTATTGTGATAAGCAAGTAGGTAATTCAGTTTTGCAAAATCCTGTACACGATCTGCAACGGTCTTACCTTCAATTTTAAGTGCACTTTTCTTTTCCTTGACATCAGCAATTACTTTAGCCTGGTGTTCAGGTGAAAGAATCTCTTGTAGTTCCTCTCGATGAATCTCCGCTTCTTTTTCAAAGGCTTCAATAATCTTATCCAAGTCATCTTTTGAATCAAAACCTTTCTTATTAAAAAGCTTCTCTGTTTTAACTACATTGGCACGAAGCAATTTATATTGATCGTAGTTATATGAATCAAAGTAATCGAACCTACGGATTAAACGGTTAATATGAACGGCTATTTCAGAATCTGTTACCGCATTACCCCTACCGTGAAAGAATTTCATTTGCTCGTATAAGTCCAGGTCTTTTTGAATTTGCTCTCTCCTATCCTTACTCATATCCTTTAATTGCGCTGTAGTAGGTGGATTTGTAATATAATCAGTACGTTCTAAATTCCATTGCCAACGTTCCAATTCCTTCAATAAACGTTCCCTGCGTTCATCGTAGCGTTGCTTATCCTGCTTATATTGTTTCAGTATAGGGATATTACCTGCTGAAATACCAATTTTACGTTCTACCTCTTTTCTTTCACGGTTAATGATGATATTTGCAATCTCTTCTACCTTGGTAATTAGGGCAAACTTTACTTCTTCGGGGTCGAGTGCATCCATATCAAGCACATTGCCTCGATCAGAACGAAACCAAATATCATTTATCCTGGCTGTTTTCTCTTCCAATTTCTGAAAGATAAATACGTCCATGGAATCCTGGACCAGGGGAAGAACAATTCGCACATACTCGTACGGATTTCCAAACCTCCAAATACGGCCTTCTAACTGACGTATCTGTGTTGGATTATATTCAGGATAGCAATTGTAAATACATGTACCTCTTTTCTGAAAGTCCATACCTTCAGAAATAGTACTTGTACCAATCACTACTTTTACCAAACCTGCATTAAAAGCTTCCTTTATGGCATCTTTCTTTTCTGGTGAAGAATTACCACCTTCGATAACCATTACTTCATCAAAAGAACCACGGATATCCAATATATCACCTTCCTTTATGCCTTGTTGCTTTTGGAATTGCTTGTAGTTGATTCCTCGCTTAAAACCAAGCTCCTTTTCAAGCCATTCTTTGATATACTTGAAATATTCCTTACCACGGTTGATATAGATAATCTGACCGGAACAAAGCTCCCCTTTTTTATCGTGCCATTCCTTTACAGAACGAATACACTCCAATGTAAATTTAAGCTTCGGACTTTCACCAATGAACTCTTTATAATCTGCCGGATGTTCATTTAACGCGATAAATGGAGACAAAGAGTTATTAAGGCTCATATTCATAAATGAAAGCATCTTACCAAACTCCTTTGCGGATATGGAAGCTTCAATTCCTTGCAAAATGGTGTTTTGCACCTCCCTTTGCATAGGGGTCATTTTTAAGTAAGTGAGGATTTGGTCACTTGCCTTTAAGCGTTTAATCCTACCGTCTTTCTTCTCGTTTACTTTGGGAAGGTTAATCTTTTCTGGCCTTTTCTCCCCATCAGCTGTACGGTAAATGATGTGGTTGTAAATAAGTGACTGCAACAACAATCGATTATTGAAAGCTTTCACCACCGGACGGGGTTCAATGGTTTCTTTAACCGTTACAACTGGCTCTATTTCTTCACGAACATGTAACTCAAAGAAGTCGTTAATTGATTGAATGTTCCTGCGCTTCATGCTGTCATAACCTACCAGGGACAACATAGAATAAACCTCTATTGGTTGATTGGTAAAAGGTGTGGCAGATAGGATCATCGTGTTTTTACCATATCTGCGCTGTATGTAATTGGCCAATAAAAAAGCTTTTACACCACGCTCTGTTGTATTACCGCTTGTAGTGCTGAACCTTCGCTTTTTATCGGTATTCTTCTTTTTAACCTGGCTAAAGATGTTCTTAAAGTTATGTCCTTCATCAATGGCCAAATAATCAAAGCCTACTTTATCCAGTTGCGCTACATTTTTTTCAAGTGCATTACCAATGGTTTCTATTATCTTCTGGCTTTCCTTTACTGCTTCACGGTTGGTTTGCCCTTGACTCTGAGTTAAGATAGCTTTCAGTTCATCAACAAACTCCATGGCTACCTTATCACTAAAACCAATATTCACCAGTCCTGAATAGTTGACCAGGGTAATGGATTTCTCCGGAACTTTATTCACATCAACTTTAGGTAACCACTTTGAACCAAGATTACCCCATTCATTTAATTTGATACCAGTTCCGGTCAAAATTCCGGTATTGATTAGGTTTCCTTTTTTATCATACTGTCCGAACAATTCAGCTTTCCACTTTTCGTATACTCCATTGGGAACACATACCAAAGCCCGTTTACATTTACCATCAAATAGAGCCTGGGCCATTTCTACAATAGCGGTCAGGGTTTTTCCTACACCTACATCAAAAGCCAGGATACCACTTCCAACGGCCTCCATAAAACCAACGCCTTCACGCTGTACGGGTTTCATTTCCCATGGGAAACCATTCCAGGTAGCAGATAATTCACATCCCATTGGAATACGGGTATAGTCTATCTCGCTATCTCCATTAAACAAGTGATTCCACTTTTCGTCAATATCCTTTTGAATGGGATCAGGAATAGCTTCATATAAAAACTGACTGAATAAAACTTCACCTTCATTTTTTGCAGCTGTTTTAATATCCTCACGGATTTCGTTTCGTAAGTTCTTTTCTTGCCTCTCTGTAAAATGAACGTTGGAACCTGCTTTTTTCATTTCGGCCATGCGTTGCCTAACGAAGTCTTCAAGTACCTTATTGGAAGGGCTTCGACCATCAATGTAATAGGCTTTAATGTTGTATGCGCTACTTTCTTTAAATGCTTCCTGGGGCATTGACTCAAGCCACTCAACAAAGGCATCTGTTAAAGACATTGTTCCTTCCAGGATAACACCAGTAGACGGACGAAGGCTGCTAATTGGATAATCTAACGAAAAACTTGAATAAGGTGTGATGTGTGGCCTATCCCCTGCAATTTCATTGGAAATTGTTAAAGGTTTTGGCTTACGTTCCTCCAATACATCAAAGTGTAGATTATAAATATAGCCTCCATAAGTTTCAACAATAAAGTCCTTGTCTTTTTCTAACTGGATGTGTTTGTCATAGATATTACCAAAGCCAAACATAGGTTTTGGTAACAGCTCACCATCAGAATAAAACAAAGCTCCGGCTTTAACCAGGCGAACAAGTTCTTTCTCGCTCACCGATACGCCTTGCTTATTGTCTTTAATGGCCGACTTATCTATATAAAGTAATTCATTATCCTGGGAACGTATGATTTGATAAATAACTCCATTATACTCATGTGTTTTCTTGGTTGCTGTACCTAATATAGAACCTTGCGGAACGGTGCGAATATCACGAAAATGGTTATCTTTTACGGTTGTGGCCTTGGATGCAACCAGAACGCTGCTTTTGACCTTACCTGTTTTAAGGAAGTATTTCTTCCAACCTGTCATTGGTATACCAAGGCTACGTTTATACCACACCCAGGCTTGTATTTCTTCCTCAGTAATACCCTGATTATACTTACGTACTACTTCATCAAAGGTTTGAATATTACTTTCCGGTTCAATTGTACCAGGAAGGAAACCCAAACCTCTTAACTGTCTGCTTTTTTTTAGGGCAGATTTTATTCTATCCGGATTCTCCCTTAACCTTTGAATTAAGTCTGAACTTAACGCTCCTAATCCTTTACTATCTTTTAATCCGTTTATATAACTCATACTTTTAACAATTCTAACAGTTCCAATTCGGCCAACGCTTCAAGTTCGATGATAGAAATATCCTGAAAAGCGGAACGTTTGTTCGGTTTTTCGGAATGATTATCCAGGAAACTGAACATTTTTATCACATCATCTTTAGTTCCATCAATGGTATATGGAAAAGCCAGGGATGTAGTCTTTTTTTCAATCCCTGCCTGTTTTTCAGGATGAAGCTTGAAGTATTTTGAATTGGAACAGAGGTCAACAAATGTGTTCATTACAATTCACTTTCAATTTGAGGTATGCACATTAAAGGTGCTTGGCCAGTTTCCAAAACCATACTCAAAATCTCGTTTTCTACCCATCTATACCCTTCTTTTGTTTGAACACGTGAATAAATATTGGGCGCATTGGTAGGTTTAACTGTTTTTAAAGCAGTCATAACCTCTTGTCTAATTTGTTCTATTTGTGTCATATTATTTTCTTCTTAATACAAGTATGTCAGGACACACTTTCGTTTTATCAAATACTGGCGGTAAACGGTACGCATCCACCAATTCACACATTTCACTAAGTACCTTTTTCATAGGTTCATACTTATTGCCGTTTCGCATAAAGTTTTGTGCTGTGATGTAAATAAGTAGCCCACCAGGTTTAAGCACTTTCAAACCAAAGAGCATAAAAGCAATTTCAGTTTGAGCAAACTTTACCTTTTGCATCATGCCTTTCATTCGGCCTGAATAAAAGTTATGGTATTGTCCGTATGGTGGATTAGTGATGACCAGGCTAAAAGGGAATCCTTGTAACCAGGTAGTTTGTTTCTTCATTAAAGAGCCATAAATATCATTGCTCATGGGTTGAAGAAAAGCGGTTTCGAAGAAGTTCTTATAAATGGTTGCTTCGGAAAACCTTAATGAAGCTATTCGGTGGCTTAAATCATCGGGTTCGAACCCTGTTACCAAACTTTTGTCCAGAAAAGGTGTGATGATGTTTCCTGTACCCATGGACGGGTCAAGTACGGTTCCGCCATCGTACCCGTGAAATAGGGCCAACTTATACATGATGCTACAAATCCAATCCGGTGTATAGAATTGGTAGAGTATTCCTGCATCCTTTTCTTTAGATCCTCCTTTACCGGAGTATTGCGAAATAAACTCAATATCCGCTTTACTGTACTTTTTATGCTTGCTATCCTTTTCATGGATGAATTGTTCTATTTGTTTGCTTTTTGACGTCATTTTTAAAAACTGCAGAAATTTTTTACCTGGCTAAAAGGGGCAAAATGACGTCATTTTATCAGCTGTCGGTTGCGGATCTGCTTCCGATCATCTTGTTCCGGACGCAAAAATGACGTCATTTTTTAGGCATGTACCAAAATGCCCAACTCCAACGGTCACCTGTCCAACTTTCCGGCACTGGATTTTTATAAACCCATTCAATAGCCTGCTGGATGGTGACCATTTTAAGAAGTTCTCTTTTGTACCAATTGCTTACACTTTGAGTGTGGCACATTTTCTTTTCTTCTTTGGAGTTCCGTTTAATGTACTCACGTTTGTTTTAGTCTGTGCAGTAGATTTAGGAACAGCACGTTTTTGTGGCCGAGCTTTTTTTTGTGTTGTATTGTTTGATTTGGATGTACCTAGATTGTTTAAAATCAGGAATACACCTACAGTGGCAGCTCCACCGATTAGAACCTTAGTTCCCATTCCTTTAAAAAAATCGAACATCTTTGTTTGTTTTTGATGGGGTTGCTAATATTTTACCTATTGCAGTTCCTATTATTAATGCAACGTTGGCATCCGCTTTGAATGCCTTCGCTGCATAATAGAATGCGCCACCAAAAGTGACTACATAAACCGCTTCTTTAACTTTCTCGTTCATCTCTACGGGCTTGTCTTCGTTCTTCTCTTCGCTCTCTTCGTGTCTGCATAGCTTTTTTTGCAGCCTCTTTTAGCGTTGGTAAATAAGCCGAAACAGTAGGGGCTACTTTTTCGGCAGTTCGTCCAATAACATAACCTCCCATTGCTAACCTAATTGTCTCCCAAAAATCAGGAACCAATACAGGTTCAGGAATACCAAAAGCCCATAACAATATTGGGGCAATTATCATTTTATAAGCTATGATTGAGCCAAATAAATACATTAAAAAAGGTCTCCAATTACGTTGCATTTTACTGCCCGTTGCTTCCGCCAGAAGAATGGATTGTTTTGCATTTATTAAATGCTCCTCAGCTTGTCTAACCTGAATTAAAACCTCTTCTTTTGAAGTGAAGTTTTTATCAAAGGCATTTCCTATGCTATCAACGGCATTACTTAAAGATTCAACTGCTTTGCTCATTCTTCTGATTTAAGTACTTTATAAAAAAAAACCTCCGATACCCACGGCTAATAGACCTGCGATGGAAATACCAACCATTTTATAATTGAATGCAGACAGGCGGTTAAGCCAACCTTCCAGGAACCTGGCATTATCTCCTTTGGCAATTGATTTATAATAAGACTCACGAGCTTGTTTATAAGCTTCGAATAATTGTTGTGGGTTTACGGAGTTGATTGCCGTAACTGTTTTTATTCCCTGCGCTCCATCAACACTTAGTTTCTTACCAAATACCTTGTTTAAAGTATTTTGAAGCAGTCTTATTGCATTGCCTCCTGAGTTGACATAGGCATCAAAGATGATATCCTGTAAGTTTTCATCTTTAATTTTTGACATGTGAATCCTATCCCAAAACTTTTCTTTATAAAAAGATTGGATATATCCTTTCATTAAAGGGTGATTAACTGCATGATTACGCTTTAGAAATCCACCGTAGCGCATCTTTTCTTTATCTATCAATGCCCACCCTGGCCATTTTGGATGATAGTTTCGGGCAATACCCCGATAGGTTTCTCCACCTTTATCACCTGGTACAAAAGCATAGTAACCTTCGTGTTTTAATACTTTGTTTAATGTATCTAAAAACATAACTTAGTTTTTTAAGAGTTTCATCTTTGCTTCATCGCTTTTGGGGAGAATGGATGTTTTCTTCAGGTATTCGTACTCTTGACTTGAAACAAGAGCGACTTTTGAAGTTTCTACCCAAAACTTTTTGCGAGACGTATTAATGGTTGTTGTAAGCTCAATCATCCCATTACGGTAGTTACCTGTTGCTTTACCTAAATGGGTTTTTGCAGGTAATTGAATCAGTCTGTCACGCCCATAACCAAAGTCAGGGACATACTGGTTAGAAACCTCATTATAAAGGTCTGCTCCATTGACATCAATGACATAGGCAATGTTTCTTACCTGGTCCTTTCCATTGACCAATTGACGGTAATGTGTTTCACTAAGATTACGTGGATAACCACATAATTCAAGAGCTTTACCTGTTTGAGATGTGTACACACCTGTAGCTCCACCACCTGCAAGAATCAAACGTGAAGGTTCACCTCCTTTATTGATAAGTGCTTTCTGCACATTGGAAACAAATATATTTTTGTCACCTTCTTTTAGTGGAAAATAGGAATTGTCAGTAGGCAATATAAATGATGAACCTTTACTTTGCCTGATTGCCATGTACGCCAAACCTAATGCTCCTCCGATTAATAATAAATTCTTCATTACATAAATAGATTTAGCCATGGATTGGTAACTTTTGCTGCTGTTACCCATGCGCTTTGCTTAGGTACAGGTTTATATTTACCGTTCAAGGCATTATTAAACTTCTCTAATTCTTCTGGTTTCAGGTTCTTATTTAACCTTACAAGAAGTTCATCATTATACAATTGTCGGTATGCATTGGCCACCTGCTTAAAACTCACTTTGTTTTTGTGCATTTTAATTGCAGTTGCATAGATGGATTTTTCATCTTCTGCCCAACCAAACCACCCTGAGTATAATGCTGATTTCATCAATCCTGCATATTGTACAGCCAATCCTTCTTTAGAACCATCACCGTATTTATTGGATGCAGCTTGTGTTTTTTGTTTTTTCTGATAGTTATTATAAGCCCAAATACCCACACCTCCAAGAGCGACTACACCCAAGGCCAAACTTGCTTTTTTCAAGGTATCTCCCTGGGTTAATTTGCTTGTTGCGTTTGCTAATAATGGCATCATTACATAAACTTTTTATACATCTGTATCTTTTGGTTCACGCCTTTCTTTTTGGCTTTTTCTGCCAATAGTTTAAGGTTTTCCAATGTTAGATTTTCCACAATGGATTGAACGCTATTGATTATGGTTATATCATCCGATACTCTGTTAGATTTAACTTGAACAGGGATATTAAGCTGCTTACTCATCTTCGTTTTTTAAAGAGGTTAATACTACATCTATCTGTGTTGGGTCTTGTGCTAGGATATTGGTCATCTCAAAGAACTTGGTTGCTAGTCCTTCATCAAGCTTTGTCAACCAGTTTTTAATATGATCTCCTATTTGCTCCTGTGTTGTACCTGTTGGTTGTGATGGTGTGGCATCACCTTCACTGCCTTCGATAGCTCCAACTGGTGGAACTTCAACTCCCATCAAACGACCTATGGCCATGGTTGCCAGGTTTGCCAATGCAGGATTAGAACCTACGGTTTCCATGATACCATTTAAACCGCCTGCCTTCTCCATATCAGCCTCCTTTTTGCTCAACTCGAACTCTTTGTCCTTGTACTTGTTTTCCTTCTCTAATTCGAAGTTTTCACGCTTTAACTTTTCGTTTTCAGCTTCAAGCTTATCGACTGTTTTTTCAAGTTTGTCATTCTTCTTTTCCAACTCTTTGTTTAAGTACTCTAGAAAAGTTGAAGGTGCTGTATGTTGTTGCATTGGTGCAGGTGTATGAACAGGAGCTGCATTATTCAAGCCCCCAAGGTTAATAGGATACTTCTCTTTTTTTAATAAGGCATTGCCGTTTTTCTGTCTCTCCTGAATAATCAATTGGTCTGGATTAAACTTCTCAACTGTACCCTTTAAAAGTGTTTCTACATCTGTTGGGGAACAGTTGGGATAAACAGTTCTTTCATGGCCATCTTTTACAATGATCACATCAAACGGATTACCTAATAGTTTTAAATGTTCTGATGTTTGCTTAATATCCATAATGATTGCGGTTTATGTATTTTAAGTGGTTATCTTCTGCGTCTGCGGACTACTCTGCGCCTTGAAGGTCTTCTTATAATTCGTCTCTTTGTTGGACGCCTGCGAATGACTCTTCGCTTGGAACGCCTTCTTACGATCCGTCTCCTGGATGGACGCCTGCGAATTACCCTGCGCTTAGAACGCCTTTTTATAATCCGTCTCCTGGTTGGACGTCTGCGAATTACTCTGCGCTTAGGACGTCTTTTTATAATCCGTCTTCTGGTTGGACGCCTACGAATTACTCTGCGCTTAGGACGTCTTTTTATAATCCGTCTTCTGGTTGGACGCCTACGAATTACTCTTCTCTTGGAACGTCTTTTTATAATTCGTCTCCTGGTTGGACGTCTGCGAATTACTCTTCGTTTGGAACGTCTTTTTATAATCCGTCTCCTGGTTGGACGTCTGCGAATTACTCTTCTCTTGGAACGTCTTTTTATAATCCGTCTCCTGGTTGGACGTCTGCGAATTACCCTGCGCTTGGAACGTCTTTTTATAATCCGTCTCCTGGTTGGACGTCTGCGAATTAATCTGCGTTTGGAACGTCTTTTTATAATCCGTCTCCTGGTTGGACGCCTGCGAATTACCCTTCTCTTGGAACGTCTTCTTATAATCCGTCTCCTGGTTGGACGTCTGCGAATTACCCTTCTCTTGGAACGTCTTTTTATAATCCGTCTCCTGGTTGGACGTCTGCGAATTACTCTGCGCTTGGAACGTCTTTTTATTATTCGCCTCCTGGTTGAACGTCTGCGTAGTGACCTACGTCTAAGATTCGTAGAGTATCTTTTGCCACGGGAAGAAATAGCCCTTCGACGTTTTAAAGAATTTCGACGCTTCAACGCTCTTTTTCTTGCTAAGGCTGCTTTTTTTTTAGCTGCTATTTTTCGTTGAGCATATATACTGGCCTCACGTGCCGTTTTTGCTCTAAGCTGCTTTCTTAGTGATGCAGACATTCTGCGCAATTGCTTAGCGTTTTTTCGCTCCCATTTGCGGATAAGCATTTGTGTATAACGCTTCTGTAAGGCTAATTCCTTACGCAATCTTGCGATCATTCGCTCATTTCGCCTGATACGTTTATTGAACCTATTGGCAGTACGTCTGTTTACAGCTCCTTTTCGAACTGTTTGGTTAAGTTTCCTGTGCGACTTGTTTAAGTTGCGTTGGTTTCTCTCCATATTGACCAACCTTCTGTTGGCTCTGGCCTGTTTCCTACGCTTTAAGTAGGCAGCTCTCTTTTCGGCCTTGGTAGGTGGTGTAATTACCGTAGGTAGCTTCTTTAGCTTCGGAATGACAACACCTTTAGGTTTGCTTTCTTCCATGCCTATGGCATTGCGCAAACCCTCACCAATCTGTTCAATTAGTGGTTTTTCGTTACTCATGATATGTGTTTAAAAATGGTAATTCTAGTGCAAGCTCGTTTTGCCTGGTGTATTCCACGGCCTGTTCTATATCATTGAATCTTGTGTGCAGTATTGGAAATTCATCTTGTACAGCATCAATTTTACTTTTGATGGTACCAACTTCGGTGTTCACATATTTATAGGCTAAATGAAGGTTTTCAACTTGAAGTAAAAGACATGAATCTGTTTCCTGATGTTTGTTCAGGATAGTCACAAATTCTTTTTGGCTGTTTTCTATCTCCAGCTGCATGGACTTCATTGTTTTGGGGACATCAATAAGCTGCTTTACAGGTGCTATTGCGTAGGTAAGTAGCATGATGATTAAGCCGACCAATACACGGCCAATGTTGCTGATTATTGCTGATTTTAGTTGTTCTCTCATGATTTTCTGTTTTTTATCAATTGATATTTATCCAGTTAGCTAATACAAAATCTTCCCCCAATACAGTGACCTCAAGGATACTAGTGGCATTAGCATTCATGGAAGAAGGTTTACCTCCTGACGTAAACTTCCATGCTGATCCTATGAAAGTGATAGCTGATATTTCAACATCATTTGTTGTCTTATTATCAATGACTATTGTTTTCTTTAACTTTATAGAACTATCGGGTACAGATAAATTGAATGTTAAAGCTGTAGTAGTTGAATCTATGGCATACTTTTCTGTATGCTCATTATTTAGAAGTATTACCTTTTCAGTTCCATCCCAAGGTGTATAAATCTCTGGATTGATTTTCTTTGATTTCGCAGGAATTGTTTCTACAGCGCCTATATCAATAGATTCGCCTATAACCCTTGGGTTACCATGAAAATCTGTATCTTCTATATTTAATATCCCTCTAAGAGACTTTTTCATCTCTTCCCAGAATTCAATCGCTCCATTGCTTATAACATCAGAATTTCCTGACTGAGAAGGGGAATATCTGGTATCAAGCTCAGTTGTGCCTTGTATATTGTTCTCTTTATTAGCTGTGGCCTGTTCATAGAGAGGGGCTTGATACTTGCAGTTCTTAATTGTGCAATTGGAACAATATGTCCATATTCGTGATACTTTATCCGAGCCCGTAAGTAAACAGTTATATATAGCTGCTTCTGCTACATTGCTATGTATATAAATATCTGCACCTGATGATTCTGTAGTATTTAAAAAAGTATTATTCGCAATAAAAGCTTTTTTTACCCCTGTAATTGTCACTGGCGCGTCTCCTGGACATCCACATGAATCAAATACTGAATTTGTACAATATGTTATAACACTCCCATTTATATGCAGAGTACCAGACTGAGCATAACAATTCTTGAATTTATTGTTGTGAAATACCAGCGTACCTCCTGTTGTAGAAGAATATACATATATTGCACTGTGTGATCCGCCTTTTTCATTTTCAAATACTGAATTGGCCACCACTCCACTAATTGAACCTGATCCTCCCAGGCTCATGGAGGAAACACCTGAATTATCCTTTGGATTATTATCGTGGAAATAACAATTGTTTACATAAAATGTACATAGTTTCAATCTACATACATCGTGATAACTGTTGGCATCAAGGTTAGTAAACTCACAATTTATTAGTTCAACATGGCCTCCATTAACATATAGACCACCTGCATATTTACTTACCGAATCCTTAAGAATACAGTTCTTTAACGTAAACCTTTTGACATTTAAACTACGTACACAAGCTCCTGTTTCTTCATTTGAATCTTCATTATTTGCTTCGGTAAAAGTAAATCCATCTATAAGTATCTTGTTAAGGTTTTCTGCTCTGATAAGAACATATGAATTAACTGAACTATCTTCTTGATCTCCTATATTTCCACTTATTATTGTTTCGTTGGTTGTATGATCCCTACTTTCTCGAAGTATCTCAGATCCTGCAAATCCACCATAAATCTCAATTCCTTCGGGAAGTTCGAACCTTACGGTTCTATCTGTGCTATCTGTTGGATAGTAAGTTCCTTTTGCCACCCATATTTCATTACCAGGTTTGGCTTCTTTTAATGCTAATTGCAAGTCAGTAAATGCATCTTCCCATGTAGTCCCATTGTTTGCTCCTGAGACAGAAGAGTTAACGTAAATTGTTCTTATTTCCTGAACATTGCTATTCGTTAATTTATAAGATTTATCGGGTAGAATTTTATAGGTCTCAACGGTGTTCTCTGTTTTATTGACTAGAGATAATACTTGACCTCCATATGAAGAACCTCCTAAAATATACGCCTCCATTTCTGCAATCGAATAGAATAAGGAATCTTCATCCAAGGGGAAATCTCCTAACCTTTTGTATCCTTTGGGTAATGATATTGGTTCTCCTGCCATTAGATTGTTACTTTATAGGTTGCATTCGAGCCGAAAGGGACGGCAGGAATATACACGAACACTTTATAGTCTATGGCCATAAAACCATTAGCTCCTTCAACCTGTAGGTTTATTTTTTGGAAAGTATCTGCTACTTCTGCATTACCAACCTCTTCATACTTTATTGTCGAGATATCACGAAGTGTGGCAGGGTATGCAATTACAATTCTTTTGGTTCCGGTTGCAATATTGATGGTGAATGTTGTACCGTTTATTGGGTTAAGCTTTTTACTTGATAACGCTCTTATTTCGTCTGAAGTAGCAGGGTTACTGTTAACTGTTCCTGTACCATAAAAAACATTACGAAGACCTGAATAGGTTAATGTGTCTGATTTGTCACCTGCCAATATTTTACCGTCCGGAACTTCCTCTCCCATATTGTTGAGTTTGGTCAATCCTTCATTATAATAGCCTGTGGCTATATATTTTAGATATGCCCCATCCTGAACCTGGATAGAAGCCTGGTTGTAGTTTTGTAAGGCTGCAACATCAAGCAAAGTAACATTGGCAGCTCCACCTGTACTTAATTGTAACAAGTAACGGTTCAAAGCTCCTGCATCACGTTGTGTAAAGCTTGGGATTATGGTAGGATTGACCATTGTCCCTGCTTCAACAGCTGTGTTGTTTGGTGTGATACCAAACGATGGTGCGGAATAACTGACTGGATTAGCTTTTTGTGCAAAGTTTCTTAATACGTTGGTTAGTAGGCTACCCTTCTTTATGATGTCTCCGTCCTTATAACTACCTTGTGAAACACCATTAAACTGGATGTCTTCACTTATTTTAATAGAGCTAGTGTTTAATGAAGCTATTACTGCATCAATACTTTCAGATGTAGGACCAACCTTGTTAATTAGTTGTCCATTTAATTGGGTAACCTCAATATTCAGGATTAAAACCTTTTCTGTTTGCCCTTCCTCAATACCTGGAACAACATAAATAAAACCTTCCGTTACAAAGGATATGTTTATTGCATCTGTTGTTTTCCGGTAAATAAAAAGCTTATACCTGGAACCGTTCATATGATTGTAAAGTATTAGATTACAATCACGGTCTGTGTCCAGGCGAAACTCAGAATATTCGTTATTGTACAGGTTTAAAAGCAACAATCTATCCGGCTGTAATTGGGTATAATATAACGGATGACCTATAGGATACTTCATTTGCCCGTCACTCACATATACTTGTTGTGGCGCACGGGCTTTAATTCCTCCATCGTTTTGTATTATCCTTCCTGTACTCATTTAGTTTAACTTTCTTCGGTAGCTGCAACGGCCTTGCGTATCTGAACGCTGCCCACATCACTCCTAATGAATTTGATCTCCCAATCTCCACTCCATGTATAACCTGAATCACCAGGCATTTCAACACTTGTACCTTTCTCCACTTTTAGAAGTGGCGCACCTCCCTGATAACCTAAATAGCAATCTGAATCACCGTCATTGATGACCATAAAACTGACCACCAAATCTGCGTTGAAAGTTTCGCCACTTTTAGTAATGGTATCTACTGCTAACCTTTTCTCCAGTAATTTCATTAGGATTGCTGTTGGTCACGGGTTAGTAGAAAAACAATATCGTACTCCAGGTCATTAGGCAGATCCTGTGGAAGTACTGTAGCCACTTTAACTCGGTGACCATCTGCTTTGATGTTCATTGGCAGAAAACGATCTTTTACATTCAGTCCGGCAGCTTTATCACTCATTAAAAGTTCCTTGTGAACAGCGGAGATATATTGCTTGTCTTTATCATCTAAACCAATACGATATGAAGCAATACCTCCTGTTTTGCTTTCCAATACAGCGATACCCACACAACGAGTGTAAGCTGAGTTCAGGATAACTTCTTTATAAAGAGTACCCGCTTTTTGTCCTGTATTATAGGCTATAGTTTCTGTTTGATAATGAATATCCTTGTTATTGTTCATTGTGATGGAATTAAAAAAGGTGGTAGCGGTCACCACCACCTTTTATGAAAATTGAATTATTGCTTTAAGATTTTGGGAATCCTTTTAGCAACCTTACTTTGTGGCAGTTTCAGTACCCATCAAACGCACCTGGATAAAGTGGTCATCAGCACCTGCCGTAATTCCCTGGTCAGGGTTGAACTCTAACTGGATGTTCACTGGTTTTTGCTCCACCAAAATAACTGGAGTACCAAGGTGCAATACATCTTCCTCCCCTTGCGTTTTTGGTGACTTATCACCCACGGTGAAACGTTCTACAGGTAACTTTAACTCAGTCTTGTTATCTTGCTTGATAATAAGCTTTGCTTTCTTCAATTCTTCCGGGAAAACACTTACATCAGAAGAGTAAGCTATCTCGTTTGCCTTTTTATTGTCAGTTGAAGCTGCTTTACCATAGGCCACTTTAATACGGCCAACAGCTACATTAACACCTGACTCTAACTTGTTTGAATCAAAGTCGGAGATACCAACCTCTTTATCGTTGGTTGTGCGAAGAAGGTCATAAATACCTCCTGCTTCTGAAATTTCAGCGGTATGCGTGATATCGCTGTCCATAAAACGCAATTTACCTTGCTGTAAATCAGTTAAGGTTTGTTTTGGAAATTTGCTTTTCTTGGCTAAAAGGAATCTTTGTTCCCTTGTGTAATCTGATTTTAACATCTTAGTTAATTATTATGTAGTTACTTAAACCCCTCCGGCATGGTTAGCCAGAGTACTTTTCACTTATTTTTAGTTTTGAGGAAACTAGGCTACCAATTGATTTAAGTCTCCTGCAAGACCTTCCAGTTCATACTCATCATCATCATCGTAGTACTCATCATCTCCATCAAGCCCTACTAAATCATCCATATCTTCATCTCCATCAACACCTTCGATCATATAGGTTTGACCATTGTCGTCCTGCACCAACTGTGGAGAACCTGCTAAGCCATCAAGCTCAACTAAGTTTCCGTCTTCATCTTCGTACAAGTCTCCCAGACCTCCTATAGATGGTGCGAAACGCCCAATTGCTGGTACTTTCTCAGCTACTTTTCCAACAATACCTACAAAACCAACACCTGCTAAACCAAGCCCCACGGCTTTCATAGTATTGTTCTTACCTTTTAGTACCAAATAAGTACCGATACCTGCTGAAGCAAGCGCAGCAATAGGGTTTGTAGTCCCGTCTGCTTTTTTCATCAGCTTCATTGCAGCACCTCCGGCAAAAGCACCGCCCGATGCTGCTAAAATTTCACTAACTTTGTTATTCATTTTTGTTTTTGTTTTCGGCATCTGCATTGCCGGATTAATAATTCAAAACTGTCTGTAACCTGTCCTGGTGGAACTGTCTCGCTAACTGTGCCACCTGTTCAGGTTTTACTTTGTTCCTGTTCACTGCTTCGTTGATCCTGATAAAATCTAGTGCAGTAAATATTGGAGCAGGTTTCTTCACCTGGACCTTTCTAATTACTTTGGTTGAAACTGGATTGGAAACTGGATTTATTGGCCTTACAGGCTTAGCAGGTTTAGCTAACCTGGTTGTTCGCTTATTGAGTGCTTTGGCTTGTTGTAAAAGCCTTTTCCGGCGTCTTTTAAGTTTCCTTTTCTTAGCCTTGTCTATGGCTTTTGTTCCCATTTCTGCAACTGTAAGAGCTGCTTTTGCTGCCCACCCAACTCCTGGAATAAAAGTCAAGGCTGTATTCACAATAGGAAGTGCCTTTTTTATAACCTTGAAGGCTACTTTACCTACTTTCTTAACTCCTTTCCAAGCTTTCTTGGCTATCCTTTTAATACCTTTTCCAAGCTTTCTAAAACCCTTTTTTAGTTTCCTGCCAATACGTCTTAACCATCCGTGTAGACCATTTAAAGTGCCTAAACCATGTACACGTTCGTACATGTAAACTCCATCGAAAAAGTAGCCTGCATCACTACCTATTGCATCCGGTGCGTAAAAGATGGTTGCATTCATTTATGCAGCTTTTGGTTGTGATATTTTCGAAACCACAAAACCTAACCCTAATGCAACTGCTGCTATCACTATAGTTTGCATATTCTTTCCTCCAGAACCTGCATTAATATTTCCTTGGTTCATGGCAAACATCTTCTCTAGTAGGTCAGTCTTTTCTTGCATCACTACTGCTTTTGCTGTGTTTTCTGCAAGTTTCTGAGCTTCTCCAGTGGATACTCCTGCATTCGCTTTTGCTGCATCTTGTGCCAGTAATCTTGCTTCAACACTTGAAACTCCTGCGTTTGCTTTAGCTGCATCTTGTGCTAATAACCGGGCTTCAAAATTTGTGATTCCTGCATTTGCTTTGGATTTAGCATCAATCAACTGGTTGACCATCTTGTTATCCGGTGCAGCTGCTTTTATCACATTTAGAATACTGTCTATACCCATTGATTTATCCATACTTCTGGCAATATCTACCATGGATTTGGCAGTTACAGATACTCCATTGGAAGAACCAATCGGTGTAATGCTTGTAGCAGGAAGTGATGTCATGGACTGAGGAACATGGTTCCTGGATTGAACACGTCTAAGCTTGCGTGCTTCTCGCCTTTGTACACGAGCTGCTTTTCGTTTAGGATTTGATTTAAATACTGAGCCAACCTTTTTAATGGCCTTCTTCCCAATCTTCTTAACGAACTTGAAACCTTTTTTGGCAGCACCCCAAATTTTACGCAGGAAACCAAGGCCGTTTAGACCACCAAGACCATTGATAGGGGCTGTTCTCTCGTAATAATCCAAGCCATCAAAAAATACTACATCGTTATCTGGTATCTGGGCTGCTTCCTCAGAGTAATAGACAGGTTCGGTGTCCCCGTACAATCCATTCAAGGATGGATCGGGAACACCATTAAGATATTTGATTGGTTGCATGTATAAATCGAATTTACCTGTGAATGGATGTTCCTCATTGAAAGTGTCAAGAACAGGGTCTACCGTGTAATAATTATTGGCTAGAGATGCCTGGCGACCGTCTTTAGGAACTACCACATAAACATGTTGATAGTATGGCTTACCATTGATTTTCACCATACGAAGCGCAAATGGAATGTTAAGATTGGATAGTATTGAACCGATAAGAATCGAATAACAATCACAATCTACACCGGTAACTCTATCTGCCCAGGCTCTTTTAGGTCTGCGCAGCTCTTCGTTCATTGGGTCGTCCGGCTTATACTGAATATGCTCAAAGATGAAATTGAAGATATTGCTTAACGTGCTTTGCATGTTATTGCCTTTCAGCACTTGTGCTATCTTCTTAGTATCATCCAAAGTATTCTTGATAATATCGGACATAAAACCAATGGTATCATTGGTTGTACCTGCATAACTGAGGTACTTGTCGTTGCGTTTGGGAGCGGTGAAGTATTTATCATACTGTGCACCGCTTTTGATGTTCCGCTTTTCGCTTGCCACCAAACCCAAATGACCGACTCCGTTTAAGTACTTGATTGGATTCATGCTACTGTATTTTGGATTAATTTCAACTCCTGACCGTTAACAGTGCATGTAAGCACAATCTTAAACTGACGTTGTTTTGCTGTAAGGATGGATAAGTTTTTAGTTATCTCTAAAGTGGATGCAAAAGCTTTAATATCCCTAATGCGTGTTGTATCCTTAGCTTTTATGGTAAATGGTTGATTGAATGTTGTTGTGGCTAACGGTGATGGTGAACCGTTATTCAAGTAGTATATATCGGCTTTTATCTTGCTACATTTGGCGGTAAGTGCCATCAGGTTTATAAAATCTGCGGTTAAACGCAACTCAATGCCTCCCCAACTTATCTTATGCACCCTGAATCCGCTTATTGCAACCGAAATATGATCTTTTAGAAATTGCTCTGCTTTGGGTAACACTCTTTGTGTTAAATATCTGTAGGCAATAATACTACCTACTACCAAACCAGTTATGAGCAATGATTTATTCATGACTCAAACTTAGTATGGTGTTAAATGGTGGTTTGGTGTTATTCAATGAAAACTCGCAAATTCTTGTATATTCTCGCTTATTTTGAGATTATTGGTTGAAATATTATTGTAATTTTGGAACGATTGATTTGATTGGTTGCGTATCTAAATAAGTTGAACAGTTTCACTATTACCAGCTATATGCAATCAGATGTAACGGTTTCCCTTTTACCAAAGACAAAAAAGGAATTAGCTATAGAATATGGAATTTCAGCATATACCATATCAAAATGGTGCAGTGCAATTGGAATTAATAAACGCGGAATGCTCACAATTCCTGAGTTAAAGAAATTCTATGCGCATTATGATTACCCGCAAAGGAATGTCAACGTTAATACTCTAAAATAGGCTATGAAGTGTATAAAATTTATGCATTTTTATGCCTATTATTAATTGAGAATAACTTCTAACATAAATTTCTAATGAAGTTTCATTGTCTATCCAATCAACATACAATTTTAATTTAATATATATAATTTTTTCATAAAATACATTTATTCTTTAAACACTACATATCAATATATTAAGATTATTTTATTTTATTTATTTTTAACCTAATAATTTATTATATAACTAACATTACATTTATCTTTTCTTTCAATGAGCACCATAATTTTAAGGTAATAAACTTTTAAAAACCAATAAAATGATTAAAAGAGCAATTATTTTAGCATTAGTGCTTCTTTCAGTACAATTTTCTTATTCACAGATTAAATTATTTTCAGATGGCTGTGTTTCAATAGGGACGAAAATGGCCCCATTTACCCACCATAAAGTGTATATATATGGGGCAAGGTTAACTTTAGGAGGATGGGAAGGTCGCTATTACAAATTTGATTTTAGCCCTTCAGATCCTCGCTGGTGGAGTACAACTAATCAAGTAACATTTTATGATACTGAAAAAAGAAGGTATAACACTGTAAAAGCAGGTGATTTTAAAAAAGTATCTGATGAAAGGTATAAAACAGACATTAATAGAATTGATAATGCTTTAGATAAAGTATTAAATATCAATGGCGTATCTTATTACTGGAAAGATGATGAAAATAATTTAAAAAGTGGTGAAGAAAAGAAACACGATTATGGTTTTATTGCCCAACAATTAGAAACCGTATTACCTGATCTTGTTGACACTGACGATACTTTAGGTCACAAATCTATTAGTTATATGGGTATATTGCCATATGTGGTTGAAGCAATTAAGGAACTCGATGGAAAAGTAACTACACAACAAGAATACATTGAGCAATTAGAAGCGCAAGCTAATATTATTACTTCACAAGGAGATAACTTGATTGAACAACGTAATAAATCTAAATTGTATGCTAATCAACCTAATCCTTTTAATAACGAAACCTTAATTGGTTATTTCGTTAAAGAAACCTCAAGCAAAGCTATAATTACTATCTATGACCTTAATGGAAAACAAATTATGGTAAAAAACATAGATAAGTTTGGTGAAGGTCATGTAAAAGTTTTGGCTAATGAATTAGATCCAGGAATGTATTTGTATAGCTTACTTGTTGATGGTATTGAAATTGACACTAAGAAAATGATTGTTACTGAGTAATTAATTATTTAACATCTTGAGATATGGTAAATAAGATAATACATATTTTTTTGTATTTGTTGGTTACTTTAGATTTCTATGTACAAAGTAATACTGATTTTGAAGATATATGTTTATTGCCAATTTCACTTATACCAAAATATGAATCTATTATTAAACCAAAAGAATTAGTGCCTCATTTTATAATTAAATCAACTCCTAAAATGGATTCTATAAACCTTAGACATCAAGAAATCAACCACTGGGGGCATCATTTTGGAATTGGTATAAAATTTGAAAATGATAAATGGTTTAAAAAATCTTCATATAAATTTGAATTAGATACTGGGACTGTATGGCTTTTTAAAGCTTCAACAATTACATCTAAAAGAGTAAGTATAAAAATTGATTTAAAAAGATTACCTAAAAAATCTCAACTTTCATATTTCTATTACAATAAGTATGGTTATTTTGGTTATAATACACATGGTTGTGAGCATACTAATTTTAAAAAACACCCAAATCTTCGTTCATGCTATAATTGTAAAAATTTATATATTGAATATTTTGAACCCAAAAAACCAATTAAAAAATTTGATTTCAAAATAGTAGGTTGGTCACATACTTATTGATTCAAAAACAATCTTATCATAAATGAAACCTTATTTTCCATATCTCATTTATAACTTTTTAAAGTATTGAAAAATGATAAATAGAATAATACATATTTTTTTGTGTTTATTGGTTGCTTTAGCTTCTTATGCACAAGAAACAGATCCAGAGGATTTAGATATAAAACCTTTATCACTAAATCCAAAATATAAAGACATTATTAAGCCAAAAGAACTTGAACCAAGTTATACTACCAAATCATTTAACAATGATTCTTTGTTAAAAGTTACCACTAAAATTAATCCATTTGTAGATAGCTCTCCTTCAGGTTATGGTAAAGAATTCGATAAAGATATGTGGTTTAAACAATTATCTCATAAATTTGAATTAGATACAGGTACGGTATGGCTTTTTAAAGCAGTTACATTAACAGGCAAAAGTTTAGCAATTGGGCTTGATATAGATTCATTAGATATACCTAAAAGTGCGCAACTTTCTTATTTTTTTTATGAAGAAAATTATGATCAGTTTCATCATTACACACATGGTTGTTATGAGGTTAATTTAATGCGTCAAAAATATTTAGATTCAGATAATCAGGAATTATATATTGAATATTTCGAACCCAAGGAATTTAAAAGCAATTATGATTTTAAAATAAAAAGATGGATGTATCGTTTTGCAGATAGGTTTCAAAAAAACGATAAAAATCTTAGTTTAAAAAATGGCGTTCACGGGACTACTATAAAAAATAAGAATTGTAAAAATGATATATATTGTAACGATCCAGACTGGTTAATACCTCATTGGAGAGAAATGTCTAGTTCTGTTTTTTATTTATATCTATTTTATGAATATGATTATTTAGATGCTAGTTATGAAAATATAAAACATGCTTCTGGTTATTTTATTAACAAAGGAAATGATTACAAATCAAAAGATAGACCTTTTTTATTAAGTGCCCTGCATAATTTTCAAATGAAAAGATTTGATAATTCAATAATAGATTTAACTAAATTAAGTAAAAGCTCATATACAAGAAGGTTGTATATTGATTATAAAAATGACATATGTGAATCTGAAAAAAAAATAAAAGGAAGACGGCTTTTAGGTGATATAAATATTATTGATAAAGGTGAATACTTAACCCCACAAAATCCAAATTTTGACCCTAGTAATGACTATATACTTTTACAATTTAATAGAAATATGAAGATTTTTTCTCAATATGGCGTGTTATTTCCTGGCTGGAAATCGAATATTTCAGTTAATTCCCCACCTGGCGTTGCCACCTTTGGACATCCCCAAGGTGATGTAATGAAAATATGCATTGATGATGATGAAATAGAATTAGGTATTGCAGATGAACATTTACAATTATTTTTTGATATTGGCATTGGAGAAAGTGGTATGTCTGGAGGACCAATATTTAATAAAAATAAAGATTTAATAGGTTGGAGTTCTACTTGTGATAAATCTCCTGGAAATTGTGGTGGGAATGATAAAATTCTTATTGGAGGTAATTTTGAAAGGTTGTATCCTAAAATTCAAAAACACATAGATCCAAATTATTTTTATTTTGCAGATAAAAAAACTTACGAAAACTTTACTCCAGAACACTGTCACAATTGCATGCAAGATAGGGATAAATATGAACAAGGTGTAGATTGTGGAGGTGATTGCAAACCTTGTTACGTGCCTAGATCACTTGTTATTCGAAATGAAATGGATTTTATGCATAATAAAAGTATAAAAGCTTCAAGGAGCGTACATATTGATTTAGATGAAAATGTAGTCTCTCCAAATACATTAAGTATAAGTTCTGGAGATCATATATTGCTAGAAAGGAACATAACTTTTGATAATAATGAAAAAGATTTATCTATATATATTGATAATCGTATTGTTGAAAATTTTGCACCTCGAAAATGCGATGCTGCACCATGCATAATTGTTGGTAATGTAGCTTCACCTAATGGTGATGGAAAAAATGATTATTTACCAATGTCTCAAACTTCAGTTCGAAGATATAGAGTAAAAATATTTGAAGCAAGATCAGGTAAATTAATTTATCAGTCAGGGATGAATTATTTAGATAATGATGGAGTTGTGCCAATTTACGATCCGAAAAAACTTAGACCTGGAGTATATGGCTACCAAGTGGAAGCTTGGAATTGTAATGGACAAAAAATAAGCGATGTCGATAATTTCCATATTTTTAAATAAAAAAATCGTAAATTAATTAGAATAGTCTTAAAATTTGAAGATAACTCTTGTCTTTTATGTTTAGCTTTAATTTAAAATAATTTCATATTGAACTTTAAAGCAGTACCTGTTAAAATCGAAAGAAATACCAAGATGGATTAGATGTTTATCTTTAAAAGTTCTCCTCGCATTATTTTTTTTCTTTAAACATTGCATTTTTGTAAATACCAATGACTTAAATTATAACGCCCATATTGGGCGTTATTTTTATTCTCATGTTTCAGTATCTTCCTCCATAGCTGCTCCATCTTCATAAAATAATATTAATTGTGCCATTCCAACTATAGCTTGTGGAGAAACCTGCTTACCTGGAAAAGCAGATTTTAAATGAGTATCGGCTTCAATCAATAGAGCTTCCATTGTTTCAGGGTCACTAATAAATTCTGAATTTTCAAGCGACTTTTTTAATGTTTCTTTGTTCATCTTTTGTAAGTTTTAATTGATTAATGTTTTTAATAGATAGTATATCACCCAGCTTTAATGTTAAGTATATTTTATATTTCTTTGCTCCCCATGCAGTTTTTCCAGATTTCTTTGACAAACCTTCACATTGCACCATCATTTGAGGTCTATTACGTTTGTAACCATTAGAAAAGCAAATAACAACATCCTTTGGATTATAATACCTACCTTTGATTTTGATTAAATTATTCTCAAATATCCGAAACCACGCATCTTTTATCTCTCTGTATTCTTCCTTCTTAATTAAAAGTAGAATCATCACGAACCAATTTCTTTTAAGGTTTAAGTGAAGAATAGGATAATCATTTATAACGTCATTTTACAGCTGTCGGCTTTGAGATCTTTTCTCCAGGTTAAACGAAATGACGTCATTCCTACTTTAATTAATTATTCAATAGTTTTGTACAATGGTATCATTTAATAACTCTTCTGTAACTGCGAATGTATGTTCCATATTATTGCTTGTTTAGATAGTCCTGAACCGCTTCTTCAAGAACTTTTTTTCGCTGTTATTGCGCTGAATCTGCTTTAATAGCATAGTAACAGATTCTATCTCCTTTTGAAGTTGTAAGTTCTTTTTAATTAGGTTGTTTTTGTCCTGTGTAAGTTTGTTAATAGCCTGTGGTAATGTTTCAACGGCCTCTTTAATGCACATATCTATAAAGCCATAAAGCTTGATAGTAGTTACTTGCCAATTCTTTTTTAAGAAGGCCTGCTTACCTTTTTCGATAAGAGCTTCGGTACTTTCATCATAGTAATATGTAGTTTTCTTTTTATCCATCTTGACATTCATTCATTTATGGTTTATCTTGCCGCCTGATTTTGGGAATAGATGTACTCAATTGATAAAGTGCCGGGAAATGTCCCGACACCTCTGATTGATTGATTGGTACAAAATTTAGCAACCTTACTCCTCTGTTACCGTCTCTACGGGGGAGTAATGGTTAGCCAAAGTTTTACCGATTTTAATTGCTTTCTTCGCTAGATCACCTTCTGAAATAGCCAAATTTGCATTGGAGCTTAACAAGCCTGTTAAAGCCTGTCCTACAAAATAAACCTCTAAATCTTGGTTCTTTTCTGCAAGTTCTGCTTCACTCAATTTTTCCATAAATAGCTTAATGTTTAATTAATGAATAAATGATAAAATGTACTTCCAACTACGATTGTAATCAGACCAATGCCGATTAACCAATTTGATACTCTAGTGTGTTTCTTGTAAACACTTGACTTACCATCAAACAAGTCGTAGAAAAAATCGCTACATTTGTAGCTCAACGTTTGCATTTTCATAATTGAGGTGATTTATGAATGTGAATAATCAAAGGAAAGTGGGGTCGAAATCGCTTTCCTTTTTTATTTATAATATCCTTTGAATGGATTGTGTTTGGTTAATAATTCATCCTTTGCGATATCATAGAAATTGGCAGTTCTGTACCTGTTTTTTAGCTGATCTTTGCATATTCGCACTAACATGCGCTCAATAATAACTTCTTTTAGTGTTGTACCCTGTTCATCCATTGGTGTAGATTCATCCTGATAGGAAAATCCTTCCAGATCATAAACAATTGCCTTTATCTTGCTTGTGCTCTTTGGTGCTGACTGTGGCCCATTTTCTATTTTCAACAATAAATCTTCGTTGTTATTACAGTTTTTCTTTTGGTTGTCGTAAAAAAAGGCAGTTTTGATGTTTTGTGTGCCTTCCTTATCAATTAGCCTGGCTTTCATATCACCTACTATTGCATTCAGGTTGTATTTATACTTTTTTTCACGGTGGAAAAGTGAATAAGTGGGTAGTAAAAGCCTGTTGTGTTGGTCACGTAATACAAGCTTTACCAGGCTTTTTTGTGGACACCACAATTTCTTTTTTTGTTTCGTTTCCATTTTCATATCTTATTTCAAGGTGATTATTAATGACTTATGCCACTTCAAGAACTTGTATCCTATTTACAAATTCCTCTAATAAGTGGGGATGTTGCGTCTCCAATTCGTGTGTTTTCCGTATAAAATTGGACGGTGTTGGACTTGCTTTGTAGTTTTTGACTGCTTTTTTGAGAATATCTGCGTTAGCAATATCCTTGTATGCCTTGAGTCGTTTCCTTTTCCTCTCTGGATTTTCTTTTTCTGACTTGAGCAACCAAGGTTTGGTAAAGACAAAACCGAATTTTGCTTTAGGATTTAGGTAACGTACGGGATACCAGTTGCTAAAATTAAAGTTGTGCCGTTTGATATACCGTTTTGCAGCCATCACTCGCCACTTGAAACGGTCTAACATCCAGTCACCATGCTCCTGATCTGTTACTGTTGAGAAATAAACCGTTTCTAATATTCGGATAGCCTCTTCTTGTTGTTCTTCAAATATTTCCTTATCGGCAAAGAGCCACTGAATCATAAAAATATACAGGTCTATGGCCAAAGCTCTGCGCAATTTTGATAGTTTTCGTTCCGCCTCGGAATACATCGCAACGAATTTCCCTGGATTTTGCAGATTCTCCGCGTAGTAATCCTGTTTTTGTGTGGTCTTTTGATGTTTAGGGTCTAAGTTTTTGTGTTTTTTTGCGGTATTTCCTCTGGGGGCTACTTGCTTAGGGGTGGCATCAAGTATAGGTTCGTTTTGGTAATCGTTTTGTTGTTCGTCGACCGTATGGGAGACACCTTTTAATTCTGAGTTATGCACATCCCTTATTTCATTTCTTAATGAATCTGGAAAAGTACTGATACTAGATACACCTGTGCAAATTGCACTTTTCCCCTTCTGAAAGCCTTGTTTTTCCGTTTCGTCAAGATATGGAGAGAGTGGTACATATTCGGGTTGGGTGTAGTCATATATTAACAAAAAATCAGGATTTATTAAGAACTCATTCATGCGTGGATTACGCCCGATCAAGCGCTTAAAATCACTTGGTCGGGTAGTTATTACTCCTGCCTCTTCAAGTCTCTTAAAGTATCGTTTAATGCTATCCTTGGCCGTGCCTAAAATCTTTGCGAAGTATTGTTTTCTAGCCACCACTGGAAACCATTGTTGGCTATTTATTATTGCTAGCATAGGTTCTTTTGCAAAATCCTTATTTTGCTTACGAATCTTTAATGCTGCTATTTTAACCATGCGATAATACAGGTTCATGTGGCCGGCTTTTAAATTTTCGGCGCTACGTGCATTATCTTGGTCGTTGTATTGGGCTATGAAATTGCTCCATAATTTGGTATAATCTGCCCAGTAAAAATCGGCAGTACGCAAAAAGCCTTTTTCTATTCTCATTTTTCTTGATTTTGGGAATCAATAGCCATCACTAATTTTTTAAATCGGGCAGATTTGCAAATTTGATGAACCGTCTCTTGTTCATTCTACCCGATTTATATTATTTAATATATATCTTGGGGAATGGAGGCAGAAACTCATTAGAGAATCATGCCTCCGCTCCTTGCTTGGGGTCTTATAAAATACCTATCTGAAATAGTCAATCATTTGCGTATTTGCGCAGAAAGCTTGATTATTTCAGGATTACGCTATAGTTCGTAAAGAATGAACACCACTTCTTTCTCATAATTTACACTTGCACCCTAGTTTTCTAAGTTGAAAAGCAAATATTTTACGTTCATTGACGGTTCATTGACCGTATCATGTGCGTTCATTATCTATACCTTAGTGTGTTTTTCATAATTGGCAACAGTAGGGAATCGAACCCATACTAAAACAATTTGTTGTTGGTTAGTAAAGCACCGTGAGCCTCCCAAATCCCACGGTGTACTCTACCTTCCCAAATCATACTAAATGAAAAACTATATCGTATAACATTTCGGTTAATCGCACCTAGATCGTTACCTAGGTGCGAATCATTTCAACACTTATAACCGAAAATGGCGTAATTTTTCGCTTCTTTAGGTCACTAATTCGGTTACCACTTCTATTTAACATTTTATATATTTGTTGGTACAAAAGACCGCACCTGAGTTGCACCTTCATTATGGTACGGTTTATTTCAACTAAAAAACATATAATTATGTTTACTGATTCACAATTAGAAAAGGCTTCTTTTATCTTAGAGTACATAAAATCAAATGGTAATATTTCTCCTGAAACCGAATTTGATACTTTATTTGATGACCAATTATGTAACGCAGGAGAAAATAAAATGAACATCATTCGTGAAATCCATTTCGTTACAGCCTGTTTGAAAGATGATTTCAAATTGATTAGAACCATACATCTTAATGATGAATATGGTAATTCACGATATACCGCATTAACACAAAAAGGGGCAATAGCTTTAAAAGATGGACTTCCCATATATTTGCGTAATATAGAGAAAGAAGAAAACAGAACTATTATTACAAAGTACTGGACTTTTTGGGCTTCCCTTATTGCTACTTTTATTTCTGTTACTACTTTCATCTTTGGATTTGGTAAATTAGGCTAAGGATTGACAATAAAAGAGCTACAAGAGAAAGGTATTGTAAGAACCTATCGTTCTGCACTAACCTATTTATTAACTCTTGTGCTCTTTTAAATCCTCTTAGTTTCATTATAAATCTCCGTTATTCCTCGTTCATTGATCGTTCATTGATCGTTCATGTGCGTTTATTTTCAAACACTTAACCTTTGTCCAAAATGCGCAAATTTGACCATTCGTTGAGCGCTGTTTTTTGGAAAAACAAACCTTTTGGCTATATTTGTGATGAAATAAATAACCAACCGGCTTGTTATTAACATTACAATATTAGCCGTTTGGGTAATTATTTCCAAATATTTTGTAAATAAAATTAGCTATTTGGCATGGAAACATTTGGACAACGATTAAAACAATTAATCAAACAGTCTGAATACAAGACTGTTAAGAAGTTTGCAGAAAAAGCAGGCTTACATGATGTTTCTGTATCAAAAATTATTACGGGCAGAAACAATCCATCTTACGATGTAATTATTATTTGTCTGCAATTATTTTCTGAAACAGAAGTTTTATGGCTGCTTACTGGAAATATGAACGAAATGCAGGAAAAGATTCAGAGATTGGAGAGAGAGAATCTTAATGCGAAAAGAGAGTTAGATGATATTAAAACGAAGTTAGCAAAGTCCTCGGGTAATCGAGTAAGTCCTCAGTTGTCTTTGCCTGGTTTCGGGCGCAGTTATGTTAATCAATTAACACAGGTTCGACCATGAAAAGGTTTCTGATTCGGTTACCTAACACTTTTACGAAGGTGTAACGGATTTAAAAGGAGTTTAGTACACAAACGGGTTCAAGTCCCGCCTCGAGTACCAACAAAGAAAGCTTCTTCAGAAATGAGGGAGCTTTTTTGTTACTACTCAGCAAGCAAAATTACAAAATAACTAACTTGTTTTCTTTGTGATATTTGGTTTTGTATAATAAAATCCCAGCAAATATTTCATTCTCGTGATCTGGATTTTAAAAACATAAATTTGTTGGATAAATTGTTGATAAGTATATAGGTAGTGTTTGTAACAAAAGGCTTTGTGTTTTCATGCTTAAGGTTCGTTATCTGATATTTGTGTCATGATAAAGCGAGAGACATTAGAGCCTTTAGAAAAAGAAGATATCATCAATATTTTTGTAGAATTCAGTAATAGGATAGAAAAAGAAATGCAACTGTTACGGGATGACATAAAAGACCTGAAGGAAGAAAATCGTCAGCTTATGAATCAGCAAAATAGCCGCAATAGCTCACGACCACCTTCGCAGGATTTAGGGAAGGTTCCCAAACAAAAAAGTTTGAGGAAAAGCAGCGGTAAAAAGCCAGGCGGACAGCCTGGGCATAAAGGACAGACGTTAAAACAAGTCTCAAACCCAGATAATATCATCGCGCACAAACCATCAAACATATGTCCTGCTTGCGGAAAGGTGCATAATCCAGGAGAATATGTGTTGCATTCTAAACGACAAGTAGTAGATATCCCACCCATAAAAGCAACCGTTACAGAGCATCAGCTTTATCAGGTACAGTGCAAGTGTGGGCATGTGTCAACCGAAGATTTCCCTTCTGGAGTAAATGCCCCGATCCAATATGGGAGCAACCTAACTTCTTTTGTCAGTTATCTGAATACTCGTCAATACATTCCATACCAAAGGATTCCGGAATTGTTAAAATGCATCAGCAATATATCAATTAGTGAAGGTACCGTTTTTAATATGCTCAACAGGGTGGCAGATAGGTTGTATCCAATTTATGAGAACATAAAAGAAGATATAGCGAACTCAAAAGTTGTAGGTAGCGATGAAACAGGGACAAATGTAAAAAGCGACAAGTATTGGACATGGACGTGGCAAACTGCAACAGAAACTTTTATTACAGTTTCTCCAACAAGAGGATTTGCAGCGATTGAAAATGAATTTCCCAAAGGGTTTCCCAATGCGGTGTTGGTGTCGGATTCTTTGAGCGCACAGTTAAAAACAGATGCCCACAGGCACCAATTGTGCCTGGCCCACTTACTCCGTGAACTTAACGCTTTTATTGAAGTGACAAATAACAGTTGGCCTGTTCAATTAAAAGAGCTTTTCCTAAAAGCCATTAACCTCAAAAGGGACTTGCCCCAATATCAATATTCGCAACCCATAAAAATGCGAGACGAAATATTACGGGAGTTTCAAAAATTATTGGATTCGCCACCCAAAATAAAACTCAAGAAACTAATTGCCTTTCATAAAAGAATGGTCAAATGGAAAAACAGCGTATTTACCTTTTTGTTTTTCCATGAGGTGCCTTTTGACAACAATGGGTCGGAAAGGGCAATACGCAACATTAAAGTAAAGCAAAAGGTGTCTGGTGGGTTTAGGTCTGAAAACGGGGCAGATATATTTGCAACGATACGTTCTGTTATTGATACCTGGATTAAAAGGGATTATAATGTTTTTGAAACACTATGCTCTTCCTTGTAAATTAAGGCAAAAGCCCATTTCTAGGAGGCAATATAATTATGTTGTCTTATATACCTGAGTTGTTACGCTTTTTTTGTTTTATCACCTTATCATAAAAAGCTAGATTTAGTAAACTATTATACATAAAAATAGCTTGGGATATTTAGAATGATTTTGCAATATTGAGTTTTAGAAATAACAGGAAGTATTTTTTAGTTAACGTGACAGTAAAAAGTTCTTTTTTTGAAAGCAGAAAGAAAATAAAGATTATCAAAGTCTTACACTAGACATTTGTCTATTAACAACTATGGAGTTGTTGTGAGCAATAAAGAAATATGAAGAAAATATTATTAATTACAAGTATTATTCTGTTGGGATATAGCTGTAAAAAAGATGATGAAGATAATAATCCTGAAGAATTTATTTTCCCATTAAAAATAGGGAATTTCTGGACATATAAAATAAATCAGAATTTTATAAATGTGAGAGATATAAATGGTAATGATTTCAGAGAGTTTAATCAGTCATATTTTCAGAATGAATTATTTGTTGAAATTACAGATACAATAATAGAAAACGATAAAACAAAATTTCAGGTAAAGTCTAGTATTAATACTCAAAACGGTCGGGTAACTGTATATACATACCCTTATAATGATCAAGAAGGACTAAAACAAGTTTATTCTGGTCATGAAGGGGAATATCACTGGATGCAATTATTTCTAACAGACAGTATGGATGAATACATGAAGATTTCTAATAATAAAATTAAAAACCTTAAATCATCATCTTTAATTAATTATGAAGTAACAATTATAAAATATCCTTTAACTATTGACGCAGAATGGGAACTAACCATATCGAATGGTCATTCAAAATTAGAAAAACGTGTTGTTGGTCAAGAAATTATTACTATCAATAATAAAGATTACAATTGTTATGTAATTGAGTATTTATATAAATATGCAAATGGTGAAAATATAACATCGACAAAAATATATGATTATATAAACTCAATAGGCCTAGTCAAGCGAGTAACTCAGAAAAAGAATGTGACAATTCTAGATAATTTACATAATCCTGTTGGTTATGCTGATTTCTTTGAAGAAATTAGAGAGTTACAGGATTTTGAAATTAACGAATAATTTACAGCGCACAACACGCTACAATAAATAAGGGTGCCACAGCATGATTTTGGTATATATATTTTCCACACTTTGCTAGTGCTGGTTGACAGAGACGCAACCCGCAAATGCACCCCAACTCATGTAGCCATCGTTGTGCTTATTTTATGAAACCACATTACAAAGAATATAATTTTGAAGATTGGATATGTCTTTCTGAAGAAATTCAGAGAGATATACAAAACCATTATTGGACTCCATTTGACTCTGCAATTGGAGAAAAGACTAGAAATGAGATATTAGAGAAATTCTTAAAAACGATTAGTAACGATTACTATTTGTGCGAGTTTGGATATTTCTCTCACTATGTTTTAGGAATTAAATACGTTCCAAAAGAATCTAATAAAAAAGTTCCCAAGGAGTTTCATGGGATATTAATTAATAAAGGACAAATAATAGAACAAAAAGATAAGAATAAGATAGTTATAGAATGGAGGCTTTCAGGAAAAGAAGTTCTTGAAGACTAAATCTTCTTAATTGGAGAATAAATCTAAATCAGCATGGCAAATAGGTGGGGAATACCAAAAGACGTTGAAGATGCTGTTAAAGAGCGTGATTTAAAATGCATTTATTGCGGTGTAGAATTCTCAAAAAAAGGTGGTTCAAAAAAGATAAACCTTCATGGGAGCATATTGTCAATGACATTAGAATAAATAGCTCAGATAACATTGCTCTTTGCTGTATGTCTTGCAATGCTAGTAAAGGTGCAAAACTAATTGAGGATTGGTTAGAAAGTGACTACTGTAAAAGAAAAGGGATAACAGTTGATTCTGTTGACTTGGTAGTTAAAAATGCGATTAAAGATCCTCCAACCTTAATAATAAAAACCAAAGCACAATAAAGCATAAAACCAACGGTTGATCAGCGGGGTTTTAGTCGGGCAGCTTTGTGCTTGATTTCATGTCGGACTAGAAATTTGCTTAAAAATCCACCAGTGATCTTTTACCAACCGCTGTAGAGCATTTAAAAACCCAAAACACACTCATAATGAAATACTTCACAATACTAATGTTTACTATTTACTTTTGCAGTAAGTCTTTAACAGGACAAGATTATCAAAAATCAGATTCAATTCGGTATTATTCTTCAAAACTGTCAGGTAAATGGAAATATAAGGGAAAACTTCATCAAGGATACTATAAAGATTCCTTAATAAGTTTTAGTAGTAGTGGAATTAAACGAATTCAAGTATTACAAGACACTGGGTATCTTACAAAAGAGTATCTCGATTACTCGTTAATATCAGTATCAAAGTCAGATGAAGTAAGATTATTAGAATTAAACTTTAAATCCAATGGATTTGGGTCTTATGAAGAATATTCCATTTTTAAGAATAATCCATTATTAAGAACACATGAATCGTGTCAACCCGTTCCTGAACTTGTTTATAAAAATGGAGAATGCATTATGATTCTTACTTATATGATGAGAGAAGACAGTGTTAAAGTTAATGTATCTGAAAATATAATGTTTTTAGAAGGTAAATATGGATTGAGAAAATATATAAAAAAGAAGGAATAACATTCTATATTACACTATATCTAATCATTAAGTCTCTTAAAAAAATAGTTGCATTAGATAATCAAACACCACCAAATCTTTGATTAAGCATTAAAATGAAAAAATAATACAAAATAAAGACTTTGGCTCTGTGGAGTTTGGAAAGGTTTACTCATTAAATCTTCATACGCTTCATCCAGTCAACTTTGGCACCAATTTCATGAAAGACTTCGAGACAATATATGAGTATAGTTTTAATGGAAGTGATATCTGACATATCATTCCGATTTTTATTTGCCATTTTGGGATTTGGAATTGTGTATTTTGTAAGAAAGTATTTTAAACGCTTTTCAATACAACGGCAATTTATTTTGTTCTTTGGCTGGATATTTGGTCTAATTGCTTAAATAATATTTGTAGTATTCATTATTAAGATTCCTTCGATATTAAATACCGAAAAGGAATTAAGAGATATCATTGGTAGGTACTTAAAACCCACTAATGGTATATCTATAGAATTGAGATCCTTATAAAAATAACAAACTATTGTTTATCAGATTAAGCTATCCTTTTAAACTAAAAAAGCCCCTGATATAAAAAATATTCAGAGGCTCAGAACCTAATACCAATATCTTATTTTGGTCTACTTTTAACTTTCGACTTTATTACTTTTTGAACTCTTTACTACTTTCCTTCATAGGATTTGATATAGATTTCTTTCATCTCTTCGATAGAAGGATACCTTGGATTTGCTCCGGTACACTGGTCATCGAATGCATTTTCACTCAATTCTTCCAATGCAGCATGAAAATCTTTCTCATTTACCCCGTATTCTTTAATCGACATTGGAATATCTAAAGCAGCCTTTAACTCCTTAATCTTTGCAATAAGATTCTCTAAGCTTTCTTCATTGGTTTTTCCTTTAAAACCTGCGAATTCAGCCACTCTTGCATATCTCTCTATTGCATTTGGATACTTGTATTGAGGTAACGACGCTTGTTTACGTGGACAATCAGTAGCATTAAACCTTACAACTTCTTCGATCAATAGTGCGTTAGCCAAACCGTGTGGAATATCAAACTTAGCTCCCAATTTATGCGCAAGAGAGTGACAGATTCCTAAAAAGCCATTAGCAAAAGCTAAACCTGCAATAGTTGAGGCATAGTGAACTTTTTCTCTAGCTTCGGGATTAGATGCACCTTCTTTATATGCTGCCGGTAAGTAATCAAAAATCAATTTGATTGATTCTAATGAATAAGGCGTTGTAAACTCGGTAGCAAAAATAGAAGCCATAGACTCTAATCCGTGGGTTAATACATCAACTCCTGAGTATGCAGTCAGTACTTTAGGCATGTTCATCACCAGTTCCGGATCAACAATAGCCATGTTTGGAGTTAGTTCATAGTCTGCAATCGGATACTTTATCCCTGTTTTTTCATCAGTAATCACAGCAAAAGGTGTAACTTCAGCTCCCGTTCCTGATGTAGTTGGAATGGCTACCAACTGTGCCTTCACTCCAAGTTTAGGGAACTTATAAATCCTCTTTTTAATATCCATAAAGCGCAGGGCAAGACCTTCAAATTCAGCATCTGGATGCTCATACATTAACCACATAATTTTTGAAGCATCCATTGGAGAACCACCTCCCAGTGCAATAATTACATCGGGCTGAAAACCAGTCATTACATCAAGACCTCTCTTAACTGTTGCAAGAGTTGGATCTGGTTCTACATCAGAAAAGATCCTGAAATCTATACCTAAATTATTTAACTGATTGGTTACTTTTTCTGTATAACCTAATTCATACAAAGATTTATCAGTTACAATAAAAGCTCTTTGTTTATCTGCAATATCATTTAATGCAAGAGGTAAACAACCGGTTTTAAAATATATTTTAGGAGGTAATTGTAGCCAAAGCATATTTTCTCTTTTTTCAGCACTGGTTTTAATATTCATTAAATGTTTAACACCTACGTTTTCACTTATTGAGTTTCCTCCCCATGTCCCGCAACCTAAGGTTAATGAAGGTTCTAGTCTAAAGTTGTAAACATCTCCAATGGCTCCTTGTGCTGCAGGCATATTTACCAAAACACGACCTGTTTTCATTAAAAAACTAAATTCTTTAATTCTATCCTGATTTGTGGGAGCAGTATACAATACAGATGTATGCCCAATACCACCAAATGCAACTAATTCAACAGCTTTACCTGTGGCTTCATTAAAATCATCAGCCTTATAAAGAGCTAATACTGGCGAAAGTTTTTCATAGGTAAAAGGTTCTTCTTTTCCAATATTTTGAGCTTCTCCAACCAAAACCTTTGTTTCTTTAGGTACATCAACCCCAGCCAATTTTGCTATTTTATATGCCGATTGCCCAACAATTTCAGGATTTAAATGCTCTTTTTGGATTATCGTTTGCCCAACCTTTTCTTTTTCCTGTTTTGATAAAACATAAGCTCCATTATCAGCAAGTCCCTTTTTTACTTCTTCATATACCTTACCTACTGCAACAACTGATTGCTCCGAAGCGCATATCATACCATTGTCAAAGGTTTTACTCATTAGAATAGAGTTAACCGCCATTTTAATATCTGCAGTTTCGTCAATTACTGCCGGAGTATTTCCTGCTCCAACACCAATAGCTGGTGTGCCTGATGAATAAGCAGCTTTAACCATGCCAGGCCCTCCTGTTGCCAAAATCAGGTCTATATCATTATGTGTCATCAAATATTGCGAAAGCATAACACTAGGCTCTTCAATCCAACTTATGATACCTTCAGGTGCACCCGCTTCAACAGCTGCTTCGAGTACAATTTTTGCAGCTTCAATAGTACTACCTTTTGCTCGTGGATGTGGTGAAAAGATGATTCCATTTCTTGTTTTTAAGCTTATTAATGCCTTAAATATAGCAGTTGAAGTAGGATTTGTTGTTGGTACAACACCGGCAATTACTCCTACTGGTTCAGCTATCTTTCTTATTCCATTGGTAGCATCCTCCTCAAGAATACCGCAGGTTTGAACATCCTTATATTTGTTATAAATGTATTCCGAAGCAAAATGATTTTTTATAACCTTGTCTTCTATTAGTCCCATTCCTGTTTCCTTTACAGTCATCTTAGCTAACGGAATGCGTTTACTCGCAGCAACAAATGCAGCCCTTCTAAATATTTCATCAACCTTCTCTTGCGGAAATGTTGAATAAATTTTTTGAGCTTTTTTTACCTGCTGTATCTTTTCTTCAAGCTTGTCCAACAATTCATTGTTGTTCACTTCTGCTACCTTTTCCTGGGTATTGGTGTTGACCTTAGATTTGTTGTTTTTAGTTTCTATCATGATTATAAATTTTAATCTCGGTTTACTCACCTGTTTTCAATCCACATGCCATTTCTCATAACACACTAATAGACTGACATATGAATAGTACTTATTTAGATTTAATAAAAACACAAGAAGTGAATATGTCCTATTATAGAACATTTCGATTATCTTTGTACTAATTTAGGTCACTAATTAATATTCAGATGTACTTACAAGAATTAAATAAGGGTAAAAATGATGAGCTTGTAAAAGTCGCAAGTCCTTATATACATCACATTTTAAATCTGCCCGGAATTATTGGTGATGTAGCTATTTTACTTACCAGCAATGAGGCAAGTTTACTAATCCATAATGGAAATAATGATACTCTAAAAAACAATTTGGCAGAAAATTCACAATCGAAATATTCCATTAACTCTAATGTCCCAATATATGACACCATAATCAAATCATTAAAATCAAGAGAAGCTTTTCAATGTACCAAGATTGTTAATGAAAAAAATTATAACTTCTCTATTGCTCCTATATTTAATTTGGAAAGAAAACCAATAGGAACTTTAATTTTAATTGCAAACGAGCAATATATTCACCCTCACACTTTATCGTTAATTCAAAGTACTGCTAAAAATATTGAACATAAATTAGAAACCAGCACCATAGAACGTCAGCTTTATGAAGCACACCAGTTTTCATTTAGTATTATGAATAATCTATCATTTGGACTTATTGCAATAGACCTTCAAGATGAAATACAATGGATGAACGACACCGCTTGCAGGTCTATCAACATTCGAAGACGGGATTTAATTCAGAAATCGATTTATGACCTACTTCCCAAGTACAAAGAAGTTAAAAAGGAGGTTCTAAATTATAAAAAAGTAAATTTTGAAGAACTCTCTTTTAACCTCGATACTGTTAAAGAAAAGTATGTATTTTCAGCTTATCCGATACTATCCGATAACAATAAAATTCTTGGTGTTGGTGTTACTTTTAGGTTATTCAGCGGAATGATGAAACTTATAAATAAATACTCAGATAACAATGCGAGATATAAAGTTGACAATATTATAGGTAAGAGTAAAGAAATAAAAAACGCTATTAAATATATAAAGAAGGTAGCCAACAATCCCTCAACTGTGCTATTAACAGGCGAAAGTGGCACAGGTAAAGAAGTGTTTGCCCAAGCCATTCATAACGAATGCATTGAGAGATGCAATAATGGATTTATTGTAATAAATTGTGGAGCCATATCCCCAACTTTAATCGAAAGTGAACTTTTTGGATATGAAGGAGGAGCATTTACAGGTGCCAAAAAAGAGGGTAAAGCGGGTAAATTTGAACTAGCTAACAAAGGCACTCTTTTTTTAGATGAAATTGGAGAAATGCCAATGGAGATGCAGACTAAATTGCTTCGAGCTATCCAGGAAAAATCAATTATTAGAGTTGGTGGCGAAAAACAAATATCTGTTGATGTTAGAGTTATTGCAGCAACTAACAAAAACCTAGAAGAAGAGATTAAGAAAGGTAACTTTAGAGCTGACTTATACTATAGACTGAGTGTTATACCTTTGCGACTTCCTTCACTAAGAGAAAGAAAATCAGACATCCCTCTATTAATCCAGTATTTTTTAAAACAAAAATCAAACTCATTAAATATCCCTATTCCTGAGATATCAAAAGACAATATGAGACGCTTACTTAATTATAGCTGGCCTGGAAATGTTAGGGAACTTGAAAATACTATTGAAAAAGCAGTAATTTTTGATGGTGACATTGAACTAAATGAAAGCGAAATACCACAAGAAAACGTGGATATAACAACTAATAATAAACTTGTAACCATTGCCGAAATGGAAAACAAACTTATACGAGATACCCTAAAAATCATGAACAACAATGTTTCTAAAACTGCTCAAAAGCTAGGTATTGGAAGAAATACTATGTATCAAAAAATGAAAAAATATAAAATTGAAGTACGTTAGGCTTTTTCTTTAACAAGTTATCCATTGTTAACAAGTTACTTACTACAACTTAAATGCAATCATGATAATTGAAATCTAGAATTATTTTTATATTAAGAAACTGTTTAAGTTTTATCCTTCGGTTTATTTTGGCGACTTAAGCCCTCATATTTCTGGAAAATTTCTTTAAATAGCGATGCTATTCGCATCAATTTTGGCTCATCTGAGAACTTAATTCTCTCAAAATAACTCACAAAAACAAAATTTAAACAGTTTCTAATAAATTTGTTAAAAAATGTTGATTGTTAATTTTAAAATTAAGCTTAATAGAATACATTTGCATTTAGCATTGTTGAAATATATCTATTTTGAACCAGAAGAAAATACCAAAAAAAATATTAAGGAATTTCAATAGAATATTCTATACACTTAAGCTATTGAAAGATAGAGGAGAACATTTTGTCTCTAATCAATATTTATCTAACCTTACTAATATCCCTGTTAAAGAAATTCTTTGCGACCTGGAGCTCTTAGATGAATCGCTTGGCTTTATTGAAATACATAAAGTTGAAGCGTTGATTGAAATGTTAAATGACACATTGGGCTACAATCACGAAAACAAGGCTGTAATTATTGGAGTAGGAAACCTTGGGATGGCATTAATAAAATACGATAACTTTAAAACATCTGGTCTTAATATAATAGCAGGTTTTGACATTGATAGTCACTTGTTTGGCACAGAGGTTTCTGGAGTTAAAATTCATCCCCTAAACCAACTCGAAAATACAATTGAAAGCGAAAATATAGATATAGCAATATTAACCACACCTCCTCAAGTTGCACAAGACATTGTGCATAAAGTGTGTGATGCTGGTATTAAAGCCATATGGAATTTTACTATGGCCGTAATAAAAGTACCTGATAATGTTATAATTCAAAACACTTTAATAAATAACGATTATTCTGTTATTTATCAAAAGCTGAAATCATTGGAAGATTAGTATTATACTTCCTCATTCAACAAAGAAAAGTAAGTTGAAATCTCAAATTACAGCTTTGAGATAAGTAATATAGTTTGCATCTATTATTATAAAATCTCTCTTGGTATCTTCAAGCTATAAAACATGTTCTATTTGCGTATTAAAAATCTTAATATTTTATCCTCATAGATAATGATTAGCTATACCTTAAAATTAGGCTATTAAATTATTTTAACTTATTTATCTTTTATTCTTATGTATGTAGTCCTTTTCTAATCCTAAACAAAGGCACATTAACACTATTCTTTATTAACATTTTCATCATACATAATTATTGTTAACAATAAAAACATATTGTACCTTCGTGGCCTTAATAAATATCTGAATGAGAAGAAAGGGATATTTAAGCGCAACTCTGTTGTGCTTAAACATTATAGTTTATGCTCAAAATAGTGTGTATGGCTATATTCTAAATCAGGACAAGAAGGCTGTACCCTTTGCAAATATTTATGCCAAAGAAATTAGTAAAGGGACCGTTTCTGATATTAATGGTTCTTTTTCTTTATCTGGAATTACTACCGACTCGGTATTCGTTCAAATCTCGTGTATTGGATATGAATCATTGACAGTAAACCTGCCCAGTAACATTGAGAGCAACATAATCCTAAATGCTAAAAAAATAACCATTGCAGAAGTATCGGTTATTGCAATAGAAAAAAAGGGTTTAGAGACAGCTTCCATCATTCAAAAAGATGCTTTAAAACACTTACAACCAAGCAGTTTTACCGACATACTGGAATTATTACCCGGAGGCATTTCTATAGATAATGACCTTACGAATATGCAGTTAATTACTATTCGCGAGGCTAAAAATTCTAATAAAAGTAATTACATGTCTTCTTTGGGTACTGCATTTATAATTGATGGTATGCCGCAATCTAATGATGGTAATGTCAATAACATTAATACCATTTCATCATTAACAAAGCTATCTATTCATGAACGCAATACTGCAGGCAAAGGGATTGATATGCGCTTAATCCCGACTGATGACATTGAAAAAGTAGAGATTATTAGAGGTATCCCATCTGCGCAATATGGTGATCTATCATCTGGTGTTGTTAATATCAAAAGGTATATTAAACATTCTCCTCTTTATGCAAGGTTTAAAGCATCTCCTAAAATTAAACAATTTGCTTTAAATAAAGGATTTAAACTAAAGGAACATCAACACTTAACCGCTTCTGTACAATATGCTAACTATGCTTCTGATCCAAGAGATATAAAAAATACTTTTTCTAGACTTTCATCATCAATTAGATATAAGAATGAGATTACTAACTCAAGGCAATTCAATTTAAGGATTGATTATACAGGTGCATTTGATGATGAAAAAATTGATCCACAAATTGATAAACCTGTAACTAACAAATATGAAGCCCAATACGGTAAGGTAAGTATAAATTCTGATTATCAACTCACCCCATACTCAATTACTATACTTGATAATGTTACATTCCGTCTATCAGGATCTTATACTACTGATAAAAAAGATATTCAAAGGATAAAAACTGGAAGTCTTGCTATTCCCCTAGATACTGACCAGACTGGTATTCATGATGGAGTTTACCTGCCCACTTCATATATAGCGATGCTCACAAGTGATAATCAACCAACATTTTTTAATGCACAAATTTTAGGGAACTTAAGCATTCCTCTTTTAGGTATCAATCATAAAATAAGTGTTGGCGGAGATTGGAGGTATAATAAAAATTTTGGAAAGGGAGATAAATTTGATCCTTTACGACCAATGTATACTTTACGTATGCAAATAGTTAAACCCAATTCAATTCCATCTCTTCAAAAACTGGTAATATTTACCGAAGACAATTTTAACTTTAAATTTAAACAACACGAATTAGATATGATGGTAGGTATCAGAGCCACAAAGGCATTAAACCTATCATCTGAATATACGATGAGTAGTAAAATTTATTTTGATCCGCGCTTTAACTTCAAATGGACACTGCCAAAGATTCAAGTCTTTTCTCAGGATTTAACCTTTAACCTTAAAGCAGGGTACGGATTGTTAAATAAATTCCCCGCGTTAATGCATTTATATCCACCACCATTTTATTTTGACATTATGCAACTTAACTATGGTTCTAACAATAAAGATATTGAACGGTTAAATTTTATTACATATAAAATTAACTCAACCAATTTTAAATTAGAACCAGCACTAAATAAGAAAATTGAATATGGGTTCGGTTTAAATTATGGGCAAATTGAAATGGATTTTACTGCTTTTTATGAAAAAATGTACTCTGGTTTTACAACTTCGAACGATTACCATATTTTAAAATACACTGACTATCAAGAAACATCGGTTGATCACCATAATTTAACAGAGCCCCCACCATTGGATATGTTTGATTACGAAATAAAAGAGAAGTTTGAGACATCTGAAACTTGGGATAATGGAGGAGAAATAATAAAGCAAGGTATTGAGTATGTGATTAATTGTGGATACATCAAACCCATTTTGTCAAACATATCAATTAATGGAGCTTGGTTTAAGACGAGGTATGATAAGAGTATTGCGATGTACAAGACTATTGATGTTATTATTGATGGTAAAGATTATCCCTATCTCCCTTATTATAATTGGAAACATGGTAGAACTTATGAGCAGTTTAATACAAACTTACGTTTCGACACTAAGGTTGAATCCCTTGGTCTGATATTCTCATCTTTAATACAATCTATCTGGTACACTAAGTGGCAATTCAACAAATATTCAAACTTACCCCTCCATTATCTTGATAAGCAAGGCAATACACATAATTATTCGATTAAAGATAAGGATAATTCAGTCTTAAGACATATGTACCGTCCTCTGTCGGATAATATGTTTGATATGCGTAAAGAAGCAATTGATTTATCATTAAACTTAAAAGTTAGCAAAGAAATTAGTAAGCATTTAAAAATGGCTTTTTATGTCAACAGCTTACTAACTCACTTACCTGATTATACCGAAACAACAGGTTTAGTGCGCAAGAGAAAACGCATCCCATGGTTTGGAATGGAAATTAACTTAAATATTTAAATACTAAGAAATGAAGAGACATATTTTTATTATCACCTTGTTTATGGGGATATTGTTATTTAACGCATGTGAGGAGGAGGATATAATCCACACCTCCAATGTATCATTGGAACTTAATGCTCCTAATATTGAAAAAAGTACCCTAAAGAATGGTACTATTACTTTTACAAACACAAATTCTTTGGTAACCGAGGAATTCCCAATGCTTTCTTTAGAGATGGCATCTCCTCAAGTTATTGATGGAACCTACAACATCGAAGTAAAAGCAACCATAAGCTACGAATCAGTAAAAAAAGAACGAGTGCTGGAAAATGATACGTGGGTTGAAAAAGAAACAATAGAGATGGTTGAAAAGGAAATTCGTGGTATAAAAGACAATGTGGTATGCATAGGAGGTAATGGATCAGCTATAATTGATTTATACATAGTCGATCAGCAAAAAGGTTTTGTATTTTCTGAGTTTTTCTATGGATGGAATAACGATGCTGAAGGAAATCTTTACAAACGAGCTAGTTATATTGAGATTTACAACAATAGTGATGAGGTACTATATGCTGATGGATTAGCCTTTGGAGAATGTGCTTTAAAAACAACTTGGGCGCGTCGAAACAAAGATTTAAGACCTGACAATCGTGAATCAGAAACGTTAGTACAAACAGTTTTTGTTATTCCCGGTAATGGTACCGATCACCCTGTTCAGCCTGGTGAATCCATTATGCTTGTTGATATTGCTAAAAATCATAAAGAAGAGTTTAATACATCATTTGATCTTTCCCGGGCTGACTTTGAATGGTACGATGAAGGTGATCAAGATATTGATATTGTAGAAGTACCTAACCTAAATAAAGTATGCAGTGGTTCGAAAACTACTTGGAGTTTACATAACCGTGGATATAACTCATTTATTCTTTTTAAGATGAATAAAACAAACGAAGATTTTATTACCCAAAATGCTAAAACATTTAAGTACACTTTTAGCTTTAATGGTTTAGAAAGAGAAATGAGTACTAATTGTTATGTGGTGGCAAACGATAAAATAATTGATGCTGTAGAGTTAAGTGCTCCATCCTCTTATACTTGGAAAGTACTTTCCCCAGCATTAGATATGGGCTGGACGCACTGTGGTGATAGCAACGGTGAGCAATATGGTCGTAGTGTTACACGAAAGATATCTCATATAAACTCTGATGGCACTCCTGTATTATTAGATACCAATAATTCAACTTCTGACTTTATTGCTACTTCTATACCAACTCCAGGAGTAATAAAAAATAAATAATTATAGTTTAATGGCATTTCTGTTGTAGATGTTTTCTCAACAGTAATGTCATTTTGGTTTTATCAAATAATAAACAGAAATGCTCCGTTATTATTTCAAATTTATTTTGACTCTGTTTTTTTTATTACCTCATACAACCAAAGCTCAATTAACCAATGGGAATAGATCAGATTTCCAGTACAATATTCATAACTTATGGAATATTCAATGGGATAATCCAGCCATGATGTATCATTACCCAGTTAAGAATTTCACCGAAGCATCACTAAACTATTCAAATTCTAAAACTGCCAAACTACAAAACCCTGTTAATGGAGATCAACAAGAGCTTTTAAAATTCAACGCCAATTCAATAGTTAAAAAGAATAATATAATTTGGTACGGACAAGCCTATTACAATTATGGAATAAACTTTAATGTTATCTGGAATAACATTATGGATTACGATTTAATTGCTCCGTACAATATGGGTGATACAGTTAAGGCTAAGCAGAAACACGAAACTTATTACTTTAAAGGTGGATATGCCGTACAACTTAATAAAACAATTATCGGTGTATGTGGAACTTACAGAGCTGCAACATTGTATGGACAAATTGATCCAAGACCATATAATACTGTTTCTGAATTAAATTTGGGCATAGGTTCATCTTTTGCTATAGGAAAAAGCAAGAACGTGGGATTAAATGTTAATTATCTAAGTTACAAGCAAAACTCCACCATCAGTAACTTCAGAGTATCTGGAACTCATAAGCATTTATATCTATTAGGTTTTGGTTTAAATCACGCCTTTTTCTCAGAAGTGAAATTCGAAATCTCTAATTTTTATGAGCTGACAGGTCTTGAATTATCAATGCAACTTTTTCCTATAAATGAAAAAGGTGTTGTAATAAATCTAAAAAGTGGACATTACAGTTGCAAATTAGATAATAGTAAAGAATATAAAACTATTAATAAACTCCAGACCAATCGAATTGAAAGCGAAATTGGTTATAGTTGGAATTCATCAAATCTAACACATAAAATAATGCTCAAAGGCGATTATAGAAAAAAGAAGGGTTGGGAATATGAGTATATAATGCTTGGCGGTAACTTCCTACACCGCCTCCCTAAGTATAAACAAACACAATACAATGCAAAAATTGCATGGCTTTCTCATTCTCAGCTAAATAAATTTCAACACTACCAATCAATTCAGGTAGATTACTCTGGCTTGGATGAAGAACACTTAAATCCTTTAGCATTCCAACGTTTCAATAACTTAATCTATTCAATAAAAGTCGGCATTAGTCAATCAATTAAAAAATCGCAAATCAGTTTAAAAATTAACACCTCATATCGTCAAAATATATCAAAAGAGTTACAAAAATCAAATTTAGCTTTTGAAGGTGCTAATGAATTTTTAGTAGCTCCAACTTATAATTACCTAACAACCAACAATTCAACACTATCATCCAAATTACGTCTTGACAGGAAAATAAAAGAGAACTATGGATTTTTTATAAAATGTGGTTATTACACCGAAATATTTAAGGAATATAAACCTCTAAATGAAATTACAATAGCACTCGGATTAACAATTTAATTGTATAGTTCCGTATATTTTATTATTTAATGGCATAGGACGAACATCAAAATTGGTATTACCAACGATTCGTTAAGAAACAAAAGTTTTAAATATGAAAATAAATAAACTTAGACTTATCCTAATAATATGTATATGTTCCTTAATTTCTTGTGATTATATATATGATTACACATATAAAGTTACTAATGATACAAATTCAGAAGTGAAAATTAAAGTGAAAACATTTCGAATTGACTCAACATATTCAATTTCAGCAAATGAAACCCAAATACTATTTGTTACTGACCATGGATTAGAAAGTTCGAAAGGACCACATTTTGAAGACGTAGCTAATGAATTAGATAAGTTTACTGTTACTAAAAATGATACATTAATTTCAACAAAAGACTATTTAGATAATTCATCATGGAATTATGACGATGGATTATATTATGCAACGATTGAAGATAGCGAATTTGAATAAGCATGATGTTCTAATCAAATAGACAACTGATTTTTTTATGAACGCCAGTACGCCTCTCACACCTTCCAATTCTTGGGTATCTACTTGTCAGTTCATCCGGTATACCACAACAACCCTTTTCTTCAGCAATAACTTTTAAATACTTTAAGAAAGGGCAAACAAACTTGAAGTTTGTACCTCCCAGTCAAACTTCTATCCCAAAAATGCTCTGCCTTTCTTCAACTTGTGAGTCCTCTGCATATCTCTTTGCAGTTATTTACTATCTAGTAATACTACCTTCTGTTGATTTATTTCAGCCGGGAGTTTTTTTTATTTCAATAGTAATCCAAATTAGATTTGCTTTAATATATCCGTTTTTACTTCAACATCATAAGTAATTGCATATACAGAAATTGTTGCTCCTGAAATTGCATCAATATTCTTATCTACTTGTAATGATTCTGAACCATCATGACCAACAAATTGTTTCAACCAACCTTTAGCAGTAATTTCCTGTCCATGCGTGGCTTGGTAATTGAATACCTTAACAGCCTGAACCGTTTTGTTTTTATCAAAAAGAATATAATAGTCGAAATATTCTGAAGCTCCATCTTTGGATAAATCATTAGAGATTGAACAGCCACCTGCTCGACAACTATTCACTCTTCCAACATAAACATATTCATACTGTTTTTCGTTACTTTCTTTAATCAGGAAGTATTTACCTTTAATTTGGTTTGATGAAATTACTGAGTCTGGAACTACTATTTCTTCAATTGCAGACAAATCAGAAACTCCGGCTTTTTGTAAAGCTTTGATTAATGCTTTATTCTTATAATTCACACCAGTCTGGGCAATAGTAAAGCACAAACTCAATAGCCCAATAAATAATAATGTTCCTGATTTAAAATTCATAAAATCTTACATTAAAACATGACTCCAATTCCTGCATTGAAAGTTTTTTCATATTTATTTGTAGCAGCATCTTTAACTAATTGAACATCTGCTTTTACAACTGCACCTTGTGTTAATACTAGAGTAAGACCTGAAGTTATTGCCGTTTTTTCGTACATTAAGTTTTTACTAATGTTACTTTCTACTGAATTATGCGTATTTAAAAATTCATACCGTACGAATGGTACTAATTGCATTTTTGATTTTAAAGGACGAAGAACGTTATATCCTACCTCTACATAATAACCAATCAATGAGCTTCCAACATCATTTAGAGTTCCATCAGCATCGGCTGTAAATAAATTATATTGCTTAGAATTTGATAGGCTAGAATAGTAAAGCTGACCACGTAGTTGAAGACCACCAAAATTATAACGAGCATCTAATCCAACCATTGATACCCCCACTACAGAAGAATCAGCCATTGTAACTGTGGCACCATCATTTTTTTCAATGCCATCATATAATGTACTTTGTGTTTTTCCAAAATATCCCGATAAACCAATATTTAAACCTCTAATACCATAATACTCCAATTTTCCAGTAAAGTTTGGAGAACTACTGAAAGATTCAGCTCCTTTTTGACGACCTTTACGTAATCCATTTTTACCGCTTAAATTAGCTGAACCATCGTATCCGTTAAATCCATTCATCACATAGGCTTGATACTTGATTGAAGCTGGTAAAATATTTCCTGTAATACCGAAACCGATTTCACGCCATGTTGTTGGTGAAATATATTTATCAATTAAAGGTCTTTCAACACCGTTAAAGGTTGTTGGTTCGTGATATTCATTAATGATACCCATTGGTACAAGCATTAAACCTCCTCGAAAGTTAAAGTAGTTGTTTAATTTATGCTGTAAAAAGGCTTGCTCTACATAAACCTCTTTAACATGTTCAAACTCTAATTCGGTTATGAATTTTGTTTTATTCGTAAAGTTGTATCCAAATAGCATTACAACTCTATGTACATCAAGTTTACCATTGTTATAAGTCGAACCATCTAGTTTTTGATTGAAGTGAACCTCTCCATAACCACCAACTACTAATTTGCTATCTTTTAATAAAAGATTATCGGCAGAATTTGTGTACAAGCTTGCTGTAGTATCTGCACTTTGAGAATAGGCTATTAAGCCTCCCAACACTATCATCGAAAAAAGTAAAATTCTCTTCATCATTTATATTGCTTTTAAGTTTATTTAAAATTCACTGTGCAAAATTATAGTGATGATATGAGTTATGTAATCCCTAAAAATTGGTATTTGTATTTAGTCTAAATACAAATAACCACATAGAAGCATGATCATTTTAAGAATGTATTTAGCTGAATATCATACTACTGTTCAGAATAACATTTAAGCTTACAGTAATTCTTAATAACCATTAATGATGATGGCCAAGTCCGTGGCTATTACCTTTATGCTCCTTTTCAATATCCAATAGAACCAAACCAGAATCCTTTAACAATCCAATCGACCATTTTATAATAACTAAAGAGCTTAGTATAGCAGCAATTGTATCAATAAATGGTATATCCCAAACCATGGCAACCACTAGACCCAATATAGCAGATAAGCTAGTTACAGCATCCGCAATTACATGTAAATAAGCAGCCTTAATATTATGGTCAGAATTCGCATGATCATGATGAAGTAAAAAAGCACTTGCAATATTCACCACCAATCCAATTATTGCAACTAAAATTGCTTCTTTATATACAATGTCTGACGGACTAAAGAATCGCCCAACAGCCTCTACCACAATAACAACAGCAAATATTAGGAGCATTAGTCCACTACTATAACCTGATAGAGAAAGTATTTTATTTGAGTTTCCATTAAACCTTTTACTCTTTGAAATCCTTCGAATAATAACATAGGTTAACCAACTTAGGCCAATGGCTAAAACATGTGAGCCCATGTGAATACCATCAGCTAATAATGCCATAGAATTTGTTGTAATTCCAAAAATAATTTCAACTACCATTGTAATAGCTGTTAATAAAACTACCCAAAGGGTTTTCTTTTCGTGCTGATGCTTTTCCATTCTTGAATTTCGTTTAGAAACACAAAAATATTGTGAATTATTCAAGTATCTAATACCTAATATTGGGGATTTATCTTTTACATTAACCAGCTTAATTCACATCATGCTCAACACTTTTAGATTCGTTATATATGGTTGTCATTATGAATCATTTTTAAAATCTAATTTTCGTAATTCGTTGCTATATCATGGGCAGAAAGTACATGCATTGTATTGTCCACTTTAATGTACAAAATATGCTTCTGGTAACTAACTAAATTACGGGTGTGATAATGATGCAGAAACATGTTTCCATAGTAATTTGATCCAACTAGTGTTTCAATTTTCTCAATTAACTTTTTGCCTGGTTGTTCTCCCAGAGAATTTATTAATTACTGCTAAAAAAGCATGAAAGTTATTATATCTCATAACACACTATCAATCCACAAAAAACGGTCGGTAAAGAATATCCCAATTAGTACGATAACTAAAGTAAGAAAATCGGTTAATCATGAAGATATACAAGAGTGGGGTGACAAAAAGTTCCTTCGTACACCTAACAACTATAGTTTCTTTGATTTTGGAACTAAATTAAGTTATACCGTTAAGTTAAATGTTGCTTCTGTTAACCTTAAATAAATTGACTATTTCCATTTACTACACAAAATAGCATATTCCCGTAACCTTTTCGAAAATAAAGGTTATTAACAACAAATACCTTGTCCAAACGTGAGCAAGGTGTTTCTCGTTTTATCATCTTGATGTTTTTTTATAATTCTGCCTTAGAAATTTGTTTACTCAAAGTTAATAATACCACCCTTGCTGAGTAGTTCCAAGGTAAACAGGTATTCTCTTATGTCAATTGAATCAACAAAACGTTTCATTAAGCTCAAACCTCCAAATGGAGTTACTTTTTATCGGAATACTATATAGGTAGGTTAACCATATGAGTGAAATCTCAAAATTAAATTACTCCATTGAAAATAATGCTTTCATCGTATTTCCCTAATTCTATTGCATAAAGCAGGTTTAATTCTTTAGAAATTAGATGTAATCAAATAATTATATCAATAGCTTATATGCACTCACTAATAACATTTTATATTTCGTATAATATTATAAGAAACTGTTTAAGTTTTATCCTTCGGTTTATTTTGGCGACTTAAGCCCTCATATTTCTGCAAAATTTCTTTAAATAGCGATGCTATTCGCATCAATTTTGGCTCATCTGAGAACTTAATTCTCTCAAAATAAATCACAAAAACAAAATTTAAACAGTTTCTAACAAAAAGACCTTTTTTTTTCTTAAATTATATGGAATTATTACTGCAAAGACTTTAACACAATATTAGATAACAGATTTATTACGAGTAATTGAATTAGGGTAGATTAATTTTTGGGCAAGTGAAATATCGTAGTAAAATACAGCATCAATTAACATTATTATTATGCCTTTGCATTTTAACGATAGATTGCTTACATGCTCAAAGAAATAAATATACTTATGATTTAGTAACAACTAAAGAAGGCTTATCTAGTTTAAAGATATACTCAATTGCTCAAGATAATAATGGATTTCTTTGGATTGGTACAATGGATGGCCTAAACCGCTATGATGGATACAATTTTAAAGTTTATCGAAATATCCCTGATGATCCGAATAGTATACCTGTTTCTCGAATTATGGATATACTTGTAGCTCCTAATAACATATTATGGCTTACAACAAAAAACGAAGGCTTAATAAAATTTGACCCTACAAAAGAAGAATTTACTCACTTTATTAACTTACCTTCCGACACTTCCTCTTTACCATATAATGATATATGGGAACTTTACATGGATAATAACTCTACTTTATGGGGAACCACTGATACCTTAATTGGATTTTATATGACACCCGATGATAAATTTATTGTATCGGATATGCCACCTGACTACATATCGCAAGTTAAAATATATCACCACATTAAAGATTTAATTAATGGTATCTATAATATTACCTGTACCATAGATAGGATGAGATTTACTAAGACTTTGCAAGGAAACTATATAATAGGTACCATGAATAATGGTGCTTACATATATATCACCAAAACTAACCGAATCTTCCGTTTAAGTGAAATCGACTTTAAAGGTATCGATTCTGAAATTGCTGTTTGTGAAGATCAAACTGGAGTTATTTGGATTGGCAAATCAAATGTTGGTATTTTTAAATTATCCCCGCACAAAACAAACTTTGTCAATTACAATATCACTACTTTAAAAAATTTTAAATTACAAAGTTTATATGTAAGAAGCCTGTTAATGGATAAAAACGGGACATATTGGATTGGGACTAATGATAATGGATTAATAAAATATAATAAAGACAGCAATATTCAATTTCATTTTAAAAACACTCCCGAAAATAAAAAAAGTTTACCCAACAACAATGTTAGATATGTATTTAACGATAGTGAGGATAATATCTGGGTAGGTTTAAGAGGATTTTTAAGCAAGTTAAATTCGGATAGAAATAATTTCACAAATTATCCAGTATTTGATGAAGATTCAAGTTCAAAACATGCCAGAATATATCATATAACAGAAGACGACAACAATAACTTATGGATTTCGAATTGGGATAACCTTATTAAATTTAACAAACAAAGTAAACAATTTAAGTATTTCTCTAAAAACTTATTCGAAATGGATAATATCCGTCATGTGCTGATTGATCATAGAGGACAATTATGGATTTCGGCCGAATATGGAGGAATAGTTGTTTTTAATCTGGATTCAGAAAAAATTGCTAAACGTTATGACACTCAAAATGGCTTATCTAATTCAGGAGCCTTTCAAGTATTTCAAGAGAACCAAAATACCTTTTGGGCTTCTACATTAAGTGGGTTAAACAAGATTGATATTAAACGTGGCAAAATTGATATTTTTACAACAGAAGATGGTCTCCCAAGCAACATTGTGATGGGATTAATAAAAGATAAAAACCAAGATTTCTGGATAACAACAGCAAATGGATTAGCTCATTTTAACAGAGAGATTAATGAAATAAACTCTTACTTCGAAGATGATGGATTGCAACATAACGAATTTGTCGAAGGAGCACACTATAACAATGTCAGCACGGGGCATATTATGATAGGAGGTATTAAAGGTTTTAATGTATTTCATCCTGATAGCATTTATACCGATACAAACAAACCCCAAATTGCATTTACAAAACTTAAAATTAACAACATTGAAGTTATTCCTAATAAAGAAGTTAACGATAGAATTATCTTACAAAAACCTATTGAGTATACAAACGAAATAAAACTATATCATCGAAAAGATAAAGTCCTAACTTTTGAATTCTCTGCCCTTCATTTTAATTCTCAGGATAAAAATAAGTACGCGTATAAACTGAAAGGATACGATAAAGACTTTATGTACACAACATACAAACACAGAAGTGCTACTTATACTAATTTAGATCCAGGAGTGTATACACTAAAAGTTATTGCTTCTAACAATAGCAACGTTTGGAATACAGAAGGTAAATCGCTTAAAATAACTATTACTCCAGCCTTTTATCAAACTGTAGTTTTTCGCATTGGGCTATTACTTTTAATAGTTGGATTAACCATATCGTATTACTTTCATAGAATAAATACTATTAGGAATCAAAAGTTAGTATTAGAAGAAGTTGTTAGAGAGCGAACTACCTCTTTAATGGAAACGAACACCATACTGGAAGAATCGAAAGAGGAAATTGAAGCACAAAAAGATATGCTTTATGATCAAAATATAGAACTTGAAAATCATAAACAAAATCTTGAAAGCCTTGTACATGAACGCACAAAAGAGTTTGAAAAAGCTAAGAATAAAGCTGAAGAATCCGATAGGCTTAAATCAGCTTTTTTGGCTAATATGAGTCACGAAATTAGAACACCAATGAACTCGATAATTGGTTTTTCGAGTCTTTTAGAAAATGATGAACTTACCTCCGATGAACGTATCCACTTTGTTAATATTATAAATAAAAGCGGTTCCTCACTTTTGAATCTAATCGACGATATTCTTGATTTTTCAAAGATAGACTCAAACCAGGTTTCGGTTAAGCCTACTAAGTTTAAATTAAATAGCTTACTTGATGAGGTTAATCAAACTTTTCTACAGGAATACTATATTAGTAAAAAGAATATTAAATATACTTATATCCCCCCTGAACAAGATATTGTTGTTTCTACCGATTATCAACGATGTAGACAAGTTATTTCTAACCTGTTAACCAATGCTAATAAATTTACTAAAGAGGGATCAATAACGTTAAAAGTATATATAAGCGAACAAACTAAACTAGTTTTCTCTGTTAAGGATACAGGCATTGGAATAAGCACAGAAAATCAGGATAAAATTTTCGAAAGGTTTAATAAAATAGAGGAAGACATTAGCACTTTATATGGAGGAGTAGGGCTTGGCCTTACCATATCCAAACAATTAGCTAAATTATTGGGAGGTGATATATCCATTAATTCGGAGCTGGGTAAAGGTTCTGAATTCTCTTTTTGGATACCTATTAAAGCGGAAAGTGTTGACTCAGCCGAGAGTAAATTAACCGAGAGTAAAATATATAACGATAGCAACCTTAAAGACAAGCACATATTAATTCTACTTTAACACTTTTTTTGTTTTGAATAACAGTAATTTATATCCATTTGCCTTTTTCGATGCCGTTCCATAATTTTATCAAACATTCTTTCTTCTGTCATTTCTTTATAGAATTTGAAGACTAAGAAATCCATTATATCTCGGGCAGACAATAAGGGAACATCCTCTTTTAGCAATAGCTTTTCCTTCATCATAAAACTTCCAACCATCATATTTAAAGCAGCTTGATGATACCACGAGAGCCATTTTCTGGTTTGAAATTGATCCATACCAAGTATTTGTTTCTGCTCTTTAAAATTATGTTCTATAAAGAAGCGTTGTGCCTGCATTTGAGCAATTACTTTTTCTGTATACTGAACCAAAGAAGCATTGGTAAATGAATATTTAACCTCTTCTCCATTCTTGGTTTGGCGCTTTGAAATCACTAATAAGCGCTGTTCAACGGAGTTAATGTTTTTATCCCAAATATATACTTTGGTAAAATGAAAGCTTCCTTTGAGCATACCCTTAGCTGAATGCCTGATTTTTATCAATTGCCAATCCTTTGGCCCCAGGGTTTCAATGTAGTCCTTTACGGCAATAGAAGATGTGCTGGCTTTTAACTTTTTTGGCGCTGGGCCTTTAGAACTTTTTCTCTCCGGTAAATATAATTCAGGCTTTTCAAGATAAACATGTTGAGATGAGTGAATATCAAGCATGTATATTTGGCCAAGATTATCAATGCCCCGTGCAAATGCTATATCATTTCCATAAAGACCATCTGCACCAATGTAATCAAAAGAAACTCCTTGTGCTAATTGATGCGTAATTATATCCAAAGCAAGTTCCGGTTTGGTTTTAAATTCACGCTCTTCTAGCGGTATGCCAGCTTCTTCACATCGTTCTTCATCTGTTGTCCATGATTTTGGAAGGTAGAGTCTTGTATCAACTAGGGATGCATATTTTTTATTGCAAAGACATCCAAAAACAGCTACTTGAGAATTTGCTGTCTTACCAACATTTCCACAGTATTGGTGACCAACTCCGACACTTTTAGTCCCTTTTTTAACCCATCCACTTTCATCAATCAGTAAGCCAGTAAGAGTATCCTGAGGCATCATGGAGTTTACATTACTTGCAACTTCATCAATAACCTCACGTGCACTCCAATTCGATTCTGTAATAAAATGCTGCAACTTATGATACTTCGTATCTAACGTTTCACTTATACGCTCTATGTTATTTAATTCACTTAGCACTATGCCTTCTACGTATTTTTGAGCTTTGTTGAAATTATTCTTTGTCTTGTTCTTGAAAAGAAGCTGATAATTAGAAAGGTATGAACACAGGCGAGTCTTAACCCCAAGCAGTGTTTTACCATAATTTCTATTTTTGTTTATAAGATTTCCACGTTACCCATAGCACTTCTTTTTTTTGCCTTTTCTCGCACTTAATATACTAATTATTAATCTATTAAACGAATATGACGTAATGAAATTTAATCTGTTAAAGTAGAATTAATAGTTGAAGATGAAGACTATAACTACCAGTACTTAAAAAGTATTTTGGACGAACTGCCTGTAAAATATTTATGGGCTGCAGATGGACAACAAGCATTAGATTACTGTACTAATGATTTAACGCTTGATTTGGTATTACTTGACATTAAACTTCCTAAACTAAGTGGATATGAAGTTATTAAAAGAGTAAAAGAAGTCCGCGATAATTTACCTATAATAGCACAAACTGCATTTGCATTAAAAGACGACATTATTAAAATGCAAGAAGCAGGATTTGATTATATTCTTACCAAACCGATAAAACGAAATGATTTGATAATGGCTATGCATAAATCATTAACTAATTCCTAAGAGGTTATTTTTATTTTCTTAAAACAACTAAATACTTACGCAATAAATAACCATCACAAAAATCAATTCTCCTTCTTACAAAGGAGGAGTACGTTGAGGTAAGAACTAGGAGATGGTTTTAACTTCTTTTATCCCATTGATTAAAATAATCTTCAATATCTGTTAAAATATCATCTGGATGTTCAAACACCATTAGGTTCTCATATCTCAATGTTTTAATTCCTAGCAATTCCAAATTACTTTATTGAAAATATCATCTTATTTACACAAAGGCTCCTATTTTTTTACCTGTAGAAAAAACAGTTAATAAATTTCTAATACCTCTCAATAAGTTCTTCTTATAATATTCTTTCAAATTTCATAAAAGAATCTAATTCAACATAAAAAAGTAAAATTTAATTATTTATTATATCACATTTTTATAGCTTTGCGCCGAATTTTAAACCAAGTTTCAATACAGATTATTCATGATACAATTAAGTATTGTTAGAAATCAGACGAAGCCTCGTTTGTATTTTTATACCCTAATGCTATTTTTCATAAGCTTTTCCTCTGTTTTATTAGCTCAAAAAGCAGATTTTTATGCCAACATTACCGAAGGCTGCGAGTCATTAAGTGTGCAATTTACAGATAATTCGGAAGGTGCTACATCTTGGGAATGGGATTTAGGAAACGGAAACATTTCTACCCTACAGAATCCTATGGCTAACTATACTAAACCCGGTATATACACCATTAAACTTACAATTAATGGTAATACATCAGCTAAAAAAACTGATTATATTATAGTACATGATGTTCCTAAACCAGATTTTTCAAGTGACCAAACAAAAGGCTGCGTTCCACTGCAAGTTCAGTTTGAAGACAAAACAATTCCCGCAAATGGTAAAATTGAGAAATGGGTTTGGTTAATAAATGGTGTTTCTATATCCGAAAAAGAGCCCAATTTTACATTTAACGAACCCGGAAGTTATAAAATAACTCTAATGACAATTGATGAAAATGGTTGTCACAACAGAGTCTCTAAGTCAAAATTTATTACAGTTAGTCAAGTACCTAATGTTGATTTTAAAATTACTGGAGATATTCCTTGTCAACTACCTTATACTCCTTTAATTAAAAATACTACAACTGTTGATGGTGTTGATGAGCCTTTTGTATACATAAACCAATGGGAATGGAAAATAAATGATCAAGTAGTTTCAACCAATACTGAGTTAGACTATACATTTGAAAAGAATGGGCATTACAATATTTCGCTTTCTGCTAAAATGGGAGAATGTGTTGATTCTTTAAGAGTTGAAGATGCTATTACTTTAGCTGTTGACGATTTAGACATTACCATTAAACAAGAAGGCCCTGCACTTACTGACAACATCTCTTTTAGCATTAACAACAAAAACGTTAGCTATGTGGAGTGGGATCTGGGCGATGGTTATAAAACCAATGAACGACAGTTTAAATATTGTTATGCCGATTCTGGAGATTATGAAGTAAGTATTACTGCCATTTTGAATAATGGATGTAATCTGCACAGAACCCAGAAGGTTAATATACTACCCTCGCCAATTGCTAATTTTACTATGAAAAAACAAAATGTTTGTGAGCCACCTTTTGTAGTAAAATTTACTAACACTTCTAAAATGTCCGAAAAGGTATTATGGGATTTTGGTGATGGTAACACTTCAAATTCAGATACCACAGTATATCATACTTTTAATAGTTCTGGTGAGTTTAATGTTAATCTTATTTCTTATGGTAAGGGAAATCCCGATACGCTTACAAAAAAACTCGAACTACACCCTCCTGGCGGATTACCCATAATGGCCAGTCAAACAGAGGGGTGTATCCCATTAGATGTTCAGTTTAACACAGGTGCTACTCTTAAAAATGTTCACTGGGACTTTGGTAATGGAGAAGAATCTTCTTTACAGGCACCTAAACATACCTTTACAAAAGAAGGCGTACATAATGTAAAGTTATCTTATACTAACGCACAAAACTGCCAGGTTACTTCCACCATAAATATTCGCTGCGGTAACAAACCAATAGCAAATTTTACAGTAAGTCAAACTGATAGTTGTAACCGATCGCCCATTGAGCTAACAAACCTATCCAGTAATTACCAAACTGAAGAATGGGTTCTTGATGATTTTTTCAATATAGACCAATCTGGTAAAATCGACAATCTCCACTTTCTTTCTCCCGGATATAAACCGGTTGAGTTAATGCTTGATAATTATGGATGTAAAGCTTCCTTGCGAAAAGAAGATAAGATATATATAAAACCACCTGTAGCATTCTTTTATCTTGAACATCCACTTTGTGAAGTCCCTGCACGATGCTATATCGACAACTATAGTCAGCAATATGATGAAATATTTTGGAATTTTGGCGACGGACAGCATGCTACAAATACTCCTACTTATCATACATACGAAAACACAGGACCATATAAAGCATATCAAACAGTTGTAAACCACTCAACAGGATGTAAAGATTACGATACAGATTTCGTTCATGTGTCGGTTACAGAGCCAGACTTTGAGGTTAAAGGAATTAATGAAGGATGTTTACCATTTTCTGTTTCTTTTATTGATAAATCAGTAACAACAGGCGAATTATATAAATGGCACTGGAATTTTGGTGATGGAACCTCTGAAACTACATATACCGGTGAAGTTACTCATGAATATACAACTTCCGGAGTATTTGATGTGAAACTAACTGTAGAAGAGTTTCATGGATGCCGAGAAACTATTATTAAAGAAAAAGCTATCATCGTTAATTATGTTGATGCGAAAATTGGATATACTAAGGATGTTATTTGTGTAAATGAAACATTCGAAGTAAATGATAAATCGCAATCCAACTCAAATATTGTAGCTCGTAATTGGTTGTTCGAACCTGGAAAAAACGAAACTTCAGAGGTAGCACAACATACTTACAGTTTCCCTGGAGATCAAGAAACCATTCTATTTGTAACGGATGAAAATGGATGTACCAACTCAGACACTCTGAAGATTGATGTTCCAGTGGCCGAGGCTATTTTTATTTCGGGGGAATATGCTTGTACAAATAGTGAATTAGATGTACAAAACATATCCTTAGGGGAAAACCTAAGTTATTCATGGAAATTCGGTGAAGGAGGAACTTCTGCTCAAAAAGACCCTCAATACATTTATAAGAATGATGGAATTTATGATATTAGCCTTGAGGTTACTAACGGTCATGGATGTTCCGATATCACCACAAAAAGTATAAAAGCGGTTACCCCAGTAGTTGATTTTGAGGCCTATAAAACAGATTTAGGATGTGCTCGCAATGCTCTACCAGCAGTATTCTTCGACCATTCATCTGATGATGTTTATAAATGGGAGTGGGATTTTGGAGATGGCGAAGGATCCATTTCACAGAGTAAAGATCCGCAATATTTATATTCATTACCTGGAGATTATGATGTTAAACTTACAGTAACCAGTAAGGGTGGATGTAAGCGTGAGTTTGTAAAAGAAGATTACATTCACCTTACAGGCCCGGTAGGTTCAATATCAACAAATATTAATGCTGGTTGTGTGCCTCTTACCGTTGAATACTCTACCAATACAGATATCGAAAATCATATATCGTGGGATGTGGGTGATGGTACCAATACATATGAGAACCAAGTTAACTTTAAACATACTTATAATGAATCAAGGAGCTTTTTTCCTTCTATTATCCTTACAGATAAAGATGGTTGTAAATTAGAATATGAAGGTGATCCAATTTTTGTTGATAATTATCCCGAATTAGATTTTACAGCGAGCAATACCAATGTATGCGAAGGAACTCCTATTACTTTTGATTCGAATATTCTTATAGCTTCTGGGGATATTTCGGAAATAAGTGAAATTATTTGGGATTTTGGTGACTCTCGCCAAAGTAGTAACAGCGAAAATCCTACGTACACATACCTTAGTCCGGGAGTATATGATGTAGAACTTCATATTAAAACATCATTAGGTTGTAGTGCTACCCTAAAAAAAGAGAAATACATTACAGTATTTGCATCTACTCTGGATGCCTCTATTACTGCATCAAAACAAAAAGCTTGTTTGGGCGAAAGCATTTTATTTACCAACGACAGTAAATCTGATTATCCAATAGTTCAACAACTTTGGGATTTTAACAATGGTTATTCATCCTCGGTTTCACCATTAAATTACACTTATAGTGAGGGTGGTTCCTTTACCACAAAGTTAAAGGTTATCGATCAGCAAGGCTGTATAGATAGCACATCCATACCAATTCAAATAAGTAATATAGATGCTTCTTTTACAGTTGAACCTGTTTCTGGATACAATCCACTAAATGCGGAATTTAAGGAACAAGCTTCTTCTGACTTCGAGTTGGTATCATGGATATGGGATTTTGGAGATAATACAACATCTGATAAACAAAATCCTAAACATACATTTACTGATGATAGCGGACAAACAGCTTTTAATGTGTCGCTCACAGTTACTGATAACAACAAATGTTCTGCAACGGCAAAAGACACTGTACATGCAGTTAACTATCCTCCTGTTGCCAGTAACGATACTATTATCATACAGGAAGATAATGCGGCCTATGGCAATCTTTCTACTAACGATTTTGAACCGGACGGACAACAACTTATCTATAGCTCTACCCCATCTGTAGATCCTGAACATGGTAATGTATCTATACACAGCGATGGATCGTTCGTTTACACGCCCAATACAAATTATTTTGGTGATGATGTGTTCGAATACCAAGTTTGCGATAACGGCATTCCTAAAGAATGTTCTATTGCTAAGGTGCACATTGAAGTACTTTCGGTAGATGATCTACCTCCCGTTGCCATGCCAGATAAATTTAATGTAAACGAAAGAGAAACTCTGGCTGGAACAAGCATATTACTTAACGATATAGATAACGAAGGAATGGGCTTGAATGTGCAAAATAATGATCCTATAAGTAAAGCAATACATGGAGATATAGTACTTAATACCGATGGAACATTCAATTACACACCTGATAATAACTATATAGGTTTAGACTCTGTTATGTATATTATTAACGATAATGGAATTCCTTCAGAAAGCGATTCTTCATGGATCATTATTGATGTTATGCAAGTTGAAGAACCTCCTGTTGCTGTTTCTGATACCTTCAACATTATTGAAGATACGCAAGGTATCCTGTCAAACATGACCAACAATGACTCCGATCCGGAAAATAATATAGACAATTCAAGCGTAAACATTTTGGGCTCTGTAAATCACGGTAGAATAACAATAATAAACGATGAGTTTGTATTTACTCCGGAGAAAGACTTTAACGGAACCACAAGCTTTTTGTATAGCGTTAGTGATATGACTTTTTTAAGTGATACTGCCAGCATTGTTGTTAATGTAATTCCTGCAAACGATCCGCCTACTGCTGTTAATGATTCCTTTACCGGATTTGAGCAAAGACCAATGAAGTTAAATGTTATACAAAACGATAGTGATATAGATGGCAACCTGAGCAACACTATCGAAATTATCGCCACTCCTTTACATGGAAATTGCAATACTCCAGATCAGGGTATTTTTACTTATAGCCCTAATTCTGATTTCTTTGGGAATGACTCTATACAATATAAAGTATTCGATTCCGATGGACTTTCTTCTTCTGCCTGGGTATATATTGACATAGAAAAAAATAATCCTCCGGTAGCTATGGATGATCATGCAACGGGTTATGAGGATGTACCTTTAGAGATATCTATACTAAGTAACGATACCGACATTGATAACAACCTGAATGTATCTACTTTTAAGTTATTAAATGCAGATGTTTCAAACAATTTTACTTACGATGACCAAAGCGGTATACTAACATATTATTCAGTAGAAAATTATATTGGTCCTGACATACTTAGTTACGAGATTTGCGACTCTTTACTACTATGTTCCCAGGCCAAAATTTATATTGAACTTTTAAAATCGTTTGATGATGCACCAATTACAAAGCCAGATACAGTAACTGTTATCCAAATGTTTAACGTTACTGCTGATGTTGCAGCCAATGATAGCGATCCAGATAACGATTTGCATAAAGAATCGGTCTATGTTGTTTCAGGTCCCGAATCATTAGCAGAAGTATCCATTCTTGAAGACGGAAAGATTTATTTAGATTACAGTACCGATCCTGGCTACACAGGAAAAGACTCTCTTATTTATCAAATATGCGATTCTGCTAACCATTGTACCGATGGTAAACTTAACATCATTGTTAAACCTTATAGAGCCGCTATATTTATTCCTCAAGCCATCACTCCGAATAAAGATGGTAAAAATGATTTATTTGAAATCACACACATTGAGAAATTCCCTGCCAATCGTCTTTTTGTATACAACCGATGGGGACATGAGGTATATAGCACAGAAGGTTATAATAATGAATGGGACGGTACTTCTAATAATAAACCATTACCCGATGGCACCTACTATTATGTGCTGTATTTGGTAGACGGAGATGACCCAATAAAAGGATTTGTTTACATTTCACGATAGAGAACACATGCGATATATAAAAATTATACTCATATTAATGTGCCTGCAACCGGCAACGATATTGATGGCACAACAAGAAAATCAATACACACAGTACACCTTTAACCAGGCTATTATAAATCCTGCATACATAGGCAGTACCGATTATATAAACCTGCAGTTTACCAAGAGGCATCAATGGGTTGGTTTTACCGGTGCTCCCGAATCAAATGCACTAACCTTTAGCTATCCTTTTAAATATTTTAATGCAACCGTTGGTATTAATGCTATACAAGATAAAATTGGTCCTTTGCGCAATACCATACTAACAATGGAATATGCCTATTCTGTTAAAGTTTCTGAAAAAATAAGGTTATCGATGGGTGTTGATGCCGGAATAAATCACTACTCAACAAACTTAAATAAGCTGAGGACCACAGATAATGACGACATGTTACTGGAGCAAGGTAATGTGCAAAGTTCATCATTTACGGTAGGTGCTGGTATTTTTGTATATGCCTCAAACTGGTATATGGGTTTATCGGTACCCAAAATAGCGCCTAATAACTTTTCGTTTGGTAATGATGAGATTGATGTATTTAATTTAAAGGAACAACGCCACTGGTATTTGATTAGTGGTTATGTATTTAATTTTAATAATGACAAGATCAAACTTAAACCTTCTGTTTGCATAAAAAAGGTAAAAAATGTAAGCCCTACTGTCGATTTCAGTTTAGCTACTTCTTTGTATAACAGACTTGCATTAGGGGTAGGTTATCGAAGCGAGGAATCCTATTTAGCATTTATTAAGCTGGGTATAACCAAAAACTTAAATATTGGATATGCTTACGACATTTCCAGCTCACACATAAGCAAATTCTCTAACGGAACGCATGAAATTGTTTTAGACATTAGGTTATTCCGTGATGCCACTAAAATTCATTCACCTCGATTCTTCTAATTGAATTTATTGGAGAGCTTCACCTTACTAAAAACAAAAAACTAAACTCTTGATTATTGAAAGATAAACACACAAGATAATGATTAAAAAGAAAAAAACTGCGTCTCTGAACTCACCCATCTTGATTACTTGTGTCTTGATACTTGATACTAAAATTTAAACGTATGAAAAAATTATATATATACCTGCTTTGTTTCTTCATTACAAGTACAATATCCCAGGCTCAAAATCTAAATAAAGTTTTGGGCGATAATTATTTCAACCATTTTGCTTATGCAAAGGCAATAAAGCACTACGAAAAAGTATTAAAAAACGATAGTTCTAACATACCTGTATTACAACATTTGGCGCAATCGTATAAACACAGTGGTAACTTTAATAAGGCCGAAGAAATATACGAATTGCTTAAAACAAATAAAGATACTTTGAGCATGCATGAATACGCTCAATTATTGATATACAATAATAAATACAGTAATGCAGATAGTTTAATATCCCAATTTAATTTATCGCTACCCAACTACGATAAACAACTAATAGATAACCTCCTTAATGAGGAATCTGAATATAAAGTTACTTTGGCAGGAATCAATTCTCAATATTGCGACTTTCGTCCATGTTTTTACGGAAACTATCTGATATTTGCTTCAGCGCGTGATACCAGTAAAAAAGAATATGAATGGAACGGGCAACCTTTTTTGAGTTTATTCATGACAAACATCTATAAAAATGGAGAACTGAAACATGTAAGACCATTTTCCAAAATTGATTCTCGTTACCACATCAGCTCTTTTCATTATGTAAGAAGAGAACGCCTGGCTTATTTTACTATGAATAACGCCAATGATTTTGATGTAATAAAAGACGCTAACAATGAAGTTAATTTGGGTATTTATGTATCAAAGCAAAAACGTGGTCAGTGGCTAAAACCTAAACCTGTAGAAAAGGTTTCTAGTAAGGACTATTCTTCGGCACATCCATTTTATTCACCTGATGACAATCGTTTGTATTTTTCTTCGAACCGTCCGGGTGGTTTTGGAGGAAATGATATTTATTATTTAGAAATTACAGGTTATGGTTTGACTGAACCTGTGAACTGTGGTGAAAATATAAATACACCGGGTGATGAAATGTACCCCTTTGTTCACCCTAGCGGAGTGCTTTATTTCTCCTCTAACGGGCACCCCGGGCTTGGTGGCCTTGATATTTTCAGTGCTCAGATTGATGATGATGTTTTCGGAAATGTTGAAAATTTAGGTGTACCAATAAACAGCTCACGAGACGATTTTTCACTTGTTTTTAATGAAGATTACGGAATTGGTTATTTCTCTTCGAACCGTTTAGGAGGTAAGGGAGATGATGATATTTATCTTGTTAAAAGCATAAAGCAAGTTGAAAATGAAGTAAAAGAAGCAGAATTATTAGCAACAACCAACGAAGAAAAAAAAGAAGCTGTAACTGAAGAAGGAAACTCAAATACTGATCAGGAAGATGATGATGATTACAGTGCATATCAGGAGGTAATTGTGGTGAACAACTCTACCCCAGAAGTTAATCCAACTGATATCCCTGGTGAATCCGCGCTTACCTCCAATAAAAATAAAACCATTGAAACAATGTCGGAAATATTGGATAAAACCAATATTGAAAAAGCTACAACCGATAATTTGAATCAATTGAAAAGCATGAAATTTCGCCTAAATAATATCAATTTCGATTTTAATTCGTGGGATATTAATGCCGAAGCTGCCAAAGAGTTAGATAAGTTGGTTGCTTTAATGAATAAACATAAGTCAATGGCTATTGAGCTTAGTTCGCATACCGACAGTAGAGGAAATAACGCATATAATACTGTTTTATCGCAAGCCCGCGCCGATGCTGCTCTGAAATATATCATTAAACAAGGAATACATGTAAGCCGTGTAATTGCCAAAGGTTATGGCGAACAGAAATTATTAAACCATTGTGAAGATGGCATCGAATGTTCTGAAGAGCTGCATAAAGAAAACCGAAGGGTTGAGGTAATAATAACTAACTTTAAAACACTTAAGAACTAATTTCAATATTGTAATAATATTAACATTATAATATTATTACAGTATTGTCTGGTTAAACAGCTAATTTTATACCAATACCCCAATGGCTCGGTCTATTGCTCTGTCTAACCCTGCTTTGATTTACAGCTCCAATATTTTCTTACATCCTTATTTTAATGACATTACCCCTCTCCTATGTTGAGATATTCCTCCTTGTTAAGGAGGAGAATTGGTTGTCATTACATAACGGCAATATTTTGTGAAATCAATAAATTACTCTAAACAAATAACTTTATAAGCCAAAACCTTATCTGTTTTTTTATCCACCTCGACCAATCTTATGAATTTGCTTGCAGTCGTTTTTTTCTTAATCCGAACTTTCTTCGTGGTTAATTCTCGTGGGAACAAAGCTTGTTTTCTTTTAGTATCAACTGTTGGGGCACCATCTGGCACCATATAAGGAGTTGCATAATAAACAGTTCTACCTTGCTCTTTTTGAGTTACTTTTAAAACATATAAACCGCTTTCTTTTTTTACTATAACTTTTTATCGAAAATCACTTTCATCAGCTCTTTTTCTAAAAGTATTATCGATTAAAAACTCACCATTCAATGCTCTTTTAACTTCTCCAGCTAGCCATAAGTAATGATCTTCAGGATCTCCTTCGTAAGTTGCATTTTTTGTATTTTTTACACCATTGATTACGCAAGCAACCGATCCAATGGTTGTAATTCCAACAGTAAATAATCTACTGATTTTTGGTAAGAACATATCTCTTTAATTTTTCCTTAGTGTGATTCTTAACACTAAATAAAAAGACACGTATTAATTACCCATTAATATCACTTAATTTCTTGAATAAATTAAGCCAATTAAAAACGCTAAAACCCTGTATGTATGGGCTATCAATAGTTTATGGAAAATATAATTAATAGTTAACTATTTTAAAAGTAGATTCTTAAGTATTAGGTAAATTATTCGTTTCAAATATTCAAATTTACTTGCTTTTTTTCTTATTAATGCATTATACTAATACTAAAATATTTGTTTAATGCAGAGACTGTATAGCATTAATCAGTTGAGCATCTTATCAATATTATCAACATCAACCACAAATGGTTTTAGCAATTTGGCTTTAACATCCTTTTGTCTGTTATTTACATTACCATTAATACCCAATTCTCCATTTCCATTCACAATTACCTCAACCATATCTACAACACCATATGCTAGCTGTTTTATTGGCTTAACAACTGACATGCTTACTCCATTCTCTTTAATTGAGTATTTTAAGTCATCTGTCATATCTTGTGCAGTAATTATTGTTTCAGATGGGTCAAAGCCCTTTTCTTCAAGCACATCAACAACACTCAAAGCAAGTGGTACATTACATGCAATAACAGCATCAATATGATCGGTAAAATAATTTGCTACTTTAGAAAAGTCGAACTTAGCATTATCGTAAGACCATCCTTCAACATATGTTTCAAATATGATGTTATAGTCTTCATTTTTATTACGCTTTTTTAGTACTCTTTCAATCCCTTCTTCAACCATTATCGCATTTGCATCATTTGCATCTCCATATAATAAAACAACGTTCCCATTATTCACTTTTGAAAATGCATAATCGGCCATCATTTCTCCCACTTCGAAGTAATTAAATGAAATTAAATAATTTAAATCACAATTTAACACTAATCTATCATAAGCTATTATAGGAATCTTCTTCTTATTTGCCATTCTTACAATTTGTGCTGCTCTATTTTGATTAGCTGCAACTATAGCCAATACATCTACCCCTTGTTTAACTAATTCTTCAGCCTGTTGTACCTGAAGACTCGCACTTCCTTCAGCAACCTTTATAATGCAGTTAATACCCTTTTCTTTACTTCTTTCTTCAATTAGCTTTACATCAACTTCCCATCTATTATTTAATGCATGTAATAAAAAACCAAATGTAATATCTTTTTTTCCTGATTTTTTTGTACATGAAGGAAGAACAACTAACAATGCTAAACTAATAAATATCAATCTCATAACTAAGCGGTTTATATAAATCTATAAATGAAATGCATTTAAAAAAATAACTTTATAAAAGTTATTGTGCCTCACTTAATTAAAGTTAACTATCAATTTCTGATATAAGCAATAATAAGTTATTAATTTTTCATTAATAGACCTACTTTTTTTCAATATGTTAATCACGATAAATTATTAATTATAAAGTTATTGCACAAGTCTTTTGCATCAAGGGTGTTTAACTTGTATCTTCGTCAAATAATTTTAACTGGAATGATGAAACATAAGGCAGGATTTGTAAATATTGTAGGAAACCCAAATGTAGGAAAATCAACACTTACCAATAAACTAGTCGGTGAAAGACTATCTATTATTACCTCTAAAGCTCAAACAACCAGGCATAGAATTCTGGGCATTGTAAATGAGGAGCACTACCAAATTGTATTTTCGGATACTCCTGGTGTTCTAAAACCAAATTATAAGTTACAGGAATCAATGCTTAAGTTTTCTAAAACAGCTTTGCAAGATGCCGACGTTATTATTTATATGACTGATATTAAGGAAAAAATTGATAAGAATAGCGACTTCTTAAATAGCGTAAAGAAAACCAACGCACCTGTTATTTTAGTTATTAATAAAATAGATGAGTCAAATCCTGACCAATTAGACACTTTAGTTTCTGTATGGAAAGATGAATTACCTAAAGCAGAAATTTATCCCATGTCGGCATTGCATGGTTTTAACACCAATAATTTGCTAAACAGAATTAAGGAACTATTACCCGAATGTGAACCCTATTTTGACAAAGATGCTTTAACTGATAAACCTACTCGTTTTTTTGTTTCAGAAATTATTCGAGAAAAGATATTATTATATTATCAAAAAGAAATACCATATTCTGTTGAGATAGAAATTGAAGAATTTAAAGAAAGTGAAAAACAAGTTGACATACGAGCAATTATTCACGTAGCCCGTGATTCCCAAAAAGGAATAATTATAGGTCATCAAGGTAACGCTCTTAAAAAAACAGGCACCGAAGCACGAAAAGACATTGAAAAATTCCTTGATAAAAAAGTGTTTCTACAACTGTATGTTAAAGTAAATAAAGATTGGCGAGATAAAGACAAGTCACTCAGAAACTTTGGTTACGAGCAAAAATAACTATCTTTGCAGCCCTTTTGTAATTACCATTAGTTAAAAAGTATCATTATGGGAAATATAGCAGCTATAGTTGGACGTCCAAATGTTGGAAAATCAACGCTTTTCAATAGATTAACAGAAACACGCACAGCTATTGTGAACGAGGAAAGTGGTGTTACCCGTGATAGAATTTACGGTAAATGTGTTTGGAATGGCCTTGAATTTTCCATTGTTGATACAGGCGGTTATGCGGTAGGTTCTGATGATATTTTTGAAGAAGAAATTAGAAAACAGGTCATTATTGCCATTGAAGAGGCAGATATTATCCTGTTTATGCTTGATGTAACTACAGGAATAACTGATTACGATGAATTAGTTGCTGATATACTTCGTAAAAGCAACAAAAAAGTTTTAATGGTTGCTAATAAAGTAGATAATCCGGAAAGGATTGCAGAAGCTAGTTACTTCTATGCACTTGGACTGGATGAACTTTTCACAATATCTTCAATTAATGGATCTGGTACTGGTGAATTATTGGACAGGATGATTGATATTTTCCCTAGTACCGAAAGCGTTGAAGAAGCAGATATTCCAAGGTTTGCTATTGTAGGAAGACCTAATGCCGGAAAATCGTCAATTGTTAATGCTTTTATTGGGGAAGATAGAAATATAGTAACTCCCATTTCAGGTACCACAAGAGATTCTATTTATACCAGATATAATAAGTTTGGTCATGATTTTTACTTGGTAGATACTGCTGGGGTTAGAAAAAAATCCAAAGTAAACGAAGATTTGGAGTTTTATAGCGTAATGCGTGCTATTAGAGCTATTGAAAACTCCGACGTTTGTTTATTGATGATTGATGCCACCAGAGGTGTTGAAAGCCAGGATTTGAAAATTTTTCAGCTGATCCAAAGAAATAAAAAAGGAATTGTTGTTCTAATCAACAAATGGGATTTAATTGAAAAAGAAACCAATACCTTAAAAAACTACGAAGAAGAAATACGAAATAAATTTGCGCCATTTGTAGACTTCCCAATCATTTTTACGTCGGTTGTTAATAAGCAAAGAATTCACAAAGCATTAGAAATGGCTGTTGAAGTGTACGAGAATAAAACTCGTAAAATATCAACATCAAAATTAAACGATGCATTGCAACAAGTAGTTATGGATAATCCCCCTCCTTCTACAAAGGGTAAATACATTAAAATTAAGTACATTATGCAATTGCCTAGTAATACACCTGCTTTTGCTTTCTTTTGCAACTTACCTCAATATGTTAAAGATCCATATAGAAGATTCTTGGAAAATAAAATTCGCCAAATGTGGAATTTCTCAGGAGTTCCTATTCAAATATTTATGCGAAAAAAATAAAGAGATTTCTTTTTTAATATCATATCAATTTTAGGTAGTTTTTATTTACATACGAATATTTAATTCGTAATTTTAATTAAATGGGTAACTAATTTAAGCATCTTTATCTATTTGCAGATATTAATATCTTAATATAATTATATTACCTTTGTAAAAATGAAAAAACAAAAAATAGAAAATGAAAACTCATTACCAAATTGGATTGAGATCATTAAAAAATACAATAAACCTAAGTTATCAAAAAGTATATTTCAAATCTTAACCTCAGTAGTCCCTTATATTGCAACTTGGGTATTAATGATATATAGTATCAAAGTATCTTATTGGTTAACTCTATTATTATGTGTATTTGCAGCAGGCTTTTTGATTAGAACATTTATTGTTTTTCATGATTGCGTGCACGGATCTTTTTTTAGAAAAAAACGTCACAATGAGATTTTAGGTGTAATTCTGGGTATTTTTGTATTTACTCCATTTCACAGGTGGCGCAACGACCATTTAATTCATCACAGCACTGTAGGTAATCTTGATAAAAGGGGAATTGGAGATGTAAAAACATTAACTGTTCAGGAGTATTTAGCTTTATCAAAATGGAAAAAGCTTGGATATCGTATTTACAGACACCCAATATTTCTGTTTGGAATTGCTCCATTGTTGCATTTTATGCTTGGATTCAGACTAACCAGAAAAAGACTCACTAAAAGTATTAACCGCAATATTCATTTTACCAATTTGGTTTTGGTTGCACTTGTTATAGGTGCAATTTTATTGCTAGGCTGGAAAACCTATTTGTTGATTCAACTACCTGTTTTATATATTGCAACTAGTCATGGTATTTGGTTATTTTATGTTCAGCATCAATTTGAGGATGTTGTATGGAAAGATACAGCACATTGGGACTATAAAACAATGGCATTAGAAGGTTCTTCTTATTTTAAACTCCCGCTACTTTTACAATGGTTTACAGGAAACATTGGTTTTCATCATATACATCACTTATCACCAATAATTCCAAATTACAACTTACCAAAATGTCATAAGGAGAATGCATTATTTAATCAAGTTAAACCAATTACTTTTTTTTCTGCTTTAAAAACTCTTAACCTGCGTTTATGGGATGAAAAGAATCAAAAGCTTGTTAACTTTAGAGCATTAAGACTTATTAAAAATACTGTTCAAGTTCAATGAATGTTATTTGGAAAGATTTTAAATAAGCGTTAAATTCGTCCAAAATTTGATGCTATGCTGATTACTGCAGATATGAAAATGGCTGACTTGATCCATTTGGACTTTCAGCTATTAGCTTTTATTCAACGAATTGGTATCCCTTTAGGTTTTAGAGAAAAATCCATTCTTGAAGTATGTAACGACTACAAAGTTGATGTTGATTTTTTTATACAACTTGCCAATGCATTTCACGATAAAGATTATTTCCCAAAAGAAAAGCTTTTGGAATTTAATGCTGAGTGGCTTGTTAGTTATTTAAGACGTACACATCAGAATTATTTAGAACATAAAATTCCTGAAATACAAGGTAAAATAGTAGCACTTGAAGAAGATTTAGAAACTACACATAGTTACGAGTTAATAAAGAATTTCTTTACAGAATATATACGAGAGTTTGGGTCTCATATTGAACTTGAAGAAAAAACTGTTTTCCCTTTTGTTTTAGAACTTTCTAAATGTATTGAGGGAACCACTTTAACAGATGATTACAAAGAAAATTTTGCAGGTTATAGTATTGAGAAATACCTTACAGACCATAATGACATTGAAGAAAAACTATATGATTTAAAAAACATTCTTATCAAGTACTTACCTCCTCCTGCCGATAACTTTAAGTACAACACTTTATTATTTGACATTTTTAGTTTGGAACAGGATTTAAAGGATCATTCAAAGCTAGAGGAAAAAGTTTTGATTCCACTAGTTAGAAAAATGGAAAAAGAACTTGAACACCTTTAATTGAAAAGATCATGGTAAGAATACTTGTAGCAGAACCGTCATATTTAATACGGAAAGGACTCTCAACTATACTTAATGAGTTAAAAGCAGTTACGCAAATAGAAGAAATTCAAGGAATTGACGATTTACATCATGCACTTCAGTCAACTATACCTCATATAGTTTTAATTAACACAACAATAAGTAGTTTAACCGAAGCGGATAACCTAATTAAGAAATTAGCAACAGATGCGAAGATTATTTCCATTTTCAATACTCCTCTTCCCGAAAATGATAATGAGCTTAATCTTTCTGTATTCGATTCAAAATCTGTACTTCTCAATAAACTTAGAAACCAAGTAAAAAGTGTTCAGCAATCTGTTACTCAACAAGAGAATTCTGAGGAATTAAGTGATAGGGAAAAAGATGTTTTGCGCAAAGTAGCATTAGGTAAAACTAACAAAGAAGTGGCTAATGAATTATTCATTAGCACACATACTGTTATTTCGCATAGAAAAAATATCACTCGAAAATTAGGCATTAAAACTGTATCCGGTTTAACCGTTTATGCTATACTAAACCAACTCATCAAGTTAGAAGATATATCATAAAATTAAGTTCTTGAATGTTTATTGTATTTCATAAGATGGAAATTGTACATAAAAAGAAGTACCAACATCTTCCTTAGTCTCAAACCAAATTTTCCCATTAGTATTTCTTACAATGTTTTTAACTATAGCTAATCCCAATCCCATACCAGAGGTTTTTGTTGTAAAGTTTGGAATAAATAGTTTCTCTTGAGCTTCCTTTGGAATACCCTTTCCATTATCCTTAATTTTAATTACAATGTGTTTTTCATTCGACTGTAGATCTACATTAATTATTCCTTTTCTTTTGGCTGGAATAGATTGAATAGCATTTTGTAATAAATTATTAAAAACACTTATCATCTGCTCTCTATCGGCGTAAATAAAATATTCTTCAATACTATTATCTACTAATACTTCTACTTCCTTGTTTTTATCAAATAGATTAACACACTGCATCAATACCTCAATAACATTTAATCTTTTTCGTTTTGCTATTGGCATTTTGGCAAAATTAGAAAACTCCGATGCAATGGATGATAATTTATCAATTTGATTAATTAATGTAGATGACACTTTATTAAACTTAGTCTCAAAATCAGGATCCTCATTTTTTTGTGCCATTTCAAGATATTGAATGCTCAATTTCATTGGAGTTAATGGATTTTTAATTTCATGAGCTATTTGTCTTGCCATTTCCCTCCATGCTGATTCCCTCTCCGACTTAGCTAATTTTTCAGCACTTTCTGCCATTTCATCCACCATGCGGTTATACTCCTTAACCAACTGCCCTATCTCATCGCTTCCTCTATATTCTATTTTTTCGTTACGTCCACCAAGTTTTAACTGACTAAGTTTACTCTGTACTACCAACAAAGGATGAGTAATTCTTCGGGAAACAACAACTGTTAAACCTATTACAACAATTAAAAAGATCAAATAGAAATTAACAATAGCCATTACTAAAGACGAAACTTCTTCTCGCAATTCGCTTGTTCCTACAAAATACGGCATATTTAAATATGCTAAAAGCTTGTTATTTACATTATATAAAGGAACATATGCCGATAGATATTGAAGTTTACCTATTGATTCGCGATGAATAAACTCCAACTCACCATTTTTACTTAATTCAATATAACCTCTGCTATTCATTAAATGCCCTGATAATCCTTTATCAAACAGCTCAGGTCTTGATGTAGCCAATAACCTTCCCGATGTGCTATACATATTAATATCGGTATAAAAAACGCTGGAGAATTTCTTAAGAAGGCTGGTTAAATAATCCTTCATTTCTGGTGTTAATTCATTTTCAGTTCCAACCTTATGTTCCAATTCCATCACCACAGATTTTGTTTTTTCCGAAAGCATCTGGTTATTTTTTATTTCGAACCTCCTAATTGTTTGCCAAACCGATCCACCTGCAATAACAAACAATAAAGCCAACATTAATCCTATAAAAGCTAACTGAATACGCTCCTGAACAGAGAAAATATAAACAAAACTATCTCTACGTGCCCTGGTTAACATCATAAGAAATGCTCCAAAAATAAAAAAGGAAATAAAGAATATTGAGAAAGCTACAACCATCATCGATATTCCTACCTTGGGTAAAGAAAGAACAACACATATTCTCTCTGTAGGATGATAAACCATGTGTGTATATTCTTCATAATCATAGGTCGAATAGTTTTTATGATTGTATGTTATTCGCTCAAGGTGTATGGGATATGCAAAATCACCTTTTTGCTTAATTAACAATCCATCAACATACTTACCATAAGAATAACTAATTAAGGGTTCTCTTAGCTTAGCCTCACGTTCAGACAAGAGTAATTCGGGATATCCTGGTCCTTCAAAAAAAGGTTTTGAAACTAACTCCAGGTATAAACAAGTTTCTAATTCCGGATCACTTTCATTTACTTTAAATTCACCAAAATAGGTTATCAACCCTGTTTGATCTTTCAGGAAATAATAGTGACTACTCCCCATTACCTTGGTTCCTTTTTCACTGAGTAATGTATTAAAATAGTCATAGCAGTTGTACAAACTGTCATCACCACTTAATTTTAAATCTCCACCTGGCCAACAAGGTATAACCTGAAGCTCATAACGTTTCAAATAAGCTTGTAAGTAATTATTTGAAATATGTTTTTTAAGCTTACTCACATTTATATTGCTCTTGCTTAATTCTGCAATAATTAAAGAATCTTCCAGAATTAAATCCTCTGTTTCTTTTAGTAATAACTCCGTTAAAGGATCTTCCTCCTGTAATAATCTGAATGATAAGTTCTCAACAAGTAGTTTTCTTTCCTGTCTCTCGTTACGAAGGTTGCGATAATAAAACGTATAAACTGCATAAAATGCGAATACAAAAACAAACCAAATAAATGTGTTGTAAGCATGATAACTTTTGCGTCGCACCACCCAAATTAGCATAAATGTTAACGTTAAAAATGTTAACACCGAAAGCAAATAAATAATTTTAAAATTGAGTAAGCACAATATTAAAGAACAGAATAATACAACATAAGAAAGACTCTTCTTACTTAATTGAGATGAGAATACTTTAATTATTTTTTCAAGTACTAATAAAACAGCCAACCAAAGCAAACTTATAATAAACAACCTTAGTATATCTAATATTCCAATATCGGTTATCTTATATAAAATTGGAGCAGACACCGAATTAGAAACTAACATTGTAACAATATTATTAGACAAGTGCCATATTCCGAATATTAGCAATAAAGAAATACCAACTATAAGCGAATTAACTTTTAAGTTTGTTAATTCGCTTAAAAACTTAGGTAGTGGAACATACTTGTAAAATATAAACGCTTGGGCAAAACTTAAAATAGCAAAAATTAATAAGCTACCAATATTTGGAAACAAATCTGAAGCACCGAAATATAAAGGCGAAAATAGTTCTGTTTCAAACAATACACTTGGAAAAAAATACTTTACATGAAGTAAATAGAGTCCTCCACACAAAAATATATTAATTACGAAAACCAATATATTTTTAGATGTATTACGTCGCCTTTTTAATAAATGAATGATTATCTGCACATAAAGTAATAAGCTTAAATAAACAAATAATACAGCCCAATTAGCGTAAAGTGGATTCGACTCTGAACACTCAAGGGTAGTAAACAAATATCTACCTTCTATATCATAAACCTTAACTCCTTTTGCTTCTTTATCTACAACAATTTCGTGACATAATACTAATGGTAAATTTATCGCATATTCATCACTTAAAAAGGCATTATTATAAGGGTATTCTGTCTTAACATTTACTAATGTATATATATCCCATTTTAAATAAGGTAACCTCTTTATAATATACCAGGTATTAGAAAGTTTAACAACCTTTCTGCTTAATAAAGAAGTATTCTCATTATTATATGGTAAAACCTGATTAGTCCATGCACATAACGAATCACTTTTATACACTAGAATCTCAACACCTTTAGGCTTTATTGCTTCCGTTGAGTCTATCGCAAACCACTCCTCATTATCTTTTAGTTTTACAATAAATTTCTCAGCAAACAAATCTGCTTCTTTATTTTTTTGATGTAAAGCATTCTGAAATCTGAGTGCATTAAAAGCGTGATGGTTATGATTTTTATAAGCCCAGGCAAATAATGTCACCAAAAAAATTGAAATAAAAAATAGAATATATTGCCAGTTGAATAAATGATATTTTCTAAGCTTTTTCATTAATCCGAATATCTTTAGTCGTGATGATAAGGTTGATTTTTAAGTATTGTCATAGCTCTATAAAGTTGTTCAGTAAAAATTAAACGAACCATTTGATGGGAGAATGTCATTTTTGATAATGATATTTTACCATTTGCCTTATTATAAACACCTTGAGAAAATCCATAAGGCCCTCCAATAATAAATACAAGCCTCTTGGTGCCATGCAACAACCTTTGTTCCATAAAACCAGAAAACTCCCTCGAAGTAAAAGTCTTACCTTTCTCATCTAAAAGAATTATTTCATCTCCAGGTTGTATTTGTTGCAAAATAAGGTCTCCTTCTTTAGTTTTTTGCTGTTGCTCGGATAATTTTTTGGTATTTTTTAAATCAGGTATAACCCTTATATCAAAGGGAATGTAATGCTTTAATCTATCAATATACTTAGTTATACCGGTTTCTAAATATGCATCATCGGTCTTCCCTATTAAAACTAAAACAACTTTCATACGTATACAGGTTGTATTTAAATTTAAAGTGTAAAAATAAAAAACAAATACAACCACAACACATGGTTTGAAATTTGTAATAATTATTTTTGTTGAATTAATTTTTATAAATTGTTAAATCATAATTATGGGGAAACATGTGGCAACTAAAAAATCACACACATGAAAAAAAAATCAACTACAACCAGGGGAATTATTTTTTTAGTTTTACTTATTGCCTGTATTGACGTTAATGCGCAATTTCCAGAAGCAATTGTTAAAGCTACAAAATGTGCAAATGCAACTGAACTTTCTAAGCACTTTAATAGTAAGATAGAACTTGTTTTACCTCAAAAGTCAGGAGTTTTTAGTAATGCTCAAGCAAAACTTGTTTTAAACGAATTCTTTAAAAAGAATCCTGTTACTAACTTTAAGATAATTCATCAAGGAGTTAGAGAAAACTCTTCGTTTGCTATTGGTAAGTACCAGTCTAACAGTACTACTTATAGATTTTATTTTTTAACAAAGCAAAAAGAATCTAATACGTTTATCCACCAACTTAGAATAGAAAAGCAAGATGATTAATGACCAAATGCTTAATAGCATAATTGACCAAGCCATTAGAGAAGACGTAGGAGATGGAGATCACTCTTCACAAGCTTGTATACCTAATTCTGCTATTGGAAAGGCTCAATTGCTGGTTAAAGAACCAGGAATACTTGCCGGAGTTGAAATTGCAGAAAAAGTATTTAAGAAATTTGATGCTAATATTAGTATTGATATTCTAATAAATGATGGATCAGAGGTTAAATCGGGTGATGTTGCATTTACAGTTGAAGGAAAGGTTTTAGACTTGCTAAAAGCTGAGCGTTTAGTTTTAAACATTATGCAACGCATGAGTGGCATTGCAACGAGAACTAATATATATGTAAAAAAACTAGAAGGTTTAAAAACTAAAGTTTTAGATACAAGAAAAACAACACCCGGGCTTCGTGAACTTGAAAAATTAGCAGTTAAAATAGGTCGTGGGCACAACCATCGAATGGGCTTATATGATATGGTAATGCTAAAAGACAATCATATTGACTATGCCGGAGGAATAACAAAAGCTGTAAATCTTGTTCATCAATACCTTAAAGAAAGAGGCAAGGAATTAAAAATTGAAGTTGAAGTAAGAAACTTTGAAGAGTTGGAAGAAGTTATTTCAATTGGTGGTATACACAGAGTTATGCTTGATAACTTTACTCCTCAAGATACACTCAAAGCGGTAAAAATAATCAATGGAAAATTTGAGATTGAATCCTCTGGAGGAATTACTTTAGAAACTTTACGTGATTATGCTGAATGTGGTGTTGATTTTATATCAGTTGGAGCACTTACTCATCATATAAAAAGTTTGGATTTAAGTCTTAAAGCAATTCAATAATTAATATCATTAAATGATACATTAGTGAAATAAGCCATTATGTACTTAACATTTTGTTTTTTACTAATTAATTCTACTAAAAGATAAATCAAAAATATTTTATTTTAGTTGACTTTGGTACAACTTTATACCGAAAATAACTAGACTTTTCGGTCCATTTTTCATAAATTTATGTAAGAAGCATATTATTTTACATAAGCTTATGGATTATATTGTATCATTAATGCTTGTTAATTAATTACCAAAACAACTTTGTTTATGAAGAATGGCTCAATACAACTAATGGATCTTGAGTTTGAATATAAACTCTGGAAAAGAAGGCTTGAACTTTTTCTTAATGAAGTTCAATTGTTGATTGAAAGGAACTCTCACCTTCCAGATCCTAAAAGAAAGTATGCTCTTAACTCAGTTGAATTATTAGCTCTTGAAGAACACAGGGACATTTTAGAAAAACTAAAAAGCAGAATTGAAATCAAAGAGCAGGAACTTAAATTCTACAATAAGGACTTTCCAATAACGGAACAACACGACTTTTTTTTAGAGCATTTAGAACTTAGAAAAATGAACGACCGTTCTTTGCAAATTCATTTAGATAGAGTGAATGATGTAGTAAAAGCTATAGGTGTATAAATTAGACCAAATGGTCTTATTTAACATTCATTCTAATAGATTAATCAAGTATTTAACTCATTTAATTTAATGTTATTAAATTGTAAATAGGAAACTTGAATCCTTAAAAAGTTATACCTTGCATGCTTCTTAATAATTACAAAATGTTAAACAGATGCAGCGTATTCTTTTTTTTACAACTCTAATTATTTGTATTTACGGATGTAAATATTCTCCCAATAAACAATCCTCTAAAAAACACTTAATAGCATTCTACAATCTGGAAAATTTGTTTGACACAATAAATACTCCCAATGTAAATGATGTAGAATTCACTCCAGAAGGTCGTAAGAAATGGAATTCTGAAAGATATTACTCGAAATTAAACAATATGAGCAGTGTAATATCTAGTTTAGGAGTTGATCATGAAATTGACTGCCCAAGTATTTTAGGTGTATGTGAAGTTGAAAACAAAGATGTTCTTGAAGACTTAAAAAACACTGGCAAGTTAAAGAATAAAAGCTACGATATTATACATTTTGATTCTCCTGACAAAAGAGGTATTGATGTTGCGTTATTATATAGACCTTCAGAATTTAAACCTGCAAAAACACAAACGTTTCCTCTTTTAATTTACGATAAAGAAACAAATAAAAGAATTTATACAAGAGATCAGTTATTAGTTTCTGGTAATCTTGGAGGAGACTATATTCATATTATTGTAAACCATTGGCCGAGCAGATATGGGGGAAAAGAGCGTAGTAAAGCTTTAAGAAAATCCGCAGCATTATTAAACCGCCAAATAATAGATTCGTTGTTAACTGAAAATAACAGTGCAAAAATATTAACAATGGGAGATTTTAATGATGATCCCATTGATCCTTCAATAAATGATCATTTAGATGCTAACGCACCATTAGACAAGCTATCTGGCAATGATTTATACAATCCTTTAGCATTAAATTACACAAAAGGAAAAGGAAGCTTATTTTATAGAGGAAAATGGAATTTATTTGATCAGGTTATTATTTCTCAAACACTTATTAATCCCCCAAAAGGTTTAGCTTATGATAGTGCATATATATATAACAAACCTTATTTGTTTCAACAAGAGGGAGATTATAAAGGTTATTTACTTAGAACTTATGGAGGAAACAAATATCTTAATGGCTATAGCGACCATCTGCCTGTTTGTATGTTATTAACTCACACTAAATAAAATAAATACGCTAATCACTTAAAAATATCCACATTAAATAAAGAACCTGTTGCTAATTGTTTTTTTGTAGAATTGGTAAACCATTCATTTGTTCAATCATTTTATCTAACAAAAGTTCAATAGTTGTACTTTGTATTATTTGGCAGTTATTATTAAATAATTTGTAAGTATTTACTCCATTCGAACTTACTTCAATTCTCCATTCAGTAATATTATCAACAGGTTCAAAACCAAGCCTTATCAACGCTCTTTTCATCCAAACTAAAGCATCTCCGTTTCCTTTAATAGATACTGGAATTCTTTTTAATTTATTGTATTTAAACGTACCTGTTGAGTTATCAAATACAATTCCTTCTCTTTCAAAAAACAGTTTAAAATCATTTGATAATACAAGATCTTCAGGCACCCCAACTTGTATGTCCTTGTCTTGATTTAATAACCATATTTTATCGGCAATCTGTAAAGCCATTTCTAAATCGTGTGTTGAAAGTAAGATTCCTCTTTTTTTATCTTTTGATAAACGTCTTAGCAACTGCATAATTTCAATTTTAGCAGGTAGATCTAAAAAAGCTGCCGGTTCATCCAAAATTATAAAAGGTGTTTCTTGAACCAAAGCTTTAGCAATCATTGCCTTTTGACGTTCCCCATCACTAATTTTATCAATTGATTTATGTATATGCATTCCTAAACCAACTTCTTCAATAGCATGATGTATAATCTCCTTGTCGTTATTAAGTAATCTACCGAAAAAACCTGTATATGGTGTTCTGCCAAGTGCAACTAACTCAAATACTGTTAAATTTTGAATTATTAACTTATCTGTTAACACTACGCTTACAATTTTAGATAACTGTGCTTCTGAAAGATTACTCAAGTCACTATTTCCATACCATACCTCACCTGAAATAGGTTTAATAAAACCAGATAAAGTTTTAATTAGAGTTGATTTTCCTGCTCCGTTTGGTCCCAATAAACATGTAAATTCTCCTGATTTAACACAAACGTTTATCTTGGTATGAATTGGCTTTGGAACATCATCGTAACCTACTGCCAAATTTATTGTTCGTAAATGCATATCTCCTTCTTCCATTCAAATCCTTTTATTGCGTTAAAGATCTCCTCTTTAATATAACATAAACCACAATTGGTGCACCAATTAAAGAAGTTACTGCATTTATTGGCAAAGAACCACTATACCCAGGTAAACGTGCTATTAAATTGCAAAGTAAAGCCAGTACTGCACCAAACATTGTAACTGCAGGAATCAAAACAGCATGATCAGCCGTTTTAAAGACACCCTTAGATAAATGTGGAACTGCTAATCCAAGAAATGCAATAGGTCCACAAAATGCAGTAACTGTAGCTGTTAAAAGTCCCGTAACTACCAGTATACTTAATCGAGACCTTTTAATATTTAATCCAAGATTTGAAGCATAATTTTCTCCTAGTAACAATACGTTTAATGGTTTAATTAGAAAAAAGCTAGCCAGCAAGCCAATAAGTACCATAGGTATAAAAATAATATGTTTATCCCAGGATAAGCTATTAAATGAGCCGAGTCCCCAAATCACAAATGCCTGAATATCCTCTTTAGTACTAATAAATTGCAATAAATTAACTATTGCACTTGATGCATATCCAACCATTATTCCAACAATTAAAAGCATTGCATTATTTTTTAATTTTCGGGCTAAAAAGAGTATCATAAATAATACCCATATCGCCCCAATAAATGCAGCTGCTGTTAATGTTAACCTACCATACCATCCCAATCCAGATAACGATACTCCTTGAACTGCTCCAAATAATAAAACAACTATCGCAACACCTAGACCTGCTCCTGAGCTAATTCCTAAAATAGATGGTCCGGCAAGGGGATTACGAAATAATGTTTGCATCTGCAAACCTCCAGAAGCCAAGCCTGCCCCGGCTAATAATGCTGTTAAAGTTTGAGGCAAACGAGTTTTTAATAAAATATTCTGCCATACTTCATTTTCCAATTCTATTCCTGACACCCATTTTACAACGCTTGAAAAGGGTATATAAACTGAACCCAACGAAATATTTAGAACAAACAACAGCAACAACAATAATCCTAAACTAATAAATGCTACTTTCTTTCTTCCTTTGGCCTCAGTTCCTTGCATAACTACTATTTACTTCTCTTTTGTCAATTTTTTATAGTAAACAAATTCATTTTCAAGCATTAAATCAGGATGAAATAATTTAATCAAATCTGCCAAAACAATATCAGGTTCTAAAAGTCCCTTTTCATATAAAGAAGAGTAATTTGTATTGGAATAGATTACTTTACGATTTTTAAACGCATCAAAATCAGCATATCTAACATCTTCATTTTTTAATACTGAATAACTATAATTTCCTTTATAATTAACCAATATAGTCCAAAAATCACATTTACTTGCTGCCTCATAAACTGTTTCAAAATCTAGATGTAAAGATCCTGTACCTTGTCTATCATTAAATATATAATCAACCGAAGCATCCTTTAAAAAGATCGCTTTATAACTATCTGCTGCAGGGGTATACCATACTCCTTGATATGTTTTTCCCGTAAATACCGTTGGCTTTTCCTTTGCCTTTTTAGCTAATTGTTTTACTCTATTATATCTGGATGCAATTTCTTTTAAACTTTTAATAGCTTCTTTTTCCTTATTAAAAAAAGCTGCTACATATACTAACCATTCTACCCTTCCTAAAGGTGTATTCTCCAGATAACTGCAATTAGTTGCAATTTTCATCCCGGCATTTCGCAATGGATCATAAAAATCATCTTTAAATGGCGAAATCATCATCATATCAGGATTTAACGCCAATAATATTTCTGTATCAGGTGCAAAAGCAGTTCCAATATTTTTTATTGAACCATCTTCAATTCCTTTTTTTACAATTGGGTTAGATACATACTCAGGTTCTGCCATTCCAACTAACTGCTCTAGTACATTTAATTTATTTGCATAACTTATTTGCGTTGAAGCAAATGAAACCCATTTTTTTACAGGTAATTGAATTGCTTGAGGATTTTTTTTAAGATATTTTTCATCTTCCGACAAAAATGTAATTAAAGAAGGTGCTGTAGAATCCCAAGGGTGTTCCACTATTATTTCCTTATGATCTGGAAAATATTTTATTTTAAATTTATTAGCATATGTTGGAACATAAATAGAATCCGCTTTCTCTTCGTGCTCAACATTTTTCTTTTTTTGATTGGTGCTATTACATGCTAAAATAATTGTTAGTAACAATAGCAATACTCCATTTTTCATCATTGTCATCACTTTTAATTCCCGAAAGTATAAACAGCATATTGTTCGATGGCAGGTTTTCCGACTTTCTTTTTGAGCATCTTCCCATCATTTATTTAACTTCATAAAAGATAGTGATTTATTACTCACCTTAAAGGTAGAATACGGCTGCGGGTACAGTTCCTGACTCCCCTATAACTGGTTACAGGATTCCCTTTTTATTGCTTTTGACAATACCATCAAACGACAAAAATACATTATAAATTGATACAAAAAAAGGTCATTACACTTGTAATAACCTTCAGTAATATTTTTATATAAAATAGGTATTATTCCTCTATGTACAATATTAGTGCAGAATAAGTATTAACACCTTGAGAAGAGTGAGCAGAATATTTAATATCTATTAATTTATCTTCATCAATACTATACTCTTTCATGTAATCATTGATTTGCATGTCGATTGATTTATCAAAATCATCAACCCCTGTATATTGAAAATGCTTCGTCCTTAACATACCCATAACTTTAAATTTTTAACGATTATATTCTTCATTTAAAGAATACGTAAACCTCTATCATAAGGTTCAAATATTCTTGATAAAATTTAATTTGTTTTCGTTAGACAAATTTAGTTAACATTAATATAACACTAACTACATTTTCTAATATTTTTCAATAAAAAAATCTTTTATTGTACTTCCATCCAGGTTGTAAATCGCTGAAATTCTATATGATTATCAGACATCCATAAAAGTACATCATTGTTATATCTGCAAGAACTTATAAAATAACTAAAAGGTTCTGAGAAATTGTTCTTTCTTATTTTAGAGAAGAAATTCACATAAAAATCCCACCAAAATCCATTTTTATCAATAGAAGCTTCTTCTAATATTTTAAATAGCACTTGATTATTTTCAGCAAACTTTGCTAATTTCTTATTATCTGGATTATCTAAATTCTCACCTGCCTTTTTCGTTTTGACTGATTCACTGGCTTTTATCATACTAACTGCCAGTTCTGCTGTTGCAAAATCACTATAATTGAATCCAGCTCTAACAAGTTGAATATCTCTTTGTCCTTTATCTCTAACTCCCTGATTCCATAACGAAGATAATAAATCATATGCAGTAGAACTTCTATCACTATCTTGTTCTAATAGTAAAAAGTAGTATAAAGGCAACATGCTTTGAACTCTTTCTCCTTTTTCAAACATAACATAAGCTAGTAATAAGTGACTGCTTGCATGTGCTGGATAAATTTCAATTGCATTTACAACATAATCTTGTGCTTTATCGTATCTTTTATCTTTAAAATACGACAAAGCTAAATTATAGTGCAGTAAATGATTACTTGAAAATTCCCTTATGCCTTTTTTAAATATTTTTTGAGCCTTTTGCTCTCGATTTAAATTATCCCAAGCTGAACCATTAATTAAATAGGCATCTTCTTTATACTCGCCTTTCTTATTTATTAACTTGCTACTATAAATTGCTGCTGTTTGATAATCACCTAAAGCTAAATATGTCAAAGCAAGCTCATAAAGAACTGAATTTGAACTCTTATCTAACTTATATGCCTGCTTAAACCATTCTAAGGCACTTTCGTATTTTCCCATCTCATAATCAGCAACTCCTCTCGAAACAATTGTTTCAATATCTGATTTTTGTGCACTCATCAACTGCACAATTACTAAAAAAAATAATAAAACCGATAACCCTTTCCCCTTCATACATTCTATTTAAAATTCGGCGTTAAAATAAGCATTTATTACTAAAGCTCATACATTTACCTATTAAAACCAAAACTCTATTAAATTATGATCAATGTTATATTAACACATATCCCATTCTAAAGTTTTACTGTTTTTTCGAACTATATGTTTCATTAATCACTAAATTTCAATAGAATGCAAAATTGATTCCATTTGACGAACATAGTATGCTTTGTTTTGTTTTTCTGGGGCATGAATAAATCCATCAACCATTAGTAGTTTATTTTTACTTTCATTAAAAATTACGAAATTAACAAATGGCCCTCCCATAAAATATCCTTCCACCTTCCATAATCCTTTAATTTCAACGACATCTGAATTATTCACTGCCAATTTGTTAATCTGGACTGGTAATTCCTTTTCTGTTTGCATATATGTATTTTTGTAAGGACCAGGAATAAATTTTTTCCCCAATGAATCTCTAAAAGCAATTAAATCATTTGAATTTAAATAATCCTCGTTGTTTAAATCAAAAGAATGTATAACTACATGCATACTGGTTTCTAGTTTATCATACCTAAACCAACTAAAATCAGTTGTATCTTTTACCAACAAAAAATTATTTGGTAATACAATTTCAATCCCATGTTTATCTTTAATAAATCTCTTAGTTGAAACATTAGAGCCCTTTAAGTTGGCATGTTTCATTGAATTAATATCACCATAATACAAGAAATTTTGAAGCAGATCTTCGTTCTCTTTAAAGAACGTGCTAAACAAATCAAATTCTTCTAATTCAAATTCTACAACTTGTTGAAAAGTCGCCCAAACATTCTTGTTACATCTTACTATTGGTTCAGCTACATGCTTTCTTTTTATAATAATGATATTCCTGTATGCCTTAAAATGGCCTTCAAATTCATTTGGGGTAATTGTAGTTAGTTTAAAAGTAGACTCTGGTTGAGGAATACAAGGAAATGCTTTATTTGCAAAACTTTTAATGGTTTTATATACATCTGTTGATTGAAGCTCTTTTTCAATAACCAATAAAAGTTCTCCCGGAGCTCCAATTGCACGATTTTTTATGGATTCGTTTGAATAACTACACCCTCCCAAACAAATGATTAAAAAATATGTAACATATGTTTTTATACTAAAATGCAGCTTTGAATATTTTTGATATAAATACATAACAATAAGTTTTTATGATTAAAAACGACTGCCTCGAAAAGGGAAAAACGAGGCAGTTATATCTAAGAATTAATTATTGCTTTTTTAAGAATTACTAGAAATTATTATAGCACAACAATTATTGTAATGTAAACCTTATGGGTACCTGATATGATACAGCAACTGCTCTCGTACCTTGGCGTCCCGGTTTCCAGTCAGGCATAGAACCCACAACTCTTATGGCTTCTTTATCTAGTGAAGTATCAACTCCTCTAAGAATAGAAACATTTTTAACTTCACCAGTTTTGCTAATGATGAAACTCAAATAAACAGTACCTTGAATCCCATTTTCTGCAGCAATCGTAGGATACTTTACCGAAGATGCTAAATATCTCAATAAAGCTTCTTGTCCTCCAGGGAATTCTGGTTGATCTTCGAGCATCACAAAAGGAATTGGATCTCCATCTTCTTCTGGCTCTTCAAATTCGTGGAAGTCAACTGTATATTCTTCTGAGAATTCTGAAGAAAACTCTAACTCATCTCCTGGTAAATCTTCATCATCATCAACTATATTCAGCTCTTCCAAAATAATTTGTTTTGGCGGTGGCTTAGGTGGCTCTGGCTCTTTAAGCTTTACAATTGGTGGCAGCTCTTCGACTACCGCTACGATTTCATTATCGACTAACACTCCAGGAGATTCCCGGATTGTTTTCCATTCGAAAGCTACCAAAGAAGCTCCAAGTGCAACTACAAATCCAATTTGCAAAAACATAGTACGTTTTCGCTCTAAGTCGGCCTTTTTAGTTTTTTTCACTTCCATAATACAACTTTTTAAAGGTTATGTAACTGAAATATTCAACTACACCTTTTTATAGCCAACAGTTGTACCATTATTTTACACCACTCACAAATATTACCCACTACACACTGATAACATGCATCTTACGACTCACCAACAGCATATGCCATTTGATTTATCAATGGATTAAAAGCGCCCAATCGGGCGAAAATTATCGCCCAGTTACTCGTAAACAGTATTTCTAAAAGTTGAATTTAGAGAATGATTTTATGCGATCGATTTGTCTATTTCAATTCCAAACTTCTTTATTTTTCTTTTTAAAGCATCTCTGGATATACAAAGAAGTTCTGCTGCATGAGTTTGATTCATTTTACTTCTTTTGAGTGCTTCAACAATAAGTTTTAGCTCATTCTTTTCAAGACTTAACGTTTCGTAAGTATCAATTACTTTTTTTGTATCTCCTTTTATTGGGAAGTCTTCAGGTAATAATTCATCACCTTCTAAGAGAATTAATGCTCGTTCAACCATATTCCGCAATTCTCTTACATTACCTGGGAAATAATATGATTTTAATTTTTTTATCAGATTTGGACTAATATTCGGAATCCTTATATTCTTTTTTCGAGCAAGTGACTCTACAAAATGCTTTAAAATTAGCTCAATATCTTCAGGCCTTTCTCTTAGAGGTGGAATATTAATTTCAATGGTATTAATACGATGATAAAGGTCAATCCTAAATTTATCTTCTTCAATTAGTTTTTCGATATTTTTATTTGTTGCAGAAATTATTCGAACATCCACTGGTAATTCTTTATTTCCTCCCACCCTCTTTACTTTATTTTCTTCAATTGCTCTTAATAACTTAGCTTGTAAAGAGAATGGCATATCAGCTATTTCATCTAAAAAAAGTGTTCCATTATTAGCCAGTTCAAAATATCCTTTTTTGTCTTCTCGTGCATCAGTAAAAGCTCCCTTCATATGACCAAAAAACTCACTTTCGAGCAAAGAAGCTGGAATAGCTGAACTATTTACCGGAGCAAAAACCTGTTCCTTCCTTGGACTTCCGTAATGAATAATTCGCGAGATAATTTCTTTTCCTGTTCCGTTTTCTCCTGTAACCAAAACATTCACATCCTTATCTTGCGCAGCTTTTAAAGCCACTCTTATAACTCTTTTAATAGCTTCGCTTTCTCCCACAAAATCCTTCTCAATCATCCCCTCCAGTTCTTTAGAAACCAAAGAGCCAATATTTTCTGCCTTCTCAAGTTTTTGTTGGAGCTCTACAAACTTTCCTGTGCGCTCAACTGCTACTTGAATATCCATCACCTGAAATGGTTTTCGAATAAAGTCTGATGCACCTTTTCTCATGGCTTCGATAACCATATCCATATCACCATATCCACTAATCATTATTACTTCGGTTGATGGAAAATCCTCTTTAACTTTATTTAGCACCTCTAATCCATTCATTCCAGGAAGCATAATATCTAATATCAAAATACCTGGTCTTTCTTTTTCAAGCAATGCAAATCCTTCATTAGGCATATTTGCAGTAAATACCTCAAATCCTCTTTTATCCAGGTGATATTTTAATTTTTCGGTGATTCTTACTTCATCATCAAGAATCAATATTTTTAGGTTGTTCATTTTAATCATTAAATCTTAAAAAGGTAATACCTTATCAAATTATTTAACCGGAAAGATCACTTTCATTATTGTTCCATCCATTACCCTGCTTTTTACTTCGATACGACCATTCATTTCTTTTACCAAACGATACGATATAGATAATCCGAGGCCTGTCCCTTTTCCTAATTGTTTACTTGTTACAAAAGGTAAAAATATATCGGTTTGCTTTTCCAGGGGAATTCCTATGCCATTATCTCTGACTTGAATATAAACTCCTTCTTTGCCCAATCCCGTTTCAATCATAATTTCCTTAATAAAACCTTCTTCTCCTTTTTGCTCCCTTTCGTCAACTGCATCTCTTGCATTGGATAATAAGTTATGAATAACTTGCTCTACTTTATGTGGATTTCCAAGAATACTAGGAACTTTATCGCTCAACTTAAGTTTTAGCAGTATGTTATGGTTTTGATACTGTCTTGTAATCATAGATGTAGCAGATCTTACACAGTCAGAAACCGAAAACTCTTCGTATACCCTCTCCTTTTGCCCACTAGAAAATACCCTTATATGGTCAACAATATCACGCACCCTTACAATATCTTCGAATATTTCATCTACTGATTCTTTAACAAATTCCTGATTTGGGGATTTTTCTTGAAGTTCAAATTTAATTCCTTCAGCAGATAAAGATATATTTTGAATAGGTTGATTAATTTCATGAGCAATACCTGCTGCTAATTCTCCCAACGATGATAAACTTGCTTGATGAACAATAATCTGCTGTTGTTCTTCCTGTTTTTGTAATGCTTCCTTTACTCTTATTTCCAGATTTTTGTTTTCTTCCCTTTTTAAATAATACCTATAATAGATAACAAAAACTAAGATTAATATAACTAAAATTGTAAATCCGAAGGAAAGCCTCCATTTCGAAAGATTTTCTTTTTCTAATCTTAATCTATAATTTAAGTTTTTAGCTTTTAAAACATCCGCTTCTCTTTTATTTTTTTCATTATCATTGATAATCAACGTTTGTATAAACTGCTCTACCCTTTTTTCATCTGCCAATACATCAGATATATTTGAATACAAAACCCTATATTCATATGCTTTTCTATATTCTCTATTTTGCTTATACAAAATGGATAACATCCTATAGTTTTCTTGCAATACATCTCTTGTTCCAATAACTTTTGCTAATGCTATACTTTTTTTGTGGTGCGATATTGCTTTGTTATTTTGATTAAGTTTACCATATATTCTTGCAAGGTTTAAAAAAGATATAGAAGCACCATAGTGATCATTCTGCTTTATTTGTAATTGCAAAGCTTCCTCGTATGTCTTTTTTGATTTTTTATAATTTTTCTTTTTATAGTATACTCCTGCTAAATTATTTAGGACTGATGCAATGCTTAAACTATCTCCCCTTTCTATATATTTATTTTGAAGTAAACTGTAATAATACAGTGCTTTATCATATTCTTCTTCGTTAAACCAAATATCACCAACGTTTTCCCACAGAGTTGTTTTATCAATTTCATAAGATTTAACACTATCAGGAATATAACTCAATGCTTTATTATAGTTTTCAAGTGCAATACCATATTCTCCCAAATTTTTATGTACGTTACCCATATTTAAATAGGTAGTAACAATATTTGGAATATCATTTTTACTCAGATAAATTAATAGGGAACGTTTATAGTTATCTAATGATTTCTGAAATTTATCCAGCCTATAAAATTTTGTTGCTAAAGCCGTAACATTACTCTGATCACCAATCGATTCATATGCAGCCAATGACTTTTTATAGTAAGTAAGTAAACTATCGTAATCACTTAAAAAATAGTATCCCATTCCAAGGTTTCCATATGCTTTGGCTTTCCCTTCAACATCTTTTAAAGTTTTAGCTATTCTTAAGGCTTGATTAGCATATTGTATGGCTTTTTCAACATCAGATGAAATATAATATGCTGATAATTGGTTATACACTTCAACCTTTTCGGGTAATGATGCATTTTTTAATTTGCGATGAAGTTGATTAATAATTGACTCCTCAGCCCGCGCTGAGAAATTTATACTAAAAATAAAGAGTATAAAAACTAAATAATATTTTTTCATAGCGGTATGCTACCTTTTTGAACCTGACAAAGTAAATGACAACTCTCCTGAAAATTGAATCGATTGTACTTTTTTTACTTCTACAATTGCTTTTTCTACACGAGCAAACTCCAAAGTAGTATTTAACACCATTCGGGTAAATGCTTCCAATAAATTAAAATGCCCTGTCTCTGCTCTCCCATTTATTTCTTTAATGAGTTGCTGAATATCAAATGCATCGCCAGGATCATCACTTTCCTCTTCTACAAAGCTGTTATATTCAACCTCTAGGTTAATTAAAAGATCTTGTTGATAGTGAGATAAATGCGGGTCGAATCCAACGTTACTTCTCACTAATAAATTATTTACTTTTAATATTCCCATATTTAATCATTAATTTACTTATAGATAAGTTCTAATATCATTTCTAATCCAACCTGATCATCATTATCAAATTGAGATAAATCCTTACTGTCAATATCTAATACTCCTATTATTTCACTATCTTTTTTGATTGGAACAACAATTTCAGATTTTGACAAAGAGCTACAAGCAATATGCCCTGGAAACTCTTCAACATTATCTACAATAACAGTTTGTTGTGAATTAATTCCTGCCCAGCAAACACCTGTATCTTTTTTTAATCGCAAACAAGCCAATGGCCCTTGATACGGTCCTACTAACAACTCGCCTTTATCTAACAAGTAAAAACCTGTCCAGAAGAAACCTTTCATTTTATGGTGCAAAATTGCAGCAATTGTAGCCATTCTTGATATTGGACTCTTAATCGGTTGAGTTAGTTCTTCAATTTGATTGTGTAAGCGTCTATACTTCGCTATTTTAGTTGATCCCTTTTCCATTTTCCCCTGTTTAAAACAAAAAATGCAAGATAAACATTTAAAGTTCATCTTGCATATGATATACAAACTATGTTATTACATTCTATTCTTCAAGCATACTTTGAAGTTTCTTTCGCGTAAAGAATATTCTACTCTTTACCGTACCAATAGGTAAATCAAGCTCTTCAGCTATCTCTTTATATTTATAACCTGAAGTATGCATTGTAAAAGGAACTTTAAATTCATCTTCTAACTTCTCAATACTTTGTTTCATTTCATTAACAGATTGAACCATTTCCGGAGTTTCAGAAGCATAATTACCTTTAAAAGCAACTCTATAGGCATCTTCGGCCGATTCAAACGTATTTCTGGTTTTTTGCACTCTTCGGTAATTATTAATGAAGGTATTCTTCATAATAGTAAAAACCCATGCTTTAAAATTGGTATTAGATACAAACTGTTTTCTATATGTTAATGCTTTTAGAGTTGTTTCTTGCAACAAATCATTGGCATCTTCTTCATTTGCGGTTAAACTAAGTGCAAAATACCTTAACTTATCTTGAAGGCCAAGTAGGCTTTCATTAAACTGTATTGCTGTCATGGCTTAATATTTTTGCTAGTTTCTACTAATCTTTGATTGCTTGAATTGTTTAACAAATATAATAGATCTATAAACGATACCAAAAGATTTTAAACTCTTTTATTATTTTATTTTAATTCATTCTAAATAACACAGTGCATATATAACTGATTTACAACTATTATAAAAAATACAACCCTCTTAATCTAAATTACCACATTCTTTTTAGTTAAAAAAACTTTGTTTAACCTTAAACAAAAAAAGGATACTTAAATAAGTATCCTTTTCTAATAAATTTAATTGTATTTATTTAATTATCCTCAATTTTATTGATTCTTTTTTGTTGCCTTGTTTAACCTTCAACAAATAACTTCCTGATGATATATTCGAAATATTTATTCTTTGCTTATGAGTTTCTGTTCCTTTGAAATAAGATTTTTTATGAACTAACTTACCTGCAGTATCGTATACGTAAATATCGAATGAACCTATATAATTATTCTCTAATCTTAAGTTTAACATACCATTTTTTATTGGATTCGGATATACTGATAGATTTAAATTAGACTTATTACCAATAATACTAGAGGTGCTATCCTGAATTCTTATATTATCAATAATCCATCCCCACCCAGTTCTGTAAGGATCTGAATGAATTTTGAATCTTACTAAAATGGTATCATTTGCATTAAAGGTATCGTACAAATTAATATGGTGATCTATAAAATCATCCAAATCAGGAGTACTTTCATATGTTTTACCTCCTAAAGCCCATTCTGAATTATAAGAAAAGTCATATCCTGGTGAAAGTGCCAACCAATTTACTCCATCCTTGCTACCTTCAACAACTACATAATCGTAAAAATCTTGTTCGGGATAATTTGAACCAACTTCACCTGTTTCAAGAAATGCAATATCGTGGTATTTAATAAACGCCAATTCCGAATCTGATGATACTTTTATAGGATATTTTAATGTATAAGTGTAATCTGTATTTTGTTCGTACGGATGTGAAGTTTGAATGGCATCATTACTAAATATTCCTGAAGTAATAGCAAAACCAGTTCCCGAAAAGTCATCCTTATTCACTGTAAAATCATTAGTATAACTTTCTACCGGATCATTTACAGTTTTTAAATCAAAGCTAACAGCATTGGAAGAATATGGAATTCCAGATAAATACCCTATCATTCTTACCCTCTGAGGTGTAACTTCTTCTTTATCTAAAACATTATAAATGGTTCCGGCTGTTAAATTATAATTTGTTTTAAATAAACCAGTCTCAGTATATATTTCAATTGAATCCAAATTAGCTTCCAAAAGGGTTTTAAGGGCAAAATCGCCCTTAGGATTTACTCCAGCACTTTCAATATAAGGATTCTCAATTTCGTTAGTTAGCTCTGTTCTTTTAACAGTCCATACTCCTAATCCATGTGTACCTAATATAACCTCATCTCCAATAATTTTAATATCCCAAATAGAAACTGCCGGTATACCTTCTGCAATTGTCCAACTAACCCCATTATTTGTACTAATAAAAAGTCCAATTTCTGTTCCAACCCAAATTTCATTTGTGTTAAAAGGCATTACTAAAAGGGTATTCACAGCAACATCCGGGAATCCATTACTACTTGTTGAGCTTCCACCCAATCCAAAGCCTGAAATATCTTCCCAATTTTGTCCTAAGTCAGTTGTTCTAAATACTTTTGGATAATCTGCAAAAGAAAATAATACATAAGCTGTATTAGGATCTGTTGGATGTGCAGCTATATTTGAAACAGCACCCATATCTCTTGGTTGAGGAACTGTATTAAAAGTATTTCCTCCATCAGTTGAAACATATACGTTTCCTGTTGTATATCTACTATCTTGATTCATCCGCACTCCGGCCCATACAATATCAGGATTAGCTTCACTAATGGCTATTTTGGGTGAAGAGTTACTTGCATAACCCCAATCAGATCCCATATTAACATTGGTCCAACTTGAACCAAAATTATTAGATCTCCATATTCCCGATTTACTAGCAGTAAATAATAAATCAGGATCAGCAATACAACTTGCTATTTTTGTTAAGAATGGTGCTAAATCCGAATCACCACTATCTCCAAGAAAATCATCTAATGAAGACCACTCTGCTCCTCCATCTGTTGATTTAGATAATCGATTATAATATATACTACCAATTATACAATCAGGATTACGAGAGTGCCATACTACATCAAAACCATCTCCCCCAATTTTTTCAGACCAATTACTCATCTCATCTGGATTAGCTAATGATAATTGGGATCCATTATCTTGTAATCCTCCAAAATATTTATACTCTTTTGGATGACGAGTTAATCCATAAAATTGAGAAGTAACATAACCATCAGATTTTTCTGTCCATGAAGCACCTCCATTTGAAGAATAGTTTATTCCTCCATCATTACCAACTATTACTGTAAATGGACTTCCTACATCTTCTAAAATGGTGATATGATGATGGTCGGCATGTGAATAATTACTTGCACTTTTTGAAACATTCCATGCTGTTAATTTCGAAGCCGATAAGTTTCTATCTTTTAATGTGTAGCAATTAAATTTCAAGCTCGATGTTGGTAAACCAGATCCATCCCATGTAGTACCTTCTGCTTCTTGAGGATTTAAAGAAGCCATCATTTTATAGTTAGCATTATTGTTAACTATATTCGAACTTTGAGCGGTTCCATTGTAAATTTCATCATGAACAATAATAACCTCATATGCATCATCATATAAATCAAATATATTATTCCCATTCTTATCTATAAATGATGCATTAAGTTGATCTCCAGTTGTTATGTTAACAACTTTAAATGGCACATCAACAAAGCTTGAAAATAAAATACTATCAATATCATTTGCAATATCACCATTAAAAATTCCCCCAGCATCCTTATGTTCAAACAAATGAGCTTTTTGTGTTCGCCCAGATCCAAATTGAATTTCTATTTCTTGATCAACTTCGTTATTTTCCGAATAGAATTTTATACCTCCATTTAATTGATCTCCTCCAAAATAGCTAAGTTCAATAAATGACGAAATTCCATTTGTTATTTCAAACGCTTTATCACCTGTTCCTGCCTTTTCACTTCCTAAAGTAAAATTAAAAAAGTCTACCCCACCAATAAATCCTTTATCATCGTCCGTTGGGTTTACAGCCATTATACTATTATACCATCCTTGACCCCCAAGAAAATCTGTACTACTACCACTCTCAACACCTTTAGCCCACTCAACACCTCCATCAACAGAGTAGTAGAAATTAGACTCTTCGTCTATTGCATATAAAACATCAGGATTATTTTTTGAGACAGTAATTTCAATTCTTCCTGCATTTGTGATTTCATGAACTAAAAACCATTTCTCTCCTCCATTTTCTGTTTTATAGATTCCTTTATCATTTCTTGTAACCCATAAAACATCATCATTTGTAGGATGAATTATAAGTCTTTGATACCAATCATATTCCGCTCCATGGAAATACCAACTATCTCCACCATCAGTTGATTTTACAACACCTGAATTTGTTGCAGCCCATATTGTATTTTCATTTGTGCTTGATACCGCAATGCTATTTACATAATGAAATCCTGTTTTATTCGCAGTGCTTGAAATTTGCGACCAGGTTTGCCCCTTATCTATCGACTTAAAAATACCATCACCTTGAACTGCATCAATGTTTTTATATCCTTCTCCTGTTCCTACATATATTACATTGCTGTTAGATGGAGCTATTGCTAAAGTAACTGTAGCCAAATTTGGAAATTCAGGAGAAATAAGCTCCCAAGTATCACCACTATCTATGGTTTTCCAAATACCTCCAGATACAGAACCAGCAAACCAAGTTTTACGTTGAGTATCATCCGGATCTATTATTATAGACCTTGTTCTACCTCCCACATTTCCAGGTCCACGCCAAACCCAAGGTAAAGCTTCTGTAGTAGATTTTAAAGACGATTTGTTTGTAATTGCTGATTTTAATTCACCTAATTTATAATTAGTTGGATATTCTGTTTGTCCTCCGTTTGATCTTAATTCTTTTTTATAAAGTAAGTATTTATCTGGTTTATCAGGTTTAGCATATCCTTTTGCTCTTCGCTCAACTTTTCTTTTTATATATTGCTGTAACATCTCTTCGGAAGAGATTGCTGTAACTTTTTGGGGTTTTACATTTTTACTTGTTGTAATTAAACTAACCACCAACGCACTAATCACAACAACACAAATAGAAAAATAGAAAATTCTTTTCATCTTAATTAATATTTTCAGCATTCAGATAACTATCCCCAATAATAAAGGATTTCTCAATTAATAATTATAACCTTTAATATCACATGAATTTGCCCCCTTAAAATCTATTCTTTTCTGCAAATTCTATACACTTAGCTTCAAGCTCAATTGTAAATATGTCTATTCTTGAACTTTTTATCAATTGACTTACTTTAAATATATAGGCACTCAACAAGAGTAGGAGTAGTTAATAAAAAGATACTGTCTTGATATTTTAATATTAAATATAACATTAAGAGGTTATACTAAAAACATTCTTAAAAGATTCATTGTTTAAAATGTTTTTAAGATTTTTACATGCTACATAAACACTGATATTTCTTATATAGTGCTTTGCAAGAAAACGCCCAATATTGCGTTACGCTTGCAAGAAAAACACTCATTTACACAAGTTAAACTCTGTTTCTTCTGGCTTCACAAGCCTTGTCTTTGTGCCTTTCTTATCAAATACTTTTAAAAAGCACTATATATCAACCTGTAACAAAACAGAACCTAATATTCCTCGATCGAAATTTTTATTTTATACCCATTATTGGCTGGTGTAGCAATATTTTTTAATGGTGAGCGGTAAGTATTATAATATCTTTTCTTTACCAATATGCTTACATCTTGATTAGTTTTTAAAAAGAAGGAAAATTCTCCTTTATCATTACTACTAGTTTCTGCAAGTAATTCTCTTCCTTTAAATACCTGTATTATTGCTTCTTTAAGAGGTGAATTATCTCGTTTAGATAAAACAGCTCCCGAATACATGGTATAGTCCATTTCTTCAAATTGCTCAAATGCATAGATATCATCTTTCCCCTTGCCTCCTGGCCTGTTAGAACTAAAATAACCAGAAGCTTGATCTTGATAATAAATTAAGCTGAAATCATCATAAGATGTATTTATTGGATAACCAATATTAAATGATTGAGAAAAGCCATTCTCTTTATTCGGTATGGCAACAAAAATATCCATTCCTCCTAAACCACCTGGTTTATCAGAGGAGTAAAACAACCTACCACTTTTATCCACAAATGGAAACATTTCATTGGCTTCTGAATTTACTGATGGACCTAAATTTATTGGAGGCGTTAATAATCCATTGTTAAAACTTGATACATATATATCCATACCCCCATATCCACCTTCCATATCTGAAACAAAATATAACCGAGTATCATTATCAGCCAAAAAGGCATGCATATATGAAAAGTCTAGTTGAAGTAAAGGTATTGCTGTTAACTTTTTTTGCCACTTACCTTTCTTTTTTATGCCTACAAAAATATTTAGATATGATTTATGATCTTTCGAAATTAAATTTCGAGTAACAAAAGCTGCTGTATAATTTTGATTAAAAGCTATTGGCCCATCATTGTATTTTGAACTCAATTTACTTTCAAAAGGTTTTACTTTGTATAGCTTCGTAAGTTCAACTTGTTCCGACTCGTACAATTTATAAAAGCTACTGCCATCCCTAATATCATTTAGTTGCGAGGCTCCTACCTTTTTCCTGTTAGATGAAAATACTAACTTACCCAAGTAAATAGAAGGAGAAATATCTGAATTTCTACTATTTATAGAAAGTGGATGAATAACAAAGTTAGATGAATCCTTTTTTAACTTATGTACTAAATCAATTGTATTTTTAATCCCATCATTGTCTTTTCCAGATAGTTCTAAATATTTTGCTATATATTTATCTGCTTCCTTGTATTGCCTGTTCTTCTTTAGTTCATGAGACAATACATAATACGTAGTATAATCTACATCAGGAAACTCAATTGCTTTCAAATACCATTCAATAGCTTTTTCGGAATTTCCAAGATGCCTGTAACAATCCCCTATTCGGTTTGTCACATAATAAAAACCCTCTCCTTTTTCCAGTATTTTTGTATATATTTTTAAAGCTTCTTTATAATTGAAAGAGTTAAAAGTTTCTTCTGCTTTTTTTAGTTGCTTTGGTTGGGCTAAAGCCGAGAATGAACCTATTATTAAAATCCAAAGAACTACTATGTATCGCAATTTCATACTGCTAATTTTGATCTTAATACTATTATAATTTTAGAGAATTGATTATTAAAAATACCTTGGATTTATTATTTGCTCCTTATTGAAGTTAAATTCAAAATTAATCATTATTTCATGACTCCCACTATGATGCGAGCTTAACTCATTTGTATTTAAATCGAAAGCATACCCTAGTCTTAATTGAGGTGATAATTGATACTGAGCTATTGCACCAAAAGACTCTCCTAATCGATGCATTATTCCTAACCAAATTTTATTTTGAATGATTGTGTTGATATTTGCATCAATATTCAATGGTGAACCTTGTGCTACCCTTGCAAGGATTGATGGTTTTAAAGTTAGCCATTCATTCATTTTAAGGGCAACTCCTGCCATACCATAATAATGCCTAAACTCTACTCCTCCTGTTAAGCCTTCCTTCGATTCATCATAAGTATTTTCTATTATTTTAGGTACAGATAAGCCTATATAAAATTTGGGAGAATACATATATAACCCAAATCCAAAATTTGGGGAAAGTGTTTGTTCAATCCCATAGTTGTAAGCATCATCAACATAAAAAGTTCGATCTAATTTATTATAGTCAACAGCATAATGATTAAAGCCTCCACTTAAGCCCAAAGACAATTTGGTTGACTCACTCATTTTAAGGTGATATGCATAATTAATAGAAAATGAAGTTTGATTTACAGGACCATAAGAGTCATAAATTATAGTTGCTCCTGCAGCCATATGTGCATATATTGGAGAATGTATTGTAAACGTAGCAGTAGTTGGAGCACCATCAAAACCTACCCACTGCTGTCTACCTAAGATCATCAAACTCAACATTTCTCTCGAACCAGCATATCCAGGATTTATTGGTAAAGTATTGAACATATACTGGGTATATAATGGATCTTGTTGTGCCCTTAATTCTAATGTTAAAGTGCTAAGCAGAATTAATAAAACCGAAGTCTTTTTTAAAAAGCATTTTATATTGTAGTTCATAATTGTATTTTTTTGCAAAACAGCAACTTGGTTATCGTTTGATATACACCATTCCTTTTAAAACACTACCATTACCTAATTTAACAACATAATAATATGTTCCTTGAGGTAATTCATCAGATCCGATAGCTGAATTTGAAGATCTTCCATCCCAAGAATTATCGTAATTTTTCATCTTGAATACTTCTCCTCCCCATCTGTTATATATAAATATTTCATTTCCTTCAAAATCAGAGATCCCCGGAATTATAAAAGTATCATTTACTCCATCTCCATTGGGAGAAAATGTTTCTGGAGCATCAATCCTTTCTGCACAATCATCATAGCTATCCAGATAATCTGGTATTCCATCATTATCGCAATCATCTCCACCTTCTTCTTTATCAGGCACAAAATCATTATCACTATCAGTGTCTAAATAATCTGGTATTCCATCATCGTCTTTATCAACTGGTTTATCAACACACGAATCAATAATCCCTGCTTCAATAATATCTTCTATTCCGTCGTTATCAGAGTCTGGATCATTAAAATTCGGCAATTCATCGTTATCAGTATCATCATCACCTTCAATAAACGAAGGAATTTTATCTCCATCAGGATCGTTCACCTCTATTACAAATAATATTTCTGCTTCTCCACACTCTCCCGAACCATCACATCCCTGGTAAACTATCTTTTCTTGTATACAATATTCTCCATAAAGCGAAGTATAAACAAATGATCCATCATTGCTTTCTTCAAGTACTCCTTTTAGTTCAGAATAATCACCTATGAGAACCGTTACTTCATCTCCGTTAGCATCAATTATATAATCTAGTAGATTTACATTTTCTGTAAGCCCATCAAATGTATTTATAGTAACATTACTACATACAGGAGCTACATTTTTAGGAGTAACATTAATTGTAACTTCTGCAACATCACAGTCTCCACTAGTATCACACACCCTATAAGTTAAGATATCTGCACCTGAATAATCTTCATCTGCAGTATAATTTATAATTCCATTGATACTTTCAATTTGCACAGATCCATGCTTGGGTTGACTAATTACACTAACCGAAGTAATATCAAGGTTATTATCAATATCAGAATCATTTTCTGTAATATTTATAGCTACTGAACTTCCTCCCGTAACGGTAGATTCATCATCTTCGGCCACCGGAGAATCGTTTATTGGATTTATTGTTATTTCTACAGTTTGATTTGAACAGCCTCCCTCTTCATCACAAACAGTATATTCAAAGCTATCCATTCCGTTATAATTGGAATTTGGTGTGTAAGTAACCTGCTTTTGTGTTGCATCAACACTAACTGATCCATTGGTAGGTTGAGTATGAATTGAAACAATAAATCCATTCACATCCGAATCAATATCAGTATCATTTTCAAGTACATTTATAATTACAGAAACGTCCTCGTCTGTTTGAGACTCATCTGCAATTGGTATAGGAACATCGTTTACTGAATTTACAGTAATAGTTATAGTAGCTTCATCGCAATAACCTGTTTCATCGCAAATTCTATAAGTTATTCTATCCGTTCCAAAATAATCACCCTCAGGATCATATGTAATTTCACCTGTTTCGTTATTTACAGATGCATTACCATTTAATGGATAATTCACAATTACCAAAGTTGATAAATCAATATTATCCTGAGGATCAACATCATTAGATATAGCATTAAAAGTTATATCTACATCCTCATTAACACTAATATTATCATCTATTGCATTGGGAGCCTGATTGGTAACCTCAATAGCAATATCTGCAATATTACTTTGTGCTCCTGCCTCATCTGCAAACCTGAAGTTAAATGTATCTTCTCCTGAAAAACCAGTATTTGGCGTATATGTTAGTATAAGTGAACTATAATCAACTCTAAATGATCCATTCTGCGGAGTAATAATATTCTCAAATGTTGTATAATCTATATTTCCATCAACATCACTAACTAAACTCTCCAATGAAATTTGCAGATCTACATTTTCTGGTGTTGCCTGATTAATAGAGTTAGCAACAGGAGCATCGTTTACGGCATCCACTTGAACTACCAAATTGAAAATCCTACTTCTATCATTCTCGTCTGCTTGATCACTTACATATATAGGTACATTTAATCCTCCGTAATAATTTAATGATGGAGTTATTGTATTGTTGCTTGTTGAGTAATTCAACCCAGGCAAAAGAACAAGTACATAATCATCTGGGAATGTGTTATCCGGATCCGAAATTACCAAATCACTAACACTAATTTCAATTGGTGTATCCTCATTTGTGGTTAATGAAGCCTGATCCGAAATAATTGGCTTATCATTAATAGCATTAACATTAATTGATATAGAGTATTGTTCGCTCAGATTATTCTCATCTGACTGATCATCCACAACTAAATTAACGTTAAGAACTCCATTATAATTTAAAGTTGGAGTGATGGTATTACCTGAGTACGTATAATTACTTCCTGACTGTACAATTAATGTAAAGTCATTTGGATAGTTATTATCAGTATCTGTTACTAATAAATCATTAAGAGTTAAGGTTATTGAGTTATCTTCATCCAAACTTACATTATTCTGACCTGTTATAACAGGTTGGTCATTAACTGAGTTGATAGTATAGTTAAGCTTGGCAGATACACAATAATTATCAGCATCGCATATTTCATATACCAACTCATCCTCTCCAGAATAATTATTATTCGGAGTATATCGAATTCTTCCATTAGATAACACCTCACCTTCTCCATTTTCAGGATTAGTTATAATTCTAAGCGACGAAGAATTGATATTATTTTGAGGATCGTTTACTATTTCCAGAATGTTTACAACTATAGGTTCATCTTCATCTATCGTTAGATCTGTATCCTCTGATGTTGGTACTTCGTTAGAAACGGTAATTGTAACTACTCCGCTAGAACAAATCTCATTATCATCGCATATTTCGTAAGTAAATTGGTCAGATCCAAAATACGAAGAATTAGGTGTATAAATTACTTGTCCTGTAGATGATGTAAATTGAACTGACCCATTAGAAACTTCTGAGATAATCGCTAATGTTGATAGATCTAAATTATCATCTACATCTGAAATGTGATCGATAAGATTAATTGTTATTGATTGGTTCTCGGGAGTTGCAACAGAAAAATCCTCGGTTACAGGTGCATCATTTTGAGATACAACTAATACATTAATTGCAAATCTATTACTTATATTATTTTCTGATTCGCCATCAGATATTGTTGCATCTACTGATAAAGTTCCAAAATAGTTTGAAGTAGGAATAACTGTATTACCAGAAATAGAATAATTATCTCCAGAATAAAGTGTTAATACAAAATCAGAACTTTCATTATCTACATCTTCAACTTCTAAATCTGTTAAGCTAATTACTACTGATTCATCTTCGTTAGTGTTAATACCATTAACTTGAGATAAAATAATCGGTGCATCATTAACCGCTTGCACCGTTACTCTTAAGTTATAAGTGTTACTTATTGAATTATTGGTACCAATATCACTAATTGTTACAGGTACAGTTAAATTCCCATTATAATTTAAAGTTGGAGTAATAATATTGTTTTCAACCGTATAATTCGTACCTCCTTGTATATTGATACTATGCTCTGAAGGATATTCATTATCAACATCTGTCACATTTAAAGATGTTAATGAAATAGTAAATGCAATATCTTCCTGAGTAGAAATATTGGATTGGCTATTAATTACTGGTGCATCATTTATTGGATTAACAGTAAAGGTTGAGGCATTATTTAATTCAAATTCCCCATCACTAACGGTAAAGGTTATAGTTTCTGCTCCATTCCAATTATTATTTGGTGCTGCAATTGTTGCAATTCGGGAAGAATTAATTTCAACCTCTAATTCTGTTTGTCCCGAATACTCCCAAGTTAATTCTGAATCCAGATTATCAACATCACTAACAAAAGTATTTAAATCAATAGTTGCAAAAGACTGTCCCTCATCAATTGTATAATTAGGAATATCAATTAAAGCAGGAGAATCGTTAATTGGGGTAACGTTTACAGTTAAGCCAAATGGATTGCTATTAAAATTTAAACTGCTTCCATCATTTATAATAGCATTTACTATAATATTTCCATTAACATCTTGATTAGGCGTTATTGTATTACCCTCATGGGTATAACTTGTGCCATCCTGGATAATTAAGGTGTGGTCTCCTGGAAATGAATTATCCACATCAGTTGCCAATAATGATGCAATGGTTATTTCTAATGCAGTTTCCTCTGGAGTAATTAAAGTTCCTTGCTGACCGGTAATAACTGGCGCATCGTTAACTGGTGTTACATTTACTGTTAAACCAAATGAATTACTATTAGAATTTACACTGCCTCCATCACTTATAATAGCATTCACAGTGATATTACCATTTACATCTTGATTTGGAATTATAGTGTTACCCTCATGTGAATAACTTGTACCATCCTGAATAATAAGTGTATGATCTGTGGGAAATGTATTATCTACATCAGTTGCTAATATCGACGATATAGTTATTTCTAGAGCAGTCTCTTCAGCAGTACTTAATAATCCTTGCTGATCGGTAATAACCGGAGCATCATTAACAGGTGTTATATCTACTGTTAAGCCAAATGAGTTGCTATTAGAGTTTACACTACCTCCATCATTTATAATAGCATTCACAGTAATATTTCCATTAATATCTTGATTTGGAGTTATAGTATTTCCTACTCGGGTATAACCAGTTCCGTTTTGAATAATTAAAGTGTGATCATCGGGAAATGTGTTATCTACATCGGTTGCTAATATTGATGCAATAGTTATCTCCAATGAGGTTTCTTCTGGAGTTGTTAACGTTCCTTGCTGGCCTGTTATAACCGGTGCATCATTAATTGGAGTTACATTTACTGTCAACCCAAATGAAGCACTATTAGAATTTACACTGCCTCCATCGTTTATTATAGCATTGACAGTAATATCACCATTAATATTTAGATTAGGAGTTATAGTGTTTCCTACTCGAGTATAACCAGTTCCATCCTGAATAATTAAAGTATGATCTCCAGGGAATGCATTATCTACATCAGTTGCTAAAATGGAAGCAATAGTTATCTCCAATAATGTTTCTTCGGGAGTAGTCAACGTTCCTTGCTGACCTGTAATAATAGGTGCATCGTTAACTGGCGTTACATATACTGTTAAGCCAAATGTTTCACTATTGGCGTTTGTTGCTCCTCCATCATTGATAATAGCATTTACTGTTATATTTCCATTTACATCCTGATTTGGTGTTATTGTATTCCCTACTCGGCTATAACCAGTTCCATCCTGAATAACCAAGATATGGTCACCAGGAAATGTATTATCTACATCGGTTGCAATAATAGAAGAAATAGTAATTTCCAAAGCCGTTTCTTCAACTGTGGTTAATGTTCCTTGTTGACTTGTTATAATTGGAGCATCGTTAACTGGTGTAACATTTACTGTTAAGCCATATATTGTACTATTGGCATTCACAGTTCCTCCATCATTAATAATAGCATTTACTGTAATATTTCCATTAACATCTTGATTTGGAGTTATCGTATTCCCTGCACGGGTGTAACCAATTCCATCCTGAATAATTAGTGTATGATCTCCGGGAAATGCATTATCTACATCGGTTGCTAATATCGATGTAATAGTAATCAATAATGAGGTTTCTTCTGGAGTTGTTAATGTTCCTTGCTGACCTGTAATGATAGGTGCATCATTAACTGGTGTTACACTTACTGTTAAGCCAAAAGTTTCACTGTTAGCATTTACTGCACTACCATCGTTGATGATTGCATTTACAGTTATATCTCCATTAATATTTCGATTAGGAGTTATCGTGTTCCCTGCCCTGGTATAACCAGTTCCATCCTGAATAATTAATGTATGTTCTGTTGGAAATGTATTGTCTACATCGGTTGCTAATATTGATGCAATAGTTATTTCTAATGCAGTTTCTTCTGGAGTTGTCAATGTTCCTTGCTGACCTGTAATTACAGGGGCATCATTAACTGATGTTACATTTACTGTTAAGCCAAATGTCGCACTATTAGCATTTTCCGAACCTCCATCATTAATTACAGCATTCACGGTAATGTCACCAAGAATATCTTCATTAGGTGTAATAACATTACCTACATGGGTATAACCAGTTCCATCTTGTATTACCAAGGTATGATCACTAGGAAATGTATTATCAATATCTGTAGCTAATATCGATGCAATAGTTATTTCTAATGCAGTTTCTTCTGGAGTTGTCAATGTTCCTTGCTGACCAGTAATAATAGGTGCATCGTTAACTGGTGTTACATTTACTGTTAAACCAAAAGTTTCACTGTTAGCATTTATTGCCCCTCCATCATTTATAATAGCATTCACTGTTATATCACCATTTATATCTTGATTTGGAGTTATTGTGTTCCCTACTCGGGAATAACCAGTTCCATCTTGAATAATTAGCGTATGATCTGTTGGGAAAGTATTGTCTACATCTGTAGCTACTATAGATGCTATAGTAATCGGCAAAGCCGTTTCCTCTGGTGTTGTCAAAGTGTTTTGTCCTGTAATGATTGGAGCATCATTAACTGGTGTTATATTTACCGTTAATCCATATGTATCACTATTGGCATTTACAGTTCCTCCATCGTTAACAATAGCATTCACCGTAATACTTCCATTAACATCTTGATTAGGTGTTATGGTATTACCAACATGTGTATATCCAGTCCCATCTTGAATAACTAAAGTATGATCATCCGGAAATGTATTATCAATATCTGTAGCTGTAATAGAACTAATTGTAATCACCAGTTCTGTTTCCTCAACAGTGGTTAAAGTACTCTGCCCCGTAATGACTGGTGCATCGTTAACGTTATTAACCCTAAAGATAACCTCTTCCGAATCCTGTTGATCCCCATCAGAAACAGTAAATGTAACGGCTTCTTCACCCTCCCAATCTGAGTTTGGTACAGTAACAGTAACAACACGAGTTATTTCGTCAATGTCAATAGTCAAATCTGTTTGACCCGTTGTAGTCCAGTTTAATAATGCAACATTATTATCTATATCAGTTACATATTCATCTAAACCAAAGGGAGTAAAAGAACCTCCTTCATTAATTGTTAAATCCGGAATGTTTGATATAACTGGCGGATCATTAACAGGAGAAATATTAATTGTAGCTGTATTTGCCGGATTAGTTTCATCTCTTCCTTCATCAACTAAGATAAATGTAAATGCTGAAGCTCCATCTCCAAAATCGTTATCTTCCGGAGTGTATACAATATTAGTAGTAGCAAAATTAAATATTGTTCCCAAAGGAATACCTCCCCCATTAACTGTAAGAGTTCCCGTTCCTGTGGCTGGCAACGATACAAACTTAATACCAACCAAAGGTTCATCATCAACACCCGGTGTAAAGCCATTAAAATCGCTAGCCGTTATATTATAGGGAGTATCTTCAACAACTGTGATTGTTTCATCAGTTGCAGTTGGTGAATTTTGCCCTACAACTTTTAAGTTAAAAACATTACTTAAAAGCAATATTAAAATCACCAATTTATAACTCTTCTTCATGTTTAAGTTTTTACTTTCCAAACATTAAAAATAGGTTGAGGTTTAATTGTTTAAAAGTGTTTTTTGATTAATCTAACAATTTACTCTACGAAAAGATATAATTTTTCGTAACTTTTGGGGTTACGTCAATTTTATATCTTCTCTTATGATTTAAACAATTTGACTAAAACAAAAAACAACCATAAAACTTCGCACTTTAATCCTTGTTTATTAGTGAATAAGCTAAACTATTTTTATCTATCCAGTGTTTAATAACTAGTATTCTTGAATTAAATCTCCTGGCTTTGCTAACAGAAAGAATAGGAGCGAAATAGTTTACCCAAGTATTTAAATACAAGGTATCAACAAATACCAAATAAAATTGAATATTCTCAAATTTTATTACAGAGTATCTATTACAATTTTAATGAGGCTTAATATGAAAACACTTATACTCTTTGGACACCCAGCATTTCAGAACTCAACCATCAATAAAGGTTTAGTAAAAGACTTAGAAAATATGGAAAATATAACCTTCCATGATCTATATGAAGAATATCCCGAAATGGATATTGATATTGATCGAGAACAAAATTTATTATCTGACCATGATTGTATTATTTTTATGTTTCCCATGTTTTGGTACAGTACTCCTGCAATATTTAAAGAATGGCAAGATTTGGTACTTGAACATGGCTGGGCATACGGCAGTAAAGGAAATGCATTAAAAGGCAAATTATTCTTCTGCGCTTTAACTACAGGTGCTTCTCGAGAAATGTTTCAACCAGGGAATATACAAAACCATACCATAAAACAGTTCCTTGCTCCTTTAACACAAACAGCTACTTTATGCAAAATGAAACCTCTTCCTCCATTTGTTACACATGGAGGACATAACATGTCGATAGAGAAACTTAAGGAACAACATAATAGATTTAGATATTTATTAACTCTTATTACACAGAACGCATTTGAAATTGAGCAAGTTCTGCATTACGAATATTTAAATGATTTTATTAATCAAGAAGTTTAAATTATGCATGGAAGCGATTTTTTCTATCAGGCATTTATATATCTTGGTGCTGCAGTTGTAGCTGTTCCCATTGCTAAAAAACTTGGATTAGGTTCTGTATTAGGGTATTTAATAGCAGGTATTCTCATTGGCCCTTATGTAATAGGTCTTGTTGGAGAAGAAGGTCAAGATGTTATGCATTTTGCTGAATTTGGGGTTGTTATGATGTTATTTTTAGTTGGATTAGAGCTACAACCACCACTCTTATGGAAACTTCGAATTCCCATTCTTGGTTTAGGAGGACTTCAGGTACTTATTACAGCTGGTGTTATAACCGGAATAACACTATTTGTCAGCACTCTTCATTGGAAAACCTCCCTTGCATTAGGATTAACATTAGCATTATCATCAACAGCTATTGTTCTTCAAACACTCAACGAAAAAGGTTTAATGAAATCTGAAGGTGGCCAAAATGCATTCTCCGTTTTACTTTTTCAAGATGTTGCCGTTATCCCAATATTAGCTATTCTTCCATTACTAGCTATTAAAGATGGAGGAATAAGCCAACATAGTGATGAAGTTCATTTATGGATAAATCAATTTCCCATTGTAATTAAAGCCGGTATTGTTTTAGGAGTTGTAACAGCCATTGTTTTAGGTGGTAAATATTTAGTAAGGTCAGCCTTCAAGTTAATTGCTCAAACAAGGTTGAGAGAATTATTTACAGCAGCAGCACTACTTTTAATAATATCTATTGCCCTACTTATGACTCAAGTTGGCTTAAGTCCTGCTTTAGGTACATTTTTGGCAGGTGTTGTATTAGCCCAAAGCGAATATCATCACGAATTAGAATCAAATATTGAACCTTTTAAAGGCTTACTACTTGGATTGTTTTTTATTGCAGTTGGTGCAGCTATCGACTTTAAACTAATAAGTCAAAACCCAATGTTAATTGTAGGATTAGTAATTGGATTAATAGTAGTAAAATTCATAGTTCTCTTGTTTGTTGGAAAGGCATTTGGAATGAAACACGATAGTAATTTCTTATTTACATTTAGCCTAGCTCAAGGAGGAGAGTTTGCTTTTGTATTGTTTTCGTTCGCATTACAAAATGGTGTTATGACCGAAGAAACAGCAAACCCAATGATAGCAGCAGTAGCGATAACTATGGCAATGACGCCGCTATTAATGATTATAAACGAAAAAATAATTCAACCCAGATTAGGAACAAAAGAAACAGAAGAAAGAGCCGCTGATATAATAGATAAAAAACACTCTGTTATTGTTGCAGGATTTGGACGGTTTGGAAGTACAATTGGTCGTTTTTTACAGGCAAATGGAGTAAAGGCAACATATTTGGACATTGATCCTAACAATGTTGATTTACTTAGAAAAATGGGTTTTAAAGTTTTTTATGGTGATGCCTCCCGGAATGATTTATTAAAGGCAGCTGGCGCCGAAGATGCTGAATTATTAATCATTGCTGTAGGCGAACCGGAAAAGGCTATTCAAATAGCACAAACAGCTAAAAAACATTTTCCAAAACTCCCTATAATGGCAAGAACAAAAAGTTGGCTCGATTCTTATAACTTGATGGATGCTGGTATATTCAACCTTTACAGAGAATATTCAGATAGTGCATTAAGGTTAGCAGCTGATGCTTTAACTAATTTAGGATTTAGGCAATACCAAATTCAAAGATCAATGAAGTTATTTAGAAAAAGAGATCAAGATATAGTAAAAGAACTCTCCCTAATACATCATAAAAAAGGAGAATTTATTTTAGGTACAAAACAAAGAATTGAAGATATGGAACGCTTGTTAAAAGATGATATACAAAGAATTGGAAAAGATAAAGATTTAGGTTGGGATTCTACAAGTCTTAAAGAGGAATTTGGTCCACTGATTGATGTTTCAGAAAACAACACTACTAAATAGATTTAGCCTATTGTGCAAGCGTAAATTATCTATTTTGCATATGTTATCTTTTTGAAGATTGATGTTAAAGAATTATCAATTCAAATTTTTATCAATAATTAATTTTCAAACCTATTATGACTTTATAATAAATTTAACCATAACAACCTTTATCTAATCATAAGTTATTTCATTCTTAAAAATTACATTTAGAATCTTCATGTTTCCATAATATAGTAACTTCGGTTAATTCATCATATAAGTCAAATGTATAACCTAAATTGTCACCTCTAAGGTTCTGTACAATTGAAACATAATTAATAAGAGGATTACAATTTCCGTAATAAAACACTGTCTCTCCTTTATAATTAGCCATAACATAATATGAGTATTCATCCTGTTTTACATCATTAATCGCTTCCTTTAACCAATCTATATCTTCTGCAGGATTTGAAACAATGTTATCATCTTTCTCACATGAAATCATGGTAGTTGACACAATAACTATTGCTATCCCAAAAAATTTAAAAATCTGTCTCATTAGTCTATTTTTAGTTATTAATATCTAATAGACGTAGATTCTTTTATTTGGTTGCTTGTTACCATCTACAGGTATAAAGATTATCAATTTTTCGACCTATTTTCAAAAACTTTAATTAGTACTCTTCGATACATCAAAAAGCGCTACTTTATTCACCTTACCTACCAATTTTACTTTGTCTAGATAATTAATACAATATCCGTTTTTATATTTTTTAAGTTCTTCGGCAAAGCTTTGAGTAACCAGTATGTCTTTGTGATATTTTTTACATTGCTTCTGGATTCTGGCAGCTGTATTTAATACATCACCATGAAAAGCCAATTCCCTTCTAATCTCCCCTACCTCTGCAGCCATAACCTTCCCTGCATTAATTGAAGCCGTGAAAACTGGTGTAAGTTCATATTTCTTTTCAAAATAATCCTTTTGAGCATTTAGCTCATTTATAAATAAAAAGAAGAAATCAACAGCCTTTTTATAATTATTACTTTTATTAGCACTCCACGTAACAATCACCTCATCACCAACAAATTGATAAATATTCCCATATGTTAACAACAAAGGATTAGATAAAAACTTAAAACAATCCTGTATAAAATCACTATACCTCTCGTGCCCTAATTTTTCGGCAAAGGCAGTAGATGATTTTAAATCTAAAAACATAAATATCAAATTTTCCTCCCTTGGTTTCTGATAGTATCCAACCATGATTCGTCCAAATCGATAAAAACCAATTTGATGAAACACAGTATAAAATAATTGATTTATATAACTACCTATCGATAATACAATTAGGAAGAATAAAATAGTAGAGTTAAATAAAAAATTCTTTAAAGCAATAACTGATTGAAATATTGTTTGATTTTCTTCCACCACATAATGCACCCATCCAAGCATCATTGCAACTATTATAAATACCACAGTATCCATTAACACAACAACTATGGCCAAACGTCGTACATGATACCTTTTTATTAAGTTGGGATAAACAAATGTTCTTCCGTACCAACTCAACATTGCATACAAAGAAATAATTAATGACGAAAAGAAAACTTGATCTGTTACAAACTCAATTCCATCAGACAATACTTCACTTACCCTATCACTCTTATTTCCTAGAATCCTTAAAAAAATTGCTAATCGAATAACAATATTCCAGTAGACTAACGCTAAAATAAGGTTTGTCAAATGGTACTTAAGTTTAGAATATGAATATTTTTTATTCAGAAACAACATATAGAAATATTGGATAACACACTATAAACAAACTTCATAGGGGATAAAATAGAAAAAAGCCACTGTCAAACGTTCTGACAGTGGCTTTCAATTTTTAACCAAACCTAACCCTAAACTATGAGTACCACAAAGATAACAACATATCTTTATTAATTCCAAATTTTTCTTCAACTTTTTTTTATTTAAATAATTATTATTCTCCTTTTTTATCGAAAAGATTAACTATACCCTATAAAATAAAAGAAGCACCGTCAAACGTTCTGACGGTGCTCCTCAATCTTTAACCAAACCTAACCCTAAACTATGAGTTAATACAAAGATAATGATTTTATTTCAATTTCCAAACATTATTATATTTTTCTTTTAAAAGAATATGTTCGATAAAGTAAGATTTTATTTAATCCGAATTATAAATTACAACTTCGTTATGAATATGGAAAATGTTATAAAAAAGAAGCAGTTGTATTTCGTAAAATGATCTTTATAAAGTAATCTTTTAATGCAAAAGTTAGAAAGGGAGGTATATACCCCATAAAATAAAAGAAGCACCGTCAAACGTTCTGACGGTGCTCCTCAATCTTTAACCAAACCTAACCCTAAACTATGAGTTGGTGCGAAGATAATACATTTACTTAAAATACAAAAGCCTTCTGCGATTTTTATTAATAAAAATTATTTTTTCGCTAGTTCCCTAATCATCCCTTTAAATATAAAATAATGAAAAGGAGTTACTAAAGTCCAATATAATCTGCCCCATAAACCTTTAGGCCTAAAGGTAGCACATAGTTCTACTATGTTTCCTAATAAATTAAATTCTAACCATGCTTCTCCTGGCAGTTTCATTTCTGCAAAAAGCAACAACCTACCTTTATCTTTATTTGCAACAATCACTCTCCAAAAGTCCAGTGCATCGCCTGTATTTATGTATTCCATATGTGTTCTTCCCCTGCGTAAACCAACTCCTCCAAACACTTTATCAATAAAACCTCTTATCTCCCATAACCAATTGGCATAATACCAGCCAGTTTCTCCTCCAATCTTCCATATTTTATTAAGTGTATTTTTAATATTTATAGTTTCTCTCCGAGTTCGAAAAAAATAACATCCATTGCTTGGCACCTGAATAAAATGTTCGAGTTTTGCATCAAAATTGCTACTAGTCATTGAGTCTTTCCAGGAAGATACTACCTCGTTTTGAGCAATTCTCATAAATGCTAATTGTACTGCTTTCTTATAATGGATAGGTTCAATCTGTAATGCTTCTTGAAGATTATTCTTTTTTGCAATTACTTCAACTTTCATACTATTAACCAGGTTTGTTGCTAGATAGTAAGAAGTAGACGTAATAAAATATAACCAATACGAAGATAAACGTGGAGTCATAACAGGTAGTGTAACAATATACCGTTTTAAATTTCTAACGTTGGCTAATTGTAACATCATTTCTTTATATGTTACAATATCTGGCCCTGCTATATCAAAAGCCTTATCATAAACCTCCTTATAAAACATGCACTTTACAAGATATTGCAATACAGTTCTTATAGCAATTGGTTGCGACTTTGTTAATATCCATTTGGGAGTTATCATAATTGGTAGTTTTTCTACCAAATCCCTTAAAATCTCAAACGATGCACTACCTGATCCAATTATTATTCCCGCCCTAAGTGTTGTGAGGTAAAAATTCCCAGAAGACAAAATATCTTCAACACTTTTTCTCGATAGTAAGTGTTTTGATAAGTTATTGTCATTAACAATTCCACTTAAATATATAACATGCTTAACCTGCGTTTTACTTACTCCATGAACAAAATTTTTAGCACAAATCATTTCCTTATGTTCAAAATCATTGATTGTTGAAACCATGGAATGAACCAAGTAATAAGCTCCGTCAATATCGTTAGGAATATTTTTAAGTGTATAAGGTTTTAATAAATCCAACTCAATTACTTCAATATCTTTAAGTTTTAAAGAAAATCTTGATTTATCTCTTACTGCACAAACTACACTAAAACCATTACTAATTAATTGATATAAAAGCCGCTTTCCTACATATCCTGTTACTCCTGTTAATAAGATTTTCATTTTTAAGACTCAAAACATTATTAAACGATCATTAAACAGTTATATAACATGTATTGTTTATAATGTTTTGTGTATGCAATATAAACCTGTAAAATATATTATTTGCATTTACTTATATAATAAATACCTTTATGGTAAACAACCTAAAGCATAAATTCATGATCAGATTATTCTCACTTTTAATGGTAACTACATTGCTAGCAACCAGTTGTAATAAGCCAACAAAAAAAACAACAATGATTCCTTCAAAATTACCACCTGCTCCAATTGCAGAAAAAAAAGATTCGGTATTAGTAGCTCACGATCATACACGTGTAGATCCATATTTTTGGATGCGATTAACCGATGAGCAAAAAAATACAGAAAATCCTGATGAACAAACACAAAAGGTTTTGGATTATCTGAACGCAGAAAACAGTTATACCGATTCGGTTATGAAAAACACTAATGAGTTACAAAAAAAGCTGTTTGATGAAATTGTAGGGCGAATAAAAAAGGATGATGAGTCAGTACCATATTTTTCAAATGGTTATTGGTATTATACTAGATATGTAAAAGGTGGAGAATACCCAATCCATTGCCGCAAAAAAACATCTCTAGAAAATGAAGAAGAGGTTATTCTGGATGTGAACAAATTAGCCGAGGGGCATGAATATTATTCTGCTAGTGGTTTAAGAGTTAGTAAAGACAATAAATTACTAGCTTTTTCTGAGGATACAGTAAGTAGGCGTATATATACAGTTAGATTCAAAAACCTGGAAACCGGTGAGTTTTTAACAGAAAAAATACCAAATGTACAAGCTGGTGGAGCCTGGGCTAATGATAACAAGACATTCTTTTATACCTCTAAAAATATGGTTTCGTTACTTAGCGAAAAAATTTGGCGACATGAGTTAGGTACAGATATTAAAAATGATGTGATAGTTTATCACGAAAAAGATCCATCTTATTACATTGGAGTTTATAAGTCAAAATCTGATAAATACATTATCATTTACAATAGCAGTACGCTAGTTAGTGATTACCAAATTTTAAAGGCAGATAATCCTCAAGGTGACTTTAAACAATTTACACCTCGTGGTACTGAGCATGAATACTCTATTGACCATTATGAAAACAAGTTTTACATTGTTACGAATCATAATGCTACTAATTTTAAATTAATGGAGACTTCGGAAGATGCTACTGAGATTGAAAATTGGAAGGATGTAATACCGCATAGAGATGATGTTTTACTTGAAGGAATAGATATTTTTAAAAATTACCTGGTAGTAAATGAAAGAAAAAATGCTATTACCCATTTACGTATTATCAATCAAACAACAAAAGAAGAACATTACCTTGATTTTGGAGAACCTGTGTATGTAGCTTATTCCTATAGCAATCCGGAGTTTGACACTGAGATTCTCCGTTATGCTTATAGTTCGTTAACCACTCCTGTTTCTACAATTGACTATAATATGAGCGATAAAAGCAAAGAGGTTAAAAAAGTGAACGAAGTAGTTGGCGGTCATAATCCTGACGAGTATAAAACAGAACGTCAGTGGGTTACTACAAAAGACGGAGTTAAAGTACCTTTATCTATAGTTTACAAAAAAGGAACAAAGCTTGATGGTTCTGCACCGTTACTATTATATGCATATGGTTCATATGGTAACTCTTTAGATCCTTGGTTTAGTTCCACACGATTAAGTATACTTGATAGAGGCTTTATTTATGCCATTGCTCATATTAGAGGTGGAGAAGAAATGGGAAGAAATTGGTATGATGATGGAAAAATGATGAAAAAGATAAATACATTCAACGACTATATCGATTGCAGTAAATTCCTGATAGATAAGAAATATACATCACCAGAACATCTTTACGCAATGGGTGGAAGTGCTGGAGGGCTATTAATGGGAGCCATCTCAAATATGGAGCCATCACTTTATAATGGAGTAATAGCGCAAGTACCTTTTGTAGATGTTGTTTCTACTATGATGGACGAAACTATTCCTTTAACTACCAATGAATTTGACGAGTGGGGAAATCCAAAAGAAAAAGAGGCATATGAATATATGATGAAATATTCACCGTATGATAATGTGGTTGCCCAAGAGTACCCTAATATGTTAATTACAACAGGATTATTTGATTCTCAGGTACAATATTGGGAACCTGCTAAATGGTTAGCTAAATTAAGGGATCATAAAACAGATAAAAATATTCTGGTAATGCATACTAATATGGAAGCTGGTCATGGAGGTGCATCCGGAAGGTTTAAAAAGTATAAAGAAACCGCTCTCGAATATAGCTTTATGCTTATGCTTGAAGGAATAAGCAAATAAAGTTTATTTTAAAATTTTAAGTTCTTAAAAGTCACCTATTGGTGGCTTTTTTTATGAATTTTAATTGTCAAACAACTACTTATCCAATAGATAGCTATATTACAGACAAGACTGATTTACAAGATGTTTAAAACAATATCTTACTTAAAAACATAACTACTCCCTTTTTTTTATTCAAGATCTTATAAAATATTAGTAAACTATTGTTATCTGCACTTTGTAAAAAAACTACATTGCAAACTGTGAAGTTTGTTTTAATTAAACTGTTTACAAACCCTAATATGGCAAAATAGAGCTATATAAGTGTTTAGAACAACTCGAATTTTGTACGGTTTACAAAAACACGCTAAGAACCTGCTTTTTTTTTAAAATTTACATATCCGCCTTATTGGTCATAGCTATATGCTAATAGCCGTTAGGTTTATTTTAAATGCTACGCTCAGCGAGAGAAATTTTTTTTAATTTTTTTTAAAACTAAATACTTCCAATAAAACCTTCTATAATCCCAACCACATATTGAGCAAACCTTATGGTACTTTGTTCCATAATCCTCACCTTTTATCTCCTGAAAGACTTTATTATAGTTATTCCCAGAAACTCCTGCTAATTGATTTTTGGAAGATTTACATCTAGGGCAACCATCTTTTTTATATGTCATATTTTCTATTTCATCTCTAACCTTTAGCAATTTATCTTCATTAAATCCTCGTGACTTAATCTCACACAGTAATGCCTTCTGTCTATCAGGCATATATGTACCTAATTTATAAAAATAAAAAAAACATAATTCTATGTCTGAAAATTCACTTAACTGCATATTACATCATTAATCTAAAGTTTTATAATATCCAAAACTTATTTAGCTAAATAACTTAGGCATATAAAATTCCTTATTTCCCAATTTTAAATCCTTCATACATTTTACTAACAACTTGCCCTCTGCTGCCGCACGATTGTACCTTGTGGCTTAACTATCTAAATTTAAAAACTTAAACCATAAAACAAAAGCTGCAATCTTTTACAATTGCAGCTCTTTATTTTTATCTCTTAAATATACAAATTTCTATAACAAGCAAATAATTACTAACTTAAAGTTTATGGTACACGATACAATCGTGCACCAGCCTTTAGATTTACATTGGTATTTTAATTTGTAAATTTAATAAAGAAGAATGAGGTGAACTTTCACTCCAGCTAGGATAAAGACCTATCCCCCGTATCAGTCCTCATTCTTCTGAAGTTGCTTAGAACCATCTAGAATTTTAGGTTTCGAGACCTCCTAAAGGGAAAACATGTAATGGGAACACTAAATATAATCAGAAATAAAATACTCGCAAGGATATTTGCTGTTGCTAAAAGAGGCACACCCTATGTCGATACACATGGGTATGCCTCTTGAAAAAAATTAATTATTTATTTATTTTTGTCTTAGAATACGAAGGGGGGGGGGGGGCATTAATAAGCATTCTTATCTACAATAACGCCCGATTTAGTATTCAGCATATACATTACACTTCTCATTTCGAAATATAGTATCCCAGAATACCAAGATGCAAATATTTTACCTTCATGAGGGTTATCTTTCATTAGCAAGCCTGCGGATATTTTTTTTTCGAAAACCTCTGTATACATAAAAATAGTAGGTAAATATTTATTGACATACTTTCTCTTAAACTTGCGACTCATCATTCTTTTCAACTCAAAATCCCAATAGCCTTTATAATTTCCATTGAACTGAAGAAATTCCAGAATATCCTCTGGCACACCAGCCTTTCTCAATACTAGAATATTACGAGCAGTTATCCAATATTTTTGATTGAAACAACATTCCGTTATCTCATTTAAATATAATGAATCACCTTTCAACTCCCATATGGCTCGATATCCCTTATTACATGCCGAACATAAATTATCATATCTACGAATGAATAATTCAAGCTTTTCTTTTATTTCAACTGGCCGAATCTCCTCCAACGGGAAATTATATAATAATAATGTATCTTTATTAACTATTATTAAATCAGAAATTTGTTTAGTCCCAAAAACTAATGATGATACTAATAATAAAAAAATAGATAAAACATATCTCATGAGCTATTCATTTAAAATTATTTCCTACTTCTCTTGTTTTGCCTACGTATACGCCTTGAATTTCTTGGTCTTTTTGTCCTATTGCGCTTTAATTTTCACCCTTTATTGTAATATTTTCCCCCTCTGCTGCCGCACGATTGCATCGTGTGGTTTAACTATCTAAAATTAAATACTTAAACCATAAAACAAAATCATCAATCTTTTACAATTACAGCTTTATATCTTAATTTAATATTGACTATTCTACTTATATTACTTTATCACACGATACAATCTTGCGATAGCGGTGTAGCTTAATCCTTGAACTTTCTTTTACATTTTACCCAATAAAATTATCTAGCTGCCAATTTATAAGATAAGGGTATTCAAAAGAATTACTTATACTAAAAAAGGATCTTTCGATATGAAAAGATCCTTTTTTTATTTTTTAAAATGGTAAATCTTCGTTTTCTCCTGCTGGAGGAACTTCGGCTTCTGTAAATGGTGGTGGAGTTCCTGGATCATTCGAAGCTTGTACTTTTTCTAATCTCCAGGCTTCCAAATTTGAAAAGTAATTTACTTTCCCATCTTTTTCCCACTTACGTCCTCTTATATTGAAAGAAACTTTTACTGGATCACCTAAATTAAAGGGATCGAGTTGTGCGCAACGATCTTGCGTTAATTGAAACTTGATGTAATCATTCCAATCAGAATTTCGCTCGTTTATTACCTCTACAACAAATTCTCTTTTTTTAAACGATGCACTAATTGCTTGCTCGTTATCTTTTACTATTAAGTTTCCGGTTAATTCAAAATTCATCTGTCCTTATTTGTAAATGGTTATTCTTCAATAATTTTAATAGTCTCAATCTCGTCTCCTGCTTCTATAGCATCAATTACATCTTCACCTTCGTAAACCATTCCAAAACAAGTATGATTTCCATCTAAATGAGCAGTATTTGTGCGGCTATGACAAATAAAAAATTGTGATCCTCCAGTATTTCTTCCTGCATGAGCCATAGACAAAACACCTCTATCATGGTATTGCTTTTCGCCGTCTGTTTCGCAATCAATACTATAACCCGGACCACCTGTACCTACTCTTGAATTACTCATATCTTTAGAGAAAGGGCATCCTCCCTGAATTACAAAATCAGGAATTACACGATGAAAAGCTAATCCATCATAAAAACCCTCTTTAGCTAATTTTACAAAGTTTTCTACTGTTTTGGGAGTTTCATTTTCATACAAATCCACCTTCATTATACCTTTTTCGGTATGTATTTCTGCTTTTATCATCAGTTAAACGGTTTAAATCTTTAAAAGCTCCAAAGGTACAATATAATGCATCAACATCAAAGATGCGGTTAATCATTATTGTGAACACAAAAAAAGAGGGCGATAAAGCCCTCTTTAAATCTTATTATTTGTAAAGTTTGAATTATTTTTTCTTTTCAATTTCAATTAATTCAACTTCAAATACTAATAGTTGCATAGGTCCAATTTTTTCACCCGAACCTCTTTCGCCATAAGCTAAATCACCTGGTATGTATAACTTATACTTTGAACCGACAGGCATTAGTTGTAATGCTTCTGTCCACCCTTTTATTACTTGAGTAACTCCAAAGCTAGCTGGTTCTCCTCTATCTACAGAACTATCAAACACAGTTCCATCCAATAATGTACCATGATAGTGAACTTTAACTTTATCTGAAGTAGTTGGTTTACGACCTTTTCCTTCTTTTAAAACTTCGTATTGCAAGCCACTCTCAGTTGTCATGATATTTTCTTTTTTACCATTTTCAGCTAAGAATTTCTCTGCATCTTTAATGTTTTTGTTTTTAATACGATCCTTACCAGCTTGGAATGCAGCTTGTAAAAATGCATTAGCTGTAGTTTCGTTAAAAGCTCCATCTTTCTCGCCAACTAAAGTATTCATAAAACCAGTTTTAACAATATCCCATTTAATATTGTCAAAGCTTCTTCCTAAACCATCTTTAGTTTGTTTCGAAAATTCGGCATTAACATAAGCATTTGCCATTGCTTTTGAATCGATTGAATCAAATGGCCCTTTAAACTGTTGCACCATTCCTGCAGCATTTAAATAACCCAATGCATAACTGATACTATCAGTTTCATTTTTTAACTCAACTTTTTTTACACTTGGTGTTTGTTGTGTACAAGAAACAGCTATTACCGCAACAGCTGCAAGACCTAAAATAAAGTTTTTCATTTGTATGGTTTATTGTGAGATTAAACTATTTCTAATAATTCAACTTCAAATATAAGAGTTGTATGCGGACCAATATCTTGTCCAGCTCCTTGTTCGCCATATGCAAGGTTAGATGGTACAAATAGTTTCCATTTAGATCCTACTTGCATCAATTGCAATGCTTCAACCCATCCTGCAATAACTCCATTAACAGGAAAAACTGCTGGCTCTCCTCGTTGAACAGAGCTGTCGAATACTTTTCCGCTTATTAAAGTTCCATGATAATGGCACTTAACTTTATCAGTAGCTGATGGCTTTTCTCCATTACCCTCAGTAATAACTTCATATTGTAATCCACTATCTAAAGTAACTACTCCCTCTCTTTGGCCATTTTCAGCTAAAAATTCCTGTCCTTCTTTTATATTTGCTTCAAACTGCTTGCTTTGTAACGCTGTAAAAAACTCATTAATTATTTTATTAGCTTCTTCAGGTGCAATTTCCGGTGTTGTAGCCTCTATTTGATGTTTCACCCCTCTTGCAAATGATTCATAATCCAATTCAGCAACACCCGATTTTTGAAGGTTTCCGGCAATGCTTAACCCTAACGAATAACTTAGTTTTTCCATTTAATCTGTATCAAAATTTATAAACGATGGCGAATATAGGCTTTTACATAATGGAAAACAAACAGTATTAAATACTTTAACCAAGCCTTAACTAATCAACCATATATAATGCAAATTAACTACTTTACAGCTCTTAACATTTCTCTTTTTCCAGATGGTCCTTCCAACCGTTCAACTGTAAATCCAACCTCTTGCATAGTTCTCCTTACTATCCCTTTAGCGCAATAAGTAGTCAGAATACCTTGTGGTAACAGTGCATCATAAGCTTTTTTAAATATTTCTTTGGTCCATAACAGCGGTTGTACATCTGGAGCAAATGCATCAAAATATATAACATGATAATTTTTATTTAACTCAACCTCTTTAAAGTCACACTTCTGCTTTTTTAAATAAAAATTTTCGCATACTTCTATTTCTTCTTCCCAGTTTGTATGATGAAGTTCTTTAAATAGCTCTAAGAATTTACCTTCGAAAAGCTCTTTATAATTTAATTGAGTTGCAATCTCAAAGTTTATAGGATATTTCTCTAGGGTATGATAATGAATTATCTTATCTTTTTTATTTATCGCTGTTAAAAATGCGTTTAGCCCCGTTCCATATCCGAACTCCAAAATATTTATTTGGGGCAGCGAAATTTGGTTTAATCCTGCATTTATAAATACATGTAATGACTCATTAACTGCTCCGTTAACAGAATGATAATGTTCATTTAGTTCGCTCACATACAAAGTATGTGAACCATCCTTCGATAGTTTAATTTCTACTTTATCCATCTAGTTTTAATTGCCCTGCGAATTTAAGATAAAAATAATCCTCTGGTATAAATTATTTAGTATCACAATCAAATCTATTATTTTTACAGTCTCGATTTAACAATATACACTAATGCAATCCGAAGATAAAGAACTTATTAGAAAAATTATTCATGTTGACATGGATGCGTTTTTTGCTTCGGTAGAACAGAGAGATTTTCCAGAACTCAAAGGTAAACCTGTTGTTGTGGGGAGTCCTGCACAACGTGGAGTTATTGCTGCTGCCAGTTACGAAGCCCGTAGGTATGGTGTAAAATCGGCCATGCCTTCTAAAACTGCATTGAAAAAATGCCCTCATTTAATTTTTCAGCCTCATAGGTTTGACGTTTATAAATCCATTTCGGCGCAAATTCTCGATATTTATCATGATTATACCGATTTAGTTGAACCACTAAGCATAGACGAAGCATTTTTGGATGTTACTACCAATAAAAAAAATCATAAATCTGCTACTTTAATTGCACAGGAAATTAAACAACGCATTTTATCTACTACTCAATTAACTGCCTCTGCAGGTATTAGCATAAATAAATTCCTGGCAAAAATTGCTTCCGATCAGGATAAGCCTAATGGTTTATATGTAATTAAACCGGAAGAAGTATTACCTTTTATTGAAAAACTTCCGGTTAAAGATTTCTTTGGTGTTGGTAAAAAAACAGCCGAGAAAATGACCAAGCTAGGGATTTATACAGGCAAAGACCTACAGGCCTGGAGTTTAAATGGATTGATCAAGCACTTTGGTAAAATTGGAAACTTCTTTTATTCTATATCAAGAGGAATAGATAACAGACCTGTTGTATCGAATCGCATAAGAAAATCAATAGGAATTGAAAATACCTTTAGTAATGATTTAGAAACAGAAGATCAGCAAAATGAACAACTTGAAATACTAATTGATGGACTTTGGAAAAGAATGGAACATTCGCAAAAATATGGACGAACCATAACTTTAAAAATTAAGTTTGAAGACTTTAAACAAGTAACTCACAGTAAAACAATACTTGAAAGAATAATTAAGAAAGAAGTGTTGTATAAGCTTGCTTTCCAATTATTTTCCGAGGTCAACTTTGAAAAAAAAGTAAGGTTAATGGGATTAAGCATTTCTAACCTGGAAGAACTTGATAGTAAATTACCTGTTCAACTCACTATTAATTTTGATTAAACCTAATATTAATTTAAAATTAATTAAAGTCTTACACTCTTGTAAAATTTCTCAATCATTTTATATCATTTATCAAAGGTATTTACTTAGTTAAAAAAGAAACTTTGAGAAAAACACAATTCAAAAAATTGTGGTAGAGTAGTTGTTTGTTAGAAAGAGATTATAAAGGCTGTCAAAATCAATTTATGACAGCCTTTATTATATGCTTATTAGTTTAAAAATAATCAATTTCAATTAATCAGAAAATTGCCTGTGTTTATAAAAAATTAGACCAGCTTAAGCATTAAATTAAAAATTATACTCTGATATATACTAAATTAGAAGCAACTAGAACGATTGTTTGTTACTTTATCCTAGAATATATTTTCCCGGTAACAAACTGATAGGTAAGCTATATAACTAAAATTGGTAAGCAAATAGTTACTAAAACCATGAAGAAGATATATCATTTATCTACATGCTCTACTTGTAGAAGAATTTTAAGAGAAGTTGAACCAGATAATGATTTTGTCTATCAGGATTTAAAAAATAATCCTATATCTAACAATGATCTTGATTTTATACAAAAACTAGCCGGTAGTTATCTCAATATTTTTAATAAGCAATCTCGTAAATACAGAGAGTTGAGCCTCCACATGCAAGAATTGTCTGAAGAAGAAATGCGACAATTAATACTTGATGAGTACACATTTTTAAAACGCCCCATTTTTATAATTCACGATAGAATATTTGTAGGTAACAATAGAAAGGTTGTTAATGACCTTAATACCTATATGAAAAACCTTAAAAAGAATATAGTTAATAATTAACTATCTAACCACTCTTTAAACATTGATGCCTTTGCCCTGCTAATTACAAATTTTTCATCAAATTGAGGTAATAGTTTTACTACCAATTTACCCCCAAAGTAATTCTCCAGTGAGTGTATTGCTTTTAGATTCACAATAGCCTGCCTATTTGCTCTTATAAAAACTGAAGGATTCAGCTCTTCTTCTAATTTGTCTAATGTAAAGTTTATAATATGCTCCTTTTTATCAAAAGTAACAGCATAGGTCATTTTTGATTCAAAATATATATATGCTACATCTTCAACCGGAATGGCAAAAAAAGCATCTCTTTTTGATACTAAGAATCGTTTACGGTAATTAGCCTCTCCTTCTTTTATGCCCTTAACAAGCTCGGCATAATCAATCCCCACTTTTGCCTCATTTTCAATAAGCTGAACTACATTTTCAAACTTTTCTATTGCAGTTAATAAAAGATCTTGCTTAACAGGTTTAAGGATATAATCTACACTATTTAATTTGAATGCTTTAACCGCATACTCATCATATGCAGTGGTAAATATGATAGCACTTTGAACTTTTACTTTCTCAAAAATAGAGAAGCTCAGTCCATCAGCCAATTGAATATCTAAGAAAATTAAGTTAGGATGTTCATTATTTTGTAACCACTCCACTGTTTCATCAACACTCTCAAATACACCTAATATTTCCCATTCAGGACGCAATTCTTTTACCATGCTTTCGAGCATTTGCGCACTGAGCATCTCATCTTCAACAATTATCGTATTAAATGCCATAATCTATAATTTTTTAGTTAGTCAATTAGAGGAATCTCTACCCTATAGACATTGTGTTCATCAATTATTTTATACTCCTCATCAGTTAATATTTTAAGTCGTTTACCTAAGTTAGATAATCCTGTTTTGGTAGAGTATGTTGATTCCCTGATTTGTTTATTATTTTCTACAAAAAGCTTTTTGTTATCAATACCTATTTTAATAAAAAGTGGTTTAGAACGGGATGTAATATTGTGTTTAATAGCATTTTCTACCAATACCTGTAAGCTCAGGTGTGGCACCCTTTTGCTTAATATCTCTTCTGGTACATCAACCTCAACATTTAAACCATCCCCTATTCTTGCTTTGTGTAAAGTTGTATACGCATCCAAAAACTTTAGCTCTTCCTTTAATGAAATAGCAGCTTGCCCTTCTCCAACTAATACATATCGATATACATCTGTAAAATTCTCTGCAAAGCTGATTGCTTTTTCTTTATCTGTTCTTATAATAGCAATTAGCGTACTTAAGTTATTAAATAAAAAGTGTGGATTTATTTGATCCTGAAGTGCTTTATAATCACTTAATATTTTATCCTGCTTTAGCTTCTCGTTTTCTACCATAAAATACTCTAAACTTTTATGGAAATTTTGAGCAATTATTATGGTAACATATATTACTATATAAAGAATTCCAAAAGCAAAAGCTAATTCGTTAAGCTCCGGATCATCAATTACATTTTTTACGAATATTGGTTCAATTATAGGTGTAATCACTTTCATTACGCTCATCCAAAATATGGAAAAGGTAATTAATAATAAGGTGCGCTTTTTAACTTTTTCGTGCCATGGGAATTTTCTTGCAATGATCCTGTCGAATAAGAATACCACCTCAGCGTAAACAAAAAACATTGCAATCGTAAACACCAAACCAGTCCAATGCATTGAAGAATCAATAAGAATTAGCTCATGTACCATAAAATAAAAGGAGAGTGACATTATTAATATAAACAACACCCTCTTTCTCCAACTTATACAGCCTTTATCCTTATGAACTTTACGCCAATTCCTACATTTATCGTCTATATTCTTTAGTTTTCTCATATCCATTTTTTCAGAAAAAGGTCACCTACGAAAATTCAAAATTATGAAAAGATTCTTTACACTGCATTTTAAAACCTAATTACATACCTTTGTATGTTGATTTTCGCAGGTAACCTTAAACTTATTTAACACAACTAACTCACAAACTAAAGTTCCCGGCTTCGTATGTAAAATGTTACCTAATTTCAGAAAAGCCTCAAAGCCGGGAAACTAAACACATAACTATAATAAACCCAATGCTTTTTGATATTTTGTTTTTAATACTTGAAATTCAGTTAAAGCTTCAATTTCTCTTGCGTGAGCATTTTGCCAAGACGCCTGAGCATTTAACAAATCAGTTGTTGTATTTAAACCCACTTCATAACTTGCTTGCGTTTCTTCCAAACTCTCCTGAGCCTCTTGCTTATTTTTTTGAGCCCAAAGTATCGATTCGTATCCCTCTTGTAACTGTATCATAACCTGCTGAACTTCTAATTGAACTAGTTCTTGAGTGTTACTCAAATTAAGATTAGCTTGATTAACACGAGCTTGAGCAGCAGATTTTTTGTGTCTTTTTTCTCCCCAATGAAAAATTGGTATTGATAATGAAGCTCCAATCGTAACCATTCCATCATCATATAGGTCACCATACTGGCTATATTGATACGCAACCTGAGCTCCTAGTTGAGGAAGAAATTCTGCATCTACCATTTTCTTCTGGTAGTTAGATATCTCAGCCTGACCTCCCAATATTTTTAATTCCTGTCTCCCGGAAAGTGCTTTATCTGTACTACCTGACATGTCGGGTAAACTTGGATTTGAATTAACCTTTTCTGATACCTCAACAACTGTATTTAATGGTATACCTATAATCTGACAAAAATTCATTTGCATTATACGATAACCATTACGGGCTCTTAATAAATTTAATTCAGCATCATTCTTCTGAACAGTTACTCTTAGCTTTTCACTTTTAGGAACCAATCCTAATTCATACATATCTGTTAACTGCCCTTCTAAGCTATCTAACATGAGAACATACTTTTCGGCTAACTTTACATTTTCATTCATAGCTGCCAAATTCCAATAAGCCTCATCTGTATTTAAAATCACCTCTGCTTTTTGCAACTGGTATGCCTGTTCACTAATCTCAACACCTGTTTGAGCCATCTTATTACCTAATCTTATTTGGCCCCCCGCATAAATTGCTTGTTGAGCAGTAACTCCACCTTGTAGTATCGTTAGTTTCTCAGTTTCAAGTGACATACCTGGAAAATACGCATCACTTTCCGCAGTTCCTTCCGCATCTGTAGGAAGTTGAAATCCTGGGAATTCAATATTTTCCATTGTTGGCATGTACGAAGCTGTTCCATTTGCATCTATATTAGGCAAATAATTAGTGAATGCCTCTTTTTTCTGTGATTCCGCTTCTGCTTTCTGTAAAGCAGATATTTTTAAAGTTTTATTATATTCTAGTGCCAGGTTTCTTGATTCTTCAAGGCTTAATGATTTTTGTGCCCAGAGTTCTCCAGACACAAAAATCATAACAAGAACCACCCTAACTATGTATATATATTTTTTCATCCGTTTAAAATTTATCTTCATCTACAGGATTGAACTCCATGAATTTTAACCGTTTTCGCTTGTGCGTTTAATATTTTAAAATCCATTTTCGTTTCATCACCTTTTTATGAATTACGTAATGATTTTGTATTTACTTTATAGAGTATTGCGTATGTTACTGGTATAACAGCTAAGGTTACAATAGATCCAATTAATAATCCAAACATAATTGCAACTGCCATTCCTTTAAACATTACATCAAACAATAGTGGAATCATACCCAATATTGTAGTCAAAGATGCCATCATTACAGGCCTAAGTCTTGATACCGTTGAATTAATAATTGCATTTAAAGGATCAATACCTGCTTTAAGCTCTGCATTAATCTCATCCAATAACACAATAGCATTTTTAATCATCATCCCCATTAATCCTAGCGTACCAATAATTCCCATAAATCCAAATGGAACATGCATAATTAAATGTCCTAAAGCAACACCTACTAATGCTAATGGCACAACACTCATTACAATTAATGGTTGCTTAAGATTGTTAAATAACAATATCAAAATCAATAACATTAAACCTAACGCCAATGGTAGTAATGCAAATAAATCTTTATTAGCCTGGGTACTATCCTTATGGTCTCCTAACCATTCCATTTGATAACCATGTGGTAATTCAATAGCTTCGATATCTGCTCTTAACTCATTAAATACTTCCGGTGCTGTATAACCTGGTTTTGGATCACATTGAGCTTTTATGGCTCTAAAGCCATTATAACGTAAAACCAATTGCTCTTCCCAACTAATCCCTACAGAATCAATTAACTGACCTAACGGTACACTTGTTGGTGTATTTCCCCATACTGGCACTGACTCAATATTTTGAACATGATTGCCAATTGGGTTATCCATTTTTAAAACAACAGGTAATGTATTTACTCCTTCGTAAAGTGCCCCAACAACCATTCCATTAGATGCTACTGCTAATGAATTGGCTACATCGCTACGTGATATTCCTTGCAGACGAGCTTTTTCAACTGAGTAAGCCGGCGTAATTGTTTTAGCTTTATTCTTCCAATTGTCAGTAACTACAGCTACCTTATCATTCTTTCTCATTATGGCTTTTGCTTGATTAGCTAGCTCATGCAATACCGCTGGATCTGGCCCTGTAAACTTAGCCTCAATCAAATACTCGGCAAATATTGGACTATAAGTACGTACCCTAACAAATGCCTGAGGATAATTTTCATGAAGAAATTCCAGAATTTTTTCCGAGGTAGTTAAAGTTGCTTCATAATCAGTTGCATCAACTATTAACTCTCCATAATTACTATTTAAAGTTGTCATTGGACGCAATAACGTATAACGTGCTGGGGTTTGTCCAATAGCAGTTACCACATTTGTTACATTCTCAAACTTGCCAACTTCCTTTTGAACTTCATCTAAGTCTTTTTCAACCTGGTATATATTACTCCCTTGCGGTAACCAGTATTCAACAACATACTGCGAGTAATCCAACGAAGGCATAAACTCATTTTTCACAAATCGGAACGACCATATTGAAGCAACAAGAATAACTCCTGTTAAAGCTGCAAATACAGTTTTATGCCAAAGCATATTTTTTATAATCTTTTTAAATACTTTGTAAAAAGCATTACCGTATAGCTCTTTATCATCACTCTTCTTTATCTCTCCTCGGAAAAACCAATTGGCAACAAATGGAGTTTGAATCATAGCAAATATCCAACTTAAGAAAAGTGAAATAGCTAATACATAGAACAGTGATCGCAAAAATTCTCCTGCATTACCTGGTGAAAATCCTAAAGGCATAAAAGCCAAAATGGCAATTACTGTTGCACCTAAAAGCGGCATTGCTGTTTTTTGAGCAGTATTAACAAAGGCTTTTGATCGTGACATACCTTTTTGCAGGTCTATTAAAATTCCATCAGCCACTACAATAGAATTATCCACTAACATACCCATCGCTACAATAATTGCCGCAAGAGATACACGTTGAAGTTCTATGTCACTAATCAGCATTACAATAAAGGTTCCTAATATGGTAAATACCAATCCACTTGATATTAGGAATCCTGAACGTATGCCCATTGCAAATAACAGAACTACGATTACTATTAATACCGACTGCACTAGATTACTCATAAATCCTCTTATGGATTCGCTAACTCTATCCGGCTGAAAGAAAACCTTATTTATCTCAATACCAATAGGTAAATTGCTTTTTAATTCTTCAATTTTATTATCAAATACTTCACCTATTGTAACTACATTAACTCCACTCTCCATGGCAATTGCTAACGACATAGCTTTTTTACCATTATATTTAAAGTCGCGAAATTTAGGTGTTATAAACGAGCGTTTAACATTAGCAATTTCTCCAAGTACAAAAGAACCTCCTTCTGGTACTTGAACTAATAGGCCTTTAACATCCTCGATACTTTTAAACTTTGATCCAACACTCAAACGGATTCTTTCACTACCTACAGCTACATCTCCAGGATTTACTAATGAAGCCTGATCATTAAGAGCCTGAGCAATAAGCATTGGATTAATACCTAAGTTCGCAAATTTTTCAGGTGAGAATTCAATATCTACTGATTCTATCTGATCACCAAACACCTCAATACGTTTGATATTCTCAACCATTAAAAGTTCACGCTTGATGTACTCTACATATTTATCTAACTCCTCATAATTATATCCATCTGCACTAACAGAAACAAAAATTCCGTACACATCACCAAAGTCATCAATTACAATTGGATCGTTTGCTCCTGCTGGCAAACTCCCCTTAATATCGTTTATTCTTCTTCTCAAATGGTCATATAATTGAGGCATTTGAGGAGTTAATACTTTAGGTTGAATATTGATGGTTATTTCTGACATCCCTGGTAAAGACCTTGATTCAATGAAGTCAATATTTTCAAGTCTTTGAATAGCTTCCTCTAACACATCTGTTACTTCAAGCTCTACTTCATCTGCTGAAGCTCCTGGGTAAGGTGTTAAAATAACAGCTGCTTTAACAGGTATTTCAGGATCCTCTAGTTTACCAATTTGTTGAAAAGCAATTATACCTCCAAATACAACGGCAAACAAAAGAGAGGTGATAAACGCTTTTAAGTTTAATACGTTCTCTAACGCTTTCATAGTAGTCCTCCGTTGTTAGTTTTTGATTTTTTAGGTAATAATTTAACTTCTTGATTTTCTATTAGGGAGTGCACTCCTGCTGTTACTACAACATCTCCTGCTTTAATGTCTGATATTATATGTAAATAACCTTCTCCACATATCTTTTTTACCTGAACATTTCTTTTGGTAACTTTTTTATTGTTTTTGTTAACAACCCAAACACTGTTCTTTCCTCCTTCTGAAAAAACCGATTCAACAGGTACCATTAATCCTTCTTCTATATCTCCTTTTTGTACAACTTTTACTTTTGCAACCATTCCGGGTTTAATCGTGTTATTAACTTCTCCCTCCAAAATAACCTTTACTTCAAATAATCTGTCTTCTCCACTTTTTTTACTTATTGTTTTAATCTTTGAAGGAAGGTTTAAACGATTAGCTGTCTTTATATCACATCTTATTAATACATCTTTGTTAATTGATGCAATATGATTTTCTGGTACATTAAAAACAACTTCCAAATCTTTTAAATCAAGTAACTCTACTATTGGTTGTCCTGGACCTACTGTTTCAAAATTCTCAATTAATTTTTGATTTACATATCCCGAGAAAGGAGCCTTAAGGTCAGTATCCGCTAATGCATTTAATGCAGCATCATACTGACTTTTTGCCATTAAGTAACCCGCCTTTAGTCTATCTAAAGTGTTTTCAGGTAATTTTTTTCTCTCATATAGTTTTTGATATCTTTCATACTCTGCTTTAGCCTGTTTATATTGTGCTTCAGCAGCATTTACCTGTACCGAATAGTCTCTTTTATCAATTTGAACAAGTACCTGACCTTTTTCTACGTAATCTCCAACATCAACTAATAGTTTTGTAACAGGACCTCCTACTTTAAAAGATAGAGTAACTTGACTTCTTTCTTTTACTTCACCATTGTAGATTGATTCTATGTCTCCTGTATATGAAATTACTTCTGCAGATTTTACAAATCTAACTGGCTCTTCCTGACTATTAGCGGACTTTTCGCTACACGATGTAATCAGCACAGATACCAACATCAATAGTGAAAGCCATAATTTTTTACTTTTCATTTTTATTTTTTTAGGTTTCAATTTTACAGTTTTAAAACGATACAAATATATTATAACAATATATCTCCTTTTTGATTAATAAAATGAAATGACAAAATGTTAGAATGAAGTAAAAAAAGAAGAGAATTAGAGGTAAAATTGAAATGTTAGGAATTATATTAAACTACTACTTGTTTATAGAAAATTCCAAATCACCTAAAAAGTTAGCATTGTTCCTATACTGTAAACTAAGCATTTGCTTAAAATTTAACTCTTCAAATAAGTTGCAATAGAACTTATTTAAGAAGTATGCTTCTTTTATCTTTGTAATCTTTTCAATGATTATTTCATAAAAGTTTATTGAATATTAAGTTGGTTGTTTTATCTCATCACTAAACCACAACTAATTAATAATGTGCAAAAAACCCGAATGTTCTGTTCAAATATTTAATAATCATATTATTTGATCCGTTTATTTCATAAGACTGTCTAAAATCAAGAATTCATTTGTACAAATGACAATAATCAGCATCTAAACCAATACTTAACTACCTTAAGTTATCCTTTATATTAAAAGCGATACAGCTTCAATTTTGAAAATTCAAAATAAACGTTAAATATGTTAAAATACACAAATATTTGAAACTTTATTTTCCACTTCTATTGATCTTATTATATATTTTTTGTATATTATTTTCGGAAATCGGGAACGTTTCCGATAAATAAAAACGTTCCCGGTAACGTTCTCGCCAATTTTATACTTTCACTTTACAATTTACTTACAGTCGCAATCTATTTTGCTCATGGGGAAAGGTTATAATTAACGTTTAGTTACATTTTCTATTCATTATTGAAATTGATTTTAAATAATTAATAAATGGGGCAAAATTTAAAATTCAATAAAGAAAAATGGGATTGCAACTAATACTCTAACTATCAACCTAGCATTTGCAACTAAAATTAAATTTAACAAAAAATGGGATTAGGAAAGACTAAATTTCTATTAGCGCTTATGTTACTGGCAGTAACGTTTGTAAAGGCACAAAAAAAGCCTAACATTATTATCATCCTTGCTGATGATATGGGTTATTCAGATTTAGGTTGTATGGGGAGTGAAATTCAAACTCCAAACCTAGACAAGCTAGCTTCTGACGGAGCTTTATTTACTCATTTCTATAATACTTCTAGATGTACTCCTTCCAGAGGAAGTATTATGACTGGTTTAGGTGGTCATCAAGCCGGAGTTGGTCACTTAAACGGAGACTGGGAGTACGAATCTTACCAAGGAAGGTTAAAAGACAATGCTGTAACATTGGCTGAATTACTTCAACCTGAAGGTTATAGAACAATTCAAGTAGGTAAATGGCACGTTGGTGACGAAAGACCTTATTGGCCAATTGACAGAGGTTTTGAAAGAATGTACGGTATTCCTGCTGGAGGTGGTGTATATTTTTGGCCTCCACACAGTAAAGTAGGTAATCGTCCTGTATTTTTAGGTGATGTTGAACAAGACATTGATCCGGAAACATGGTTCTCAACAGATGCTTTTACTGATTATGCAATGGACTTTGTTGAAGAGGCTCACAATGATGAAAGACCTTTTTTCATGTACTTAGCTTATATTGCACCTCACTATCCATTACAAGCATGGCCTAAAGATATTGCCAAATACGATGGTGTTTATAGCGAAGGTTATGATGCAATTAGAAATACAAGATTCGCAAAACAAAAAGAATTAGGTATTGTAGACGAGTCTGTTACTTTATCTCCTGCTGATTACAGCGACTGGAATTCTTTATCTGACAAAGATATGGAAGAAACAAAAATGGAGATTTATGCAGCACAGATTGACAATATGGACCAAAATATTGGAAGGCTGTTACAAAAACTTGAAGAAACAGATGAATTAGATAATACAATTATCATGTTTTTATCTGACAACGGAGGATGTTCTTCTAACTTAAACTATGGATTAGAAAATGTTGGTACCCAAGCTTCGTTTGTTGCATATGGTAAAAATTGGTCTAACGTAAGTAATACTCCTTACAGACGATATAAAAAGGAAGAGCACGAAGGTGGTATACTAACTCCTTTAATTGTTCATTATCCAAAAGAAATTACAAACAAAGGATTAATTACACATCAACCTGCTCATATCTCTGATATTGTTCCAACTTGTCTTGAATTAGCTGAAGCTAGTTACCCAAGCACTTTTAAGGGTATGGAAACTATGGAATTAATGGGAGAAAGCTTCTGGCATTTAATATCTGGTGGCGAAACATCTCCTGAGAGAATTTTTGGTTGGGAACATGAAGGAAACTCTGCAATCCGTCAAGGTAAATGGAAGTTAGTTAAACTTAGAAATGGTTCTTGGGAATTATATGATTTAGAAGCTGATCCAACAGAACTAAATGACCTTAAGGATAGTGAAACTGAAATGTTTGCATTTTTAAAAGAAGCTTACAAAGAGTGGAAAGTTAAAGCACACGTTATTGACTGGCCAGTTAAAACAACAAAATCATATGAGTTTGAATCATATAAAGTTACAACTGATGCAACAAGTGGTAGCATAACCACAGAATCTAATACTAATGCTTCTGGTAATGCATTAACTTTAGTAGCTCCTTCTGCTGCAGGTAAGTATGCCGAATTCGAAATGCCAATTTTCGTTCCTGGTTACTATAATTTTTCAATATCTGTTCAAATTAATGACAATAGTGGAAAATACATCATGTACGTAAATGATGAAGCTATTACTAGCGAAATTGATTTATATAATAGTACGTCTGAATTTACAACCATTAAAACCAGTCAGAAATATTTTGACGCCCAAATGGCAACAATCCGAATTGAATGTACTGGTAAGAACGATGTAAGCAACGGGTATAATATTGGTGTTGACAATGTTTCCATGGATTATTCCAGTACTGAAACCATTCCTTCGAACAGTGAATTTGAAGATATGATTCAAGTAAATGAAAGAATTAGTGGATCAATTCAAACTATTAAAGATGTTTCTGCCAGCAGTGATAAATACTTAAAATTAGCTGCTAGTGGAGTTGGTCAATATGCTGAATATCAAATAGAGGTTCCTCAATCAGGAAACTATCAAGTAGGCTTAAGATTTAAGAAATATTCAAGTAGAGGGCAATATAAACTTTTCTTGAATAATGTTCAAGTTGGTGATGTTGTAGATCAATATGGAGACGAAGGCTTCGAAGAAGTAGATCATGGATCTATCGATTTAGAAGCAGGAAGTTGTATTGTAAGAGTTGAAGTAGCTGGAAAAAATGATGCTAGTAAAAAGTATGTACTTACATTAGATCAAATAAATATTGTTCCAAACTTCGGTACATCTATTAACGATGGAAATACTTCAGATGATAATAAGGATATCTTCTTTTACCCAAATCCTGCTAGCAGCAAATTATCCTTTTATGAGGATTTAGAGAAATTAATGATTTACGATGCTTCTGGTAATATGGTGAAGTACGACATTTTCCCTGGAGATATGATAAATGTTTCCATGTTAGAACCTGGAAGTTACTATGTAGTTGCCAAAACCTTAAGTGGTGTTAAAAAGACTGGTAAATTATTGATTAAATAAACCAGTATATAAAAATTAAATTCTTCTTATATAGCTCCTGAACTTCGGTTCAGGGTTATATAAGAATTATAATTCAATTATCGAATCAATACAAAAATCACTTTAACTTATCTTTAATAATCACACTAATCTCAAGCTTGCATTCTCATTGCTGTTATTTGATATTAACAATATCAAAATTCCACTCTTATTTTCATATTGTATTTTATTATAATTATATAAAACATATATAATTATATTTTATCTCACTATCCTTACTTATATTACAACTTTAATTAATTCTTTTAACACTCTTTATATAATATTTTTATAAATGTGAATATTCGTTAATTCTTTATTTTTTAGAAACTATAATATTACTACATCGTATCAAACACTGTTTAAACTAATATTAATATTAAATGATGTTGAGAAAGTTATTTTTAGTTTTAATTGGTGTTATTGTAATTTCTAGCACCATTTCCGCTCAGAATGAAGAAGCAGGAGATTTGTTTTCGGATGAAAACGATTTAATGAATTTGAGCTTGGAAGAACTAATGAATTTAGAAGTGAAAGTGGGTAACATTTCTGGATCTTCGAATAAAGATCTTCCACTAAGTGTAACTACAATTACTAAGGAGCAAATTGAGCTTTCACCTTCTTATGATTTATTACACCTTATCCAAATGTACGTACCAGGTGCTACTTACTGGAGACGTTCTGAAGGCGCTCTATTAGGGTTTCGTGGAATTATTTCCGATAGAAACACAAAATTATTGATTACCATTAACGGTCTTGTTGTTAACCAAAAGGCGCATGGCGGGGTAATTACCGAACTTGAAAACTGGGATCTAGACGACATTGAAAGAATTGACATTATTCGTGGCCCGGGTTCTGTTACTTATGGCCCAGGTGCAATTGCAGGTGTAATTAATATTACAACAAAGGCTGCAGGTTCTCAAAAAGGTTTTAAAGTTTCTGCTAATTATGTAACTGAATACAATAGCAAAGGCTTTAAAGCTTCATATGGATTCGAGAAAGGTAAATTAAAAGGATTCTTTCATGGTAGCGTAACTAGAACCGAAGGTATCGTACCAGACGGTAAGCGATTGATTTGTGATTCTAAACACAACAAATATTTAATAGGTTCTGTTGGTGATACTACAGGTGTAAGCAATGCTGAATATGCTGCTAGCTATATGAAAGACTATGAGGATCAGCCACAAATTAAACTCTATGGAACAGTTGATTTTGGAAACAACACCTTTACTGCTCGTTATAATAAAACAGGTAGTACAGTTGGTTCATATCACCTTGCTCAGGAGCAACAAGTTATTGGCTTCAAGGAAGAAACTGGAGATAAAATTTATGGTGACCCCAAAGATGCTGGTCAGGCAAAGCAACAACAACTTATTTTAAGTTTAAAAAACAAACATCAATTTAAATTTGCAGATCTCTCTTTGGAATCAGAAGTGGCTTTTATTGGAGGCGATTATCAAAGGGCACGAACAGGCTTTAACGATTATTCTAAAGATGACTTTGAGAAGTTAAATACTATTAAGCCAGTTAATTCAATAGATCATCCTCTTAATCTACGTCAGAATTTCTCTGAAAATTCATGGGTAGCCAAAACTATGGGTCTTTATAAAATAAGCGACAAATATAAAATAGCTGCCGGAGTTGAATTTGTTAGCACTAAATATGGTAAAGGTTGGGGAGACGATGCTCGTTCATTTAGAATGGGTGAAAATTACGAGTTTGTTAATGGACCAGACTCTTGGGCTTTATATCATAAAGGTAGTTACAACGCAATAGACACAACATCAAATAAAAAAGATAATCTTATTGAAGGCGAAGATTATTTCTTTATTGGTGATGGATGGAGAACATCTGACATAGGTTTTGTTGCGGAGGCTAATTTACAATTTGCACCATTATTTAATCTTGTTTTATCCGGAAGGTTAGATAAAAACACATACTCCGATTGGTTATTTTCACCAAGAGTTGGAGTTATTTCTAAATTAGATGACAAAAACACTCTTCGTTTTGTTTTGCAACGTTCACAAAGAGTAAGTAATGCAGAAGAGTTATATAAGGCAAACAAATTTGGCCTGCCTAACAGATCTGAAAAAATTGACAATTTAGAGTTGATTTATAGTAGTTTATTAAACGACCATATGATGCTAAATCTATCTGGATATTACAGCAAACAAAATGCCTTAGGAAAAGAAAGAGAGAGCAGAGAAATTGCTGAAATTGCTGATGTTGAAATTGCTGGCTTTGATATCGAATATCGTATTCAATACCACAACTTTAGAGCTGGTTTATCTCATGCATTTGTAAAATGTCTTGATTACAAGTACAAAGGTACAGGAAAAAACTCAGTTATTTCATTTGCTGACCAATACAATACAGTGGGTGGCGAAAGAATAAATGTTGGATCGGGAACTAACCTTACAAATATTGCAAATAACAATACACAACTTTATGCTGATCGTCATTTCAATATCCTGAACAAAAAAACAACATTACATACCGAGTTATCTATTCTTTGGGATTACGAAGGTAACAAAGATGCACAAGCTGTTGCTGCTAAAAGTGCATTAGAGCAAAAAAAAGCTCAAAACGCGTATGATATATACCAAAGGGCTTTTGATGACTATGGTTTCTTTGGACCATCTTACTTCTGGAATGCTTCAATAACAAGTGAAGTTTTCTACAATGCAAAACTTACATTAGGTGTTAACAATATTTTAGGCAATGAATCTGCTAAAATTTACCATATATGGCAAGTAACTAGCGCCAATTATTTTGTAGAACCTAGAACATTTACTGCAAGGTTTACCTATAAGTTTTAATTAAATCTGGATATAAAAATTTACATGCTTAAAATGAAAAAATTAATATATAAGTTTACTTGGGGAGTACTGTTATCAGTACTTTTATTATCCTGTACTGAAAAGGAAGAACTTGATTTCTCAGCACCAGTAACTAAATTCATTAAAGGTAATATAGTTGAAGATATGACTATAGATGCCGGTGAATATAAACTTTTTGGAGGAGTAAAAGTTAAAGAGGGAGTAACATTAACAATTAATAAAGGAGTAACAATTAAGGCTGTTGATGCAAAATATAACGGTGATTATATAGCTTGCTTATTAGTGGAAAAGGGAGCTAAATTAAAAGTAAACGGAACTGCTGATCAACCTGTAGTTTTTACTTCGGATACAACAAAAGCTGGATCTTGGGGAGGTATTATTATTTGTGGTGATGCTCCTGTAAGTGGAGAGTACAAGACCGAATACAAAGACTTACCTTATGGTGGAGAAGTTGCTAATGATAATAGCGGCAGCATCCAATACTTACGAATTGAATATGCTGGTACAAAATGTCCTTACGCATTGGAATTAAGTGGCGTTGGAAGCGAAACATTAATTGAAAACGTACAAGTATATAAGTGCTCTAATAAAGCATTTGGTTTTAATGGTGGTACTGTTAATGCCAAAAACCTATTGATTAGTGGATGTAAAGGTACAATGTTTTACTGGAATTATGGTTGGTCTGGTAAAGGTCAGTATTGGTTTGGACAACGCGACCTTGAAGAAGTTACTGGCTTCCAGTCCTCTACCGCACTAGTAGGAAACCACGATAAGGCAGAAACCTTAGTATCTAATCCTACTATCTCTAATGTTACTATTTTAGGCAATGAAAACAGTAAAAACTTGATAAAGTTATTAAACAATACAAAAGGTAAGCTATATAACTTTATATTAAAAGATCAAGCCCAAACATGTATTAATGTAAGTGGAACTGGAACTATTAATTTAGTAAACGAAGATGAATTAGTATTTCAGTATGTTTCTGTGTCAAATGTTGGCAAAAACGTATATTCTAAAGGTATCGAATCAGGTAAGAAATTTGAAGAAGATGCTAATTATGTAGAAGAGGAGATTGATTTTAATGGATATGTTGGTACCACTTCTAATGGTTATGATTTAAGTGTTGAAGATAATTGGTTTGATCAAACAGATTATAAAGGAGCTGTTTCTCCTAATAACAATTGGACAACCGGTTGGATTAGAGAGTAACACATACTCAATTTGACTCAATTAAAGAGGCTTTCTCAACGGAGATGGCCTCTTTTTTTATTTAGTATATCATAATATGCCAATACAACTTGAGTTGGCTTCTATATCTTTATTGATTTATAAATTCGACAATTGCATGTATTAACTTTTCATTAATTGGCAGTTTTGGGTTACGATAAGAAGCCGCATTTTCCTGAATCCCTCCGGTAATTGTTTTCAACACATGGTTCATCTGGTCTATCGTTATTAATTTACCACGAGGTACAGCATTTTTAAGAATTTTGGCTTCTTCTAAATCTACTTGTAAATCCTTACCTCCTTGAATAATCAAAATAGGACATCTTAACTTAGCAATAATTTCGGCTGGATTGTGATTCATCCACGAAATCATAAATGATTGAACTGACGGCCTTAATATTGACATTAACAGTGGAGAAACTACTTTTACTTCTCGTCCCATCTTTAACGAATCAATTATTAATTCTGCTTCACGATATTGTTCTGGAGCCAGTTTCATCTTCAGTTGATTTTTAATTACAATATCAATCGTATTACCTACCCCACAAAGCGAAATAAATCCCTTAACACTTAACTTCTGTGCCGAAATCAATCCTACTAAAGATCCCTGGCTATGACCAATCAAATAAATATCACTAAATCCCTTTTGTTTACCATGTTTGATTAAAGCAGATAAATCATCTGCAAACAAATCAATTGTTAACTCAGATTCATTAAACTCCTTGTAACTACTTTTTGCAATTCCCCTTTTATCATATCTTAAGGTCGCTATATTATTACTAACCAAACTATCTGATAAATATTTTAAACAATTCGACTGCAAAAAAAGCTGATTCCCATTAAGATCTGTTGGGCCTGAACCTGCAACTATTATAGCTAATGGATAATTTTGATCATTATCAGGCTTTGTTAAAACTGTGTGTAGCTTAATACCATTTACTTCAATATAAGATGTATCAATTACCTCTGATTTTGTAATGAAGAAAATAGAAAATAAAACTATTACCAGAAAAGTCTTTGGGGTGGCTCGCCTCATCTATTTAAATTTAATTTGCCATAGTTTTCTAAGTGATATAAAACTAAAATATTATATTTTAAAATTTCACTATTCGATCGTAATTTTTATGATCCGGATTATCTGAAAATTTATAGAGAAAAGATCCTCTTTTTGAAGTACCAGTCTCTTTTATGGCTGTTCGTTCAAGGATGTCAATACTCGCTAATTTTTTTCTAAAATTGGCTTGATCGAAGGTTCTCTGAAAAATTGCATTATATAAATTATTAAGTTGAGTTAAAGTAAATAATTCAGGCAATAATTCTTTACCTAACAATTGATAAGTTGCCTTAAATCGAAGTTTCTCAAGCGCAACATTCACCATATCTTTATGATCGAAAATCAGTTTGGGCAGTTTAGATACTGGAAACCACTGCCCTCCATGACTTCTGGTAAGCTCTTTATCATGTTCATCTATTCTAATTAGTGCATAATATGTCATACTTATTACCCTACCACCTGGATCTCTATCTGGTGCAGAAAAACCCTGAACTTGTTCTAGATAAATATTTTTTAAACCAACGGTATAATCAAGTACTCTTAAGGCTGCATTTTCCATCGACTCATTTGGACGAACGAAACCACCCATTAACGACCAATCCTTAAAGGAATGTTTAAATCTACGAGGGTACAACAATAATTTTAACTAATCATCTTCATATCCAAATATTACACAATCTACTGCTACATAATATTTGAATTGCTCGTTATACGATTCTCCTTGTAACATTAAGTCTTTGTGTTTTAACTCAATCAATAATTATTTTAAGTTTGCAAAACTAATATTAAATCCTATAAGTCAGCGAGTAATACCTGCCATTATCGTAGTTTACATTCACCAACTAATAAATTATATATCATTATTGCTTTTGCATTAACATTCTAATTCCCAATCCTATAAATATTAGTCCACTAATTTTCTGCATAATCATTCCTATTTTATCATTTTCTCTCAACGTTTTTGTTATTAGAGATGCTGCATATGCCAAAAACAAACACCAAAGTGTACCTGTTATCATAAACGTAACTCCAAGTATTATAAAAGGCAGTGAACCTGACGCATAGTTTGGATTTATAAATTGTGGAAGAAATGCAAGAAAGAAAAGAGCTACCTTTGGATTTAACACATTTGTAATTACACCCTGTCGATAAATCTTATTTAAATTTAAATCACTAGCCTCTTGGGTATCATTCTCAAATGAATTCTTTTTATCAATCATCATCTTTACTCCTAAATAAACCAAATATCCTACTCCCAAATATTTTAAAACAAGAAAAGCTGTTGCAGATTCTGCTAAAATGATTGATAATCCTAATGATGCAAAAAGTGTATGAATTAATCCTCCTGTAGTAATTCCAAAAACCGAGTAAATACCTGCTTTTCTACCTTGAGAAATACTACGTGTTAAAATATACATCGTATCAGCTCCCGGTGTTAGGTTTAATACAATTCCGGCTACAATAAATCCTAAGTAATTTTCTATTCCAAACATTGCTTTATCAATAAATATATGTTAATCAATTAACAAACATATTTGAGCCCAAAATACAGCTAATTCCTAAGTCTAATTACTATAATCTACGGGTTTTTAAATTATCGAATTCCTTTTTAAAAGGTTCAATAAACTTTTCATTTTTAGAGTAAATCGCAAACACAATTTTTTCAAACTTATTTAAAAAGTCATTACTTAATACCTCTTCGAAATACTTAGCAATATCTTTTGGTTCGTTTTGAAATACTCCACACCCCCATGCTCCTAATACAATATTTTTATGATTATTCTCCAAAGCGATAGCCAACACTTTTTTTATCCTTCTCTTCATCACCTCTTCAATCTCATTTAACCTTTCCGGTTCCTTTTGCTTAACTACTCCTTTATTTACTGCAGGAGCTGTAATTATAGCACAATATGCTTTTTGATTGACTGTTGTTCCATCTTCATTTTTAATAATAGGAACAAACGGACTATATATCATGTAATCTGTATAGAAACAGGATTTTGTTTGCCTATTGGTTTCATAATATCCTTTAGTATTAATTTGGCAATTATACAAACCTGTTGATCGCGCAATACTTTCTTCCTGCGCTTGACTACCTCCAAGAAAACCTCCTCCTGGATTTTTTGCTGATGCAAAATTTAAGCAAATAACATTTTCATCACCTTCTGATATTAAATCTCTCACAGCATCTAACGTTGTTTGATTAGTCACTTTTATCTTAGTTGAGCCATTTACTGTTTCGAATTCTTTATTATTAATTAATTTATCTGACTCTTCTGGACTATATACTTTTGTCTGCAATTCTGCCTTATCTTGCAAATCTTTTATTTCTATATTTTCACCTTTTTCATTAATGAAATATCCTTTTTCAAGAATTTCCAATGTATCCTCTGCAGCCTTTCTTCTTTCTTGTCTATTTGTCATTCTTTTAGCTTATTTAATACTTTAACCAATAAATCAACTAGCTTACCTCATTAATCTTAATGTATTTCAAATGAAATAATATTTATTTATTTTGTAACTATAGAATAAAAAATAAATATCACTACAACGTCTTAAAGTCAGATTTATAATGGTTTATTTATCACCAATAGTGTTAACAAAAGTGTTATAAAACATATTTTTTGATTGTTTTTCCAAAATTTTTACTTTTTTTGCACCTTAAATATTCTATTAACTTTGATTATATATATGGTAAAATTGGTCTTAAAACAATTAATATTGTTTGATGTTACATTATTATTGCTCTAACCAATACTAGAATTAACCCCCTATTTAAACTTTACTTAAAACATCTTGAAATATTAAACTATTTCTCTTAACACTAAAAAAATCAATTAATATATACCTATGAACGATAATAGGATTCCATTTAAGAAATTTCATGCGCGTACAGAGGCGTTACAAAGTCAGTACGACGAAGATTATTTCGCAAAACAACATGCTAAAGGTAAATTAACGGCTCGCGAACGTATCGATTTTTTGATGGACGAAGGTAGTTTTCGTGAAATTGATGCCTTTGTTAAACCTTTAGGGAGAGAAAACGAAAAAAAACATGGCGATGGTGTAATTGTTGGTTACGGCACAATTAATGGCCGAAAAGTATTTATTTACGCCCAGGATTTTACATTTATGGGAGGTTCGTTAGGATCTGTACATGCTAGGAAAATTCAAAAAGTTCAAGAGATGTCTGTAAAAATGGGACATCCAATCATTGGATTAATAGATTCAGGTGGTGCTAGAATACAGGAAGGAGTTGCCAGTTTAGCTGGATATGCAGGCATTTTTATGCAAAATGTAAAAAGTTCAGGTGTAATTCCACAGATCTCTGTAATACTTGGCCCTGCTGCCGGAGGAGCTGTTTACTCTCCTGCACTTACCGATTTCCGTTTTATGACGAAGGATACTTCTTATATGTTTGTAACAGGTCCGGAAGTTGTAAAAGAGGTACTTAACGAAGATGTTACTTTTGAGGACTTAGGAGGAGCTGAAGTACATGCTACTGATAGTGGTGTTGCAGATATGATATTCAGCGATGAGGAACACACTTTAATGGGAGTAAAAAAACTACTAAGTTATCTTCCTTCAAATAATGTTGAACACCCTCCTGTAAAAACTAACGAAGATATTATACCAGGTAAACCTGAGAAATTATCATTACTTCTACCTGATGATCCCAATAAGCCATATGATGTAGTAGACATCATCCGTTTAATAACTGATAAAAACTCATTTTTCGAAATTGCAGAAAACCATGCTCAAAATATTGTAATTGGTTTAGCCCGATTGAATAACCAGGTAATTGGTGTAGTAGCTAATCAACCCAAGGTAATGGCTGGTTGTTTAGATATTAATGCTTCGAAAAAGGCAGCTCGCTTTGTTCGTTTTTGCGATTCTTTTAATATTCCTATATTAGTATTAGAGGATGTTCCTGGATTTATGCCAGGAAAAAACCAAGAACAAAATGCGATTATTATGCATGGAGCCAAGCTTTTATATGCCTTTGCCGAAGCTACAGTTCCTAAAGTGACTGTGATTCTGCGAAAAGCTTTTGGAGGTGCTTATATTGTTATGAACAGCAAAAACATGGGAGGTGACTTTAACTTTGCCTGGCCTACTGCTGAAATTGCAGTAATGGGACCTGAAGGTGCAGTAAAAATATTAAGCCGTAAAGAGCTTTTAAAAGCTGATGATCCTGAAGAACTAAAACGAAAATTAGTTGCTGATTATAAAGAAAACGTTGCAAATCCATATATAGCTGACGAAAAAGGTTATATTGACGAAGTAATTGATCCGGCCGAAACAAGGGAAGTTGTAATTAATGCTTTTGCCCTTTTGGAAAATAAGGTTGAGCAGACTCCAACCCGTAAACATGGTAATATACCATTATAATTTACAATTTAGTATCAAGTATCAAGTCGTAAGTATCAAGATTTAAATCATATTAAAAATCTTAATCTTGTGTCTTGATACTTGAATCTTGATACTAATTATTAAATATCATGAAAATCAATTCAATATTAATTGCCAATCGTGGAGAAATAGCCATTAGAATTGCACGTACTGCTAAAGAGATGGGTATTAAAACATACATGTTTTTATCACACCACGAACCAAATGCTTTACACCTCGATCATGCAGATGAGGTAATAGATGTATCTGAGAATACCTATATTAATGTTTATACCAATATTGACAAGCTAATAGAAACCGCTTTAGAGCATAAAATAGATGCGATCCATCCTGGTTATGGTTTCTTATCCGAAAATCCTTATTTACCACGCGAATGCGAACGTAACAACATCACATTTATTGGTCCGTCTTCAAAAGCCATTAATCAAATGGGTAATAAAGGCATGGCTAGAGATATGGCTCTTAACAATGACATCCCTGTATTAAAGGGAAGTAAAGGTGTAATAGCAACGCTTAAAGAGGCCGAGGAAACTGCAAAAGAAATAGGATATCCAATTATGCTAAAAGCTGTTGCAGGTGGTGGTGGTAAAGGAATGCGTGTTGTACGTAAAAAAAGTGAGCTACCACTCATGTATAAGCTGGCTACCAACGAGGCTAAGTCGCTTTTTGATAACGACTCAATGTTGATCGAAAAATTTATAGACAACCCTCGACATGTAGAATTCCAGGTATTAGCAGATACGCATGGAAACATTGTTCATTTATTTGAACGAGAATGTAGCATACAACGAAAGCATCAAAAGCTTTTAGAAGAAGCTCCTTCTGCTGCATTAACTGAAGAATTAAGACAAAAAATTGGAGCCGATGCAGTTAAAATCTGTAAGGCAACCAACTATTATAGTGCTGGTACAGTTGAATTCCTTTTGGATGATGATTTAAACCATTATTTTATGGAAATGAATACACGCGTTCAGGTGGAGCATCCAATAACCGAAGAAATTACTGGCATTGACATTATTGAACAACAAATTAGGGTTGCCCAAGGAGAAAAATTATCTCTAAAACAAGAGGATATTAAAATTAATGGTTGGGCAATGGAACTTAGGGTTAATGCCGAAGATGTTCAATCTGGATTTGCACCATCAACCGGTCTAATTGAACAAATGGATGTTCCTAATAAAAAATATTTGCGTTGCGATTCTGGTTACCAAAAAGGTAAAGTTGTTATTTCTAGTTTTGACTCTTTAGTAGCTAAACTAATAATAACAGGAAAAACCAGGGGCGAAACCATTAAAAATTGCCGCACCGTACTTGATAACACAACAATTAAAGGAGTAAAAACAACCTTGCCATTCTTTAAGCAAGTAATGAATACTCCTTCGTTTGTAAAAGGTAATTATACTACATCTTTTATTGAAAAAGATCTGAAGCAAAGCTATTATCAAGAGAATGACGAATTAATAGCAGCTGCTGCTCTTGCCATGGAAGCATACTTAAAAGAACAAAAAAAGATTAATTCTGACAAGCTAGACCACAAACCGGTTTCGGCCTGGGCTATGAGTAAAAAGATTAAAGGATAGATTGTAGATAATTGATTGAGAGATTAAGCATTAAATAAAATGCTATTTAATTTTTTATCTCTCATTTTAAAACATTTAGTTATGAAACTTTTACGTAATTCTAAAAACTACACCCTTACTGGAGACAAAAATGTTAAGATTCAATTGAGGGATGATGAAATATATAAAATCAATAACCGTCGTACATCAATAGATATTGAGAAAATTGAAGACGATGAGCACTTAATTAAGATTGATAATAAAAACCATTTAGGAGAAGTAGTTAGCCTCAAACACAATGAGGTTTCTGTAATGATTAATGGTAATACTTATCATTTTACAGTTGAAACAGAGGTAGCTAGTAAACGAAAAGAAAAACTGGCTAAATCAGCGGGAGCTAAAGTTTCTAAGGTTAACGCTCCTCTTCCAGGTGAAATTGTAGCTGTTTTAATGAACGAAGGTCAGGAGGTGCATAAAGGTGAACCTGTGATGATTTTACAAGCAATGAAGATGCAAAATGAAATCACAAGTCCGATCAATGGTAAAATAAAGAGCATTAACGTAAAAGCTGACGAAACAGTTATGAAAGATCAGGTTTTATTTGAAATTAATCCTTAATCTTGATGTGATTACTATATGGGTTCTTCATGAATTAGAAATTAGTAAAGTATAGAAGATATAAATTTTAGAGTTTAAACATTTTGCTCAACTGGTGGTTTGTATAACTAAACTTTAAAATTTATTATCATGAGAGAACCCATGTTAATCATACACCTTATATCAGTGGCAACTTTTGTTGGCGCTGCTCTTTCCTCTTTTATTCTTAATAAGGTTGCCAATAAACAGGAAAGTTCTACTAAGTTAAGCATCAAGTCAGCTCTTCTATCCTTAAATTATTTAGGTAAAACCGGATTAACTTTGCTTATTATTACGGGTGGATATTTAATGACTCCTTACTGGCCTGCACTTGGGCAAATGCCTTTACTAATTGCGAAACTTAGTGTTGTTGTTATACTTTTAGTTGTTTTAGTTATGCTCAGCATAAAAGCTAAGAAGGCTAAAAAAGAAAAAACTGAAAGCGCATTTATTCCTTTAGATAAATTAAATGCACTTAATTTGTTTTTAGGAATTGCTGTTATTGCTTTGGCAGTACTTGTTTTTAGTTAATTCTAAAAAACTATTGTTTCACCCACCCCGGAAGATCTTTATTAAAATGATATTCTTTAATATTTACATTGTGCTTATAGATCTCTCGGGCTTCTTTTCCATACGATTTTAATCGATTATAGGCTTTGTCATCTAAAAATAGTGCGTTTCCCTCAAATGGTGTAACAGGTACCACCATAAACTCTTTTTTATTATTTATAATTGGAGTATGTACCCATGTTAAAAAATATCCCGAATCGGATATAAACGTTTTATTACCAACCTTCGATAATTCTAACTTAACAATTACTCCTCCATCTCTTGGAGCAGTACGTTGATTTGAAATAAAATTCCCCAACGAATATACAACAAAGTGATCCTCCTCATTTTTTATAGGTTGCAATACATGAGGATGAGAGCCAATAACAATATCAACCCCATTGTTTTTAAATAATTGATTATACTTTTCTTGTTCTTTATTAGGCAAGGTTTGGTATTCCAAACCCCAATGCAAAAAAGCAATAATTTTATCTGGATTTAGTTTTTTGGCGTTTGTAATATCTTCCAAAATGGTCTTCTCTTCAAGAAAATTAACAATATTTGGTTCTGTCACCGGAATTCCATTAGTGCCATAAGTATAATTAATTATTGCCACCTTTATACCGTTTTTCCTAAGCAACATTGGATTATTTCTAGTTCTATCTGATTCATTTTTGAAAGTTCCAGTACGGGGTATCTGCAAACTATCCAAAACATCTAAAGTTCTTTCTAGTCCTTTTTTTCTTCGATCTACACAATGATTGTTTGCTGTTACCATGGCATCAATACCTGCATCTTGCATAGCAATTGCCAATTGATCTGGAGAGCTAAATTGTGGATATCCCTTGTACGGAGGCCCTGCTAATGTCACTTCGAGGTTAGCTATTGCAAAATCAGCATCTTCAAAAATATTACTTACATACTTAAAACATCCATTATAATTATATTCACCTGTCTTGCTATTATAAGCACTTTTTATTTGTGTTCCATGCCCCATTACATCTCCCATGAAAACAAAAGATACTGAAGTAGTATCCTGAGCCCAATTTTGAGATGTAACAAAAAAGGCAATTATTAACCAAAAGACTCTATTAAATCGCATCATATCTCTTTTTTATACTAACTGTAAAGATAATGCTAAGCCTTTAATTTCAACAAGTCTGACAGGTTAAAAATTCAAATATATAAAAGACAATGATTTATTTAAATAAATGCTAAATTGCGCCCCCAATAAAGCAAACATCGAAAAGAGTATAAACGAATTAAACCAATAAGTTACAGTTTGGCATTAATTCGTTTAGTGAAGAAATTTAGTGTTATATGATTTTTGAGAGAACCTTTGACATTTTAAAGCATCTAAAGAAAAACAATCCTAAGAATGATATTTTATGTGCTAAACTTAATGGTAACTGGTTTAAATTTAGTGTAGCAGAATATCGTGACAGTGCCAAACATTTTGCTATTGGTTTGTTAAGTATGGGATTTAAAAAAGGAGACAAAATTGCTACTATCTCAAACAACAGACCAGAGTGGAATTTTGTAGATATGGGGATGGCCATGGTTGGGGTAATTCACGTACCTATTTACCCAACGATAAGCGAGGATGAGTTCTTACATATATTTGAACATTCGGAGGTAAAAATGGTTATTGCTTCGGACTGCACACTATATAAGAAGATAAAGCCTCTGGTTGAAAAATTTGAACATATTGAACACCTATTTACATTTAATGATGTAGATGGAGCCAATTCATGGAGTACAGTAATCCGCGTTGGGATCGAAAAAAAAGTTACTCTTAAAAATCAATTTAAAGAGATTAAGAAAAGTATTTCTGCGGATGATATTGTATCTATTATTTATACATCAGGTACAACAGGATTACCTAAAGGAGTTATGCTTTCGCATGGAAATTTCATGAACAATGTACATGGTGTTTGGGATTTGTTTCCTCTAAGTTCCGAATCAAGGATATTAAGTTTTTTACCTTTATGCCATGTCTACGAAAGAATGGTAAACTACCTTTTTCAAGCCAAAGGATGCAGTATTTACTACGCCGAAAGTTTGGGAACAATAGCTACTGATTTAGCTTCGGTAAAGGCAACTGCTTTTGCGACTGTTCCTCGTGTTATTGAAAGAATTTACGACCGAATTGTATCTAAGGGAGAGGATTTATCTGGCTTAAAAAAGATAATTTTCTTTTGGGCTATGAGACTTGGTGAAAAATATTGTATTGAGAATAACAACAGTATTTTTTATCGTTGGAAACTTAACATTGCTCGTAAATTAGTATTTAGTAAATGGCAAAAGGCATTTGGAGGTTGTCTCGATTTTGTAATTTCGGGAGGAGCAGCACTTCAGCCACGTTTGAGCAGATTGTTTTTTGCTGCTGATATACATTTAATGGAAGGATATGGCCTTACAGAAACTTCTCCTGTAATAGCTACGAATTACTCTATTAAACCAGGCAACCTGCTAATAGGCAGCGTAGGACCAACACTTAACAATATTGAAGTAAGAATTGACGAGGATGGAGAAATCCTCACAAAAGGTCCATGTATAATGAAGGGATATTACAAATCTCCCGAACTTACTGCCGAAGTAATTGATGAGGAAGGTTGGTTTCATACTGGTGATATTGGCCAGTTAATTCAAGGTAAATTCTTAAAAATTACCGATCGTAAAAAAGAGATGTTTAAAACATCCAGTGGAAAATACATTGCTCCGCAAGCAATTGAAAACCTTTTAAAAGAATCTATATTTATTGAGCAAGCAATGGTTGTTGGAGAAAGCGAGAAATTTGCCAGTGCTTTAATATCTCCCAACTTTGACTACTTACACATGTTTGCACACGACCATAAAATACATTTCCGCGATAATAAAGAGTTGATAAAAAATAAGGAAATTCTAAAAGAGTTTCAGAAAGAGGTAAATAAAACCAACAAACAATTAGGTCAACACGAACAAATAAAACGTTTCAGGATTGTTTATGAACCTTGGACTGCTGCTACAGGAGAACTATCGGCTACTTTAAAACTAAAACGTAGAGTTTTATACACTAAATATGCCGACCTACTGAGAAAAATATATGCATACGAATCTGATCAGGAAAACAGAGGCTCGATTAGCTTTAATGGAGATTAGTGCTTGCAAGAGTACTTTATAATTTCAAAGTCTTTGATAAGAAAGTGTCAAAAACAAGGCTTGTGAAGCCAGAAAAACGGAGTTTAACTTGTGTAAATGAGTATTTTTCTGGCAAGCGTAACGCAGAATCAACGATCACGAACACATAAGAATTAGCACTCGTGAGTATTTGGCATTTTCTCGCAAAGACTAATTAATAGCCTTCCTTAATTCCAAATGTCTTTTCCAGCTTAACCTTATCATTTCCTCTTGAAATTAGTATCAAGTAGTTATCCTCAGCTATAATTTGATCATTAGCTGGATCTTTTATTAATTTCCCATCCACAACCAAACCTATTAAAATAATGTTTAAATCCTTTTTCATTTGAACGAAAGACTCAAAGTATGTTTTTCCAATATATGGATTTCCATTAATCACCTTAAATTGTTGAATGTCCTGATCATATTCATCAATACTTGTTGATATCAAATCAGAGGCATATTCAGCTACATGTGGTTCAAATAAATAACTTGCTACCATTCGAGATGCTACTTCATGACGAGCAACAACATGCTTAACTCCTGTATTTTCTAAAGTTTCCTTCAGTTCCGGATTAGTACAGTTAATAATAATGTTTAAATCAGGAAATTCCTTTTTAATATTTAAGACAAAAACCAAAGTATCTGTATCTTCAATAAAATTGATAAAAACAGCCTTACTATTTGTAATATTTACCTTACTATATGCTTGCATATTTTTATAATCTGCAAATAAGGCAAAACTATTATCGTTTTCGTATAAATCATTAAAAAGCTCCAAATCGTTTTTTGAGTTTGTAACTAAAGCTATATTATGCCCTGCATTATAAATTTGATCAGCTACCTGACGGGCAAATGAACTCCAACCTATGATTACATAATGATTTTCGAATTTTGTTCCAAAGTAGCCTGATTTCTTCTTTTCCATGTAATTGTTAATTCTATAAGTAATTTCACCTATTAAATATCCTAATATACCAAGGCTTCCTAAAATTATAAATAAACCTAAGATTTTGCCTACTGTTGTAACTGGATAAAAGTCGCCATACCCTACTGTAGTTAAAGTAACAACAGCATACCAAAGTGCATCTGTAATTGAATGAATATTGGCATTTTCATCAGATTTCTCAACTAAAGCAATTATATAAATTAACGCCAAATAGAGAAAAACACCTACATATACAAGTTTCTTACTTTTCATTTTACGTTATGGTTTGTTTTAGAAAAGGTTCGCTTTTTTGAATATCAACATCCCACTTTACTATACTTTTTTGTTTTTCAGTTAACGTTCTAAATTTATTGGTTTTCTCAAAATTACAACTTGAAAGTTCAATATAACACCAACCACTTTCCGTAAATGTATGTAAAGCTAAGTGAGATTCTGCTAACAGCCAAAATGCAGTAAAACCATTAACCGGAAACTGATGAGAAGAGTAGTTTAAGATAGTAAATCCAGATTGTTCTAAAACATAAGTAAATACTTCTTTTAGTTGATTTTCATCAACCAAATTTATCCAACCTTTTAAGTTGAATATTTGGGAAGGAAGTTCTTTATGTTGAATATTCTTCAATTTATTACCCTTTTATCAATTATCTAATATAAATCCCAGTTACCATTTAAATAGTATTTGTAAAGCACGGGCTCATGAATTTTATTAACTTTTACAGAATCACATTGCCCCGGATAAATATCTTTACCAAATGAAGTAATAAGTTTCATTGCTTCATTATCAATCCATTTAGTTTCCACATCAAAAGTAAGGTTTTGCAACCTACTTTTTAACGGATAATTTTTGTCCTGTTTTACACCCATGCTCCACCCCCATTCTCCTAAGGTAATTATATGATTATGAAGTGGCACTGTATTAAATCCTGCGCTTTTCATTGTTTTTACAATACAATTAAATGCCTTTGTTGCAAAGTACGGGCTACCTGCCTGTGTAACTATAACTCCCCCAGGCCTTAGGTGTTTATAAGCAATTCTATAAAACTCTTCGGAATATAATCTACCTAACTCAACTGTTCTTGGATCAGGTAAATCAATAATAATTATATCATATAAATACTTACTCTCAGTTAAAAAAGTGAACCCATCTTTATTTAACACCTTTACTTTAGGATTAAATAGTGATTTCTCATTAAGTTCAGTTAATAATGGATGTTCCATACTTAGGTTAGTAACAGCTGGATCTAAATCAACTAATTTAATGTTTTGTACAGCAGGATATTTCAATATTTCGCGAACTGCACAACCATCACCTCCACCTAATACTAATACATCTTTGGGATTTGGATGTAAACTCATTACTGGATGAACTAAAGATTCGTGGTACATCATTTCATCCATTGTACATAGTTGGAGGTTACTGTTTAAGTATAACCAAAAATGGTTTTTCCATTGGGTTATAACAATCCGTTGATATTTCGACTGTTCTGCATATACTACTTTATCTTTATACCTCTCCTGCTCTCCATATTTAATTATAGGATCGGCCATAAAAATACCTCCTACTAAAATTATTGATATAACCATTACAATAATATTAAAAGCTATTTTAAATGATGGAGCAACAAACTTTCGTAAAAAAATAAATACAACAATAGCTACACTAAAATTTACCAATCCTAATATAAACGGTGTGTAATTAATTCCTAGAAAAGGTATTCCAATAAATGCAAAAAAAACGCCCCCCAATAAACTACCATAATAGTCATTCTCAAGAACCTTAGAAATATTTACCCTTAGATCTTCATATTTATCGTTAATTCGCGTCACCAAAGGTATTTCCATACCTATGAGCATTCCTATAGCTATACTACATGCATAAATAAGTATTGAAAGAGATTTTGTATAAGCAGATGCGATATAAACTAAAAGAGGGACAAATGAAACAACTAAAGAGAGTATTGATTCAAGTATTAAAAATATCTCTGTTAATCTTGATGTAAATGATTTACTAATTCTACTCCCTACCCCCATAGAAAACATCATAGTAGACACAATTAGTGCCCACTGCATAGTTGAATCCCCTAAAAAATATGTAGCTAACGTTGAGAGTATATATTCCGCAACTATTCCACTAAATCCGGTAGCAAAAATAGCAGCCATTAATATGGCTGAATATCGATTTTTAACTTTAAACATTAATTGATTTATATTCTCCTTAGTATGGAGATCATACAGTTATCATTGATTTCATTTAACTTAAATCAATAACTTCCTTCAGATTAACTATTTTTTAATCAAGCTAAAGGTTTGTCTGTTTACAAACACCATGTTATTAGTACCGACCCTCCTACATAAGCAAATGCTTCTATAATTGCTGCACCTACATTGGGGCGTTCTTGATTAACTATTTCATCTGTTAACTTTTGCCCTGGTAAAAGAATCTTATCCGTTAAAAATCTCATAACGGGCAATAGTATTATTCCTAGTATAAGTTCAAATCCTGCTTCAGAAAAAGTAGGCACCCACCCTTCAAAATCACCAGCTATCCCATGTCGAATAAGGTTAGCTATAGCTACTAATGCCCCTGCAAATCCTACACCAACTGCAACATTATCTTTTTCAATATGCTCATGTACATCATATGGAGTTATAATCTGATATACCGCAGCAGCAACAACCAAAGCCAACTGACCAGTAGCCCAAAAAACTACAGCAGTTAAGATACCATGACTCCAACCTCCTATTTCACTTTCTCCACTTACTGCTCCAAAAATAATTAAACCTGATGCTATCGAAATAGCACCTTCAATAACTCCGGTTCCTGAGTTTTTATCCTTAATGATTTCCTTTTTTACAGAAAACTTCCTGAGGATAATTTTATCATTGAACCAGATTGATACATTTAGGAGAACAATTGCTAGTACTCCATATATTAATATATCAATTACATCCTCAATCAATCCCCTCGAAGGTCCTACAATTGCACTACCAATTGCTAATAACAGACCTATAAAATAGCCTACATGAGCAAAAGCAAATGCGAGATTATCTTTCTCAACCAGCTCTTCTTTTACACTAAATCCTCGATTAACCATCTGATAAACTAATTTCCCTAAGAAAAAAATTACAAAACCAACAGCAATATATGCCACGGCATCGTACAATATTGTTGAAATATCTGATAAGTCCATTGTGTATTTATTTTTTCAAGTTAAGATTTATTTTCCAAAACCACCACTTCTGCTTCGGGAAGAAGAGCTACTATAACGCGATGAGCTTCTAGATGTTCTGCTACTTCTTGATGAACCAGAATAACTTGAACCAGAAGAATAACTACGAGATTTACTAGCATTACTAGAGCGTGACACCTGACTTCGAACTTTACTTTTAAACGAAGAAGGCTTAGATCCCCATGTCGTATTCTTACCAGTATTGGAGGTATACGATTTAGTTCCATAAATTGTTGCTCCTCTTGGGCCGTAATATGGTCTAGATCCATAATATCCTCCTCTGTAATAATCGTCCCAATAAGAACGACGAACTGGGTACGTCATTAAATTAAACATAGATGACATAAAGGCATATTGTCCATAAAACTCCCAAAACGAGTATCCATCCCTTTCTCTCCATCTACCATATTTTTTATTCCCAACATAATGATTATATCCGGCAGGTGCAGCCACTTTAGAAACTTTACCGTCTTTTTTAGATACAATCTCCATTCCCATATTATCAACATTATTTGCGAAATATGTTTCAGAAACTTCTTCCCAATCAGTTTCATTTGTTAAAATGGTATCTATTTTCTCAATGATAACATTATATTGGTGATAGTACTTCCCACTTCTAGAATCCATATCTAAAAGGATTATAGAAAAATTTTGCTCTTCAGAATTAGTTCTGATAATTTCATCAACTGGGGATTTTTGCCAGTTTTGTGCTGTTTGACTTACTGGGTCAGAATAATTTTGACGTGATGATCTTCGGTTATTACATGTTTTTAAAACAAAAAAACCAATTATTACCACAATAATAATTTTAACAATTCCGTTGTTCATTTTTATTGGATATTAGGATTGTATAACACTTCCATTACTTAGATGCGGGTAATATATTAGAAATTTCAAACTCTTTTATAATAATTCCAACAGAAGCCTCAAACTCTTTTTCATCCCATTGCTCAATTGTTAGTATATGCTTCCCAGTATTGTCTTCAAAATTCCAAGAGCGAAATTCTATCCATTCGTCTCCTTTCGAAATATCATGAAAATACCCCGGAGCATCACCTTCTAGAAAATAAACTACATCATTATATGCAATCTTCTTAGGTGGTTGTTGATGCTGTATTAAAGTCTCTGTTAGATCTTCTTCTAAAGCTCTTATTTTTACTTTTTCAGATAAAGATATAATCAGCTCATCATCTTCTTCAATAGATAAGTAACGAGTAACTGAACCATTATTTACTTTAAATTCACGAGTAAAAAAATTATCACCCCAATCGTATTCATAAATAGCTAAAACCTCCCAAGTAGATAGATCGTATTCAAAAATAAAACCAACATCCAGATCTTGTATCCGGATGTTGGTGCTATCATAATGAGGTCCTTTATTTTTAAAAATATCAAAGATACCCATAATATTCTATTAATGTAATAACGGAACTATTGCTTAAGTTTAGCTTTTAACTCCTCTAATGAATTTGAAGCTTTTACTTTATTTTCCGAAAGAACATCATCAATTTCATCATCAATGCTTCTATTACCCAAAGCCATTTCACCATAAGCTTCGCTCATAGCTTCTTGTTGAGCAACTTTCTCTTTCATCTTTTCTAACATAGATACAGTACCTGAACTATCGATACCGCTTAATTGCTTATTTATTTTTTGTGTAGCACTACTAACCCTGGCACGAGCTTTTAGTGTACGCAACTCATTCTCATAACTCGAAATAGTACTTTTAAGCTTTTTGACATTTTTATCAAGTGTAGCAATATTATTATCGAATTTATTTACTTCTGCCTGTGCTCTTGATGCTGCATCAACTGCTTCTTCTTTTTTTGTTAAAGCTTCAGTAGCAAGCCTATCCGCTTCTGATACATTTAACTCTCCTTTTTCTGCTTTTTGGATTAATAAAATGGCCTTTTGCTCGTAATTTTTAGCCATTTCCTTATTTGTAGCCAAATCTTTTTTGCTCCTAATGGCCAAAGCCTTAACTTCTGCTAATGCCTGAAGACTTTTGTCCAAATCTTTCTTAAGGTCTCTAATACCTTGCTCTGTCATTTTAATTGGATCTTCCAATTTATCTACCATCGCGTGAGCTTCTGCCTGACCCACTTTAAATATTCTATTAAAAATGCCCATGTTTAGTTTTATTAAGATTTAGAAAATTCGATTAATTCTGATGAGTACTCTGACAATAATAATTTCAACGAGTTAAGAGAAGCTTCTAATTCATTTAAATCTAAATTCTCTAGCTCCAAACTGTCTCTATAAACTACTTTTTTTCCTGTTTCGTCAAGCGCAAAAGCACCATGTACTAACTCTCTATTTTTAATCAATAATGATTTAAATATCTCTTCTGAGCCAGCACTAATCTCAAAAAGAAGACCTTCAATAATAACAATACTATCTTCGCAATCGATAATAACATTACTTATACCATCTTCTTCCTTTTCAATAACAAATAATTCCTGATCAACATCTTCAGAAACGATGCGGTACTCAAGATCCATTAGGTAATCTTTTACCTTGTTAAAGTATTCACTCATAGTAATTGATGATTTGAATATTAATTAAACAATAAAAATTAAAACGATTCACTTTTTCAATTAAACTTTTGATACGCATACCTTTTGTAGATAATGTGGTTTTAAGAAGTATCAAAATCTATCTTTTTGGTTCAATTATGAAAGACAAGAACACCACAAGTATATAATTTTTTTTTGAATCCTCATAGCGTTTCACAAACAATCACTAGCAATTTTTATTTTCTATAATTGGTATTTGCTCCAATTAAAAAAAGAAAAACTAAGGGTTAAATCTCATTATCTTCTCATATGAAATAATTTATGCTTATATGATACTGTAAAGCATTGGCTATAATTATTTATCTTGATTTTCTTGTTTCACTAATACAAAGCAATCCAATAAAAGTCAACATACCATTTACTATTAATTTTTCAAAACCTAATGAAAAACCAAACCAATTATTTGAATTAAAATCAAGAAGTCCTGTGATAATTGGGGTTGCAATTGCAATATATGGTACAAGATTGTCTTTTAGCCTTAATTTTAAGAAAAGTCCGAATGCATAAAGTCCTAAAAGTGGTCCATATGTATAACCTGCTAAGGTAAAAACAGTACTAATAATACTATCTGCTTTAAATACCCTAAACATTAGTATGACCAAAATAAGTACTATCGAGAAACCCAAATGGATTAAAATCCTTGTTTTCTTATTTATTTCTTCGTGATTTTTTGATGATCCTAAGATATCAACCGCAAAAGAAGTGGTTAATGAAGTAAGAGCAGAATCTGCACTACTGTATGCAGCCGCTACTAAACCAATAATAAAAAATACACCAACTATCGAGGGTAACAATCCACTATTAACAATCACTGGAAACAAATCATCTGAACGTTCCGGTAAACTTATGCCCTGTTGATTAGCAAATAAATAAAGAAGTGCTCCTAACGACAAAAACAAAATATTAGTTGGAATAAATGCAAAACCATACCATTTCATGTTTTTTTGAGCATCCTTAAGATTTTTACACGATAGGTTTTTTTGCATCATATCCTGATCTAATCCCGTCATTACAATTGTAATAAATGCTCCAGTTATAAATTGCTTAACAAAATGTTGTTTTGACCCCCAATCATCAAACACAAAAACTTGAGATAATTCACTATCATTGATCAAATTAAACATCCCAACAAGCGATAAATCCATAGACCTTGCAATAAAAACAATAGTAATCACTACGGATGTTAACATAAAAACAGTTTGTAAAGTATCTGTCCATATTATAGTTTTAATACCTCCCCTAAAAGTATATAGCCAAATAAGAGCAATTGTAATAATTACTGTAACAGCAAATGGTATCCCCAACGCATTAAACAAACTAATTTGTAAAACATTGGCCATTAAATATAGTCTTGCCGATGCTCCGGCAGTTCTTGATACAAGAAATAACCAAGCTCCAGTTTTATAACTATTATTTCCAAAACGTTGTTGTAAATATGTGTATATCGATGTTAAATTCAATCGATAGTAAACAGGTAGAAGTATATGAGCAATAACCAAATACCCTAAAAAATATCCCCCTACCATTTGTAAATATGTGAATTGGGTTGCTTTTACCCAACCTGGAACAGATATAAAAGTAACGCCCGATAAACTGGCACCAATCATCCCTATAGATACAATATACCAGGGTGACTGTCGATTTCCTAGAAAAAAACTCTTATTATCCGACTTCTTACCTGTCACATAAGAGATTATCATTAATATAATAAAATAAAGCGCTACCAGAATACCTGTTTTTAAAGGAGTCATTGTGAATTGAATTATTTTTTTTATTGAATGATTACAAAAATAGGATTTGCATTAAAATTAACCCAATCAACAATAAAATGTTGTGTTATTTTATTTCGATAAGTCAACATGATAATTTTTTTAACTTTGAGCGATTTTAAAAATTCACATTGAATGGACACAAATAGTTATCCTTCGCAAATTCTTGAGAATGCAGTTAAGGAGTTTTCTCAACTTCCTGGTATAGGAAAGAAAACAGCACTGCGATTAGTGCTTTATTTGCTAAAGCAAGAGAAAAGTGACGTTTTAAAATTTGCAAACGCTTTACAAAAATTAAAAGAAGAAATAGTTTATTGCAAATCTTGTTATAATATTTCAGACACCGAAATTTGCGATATATGTGCCAGTCCCAAAAGAGACCATTCATTGGTATGTGTAGTTGAAAACATTAAAGATGTTATGGCCATTGAAAACACTCAACAATATTTTGGAATTTACCACGTTTTAGGGGGTATTATATCTCCCATGGATGGGATTGGACCAAATGACTTAACAATTAAACCTCTTCAGGAAAAAGTAGAATCCGGAGAAATAAAAGAGTTAATCTTTGCTCTACCAACAACAATGGAAGGAGACACCACTAATTTTTATTTATTTAGAAAACTAAAGAACACCAACATTAAAATAACCACCCTAGCCAGAGGGGTTTCTATTGGAGATGAACTTGAATATACTGATGAAATAACTCTTGGACGCTCATTAGTAAATAGGTTACCATTTGAAAATACTTTATAAATCATGACAAATAAGATAAAAAAGCAATTCAGGAATTTGAACATCATTTATTTAGTAATATTAGGCACTTTGTCAATTGCTGCTTTAACGTCGGTAATTATAGTTTATAATGTTGGTGCTATTGCTGTATTTGATCATCAATCTATTAATATAGTTAAGTCCGTTGTAATCATTGCTTTGCTGGTAGGCATACCAGTTAGTCATGTATTTTTCCATAAAAAAATTAAACATATCGATAGATCCTTGGGTTTATCAACAAAGATTACCTTTTTCCAGACTGCTTTCATTGTAAGAATTGCTATGCTTGAAGGCATTGGTCTCTTAGGCATAATTGGATACTTTACAACTGCTGACAAATCATTTTTATATATGTTTGGGGTTGTATTTATACTATTTATTATTCATGCTCCAACCAAACAACGCATTAGTAGCGATTTGGAATTAAGTGAGGAGGAAGGTGAACTATTAAATAATGCAAACTAAATATTGAGAAATTAAGTACATCATATGACAATTGCTGTAGATTTTGACGGAACTATTGTTGAACATAGATATCCTTCTATAGGAAGGGAAAAGTTATTTGCTTTTGAAACACTTAAAGCCATGCAAAAAGCAGGACACCTACTCATACTATGGACATACCGATCTGGCAAAGAGTTGGAAGAAGCTGTAGATTATTGTCGTAGACAAGGAATTGAGTTTTTTGCAGTAAATAAAAGCTATCCAGAAGAAGTTTTTAACGAGAATGAAATAAGCAGAAAAATTAATGCCGATTTATTTATTGATGATCGAAATATTGGAGGGTTTTATGGCTGGGGAGAAATATGGCAAGAGCTTGGCTTAGGTAACGATGAAGAAACCGAAAGAATGAAAAGAAAATTAGAGCAAGCATCTCGTAATCCAATATGTTCATTTTTTAAATCATTGTTTTGCAGAGAGTAACCTTATACGATTTATCAGTTATTATTGTTAGTTACAATGCTGTTGATTTTTTAAGATTAACATTAAAGTCAGTAATAGCTGCATGTAAAAATTTATCAGCCGAAATATATGTAGTTGATAACAATTCATCGGATGGAGCTCAACAAATGGTTGAGAAGGAGTTTCCTTCCTGTAAATTAATTGCCAATAAAACAAATCCTGGATTTGCACAAGCCAATAATCAAGCTATAAAAGAAGCTTTAGGTAAATATATCTTAATTTTAAATCCTGATACTGTTATTGCAGAAGATACATTCATTAAGATAATAGCTTATATGGATGAAAAAGCAAAAACAGGAGGCTTGGGTGTAAGAATGCTTGACGGTTCGGGATATTTCCTTCCCGAATCTAAAAGAGGGATTCCTTCTCCATGGGCATCTTTTACTAAAATGTCGGGTCTATCAAAAGTTTTTCCTAGGTCAAAAATATTTAACAAATATCATGTTGGTTACTTACCCGAAAAAGATATAAATAAAATAGACGTACTTTCAGGAGCCTTTATGTGTTTTCGAAAAGAGGTTTTGTTTAACATAGGATTATTAGACGAAGATTTCTTTATGTACGGTGAAGATATTGACATCTCTTACAGAGTAATAAAATCGGGATTTGATAATTGTTATTTTGCAGGAACTACTATTATTCATTTTAAAGGCGAAAGTACAACAAAGGATAAAGTTTATATAAATCGTTTTTATAAAGCAATGATTCAATTTGCTCAAAAACATTTTAATAATCATTATGGAAACACTCTAAAGGTTTTTATTTATCTAGGTGTTTTTGTTGCTAAGACATTATCTGCAATCCGACATATTTTTTTACCAAAACATAAAATAAACAATCCTTTAGATCGAGAATTGTTAGTGCTTAATAATTTAATTCCAGGCGAAAAATTGATGAATAAACTATCCGTTGGTTTTAATGTTAAATTAGTCGAAGATTTAGCTAAGATAGATGGAGGCAGCATATTATTCCCTCTTGGCAAAATGACATTTAAGCAAATGATTGAAATAATGGATAGTTACAAAGATAAATTCACATACCGTTTTTTAGATTTAGATAAAGAAATTATCATTGGAAGCGATAATAAATTCTCAAAAGGAATTACGATTAAGCTTTGACAAAAAATATTGCATAATAAAAACAAATCCATAATTTTATAACGTTTTGAATGTATTGTTTAACCAATAACAATATACGAGGGGAGATAAGCTAAAATAATGTTAAACTATTCTATTTCGAGATAATATCTCGAAATATCTAATTTGCAGAATCCTTATGAGGAATTTATACATTTCCATTTTGTTTATTATCTCTGTTGCTAACATTAATGCACAACTCAAGGAGTATAAAAAAGAAGTCATTCAGGCGAATGAAATGCTCGATTTTGAGAATTATAATAAAGCATCCCTTATTTACGACGAACTATTAAAATCATACCCTGATGATGAATTTATACAATTTAAGGCTGCTGAATGTTTTTTATTTTCCGAAGGAAGAATAAAGCAATGTATTGAATTACTTGAGAAAGCCATTCTAAAATATCCTATTAAAGATAAAAATAGTATTGAGGCTATTGAAGCAAGATTTTATCTTGGTCAAGCATACCATTTAAACTACGAGTTTAATAAGGCAAAAGAAATATTTGAAGATTTAATAAAAAAGATACCTCCTAAGAAAAATGAAGCAATTGTTAAAATTGAACGCGAAATGCAATATTGTAAAAATGCGATTGATTTAAAGAAACAACCAGTTAAATTTAACATTAGCAACTTAGGTCCTCTAATCAATACAGAGTACGACGAACATAGTCCGGTTGTTAATATTCATGAAGACTTATTATTATTTACATCAAATAGAGAAACCGAAGTAACTTTAAAGTACGAAAATATACTTAAGCAAGAACATATATATTTTTCTTTATGGCGAGACAAACAATGGATTACATCAAGAGCCATGGAGATAAATACAAATGAAAACAATGCCACTATTGGTATCTCCCCTAACGGTGAAACATTACTAATTTACAGAAATGATGGATCTATTGGTAATATTTACATAAGTGAGATGAAAAATGATAAATGGGGGGAAATAAAGAAATTACCATCGCCTATTAACACAATGGCTAATGAAACGCATGCTTCCTTTTCTATGGATGGTAATACTTTATTTTTTAGCAGTGATAGATCTGGAGGTTTTGGAGGTAAAGATATCTATTCGGTAACAAAACTTCCAAATGGAGAATGGGGAAAAGTAAGAAATCTTGGATCTGAAATAAATACTGAATTTGATGAAGAAAGTCCGTACATTCATCCCAAAGGAGATTTACTTTACTTTAGTTCAGAAGGCCATATGTCGATGGGAGGATACGATATTTTTAAAGCAAAAAAAGATAGCGCTAACAAGTGGACCTCTGTTAAAAATATTGGATATCCAATAAATACTCCATTCGACGATATTTTTTATGCTCCAACATTAGATGAACAAAGAGTTTATTACGCATCAAAAAGGGATGAAGGATTTGGGGGTACTGACATATACCTAATAGAATTTACAGATAATCACCCTAATTCTTTAGTAGCTATTGCTGGATTTTTATATAAACCAGACGAATCTCCTGCTATTGATGCAAAAATTACTGTTACTGAGAAAAAATCTAAAGAAAAAGTTGGCATTTACCGTCCTAGTCCTAACAATGGCAAATACATTTTTATTATTCCAGGAGGAAAAGAATATACTATGGAGATTGAAATGGATGGACATAAAACAATACTCAAGGATTTCAAAGTTTCATCTGGTAAAGCTTTTGCTCGAAGAAAGCTTACTTCGTACTTAGATCCTATTATTTTAAAACAGAATTAAATATTTAATATAAAGTTTTGTGCTTAAATTAATACTTTATAGCACAAGGCTTTTGACCTTTATTAAGCTATTTTGTACCTTCGTTTGAAAAATCGTAAACTTACAACAATGTTTCGTATCACTAACCTACTGATTGTTTGCTTATTGTTATCGTTTTTAGCCAGCACAATGCAGGCACAACAAAAAACAGCAAGCGCTTCTAAATTATTTAACAGGGCTGTTTCCTATTCTCAAAAAGGAGATTTTAATCAAGCTATTCCATTATTTAAGAAAGTAGCTAGTGAAGAGCCTGAAAACATCAATGTACTTTATAACCTAGGCTATTGTTACTTGAACACAACAAATGGCCCAGATTCAGCCGCTGTATATTTCGAAAGAGCAATTGATTTGCTCGAAGAAGAAGGTTATAACACAGATATAGGCATTGACTTACATTTATCTCTAGCTAAATCAAAACAATTACTATATAAATACGAAGACGCTATTTCTGTTTATAAAAAAATGCTTGGATTTATTGATCCAGATCAATTGGACTTAAAAGAAGTTATTGATAGAGAAGTTGAAGTTTCGAATAACGGTATTAACTTCATGAAGAATCCTGTTAAATTGGAAGTACATAACCTGGGAAATAAAGTTAATTCAAGGTACGACGACCATAGTCCATTAGTTAGTGCAGACGAATCTTTGATTTTATTTACTTCTCGCAGAAAGTCTTCTTACTCTCAAATATTACCTGATGGTCAGTTTTCTGAAAAAATTTACTATTCAGATAAAGTAAGCGAGAAATGGGAAAAAGCAGGTGTGCTAACTGCTGTTATTGAGCAAGACAGTCACGAAGCTGCTGTTTGTATCTCTGCAGATGGTACAGAACTATATTTGCTTAGAAGTGACTTTGATGGACAAAACTTGTTTGTTAGTGAATTTGACGGTGAAACATGGAGCGAACCATTTATGTTACCTGAAGGCATCAATAGCCGATATCGCGAAACTCATGCCTCTATTAATGCAGACAAATCTGTTTTATTTTTCACCAGCGACAGAAAAGGAGGAGAAGGAGGATTAGACATTTATATGGTTAGAAGATTACCCAATGGAAACTGGGGCACACCCCGTAACTTAGGAGATGATTTAAATACAAGATATGACGAAGAAACCCCTATGATTCATCCTAATGGAAAAATATTGTTTTTCAGTTCAGAGGGTCATAATTCTATGGGTAAATTCGATATCTTCTATAGTACAATGAAAGCTGATAGCAGTTGGAGCGAACCTGTTAACATGGGATATCCCATTAACACTCCGGATGATGATTTCTTTTTTGTACCTACAGCAGTAGAAAATAGAGCTTATATGGCTTCATCTCGATTTGATGAAAACTATGGTGGATCTGATTTATATATGATCGAATACGAGGAACCTGAAATTGATCGTCTAGCAGTTGTTAAAGGAAAGCTTAATGCAGGAAGGGAGTATGAATGGGATGAAGTTATTATTCATGTTAAAGAGAAAGGTAAGAATGAACTAATAGGAGAGTACAAACCAAATCCGGTAACTGGTGATTATCTGATGATTCTTGAAGCAGAAAAAACTTATGATATCGCTTTTAAAGGAGAAAGTATTGAGAATAAAAATACATCTTTAACTGTTACCCGAGAGATGACATATTTAAACCAACAACAATCCGTAAGTTTGGATGATACAATGATTAAAGGATTATATGCAGAAAAGGTTTTAGACTCGGAAAAAACTTTAGCTGATGCTACTCAAATGCAAACTAAATCAGCAGAAACAGCAAGTGAAACTTATTCTTCAAGTGCATTATCTAACTCAGAACGTCAGATGACAGCGGAAAGCGAAGGAAAGTATACTGTTCAATTTATTACACTTAAAAGACAATTTGATAATTATAAGATATTTAAGAATCTAGATCCTAACAAAATAATTGTTTATAAATGTAAGGATGGTAATTATAGGTACGTTTATGGCAGTTTCAAAGCATTTAAAGATGCTAAGAAAGTTAAACAAGAAGTAATCAAGGCTACTGGATACGACGATCCGTTTGTACGTTATTTCTGGCAATTGAAACAAATGAAAGTGGAGGAATAATTTGAGCAAATCTGTTGCATTAAGAGCTGTTGAACCCGAAGATGTTGACTTGTTATATCAATGGGAAAACGATATGGCACTTTGGGTTTATTCAGAAACCCTAAAACCATTTTCAAAACATCAACTAAAACAGTACATTAAAGGAATCAATTTAGACATTTACCAATCAAAAGAACTTAAATTAATAATTGAAACAGAAGAACCGAACCCTCAAGTAGTGGGAATTATTGATTTATTTGATTTTGATCCTTATCATAATAGGGCCGGAGTAGGCATAATGGTTCACAAAGAATTTGAAGGGCAAGGATATGCATCCTCTGCCCTTGATTTATTTATAGATTATTGTTTTAAAAATCTTGGAATAAACCAACTTTATTGTTCTATTTTATTAACCAACGAAAAAAGTATTCACCTTTTTACAAATAAAGGTTTTGAGCAAACTGGTACTAGAAAAAAGTGGCGCAAAATAGGTAAAGAGTTTGTTGACGAAGGATTTTATCAACTTATTAATGTTTTATAATTATTTATGCACATAAGTAATTAATAAGGAGGTTCAATTATTATTTCAAAGCATTAAATTATATTCAGGAATTTGCTCTAAGAATTTATACGAAGTACCACTTTCATCAATTAATGCACAATAATGTTGAATACCATTGGTTACACAAATTATTTTAGTTTGTATTCTCATATTATATCTCAAAACCTGATAAAAAGTATCTTGAGTAATTTTTACGGTTGGAGCCTTACACTCAACTATTAATACTGGAGTTCCTTTTTTACCAAATACAACAATATCTGCACGTTGCGACAAACCATTTATATTAACTTTAGTTTCTACAGCAATTAAGGATGCCGGATACTTTTTTTCAAGTGTTAAAAACATAATAAAGTTCTGACGCACCCACTCCTCAGGAGTCAATACAATCTTTTTCTTTCTAATAGGATCAAATATTTTCTTCTTACCCTCATTTTCTGTAATTGTAAACTGATATTTAGGTAAATTTAATTGCTGCATATTATATCTTTGCAGCAAAGATAAATCACATTCCTTAAAATAATACCAAACCTTAATCTAAATTGAATACTTTAACTAATTACTTATTAAAAACAACAAAACTCACAAATAGACCATCTGGTCTATTTTCTTTTATATATTTTTGCAAAAGCTCAAGAAAGCAAAAAATTAGTGATATAAATAAGATCAACAACAATGAAGACTAAAAAAGATATTGTAGAAAATTGGCTACCAAGATATACGGGTCGTAAACTTGAAGATTTTACACCCTACATTTTATTAACCAACTTTCAACACTATGTTGATTTATTCGCTCAATGGAATAATGTACCAATTATTGGAGAACATAGCAATATGCCGAATGCAAGTGCAGATGGAGTAACAATAATAAATTTTGGAATGGGGAGTCCTAATGCCGCAACAATAATGGATTTGCTTAGTGCTATAAATCCTAAAGCTGTTTTATTTCTAGGTAAATGCGGTGGATTAAAAACAAAAAACCAACTAGGAGACCTAATCATTCCAATTGCAGCTATACGTAACGAAGGTACATCCGACGATTATTTACCAGCTGAAGTTCCTGCCTTACCTGCATTTAGCTTACAAAGAGCGGTTTCTACTACAATTAGGGATAATGCCCGTGATTATTGGACTGGCACCGTATTTACAACCAATAAAAGAGTTTGGGAGTACGACGAAAGGTTTAAAAAATACCTGGAAAAAACCCGAGCTATGGCTATTGACATGGAAACCGCAACAATATTTACAGTTGGGTTTGCCAACCATATTCCCACCGGAGCACTGCTTCTTGTTTCTGATCAACCTATGATTTCTACTGGAATTAAAACCGAAGCGAGTGATAAAAAGGTTACAGCCGAGTATGTTGAGCAACACCTGCAAATTGGAATTGATTCATTAAAAGAAATCAGTACAGGAGGAAAATCAGTTAGGCATCTTTTGTTTGATAATTAATGCTATTTTTGCTCAAAAGCTAAGCACATATGCAAGAATTCCAGCAAATAATGGCAAACCTTAAAAATCGCCAATATAAGCCCATTTACTTTTTAATGGGTGAGGAAACTTATTATATTGATGCCATTACTAATTATATCGTAGATAATGTTTTAACTGAGGAAGAAAAAGGTTTTAACCAAACTATTTACTATGGTAAAGATGTGGATGCAGCTACTATAGTAATGGCAGCACGAAGATATCCTATGATGTCTCAACATCAGGTGGTGGTTGTTAAGGAAGCTCAATCTCTCGATAAAATTGAAGAATTACAGCATTATGCCATATCGCCATTAAATTCAACTATCCTGGTAATTAATTATAAATATAAAACACTAGATAAAAGGAAAAAACTAGCAAGTACTTTAAAAAAGAGCAATTGTATTTTTGAGTTTAAAAAGCTATACGACAACCAGGTTTCGGCTTGGATAACTGGTTATTTAAAAGAACAGGGGTTATCAATTGATATGAAAGCCAGTTCTTTATTAGCTGATTCATTAGGTACAGACCTCTCAAAAATTGTTAAAGAACTTGACAAGTTAAAAGTAGCTATAGGTCAAAGTGTTTCAAATATTACTCCTGAGCATATAGAAAAAAACATTGGATTAAGTAAAGATTACAATAGTTTTGAATTACAAAAGGCTCTTGTTAACAAGGATATTCTTAAGGCAAATAAAATAATAAAAGTTTTTGCCAAAAACCCTAAAGATCATCCAATTCAAGCAACAATATCTGTATTATTCAATTATTTCTCCAAGCTAATGGTGTATTATTATCTGGCCGATAAGGGAAAAGCAAACGTAGCTAAAGAATTAGCTATTAATCCTTATTTTGTGCAAGATTACGTTTCTGGAGCAAGAAACTATTCTGGCAGAAAGGTTGTTGCTATCATATCTATATTAAGAGAGTTTGACATGAAAAGCAAAGGATTTGGCAACGTATCGGCCAATACAGGAGATCTACTTAAAGAAATGATTTTTAAAATATTACACTAATATAAATTAAAGATCATTACCCAACATTTTATAACTATTTAATTATTAACACTCAAACACAAAAAACATATCTATAACGTATGAACGTATTGATAATTCTTATTGGAGCCATTGTAATTATTAGCGTTACTTCATTTAGTCAACCTTCTATATTTGATAAATATAAATTTAATGCATATCAAATCATGCACCGTAAAGAATATATAAGAATAATTTCTCACGGATTTTTGCATGGTTCCTGGACACACCTTTTAGTAAATATGTTTGTACTATATTCATTTGGGGATGCAGTTATTTTTTATTTCGATGAGGCTTTCCCTGGTAGGGGTGTTGTAATGTTTTTGCTTTTATTTTTTGCTGGATTAGTTTTTTCAAGTCTTTATTCCCTTTTTAAAGAAAAAGACAATATATATTATAATGCAGTTGGTGCTTCTGGAGCAGTATCTGCCGTTGTATTTGCCAGTATATTTTTTGCTCCCTATAGCAAACTTTATTTGTTTCTTGCAATACCTATTCCCGGAATTGTATTTGGGGTATTATACCTTATTTATTCACGAATTATGTCTAAAAAAAATTTAGATAATGTTGGGCATGATGCTCACTTCTGGGGAGCTGTTTTTGGATTTATCTTTCCGATTATTTATAAACCTTCTTTATTTATTGATTTTATTAATGAATTAATTCCTTTTATTTAGTATTTAGATTTTATTTTTATGTAAATACATTTTTTCGTAGGTTGTTTTAAGATAAATATTTTACAATGCATAAAGCAGTTTTTATTGATAGAGACGGTGTAGTTAATAGTGACGAAGGACATTATTACATTTATAAACCTGAAGATTTTGTATTTAATCCTGAAATAGAAAACTCATTATTAATTTTAAGAGAAGCAGGTTTTAAATTAGTTTTAGTTACAAATCAAGGCGGTGTTGCTAAAGGTGAGTATAGTAACAACGAAGTAGAAAAACTGCACGAATATATGCAATTTCATCTTAAAGGAATGGGAGCAGAATTTGATGCTATATATTATTGCCCTCATCACGACTCTATTTCGGAATGCGATTGTAGAAAACCAAAACCGGGAATGATTTTAAAGGCGATAGAGGATCTAAATATTGATCCTACAAAATCTTACTTAATTGGAGATTCTGACAGGGATATTGAAGCAGGCAAAGCTGCTGGTTTAAAATTATGTTTTAAGGTAAACAAGAATAGTTCTATACTAAAAGAAGCTAGCAAAATAGTATCCTTAAAATAATAATCAATGACAGATTACGTAGTTTTTAATGGTGAATTTTATCCAGTCAATCAAGTTCCTATCTCTTTTAACAATAGGGCTTTTAGATATGGGGATGCTATTTTTGAGACCATAAAATGTAATGGCCACTATCCTTTGTATTTTAATTTGCATTATAAAAGGCTTATTAAAGCAATGTTAAGCATTAATATGGATGTATCTTCTTTACCTAGAGAAAAAGAACTTGAGGACATCATTGTAAAACTTCTTAGAAAGAATAAAAGCTATTCATCCTCCAGGTTAAGGTTAGAGGTTTTTAGAGATGGACAAGGATTATATACCCCAACAACCGACTCGGTTAGTTTTATAATGGAATCAACCGAACTACCTTCAATAAACTACCAAATTAATCCGAAAGGCTTAATAGTTGATGTTTATACTGAAATGCAAAAACAATATAGCCCTGTTTCTTTTTTTAAGAATAGTAATGCATTACAATATATATTAGCGGCTTGTTATAAAAAGGAAAACAAACTAGACGATTGCCTTCTTATAAATGCAGACAGTAAAATAATTGAAGCCAATAGCTCTAACTTGTTTTGGGTAAAAAGTAATGAAATATTTACTCCTTCTGTTTTTACCGGATGTATTGATGGAGTAATGAGGAATATTGTAATTGATATAATTAATGATCATACCGATAAAAGAATTATTGAAACACAAGGAGCCTCAGCATTTGAACTTACTGAGGCTGATGAAATATTTTTCACAAATGCAATTCAAGGTATTCAATGGGTTGTAGGCTTCAAAGAAAAACGATACTTTAATCAGGTGGCAAAAAAAATAACAAAACTGTTAAATGATAATACATTTAACAGTTAAAGTCCCAGTTATTATATGCCCTAATTAAACGATGGATCTTCAGGAAATTTCGACCAAGTTTTATATACATCCCCAAGACTTTCCATACTATTTCTCCAGATATCTTCGATGTTAGAACTCATAATCATTTCATCATCTACATCTGTTACTATCCATGAATTTTCTTCAATTTCTCCCTCAAGCTGATCAGGAGACCAACCTGAATAACCTGCAAAAAACTTAACCTGTTTGTATGTTGCTTTATCAGTATTAATTAGTTCTTTTAACTTTTCAAAATCTCCACCCCAGTATATTGTATCTGTAATTTTTACCGCTCCAGGAATTTGTCTACCTAGTGTATGAATAAAATGCAATGTATCAGAAGATACCGGACCACCAATATATAATTCTCCCTTAAATGAAAAAATATCGTCAATAACTTCATCAGGATAAATGTTACTAGTTTTGTTTAAAACAAATCCAACTGCACCATGCGTCCCATGCTCTGTAATAAGCACAATCGACCTACCAAAATACGGACCTTTTAGAAATGGCTCAGCAATAAGAATTCTTCCCTTTGCTGGCTTTATTTTTGGTAGTCGAGCTTCAAAAATATTAAATTCAGTCTGCCTCATATTTCTGTTTTTCTTAACTCTAATTACACTCTAACAAATTAATAATTAATCAGTACTAAAAAAAATAATTTGTTGATAAATTGTTAATTGTATGTTTTTTAAAGACAAAATAAAGATTAGTTTATATTTGAAAAATATAACAATAAAAACTATTACATGAAGAGTGCAAAATTTGTTACCTTATTTTTCCTATTTCTTGTTTTTTTTAATCTAAACGGACAAAAAACTTCGTTAGTAATTAATACTTCGGATATACTTGTTACCGATGTATCAACCAGAGTAGAAGTAGATTTTAAAAATATTCCAGATTCATTAAAGCAAACTATTCGTATCACAATAAATGATGAGATTCAAAATTTAATTTGGAATAAATCATTAGCAGTTGTTAAAGTTAAGTTTGAAAAGGAATCTTCTATTAAAGTTTTTCGGGATCATAAGTTTATTGCATCTAAAAAAGTAAATCCAATTCCAATATGGTTCTCAATATTTCCTCCTCTGATAGCTATTTTAATGGCTCTTATTACAAAAGAAGTATTCTCTTCGCTTTTTATAGGATTACTGGTTGGTACAACAATTATTTACAAATACAAAGGTGTATCATTTATCACCAGTGTTTTTAAAGGGCTTTTTAGTGTTGTTGACACATACGTTTTAAAATCATTGCTTAATCCAGACCATCAATCTATCATTATCTTTTCGATGCTAATTGGAGGTATGGTAGCGCTAGTTACTCTTAACGGTGGAATGAAAGGTATTGTATCTATCCTTGCTAAATATGCTAAGAACTCACGATCGGGACAACTCATTACATGGCTCATGGGTTTACTAATATTTTTTGATGATTATGCCAATACTCTTGTTGTTGGAAATACAATGCGTCCTGTAACTGATCGGTTAAAAATATCTAGAGAAAAGCTGGCTTATATTGTTGATTCGACATCTGCCCCCATAGCTTCAATCGCATTTATAACTACATGGATAGGAGCCGAATTAAGCTATATTAGCGAAGGTATTAATCATTTAGGAATTGAAAAATCAGCCTATCAGGTATTTCTTAGTTCGTTAAGCTACTCTTTTTATCCACTGTTTACACTTGGTTTTGTTTTAATTCTAATTATAAAACAAAGAGATTTTGGAGCAATGTTAAAAGCAGAAAGAAAAGCCCGAAATACAGAAACTACTAGTGAAGAAAAAAAACTAAATAATCCTCCTCAAATCGTTAAAGAAATTGAAGTTAAAGAAAACGTAAATGGTAAATGGTACAATGCTTTTATTCCTGTAATGATAGTAGTTTTGGGCACTATTACTGGTTTAGTTTTTACAGGATATGACTCAGAAACATGGAATAATAATAATCTCAGTTTTAGTACTAAACTTTCTGTTATTGTTGGTAATGCAGATTCTTTTAAAGCTCTTATTTGGTCTTCTTTAGGAGGTGTATTAGTTGCTATAATTTTATCTACTTTTCAGCGTATATTAACTTTAAAAGAAGCCATAGAGGGGTTAGTAAATGGTTTTAAAACCATGTTTAATGCTATTTTGGTCCTAGTACTTGCATGGGGAATAGCCTCATTAACTGAAGATATGCATACCGCGGAGTTCATTACAGACTTAATGCGAAAAATAAATTTAAGTCCTTATTGGATTCCTGCATTAGCCTTTATATTTTCTGCTATTATAGCATTTAGCACTGGTTCTTCTTGGGGAACAATGGCTATCATTTATCCTCTTGTTTTACCTGCCTGCTGGAAAATATCTATGGAGGCAGGTTTTGATACCAATATGGCACTTCCTATTTTTTACAATGTAGTTTCTACTGTGCTTGCGGGTTCTGTATTAGGCGATCATTGTTCTCCTATATCAGATACAACCATTCTTAGCTCGTTAGCTAGTTCTTGTAATCACATGGCTCATGTACGTACTCAATTACCTTATGCTTTAGTTGTTGGAGCTATTTCTTTATTTATTGGTACTATTCCAGGTGCATTTGGTGTACCTGTATGGATATTGATGATTATCGGTTTTAGTTTGCTTTATTTTATCATTGTTAAGCTAGGGAAGAAAATATAACATGTATGTAACAAGCGCCACTCTCTAAAAGAAAGTGGCGCTTTAAATTTAGTTTCAACAACTATTATTTTTTAATTACTTTTTTAGTAATGATGTTTCCGTTAGCTTCAGTAACTTTTACAACATAAATTCCTTTAACTAATTCAGCGGTTGGAACAACTACTTTGCTTGTGCTATTACCTCCTACTTTTACAACTAACTGACCTACTGAGTTTAAAACTTCAACAGATGCAATTTCCTCACCATTTAATGTTAACTGAGTGTTGAATGGATTTGGGTATATAATCAGTTTTGACAATAATGATTGTTCAATTGATGTTGAAGTCGATGGTGCGATACCAAAACCTTCAATTCCTCCTGAACTTGCAGGTGCAGAACTAACTGTTTCGAATCTTGCACTTGGATCAGTCCAAGCAGAAGATGCACCTGTATTAATACCATTCAATAGTTCAATATTTTGATTTCTTGTTGATACACTGTTACCATCCCAACTTGTACCAGGATCACTACCTGGATTACCAAAAATATCAGTCTTATTACTACCATACCAAACCTCTAATGCATCATCCCCATTGAAAGAGAAGCCATATTCATGATAAACAGATCCATTATTTTCTGTAACTATTTTTAAATCAAACGCTGGATTTGAATCATCCTTTGTTCCAATTACAATAACATCTCCAACTGCTAATGCACCATCACTTAGCGTAAAGTCATCTTTGAGTTCTTTTCCGTTTGTCCCTTTTTTAATTACTAAATTATTTGTTGAGAAATCTAATGTTTCCCCTGTATTATTCCAAATCTCAATACCTTTAGGTTTAGTCCCACTATCTGTCTCAACATATTGACTAATAATTTGAGCATCTAAATTTACACTTAACGAAATAAAAGCAATTACTAAAGTAAAAAGTTGTTTCATAATCCTTAATTTTTATTTAAAATATATCAACATAAAAGTAGGTCATTTTTTATATTCCCATTTTAGTATACCGTAATCAGTATATTAACAAAACATTAAGGACTCGTTAATTATGTTTAATTTTACATCACTCTATATTCTCCCCTCTACCTTATCATCGGTATACAACCCATAATATCAACTCATGATTATAAAATATTTATATTAAAAATATTTTGATATAATTATTAATTTGATAGTATCTTATCCTTATATTACAGCAATAAATCAACCAACCAGTCGGTATGCAAATTAATCATTAGTTAGTCTATTGCAAACTTTTTAACTGTTCAATTCGTTTTTTAATAGCTAGTTTATGTTCTCCATCATTTAATCGATCTGCTTCTTTAATGTAGAATTGAAATGCAGAATTATCCTTTTTATGCTTTATTTGAGCTGCATAAATTGCTGCATAAGGAGCAAAGTATCTATTGCTAGTTTCTCCTAGATTTATAGCTCTATTATAGTAATAAATCGCCGCCTCTTCTTGATCAAGTAAATGGTAACACCTGCCTAATCTATAATTAAATTCAACCTTTTGCTCATTTTCTAAAGATGTATAATCACCTTTTAATAGTATTTCTTTTGCCTTCTTAGCATCACCTGAATCAAAGGTTAACCTAGACTGCAATAAAATTTTACTTGGAAGTTTTACTTTTTTTGCTTCATATTTAGCTTGTTTATCTTCCCAGGTAGGATACAAATTCAACTCTATTATCTTTTTTTGCAACTTGTTAAAAGAAAGCGTATCGCTACTTAAAAAATAATACCAAGATAAATATCTAGTCGCATCTGCTTTAAAAATACCATTCTTATTTCTTTCTATATATTTTTTAAGAGTAATCTGTGCATTAGGATAACCATGCAAAACTTCAAACTTTCCTTTTAAATATAAAAGAGGTAAAAATTCCAGGTTATTAGTATCAAATAAATAAGCTTTACAGATAGCAGGTTCTCTTACTTTAAATGCACATCTGATTAAAATAGATTTAATAATTGGAGGCAAATTTTTATTGCTATTGTCACTAATGAATTCAACTATTTTTTCCTCATCAGTCTCAAACTTAAGATATGAAAATGACAAATAAAGCATCGCCTCATAATATTTTCCATTGAGTGATTTAATTTGGTTCAAATACCTTTCTAAACTGTACATACCATTAGAAGTATCTCCAACATACCCTAACCAGCTAGCCCATTTTTTATACTGAGGAGGTAAGTTTCCAATCAATAGATTAAATATTCCTTTCAACTTATTGTTATCCTCTAACTGAGGAAATAGTTTTTCACTCTTTTTCCAGTAATTATATGCTTTAAAAAATGACATTACAGCTGAAGTATGATCTCCATTGGAATAATCCATCATCCCTTTTTGTAAATAAACCTCAGATAAATATCCTAATGAATGTGTATTGCTATACTGATAATCTAAAAGAGAATCTATTATAGATTTAAACCGATGATTATATGACTCCAAATTTTGACCATTTACCATTCGATTTAAAAAAATACAATAATGATTTATGTAAGCTCTTTCCGATTCATCTTTTACTGCATCTATATAAACTTGAACTTGATCTTTTTCAAGGTTAAAAAGCTTAACCATGCAATGGTCTAATTCAACAGACTGACCTTTAACCTTACATGAGAGGACAACAACTACAACTAATATTTGTAAAAAATGATTGTTCAAACTAAAAATTAAGAAGTTTACGTGAACATAAGCAGAAAGAGTTTAACTTACAAATTCTGAGTCTGCTTAACAAGCACATTCAATTTTACGGAATAAAAAAAGCCACTTGAATAAGTGGCCTTATATTATAACAAGAAGTAATGACTAGTTTTCTGCATCATCTTTGTCAATTTCATCATCGACCAAAATACGACCACAATACTCACAAACAATCACCTTTTTTCGAGACTTAATATCTAGTTGACGCTGAGGTGGAATTTTGTTAAAACATCCTCCACATGCATCACGTTCTACAGTAACAACTGCCAAACCATTGATAGCATTTTTACGAATACGTTTAAATGCAGTTAACAATCGCTCCTCAATTGTACTTTCAATTTGTGTAATTTTATCTATTCTCTTTTCCTCATCAACTTGTGTTTCTCCCACAATTTCAGTCAATTCTTTCTTTTTTGCAGTAAGATCTGCTTGCCTTTCTTCTAATAACTGTTTTGATGATTCAATTACTGTTTGTTTGTTATTAAGCTCAGCAGTAAATTCTTTAATTCTTTTTTCGCTCAACTCAATTTCAAGCTTCTGAAACTCAATTTCTTTTGAAAGCGAATCAAATTCACGGTTATTGCGAACATTCATCTGTTGAGCTTCGTATTTTTTTATAAGTACACCCGATTCTTTTATTTCATTTTTCTTACCCGAAATAGAATCGTTTAACGCTTTCACCTCATTGTTGTAATTGGAAATACGGGTCTCAAGACCTTCAATTTCGTCTTCCAAATCCTGCACTTCTAGTGGTAACTCACCTCTAAGCGTTCTTATCTTATCTACTTCAGATACCACCTTCTGTAAGTCGTATAATGCCTTTAATTTTTCTTCTACAGACATTTCAGCGTTTTGATTTGTTGTTGCCATTCTGCTACAAATATTTTATAGGATTTGTATTTACTTTCGATAAACGAATCGCAAAATTAGGTATTTTTTTTGTAAGTAGCTCAAAAAAAACTTCTTTAGTAAATTGTTCACTCTCGAAGTGACCAATATCAGCAATCACAATATCACCTTCCGCATCAAAAAACTGATGATATTTAAAGTCTCCACTTATAAAAATATCTGCTCCTATAGCTTTGGCTTTGTTAAGTAAAAAGCTACCTGCACCTCCGCAAACTGCAACTTTCTTAATGGGCTTATTCAATAATTTAGTATGCTTTATCGTACCTACTTCAAATAATTCTTTAATACGCTTTAAAAATGCATGTTCATCTTCTTGATTTTCTAACACACCATACATTCCTGAACCGACTTGATCGTAATTATTTTCGAGTGGATAAATATCATATGCTACCTCTTCATAAGGATGTACTTTTTTGATGGCAGCAATAACTTTACTTTTTAAATGTGATGGAACAATTGTTTCAATTCGTAGTTCTCTTTCGGTATGCACCTCACCTTTCTTTCCTACAAAAGGATTAGTATCCTCTCCTCCTCTAAAAGTTCCTTTACCTTCTAAATTAAAACTACATGAATCATAATTCCCAATATTTCCTGCTCCTGCTTCAAACATTGCATCACGCACTACGTTGGCATAATCTTCAGGTACAAAAGTAACCACTTTAAAAAGCTCACCTTTTTTAGGCGCTAGTATCTTACAATCTTTTAGTCCAATCTTCGCGCAAATTTTCCCATTTACACCTTGCATAACACTATCTACATTGGTATGCCCGGCATAAATAGCAATATCGTTTTTTATGGCTTTAATAATAATTCTTTCATTATAATCGTTGCCATTAAATCTTTTTATTCCTCCCATTGCCACTGGATGGTGTGCTAAAACAAGATTATATCCTAGTTCAATTGCCTCATCCAATACTTCCTCTGTAACATCTAAAGTAATGAGAACTCCTGAAACTTCTATGCTTTTGTTTCCTACAATTAATCCAGCATTATCATAGCTTTCCTGAAACGAAAGCGGAGCAAACTCCTCCAATATTTGAGTTATTTGTTTTATAAGCATTTATTTTAAAATTATATTAAAAGAACCGATCTAAGTAGGCTTCTCATCCTCGTTAGATTCCAAATTTTCTTTTATCTCCATTAAAACAGTCCTAATATCCTTAAGTTTAGATATCACCTCAAAATTATTAACCGTATCCTCTCTATTCTCATTCAACTTTTTTTGAGCTCCTTTAAGAGTCATTCCCTTTTCTTTAACTAAGTGAAAAATTAAATGAAAATTATCTACATCCTCTGGTGTAAAAAGTCTGTTCCCTTTTTTGTTTTTAAAAGGTTTTATAATATCAAATTCTTTCTCCCAAAATCGAATAAGCGAAGTATTTACATCGAACATCTCAGCCACTTCACCAATGGTGTAATACATTTTTTCTATTTTCGGCTCTTTATAAGGCATTGCATTCTTTTTACTCAATCACAATATTACTGCATTTTTAATACATGTCAAACATAATTACTATAAGTAATCTATTTTCGTTCGATAACAACTAATAAAAAGTTATTTTTGAAACAAATTGATTTAATGATGAAAATATTGTTTGTAATTGCCTGTATTTGCTGGATGATTAATCCTTTTTTATTTTCACAAAACGATACATTAATTTCATTTGTTGGAGTTGGAGATATGATGTTGGGCACCGACTTTCCCAGTAAAAATTATTTACCCCCGAATAATGATCCAATACCATATGTAGCTGAAGCTATTCCCTATCTGAAAGATGCAGATGTTACCTTTGGAAACCTGGAAACCTGTCTATTAGATAAAGGTCGAGTTTTTAAACGATGTAAAGATACAACTAAATGTTATGCGTTTAAAATGCCCGAAAGTTATGGATTGGCGTTAAAAGAAATGGGATTTGATTTATTAAATCTAGCTAATAATCATATTAGAGATTTTGGTCCTGTAGGCATACAAACTACCAGGTATCATTTAGATAAATTAGGTATTACTTGGTCAGGATTATTGGACAAACCAACTGATACCTTAACTGTAAAAGGAGTAAAAATTGGATTAGCAGGCTTTTCTCCAAATACTGGAACCGTTGATATTAACGATTTACCTAATGCCATTAGAATAGTTGGCCAATTAAAAAAATCATGTGATATTGTTATTGTTTCGTTCCACGGAGGTGCTGAGGGTTCTAAACATCAGCATGTAACACGAAAGCAGGAAACATTTTATGGTGAAAACAGGAGTAATGTATATGAATTTGCTCACTCTATGATTGATGCTGGAGCAGATATTATTTTCGGTCATGGTCCACATGTTACCAGAGCTATGGAAATATATAAAAATCGATTTATTATATATAGCATGGGTAATTTCGCTACTTATTCCAGATTTAACCTCAGTGGTCCCAATGCCCTAACTCCTATTATAAAGATTTTTACAACGCAAGATGGAGAATTTATTAAAGGTGAGATTATACCATTTAAACAAATAAAGAATGTAGCCCTGGCATATGACCATAGTAATGCCGTAATTCACAAAATTAAAGATTTAACAAGGATTGATTTCCCTGAATTAAACCATCGTTTAGTTATAGAACCTGATGGTAAATTTAGCATGCCGTTTGAAAAGAAAATGAAGGCTTTGGGAATTAAATCTATTTTTAAGTTTAGAACAGTTAGTTCAAAAAGAATTAAATAATTAAGCTATATATATAACTGTCCTGCACCACATTAACCAACCTGAACAAAATAAAATTGACGAATTAAAAATGGACCTTGAAGGATGTGAATACTATTTTAAATAGTATTCTGAATTGTGATATAATACACAATCAACAGAAATAAAATCGCCTTCTTTTTCATCATATTATTTTTATATTACAACACCCTAAGAATACATTACTTATTTTTCCTCCTTCTAATTATTTCTTACGTAAAGCACCAACAACCTACATCTAAATTAAATGTAATTTAATGTTTGCTACTACAAGTATGTCAGTTAAAAAAAAATTACTAAATTGATGTATATACGTCTAGTAGTTTGTTATTCATCATAATGATGTAAAAACCTTAACACAATGTTGCTTTATTCTTTTAGAAATAGAAGCAGGCAAATAAAAAATACATATTCATTAGTTCTTATTTTTTGCATTTTAAACTGTTACCTGCTTCCAATTTGTGCAATAAATGCTCAAGAAAAAATCTATGATGGAAATAATCAGCTAATTAATATTGATGCATGCCTTAAAAATGCCGAAAAGCAAATTAAATTAGGTGATTATAAAGAAGCCAGCAGAAACATTAATACTATTGCAGAAGGATTCTGGAATGGAAAAAATTACCCTAAAGCAATTGAATACTATAAACGATCAATTCTATTAAATGAAAAAATAGAAAACGAAAGTGGAATTGCCTCCATTTCCAACAACCTGGGAATGATATATGCCGATATATATGAGTACGAGAATTCTCTGCAATACTTTAACACAGCTATAGCTCTTCGTAAAAAACTTAAAGAAACATCTGGTCTCATTTCTGCTTACATCAATGCTTCTGTAGTGCTAAATAACTTAAAGCGTTATAACAAATCTATTGAAAATTTAGAACAAGCGTTACTATTAGCAACAGAGCTTAGTGATACTGATAGAATGAAAAGTTGTTATGGGATGCTAGCTGAAACGTATGAGAAGATAGGGAATAGTGAGAAAATGCTCGAGTATTATAACCTTTATAAAACATTTCATGAGTTGGTTGAACGAGATAAAAGACAAAGCGTACTTGAACAAGCAAAAGCCAGTGAGTTAAAAGCTCAATATATGGAAGCGCAGAAAAAAATTAAAGAACTAGAATTGTTAAGTGCCTGGGAAAGAATTAACGAACAAAACAGAATAATATCTCAAAAAGATACTATTTACATCCATTTAATGGATAAATATTCGAAAAGTGAATTAGCTAATAACTTTATTCGAATTATACTTCAAAAAAAGGACTTAGAAGCAAAACAAAGTAATGAAGCTTTGGAAAAAGAAAAGTTATTTGTACAAATATTAACTGTAGCTGTTAGTATAGTATGTATTTTACTGTTTCTCTTACTTTATAACTTTCAACAGAAAAGAAAAGCTCATAAACAATTACGAGTACAAAATATTGAGATTAATAAACAACATGATGAAATATTACAGCAACAAAATGAACTTGAAAAATACTTTAACATTATATGTCAACGAAATGAAAATATAACAAGTAGTATTAACTACGCTAAACTCATACAGCAAGCGGTATTAGGCAAAAAAGAAAAACTAAGTCAACTCTTTAATGAATCATTTATTTTTTTTGAACCTAAAGATATTGTTAGTGGCGACTTTTATTGGTTTAAGCAGATTAATGGACTTTCGTTATTGGCAGTAGCAGATTGTACAGGTCATGGTGTTCCTGGAGCATTTATGTCTATGCTTGGAATAAACCTTATTAATCAAATCGTTAACCAAAGAACACTTGAAGTAAACCAAATACTAAAACAACTTAGTATTGGCGTAATAAAAGCCTTGAATGCAAGTCAATCGGATAATCGAATTGGCAGAGACGGTATGGACATTGCTCTGATTGGAATAGATATGAAGGAAGAAATTGCTACTTTTTCAGGAGCTAAGCATTCGATTTTTTATATTCAAAATAATCAACTTAACGAAATAAAGGGAGACCGGACATCAATAGGAAATATTGGTTCTAATAGAAACTCCAGAGGTATTGAGTTTACAAAACATCAATTTAAAATATCCGAACCAACTTCGATCTATGCCTTTTCTGATGGTATAATAGATCAGTTTAATGAAAGTGACGATAAAAAATTCTTAAAAAGACGTTTACGAAAGTTACTTCTTGACATACATCATAAACCTGCCATTGAACAAAAAAATATTCTTATTGATACTTTCTCAAAGTGGAAAGGAAAACAAACTCAAACTGATGATGTAATTGTTGTTGGCGTTAATCTACAATCAAAAAACTAATTGAAAATGATACAAAAAACCTCTTCTATCTATCTAATTGTAGCATTATTTACGGGTATTAATATTATTGCACAAAAAAAAACAGATCCTGAACCCACTTTTTATGTAGATAGCCTTAACAGATATTACATGCAAGCTGAACTACCTATATACCTAACCATTTCTAACTCTCCTCAAACAAATGGTACACTTTTATCTCCAACTGATCATTCTGACGAGGTTAATAACTTAACACCTATTTATATGGATGGCCACGGCAAACATAATATTCGGCACATGGATACAAATCAGGGTAAAACATTGGATCGTTTTGTTATTTATGCTGATGGTAAGGCTCCAAAAACACTTTTAATAGCTAACAGTGTTCCCAAGTTTAGAAACAGCAATGATATACTATATTATGGCAAAGGTTTAAGATTTTCTCTTAAAGCAAAAGACGAAATGTCTGGAGTTAAAGAGATATTCAGTTCTTTAAACAGTAATCCTTTTAAAACTTATAACCAAGAACTAGTTTCGGATAAAGAAGGTGATTTTGTATTACAATACTATTCGACAGATAGAGTTGGTAATGCTGAAAAAGCTAAAATGTTTAAGTACACTGTTGACCTAACTCCTCCTAAAACTTATTATCACATTGTTGGAATTTCTAAAAATACAATAATCTCAACCAGTACCCGACTATACCTTACTTGCTCCGATAGTTTATCAGGTCTTGCTAACCTTTACTATTATTTTGATGAACAAGATCCACAGCGATATACATTTCAGGATTTACCTATTGCTCAATTGGATGACGGACATCACACCCTTAACTACTACTCCATTGATAATGTGAATAATAAATCAGAAATTGAACAACTAAAGTTTTATTTAGATAAAACAGCTCCTATTGTTTCAGCCGATGTACTTGGCGATAAATTTATAGTAGGTGATAAAGTGTATTACTCGGGACGATCTAAACTAAAATTAACTGCTGTTGATAATAAATCCGGAGTAAAAGATATTTTATATACTATAAACAATGGTAAATTTAAGCAATATACAGATCCATTTTATCTACCTAATAAAACAGGAAAACATACTGTTAGATATTTTGCTCGCGATAATGTATCTAACGATAAAAAGTTTTCGGAATATAAACATGTAGTTGGTATTGCATACGTTGATTTAACAGGACCAAGCCTTTCATTTAAATACAACGGCCCCAGTTTTAAAAAAGGTGAAAATACTTACATTTCAACTCAAACATCTATAAAACTAAGTGCCTCAGATATAGAATCTGGCCTACAACGTATTAAATATATTATTAATGGTAGTGAGGAGATTGATTACAAAGAATCCGTTGTAATTGAAGAAGAAGGTCTTTATAAATTTACTGTTGTAGGATATGATAATGTAAATAACCGAAATGTAAGAAACTTTGAATTTACCATCGATAATACTCCTTCGGATATTTTTGTTAATTATTCAACTTCTCCTACCGAAGTAATTGAAGACATTCCAATTTATCCTTCTTATTTTTCTATTTTCTTAGCTTGTTCCGATAAAGCAACTGAATGTGACAAAATACTGTATTCCATTAATGATCAACCTTTACAAATCTATAACAATAAGATTTCTGGATTTAAAAAGAACAAGGATTACAAAATTAGAATTGTAACCGAGGATAAATTAATGAACAAATCGGAAAAAACAATTCATTTTAAAACAAACGATTTATAATTTCCATTTTCAAAGACAATGCCTTTGAAAATGGATATCTGAATATTAATAAATTGCAGGAAACTTGTGAGGATCAAATTCATTCATGATCTCATAAATAGATTCATAAACATCCTCCGCACTTGGATTAGAAAAGTAATCTCCATCAGTACCAAATGCTGGACGATGATCTTTTGCTGTAACCGTTCTAGGTGCAGAATCTAGATGTTTAAATGCTCCTTGCTTTTCAACAACTTGTTGCATCATATAAGCTGTTGCACCTCCAGGTACATCTTCATCAAAAAACACTATTCTGTTGGTTTTTTTAACCGATTCTAATATTACACCATAAATATCAAACGGCAATAATGTTTGTGCATCAATTAGTTCAACCGAAATGCCTATTTCCAACAATTGCTGAACAGCTTCTTGAGCAATACGCACACAAGAACCATAAGTAACCAAAGTAGCATCATGACCAACATGCAATACTTCGGGAATACCTAATGGAATATTAAAATCGCCAATATTAGATGGGCGCGGTTCTCTTATTCGATAACCATTTAATGGTTCAATAATCAACGCAGGATCATCGGATTGCAGAAGTGTATTATACATCCCAGCAGCCCTGGTCATATCACGAGGTACGCATACATAAACACCACGAATAGAGTTAATAACCATACTCAATGGAGAACCAGAGTGCCAAATTCCTTCTAAACGGTGTCCCCTTGTACGCACAATCATTGGAGCTTTTTGCCCTCCTTTGGTTCGATACCTTAATGTAGCTAAATCATCACTCATAGTTTGTAGTCCGTAAAGCAAATAATCAAAATACTGTATTTCCGCAATTGGACGTAAACCTCGCAAAGCTAATCCTAAACCAGTTCCTATAATGGTTGTTTCTCGTATTCCTTCATCCCAAACGCGTAAGATTCCATGATTCGATTGTAATCCTTCCATCGATTGGTTAACACCTCCAAGTACTCCTGTATCTTCTCCAAAGGTCACCAACTCTGGTATTTTTGAAAATAAAGCATCAAAATTATCCCTTAATATTTCTCTACCTGGTACTTTCTCTGAGTCTTTTGAATAATGCGGTGGAACTACTGGTATATTAACTGCAGCAAATTCATCTTCGGCATACAACCTATCGTTATACATCACATGTGTTTTTGCCCTATAATCGGCAATCCATCGTTGCAAAGAAAATTTTAAACTATTTGGATTATTACATGAGTTGCAGATATGTCGCAAAATTTTACGAGCTGTTGATAAAATCTCTTTACGATTTAACAACAGTGTATTCTTAAGTTCTTTTACCAGTTTATCAATGTATTTTCCATTATTTCCAGTACAAACACATAAACGTTGTTCTACAATTCCCAATAAAGAGTCTCTTTCCTCTTTTAGAGTTGCTATAAACTGTTTCCATGCTTGTTTCTTAGCATCCTTTACTTCCTGATGGGCATCTTCCTCTATTTGGTCTAGTTCTTTTTCTGAAGCTAACGACCGCTCAATTAACCATTCTCGCATTTTTAATAAGCAATCGTATTCTTTCTCCCACTCTAATCTTTCTTTTGATTTATATCTTTCGTGCGATCCCGAAGTTGAATGTCCAATAGGTTGTGTTAATTCTTCTACATGAAAAAGTACAGGTACGTGTTCATTACGACATCTTGCAATTCCTTCTTCATAAGCCTGACATAAACCTGCATAATCCCACCCTTTTAGTTTGTAGATCACAATGCCTGTTTTATCTTTAGGTCCTTTTTCAAACCCTTTTAAGATATCAGAAATACTTTCTTTTGTTGTTTGAACCCTTTTGGGTACAGATATCCCATAACCATCATCCCACACCGATATTGCCATTGGAATTTGATGTACCGAAGCTGCATTTAATGTCTCAAAAAAATGACCTTCGGATGTACTTGCATCCCCAATAGTACCAAAAGCCACCTCGTTACCTCTATGGCTAAATTTCGAAAAGTCCTTTAGTATAGGATTATTTCTATACAACTTAGAGGCATATGCCAATCCTACTAAACGTGGCATTTGACCTGCAGTAGGAGATATATCTGATGATGTACACTTAATATCTGCTATATTTTTCCATTCACCAGAATCAGTAATGGTTCGAGTACCAAAATGATTATTAAAGGAACGCCCCCCATTATCAGGATTTAAATCTGTATTGGTTTCTCCATATAACGAAGCAAAAAACTCTACTGGTTTGGTCATTTCTGCAGCCAACATAAAGGTTTGATCACGATAATATCCCGATCGCCAATCCCCCTCCATAAATTGCTTTGCCATAGCAATTTGAGCCACTTCCTTTCCATCTCCAAAAATACCAAACTTAGCCTTCCCTCCTAAAACCTCTTTTCTTCCAATTAAACTTAAATTTCTGCTTACACATCCTACGCGGTAATCGTTTAATACTTCCTTTTTAAACTCATCAAAACTAATTCCTGACTTCGATATCATATTCTTTTAATAGACATTTTGATTTTAGAAAACAGATAAGTCACCTTTATAATATAAATACTAAAAGGTAGAATAACTGTAAAACAAAGCTAATAAGAATAAATCTAAATAAAACTAACTTGTATCACGTCTTTGTTTCCCAATCTTCAAACATATTTAATTAAGGTTTGTTTAATTGATAATAAAAAAGCGTAATTTTGCGCTTTCCCAATTTAGATAAATTAAGTGCTATGTTTTTGAAAGTTTTATTGTTGAGTGTTGCATTGGTTGGATTAGTATTTGTACTAATGGCTCTTAGAATTTTAATTAAAAAGAACGGAAAATTTCCCAACATTCATATTGGTAGTAACAAAGAATTAACTAAAAGGGGAATTTCTTGTGCCACAACTCAAGATAAACTCGCACAAAAAGATTCAATAAAAATTAAACCTTTACATTTAAGCAACGAAGGAGAAAGTCAAACAATTAGTTGTTAAAATATTTATGATTTAATAAATATCATATTCATCCTTCTTATTTTCCGAATCGGTTATCAAATCTTTACTCGATTTGTTTTGTTCTTTTTGTTCTCTTATATCATTATTTAGTAAGTCATTTACCGAAAATTCTTTTTGTGCATGAATATATTTCTCATCAGTTTTAAAGTAAGAAATTAACTTCATAAGACTATCAGACTGAGAGGTAAGTTCCTTTGCACTCGAAGCAAGCTCTTCGCTACCAGCTGCATTTTGAACAGTTGTAATATTGATTTGCTGAAGGGCATTATTTATTTGGTGTATACCAATACTTAATTCATTTCCTCCCTCTGTGATTTTTTTCACTAAGTCACTGGTTTTCTTAATATCTGGTATAATTTCCTGTAGGCTTTGTTCTGCATTTTGTGTCAATAATACACTTTGGCTTACAAGATCAACAATTTCATTAGCCGCTTCATTACATTTCTCGGCAAGAGTCCCTACGTTTGCTGCCACAACTCCAAAGCCACGACCTTGCTCTCCGGCTTTTGCAGCTTCAATAGCTGCATTAATTGATAAAATACTTGTTTTATAAGCTATATCGTTAATTATTTTTATTTTTTCAGAAATTACATTGCAAATTTTTTGTGCATTAAGTGCTTTTTTTCCTACCGATTCTATTTCTGTAGCAACTTTGGTTGAAATTTCATCGGTTTCTTTAGCGTTTTTAGTGTTTTGATCAACACTTGCCGAGATTTCCTCAACTGTTGAAGATACCTCTTCAATTGAGGAAGCTTGCTCATTGGCTCCCTGTGAAAAATCTTGCGACGAACTATCAAATTGAACACCCGAAGCATTTAATTGCTGAGCCCCATTAGCTATCTCATTCACTACACGCTTCAAATTACTAATCATGCTATTTAACGAATTTGCCAACACTCCTATTTCATCTTGTCTATTTGATTCAATATTCAACGTTAGGTTTCCAGAAGCAACCTCTTTGGCATTATAAGCCATATACCTCAATTGATTAATAATTGGTTTAAGATAAGTGCTTAAAGCAAAATATATAAGAACTGCAAATGCCAATATTAATATAGAAGTAACGCTTACAAGATAATTGAGCCCTTTATGCATATCATCTTTATAAATTGAAGTTGAGATGAATGATTCATATGGTTCAAAATATTTATAATATTGGATTTTCTTCTTTCCTTCTTCATTTTCGGGCCATAAATATTCGCTTCTTCCAACTTGTCCGTCTTTATTGGTAAGTTGCTTAAAGAACTGAGCATGTGAAAAATTCGCACCTTCTTTAGTTGGATGTATAATCAATTCTCCTTTGTCGCTAACTAAGAAAGGATAACCATTATCAAAGTATTTTTTATTACCTAATACTTTCTTTAAAAATTCATAATCCTTTTCTTTCATTCCAACATACAATATCCCCTGAATTTTACCATTAATCCATATCGGTTTATATGCTGTCAAATACCAATTATTAACAACAAACGCCCTTCCAATATAAGTTTCACCTTTCTCAATAGTCTTAATCACCTCAGATGAATTTGGAATGTAGGTACCGATTGCTCTTTTTCCATCTGATTTTTTAACATTTGTAGAAATCCTTAAATATCCATCTTTTATTTTCTGAAAGATTGTAGCTGTTTCTACTGATTGAGATTTTATATGGTCAACAACATCCGTATTTGAATATAATTGCTTACCGTCTAACATCCACTTTTGTACCGAATATCTACCTAATTTTCCTGTATTTTGATTAACACCTTCAATTTCCAAGAATTCATTCGTTTCAACAATTCCGCCAGTTTCATATAAAATATTATTAGCCAATTTAATAGCAAGATTCACTGCATTTTGTCGAGATTTTACCTGACTTTCCAGAATGGTACTCAAGTCATTCAAATGACTAATCATTACTCTTTCCGTGTCATTCTCAATTTGTTTTTTTATTGTAGAATATGTAATGTAAGTTAACAAACCTGAAAAGATTATTAAAATAGATGCCAACGTTACATTTACTTGGAATTTAATTGAAGATTTGAAAAGAGCAGGTAGTGATTTTACTTTGTTTTGTTCCATGATAGCAAAAACATAAAGGGTTAAAATACATTATTATGTCATTAAAAATGAAGCTCCTATTCCCCATAATACACTATCTCTTATTAAATTTACATTAAAAAAAAAGATTTAACAATATCTTTTATGCGTTTAAATCTATTTTTTCAATGATCGCATTGATCATACAAGTAAATTCAATCATCAATACTATGTATAAATTAGGCAATATTCTCCTTAATACATGTTTTTAATTTTTAATTTCTTACAATCAATCGTTCAAAACCTGAAGTATATCTAATCTGATTTGATCCGTTATCATCAACATAAATAAAATAACCTTCTGTATTTGGAAGTTTTTCAATTAGCTCCATACTTTTTCCAAGTCCCATTACCATGCATGCAGTTGCGTAAGCATCTGCAGTCATACAATCTTGAGCAATTATTGAAGCTCCTAAAAGAGAATGTTGCACAGGATATCCTGATTTAGGATCAATGGTATGCGCATATTTTTTTCCATCCTTGATATAGAAATTTCGGTAATTTCCAGAAGTTGCTAAAGCCGCATTTGAAATCGAAAGTATATCTTGTAATTCTCTTTGTTCTGGTTCTTTATCATCGATAGGTTTATCAATACCTACTCTCCATGGAATACCTTTATGATTAACTCCATGCGCCCTTATTTCTCCGCCAATTTCTACCATATAATTAGTTATACCTTGCGAAGTGAGGTAATCTGCTACTACATCCACACCGAAACCTTTAGCTATTGCACTTGCATCAAGCATAATATTAGGCTTATCTTTACTTAAAAATCCTTCTTTAAGCTTTACTTTATCCATTCCAACAATAAGCAGTAACGAATCAATTAGTTCATCGGTAATACTATCTTGCTTTTTAAAGCCAAATCCCCAAGCATTAACAAGCGGGGCAACAGTCATATCAAAAGCTCCATTAGAATTCTGATATATTTCTTTTCCTTTTATAAAAACTCTCTTCATCAATGAATCAATAGTTGTCCCATTATCACTATAATTGAATTTACTAATGGTTGATGTATCCTTATATGTGGAAAGAGACCAATCTACCTTTGTTAATTCCTTCATCACCCCTTTATCCAAAGAATCATCTTCTGCTACCGGTTGATATATTATTGTATAAAATGTACCAAAAACAGGTCCTCTTATTTTTATATAGTCATTTGATTTGGGTTGACACGAAAAAGTTATTATCGCTATTGAAATAATCAAGATATACTTCATGCTTTTGCAAGTTTTATTTAACATGTGTAAAAATAATTTATACTTCTTCTTTTGCAATATAAAAAATACAAAAAGTAATATATGAAATCATTAATATATTTATATTCTAATTCAACTTTCCTCCATAACATACACTACTTAAAAACATTCTTCGTTTTAAATTGTATATATATCAACACAACAACACACAATGAAAAAACCAATATTTTTAATTGTATTGGTCTTTTATATGTTCCATTTTGGATTATTAGTAAAGGCTAATGACAATAGTAAACCAACCTTATTGGTGGGCTTCTTTGGAGGTGTAAATTTTTCCCAACCTTCGAGTTTAAAATCATTTGGAGTAAGTAATAACATAGGAACATCTTCCATCACTCCTGATAAAGATTACGATGCAATGTTTAGTAACATAGGAAATCAATTTGGGTTTGCCATGTTTTACCCTGCTTTTGGGAACTTGCATCTTGGACTGCTCCCCTCCTATTCTAGCTACAGGTATGCTTATAATAGTCAACAAAACTGGTCCGAAACCAATGGCTCAACAATAGCAGAAGAAACAAACCATGCACAAAAGTTAAGGTATTTTGAAATACCTCTTGTAGTTCGTTATTACATTGGAACGGCAAATATAAAACCTTATGTAGAAGGAGTTTTTTCTTACGGTATGTTACACACTGCTGATAAAACTGCTCAAACAGAAATTATTAGAACCAATGCTTCCTCTTCTTCTGTTATACAAAATACCTCGATAAAATCGGACTATGGTGATAGTTATATCACCAGCAAACTCGACTTAGGGTTTGGAGCCGGGGTATCGTATGATTTTAACCAATTAATCTTGATGCTTGGTTTTTCGTATTATTACAACCTTAATAACATTACCGATGAGAAAAATCGCTATTCTAACGATCTCTTTGTAGGAAATTCCTACGATGTTCAAGATGATCTTAATTTACATGCGCTAAAAATTAACCTCTCAATAATTTTTCCAATTAGCAAAATAACTAAACGCAGTGCTATTGAATGTCATTATTTTAAAAAGAAACGGAAATAATTATTGCCCTAAAACTATTTGCATTATGAAAAGAGTTATTCAACCTATTATATTTATTTTTCTTATAACCATTTGCATCTCTTGTGATATTAAAAACAGCGATGTGTCTCCCGATTACAATTTTGTTAAAGTGTATAATGACGCAAATGTTACCACTGCTTATTATCCTATTGATGCTATAGAAACTAGTAATGGCGATATAATTATCTTATCGGCTACCACTGAAACAAGTAATACAAACTATCCCACAATCCATTTGATGAAAACTGATAATTATGGAAATGTAATTTGGGAAAGAGCTGTTGATGCTTCATATGTTAGTCCTGTTGGGAGTTTGATGCAAGTAGGGAGCGAAATTAGATTTATTTGTATGGATGATATTTCGTTTCGTGTAAAAATATTAGCCATCAATGAAAGCTCTGGGATTGTAACTGAAGTTGGTGAAACTACTGATAACTATCCCTTAGCGTCGCATTACTCTTCTACAACAAATACAACCGTGATCCTGTCGTACAATGGCATTGGTAGAAATACCGTTATTAGCGCCTATGATGAAACCATGGGATTGATTTTTAAACAATCATCTCCAACCAATAAGGATTTTTCATACGACATTTTCCAACATTTAAAAAAACAACGTAATCCATTTCCCTTCTTTATTAATTCATTTTTAAGCAACAATTCAACTATTTATTGTGTAAATGCTTTCTCCAATTACACTTTATCGCTTCTTTTTATAAATCATAACAGCGGAAACATTAATGGTAGAGTAAATGGATATCAGGAATTGGGAGGCATTGGTGCATCTATTAACAAGGATGAAGGATTATTTGCTATTGCCGAATCACGCTTTAATGTAGGCGAAATTTCCCTTGGCCCCGAAATCTCAATTAATATAAATGGTATTCAAAATGTAACTCAGCTGGATGCTACTGGTTATCCTGAGCTCTCTTCTGAATCAATGGTAAAAATTATCAAGGATGAATTCAACGGAAAAGAGTTAGTGGTTTATGCTTCTACAACAAAAAGTAATCAATTAGCGCTTTTCTTTTTTGATGCCGACACAAACGAATTAGTGCATACAAAATACCTTGGACATACCCATCCTGTTGAGATATCCAGTTTTTTAAAAGCAAACGACGGTGGACTTATCATTGTAGGAAAAACTTGGATTTCGGGCAGGTTTCAGCGAATAATTTTATATAAAGTTGCTGAGGATGAGTTGAAACTTCCTAGTTGAAAATGAGATCTCGAAAGTAAAAAGTATCAAGAATTAATAATTATAAAATCCTCGTGACTGTTCAGTATAAAGTATAAAGACATAAGTATAAAGATTTGAACTTGTTAACAATTTTCAACATTGGTATTTCAGGCTCTTATATATTATATTTATGACGTTTTTTTCATTAAAATGTCCATTTGGTGTTAAACACCCTAAATCCCAGATATCGTTAGAACACTGCTATATAATATTTTTCTTTTGTCTTTATACTTTTGTCTTAGTACTGAATGGCTACAAATCCTGATACTTAAAAAAAACTATTTTCTAACAATAATCTTCCCACTTTCTACATATTGATCGGTTTCTACATAGAAAATATATTGGCCACTTGAAATATTGTTTAAAAATACTCTGGTCATCTGAGATCCATAATTCAAATTATTCATTTGTTTCTGATACACTACCTTACCCGTTGTATCAATTAACTTAACAACTGCTCTCCCTGGCATATACATTTTAAATCGAATTGTTAACCTGTCGGAAACCGGATTAGGAAATGCAATGGCGTTTACTCTTCCTGCTTCCAATTCTTTAATACTTATATCCTTGCCAAAAATATCAATCCTGTTTTCGATAAATTTTTCGAAACGTGCTACCTGAAGAGTTTCTTTGCTGGCTCCAAACCAGTCTTGTAAAACCGAGGTATAAACTTGCCTGTAATCTACCTGGTATTTCATATTTCCTCCCTTTAAATCGCTTAAGTTAGGATTATCTCCAACTACTTGCGATTTAACTGCTTTACCAAATACAAAAACCGGAGTTGATGTGCCATGATCAGTTCCATAGCTGTTGTTGGAATATACTCTGCGGCCAAACTCTGTAAAGGTCATTGTTAATACCTTATCTTCCAATTCGAGGTTGGCTAAATCGTCTTGAAAAGCTTTAATGGCCGAAGACAAGTGATACATCAATGCAGCATGTGTTCCCAAAGTAGAGTCATATTCTTCTACCTGGTTACCATGGGTATCAAAACCTCCCATCCGACACAAAAATATACGTGTTTTAACTCCTCCTTTTAAGAGCCTGGCAATTAAACGAAGCTGTCCCGACAGAGGATTTTTTTTGTATAATGAATGTGTTGGGGAAGGATATTGTTCGGGATATTCAACAGTTGAGTTTGAGCCTTTATCGTAAACCTCTTTTAACCTTTCGGCATATACATTCGACATACCTTCGAATTGCCAAAGATATTCCAATTCATCACCAGCATAACCTTCTGGTTTGTATAATGTCGCTCCATCTACTCCCACTCCATTAATTAGCTCATAAAAAGCAGCCGGACTTTGTACATTTAATCCAATTGGAATTCCTGCCTCCCTATGAAATGCCAAGGACATGGCACTGCCCATCTCAATGGCAACAGGATCTTTCATAGAATCGTTAGGATATGCATCGGGATACCCTGGATATTCCAAATCAAGAAACCGTCCCATCCACCCTGAAGATACATCAACATCATCCTCCGTTCCATCTAAACCCATAAATACCAAATCGCGCCCTCTAAAGTGAGACCCATTCATGTTTGGATAGCCTACGTTTTGAATAATAACAGCTTTACCTATATCATATAATTGTTTAAAATGAATCATATCCGGATGCAATCCAACCTGTCGCCCAATGGGCAAACTATCATTTACATTAATATAACTCCGATCTCCATTAGCCGGAATTGCAATATTGGGTCTGGCATTGTAATAATCGTTATACTGACCAATAGGAACTAAGGTATTCAACCCATCATTCCCACCATGTAATTGAATAAAAATTAGCACGTTTTCGTTATCACCCTCCAATGCTGCTTTTGCAATGGCTGTTCTGGGTATCATCGCTTTAACAGGAACTCCACCTAATGCAAAGCTACCTGCTGTAACTGCACCTATATTTCTTAGAAAATTTCTTCGTTTCATTTTGATTAGATTAGTATCAAGATTTAAATATCAAGACACAAGATAAAATTTGGAATAAACTAGTACAATTGGTACTCTGGAGATTGCATGATGGCATTAATCAGGATCGTAATCCGTGACTCCACGGTTGTTTTGTACTGACTGGGTTGAGCTTTATAGTTGTTCCATTCACTGGTCCAGGCCGAGGGATAAAGTCCATCCAAAAAAACCGTTGTGAGGAAGAAATTACGTCTCTCGTTTGCAACCGAAAAAGGAATCATTAACTCTATCAATGCATCTACAAGAACACCTGCATTAGCAGGATCTGAAACTGCTCCGCTATTTTCAATCCATGAAAGGGTATCTATTTTCACTCCCAGATTTTCTCCTTTCCTGTTTACCCCGTTTAATATTAACTCAGCAAACTGATAGCGATAAGCCAAAGTGTGCGGTCTAATCCAATTGCGACTATAAATTGGAAACTGGTGATAAGCTGGGTATCCAGCTACTTCAAAGGGCTCATAAAAATTTAATCCCTGATCTTCAATAAACTGAAATATTCCTTCTTTGTAAACCGTGTTGTACAAAGTTTCAAGATCGGTAGGAAATTCAACATTGAACAAACGCATTGTTCCCATTATTAAGTCAATAGGTGATTTTATAATGGAACCTATGATATTATTATCTGCCACAGCATCATCAACATCGTAAAAATGTTGGCAACTAAGTAGTGCTTTTGCCAAGGTGGGAATATCGTAATTAGCTGCCTTAAACTGGGTAGCCAATGGTATTATCACATTATTTTCGATGGTTTGATCTATTTTGTAATAAACCAAGTAACGATATAATTTTCGGGTAATGAAGTTTGCTGTTTCATCCTTTTCGAAAATTATCTCTATCATTTCATCAAATTCCTCTTTAGCTGAGGATTCCGTTGCATAACTACCAATCACTCCTGCAGGTGAAATGGTTTTGTTATTAAACCTGTTACTAAACGTCTTCTCACCAGCATCGTGCCGCTTAGCCACTGCTATACCTCCATCCATTTCCGTTTTTAACTTACTGGTAGGAAGTTGTGTATCAGGATGAATAGTTTCGAAAGTATCATCCGTTTGATATCCTGTTAGTATCCGGGTAGCAGCTTTTATATCATCCTCAGTATAATTGGTATAATCTCCCTCTGTAACCTGCGAACCTCGTCCTATGGAATAAAGTTCGAACATTTCTCGCGCAAAATTTTCATTTGGACTGTCCACATCGTTTGTGGCATTATCTAAGTAAATGAGCATAGCATTATCCAAACAAATGTGCTTGAACAGTTCTTTGAAACTACCCAATGCAAAATAACGAAACAGCGCATTTTGGTAATAGAGCATTTCGGAAGATTCTACCAAAGTTCGACGAACCGGTAAATGAGTATGAAAGAAGTAAGTTAACCGCTCCGATATATTAGTTCCCGAATTTCGCATCTGCTCAAGATGCCAGGCAATAAAGTAATCGGTTAACAATGTTTGTTCGCTATTACTATCTGTAGCTTTAGGGTTTAACCATGTTTGATTGGTTTTCAGATCAATCGGTAATTCAACCGGAGTTGGATCAGAAAACAATTCATTCATGGCCTCATCTACAGTTAATACAGCAAATTGCTGAATGGTGTCTTCGGTTGGACCAAAAGTAGCTCGTCGTAATAAATGAGCTGCATTTTTCCTACCCAAGGCACCCGTAAGTTTATCTGTTGATGCCATTGTGTTGTGTTGTTGTGTTAATTGTTTGTATTTAGTCTTTGTAATAAAACGTCAAATACTTCGTTACGCTTGCCAGAAAAATACTCATTTACACATGTTAAACTCCGTCTTTTCTGGCTTCGCAAGCCTCGCCTTTAACGCTTTCTTATCAAAGACATTAAAATATTAGTGCTTTCTTGCAAGTACTATTTAAAAACGTGAAATGCTTATAATTAGTATTTCTGTACTACAAAATACGGATACATGTTGGTAGTGTCAATTTTTATTGGGAAAGGGTAAGAAGGTAAAACGGTGAAGGGTATGAAGGTAGAATGGAGAAAGCTAAAAATTGCCAGATATTTATAAATTGGATAGAATATTAAAAGTTACTATATAAAGCTAACAAGCAACATCTAAAATCCTTAACCACACCCTCCTATCAATTACAATACTTTTAACGTTGTAAGGTTATTTTCTATAAATTTAGTTTGAATTTGCTGTTATCAATTGTAATTCTCAACTTAGTTGATAATCTACAAGGAAAAAGAAATGGGTGATTTAAACACTATTGAATTACTAAAAGAGCAACTTCCGTACGACCTGAAACAAGTAAAACAAGTTACCTGGTTTTTAAGGGGATATCAACTTAACGAACAAGGTTATGTTACTCACCTTAATATTTCGAAGTTTAGATTAAAAGGAAAGTGGCCGCAAGCACTTTTTAAACTGGAACAATTAGAATTTTTAGATATTCAAGAAAATGATTTAATTGAAATACCTGATGACATTTCTGCTTTTAAAAACCTAAGGTGCTTAGATATCAGGTTAAATCAGATAAAAGATTTACCTCCATCGATTGCTGATTTATCGTCACTCGAGAAACTTTATCTTGGTAATAACGAATTTAAATCTATTCCGCAAACTTTATGTTCATGTCCTAATCTTGCAGTAATTGATTTCACCAACAATCAAATTTCCAATAGTTGTGAGTATTTATTAAAATCAGCATCTATAAAAAACATTTATTTAATGAACAATGCATTAAAATCCTTCCCTTTTGAACTGCTAAAAGATAAGCATATTGATGAACTGAATTTGATGGAGAATTATATTAAAAACTACCCTCTACAAATCACCAATATTGGAAAGTTGTTGAAGTAATACCTTCTTCACAATAGATCTTTAGAATAAAGGCAAAAGATACGAATCTTTTTTACATAAGGTTTGTACGCGATATTTTATTGGATTTTTCACCACTTCAATTTGTTAATATACAATATTTACAAAAGTCCAACGGACTCTATTGTTCTTTACCCGATCCTTGATAACTAACATTTTTTTTTTGGGGGGGGGGGGATTGCAATTACATTTTTTCGTTATTTGCGCTTAGAAATCTAATTTGCATTTCGAGTAACGAAACGAATATAGAATTTACAAAAAAAACTAATCTTATTAATAACCAGGCTAAACATTAAACTATGAATGTAACATAATACACTTTCTAAAGAAAACTATTCGAAAAATATATCAATTTATTAATTATCAACGGGTAAACGTTTATAAATAGAAGAAAGGGTTAGACTTGTTTCACAGATTGCGCCATGTTAAATACGCATTAGGTGGGGAAAAGAAAAATAATTAGAAAGTTAAGTAACAAAAAGGGAAATAGATAAAGAAGAAAGGGAGAAGGTTAAAGCCAGAAGTGTGAAATTGGAAGAAGAAATGCAACTTATGAAAAGCGAACTACAAGAAATAAAGAAGTTAATACATGCATAATAACATAACCATGATTAAATTAAGAATTATATCCATTTTAATTTGCACTATTTTATTAGTACAATGTAAAAGTTCATTAAATACCATAGAAAATAGTGATCCAGTAGATAACAATACTACTATAAAAAACAACACTCAATTAAATAACTCTACAATTAAATTAAATAAAGAACAAATTATTACAACACCAAATACCAAGGATACTAACTTAAAAAACAGTAGTAATAATGAACTGCCTCTTGATATCTTAAATGCTATCACTGAGGGTATGATACCAGATGGACATGGAGGTTATTTAAATCCGAGAGGACACAATATCTATTATTTCTCATCAATAAAAAATATTCCAACAGTTGTAAAAGAGGTTTTTCCCTCTGCTTATTTTTATTACTACTATGAGGTTGTTGCCAGCGGAGCTATATATGAATTGGGAGTATATAAAAATAACCAAATCTGGCACCCAATTGCAGACTTTAATATTCTATTAGCATCCAAGAATGAAAATATTTTGTCAAGAGAGAAGATAATTGAGGTCCTGGTGTATTTTATTGAAGGATTTGATAGTAAGATAGAATTAGTAAAAATCTCCTCTACCCAAAACAAAGAAGAAGAATCTATTAATACAAAGTTTAATGTAAATGGTGTACCTAAGGAGTATAATATATTACTTAAGGATGATAGATTTTTTAGTATTTCTTATTTTATTCATGATTTTCAAAAAACCAATTACTTATAAAGATGAAGTATCTATATATTTTATGCATATTATTCCTATGCTCATTTACTGTAAAATCACCCAGATTCTAGAATTGATTGATTTAAACACAATACCTCGTAGTTTAAGTGATATAGTATGATAAATATTAAAAGTAAAAAAGAATGGGAGAAGCTCTTACGGAAATATAAAGTGGGAGATAAATTAACTGGTATTGTGAAGAAGGTAGAAAATTATGGAGTTTTCTTGAATATAGATTCGCCATTTGATGGATTGATATTGGCTCCATGCATAAAATACCCTCCTGCTCAATCATCAGATGATTATCCCAAACTAGGAGATAAACTTGAAACTACTATTATAGGATTTCAAGAAAAGGCTGAGTTGGAATGGAGGTATGTCTGTTTAAGTATACTTGAAAAACACCTCCAAGGAGACCTTAATTGGGAAGCAGAATGATTTATTGTCATCAGTTAAAATATTAATTACCTCGTAAACATATTTGCACTACTTTTTTTATGCTGCTTTTGCAATTGATAAGGGATATAGTTTTACTACTCCATTTATTAAAAAAATCGTCAAATTGTTACTTTAAGTTATTAAACAAATAGATATGTATAGAAATATTTTATTAGTAATCATTATTTGCGTTACTATTTTGCCCAATGCAAGGTGTCAAGAACATTCTGGATTTACAGACTTTGATATTTTTTGTGATTCATTGTTTTCTGAAGTACAGTTTGATTTAACATTAGAGCACGCTAAATTTTATCTGGACGATAGTTTAGCTAGTACTGCTAAACATATCTCTTTTGATCTTCAGTGCTTTATATTACACTTATCAAAAGGTGGCAACTATACAAAGATGGGTGAGTGTAGCGTCAAAGACACAAAGTTGAAAAGAAAGTATTGGAGGAATTTTGTAGAATTGGATGAATACATTGAACAGGAAAAAAAATTTCCTTATAGTTTGGTAGATTATATCACTATTATTTATACCGTAACCAGAAATGCTAAAAGCATTAAAGGCTCATATAAATATCAAATAAATTCTAAAAATTCTATCATTTTAAAAGAGAAAGTAATAGAAAGTTACCCCCCTATAAGTTCGGATATTAATTAAAACACTTCGACTGTATACAGATCTTGCGAAGCATAATCTGTGATCTGTTCAATAAGCAAACTGCAAATCATGTAAAAGAGCTGCAATTGTTAAAAAGTTGCAGCTCTGATATTTTAATAAGCCAGGAATTATATTCTGGTAATTTAAGAAATTTAGTGTCCAGATTACAAATTTGCGCTATCGAGTTAATCTTAAGACTAGCCTTCTTTTCATGTAGAACAGGGGTAGCCATATTATAATCTCTAATTCATATCGTATTTTAACTTATCTCTTCTATTTTGGTTTCTTTGCGGTCTGCCGGATTGTAACTCTCCCAATTGAGCATCGAGTTCTTCAAAATTAACCTCTCCATTTTCTTTTTGGCTGCAAACAATGTACTTAATTAAACCAGGAATCAGATCAATTTCTAATTTGTGTTGCAAATTGCTACCATAGTTTATGGTTACACTATCTTCTAAACCCAAATTCAACCTAACGTAAGAATCTGGTGTAAACGAATAATTTACAGTATCACCAACATAAAACTCAATAGGCTCATCGATTTCTTTTCTATGCCTCCTGAATAATACAATCTCTGCATCATCAATTTTATAATCTTTAGCTAGTTCGCGAGGAGATTTATAATCGTTTGGATCTATAATTTTATATTTAACGCGAGAAGACATTAACCTATTGTTTTCAATTGTGTTGTGTATAGCATACCCTATCAAACCAAAAAATAAAAAAGACCCCGATATTTCTCTCTTTTTGTCGTATCCATAAAAGTAGTATTCACCACCATTCTCTTCTACTTCATAAAACTTCTTATCAAAATACTTGTATCTTATTCTGCCATCGCAAAATCCCCATACTTTTTTAACCCTTAAATTCGAACTTGTGTACCTTGGGAATACTGAATAAGCACCATACCAAAACTCCCCATACATTCGCATTGAATCAAGGTAGAATTCTTTTGTATTGGAAGGATTATTGGAAATAAAGTCTTGATAAGACATATAAATTCCCCTCTTATAATTGTTTATTGAAGATGAATCATTTTTTTCCTGAGCTTTAATATTATTAGCCAAACAGGCAATTAATAGAAGTATAACTGTGATTCTCATAGTTTATTTGTTAAAAAAAGGCCGTCATTAATTATATGACAGCCTTAAAAATATTTTCTAAAATTTAATTAGTTGCAAGCAGCACATGCTCTAGCTTCTATCAATAATTTATCTGTCACTGCTTTTAAGCGTGCATTTAACTCTGCAAAACTCTGCTGAGTTGACTTCAAGTTAGCTGCCGAACTATTTGCGCAAGCTATATCCAAAATCTGCGCACGAGCACTTTTACATGCATCTCCACCTGTATCACTACAATCATAGTCTTTACCATTATAAGTCCAATAACAGCCTTGATCAGTACAACACGCTGTTACATCGAGCTCTGTATCATCAGGACATGTTGCTTGGGGATTATTACAGAACTCATCCGATTCTTCATCCTTTTCGCATGAAATACATACAGTTATGACCAATAAAATTAAAGCAAATAGTTTAGTTTTCATTTCTATGTTATTTAAAATTAAACTCTTTTTTCAAAATTTTGTCTAGTTCTTTAAAAGATCTATATCCACTATAAACCTTTTTATTAATTACGAAACATGGTGTTCCTTTTAAATTATTCTTCCTAAACTCTCTTACATTTTCTTTTATATAAGTGTAATCCTTATTTGATAAAATACATTCTGCAATATCACTATTCTCTGCCATAATATCATCAACTAAGTATTGAAAATCTTCAGAAACAATTACAGAAGGATTGGTTAACAATAGTTCGTGAAACTTGTCATACACTCCAAATTGATAAATACAACTCGCTGCTTGTAAAGCATATAAAGATTCCTCATTCTCACCAAAATCAATCCACTTTACAACAATTTTTATTAATCCTTTATCCAAATATTTTTCTCTAAGTTCTGGAAATGTATTGAGAAATAGATATCTACAATATTTACAATTATATGATGCAAACAAAAAAATAATGTTTGATGCAGAATCTTTACCAAAAACTATATCATTGGACTTTTGTATTAATGGTTTTCTTATTTCAACAACTTGTTCCTTCTTCTCTGTATTACAAGAAACAAGAGCTATGGTTACAATAAAAAATAAGTAATAAACAACTTGCAATATCTTCATTTATTCCTCTGTATTATACTTAATTAATTTCGGATCAAATCTAAATTTAACCATTTGTTCTTGTAAATTTACCTGTGCATCCATATTTAGCCTGTCTTTTCTATTATCCAATCCTGTTTTTTTAGTACTCGAAACTACATATATAGGTCTTTTACCATCTTTCACCGCATCTTCGGTAAAGCCACTTTCCTTAGTAATTTTATCCAACTTATCTTTATCATTTTTAGAAAGAAGTTGATTCAGGTACATTCTAACATGGTAAGCATATTCCTCTCCAAAACTATACATTCCAAAAAACATGGCATCAAAAGAAGATGTTTTAATATTAGTTCGAGGGAAATACATTTTATTTTTGAATAAAAAAAGCTTACTTTCTAATGTATCAAAATATAATTTGTCCATATTTTCCAGTTTTATGATTGAAATATCTTCAACATCCATTACTGGTTTGACATTAATTAATGCGCCATCTTTAAGTACTATATCTCCATCTAATAGCATTTCTTCATAAACAGGATTATAATCCTTTAAAACAACTCTACCATCCACTTTACCATCAAGTGAACCCAAAACATTTTCTTTTTTAAAGTCTTCCTGATCAATATAAGTTTCTAATTCATCCAACATCCTTGGTACATCAATACTTTTTGCATCAACTTTAAAATGCATATCATCAATAAAGCTACCATCCATACCCAACTCATACCTTACAGAGGCTTTTACATCACCTCCAAAAACATTACAAGTAAGTTGGTCAGCTACATAGTACCCCTCATCCACTTTTGCTAAGAACTTTGAATCGATATTTTCTGCCAAAATATCACCATACTTGAAACTTCTTAGCTGTACTTTTCCATTTGCTTTAACTGTGAAATTTTGCACATATGGTTCTTCTTCCAATTTAGCTTGGATCTTAGCTTGCATTTCTTCTTCGGGCAATGGAACGGTATCAATCATAAATGCTTCTATCCAGGCATAATCTAAATCTCCTGCTCCAAAGTTTCCATGTACACGCAATTCTTTTTTATTATTTTGCACTGCTGCAGTATATACACTGGCTACTGTTGTGGAATCTGCAGAAAAGTCCAGCCCAAGATAGTTTCCTTTTGTGTTATTAATCCTAATTGTATCGTCTTTATAACTTATTTGTCCTGATAGATTTGATACATTCATTAAACTATCCGGCATTTCTAATGTTACATGGTTCATATTCACAGCTAACAAACTGTTTTCAAACATCAATGACATAGCTTTATCCGCTACAGAATCTATATGAAATACCCCTTTTGATGCAATATTAGCCTCCACTTTACCCGACATATAATTCGCTAACGAATCGGGTAGCATTTTTATTACTTCTGATAATCCTAACTTAACCGAAGTTTGTAACGAATAATCTATATCTTTTAATCCATCAACCTTACCTTTTGCCGAAACAGCAGATTGTGGGGTTGCTAACATTAGACTGTCTATTTGCAACGACAATTCTTCATAATTGGCAACTTTCCCTTTAAATCCTGCATTTATATAGCCATCAACAACATTTACCTTATAATCGGGTACCGCTATTTTAAAATCGCTTAATTTAATTCGATTGGGTTGATAATTCAGTTTTCCCCCTAAACCTTCGATTGAAGGAATCGAATCCATTTCGATATTTATATTATTCCATGCTAGATTTAGTTTTGTCCTGCTCAACAAATAATCTGTAAATGCATCTGTTATGGAATCTGGCAAAATACCTGCTGTTGTTATATTAGCTGTTAGTGAGCCCTTCATTTTTTTTACAAGAGAGTCGGGTACAAAAGGTTTAAATTCCTCCAAATGTGTTGTAATTTTTGCTGACAGATCATATTGTAAGTGCTCCGGGTTTTGAATCCTGGCAGAAACCTCCACCGAACTTTTATCCGTTTTAGCAGCTAATCGTTTAATATTTACAATTATTGATTGAAGAGTAGTAGCATAACCATTAGAAAAATTGGCATTTAAGTTAATATCATTTACTTCGGGGTAAGTATCGTATTTAACTACTCCATTTGTTAAACCAACGTTTACATTCAATTGTGGCAAAGCAATATTTGTAATAAATCCTTTAGCTGTTCCATCTAAACTGCAAATTCCCGTTGCTTTTTTAATCTTATAATCCGAAATTAACTTTGGGGGTAAGATGGATAAATTTTTGCCTATATCAATATTGGAGCCTTTAAACTGTACATCAACATATGAACTATCGGCACTTACCATGTTACCTGTTACATTTAATAAAGCAGTACCTGTGTTTAAATCAAAGTTGGTAATGTTAATGGTATCGTTTAATACTGTTACATTAAAATTTAATTTACACTCGTTCAATACTTCTAAATTATAATCCTCATACCTGGCTGTTTTTACAATAACCTCACCTTCGGTAGCTGCTTTAAATCCAGTAGCCTCTAACTCTCCATTCATCTCCAGTTCTGGAATAAACACCTGTGCTGAAGTATTTAATGAGCTATCTATGTAATGCAACTCAATATTGGTTAGCGCCAATTCGTCGAGTGTGTAAACTCCTTGTATTTTTGATGTGTCTTTAACAACTTCTACCATATCTGGTTCTCCCCCTTTTATTAAAAAGTCAAAATTGCTGTTACCTAACGAGTCTACAATATACTTTGCTTTCACATCTTCAATCTCTACTTCTTTAACCAGTATATTTCCTTTTATTAATTCTAAAATATCTACCGATGCATACAGTTTAGAAATTCCTGCAATTGTATCAATGGGTAGTTTAGAAGAATCCTGCATCTCTCCACTAAGCATTACTAAATCGTTAAACTCAATGGTCGCTAACGGAAACCTGTATATCAGGCTAAAATCCACCTCTCCTACTCCAAGTGGAACATCAAAGGTTTTTGCACCTTTTTTTACGGCCAGTTTTACAATGTCATTTTTGAAAATCTCAGCGAGAATTACAAGTAGCAGAACAAACCCTCCTACTATCAGAAAAATATTTCTAACTAGTCTTTTTGTAATCATATCTTGTTGAATAAACTCAGAGCCACAAAGACTCAGGCTCAAAAGTAGCAAGTCTTGTGCCACATTAATTACATGCTTCGAAGGTAGAAAAAATAGAGCACGTTTATGTTATATAAAAAATAAAAAACATTCATATGTGATCCATTCTATTTTTACATTGAATTGAATTTGAACAAGAGATCGTTAGAATAAAGACAAAAGACATGTAACTGATTTACAAGAAGCTTTAAATAATATCCTAACCACATCCCACATATCTTAACACCTTGATAAACCGTTTGGTAAAAAACAAACATTTTGAAAGAACATTAATTATATTCGACTCCTATCCTAACCGACTCAGATTAAAAATTGATGATCAATACTTCAATAAAGTTTATAAGAATTTGATGCTCCGAGCATCATTACTTTCCTCTTTCGAGAAATTACAAAATTGGTAAGAAAACAAAAAAAAGACCCCCGAAGGAGTCTTTCTAATATTATTAATTTCATGTCTCTGTGTATGTTACGATCCAAAATCATCGAAAGCAATCATTTCATCAGGTACACCTAAATCATAAAGCATTTTGTTTACTGCATCATTCATCATCGGTGGTCCACATAAATAGTATTCTATTTCTTCCGGCTCTTCGTGTTTACTTAAGTAATCATCATTAATAACCTGGTGAATAAAACCTGTAGCTCCATCCCAATTGTCGTCCGGAAGAGGTTCACTTAAAGCAATCGTAAATTTGAAGTTAGGAAATTGCTTCTCAATAGCCTCAAATTGATCCTGGTAGAATATTTCTTTGCGAGAACGAGCACCGTACCAGAATGTAGCTTTACGCCCCGTTTTTAAAGTGTGGAACAAGTGGAAGATATGCGAACGCATTGGAGCCATACCTGCACCACCACCAATAAACATCATTTCGCGCTCAGTTTCTTTAATAAAGAATTCTCCATAAGGTCCAGAGATGGTTACTTTATCTCCTGGCTTACGAGAAAAGATATAAGATGAACAAACTCCAGGATTAACCTTCATAAATGAGTTAGCAACTCTATCCCATGGAGGAGTAGCAATACGAATATTCAACATTACAATATTACCCTCTGCCGGATGGTTAGCCATAGAATAAGCTCTAAAAGTTTCTTCAGGATTTACCATCTTAAGGTCGAACATGCCAAACTTCTCATAATCTCCCCTGTATTCATCACCAATTTCCATATCCTTAAAATCAACAGTGATTTTAGGAACATCAATTTGAATGTAACCTCCCGATTTAAAATCAAGTGTTTCTCCCTCTGGTAACCTTACTACAAACTCCTTAATAAAAGTTGCTACATTATCATTAGAGACCACCTCGCACTCCCACTTTTTAATACCAAGTACTTCCTGCGGTATCTCCATTTTAAGGTCTTCTTTTACCTTCACCTGACAAGCTAAACGCCAGTTATTAGCTTGTTCTTTGCGGGTAAAATATCCTGTTTCGGTCGGAAGAATAGTTCCTGCTCCATCGTTCACCTGGCAGCGACACATCGCACAAGTACCACCACCACCACATGCCGAAGGAAGGAAAATTTTATTATTTCCTAAAGCAGATAACAACGTTTGACCGGGAGAAACTTCAAGAGCTTTTTCCCCTTCGTTAATATCGATAACAACGGTTCCTGATGGTGTTAGCTTTTGTTTTGCAAATAAAAGAATAGCCACCAACAGTAGGATAACAATTAAAAACACTACAACACTGGTAGTAATTACTGCACCCTGACTAGCTAAAAATATCATATTCATTTTCTTTTTACTTTTTTGAGCAAGTTTTTAAGCAATAAAGCTTAGCTTCTTGCTCCGGCTATGCCGGTTAAAGTTGAATTCCCATAAAGCTCATAAACGCAACACCCATTAAACCGGTAACGATAAAAGTGATACCTAATCCACGAAGAGGTGCAGGAATATCTGAGTATTTTAATTTTTCACGAATCGCTGCAATACCAACAATAGCTAACAACCAACCAATTCCAGAACCTAATCCGAACGAAGTTGCTTCTGCTAAAGATGCGTATTCACGCTCTTGCATAAATAAAGATCCTCCAAGAATAGCACAATTTACAGCAATAAGTGGTAAGAATATCCCTAATGAACTATATAGTGCCGGAGCAAACTTTTCTACAATCATTTCTACAAGTTGTACCATCGAAGCAATAACTGCAATAAACATGATAAAGCTTAAAAAGCTTAAATCAACCTCAGCAAACCCCTCGCCTAACCAGAATAGTGCACCTTCTTTTAGTACATACTCATTTAATAAATAATCGACAGGTACTGTTATTACTAATACAAATACCACTGCCAAACCAAGTCCAAACGATGTTTTAACAGTCTTTGATACCGCCAGGTAAGAACACATACCCAAGAAGTAAGCAAACACCATATTATCAATAAATATAGACTTGACAAATATGTTGATTATATTTTCCATTGATCTTATTTTTTCAAATTAATGATTAATCCTCTACCAAATCCTTGTTCTTAGAACGCTGAACCCAAATAATTATGGCTACTGTAATTAATGCCATTGGTGGTAAAATCATAAATCCATTATTCTCATAAAATCCACCATTTTTTATTAACCAGGAATCCTGAACAATTTTTAATGTTCCTAATCCCGGAAGGGTTAATGTTCCAGCCCCAAGTAGCTCACGAAAGAATGCCACAATGATAAGGATTACACCATAACCTGCTGAATTACCAACACCATCCAGTACAGATTGCCATGGTTTATTTCCTAAAGCAAATGCCTCAAGACGCCCCATGATAATACAATTGGTAATAATTAATCCTACAAATACCGATAGCTGTTTACTTACTTCGTAAGCAAAAGCTTTAAGAATTTGGTCTACAATAATTACTAGTGCTGCAACTACAACTAACTGAACGATAATACGTATTCGAGATGGAATTGTGTTTCGTAAAAGTGATATAAGCAAATTAGCAAATACTAATACAAACATTACCGAAATAGACATTACAATTGCCGGCTCTAACTTAGCCGTTACCGCCAGAGCAGAACATATACCCAACACCTGTATAGTAATTGGATTTTGTGCATTAAGCGGATTTGTTATCAGTTTTCGGTTTTTTGCTGAAAACAAAGGTTCTTTGTCACTCATTTTTTAACCGTTTTATTTTTTTAAATATGTTCTGTACCCTTTTAGGCACTCTTTTAACATGGCAGAAACTCCATTACTTGTAATTGTTCCTCCTGAAATAGCATCTACTGCATGGTCATTTCCTTCGGCTTTTCCTCCTTTTAGAACTGCAATAGAAGTAAAGGTTCCAGATTGATCAAAGATAGTTTTGCCAACGAATGGATCTTGAAATTCTGGTTTTGAGATTTCTGCTCCAAGTCCGGGTGTTTCACCTTTATGATCAAACGTAGCTCCGAACACCGTTGTTTTATCTTTATTTAAAGAAACATATCCCCAAACTGGTCCCCATAACCCTTTTCCTCTTAAAGGAATGATTAACTTCTCTTCTCCATTATCCAGTTTACAAATATAAAGTGGGTAATTTCTGTCTTTGGGATCTTTACGAACCTCTTTGGCCATATCAACGTCAAAGGCATTACCTTTTATCTCCTCACCTTCTATGTTGATTACTTTGGTATTGGAACCAATATGTTTTTCGTACAACTCCTCTGCTGTATTGGCATCACTTATAATGTTAACAGACCTAAGAATATCTATCTTTTTTGCAATCTCAACATTCTTATTCTGACGGTCTTTTAAAGCTTCTGAAATAAAAGCTAAAACAGCCGCCACAATAATCACCATAGCAGATGCGTACAGAAACGTATATGTATTTCCTTGTTTATTCATCTCTTTTTAGTTAAGCGTTACTTTAGCCCTTTTTAAACGGCGTTTAATATTTCTTTGAACAATTACATGATCAATTAATGGTGCAAAAGTATTCATCAATAGGATAGCCAACATCATTCCTTCGGGGAATGCCGGATTAAACACCCTTATTAAAATAGCAAACACTCCAATTAAGAAACCATATAAATATTTTCCTGCTTCGGTTCTTGATCCTGAAACAGGATCTGTTGCCATAAATACTGCCCCAAATGCAAAACCTCCTAAGCATAATTGCTGAAGCGCTGGAACATTCATTAATTCATTAGCTCCAATAGCATTAAAACCTAACGCCATTGCTAAACCACCTGCAAATACACTTAACATGATTTTCCAGCTACCAATACCTGTGAATAGTAGAACAATTGCTCCAATTAATATAGCAAGTGTACTGGTTTCACCAATAGATCCCGGAATGGTCCCTATAAAAGATTCCTGAAGTTGTGGTAATCCATTAACTATCTCAACTAACTGAGCTTTTAATTCTCCTACCAATTTTAAATTCCCATCAGCCTGAGCCTCAATAATATTATCTGAAATAGCTAAAGTTGAAGCAGCATCACCTAGTGGAGTAGCTCCTGAGAAACCATCTACAATACCTTTTCCTTTAGTTAGACCTGATACCCAAATTAAATCACCTGACATTTTTGACGGGTAAGCAAAGAATAAAAATGCCCTTGCTATTAAAGCAGGATTCCAGATATTCATTCCTGTTCCACCAAAAACCTCTTTACCAATTATTACCGCAAAGGCAGTAGCTACAGCCACCATCCAAAGTGGAATATCTGCTGGTAACACCAATGGAATTAACATTCCTGACACTAAAAAACCTTCAGCCACTTCGTGACCTCTCATTTGAGCAAACATAAACTCAACGCCAAGACCTACCACATACGATACCACTACAATTGGAAGTACTTTTAAAGCACCATAACCAATCATTTGCCAAAAGTCGGCATCTGGTTGACCTAATGCTAAAAAGTGTTGATATCCTGTATTCCAAATTCCAAACAACAAAGCAGGTATTAACGCCAATACTACAACCGCCATAGTTCTTTTTGAATCAATAGCATCGTGTATATGTACACCACTTTTAGAAGTTTTATTAGGAACAAATAGTAAAGTCTCAAAAGCATCAAATGTTGAGTGCAATTTTTCAAACTTTCCACCTTTTTCAAAGTCTGGTTTGATTTTATCCAAATATTGTCTTAATGCTTTCAATTTATTATAATTTAAATATTTACGAATTGGTTAAACCGATTAGCTCATCTCTTTTATCATCACATCTATACCCTTACGTATAATGCTCTGAACTTCAAGCTTTGAAGTACAAACGAACTCACAAAGTGCAAAATCTTCTTCTGCTACTTCGTAAATTCCAAGCTGCTCCATTTTATCGATATCCTCGGTTATAATAGCTTTAATTAAATGCTCTGGTAAGATATCCATTGGCAATACTTTATCGTATTGTCCCGAAATAATGATTGCGCGATGACCTCCATTTAAATTGGCATCTAACCTATATTCTTTTTTAGAACATAACCACGTAAAAAAGGTTTTTGAAACACTAAACTTACCAAATCCTGGTCCAGCCCACCCCATAAACTGGTATTCGTCTCCTTCTGGTATCACAGTAAGTTGTGAGTGATAACTTCCCAGGTAACCATCTTTTCCAATGTTGTCTCCTGTTAAAACATTACCACTTATATAGCGCAACTTTCCTTCCTCAACTTTGTTTTCGATGTATGTTTTAATTTGAGCACCAACTTTGGTTTTAACGTAGTTTCTGTTTTTTATTTCAGATCCTGTTAACGCTACAATTCTTGAGGCATCATAAACACCTTCTAAAAACAGTTTACCTAACGAAATAACTTCCTGTGGTTGGATAGTCCAATATACATCTCCTTTGTTAATTGGTGAAATATGATGAATTTGAACACCTACATTTCCAGCAGGATGTGGTCCGGAGAAAGAATGCTTTACGGCTCCATCAACTGATAAAAAAACTTTTGAAGCCATATCGTTATTAACTCCAATATGCACTTCTCCCTGAGTTAACTTATCTAAAACGCTAACTCCTGCCTGAAATTCTTTTTCTTGACCTGAAACAATAAAGTCGTAATCCGGTGCTAATGGTGATGTATCAAATGCTGAAATAAAGATCGCCTTTGGTTCATCGGCAGGGTTGGCAATTACATTATAAGGACGTTGACGAAGGAATGGCCACATCCCCGAAGCTAAAATCTTTTCAACAGCTTGTTCTTTAGTAAGCTGTTTTGGATCTGCCGCCCCAAAATCTTCAGTTTCGTTTTGGTTATCACTTTTAACCACAACCTCTAATATTCTTCTTCGCTCTCCTCGATTAACCACCTGAACCTCTCCACTAACCGGAGAAACAAACTTAACATTGGTGCGATATTTGTCAAAAAACAAAACCGAACCGGTTTTAACTTTGTCGCCAGGCTTCACGGTCAACTTTGGAACCAATCCGGGAAAATCGCCCGGCTTGACAGCAAAGAGCTCAGGTAATTCTGCAGATCCAAATACTTTCTCTGCCTTACCTTTTAGCCGAATATCAAGACCTTTTTTTATTTTGATTACGTCTGACATGTTTGATAAAAAGTTTTTTAATTTTCGATGCAAAAATACAATAAATTATAACTTAACAATCTTGTGAATCTAACTATTAAAGAAATATTTCGTTAATTTTATTTTAAATTATAAGTATCTTATTCCCCTGTAAAACAAAAGATATAAGTCATTAAATAAAAAATGGTTCATAGGTTTTTTAGAAAAAAATATGTACTGATATATTAATAACTATATTATAGAACGTTATATTATTAACCTCATTTATTCAAAAAAACATTACAAACTTTAATTACAAAGCATGAATAACAAACATATAATAATATTGTTTTTAGCTTTCTTCACTTTTTTATCATTAAATGCTCAGCCTATCACGAATAAAGTACATATGCACAAAATAAAAACTGTACAGTGTCATAAAAAAGGCTGGCCATTTACTTACCCTATTATTAACCTAAATGGTGAAGGCCACATAGAATTATCGTTTGATGATTTACACGATGAAACCAGGGATCTTTATTATACCCTAATTCATTGTAACGAGAATTGGGAAATTTCTCAACTAGCAGAAATGGATTATATGAATGGCATTATTGAAAATCCAATTCTTGATTATACATATTCTTTTAATTCGAACATAGATTATGTGCACTACAAGGTAACATTACCCAACGATGATGTTGAAATACTTGTTTCAGGAAATTATATTATTAAAGTTTTTGAAGATAATGATTCGGAAAATGTGGTATTAACACAACGGTTTATGGTAACAGAGCAAATGGTTACTATCATACCTGAAGTAAGGTATACAATGAATTCTGAAATTAGAAAAGCAAAACAAGAAATAGATTTTGTGGTTCAGCATCAAAATTTTGCAATTCAAAATGCATTAGAAGAGGTTAAAGTAAATATTTTTCAGAATGGTAGAAAAGACAATGCAATAACACAGCTAAAACCACAGTTTATTAAAAACAACGAGTTGGTTTACAATTACAATAGAGAAACATTGTTTGAAGGAGGCAATGAATTTAGATGGCTAGATTTAAGAAGTTTAAGATTTCAGAGTAGTAAAGTACAAAAGATAATGTTCCACGATCCTTATAACCATATTGATCTGTTTCCTGATAAAATCTTTGCTGGTCAATCATATTTTTTTAACAATGATTTTAATGGAAGATATATAATTGAAGTTCAAGAGAGAGATGATCCTGCTATAGAAGCTGATTATGTTTTTGTTCACTTCTCTCTTCCCCGATCAGAACCACTTGTTGGAGGAGATGTTCATATTATGGGAAGTTTAACTAATTGGCAATTTACACCTTCTTCTAAAATGCAATACAATTTTAACTTAAAGCAATACGAATGTACACTACTCTTAAAACAAGGTTTTTATAATTACCAATATGCCTTTAAACCTAATAACTTAAGCAAAGCTTCTGTTAGCATGTTCGAAGGTTCACATAGCAAAACTGAAAATGACTACCTAATACTGGTATACTACAAGGGCATGGGCGATTACTCTGACAGACTAATTGGTGTTGCCCAAGTTAATTCGGTAGATCAGTAAAACTTTAAAAATTATCTTATTAAATTAAAGTGGTAATTTGAATAGATCATTAGATTTTAGACAAAAGTCTGATTTACATTAAGAATTAAATAAAACTTCAATAAACTGATAGAATAGAGGATTAAACATTTGAACATATCGGTAATTAGTTCATTTTTTATCAATATCGATAACGATTACCCTTATTTTACTTGTATTAAAACAAATTAAATTTATAATTGCCGAACCAAAAAACAGTTAATTGAATGGTGAACCTTGCAGTTAATTGGGTATTCATTAAATTAAAATATATTGGTTATACACAATCATTTTTTAACTACCATTTATGAGAAAAAATATTTGGTAGGCTAACATCTTATTAAAATAAGTCACAACTCATACAAGACTCAATATCTGCTACTTACCGCACCATCAATATAAATAATAAATTATTAAATTTGAATAACATATAAAACCTTAACAAAATTTTCAGTAATACATTAAACGAAATTGAGTTTTGGTATTCTAACATCCAAATATAAGAATACCAAAATCCCTGTGAGATAAATAAAAATAAATTTTAAGTGCCTGAAACAACAATGATTAAGTATTAAAATAAAGGTAGACGAATAAAAAACAGAGTCTCTAAGTCTTTGTGTCTATTATTAGTGATACCCAGCTATTAATGAATAGGCTTTTATAATTATTTCTTGATACTAATATTATAAACTTGAAACCAACATGTAAAATTTAATTATTCAATTTTTCACAGTAGAGAATTATTAAATTTTCTTGGGAGTTCCTCAGCAATGCTGTTGGACAGGCTATGCAACAAATGAAAAACTTAAACGCATGAATAAGTATATCTTTTTAACCTTTTTGTTGATAAACTCTTTAACATTAAGTTCTCAAACTCATCAAATTGACAGCCTCAAAAACGTATTATCCAATCATCCTGAAAAAGATTCTATTAGGGTTGCTATATTGAATAAAATCGCATATAAGCTTTTTCGTGTAGATCCAGAAAAAGCTTTAATATATGCAAAAGAAGCCCAAGAAATTTCAGAAAAAGTAAATTCTAAGGCTGGTTTATCTCAAACATCACATGTTTATGGAGTATACTATTTATTGAAAGGTGAAAGCGATAGTGCTATTATCAGATTTAAGTATGCTGCAAAAGTTAACAAGGAAAGAGGTTATATTAAGGGCATGATTGCTAATTTAATTAATGTTGCGATTACCGAATTTAATAGAGGTAACTACACTATTGCTCTTGAAAATTACCAGAAAACTTTAAAATTAACCGAAGAAATAAATGATATAAAACAAAGCTCTTTGATTTATATAAATATGGGTAACCTTTTTTATAAACAAAGTAATTACCCAAAAGCATATGACTATTACCAAAAAGCATTAAAAATAAATGAAGATTTGGGCATTAAAGAAAAAATAGCCTTTTGTTTAAATAATATTGGTTCATTGCTAATTGAACAGGGTGAATACCAAAAAGCTTTAGAATATCTCCAAAATGCATTAAAAATTAAAGAGGAACTTGAAGACACTAAAGGCATCGCATCAACATTTTCAAATATAGGTGCTGTATACTTAAATTTAAAAAAATATAACAACGCTTTTGAATATTTCCAATATTCACTTAAGTCAAAAGAAGCTCTTGGTGATAAAGCTGCCATCCCAAGCTCTTTAATTAACATAGGTAAAATTCATTCAGCTCAAGAGAACTACCATAAAGCTATTAAAATATTAGAAAGAGCATTTAATTTAAGTAACGAAATAAGAGATAAAGAAGGAATTTGCGTCGCATCTTACAACCTTGGTATCCAATATTTTAAGATAGGTAAAATTAAAAAGGCTTTAACCTATTCAAATAAAGCGTTAGAGATAGCTAAAGAGCTTGTGTTATTAGAAAATTCTAAGGATATCTATCAACTACTTTCAGAGATTTATGCATCATCGAACAATTTTAAAGAAGCTTACAACAGTTATTTACTTTACAAGGAGTTAAACGACAGCATCTTTAATGAAAAAAATATACGTAAAATTGCTAATCTTGAATATCAATATAAATTTGACAAGGAAAAGACTGTACTCGAAGAAGAACAAAAAAGAAAGGAATTAAAACATGAAAAAGAAAAAGCCGAACAAATTGCACTAAGAAATTCCTTTTTTGTTGGTTTTCTTTTTTTACTTGTTGTGTCTGTTCTCATATTCATTGGATTTAGAAAAAATCAAAAAAAGAATAAAGAACTTGCTAAGCTTAACAGCGAAATAGAGACTCAAAAAGAACTCATCCTTTCTCAAAATGAAGAGTTAACTACTGCTAATGAAAGGTTAATTGAATTGGATCAGTTTAAAGAAGTGATGACCGGTATGATTATTCACGATTTAAAAAATCCGCTTAATACTATCATCAACTCAAATCCTTCTATTGATAGTAAATTCCCCGAAAGAGTTAAAAACTCAGGAAAACAAATGCTTAACCTGGTGTTAAACATATTGGATCTTCAGAAATATAAAAACAGTACAATGAAGGTTGACATACAACAAGAAAAACTGAGTAACATTTTCGACAAGGCTATAGAAGAAGTAAATTTTCTTTGCGAAGAAAAGAATATTGATATTTTAATCGAGACTAATGAACTGTTGACTATCTCTTCTGATAAAGAAATCATTCACAGAGCATTAGTAAATCTACTCACTAATGCCATAAAATACTCTCCTATTAATGATAAAATTTATTTGCGCTCTGTAACAATCCCTCATCAATCAAGAATTCGTATCGAAGTATGTGACAATGGAATGGGAATACCTTTAAAAGAACAAAAGAATATTTTTGAACGATTTGCTCAACAACAAGCAAAAGATTCCGGGCACGTACAGTCTACAGGTTTGGGACTTGCCTTTTGTAAAATGGCAGTTGATGCACATGGTGGTGAAATAGGGGTAGAAAGTGATCTTAATAATGGCTCTTGCTTTTGGTTTACCCTAGACATCGATAAATCAATCTCCAACAGCGACCACAATACAATTAAAATACAGGAAAGCTCTAACTTACCTAAATTAACAAAAGAAGAAATTAACCAAATTAGCAAAACTCTTGAAAAACTAAATAACACCAAGATTTATCAAATATCTAAACTTAAAACGATTTTAAAAGAAGTAGATGAGGGTGTTAGTGATAATATCAAGCAATGGAAAAACATGGTTGAAAAAGCAATATCGACAGAGGATCAGGAAAATTTCAACGCATTGATTAACTATAGTTTTGAATAAATCAAGATATTTGAAAATGGACAAAGTTAGATTTCATTTTATAATTATGATTTACCTGAGTTTATTCACCTCTTTAATGTATGGTAAGTCAAAAAGTGATAAAATAGATAGCCTTAGGCAGATAATCACCTCAAATAGTGTTCATGATACAATTAAAGCTGATGTTTACTACAAGCTGGCTGCTTGTTATTACAATACTAATATTGATACATTTAAGCTTTATGCGGATAAAGAACTTTTCCTCTCTAAAAGTATTAACTATAAACGAGGAGAAGCTAATGCTCTTTTTCTCCAAGGTGCTTATTATCGCATGACAAGAAACCTTGACTCTGCTCAAATTAAAATGAGTCAATCTCTTGACATCTTTCTCGATTTAAAAGATACATATAGCTCAGCCAGATGTTATAACGATTTAGGAAGCATTTGTCGTTATAATAATAAAATCGATAGTGCTCTTTACTTTTTTGAAAAGGCTAAAGAAATGTTTATCCAATGCAAAAAGAATGGTGGTTTAGCCGCTACATATGTTAACTTGGCAATTATTCAAAGAGCAAAAGGCGAATTTTCTAACGCTATTAAAAAATACGAAAAAGCTATCGAATTGTATGCAAGCGTGAATGACTTCGCAAATTGTGCCTTAGCATATAGAAATTTAGGTACAATTTATAAGCAATTGGAAGATTTTTCACAAGGCATTGATTGTTACATTGAAGCAGTACGCTTTTCTCAAAAATCAAACAACAAGAGAACCGAAGCCATTGCCTATCATAGCATAAGCGACTTATTTTTTCGTCAAGAAAAATTAACCGAAGCTCTTACTTATGAAAAGAAAAGCCTACAAATAGCCAATGAAACTAATAGACCACGAGAGATAGTTATTTCTTTAAATCACCTTTCATCTATTTACAATAAAATGGATAGCTTAGATCAAGCATTAAAGGTTTGTAACAGAGCACTACAGGTGAACAACAAACAGTTGGATAAAAGCATTAAAGCTCATACATATAGAGAAATGGCCAATACATATCATAAGATAGGAGATATTGCTAAGGCGGAAAAATATTATAAAGAATCGCTAAAATTTATAGATAAAAATAAGTGCACCAATACTTTAAACTCTATTGGAAAATTCTATTTTGACATTGGAAAATTAAAAGCTGCAAAAGAATATTTTACTTGGGCACTGCAAAATGCTCATAAAGCTCACAGCTTTTATAATATCCGGGATGCTTATAAAGGTTTAGCCAATTCGTATGAAAAACTGGGTGATTATAAAAAATCACTATCTTATTTTAAACAATACCAATTATATTCTGATAGTGCTGTAAATAAAAAGAACTCGTATGCAATTTTAAGGAGTACACTAGGATTAAAGCATCAAAATGAAATACAAAAAATAGAACTTGAACAAGAAAAAAGAAGTTTAATAGCCGAAAAAGAAAAAAACAAGCAAGTTGTCCTAAAAAATGCTTTTATAGTAGGTTTTGTATTTATTCTTGTTGTGTCTATTCTTATTTTTAATGGATTTAGAAGAAATAAAAAACGAAACAAGAAACTTGCAAAGCTTAATAATGAGATTAAAACACAAAAAGAACTCATTCTTTCTCAAAACGAGGAATTAACCACAACCAATGAACGATTAATTGAACTAGACCAATTTAAAGAAGCCATGACTGGTATGATTGTACACGATTTAAAAAATCCTTTGAATACTATCATTCATGCATCATCTAATACCACAAATTTTACACAAAAGATTAGGAGTGCAGGAAAACAAATGTTAAATCTGGTTTTAAATATTCTGGATTTACAAAAATATGAGAACAGTACCATGTTAGTTGATCTTCGAGAAGAAGAGTTGAATTTTGTGATAAAACAATGTATGGAAGAAGTAAAACTTTTGTGTGAAGAAAAGAATATTCAACTGCAAACCGAAGTGAAACATCAGTTTAAAGTACTTACTGAAAAAGAAGTACTGAAAAGAATACTTGTCAATCTTCTTACCAATGCTATAAAATACTCCCCTAATAATGATGTAATAACAGTAAGGGTTATAGAAAATATGGACCAGTCAAAAATACGCATAGAAATACATGATAATGGAACTGGCATTCCTAAATCTGAGCAATCAAAAATATTTGATCGATTTGCACAACAACGAGCAAAAGAATCAGGAGAAATACAATCTACAGGTTTAGGGTTAGCATTTTGTAAAATGGCAGTTGAAGCACATGATGGAAAAATTGGTGTAGAAAGTGAAGTTGGAAAAGGTGCATGCTTTTGGTTTACTATACCAATGTCAAATATTAGCGACACTATTTTTAATCAAAACAATTTCTTGATTAACAAAAACTTATCCCTACCTCAACTAACCCAGGAAGAAATTCTGCAAATCAACGACAGCCTGGATCAACTCAAGGATACTAAAATTTACCAAATGAGCCGCTTAAATACAATTTTAGAAGACATTGACGAAACTGTTAGTGAAAATATGAAAAAATGGAAAGAAGTAATGGAGAAAGCCATTAGGACAGAAGACCAAAAAACCTTTCTATTATTGATTAATAATAGAGATTTATTATAATTGTTATGGCTTAATATATTCAATAGATCGTTAGATTTTAGACAAAAGACATGAGACTGATTTACAAGAAGCTTAAAATTAACGCATAACCAAATTGAATCCAATATTTCATTTTCCTAAAATTCAACACATTACAAAAACTTAACAAACTATTATGAATGCAAGAAAAAAAATATTAATTCTGGATGATCAAATCAATTATCTGGATACCATATTTACTATTTTTAAAGAAAATAACTGTGAGTATGAAATATTAAAAACCACCAAACCACAGACAGCTCTTATGATTGCTGAGGAAGAAAAACCAGATCTGATAATCACAGATTGGGAAATGCCAGATATGTCAGGTATTGAGTTGATTAAATGCTTAAAGGCAAAAGGTGATACTTGCGATATACCTGTAATTATGAGTACCGGAGTAATGACCAATCCTGAACACCTGGAAACTGCTTTAATGGCAGGTGCTAATGACTATATCCGAAAACCGATTGATCCAGTGGAGTTAATAGCACGAACTCAATCCATATTAAAAATAACTGATTATCAAAAACAATTATTAGAACAAAAGAATAAAGAGTTAGTAGAAAACTCCATGTACCTCGTTCAAAACAATGAATTTATCCTTAAAATGGTGGGCAATATTGAGGAAATCATGGACCATATTAGTGACAAGCCCGAAGCACTTGAATTATCTGAAAAAGTATTAGATACAATCAACAATAAAGTAAGAGAAGATTCCTGGCATAGATTTGAAATTTATTTTCAACGAGTATATGCAGATTTTCAAAAAAATCTGACAAGACAATTCCCTAATCTCACCAAAACAGAGCTTCGATTAGCAACTTTCCTTAGGTTAGGAATGAGTTCCAAAGACATAGCAGCTGCTACTTTTCAAACTTTAGATAGTATTAAGGTTGGCCGTTCACGACTTAGAAAAAAAATAAAACTGGAGCAATCAGTTGATCTAACAACCTTCCTGTCTGGATTTTAATTAACACCAATATCCCGATGATATTAATTGACAGATTGCATAAATTAAGATTGCTTTTAGATCGTAATGTAAATCAAGCTATACTAATATATTATAAAATTTAGTATTACTAACTCGCCCTGTAATAAAGAAACCACTCCATAACTTTGTTTATAGCTGATATTTTTCAAATATTTTAACAATCCCTAACCTTACTCAACACCCTTGTAGCAACAGAAAATTACTACTGAAGCTCTACCTTTTCTTCTCCTTTACCCAATATGTCACCTTTTGTTTACCCCTCTTCCATTTATTGTCACTTCCTGTTACCCCTGTTATTTATATTTTTTTTTTAGACAGTTCTCATCTTTGTACTAACAAAACATAACACATGAGCAACCTGAAAAATAAAATAGAAAAACTTCGGAAAGACATCAACGAACATTCTAAAGTACTTAAAGATATAGTTATTTATGAGACAAATAAAAATAGAAAAATCTCCAAGCAAAACCAAACTAAAAAGACAATGTCAAATACTTCTTCCATGAAAGAAAAAAACTAATTGCCTACTACAATAATTTAAAAAAAAGAATAATAAATAAAAATAGTAATTATGAACACAAAGTATTTACAATTAACATTAGAGTTAAAATCCAATTGGATTTATAAACTTACATTAAAACTATTGGTATTAGGTGCATACCTTTTAATAGACCAAAGCATTACTGCACAAACCCCATCCGAAGATAAATGGAGCAAAGATTTTTATTCCAGTGCGGGGTTTGATGGAGATGGTGTACGTGAAATAAAAATCTTTGGAGATGATGTATATATATGTGGAAATTGGGGTGGACTTAATGGCGATGAAAATTACAACTGCTTGATGAAATGGGATGGCACTAGTTGGGAACCGATAGCAAAGGGAATTATTGAAAATGATGATGCAGCAAGCATTTGGGATATGATCATAACAGAGGATTCCATTATTGCTTGTGGAAATTTTGAAAATGCAGGTGGAGATGGTGCCGCTGACCAATTGGCAGTTTATCACTTTGATACTCAAAAGTGGTCTGCATTAATTGATGTTGACAACAATGGTGCAGGTGATTTAACTTTCGAAAATATGGTTGGGGGAGAAACAGTTTATACCCTGTTACAACATGGAGATGACCTTTATATTGGAGGGAACTTTACTGATGCAGGTGGTATTGAAAACACAAACGGAGTAGCTAAATGGAATACAAAAACCAATACTTGGTCTGCATTAAACGATGCCATGTGCCCAACTGGATCAGTTCAAGATATGGTAGCAATAGGGGACTCTCTTTACATATCTGGAAGATATTGGAAAATAGGGGAAACTGAGTATAAAGGTTTAGCCTCATACAGTCCTGATGATAATTCGTGGCATAGAATTGGCACAACTACACATTGGAATTTTAGCATCAACGATTTAGAAACAAGAGGTGGCAATCTTTATCTAGGGGGTGAATTTCCTGATATAAATGGAGATACTGATATTAAATATTTTGCAGCATACGATCCTAAAACAGGAATTTTTTCTCCTGTTGGGCCTGTTGACGAAATAGAAAGTGGAGATGGCGGTGTTTACAATATTTTTCTTAGTGACGATGCTATTTATGCAGTAGGTTGGGTCACTTTTGGTTCTTCGGGCAACAAACATTATGGTTTTGGAAAATTAAAGGATGGTAGTTGGCAAACTGTTACACCTCTCTTTGATGGTTTAGATAATAATTTTTATGGAAGTGCAATGGCTGTTAAAGAAGATGGTACAATATTAACCTGTTCTTCTTTTGATAATGCAGATGGTGAAGAAAACTTTAGGTACTTTGGGGAATACAAAGATGGTGAGTGGAGTGCTATGTATGATAATAATGGGATAGGGTTCGATGCAAATATTAATTGTATTAGTATAAAGAATAATGTGCCTTTTATTGGTGGAGACTTTACTAACGCATTTGGTGATCCTAATGCAGACTATTTTTTATATTGGAATGGAGTAAGCTATGAATCAATAATCGGTGAACCATTAAATGGTAGGGTAACAGATATAGTTCACGCTGACGATAAATTGTACATTGCAGGTGATTTTACTGATGCAGGTGGTGACCCAAATGCTGACCATCTTGCTGTTTGGGGAGGTCTTGAATGGGAATCAGTGGGGGGTATTTCTTTTGAAAATGCCACTATTTATGATTTGGATACATTCGGAACATCTTTATACATTGCAGGTGATTTTACTGATGCAGCAGGTATAGAAAATGCCGATTATATGGCAAAATGGGATGGTACTAATTGGAGCGAAGTATCATATGTAACAGTAAATGGTACAATTAAAGCAATAGATGTTGTAGCAGAGGACGAGGTTTATATTGGAGGTGATTTTACTGATGCAGGTGGAAACGGACACAATGATTGTTTAGCACTTTGGGATGGAACAACGTTTCAAAACCTTAATACTTTCTATTGGGGTGCTACAGGTGTAAATGATTTACAGGTTAAAGGTGACACTATTGTTATAACTGGAAAGTTCCAAAATCTTAATGCTGGTGATAATCTTATTGATTATATTGCTATGTATAATGGAACAGAATGGGTTGGTGCTGGAGATGAACATTGTTACCGTAATGGAGAATCTGTATTAATTGATGGAGATGATATATTCTTTAGTGCAGGTGATCTTTATTTATGGAATGCTGATGGTGTAAGCCAATTAGGGGGCGGTTTAGCTGATGATTGTAATACCCCAGTTTATACTATGGCTAAAAATAAATCAAACTTATGGGTTGGTGGATCATTTACTAGTAATAACAATGGGGTTCCTATGGGGCATATCTCCTATTATAATTTGGCAGATATAGAGGTTACAGGTTCACCAACAGCATTTTCAGGAACCTACGGGTTTGATAGCTACACCTCACAAAGCTGTACCTTTACTGCTAGCAGATTGGGGGAAGATGTAACTGTTTATGCTCCGAACGGCTTTCTGGTTTCTTCTGATGATCTTACCTATGAATCAAGTTTTACTGTAACTGCGGAAACCGCCGAAGCAGGTAGCACAACTGCATATTTTAAACCTTCCATAACTATTGATGCCGGTTCTCATTTCGAAAATCTGCAAATATACTCCGATTCTGCTATCGCAACAATAACTTTAGAAGCAACAGTGTCAAAAGCTGAACTTACAGTAACAGCAGACGATTTACAAATGAGTGAAGGAGATGATGTACCTGAGTTAACCATGTCGTTTGATGGTTTTGCAAACAGTGACAATCAGTCAGATATTGATTTTCTACCTTCTATCTCTACAACTGCAACATCATTTAGCAACTATGGATATTACCCTATTACACTTGCTGGTGGTAGTGATAATAATTATGATTTAATCCTTGAAGATGGAACTATGGAGGTTCTACTAGCTACTAATATGAGTAATGAAGTGATAAAAGGTATTTCTATTTATCCTAATCCTTTTAAAGATTATCTAAAAGTTGAAGCTCCTGAACAATTGAAAGTTAAAATATTTGATGTAACTGGAAAATTTTGTATAAGCGCTTATACAAACGAGTTTATCGAATTTAAAGGATTCGAAGACGGAGTGTACTTTATTAAAATAGAGAACATTAATAAAGTTTACAAAGTAATCAAACGTTAACATTTATATTAGAACCGTTAGTGTAAAATGAGGTAAATAATAGAGTAGTAACGAAAACTAAGTTAAGAAAGAGTGTTTAATAAGTATTCCGTTACTACTCTATATAAAATCTACATTTTAATATAATATGTATTTTATTAGATTGATAATTAAGTATAATAATTTCCTTCTTACACTAATTACTAAACATTTAATTTCAATCCATCACCTTATAAACCCTGTTTCCAATAAGATATAAGTCCTAAGGTTTTATAGGATATCAAGTCAATTGTTTAACAACAAGTCTATAATTTAAAAATCAAAAACTATTACGTATTTTATTTTATGATGTATCTATATGTAATTCTATTAAAAAATCATTTTACCTATTAAAATTTATGCATTATGAAAAAAATCAGTTTTAATCATTGTTTCTTTATTTTTATTAATAATAGGAACAATTTCTTCTCAAACTAATGACAAAACATTGAGCTTTCAAGGTTATGCTATTGATTCTGAAGGCAAGGCGCTTGGAAGCGAAAGTATCAACGTAAAATTATCGTTATATCCAGAAGGTGGAAATATTGAATATACTGAGACTCATACTACATTTACCGATGCATACGGAGTTTTTGCAGAACAGATTGGATCAATAACACCGGTAGATTTCAAAAAGTTAAACTTCATTAACACCAACTACAAACTAAAAGTTGAAGTTAAAAAAACCTCAGAAGGAGTATACACAACTGTTAGTGATGCCGAATTATTAGCTGTTCCTTATGCCCGTTGCGCAGCTAATGGAGTTCCCGTAGGTGCTATTCTACCTTTTGGAGGAAGTTTAAGTAATGTACCTGATGGTTGGTTACCTTGTAATGGATCTAGCGTATTAATTAGCAATTATCCACAATTATATGCTGCTATAGGAAATGCCTGGGGACATTCGGGTACTCATTTTAATTTACCCGACCTAAGAGGTTTATTTCTTAGAGGTGTTGACCATGGAAGAGGCCAGGATCCAGACAGAGGTGGAAGAGGTCATATGAAAAGCGGAGGTAACTCTGGAGATAATGTAGGTTCTTACCAAAGCTATACATATCAATCACATAGTCATGGAGCCAGTGCTACACAGGAACACCACCGCCATAGTTATACAGATACATATTATAGAGAGAATGATGATAAACTCACACAGCAAAATGTAGATGGATCACATTCTACTGACGCTGATAACGAAGACTGGAACAAAACAAGAAATACCGACTATCAAACCCCCTCTATCTCGGTAACAGTAACTCATTCTGGAGGAAATGAAACTCGTCCTCGCAATGCAAATGTTGAGTTTATAATAAAGTATTAAGTATCTATTCAGTTAACAATATATTCGATTTTAGGCAAAAGATCTAATCACAAGTTGCTTAATATCTTATCCTTAAGCATAAAATCGCCCCTTCTATCAAAGCACTACTAATCAATCACTTATTGACTTCTGTAAACTATTAAATTAAAGGAGTAGTAACTAAAAAAATATAATAGATCTAATCCGAATGAAAAAAAGATATAGAGTATGTTTTTTAGTTACTACACACTTTTACTTTATTATTCTTCAATTTTCCTTGCTCCATACCACTAAGTGACCTGAATAGTCAAAATAAATGAATAAGTATATTTTTTTGATAATTTACCTCTACAATTACATTTAGCACTCTTATTTATTAGTAAAATAGGTTTATAATTGCTTATCTGAAATCTTTTGGTTACAATCGGTAATTTGTTCACCATTATAAAGATATCTTGATATTAAATAATACAACCAAATATCACAAAGCAAACCATTTCAAAGATTTTATTGTACAGAGGATTAGATAAGGTGTGAATTCTCTTGGGTTAATAATGCACCATTACATTATAAATATTAGATGCATGAAAAAAAATATACTTTTAGTTTTTTTGCTAATAAACTCATTTTTACTGAACTCTCAACTACACTATATTGATAGTATCGAAAACCTTTTAAAAGAACGTACTGATATTGATACTATTAGAATAAAATTATTGAATGATCTTGCATATAAATTACAATCAATTGATCCTACTAAAGCACTTAAGTATGCAGAAGAAGCATTGGAATGTGCCAATGAAATAAATGATATGGCGAGAAAGACAAATTCATTACGTCATATAGGTATTGTAACATCTAGAACCGGGAAGTACGAAAAAGCTTTAGAATACTTTGATAAAGCATTGGAAATTGCTATTAAAAATGAATATGAAGTAAGTAAATCCAGATGCTATTTAAACAAGGGAATAGTATATAGCAATCAAGGTGATTTTTCTAAAGCAATTGAAAATCATCAATTGTCTTTAAGTATTTCAAAGGATATTAAAGACTCTGTTGGAATAATGTTGGCTAACAATAGCATTGGTACTTGTTATCTTATTAAAGGAAATAATCCAAAAGCAATGGAATATTTCCAAACATCACTTTCCTTTGCCGAAAAAGATGGGTATGAAAGATATGCAGCATCCGCTTTAAACAATTTAGCTTATGTGGAATACCAACAGGAAAATTTCACTGAATCGATAGATTACCTTTTACAATCCTTAATACTCGAAGAAAAAATTGGTAATATCGGGGGAATAGCATACACATTCTCTAATATTGGAAACATCTATGAGGAAGAGAAAAAATACTCTGAGGCACTAGAATATTATAAAAAAGGAAGTGAGTTAGCAAAACAAAGTAAAAACAGAGATGCCCTTAATTCATCATTGCAAGGAATAGGTAATATATATAGCTATGAAGGAGATTATAAAACCTCCTTTAAATATCTATGGGAAGCATTAAAAATTGCCAATGAGATGGGTGATAAGCATTCTATTTGTAGTATAAAGTTAAGCATAGCCAAAGTTTATCAAAAAACCAATAATTATAAAACAGCACTAGAGTATGGATTAAAAAGTCATGAAATTGCTAAAGAACAGAATTTCTTTGAGGAGGATAAAGAAGTAAGTGGACTCCTTGCAGAGATATATGCTAAACTAGGGAATTATAAAAATGCATATGAACACCACAAAGCTTATAAAGAACTAAATGATAGCCTATTTAATAAAGAAAAGATACAAAAAATGACTGGGCTTTCTTATCAGTATCAATTTGATAAAGAGAAACAAGCCATTAAATTGGAGCAAGAAAAAAAGGAACTAATTGCAAAGCAGGAAAAAAACAAACAAATAGTCCTGAGAAATACCTTTTTGGCAGGTTTCGTATTTTTACTCATTGTATCAGTTCTTATTTTGAATGGATTTAGAAAAAACCATAAAAAAAATAAAGTACTTGCTAAACTTAATAAAGAGATACAAGATCAACAGGAGCTCATCCTTTCTCAAAATGATGAATTAAAAACAGCTAATGAAACCTTGATAGAACTGGATCAGTTTAAAGAAGCCATGATGGGGATGATTGTTCACGACTTAAAGAATCCGCTCAATACTATCCTTAATTCAAATCCTACAATTGATAATCAATACTATAACAGGGTAAAAAGTTCTGGAAAACAAATGCTTAACCTGGCATTGAACATATTAGATCTTCAGAAATATAAAAATAAAACTATGAAGATTAATATACAACAAGAGAACATTAATTCAATTATTGTAAGGGCTTTAGAAGAAGTCTCTTTCCTAAGAGAAGAAAAGAACATTGAAGTATTATCAGAGATTAATAGTCAATTAACTATTCCTGCGGATAAAGAAGTTCTACATCGAGTATTAGTTAATTTGCTTACTAATGCTATAAAATTCTCCCCTATTAATGATAAAATTAGTTTACGTTCTATAAAGATTACAGATCAATCAAAAATACACATAGAAATACAAGATAATGGTCCTGGTATTCCCAAAACTGCGCAAACAAAAATTTTTGAAAGATTTGCCCAACAACAGGCAAAAGATTCTGGAACAATACAGTCTACAGGTTTGGGACTAGCTTTTTGTAAAATTGCTGTTGAAGCACATGGAGGAGAAATTGGTGTAAAAAGCGAAATTGACAAAGGCTCATGTTTCTGGTTTACATTAAATACTGATCAATCAAATTACAATCCTAATTACAACACTATAGAAATTAGTGAAAATAAAATGTTAACAAGATTATCAAAAGAAGAATTTCTGCAAATCAATAAAAGCTTAATACAACTAAAAAATACAAAAATTTACGAAATAAGTAAGCTAAGAAAAATATTAGCAAACATAGACGACAATTTGAACGAAAACATTAAATTGTGGAAAATACATATCGAAAGGGCTATACACACTGAAGATCAAATAACTTTCGACGATCTTTTAAATCAAATTAAAAGTGAGGAATGAGTTTTTAAATAGTTAGTAAAGTTTAAAGTAGAAAGCTTGTAAAATATTTTTCGAACTGGAGACCGCATGAGCAATACAGAATTTATAAAGCAACTGAAAAAAAAGAACCAAAAATTTCGTAATTCATATATTAAAAACGCTTTATCATATGTCGAAAACAAATGGAATATTGACTTTATGTTATTATAATTTAGAGTAAAATTTAATCAAATATCTATAATCAATTTTAACTAAAGGCACTCAGGATAGAATATTCAAAATTATGATGCAAATTAAAAAGATACTTATCGTTGACGATCAAATTAATTACTTGGATACCATTGTTGATATTTTTGAAAGATTTGATTCGCCATATGATATCTTACGCACTACCAGACCTAAAACCGCTCTGGATATAATTAAAAATGAGTGCCCTGATCTTATCATTACAGATTGGGAAATGCCAGGGATGTCGGGCATTGAGTTAATTCAAACGTTAAAATCCCAAAGCGATGTTTGCGATATACCTGTGATTATGTGTTCAGGAGTAATGACAACTCCTGAAAATCTACAAACAGCATTAGAAGCCGGAGCATCTGATTATATTCGTAAACCAATTGATCCTGTTGAGTTAATAGCCAGAACTCAGTCCATCCTAAAGATTTCTGATTATCAGTCGCAGATACTGGAACAAAAAAACAGGGAACTTGCTGAAAACTCAATGTACCTAGTACAAAACAATGAATTCCTTATAAAGCTAATCGAAGATATTCAAAATGTATCAAACAATATTAATGATCAGAAAATTGCTTTAAATTCAATAGATAATGTAATTAATTCAATAGATTCAAAAGTTAAAGAAGATTCATGGCAACGTTTCGAAATTTATTTTCAACGTGTACATTCAGGTTTTCAACAAAATCTATCGCGCAAATATCCTCAATTAACAAATACTGAGCTTCGCTTGGCTACATTTTTAAGATTGGGCATGAACTCTAAAGATATAGCAGCAGCAACATTCCAAACAGTAGAAAGTGTAAAGGTTGGTCGCTCAAGACTGCGTAAAAAACTTGATCTTGAAAAGAATATGGATCTTACTACATTTCTTTCAGGAATATAAGAAACTGTTTAAGTTTTATCCTTCGGTTTATTTTGGCGACTTAAGCCCTCATATTTCTGCAAAATTTCTTTAAATAGCGATGCTATTCGCATCAATTTTGGCTCATCTGAGAACTTAATTCTCTCAAAATAACTCACAAAAACAAAATTTAAACAGTTTCTAAATAAAAACACTCCTTGACTTAAAAATAAAATACTAGTTTTGCGCCAACTCATAGTTTAGAGTTAGGTTTGGTTAAAGATTGGTCCCTTCTGTCTGAACGTTTGACAGTTGTTGCTTTGTTTACTACATTTCATCTCCCCCCTATTAAACAACAGATTTAATTCACTAAAAATCAAAAACATAATCACTCTTTCTTCATATTCTATATTTCAATTAACAACAAAAGTGGTATTAGTCTGGATATATATTTCTACATAAACAAAATACGTGTTAACCTTTTGTTAACCCTATCTGTTTTAATTGTTACCTAACGTTAACCCGTTTTTCTTACTTTTTTTCCATTTATCCTCGAAATTTGTAATAGTTATCAGAATATTAATAACCTACTACACTAATTGAAATTGATATGGCATTTAAAATAACTTGGGAAAAACATGGTGTAATTTTGCATTGCTCTGAAACAGTTACAATGCTTGATCTTATTGATGCAAATTGCAAAATATCGGGACAAGTCGAATGTGATGAGTTACAATATATAATTCTTGACTTTAAAAAGTTACGGATTTAAAAATTAATAAAGAATTGTTCGGAAAACTACTGTCATTCTTACGAAAAATTAACCGATGGAATAGATCCTATAAAATTGTCTTTTTGATTAATAAACTTTTAAATCCTGAAATATTAAACTTAGAAGAAGAGAATGGAAAATCAACTTATTTTTATCAATTGAGAGAAGCCAAAGAATGGGCATTAACAAGAAGTACATGTTTGGAATATTCCTAATAATGGTTTGCTAAGAAAAATGGTTAAGTCAACCTTTTTTAGTTTTAGCAAGACCAAACTGTTACCTTTTGTTAACCCTATCTATATTTTTTGTTACCTCATGTTAACCTGTTTTTCTTACTTAGTTTTTTTACATCACTCATCTTTGTAATGTAAATCAACACACTTAGGCTTTATCTGAATAAGATATACACAAACACAAACAAATAGTGTAATTAACGATTTATAATTACTTAACCAATACTATGGCATTTAAAATAACTTGGGAAAAAGATGGCGTAATTTTAAACTGTTCAGGTGTTATAACTATGCCTGATTTAATTTATGCGAATAGTGAGATATCTGGAAAAATTGAATGCGACAATATACATTACTTAATCATTGACTTTAAAAACGTTACTGAATTAAAAGTAAATAAGAATTTGTTTGGTATGTTCTTTTCTATTTTAAGAAAATTTAATCGCTGGAATCGAGCTTACAAAATTATTTTTCTAATCAATAACAACATAAATCCTGATATACTTAATTTAGAAAAAGACAATGGAAAATCAACTTATTTTTATCAATTGAAAGAGGCTCGCGAATGGGTTTTATCAAGAATATCAAATACCCAAAAAAAGGATTGCAATTAAATTGTACGTAGTTATAATTGGTTTGTAGTTTTCATTACACTGTTACCTTTTGTTAACCTCTTTTTGAAAAACCGTTACCTCATGTTAACCTGATTTACTTTATTATTTATCAATAAGCTCACATCTTTGCAATACCTAAATTGAATACAATGAGCAAGATTAACGATAAAATAGAAAAGCTTAAAAAGGAACTGAATGATCAGTCGAATGCATTAAAAAGCTTTGTGAATTCAGATGCTCAAAAAAAGAAAAAGACTAATACTAAAACTAAAAAAACCTCAACTGATAAAAACTAATATTGCGTTAAGTGTGAAAATGTTAACCATACCCCCAAGCGTGAGTGTGAAGTGAGGTGAAAAAAGAAGCGATATTAGAAAAGTAAAATTAGGTAATGTTTTTAAGTATACTTATAATGTCATCAATTGACTTCTCAATATCGCTTCTTTAAACAAAAATTTAGCCAACCCCATATTCTCAAATTGAAGAAATAATCTATTAAATACAATATTTTTTATTGATAAATAAATACATTGTATCAAATTTAATATTCCCTCTAATAATCTAAAATATTAAACATTCAATAAAAACGTTTCTTAAAATGAAAAAGTCAGTTCTTCTAATTTTTACAATTACTGTATTGGTTTTAGGATCATTACAAGCCCAAACAGATGACAAATCATTTAGCTTTCAAGGATATGCTGTAGATTCTGAAGGCAAAGCTCTTGGTAGCGAAAGCATTAATGTAAGGTTTTCGTTGTACCAGGCTGGACAAAGTGTTGAATACACCGAAACGCATACAACAACAACTGATGCCTATGGTGTATTTACAGAAGAAATAGGCTCTATTACTCCAATCGATTTTAAAAAACTGAATTTTAATAGATACAACTATAAGTTAAAAGTTGAGGTTAAAAAAACATCCGAAGGTGTATATACTACCATTAGCGACGCTGCATTATTATCAGTGCCTTATGCTCGTAATGCGGCCAATGGGGTACCAGTAGGATCCATTATGCCATTTGCCGGAACATTGGATAAAGTACCTCATGGCTGGTTGGCTTGTAATGGAGCAAGTGTATTAATTAGCGACTATCCACAGTTATATGATGTAATTGGAAATGCCTGGGGACATTCAGGATCACATTTTAATTTACCTGACCTAAGAGGGGTATTTATGAGAGGAGTAGATCATGGAAGAAATCTCGATCCAGACAGAGGATCCAGAGGTCGTATTCATACTGGAGGTAACACCGGAGATAATGTAGGCTCCTACCAATCTGACACTTATGCATCTCACAATCACGGTGCACACGGATCTCAAGAAAGTCACAGTCATAGTTATAAAGATACTTATTACTCTGAATCAGGAGGTGATGGGCCACATCAGTATGGTTCGGGTGACAGTGATCACGATAACGGCGACTATAACAAAACAAGAAATACTGACTCCCAAACTCCTGCTATCACTGTAACTGTTGATCATTCAGGAGGACACGAAACCCGTCCTCGCAACGTATTCGTTGAGTACATTGTAAAATACTAGTAATAATATTAAATAATTAATTATGAGAAGATTATTACTAATCTGTGTGGCCTTGCTGTACGTTTGCTTATCGTACGGACAAAACAGGTTACCATACAACATAGGATATTATGGAATAAAAACACCTCCAGGTGCAACTGTTAGAACACCTTTTGCCGGAGGTCAGGTAGTAGCTACAGAACATAAAGATGTATCTGACTACAAGGTGATGTGTGGTTTTAAATTCGACATACTTTATATAGATCTCACATTCACCGAAGATCTTTTTGCCTCGAAAGGCTATTATGCCAATTTTGTAGAATTAAAATGGGATGTTAACGCAAATGCAAGTAACATTACCCGATTTAAAATATACAGGAAAGAATATAACACAGAAGGAGATTCTACATTAGTTGCATCTATTTCTGCCGATGAACGTTCTTGGAAAGATGAGTATGCTGAATCCAATCAAATATATAAGTATACTCTCTTTGCAGAAGGTATCACTTCCGATTTTGTAGAACCATACATTGATTATATAGAAGGTATTGGATTCAGAATCCCTACTGCTACAGTAAGTGGTAGAATAACTTATGAGGGTGGAACTGCTGTTGAAGGAGTTAAAGTAATTGCCGAAACAGAAGATGCTTTTGGCGGTAGCGGTGCTTACCTAAATGGTGTAGATTCTTATCTATCTGTCCCCTATAACGACAATGATAAATTTAACCTGGATACTGCCTTTACTTTCCAGGGTTGGTTTTTACCCGATGGTACAAGCTCTACATGCTTATTTAGCAAAGGATCGCAGTATGAAATTATGCATCAGCAAAACCAAATTAATTTTACTATTGGAGGAACAACTACACTAACAGCAAACTTTACAGAAAAACCTGATACATTCTTCCATGTAGCGGCTACTTACGCTAATAATATTGCAAAACTCTACATTATATACGATAACGAAACCTATTGGATGGAAGAAATGGCAGTTAGCAGCGATCCTCCTGCAGAAGACAATGATCTTTTATTTGGTTTTGACAGCAACTACATTACCAGTCATTATAAAGGTACCATGGACGAATTAAGAATATGGTATTCGGCTTTGGATAGTGCTACTATATTCGACAGTTATGGCTTATATATTGATGGTACTCAAAAATATTTAAGTGCATATTACAGGTTAGATGAAGCTACGGGAGACCTTATTTTTGACATAGCACGATCTGGTTATAACTTTTATGAAAACCATGGAGGAGCACATAATGTGCAATGGGTTGATAAAGTACCTTTACGTGAGCAGCTTTCTCATAAGGGCGTAACTGATAGTGAAGGTAATTATATTATCACTGGTATTCCATTTGCTACAGATGGTTCAACATACACCATTACACCAATGTTAAGCAGTCACCAGTTTGAGCCAACTCAAACACTGCTTTATATTAACGAAAATGATGTAACGCACAACAACATCAATTTTACCGATGTGGCATCATTCAGGGTAACTGGTAGTATAAGATATCGCGACACCTATTTTCCTGTTGAAGATGTATTTATTAAGGTAGATGGAAAAACAGCCGTTGATAGCGATGGTTCGGCTATTACTACCGACCGTTATGGTAACTTCTCTATTGATGTACCCATTGGTCAGCACTACATTAGCGTTACTAAACAAGGACATGATTTTGATGATTTTGGAAGATTCCCTCCTGAGGCAGATTCGTATTTTGACTTCCAGGAAGCTATATCAGGACTTGAGTTTATAGATACTACACTTGTAAAAGTTATCGGACGCGTTGTTGGAGGTCCTGTACAAGAAGCAAAAAAACTTGGTTTTGGTAAATCAACCAACAATATTGGTAACGCAACCATTACTTTAACTACCGAAAAAGGTTATGATCTTACTGATAATGCTGATGGCAATACAGGTAGTTGGGACAATAGTTACATAAAAGGTGGCGAAGATGCTAGTAGTGGCACTACTAACTTCGATATCAATACAGTTAGTATCGAAATTAACCCAGATGAATCAACTGGTGAATTTACTGCTTATTTACTACCTGAAGTATATAACATTACATCTGTAACTGCTGGAAATTATACTTTTGGAGAAGAATTCCACACCAGCCTTGACATCTCTAATGCATTTATATGGCAAAGCATTTCTGATACAACCGTAATAGGCCAAATTATTATGCCTAATGGAGACGTAGTAGATGAAACAAGAATTGATAGTGTTAATTATCAACAGCGTAAAGATTTCATATATCGCACATCTCCTACTGTAAGTGTAACTAAAAAGGATCGTTCAAAAGCTTTCTGGGAAACAGAGCTAATTGAAAAAGAAGATACTATTACATTGGTGGATGATAATAATGATCCACTCACTGCCTTCCCTGTTTTCAACCAAAGGACAAAGTATAATCTTAAGATTTCTGTTTACGAACGATATGTTAACGCAAATCAAGATGATGCAGTAGATGATGTTCCTGTTACTGATGGCAAAGCCGAAGTAGTTAACTCCCTGGCAATAAATGATTCAAAAGTTCAATTGGCTCTTGACAGCCAAGGAGAAGCCAACTATTCATTTACTGCCGGTTTACCAAACATCAGCGAAAATGGAGACGAAAGCTATGTGAAAACAATGAACATAACTGTGTTTACAGGTGACAATGGATCTATTGCCACCGAATGGAAATATAACGATGATTACTTTAAAGGATATGTATTTGGTGGATTACCAACCGGAAACAATTTTGTAACCAACGGTCCTAACAAAGTAGATATGATATTGCGTGATCCACCTGGTTCGGGTAGTTCTGCCACCCTTGAACAAGGGCAAAGCATATCAAAAACTACAACGACCTCCATTTCTCATAACGAATCGGGTACAGAAGAACTTACACTCCAATTAGGAGCTACAGTAAAAGTATGGGCAGGAATTGGTGCCGGTGTAATAACCGAAACAGAGTATAACAATGACATTACTGTTGGATTAGAACATGAAGAAACATGGTTAAACGAAAATACAACTACATCAACCACCACTACTACAAAAGCATGGAGTACAAGTGACAGTCCGGATTATGTAGGTGCTATGGGTGATGTATTTATTGGACATTCCACCAATATTGTATATGGTCAATCCAGGTTTATTCAGCTGGTAAAAACAGAAGACTGTGATGGTAATTGTTTTGGACCAGAAGTAGATGGCTACAGAGTAGGAACAAAGGTAGGTGTTCGTTTTAATCCAGAATTTGGTACAGCCTTTATGTATAGCCAAAATCATATTGTAAACTACCTGATTCCAAATCTGGAAATGCTAAGAAATAATTTCCTAACCAGGGGCGACAATGTTTATGTATCTGCATTGCCTACTGATGATGAAGATTATGGTAGAGATAACAACGATACAATCAGTCATACGCAAAATCAATTGGTTGGAGACTCTTACACCATTAATATTCCTGTATCATGGCCAGATGATAGTCTTTTTGTTGATTCTGTGCATGTATTCAACCAGCAAATTAAAGGTTGGGAAAAAGTTCTGGCTCAAAACGAACGTGATAAAGCAGAAGCTAAACTGGTAGAAAACTTATCATTTGATGCCGGAGTAACTTATGAAAAATCTTTAGAAGTAGAAGCTGAACAAGAAGAAGTTTCATCCTTTGAGTTTGTGATATCTCCTACTCTGGAGTATGAAACCGGCTTTAATTTCAATAAGTTTGGATTGAAAGTGGATATTGAGGAAAGTTATTCCTATACAAATACCGAAGAAGATGGTACCACAACCACCTCAACAACAAATGTAAGTTATACACTTCAGGAAACCGAAGGAGGTGATTATATCAGCGTTGATGTAAAAGAACCTAAAACACCAACCGGGGCTGTATTTTATAGTAGAGGTGGACAAACCTCATGTCCATACGAAGGTGAGATAGTTACCGAATATTATAATCCGGGTACAATCATAAGTGAAGCAACTATGCAAATCGAAGTTCCGGTTATTGATGTAGAAAATGCAATTATAACTGGTATACCTGAAGATCAGGCTGGTGTTTACACACTTTATCTGAAAAACGAAAGCCAAACTGGAGACGATAGTTGGTTTTTACTAGAGGTTGATGATGAAAGCAATCCGGATGGTGCAAAAATATTATTAGATGGAACACCAATTGGAAACGGACGAATGATACTTGTTCCTGCCGAAAGTACAACTACTAAAACGGTAACACTAGGCATGACAAAACCTGATGTATTCGACTATGAGGATGTTACATTAATTCTTCATTCGGTATGTCAATTTGATCCTACTGGTGATTTAGATGATATTGCCGACAGTGTTTCAATATCTGCTCATTTCCAGGCGGCTTGTTCTGGTGTAGAAATTACCTCACCTGTTGATAAATGGGTAATCAATACCAACACAGGTGAAAACATGACAATAGGGGTTGATAACTATAACTTGGAACATGCCTCATTTGAGAAAATATTGTTCCAGTACAAACCAACCTCAAGTTCGCAGTGGAATACAAATATGGTATTTTATGTAGACGAAGATGATTACGAAGCAGCAGACATTCCTAAATATAAAATTGATGGTCAAAGCAGTATTGACTACGATTGGGATATGAGCAGCCTCATCGATAGAAATTATAATATTCGTTTACTTACCATTTGCGACGATGGCACCGAAAATTCATCTGAAATACTTACCGGAATTAAAGATGTTAAACGTCCGCAACTTTTTGGATCGCCACAACCTGCAGATGGTATTTTGTCGCCTAACGACGAAGTAATGGTATCCTTTGACGAGGATATTGAAGAAGGTTTACTAACACCATTTAATTTCTCAGTTTCTGGCGTTTTAAATGGATCAGACCTTAACCATAATGCAAGTGTATATTTTGATGGCAATTCGGGATATGCAAGCGTTTACCAGGGAGTCAACCTAAAGGACAAATCATTCTCGGTTGAATTCTGGGCAAACAGAAACAGTAATGGCGAAATGGTTGTTTTATCGCAGGGTGGTGAATTTGAGATTGGATTTGATAGTAGCGATAGATTCTACCTAAAATTAGGCAATCAAACCATCATTAGTAACAATACATACACCACCATAAATACCTGGGAACACTGGGGTGTTGTATACGATGATGAAACTAAGATTATCGAGCTTTATAAAGATGATGATTACATAGTAGAGAATATTGATTTTGTATCGGACTTTACTGGAGTAGGTAAAATGTACATTGGAAAAAGCAACGATGATACTAAATACTTTGAAGGTGCCGTGCATGAATTGAGGGTATGGGCTAAAACAATACCACTGGGCGATTTCTTTGCAAAAAGCATGCAATCACTAACAGGTGATGAAATTGGCATTATTGGTTACTGGTCAATGGATGAAGCATTTGGCAACATGGCTCAAGATAAAGCAAGAGATCGTCATGCTACTTTATATAATACCGATTGGCAAGTATTACCAATTAAGTATGCCCGCGAATTTGACGGCATCGATGATTACATTGAGATAGCCACTGCCTCATCAGTTATTATTACGGATGAAATGGATCTTACCATTGAATTCTGGTTTAAAGCTCCAAATCAAACCAACACCACTTTATTTTCTAATGGAAAGGGTGATGGAACCGATTTAATACCAAGCGCAGATAATGCATTATCTATTGGAATTAATAGTTCAGGTGAGATTTTTGCTCAAAATAACGGAACAACAATTACTATTTCCGGTGAGGACTACTTAGATGAAAACTGGCACCACTTAGCGCTTGTTTTAAGCAGAAACGCCAATACATCCTTGTACATCGATGGTAATCTGAAAGCCTATAAGCATAGCAATTACTTTGGAGGAATGGTGGGAGATAAAATGGCATTAGGAGCACGTAGGTATGATGCCTTAGCCGTTAAAGACCAGTTTTATAATGGTTTGCTGGACGAAGTAAGAATATGGAATTTGGCTCGTACTTCTAAGCAACTGAACATGGACAGAAACGCTAAACTTACTGGTACCGAAAAAGGACTTGTTGCCTATTATCCATTTGAACAATATAACAGTGTAATGGGTGCTGAGATTATCCAATCTAGTCTTGATGATAATTATATTCCTCCATATGAAGGATGGAGCAATGGTGGCACAGCAACTGCCAATGGTGGTGATTTTGTAACCAATACTCCAAATATTAAAGATGCTCGTCCGGTTCAAAAAGTTCAGTTTACCTGGGCTGTTAACGATGATAAAATCATTATCAACATTGATGAACCACAGGAAGTTGTAGAAAAAACAGTTCTTGAGTTCACCGTTGACAGAATACAGGATTTAAATGAAAACAGACTGGCATCTCCAATCACTTGGACTGCTTACGTGAACCGTAACCAAATTGTATGGGATGCCGTGGAATTAAATTACGAGAAGAAACTTCACGATCCATTATCATTTAATGTTGATATTTTAAATACAGGAGGTGTTCAACAAAACTTTAGTATTGAGAACCTTCCAGCATGGTTATCTGCTTCTCCATCCGAAGGTGAAATTGATCCTGATAGTCGTATGACTTTGGAATTTACTATTGATCAATATGCGAATATTGGAAAATTTGAAGAATCGATTTACCTAAGGTCAGACTTTGGATATGATGAGAAACTGACCATCAATTTAAAGGTATACGAAGATGCACCTGATTGGAGTGTGAATGCTGATAACTTCCAATACTCGATGAATGTGATTGCTCAGTTAAGCATCAATAACAACATATCTACCAACGAGGATGATATTGTTGCAGCATTTATTAATGGAGAATGCAGAGGAGTAGCCTCTCCTAAATACATACCGGAATACGACATGTATGAACTCTTCTTAAACATTTATTCTAACAAGAATGCATCAGAAGAGATAACATTTAAAATTTGGGATGCTGACAAAGGTGATATACATACCGATGTTACTCCAGAACTTACATTTGTATCCAACACATATTATGGAACTCCTTCTGCTCCTGAAATGCTATACGCTTTAAGTACTTACGAATTGGATATTCCATTAAGTAAGGGTTGGAACTGGATGTCGTTTAACCTTCTAAGCGAGTTGCAAATTGATCCTGATCTTTTATTTGAAGGAATGGCATTTGATAATGGCGATCAGATTAAAGGACGTGATGCATTTGAAAACTATACGGTTTCTTCTGGTTGGAATGGTACAATCACTCCAACCGGTGGGTTGAAGAACGAAGAAATGTACCTGGTGAACATTAGTAATGTGGATACATTAACTATTATTGGAACAAGTCTTGATCCATTGTCAACTCCAATTACTATAAACGAGGGATGGAACTATATTGGATATATTCCTTCGATGAACATACCAACTAAAACAGCTTTAAGTAACCTGAATTCAACTACAAATGACTTAATTAAGAGTCAGACCAACTTTGCTATGTACGACGAAGCTCTGGGTTGGATTGGTTCACTTAATTATTTATCTCCTGGCGAAGGATATATGTTATACTCGCAAAATGTCGATATTCTAACATACCCGGAATCTGGCCTTCTGAAAGCAGGTATATCGGAAGATAATTTCGATACAAAATCTTATGGTGTTAGTGTAGAAAATTACCAGACAAACATGTCGGTGGTTGCCACATTACAAAACAGCAATTCAGAAAGAATTCAGAAACCTTTACAGTTAGTAGCATTTATAAATGGTGAGTGCAGAGGAGAAATAAAAGCTGTTGAAGTAGGAGATAACAATTACTTGTACTTCTTACCTGTTTATGGTAATGCTCAAGGTGAAAATATCAGTTTCAGGGCATATAGCAATGATTTCTCTAGTTCTTCAATGGCTGATGAAACACTTTCGTATGCTCAAAACAGTATTTCAGGATCAATCTCAAATCCAGTATTACTTACTGTTGAAGATGCTAACCTTTCAGATAATGAAAGTGAAGGTTTCAACGGTACAACATTTAACGTATATCCAAATCCATTTGACAATGAACTTATTGTTACTGGTTATTTGGAAAACAACGAAGATGTTCAAATACAGTTGATTGATCAAATGGGTAGAAAGATTCATTATACGGAGGAAGCTTTAGTATCAGGTGAAAATTCTATTACGATATCTGGAAAAGATATACCACCTGGCATTTACTATGTAAGCATTTTATGCAATAATACAATCAAGGTATTTAAAGTAGTTAAAGAATAGTAAAGAAAGTTTTCAACTGAAACATCATAAGATGAACACACAACATTCTCAATCAGTCAATTTTGCCAGTCCCGTCAATTCGGGATTGGCAATAACTGAAAATCAATCCTGTGTAAATCAGTCTTATGTCTTTATACTTAATACTTGATACTAATTCTATAAAAAATGAATAAATATTACTTAATCATATTGCTGTTTGCTGTATTTGGTAAATACACGTTTGCAGCATCACCTACATGGACGGTTAACAGTTCCAGCTATCAGTATAGCATGACAGTAACCGGGCCAATTATCATTAATGAAGTAGAATCAACCGACGCAAATGATCTTATTGGAGCATTTGTTGGCGACGAATGCAGAGGTGTTAGTCAATTGTATTATAACCAATCGGTTGAACGGTATATTTCTTACCTTATGGTATATAGCAATACACCTGATGAAACAATAACATTTAAAATCTACGATGCCAGTGAAGATGTTGTACATGAAGTAACTAAAACCATGACATTCGAAATCAATGGTATTAGTGGTACGGTTACATCTCCTTACATCATTGCTTATCCATCCATTGGTGAAGAAGCTAAAATACTATCCTATTCAATTGATAGTGAAATTAAAGATGCCATCATTGATGGTAACGATATTAAGGTCACTATGGCATATGGCGTTGCAATTGATAATTTAGTGCCCTCCTTTTCGCTTTCAACAGGCGCAACAGCACGTGTAAATGGTGTGTTACAAAGTTCAGGGGTAACTTCAAATGATTTTACCTCTGAAGTAACATACAAAATTACATCCGAAGATGAAGAAACCAGTCAGGAGTATGTAGTTAGTGTTGAATACGGTAATGCCCCTCCTACCGATATCTCGTTATCAAACAATACTATTGTTGAAGGGCGACCTGTTGAAACTGTAATGGGTATTTTCTCAACTGAAGATCAGAATCTGGACGATGATCATACTTACACTCTGGTTTCAGGAACTGGCGATGATGATAATGACAAGTTCATCATTGAAGGGTCTACTTTAAAAACAAATGAAGTACTTGATTACGAAACGCAAAATACTTTCTCAATTCTGGTTAAAACCGATGATGGAAATGAGGGAACATTCGAGAAAGCATTTTCGGTTTACATCACCGACCTGAATGATGAAAGTCCGGTAGTGGTTGAAAATACCATTCAGATAAGCGAATCGATGTTACTGGAAGATACCGTTTATACTGTTGAAGTTGAAGATCCTGACTTGATTAACGATTTTACATTTGAGATTGTTGGTGGAAATTTCAACAATACATTCGATATTAATTTATTAAGCGGTGTAATTACCTTAGAGAAAGAACTTGATTTTGAAGCTATAACATCATATACTTTAACACTTGAAGTGAACGACGGAGTGGAAAATGGAAGTGGAACACTCACCATTGAAATAATTGACGAAAATGATGAAGTACCTGTTGTAAATGATGCTTCGGTTAGTGTTAGCGAAACGGCCAGCATTGATGATGAAGTTTACCAGGTGGTTGCCACTGATGAAGATGCATACTCAAACTTGCAGTACTCCATCTCTTCGGGTAACGATGAAGATAAGTTTCAGATTAATGCTGAAACAGGATTGATAACACTTAAAAACACATTAGATTTTCAAACAACTACAGGTTATACCCTGCTTGTTGCTGTATCTGATGGAGTAAATACTTCTACCGCAGAAATTCAGATTAAAGTACATGACGAAAATGATGCGGCCCCAACCGTAACAAGCGGCTCAGTAACTATCGCGGAAAGCACCATAAACAGTGTAATTTTTAGTGTAGAAGCTAACGATCCGGACGAAGGAACAACACTAAGTTATGCTATTGTTGATGGAAACGATTCAGGAAACTTTGGTATAGACTCTAAAACAGGTGAAATATCTGTTATAGCTAATCTTGATTTTGAAACAGTTACCTCTTATGAATTAACCATTGAAGCTTTGGATGGTATAAATACAGGACAGGGAACAATTACGGTTAGCATAACCAATGTAAATGATGAAAATCCTGTGGTAACAGAATCAACCATTAATGTTGATGAAAATACAGCAGTTGAAGATGTTATTTACGAGATGATGGTTACCGATCCTGATAAGGATACCTCGTTTGAATACTCAATAGTAGGTGGTAATCACGAAAATACCTTCGCCATTAACTCATTAACTGGAGTTATCACTTTAGAAAAAGCGCTTGATTTTGAAACAGAAACATCCTATGCTTTAACACTTGAAGCAAATGATGGTATTAACATGGGTAGTGGAGTACTTACCATCAATATTGTTGATAATAACGATGAAGCTCCTGAAGTGGTTGATGGACATGTTAATGTTCATGAAGATTCAAATATTGGAGAAGACATCATCCAGATTATTGCTACCGATAAAGATGCCAATTCTACTTTTAGTTACTCCATCTCGTCAGGAAACGACGAGGATAAGTTTCAGATTAGTGATGAAACAGGAATGATTACGCTTAAAAATACTTTGGATTATCAAACTACCCAGAGTTATACTTTAATTGTTTCGGTATCTGATGGTGTTAATAGCTCAACCGGAGAGTTACAAATTAATGTACACGACGATAATAACCTCCCTCCTACTGTTACTAGTGATACCGTAAGTATTGACGAAGATATTGATATAGACAGTGTAATTCATACTGTTGAAGCTTCTGATCCTGATGGCGGATCTGAATTGACTTATAGCATTGTAGACGGAAATGAAACCGGAATGTTTGAAATAGATTCTCAATCTGGAGAAATTTCAGTGGTTAAAAGTCTCGATTTTGAAACTGTTCCATCTTACTTGCTTACAATAAGTGTTTCTGACGATTTACATACTACACAAGGTACTATACAGGTAAATCTTAACAATGTAAATGATGAAAACCCAGTGGTAACAACATCAACAATAAATATTGATGAAACCACAGCTGTTGAAGATGTTATTTACGAAATGGAAGTTACCGATCCTGATAACGATACTTCTTTCGAATACACTATAGTTGGTGGAAACCACGATAACACTTTTGCAATTAATTCATTAACAGGCGCCATTACATTGGATAAGGTGCTTGATTTTGAAACCTTAACCTCATATGAATTAACACTTGAAGCAAACGATGGTATTAACATGGGTAGTGCAACGCTTACTATTAATGTTGTAGATAACAACGATGAAATTCCATCATTAGAGTCTGCATTATTGCTTGTTCCTGAGAATAGCGAAATTGGTGATTCTATCCATACCTTGGCCGCAACAGACCTGGATGCTAGTTCAACATTTGAATACAACATTGTATCAGGAAACGATAGAGATAAATTCTCGGTTGATCCTACAACAGGTAAAATGGAAGTAAATGGTTCACTTGACTATGAAAGTGTAAAATCATATGTATTAACAGTTGAAGTTTCCGATGGAGTAAACACCTCGCAAGCAACTATAGAAATAGATATCACCGATCTTAATGATGAAACCCCGGTTGTAAAAAGCGAAACCATCATTGTTTCTGAAGCCGCTGAATTAGGCACAGAGGTACATACAATAAGTGTTTTTGATGCAGATGAAAACAATTCATTTACTTATTCAATCACCTCCGGAAACAGTGAAGGAATATTCAAGTTAGATGAATCTACAGGACTATTGTCTGTAATATCTGCCATTGATTACGAAACAACTAACTCTTATTCACTTGCTATTGATGTATCGGATGGCATAAATACTGGGCAAGGAACTATAACTTTTACCATTACCAATACAAATGATGAGAATCCTGTTGTTTCGAGCACTACCATAAATGTTGATGAAATCACCGAGGTTAATGATGTTATTTTTGAAATGGAAGTGACCGATCCTGACAATGATTCTTCATTTGAATATATTATTGCAGGAGGAAACCATAACAATACATTTGCTATCAACTCGGTAACCGGAATTATTACATTAGAAAAAGCACTTGATTTTGAAACACAAACATCATATGTTTTAACGCTTGAAGCCAACGATGGTATAAACCTGGGTAACGGAACGCTTACCATAAATATTGTAGATAATAACGATGAAGCTCCCGTTGTAACTAATGAGTTTGTTAATGTTCATGAAAACAGTGATGTTGGCACAACAATACTTGAAGTTACTGCAGCAGATAAAGATGCCAATACTACTTTTAGTTACTCCATTGCTTCAGGAAATGATGAAAATAAATTCCAGGTTGATGCTGAAACAGGAGTTATAACACTTCAGAACTCATTGGATTACCAAACTACGAAGAATTATACTTTAACTGTTTCTGTTTCGGATGGTGTTAATAGCTCTAATGGAGAAATGTTGATTAATGTTTACGACGATAACAACCTGCCTCCTTCAGTAACCAGCGATACAGTATGTATTCCAGAAAATACAGAGTTAAATACAGTTATTCATACGGTTGAGGCCAGCGATCCTGACGAAGGAAGCACGCTTACCTACTCTATTGCATCCGGAAATGAACTTGGACATTTTAGTATCGATGGTGAATCCGGTGAGATTTCTGTTGCTGCAAGTCTTGATTACGAAACAATAGAATCATATCTATTGGCAGTAAGAGTTTCGGATAATATCCATACTACTCAAGGAACTATTCTTGTCAACTTAACCAATACTAATGATGAGAATCCTGTTGTGGCCGATTCTACAATTTACGTAAACGAAACTGTTTCTATAGAGGATGTTATTTACGAAGTTGTTGTTACTGATTCGGATATGAGTACTTCGTTTGAATATTCAATTGTAGGTGGAAACCTCAATAACACATTTGCCATTAATTCGTTAACCGGGATTATTTCGTTAGAAAAAGATCTGGATTTTGAGTCGCAAACATCCTATGAATTAACGCTTGAAGTCAATGATGGAGTAAATATGGGTAGCGGTATCCTAAAAATTGAAATTGTGGATATCAATGATGAAGTTCCAGAGGTAGTAGACGGACATGTAAATGTCCACGAGGAAACAAGTGTTGGTGAAACGATACTTCAAGTATCAGCCACTGATAAGGATGCTAATACCAGCTTTTATTTTTCTATTGCATCAGGAAACGATGAAGATAAATTTAAAATTGACAGTGAAACTGGAGTTATTACACTGAAGGGTTTATTAGATTACCAAATAACACAATTCTATACATTAATTGTGTCTGTAACCGATGGCGCTAATACCTCAACAGGGGAAATGAAAATCAATGTACACGACGATAATAACATTCCTCCAACGGTAACCATTGATACTATTAGCATTGACGAGACTATTGCTTTGAATACAGTCATTCATGAAGTTGAAGCTTATGATCCTGATTCTGATACAGTTTTAGAATATGAAATAGTAGGAGGCGACGATGCAGGGCAATTTGAAATTGATTCGGAATCAGGAGAAATATCTGTAATCAAGAGTCTTGACTATGAAGTAATTACTTCGTACCCGCTAAAAGTTAACGTAACCGATAATTTACATACTACGCAGGCAACTATTCTGATGAACCTTATAGATATCAACGATGAAGTTCCGGTAGTGCAGAGTGGTGAAATTGTTGTTTCGGAAGCGACTCCTCTCGAAAGCTTAGTTTATACTATTAAAGCTACAGATAGAGATGCAAACACAACATTTACATACAGCATATTGGCAGGTAATTATGCCGAAGACTTTAGCATTGACTCCAGTACTGGCGAAATAAAGGTAAATGATGTTCTAAACTTTGAAGACATCAATCAATATGTTCTTACACTTCATGTTTCTGATAGTGAAAATTCGGCTAATGCTACGTTGGTAATAAATATTGCCGACAACAACGAAACTGCTCAAATTATTGACAAGCAATATACTGTTAACGAAAATAGCGCCAATGGAACTGTTGTTGGTCAGGTTGATGTTGAGGATTCGGATTTAAGCGGTACTTATACTTATAAGATTTTAGACGGTAACATTAACGATGCATTTGTTATTAATGAAAATACCGGAGTAATAAGCGTTAATGATTATCGAGAATTAAATTTCGAAAATCTTGCATATTATAGTCTTAAAGTACAAGTTTCTGACATAGGGGCATCTACGTTAATGGATACAGGTATTATGGAAATTGATTTAATTGATACCAACGAAAATCCTGAAGTTGAGCCGCAAACATTCTCCATAGATGAAAACTCAGAAAATGGTACTTCTGTTGGATTAGTTGTTGCAAGCGATGTGGATGATGGACAAACACTTTCGTTTACCATTATTGATGGCGATCAAAATGCATTTACCATTGACAAGGCTACAGGTGAAATAACAGTTAGCAACGGAGCTTTAATTGATTACGAAGTAAGCGATATACAAAAAATCACTGTACAAGTAACGGATAATGGCATGTCTAATTTAAGTGCCGAAGCGGTAATTAGTATCGAAATCAATGATGTAATTGAACCTACTTTGGAATGTACCAATTACATTTCTCCAAATGGTGATGGATACAACGACTATTGGGAAATACAAAGTCCGGAGTTATACAACGATTGCTCTGTTACCATATACGATGGTAGTGGTAATGTTATTTTAGAACAAACAGGTTACAATAACGACTGGAACGGTACCTACAATGGTAACGATTTGCCAACTGGCACTTACTTCTTCATTATTAAATGCGGTGATGAAAATACGCTTTATAAAGGTTTTATAACATTAGTAAGATAAAACAATGAAAAAAAGACATTTAATTACATATTTGATTGTAATGCTTTGCTTTACAGTTAATGCACAAGAGTACTTCCGATCTAATTTGTATAATTTTAGCAGGGTTCAATATAACCCCGCAACTACCGGTTCGGAAGGCGACGTAGTTGCATATATGTATGCCGGCAGAAGGTGGCTGAATTTTGATGGTGCTCCCAAGTCATATATGATAGGTGTTCATTCTGGTTTTTACGATAATATGGGTGTTGGCCTTTATGTAAATAACTATAAAAGTGGATTAATAAATAACAACAACATTTATGGACTTTATAGCTATAAAATACAAATTGCCGAATTACATACTTTAAGTATGGGTATTGCTGCCGGAGTTACAAGATCTAACTTGGATATGGATCAAATTAATGTTACTACATATGATGATCCTACACTTAAAGCTGATTACTTTAATAAAACTCGAGTAAATAGTTCTTTTGGTATCCAATATTTGTACGATGCGTTTACTCTTGATTTAGCCATGCCTGAATTTTTGGATAAGGATTATAATATAATTCGTAACGTATTTGCTATGGCTAGTTATAATTTCTCTTTGAATAATCCAGAGTTCAATGTAAAACCTTCTGTGTTATATCAAACTCATAATAATGAATTGAATCAGGTAGATGTAAACTGCCAGGTAGAATGGAGAGAAATGGTATGGTCGCAAGTGGGATACTGTACCAACGAAAACCTGTTATTTTCGCTGGGTATAACATTCGATATGTTTAGACTGGGGTATGGATACGAAATGACTTTAGCGGATTTATCAAATGTTAGTTCTGGTTCGCACGAATTAATGCTTGTTTTAGATATTGGTAAAAGTCATAGAAGCTTTTTCCGCAGAACATCTGATCAAAGACATGAAAGTATCTCGTCGCATAAACACCATAATAGTACATCTCAAAAACATCATCAACACCAAATCCAGAAAGATAGACGTAAGTTAAGGAAGCATAAAAAATAAGTATATCTGTTTTTAAGTATTGATTTTATTAGTCCGCGGAGATTTTCATTTCTTCTTCGCGGACTTTTTATTTTCTTCTGCGGTATTTTTTCGAGATCCTACAGTATTCCTTAGTCTTATACCAATGATATTGGCGTTATAATTTCATAGTGAAATTGGCATTACTCTTTAATCTTAAGTAAACCTATTCTGAAATATAAAAACCTAAATCTGTTAATATCTATGAAGCAACAAGATATCTTGAGTAAAAAACTCAATTGATTTTAAATACTCCCATCTTATATAATTCATAAACAATTAATGCTTCATGTTTAGCATCATCCAACCCTCTGTGAGCTTCTATATAACCTGTATTACCAAAAAAATGCTCCCATGCCTCTTCAACTTTTGGCCATTTATAACCTCCGTACCCATTTGTTTTAGGTAGTTTACAGATAGGAGTTGCTAATTTCATTGGACAATCTAAATCATTAATTCTAAAGCCACGATCTCTCAAAAAATCAAAATCGAAAGATTTATTAAAGGCAGTAGCTGGATATTTATCAAACAAAGCTTGAATAGTTTGCTTTTGTACGTCAAGACTTGGTGCATTAAGAACATCATTATAATCCAAATCTGAGTTATTAAAAATCCACCCAAAAGGATTAATCGTATGACTTCTATCAAAGCCAAGTTCTTTCACTAAAGAATCATATACTGTTGTCACTGTCCCATCCCTAAGGTCAAGCAATACCATTCCAATTTCTACAATTTTACCTCCTTGGTTTAAAAAACCAGTAGTTTCAATATCTACAACAAGAATTTGATTTTGCATTTAATATTTTATTACAAATTAGAAAATTTCAAAACTAAATTTTAGTCTGACTATAAACACTATAATTATTCTGATATACATATTATTCTTTTGAATCTGCATTTAGTAGTTCATTAAACTCATTTTCCGGAACTTAACAACACTGAGCCTACAATATGAATATCTAATTGTTGCACTTTACTCCTTTAGTTTTATTTTAATTTTATCAATTATCTCCATATTTGGAAGTCCTGGTTTGTTTAGGATTGTAAATGCAAAATTATCTGCTAATATTTCCTCAGGATGGATGATGTATTTAGTATTCCTACCAACTTGTTCGAAGAAATCAGTAATTTGATTAAAACTATAAACAATTGGTTTACCATCTCTATACGAAATTGACTTTTGTGAATCACCTTTCAACTTTAAAAATCCTACATTTAAGTAATTAAAAAATTCTCCACCGTTATAATCTTTGGTTGAATGCAAAATCATCATACAGTCAATAGGTTCTTCATCAACTTTTACTCTGATATAGCTGTCTATTTGCGGAGCATCTGGATTTGTTATTCGATATTTTTTTAGATCGTCAGGATATTCAACATCATTCATTAGTTTAAAACCTATAATCTCGTACATTTCTTTCCTAAACTCTGGATTATTTCTTGTCAGAATATGAAACAATTCGTGAACAATTGTATGTTTCAAACTTGCATTGGGTTGCGAAATAATATCATCTTTAAGAACTACATAGTTTCCTCGAGTATATCCACCTGCTCCACCTTCTTCATTTGTAGTAGTTTTTATAAAATAAATCTCATCTGGAAAATCAATCTTAAAACCTTGTTTTTTAATTTGATTATCTATACTCTTAAAAATAGAGACTATCTTATTTCGTTCTTCTTTAGTCCACTCTCTAGCCTGTTTGGATATAAAATCGAATAGTTCTTTTTTAGTACTATTCTTTTTATGCATTCTTGAATCAATATCAAACTGACTCCAACTTTTAGTGAATTTATCTTCCTTTGTTAATAATTCCTTTGCTTTATCAACTGAGGCAAATTTTAATTTATCTACTAAAGTCTGTGAGCTAAATCCTTTTACTACAATTCCTGTTATCAGTAATCCAATTATTGCAAGTTTTTTCATCTCATTATAATTTTATCTTTCAAATACATTCGATGGAACTCCCTCATAATGGTTCTTCCTGTGTGAGAAAGATTTTTCATGGGTCGTTTCATATGTTTAAAAATTAGTATCAAGATTCAAGTATCAAGACACAAGACTGATGAACACTGAGACGCAAAGTTTTTCTTTTTAATCATCCTCCTGTGCGTTTATTAATTAACTCTTTACAGTTAAATTTACATGTTTGCTTAATTCTTGTATTAACTTATTGCAATTATAATAAATATACCCCTTTGAACAAAGGGGTCCAAAATAGTTCAATATTTTATATATTCTTTAGCCAATAGCTCGTTATATTTTCTGTAATTGATTAAATATGATGCGATTAAAACAAAGTAAAATTTAATTAAAGCGTTAATTTTAAACACCTTGCAAATCAGTCTCATGTCTTTTGTCTCAAATCTTACGACCTATTGTTACTTGATATTTCAAGAGTATCATTCACTAAATAAAGACTTTACTAAAGGTAGTGATGACCTTAAAATATTTCATCTTTACCAGTCTAATATTTTTTGCTATTTGGTCTAAGCAATAGAAGAATTGGGCAGCATTACAAGTTAAAACTCACGTTAATGCAGTAGAGCCTGAAGTTTATTTTAACACTTCAGAACTCTAACAAAAAGATTTCTTTCAAATTACTGCATCTCTTAAAATAAAATCACATGATATTATGTACTAAAGAATACTTGCAACTTTATCATCTTTTATCATGTTTAACAATTTATTTAAAATTGGATCCTCATCCTCCATATACTCCTTAGCTACATAAGGTATTTCAATATCAGGTATTAATATTCCATTTAAGCTTTTGGTATGCTCATCATACTGTACTGTAGATACTATTATTCTTTGATAAATTCTAGTACTTACAACATCCCCAAATTTTAATGAATTATGTTCTAATGGCTCCCCAACTAACACTCCTATACCGTTGTTTTGGAAAATATTTGCAAACGAAGCAGCAACTGAACCTGTTGATTTATCAATCAACACATAATAATTCATTTCACCTTGATATAACTTCTTTTTTAAGGGTATATTTCTAACTGTTAGGTCATCTGGAAACTCAACAAGTTCACCCTTCTTATGTTCTTTCAAAAACTTGTAAAACTTTTTCGTTTTTGAAGAAACTTTAATGAATTGAGATTTCATATTTAACAAAGAACTTTTATCAGACATTAACGAAAACATTTCTGCGAATTCATTTCCGTTACCACCCGGATTTCCTCTTAAATCAATTATAAAGTTTGTATAAGCTTTTGCTTTAGTATCTTCAATATACTTCTTAATATCATTAAAAATCTTCTTGTCATTTCTGAAACTAGAGATTTTGTAATAACCTGTTTTATACTCATCAATTATTTTCCCAGCACAATATTTTATTTCATCAGAAGAGCGTTTATAATTAATACCCTCAACTGTTATTTTTTCAACTTTACCCTTTCGATTAACAATCATATTATAGTTTTCCGAAAAGGTCAATTGAGACTGTACCTGCATATTAACACCGTTTATCCATCTTGAATTTGGGTAAATGTATTTTAGAAATTCATTAATTCCATGACCATTAATACTTAATAATTGATCACCTCTTTTTATACCTTTAACGTATGATTTCTTTACAATCAAAGTGTCATTAATGTTATAAACATCAAGCGGTATTAACATTATATTTTTAAACTTTCCTTTAAATCCACATTCTACTTGTAAATCTGGAAAGTACATTAGGTGTGGATCTACATAATGAAATAAATCCGTAAATCGCCTCATCTCAAGAGTAAAATCAACATCACTCAATAATTTTCCTTTATTATCATTTACAATCTGATTCACTACCGAATCTACCATAACGGTATTTATTCCCATATAAATATTAGGATGAACGCTTTCTATATATTTTCTAAGTGAGTCTACCTTTTCTTTTGTAATCTTAGTTGTTGGTCTAGGATTAATCATCTCATAATTAATTTTTTTAGATGAATTACATCCTATGAGTTGTAAAACAGCAATAATTAGCAATAGTTTTTTTAACATCATTTTAAGAATAGTTTCTAAAGAGATCAAAAATTTAAATTTCATAATATATTTTTTAATTCAATATAAAGGGGGGGGGGGACGCTTACCCTCCATTTATTGTTACAAAAATATATTGTATCCCTTTAACAGAACTATCAAAATTAAGAAGTAATCCATTGGCAATCTGCTCTTGCCAATGAAACAAATATGTAAATAAGTTAAGTATTGATCAAGCAGTTTTAAAAAATCATATTTTAATCCCTAAAACAACAATATCATCTACTTGCTCGTATTTTTTATTGGTGTAAGGATCGTTGTACGACATCCAATTATTTAAAGTATTGCTAAGAACTGAAATTTGCTTACTCATTGGTTCTCCTTGACTTTGTAGTAGTAATTGTTTAAAAGCCTTGTATTTAAATTTCTTCCCATTTTCGCCTCCAAATTGATCTGCATATCCATCAGAAAACATATAAAAGCAGTCACCTTTTGCAATGTCAATATTAGTTACTTTAAAATTATAAATCTTAGGATAGATACCAATTGGCATTTTATCGGCTTTAATCTCAGTCAATTCGCTATCCTTAATAAAGTAAAGCGAATTGTTGGCACCAGCATACTGTAGCTTATTTGTATTGTAATTGATTGTGCAAACAGCTATATCCATTCCATCCTGATGCTCTCCTAAATTCCCTTTTTGCTTTAGTGCTTTTATTAACTCTTCCCTTAAAAGGTCAAGGATTTTGCCAGGATCAACAATCATCGTTTTATTCACTATTTCGTTTAAAAGAGAAACACCCAATACACTCATAAAAGCACCCGGAACACCATGTCCTGTACAATCAGCAACTGCTATAACTACATGGTTTTTTATTTTAGACATCCAATAGAAATCTCCACTAACAATATCCTTGGGTTTATAAAATATGAAATGCTCCTTAAGCAGTTTTTTAACAATGTCAGACGATGGTAGTATGGCTTCCTGTATTTGCTTAGCATACTTAATGCTATCCATTATTTCGTTCTGATTGCGTTGTATTTCGTCTCGTTGAGTTACTAAAACAGTATTCGCTTTTCTTTTTTGCCTGTACATTGTAAATATTAAAAAAGCAAATGCAAGTATAACTACCAAACCTGCAATAAAAGTATAGATAACCATTCTTTGTTTTGCCAACAATGCTTCATCCTTTTCCCATTCATGGTTAAGTCTTTCTATCTCTTTTTCTTTAGCATGCGTAATTAACTTCGTCTTTTCATCATATGAAATTTTGTCTTCTTTTTCTTTTAGCTTCACATACTTTTTATAATATTCTTTTGCTTCCTTAGGATTTTTAATACCCATATAAGCATGAGAAAATGCATTGTAATTAAAAATTATCATACGATTATTATCCAATTCTTTTGCCTTATTTAAACTTTTTAGCAAATATTCAATTGCCGTATAACACTCCCCCATAAACAGATACGAATGACCAATACCATGTAATACTTTACACTCGAATTCCGGGTCATCAATTTCTTTAAGAACTTCTAATGCTTTGTTAAAATGCTGTACAGCTTTATGATTTTCTTCCAGCTCCTCATAGCTGAGTCCAATATTAAAATGCGCATTGGTAATATTAGCCTTATCATCAATTGCTTGACTATGTTTTAAAGCTTTTCGGTAATTTATCAGTGCATCATCATGATTTGTCGACAAGCTATTTATAATCCCTAATTTATGACTCAAATCTATCATTTTAGATAAATCGGTGGATTCTGTAACAATGTTCAAAGCCTTACTAAAGTATTCAATTGCACTCTCGTAATCTTCCAATGTCATACACACAGATCCTAACTCTTCTAAACAAATAACAATACCTTCGTTATTATTTATCTCTTTAAATAACTCAAGGGATTTGGTATAAAATTCTTTGGCATTATTATAATGTGTCCAATCGAAATAGGCGTTACCAACATTACTTGTTATTATTGCAATAAGCTTTTTATCTCCATGCTTTTTTGCTAGTTCTAAGCTTTCGGTATAATATTTCACCGAAGTTTCGTAATGTTCCAAGTCTGTATTTATTTCACCCAGAAATAATAAAGAATTGATGATTTTAACAGTATCGTTAAGAGATTGAGCTATTGATAATGCATTCTGTCCAAAAATCATTGCCGAATCAGCATCAATTTCTAGATATTCCTTTGAAAGCATATGATTTGCTTCGAGTTTTTTAATATTAGCTTTTGAGTTTTTTTCTACTATTCTTCGTAAACTATCAATCCTAGTATAGGTATTACAAAACGCTACATTATATATACTAAATACCAATACAATTAAAATCTTAATAATGTTTTGACATCGTCTCATCTTAATTATCTATTATATATAGTAAGAAGATTATAGAATTTACTCGTTTTTGTTTTAAGATAATTGAAAGCATCACCTATTTATCTCTCTTTCAAAGTTATCAAAATAATTCTTTAACGTAGATACTTTATTACAGCAAATATTTATCTTTTAAAAAGCCCCAGAAGCTTATATCCCCCTCATATTGTTCAACTTATAACCACAAAATATCCTCCATCAGCTCTTTTATTGTTACCTTTTGTTAACCTTATTTAGGTAATTCGTCACCTCTTGTTAACCCCATTGTTTTCATTCTAACTTAACTACTCCACATATTTGTAATTAGAAATAATAAGATAAAGTGTTTACACACAATACATTTTACTCAATCATTTGAAAATTTAAAAATGAATTGTACTCAATTTACTGTTATAGCAATTTCGCTATGATATAGGTATAATGATTAAGTCCGCTGGAATAGATAAATAAAGAGATATCATTAATGTTATTAGACATTTTCAATATCCTGTTACTAGTTACCGAAAGTTGATATAAAATCTTGACTTTCCGCCTCATTTATTCCAATCTTGGAATAATTTTTTTTAACATAAAACGCATTGCCCTACCCAAATGCTTTTTATAGAATTGCACTTTCAAAAAAATAGCTAAAACACATAACAATTATGCAAAAAAGATTATTACTATTATTTTTTATTTCCCTAGGAATACTAACCTTACTGAATGCCCAAACCGGAGAATATAAAGCTGGAGATGAAGCCGGAGCAAGCAGAACTAGTGGTGACTATAACACCTTTGTTGCAGATTCGGCTGGATATAGCTTAACAACCGGAAGCAGTAATATTTTTCTAGGATACAGGTCTGGTTTTTTTAGTACTTTAACCAGTGAAAATGTTTTTATTGGATATGATGCTGGTTATTCAAATGTAACAGGTACAGATAATACATTTATTGGTTATATGGCAGGTTATTACAATACCGATACAGATAATACTTTTATTGGTAATAAGGCAGGTATATTTAATACAACAGGATCGGACAACACTTTTATTGGTGAGGGTGCTGGTATACGAGTTACTACCGGAGATGATAATACATTTATTGGACATAAAGCAGGAGCAAGTTCTTATTCAACAAGCAGTAATTCTAATCCATCAACAGCTTCTGATAATACAGCTATTGGTTCTTCAGCAATGTTCAGTGTTACTAGTGGGTACCGTAACACTACAGTTGGAAATGAAGCAGGTTATGATATTAAGGAAGGATCTTACAATACATGCTTGGGTGACTCTTCTGGATTGGACATTGGTTCAGGATCATATAACACTATGATTGGCCAAGGAGCTGGAGCTTGTACCGAACATGCTGATGGTAATACTTTTGTAGGAGTTAGAGCTGGATGGGATAACAACCGTACTAACGAAACCAATAATGCTAATTACAACACTGCCTTAGGTTTAGAAGCAGGGTATACCAACCGCGAAGGATCATATAATACTGTATTGGGGGCATATGCAGACTTTGGTACTCCTGGTTACAGCGACAATAATTATAATATATTAATTGGATACGATGCTACTTTGTTTGGATCCGGCCATAATGGTAAGAGTAGATCTACTGTTATTGGATCTTATGCTGATGGCAGACAACATGATATTGTTGGTATTGGTTATAATGTAGACATAGATGGACAATTCAGTATTGGTATTGGTAATGAGGCGGAAACCGATGCTAATGGAGCCATTGCTATTGGATATAATACCATAGCCCACAATGAGTATAGCATTATTTTGGGAGCCAACAGTGAAGTAAATGGCGATAGTGCCATTGTAATTGGTACTAATTCAACAAGCGATAAAGCTTATACTGTAGTTATAGGTAATGATGCCACAGCCGATACAACCAATAGTTTTATTATTGGGGGTACTTCAGCTTATAATCGAATGACGTTAGGTATAGGTACTTCTAAACCTAACTTAAACTCAAGCGTTGATCTTTCAGAGGTAGACAAAGGTTTTTTAATCAACCGTCTTTCTGAAACTGAAGTAAATACATTCGCAAGTTCGTTGACGTCAGATGATATTGGTATGATGATTTACGATAGAACCAATCATAAATTAAATATTTGGAACGGGTCAGAATGGCTTATTAACGGTATTCAAAGTCTTAACCTCGTAGACAATATTTTATCTATTTCTGATAGCAATTCGGTTGACCTTTCAGCTTACCTTGACAACACAGATAAACAAGAACTTAGTCTATCAACTAATACATTAAGTATTTCTGGAGGTAGCAATACTATTAATCTTTCGGATTATTTAGACAATACTGATGCGCAAACATTAAATATTGTAGATAATTCACTTTCTATTTCAAATGGTAACTCAGTTAGTTTAAATTCTTATCTGGATAATACAGATAATCAGGAATTAAGTTTAACAACCAACACTTTGGGTATTTCCGGAAGTACAAACACAGTCGATCTTTCAGGTTATTTAGACAATACTGACACTCAAACCTTATCCTTATCAGGTACAGATTTAACCATATCTGGTGGTAACACATTAGACGTTAGTAGTCTCCAAGATGGCTATGAGGCCAATACCGATAACCAGGAATTAGGATATTCAAATGATGTTTTAAGCATATCAGGAGGAACTACCACGATTAACTTATCAGCGTATAAAGACAATACTGATGCTCAAAATTTATCATTGAATGGTACTTCTCTTTCTATTGATAACGGAAACGGTGTTGACTTATCTTCACTACAAGATGGAACTGGTACCGATGATCAAACTCTTGCTTTATCGGGAAGTACTTTAAGTATTGAAGGTGGAAATTCGGTTGACCTATTATCAGTTCAGGATGGTTACGAGGCAAACACTGATAATCAAACGCTTTCCGTAAATGGTAATTCTTTAACAATATCAGGAGGTAATACAGTTGATTTATCAGAAATACTTATCGACCAACAAACTCAGATTGATGCTTTAGAAGATCGAATTGCTGAATTAGAATCGCAAATGGTTACTGTTATGGATGCTTTAGGAGTAACAACAAGCACACAAATGAAATCTGCTCAGGTTCAAAAATCAAAATTATATCAAAATTCTCCTAACCCTACAAGTGGATCAACTTACTTAGGGTATTTTGTTGTAGAGTCAAATGCACATGCTTATATTGTAGTATATAACTTAAATGGAATAGAAGTAGAACGTTTCCCAATTGACCAACAGGGAGAAGGTAAAATTATATTTAATTGCAGTCATTTATCGAAAGGAACTTACTTATACTCGTTATATGTAAATGATAGTTTGAAAGATACTAAAAGAATGGTTATTAAACAAATATCTTTAAGATAAAATTAAGCGAGGCTGTCAAAATTATCTATGTAACAGCCTCGCTTTTTAATACAATATGAGCTTTTTATTTCTTAATCACTTTAAAGTTTTCAGTTGAACCATTTGTAATTACTGAAACAATATAAATACCCTGAGGTTGATTAGCAATATCAATTGTAACTTTTTCTTCGTTAGAAGTTATTGACTTTACAACTGCTCCATTGGAACTTAAAATGTTTATATTTTTAAATCCAGCTTTTAAATTTGCAATATTAATTACTCCATTAGTTGGATTAGGAGCAATTACAATATTATTTTCTTGTCCCACATTATCATTAATTGCAGTAGTAGATCCTGTATTTATAAATATTGGATTTGAATAAAACCATAAGTCAGCATATGCTTCATCTTCTCCGTTAAGAGGTGAATTAAAATCCGATAATGGATTACCCGCAGCATCTGTTTCGTTTTCAACATCTAATCCCATATTAGTACCACGTAAGCGAAGATATATAGGCTTAGTTACATTAATTATAACATATTCCATTTCGTATTCTCCATTACCTAATGCATTCCAAGCATTACTTGTAATACCTTCCGAATCTTTTTCTCCTCCATTAGCATCAAATCTGGCAATAACTCTTGTTGTTTCAACAGATGGATTATTATAATCATCACTAGTTGGTTCTACATAATCACTTACTTCTCCCATAATTAAATCAATGTGATGCAATTCAGGAGTATTGTATTCTGAATTAGAACAGAAATTAGTTCCTTGAGGATCTTTTACTTTAATTTTCACAGTCACAGTTTGACCTTCAACATTAACATTCTGTCCCATTACAGCTATCTTATCACCAGCTTCTACTGAAAAATCAAGTGAATTAATAAGATCGCCCATTACAACCCATGAATTACCTGAACGCAAACCGTTTATTATCGACTGAGGATTTGTTTTATCACTTACATAAGTATATGTTTTAAGGTACTCTCCTGGGTAAAAATCTCTCTCTTCGTCATGAAAATCTGAATTTGCAAATAACCACCAATTTCTACCTTCGCTTAACATAGCATCCCAAAGTCCTCCAACTTGTGCACAATATACTCCTGCTCCGCCAAAAGTTCCACCACCATCTGCTTTAGCTGCTTCGTATCCTCCACGCTCAGACTGCTTTTGATGTCCTGGAATACTTTCAAATCCAAAACATACGTCTGGAGCTACATTATTCATATCCCTAAAATCAGATATAGTATATTTCTTCTTTCTTTCTGGATGAGCAGGAATTACATAACTGGTATTTTGATGATTTTGGTTTAACCACTCAAGTGCTTCTAATGTTTTTGCATGATTCTCTTTTGTACTTTTAGTCCATCCTTCACCTGCACCACCAGTTTCGTCATAATCTCTTGCATCAAACATAAATTCGAATTCTGCAATGGCATCGATATTTGGATTTTCTTCTTTAAACTGGTCGCAAAGAATAACCATACTTGCATGTTCGTGTCCTGGAACATTCATTTCGTAACCATGAATAATTACGTTTGAAGGATACTCTTGACGCAATTGCAATAAATGAGGAAACGAATATTCTCCCAGCATCTGCCAACGCCACATACGTCTGTAGCTATTTTTATAATTCTCTTTTCCTTTAAATACAATTTCACTGTCGTCTTGCCAGTATTTTAGTATTCCTTTTTCATCTCCCGATACACGACCATCAAATTCGTAAGCACCTCCATGCTCACTGTTAGCCCACCAGTCAAGTCCAAATTCAACGCCTTTCTTCATAACATGTTCCATACTGAAATCACCATCAGTAAACCTAGTATGTTGATGAAAATCACCAGCTACCCAGCCTTCTTGAGCAATTAAATTACCCGTAAATAAACATAAAACAATTAATGATAAGGTAATAGTTTTCATAATAATAGTTGCTTTTGTGTTGTAAATAGTTTATTTTAACTGGCCGCAAAGAACATCTTATCATATTATCTATCCTTAACGTTAATGTTATCTATACATCACTTAGTTTTCTGTAATATCAAAGATTTAGACCTATTTTTAATTTTGAAAGAACAAAAAAGAAGAATATTAATTGTATTATTAGCGCCTTTTTATTTAACAACTATATTATCTAATATATTCGTTGACATAAAAACAAATAAGTACTAATTTGCTTATTCTTTACGATATATTAACATTGAATTGAAGAAAATCATAAGAATAATCAAAAGATATATGTTGTATCGTTGTAAATTTTCTATATGTTCTTTTCTTCATCCGTATTATATTGAATAATTAAATCCAAAACCTACTTCTAATAATATTGAATAAGGTAACGGCACTACTGTATATGTTGTTTTGTTATATTTGTTAACTAATGTATCCTCATGTTTAGATTAAAAATGCAAAATAGAAGATTCGCAAAACATGTATATTTTATTTAAAATCACACAAAGGATACTATAGTTTAGAGTTAGTAGAGTTTTAATAGGAATCTGCTGAACAAAAACACCTATCTATTGAATTAATTTAGTTAATACAATTTGATTCTTTTTATTTGTAAATAAAACAAGTTAAAAGATTATATTAGTAATTGTAAGTTACATTTAAGAACAACAAAAAATTTACAATTACATATTAGAATATCATTCTAATGCAAAACAACTTTGGATTTAATCTTGACAATTTGTTTAATTGTCGTGAATATTTTCATCGGGTGTTCTTTGGCAATACTGCCCAGTAAACTATGTAACAACTAAAAACTTAGAAATATGAAAAAACAAAAACTACTTTTAACCTTATTAGCTTTACTAACATTTACTGGAATTTTCGCTCAACTCCCTAAACATGTTAATGCGTTTAAAAATAGTTACAGTGCATATTTAAACGATAATCTTTCCGAAGCCATTAATTCTATTGGCGAAGTATATGATAGTACTTCTTACATTATGAACTTGAGATTGGGCTGGTTATATTACGAAAGTGCAAAGTTTGATCAATCAATTGAATATTACCAAAGAGCCATTGATTTGCAACCTAAATCTATTGAGGCCAAGTTTGGTAAAGCTTATCCTTTATCAGCTGTTGAAAAATGGAATGAAATAATCAAACTGTACAAAGAAATATTAATCATTGATCCAAACAACTATAACGCTAACCTAAGGTTAGCAGGTATATATAAATTTCGTAATGAATTTGATTCTTCATTAAATTATGCTAAAAAATTAGGAGTGTTATACCCTTTCGATTTTGTTGTAAATATGTTGCTTGCTGAGCTTCATGATAAACTAAACAACCATAAACAAGCTAAAATACACCTTAACCGTGCATTATCTTACAATCCTGATTCTAAAGAAGCTTTAAAATTAAAGGAAAATCTATTGTAGATTTTAAATAGAACCTAACTTATAACGCAATGATCTTACTAATTAACCATCTGACCTTGGTTCTCAAGAAAAATGCTATTAAAATCAACAATTATGTGAGATTTGTGATAACTATTAAATTATAGCCTGAAGTGAGAATGCAAAGTTTTCCTATGGGGTGAATATAATAGTAATATTCACCCTCTTAGTATAATATCTTAACTACTGCTCATTCCAATCTGGAACGGACTGCCCCATAATATGCTTCACAAAAAAATCACGATACTTACGCATGGCATACTTACCCCTTATCCCATGTTGCATTCCTGGAACAAAAACCAGTTCAAAATCTTTATTTGCCTTTACCAATTCATTTACAACCTGCATCGACGATGAAGGATCTACATTATTATCCAATTCTCCTATAATTAGCATTAATTTTCCTTGCAAATTTTTGGCATGCGTAACATTTGAATTATCATCATACCATGGTCCAATAGGGTATCCCATAAATTGTTCGTTCCACCAGATTTTATCCATTCTGTTATCATGACATCCATTAACTGCTACTCCAACTTTATAAAAATCACCATGAAACAATAACGCCCCCAATGTACTTTGACCTCCAGCCGAAGCTCCATATATACCTAGTTTAGAAATATCCAGGTTGGGTTGTTCTTTTACTAAGGCTTCAATCCATAATCTTCTGTCAGGAAAACCAGCATCTTTTAAGTTTCGCCAACAAACATCATGAAAAGTTTTTGAACGGTTAGAAGTTCCCATACCATCAATTGATACTACAACAAATCCTAATTCTACAACCTCCGAAACCCAATAACGATATGGAAGAAACGATTTACGAACAAAGGAGGAATGCGGACCTGCATAAATATATTCAATTACCGGATAGGTTTTAGTTGAATCGTAATTAGATGGGTAATACACATTCCCCCAAATATCAGTTTTCCCATCCCTACCTTTAGCAGTAAATACCTTAGTTTTTGTAAAACCTTTTTTAATTAACTCGTTTATATCTGATTTCTCCAATTCCATTAATACATTTCCTGTAGATGTTTCTCTTAATACAGTAGTTGGTGGAGTGCTAGGTGTTGAATAAGAATCTACAAAATATTTCTTGTCGTTAGAAAAGGTTGCTTTATGTTCTTGCTTTTCAGGAGTTAGATCAATTAAATTTGATCCATCAAACTTAACACTGTAATAATGCACAAAATACGGGTCTTCATCCTTATTCATTCCACTCCCCTGAAAAACTATAGTTTCTGTTTCTTCATCAACAAATTCAACATTTCTAACAACCCAATCTCCTTTGGTAATTTGGTTAATTACTTCTCCAGAATTGGCATCAATAAGGTAAAGATGATTCCATCCGTCACGTTCCGAAGCCCATATTATTTTATTACCATTATCTGTATCTCTCCTAAATAATTTTCGGCTATAATGTACAAATGTATTACTGATTTCATCAATAATCACTTTATGTAGTCCTGTCTCAGCATCAACCTTAACCACTTGGTAAACCTGGTGTCCTCTCTGGTTAAATTCAAATGTAAATGAATCGCCACTCTTATCCCATTTTACATTACTAAGTCTGTATTGATGTTTGAAAGGATAATTTTCGATATTTATTTGTTTTTTATTTTCTATATTAAAAACAACTGGCTGATGTATAGGCACTGCATCTCCTGGCTTCAGGTATTCTTGTTTCTCCAACTTTGGCTGTAATTGATCATTTGGTGACGATTCTACTCGATAGATATATCTTTTTTCATAATCTCTTATTTTTATTACAACCACTTTTTTAGAATCTGGTGACCAATTTATCAAGTAAGAATAATATTCTCCCAGTGATCCATCGTAGCTTAATTGCATCTCTTCTTTTCCATCTGCCTTACTCACATAAACATTTTGGTTTTTAATATATGCCTTGTATTTTTTATCCGGAGATAACTTAGGTTTCCCGGTTTTATAATCTGGAGCTTCCCACCATTTTCCCCTTTCTTTGGATTCTACCTTCTTTCCCTTAGTTAATTTCAATGAGGGATATGTAGCGCTCCAATTATACCCATCATAAATAAACTTTAATTGCTTTAAATCTTTAGTGAATTCAACAGATTTAATAGGTAAGTTATATGGATCAATGGTCTTATTTGCTTTCTCTCCAAGATATTTAGCCATTTTTTTTTGATCGAAAGCGAGTGTTTGCTTCTTCTTATCTGCATTTACTAAAATGTACTCTAATCCTTTAGGTGTTCTCTTACTATAAAAAAATGAATGATTCTTATCAATCCATTTAAACTGATTTGGAGCATGATATAACATTCGGTTAAAAAGATATGCAGAATCAGCTTTACAATAGGTTTCTTTTGTTGTTTGAGCATTTAACGTTAGTGAAACAAATAATAATAAAATTGCAAATCGCATGTTGTTTTTTATTTAGATTGTAAAATTATTAAACAATTAATTCGAGAGTCAAATATACCTGCTATCCTTTTACTTTTAGTATTTAATGCACTACAATTGTTGTTTTATATTACAATTTCTAAGCTTTCTGATTAGAATCATTACTAAACATTGATATTTTTCATTTAAAAACTTTCTGTTCGATTGTAAATTTGTTTAATCACAATAAATTGTAGTTAACGTATACGACAATAATTAAACATTTAAAATTTAAATTATGCCTAAAGGAATATTTAATGTCCCTATTGCCGAAAATGAACCGGTATTAAGTTATGCTCCGGGAACACCCGAAAGAGAAGCCCTTCAAGAGCAATTGAAAGCTTATAAAGAAACCGAAGTTGACATTCCGATGTTTATTGGTGGAGAGGAAATTAGAACTGGAAATAAAATTTCTATGCACCCTCCTCATGATATTAAACATTGCTTAGGCTACTACCATCAAGGTGATGAAACACATGTTTACAAAGCCATTGATGCTGCATTAACTGCCAGAGAAAAATGGGCCAACTTGAGTTGGGAACATCGTGCTTCTATCTTTTTAAAAGCAGCTGATTTAGTAGCTGGGCCATATCGTCAGAAATTAAATGCAGCAACTATGCTAGGTCAATCAAAGAATGCTTTCCAGGCTGAGATTGATGCAGCTTGCGAATTGGCAGATTTCTTCCGATTCAATGTTCAGTATATGACAGATATTTATGCTGAGCAACCAGAATCTGCTCCTGGAATGTGGAATCGTGTTGAATACAGACCTTTGGAAGGTTTTGTTTTTGCTCTTACTCCATTTAATTTTACTTCAATTGCAGGTAATTTACCATCAGCTCCAGCATTAATGGGTAACACTGTGGTTTGGAAACCGTCTAAAACAGCTGTATATTCTGCTAAAGTTTTAATGGAAATATTTAATGAAGCAGGTGTACCTGATGGTGTTATCAACCTCGTATATGCTTCTGGTCCTGTAGCTGCTAAAGTTGTTTTTGAGCATCCTGAATTTGCAGGAATTCACTTCACTGGTTCTACTGCTGTGTTCCAAGGAATGTGGAAAACTATTGGCGAAAATATTGCGAAATATAAATCGTATCCACGTATCGTAGGAGAAACTGGTGGTAAAGATTACATTATAGCTCATAAGTCATGTGATGCTAAAGCTGTTGCTACTGGAATAGTTAGAGGTGGATTTGAATATCAGGGACAAAAGTGTTCTGCTGCATCCAGAGTTTATATTCCTAATAGTCGCTGGGAAGAAATTAAAGGTTATGTAGGTGAACAACTAGCCGAAATTAAAATGGGTGATCCTGAAGATTTCACCAATTTTGTTAATGCTGTTATCGATGAAGCTTCTTTCGATAAACTGTCAAGTGCTATTGATGGCGCTAAAGCTAGTAAGGACGCAGAAGTTATATTTGGTGGAAATTACGATAAATCTAAAGGTTACTTTATTGAACCAACAGTTATTTTAACAACTGATCCAAAATATATAACAATGGAAGAAGAGTTGTTTGGACCTGTTGTAACCATTTATGTGTATGAAGATACAAAGTTTGAGGAGACAATGGATATCCTTGATGGAACTTCGATGTATGCACTTACTGGTGCTATTTTTTCACAAGACAGATATGCTGCTGAATTAGCAACTAAAAGGTTGGTTAATACTGCGGGTAACTTCTATATCAACGACAAACCAACAGGTGCTGTTGTAGGTCAACAACCTTTTGGTGGATCAAGAGGTTCTGGTACTAATGATAAAGCAGGTTCTGCTATTAACTTAATGAGATGGGTTACTCCAAGAACTATTAAGGAAACTTTTGTTCCTGCACAAGATTATAAATATCCCTTCCTAGGTGAATAATTTAGGTTTTTAGAGATAAAATCAAGTCAGCTTCAATATGTTGAGGCTGACTTTTTTTTACAAACCTAAAGCTTTATGTTTTAAAATCTAAATAACATTATAAAGTTTTAAACATACATTTTATTACCTCTTGGAATTCTATTAATTTAGTTACTTGATGATAAATTAAACTTCAAAATCAATTATCATGAAACACTTACTTCTACTATTTTTATTTATTACTTCCATAACTGTATTGTTTGCGCAAGAAAAAGCAAAAGATGAAAAAGAGAAATTAGTAGTAATCTGGAGCAGTGCTGATCCTGAGGTAGCAGAAAAAGTTTGCTTTATGTATACACATGCAGCACGTAAATATGAGTGGTTTGAAGAGGTTCGTTTAGTTATTTGGGGACCTTCAGCAAAACTAATTCTTGAAGATAAAAAATTACAAAAAAAGCTGAAGCAAATGCAAAAAGATGGTGTTGTTTTAGAGGCTTGTATCGTTTGTGCAAAAATGTATAATGCAGTTGATGGATTAAAGAAACTAGGTGCAGATGTAAAAGGTATGGGAGCTCCCCTTACAAGTCGTTTAAAAGAAGGTTGGAGGCAACTTAACTTTTAGTATACCAATCCCACATACAACTCACTTATTGCTACTTATATCAATCTGCAAGAATTGATATTGATAAAAGCTTTATATTTTATATTTTTGCATAAAATAAAAATGTTTCATGAATCTGCCTAAAGTTAAAATACCTGCTATATTAAAAAATAAGTACATCCTAACTCTTGTAATTTTTGGGGTATGGGTAGGATTTTTCGATCAGAATAACCTTTGGGATAGAGCAAAACTTTCGTCAAGAATCAAACAACTGGAAAAGCAAAAGCATCACTATCAAGTTGAAATTGAACAAAATGAAAGGAAACTTAGTGAAATACAAGAAAGCCCTGAGAGCCTTGAAAAATTTGCACGTGAAGAATACCTTATGAAAAAGAAGAATGAAGACATTTTTGTTATTATCGAAAAAGAAAGATAATTCCAATTAAGCAGCTTTCAGTAATCAGTCACTCGGTAGTATTAAGCAAGGAAAATGAATTAAGGAGAAAGTTTAAAAGTGTAGCTTGAAATTTTCTTGTAAAAATTACTGCATATATTAAAGTTTAACAAATGTTAAATAACATTTTCAAACCCACTCATAAACACCTAATAAACAACAACTAACAACTAAATAAAATTAGACGAAAATTAACAATAAACCATTATCCCTTATAACCTTCTTTTAATTCTTTTAAAGTAACAATAGCGTCTATTATTATTGCTAAAGAATTATTAATATTGCCATCTTAATTTTTCAGAAATTACGCTTTATGTACAAAGTACTTAGTATTGCTTATTATATTGGAATGATTTTGGTTTTAGCCGGAATTCTCTTTCAATTAAATGATATATCTTATGCACTAATCTGTTTGATAGTTGGGCTAGTACCTTTACTTGGTGTTAGATTATTTAATTATATAAAAGGCAAAGCCGAAAACAAAAGGCTAAATGGCATTATGGTCATTAGTGCGTTATTTTTAACAGCTTCGGCCGTTGCAATATTTTATAACAGAAACTATTGGATATTAGGAGTACTTATTACAGCTACTCTTGATTTGTATGTAAGCTTTAGAAAGATTAAACGATAATTCTTGAAACTTCAACTGAAATTAAAAACTACAAATATTTGAGTTTGTTATACATTGATTATCATTTATGCGTGTTGTTCTTCGCTTAATCGTTCTCCAGATTCCTTGCTCTAAGCTTTAGCTGTTTTGCGACTAATGACCAAAAACTAACGAACTATTAAACCTCTAATATTTAGCAACGTTGATTTTTTTACCAATTATCATCTTGCTATATTCCTCACTCAATGATTTTTCCCACCCAATTAGATATTTTGTAAACGGACTAATGGTTAAAGTATCCAGGCTTCGGTGTGTAAATGCCATTATTTCATTAGGAAATTTTTCCATCGCAAATGATTTTTTCTTTTTAGTAGACTTTTTCTTATCAAACGGAGTTACATATAAATCTAAAGCTCCAAACAAATGTAAAAACTCGTGTGCTATAACTGTAGGTCTTTTGAAGCTTACAACAGCATATTCAGGATTATCATCTGAAGCAATATGCAGTGCAACTGAAATTTCATCCTTATAATAATTATTAATAAAATAAAGCAATGCTACGTTATCCGTTTTATGCTTATCCCTAAGTCTGGCAATAAGTCTCTCTCTATTCTTAGGTTGAATCTTGGTCCTGGTAATTTTTGATGTATCAGGTCCAAAAGTTTTTAATGCGGAATTACCAATTTTATCTGCCCATCTATCTATATTTCTAACACCATATGGGGCAAACAATGTTGCAGATAATGTTTTCTTTGAAAGATTGTTCGCTACCGGTACTATCGTATTGTTATCCTGATGATAATCTATGGTAATATTTAATGAAATTCCTGCAGCAATTGATTTTTCTTCGATCCAACACATTGCTTTTTGTATTGAATCAATTGTCGAATATATATCATATTCAGTCCATGGGTTTGTATACTTTGAGTCCACAAAAATGGCATATAATACAACATCACCTACCAACTTTTTACAAACATTATTATTCACAGAGGCAATATGCACTTCGCCTTTCTTTTTAATTGACTTAGCTGCTATGCATCCAGATAATACAAAACTAAAATACAATGCTACAAGTAAACCTTTTACCATATTCGATTTATTTAATATTAGACTAATGGAAAGTATGATATACTTGTAACTCCAATTTTTATACCAATCTTATTTGATTCCTTCTATAACAATTATCTGAATGCTTTTATTGTATGTTGTAAATCTTTTTTTATTATAGTTGATTACTCCTGTATACTTGAAGTAATTCTCTATCTTCAAATATATTATCGCAATCTATTCCTTTTAGTTCGAGCAATTCAATTGCAGCGTCAAATACGGGTGTTTTTTCAAGAAAGTGCTCATGTATATAGTTAATGTATTTTACCAGCTTAAATGCATTAAAAACATGATAAAAACGCCTTTTAAACACTTCTAAGGTTGAACAATTATCTGATATTGGTTTTAACTCAAGATAGAAATCAGTATTAAGCAAAAAGCTTCTTACTCTACCTGGTAATTCTAATATTATCTTCTGATATTCTTCTTCTGATATTTGATAAAACTTATCTACAGTGTCTAACAATACTTTTAAATCGATAAATCCCTGTAAATTATAGGTCAAGTATTCCTTTTCTGCTTCTTCAATAATTTTTTTAATTGTAGGTCCTGTTCCAAATGGCACTCTTGTTGACATTCTTGGTGATGGACATACAACTGTATCGTTAACCTCTCCATAACCACCTTGTTGCAATAGTTTTTGAATAAAGTAAAACTCTTCTCCGCCCTGCCTTCGATTCATGCCCCCAACACTCACATAAGAGCTTGCCCTAAATGCAAAACAAGATCCAATGGTGTGAACTGCATAAGGAAATCCAATATACCTTAAAGCTTCAACGTAATACCGTAAGTGTAACTCGTACTGGGCAATAGCATCATAAATTTCCGTCTCAAAACCACTACCCTCTAACGGGTGTTCAAACCTAATTGAACATGCATTTCTTTTTTTATCCTTAAAAAAATTAAAAAGTGCATCAAAATAATTCTCTGCAACTATAGAATCAGCATCCAATGATACAATTATTCCATCCTCGTTTTTTGTTTCCGAAAAATGATGAATAGCTAAATCCATTCCTATTTTTCGTGCTAAACCAGCACCAAAATGCTTTTTAGGCAAATTAAATGCCTGGATTGGATAAAACTCTATGAATTTATTTTTGGGAATATAACTTCTTATTTGATATATCGTTTTTTCTTGATGTTTAAGAACTTCATTGGTACTATTTACCGAAGCATTTACTATAAGTAAAACTGCAACTTTTATATTTACTGGATTACATTTGTTCAACGAATCCATTGTATTCAATAAATCATCTTCCATGTAAACAGGAATCACGACTACCAAATCAGCTTTATTAACTGTTTTAACATCAAACGAAGTGAATGGCGGATGCTTCTGTAAATACTTTTCAAACGACTTTATCATGTTATTTAATTCAAAAAAGGCAGATTTCGTTTGAAACCTGCCTTCTATATGCTGTAAAAATTTTAATTACTCTGTTGCTTCTGATTTTTCGTCTTTACTTATTTCGTAACGACTATTTAGGGCTTCTGCTACTTGCTTAGTAATATTTATACCTGGAGCACTATAGAGTACATTATCCCCTAATGTATTACTCAATATTAACTTATATCTGCCGTCAGCATTTAATTCTTTTAAATAGTTTGCTAACGTATCACGTAACTGACGATTTAAGTTTTCTTGCTCAACCATCAACTCTTGCGATAATTTAGCATTTAAATTCTGAAGCTCCTGTTCACGAGCCATTAAGTTACGTTGCTCTTGTTCTGCTCTTTGTCTAGATAAGAAACCATTATTTTGAATCTTACGTTGAAACTCAGCCATCTGTGACTGAAGTGATTTTGCTTGTTCGTTAAAATCTGTTCTGGATTTTTCTTCCTTTTTTAACAATTCCTCTTGCAAGTTAATAGCAAATTTGTAGTCACGTAAAAGTGAATCTGTATCAATATAAGCTATTGGAAATTTACTACCCTCTTCAAACCCTTCTTCCTTTTCTTTATTGGATTGCTCTCCAGTACTTTTTTCTGTTTGACATCCAACGAAAAATAATGATACCAGTCCGAATAATAATGCGAAATTAACAACCTGTAAGTTTCTTTTCATTTTTTCAATATTAGTTTTAATAGGCCAAATTAAATGCTTCGTCATTTTAACTATTCATTTAATATAGTTACCCTGTTCCCTCCTATTTTTATCGGACAACAAATATATATTAATAACAAAGATTTAAAAATAATTTTAGCATTTTTTGTGAAATGCTAACAAACAGTACAATACAAAAAATATAATTCCATTATTTTTAAAATATTCTTCTTGAGCGAGATCTATATTTACTGCGTGAAGCACCCCCTCCTGAATACCCCGGTACAGAGCATGGAATAGCACTTCTGTTAATCTTAGGCTTATTTGAAGAAGGTATAGTATACATAATCGAAAATTCATGAGATCCACCAGTATTTCCTGCTAAATCTGATAATGTTAAATCAAACGAATAACCTAATCGAGTTTGCCCTAAGTGTAATCCTAATATAGCTATTATTGCATCAATATTTCCTAAACCTTCTTGATTTGAACTTGGCATTCCCCTATACCATAATCCTACTTCGATGGGATTATATACCCAATATGTACCTAAATCCAATTGACTAAAATCTCCTTGCATTCTATAGTTAAACGCAAAAGATATACTTTGGTCCGGAACGCGTCTTCCTTCTTTATACACCCATTTTCCGCCTCCAAAAGCAGTAATTTTCATATCAACATTTGATGCAATATCTGTAAAACCAACATTATTCTTTACAAGATGATCTACTGTTACTCCTCCCCAATAAAAATTACTGTAAATCATCAATGATGCAGCTGCATCAAAATTATTAGTTTTATCTCTATTAACAGTTAAACCACCTCCAGTAACCAAATCACCAGTTGCTTTGTCGTATAAATTATCTGTAGTCCCTTTTGTAGGATCAATAAAAGATTGCATCCACTTAAATTGTATCCCAGGGCGAACCATTACATTATTAGAGATATAAATCTCATAAGCATATAAAACTCCAAAATTTTGGCTTACTAAAGCGCCTCTACCTGAATCATCTCTATAAAATTGAGCTCCTATACCACTATTAAAATCTGATAAATAATGATCAAAAGCAAAAGACATGGTTCGATATGTACCTGGAATACCAGGCCATTGGTCACGATAATGCAAAGAGAATCTACTTCCCTCCGTTAATCCTGTAAAAGAGGGACTTAAATAAAGAGGAGATGCATAATTCTGCGAAAAAGATGCATCCTGAGCCTTTAAATCACTAATTGAATATCCAAAAATTAGTAAGAAGAATATCCAGTTTATGTTGTTGCGTGTGTTCATCTAAGCTATATAAATATTACATAATGATAAAGGGTTCTCGAACCCTTTATCAATTTGTCGTTATCTTACTAGTAATACACTTCCTGCTTTATTAAATTCTTTACCACTTTTAAATTTTCCTGTTGCCTTCCACACATAAACACCCTGACCAGAAAGTTCTCCATTAAAGAATCCATTCCAACCTTCCTCAATATCTGTACTTTCATATATTAACTGTCCCCACCTGTTATAAATTTGTAATTTATATTCTTCAACATCTCTATGCGCTGCAGGACGGAAGACGGTTTTATCTCCTACACTAACATTACTTCCTCCATCTGGTCGTGGCATAAACGAATTAGGGAATATAACCATACCCTCCAGTTTGGCTTTTACTACATCAAACTTAGTCATTTCATCAGTACATCCATGACTGTTCTCAACTTCTAATGTTACCGTATAAATACCTTCTTCCTCGTATTCATGAGCCGGACTTACTTGATCAGATGTATTCCCATCACCAAAGTCCCAGTAATATTTAGTAGCATCCGTAGATAAGCTATAACAACTTAATTTAACTCCAGGAATATAAACAGTATCTGGTCCGCAAGAAAAGTCTGCTATTGGATGATCGTGAACAGTAATCACTTTTTGATATGTTCCATCAACATTATCTGGTCCTGGAGCAATAAGTGTTACTGTATATTCACCAGGATCATTAAATGTATGTACTGGATTACGAAGAGTAGATGTTTTATTATCTCCAAAATCCCATCGATATGTCGAACCTCCAATAGACTGATTGGTAAATTGAATTCTTAATGGATAACATCCCTGGAATGTATCTACCTTAAAAGCAGCATCAGGAACCAACCTATACTCAATACTTACATCGTCGTAACTAACACATCCATTGATGTCCATTCTCCACCTAAATGTATTAATTCCTTCATTTAAAGTATTAACCTCTGTATTGTAGAACGTTTCATCTTCAAAATTACCATAACCTGCCACTACTGACCAAGTCGCTAAAATATCACCTGGATTTGAGGCTTTAAGCTCATAAGTTGGTTCATACGTTATATCGTCTTCTCCAGCATATGGGGCTGCTTTATTTGAAATCATTTCAACTACATCCTCTGTTGTACATTTTCCATAGGTTACTGTCCATTTCAATCTGTTTTCACCTAATCCTAATTCACGAACAATTGATGTTGGACTTGTTGGGTCATCAAATTCTCCATTTCCACTTAATACAGACCATCTACCTACTCCAGATGTAGGATCATTAGCATTTAATGTTACATAGTTCTCACATGTTTCTTTACCTGCTCCAGCCTCAGCTTGATCCGGAATATTATTTCTAACAATTATCTCGTCAGAAGAAATACAAGAGCCTTTCTTAATGTTCCACATTAAGATATTGTCACCATGAGTTAGGCTATCTACCTGTGTTTTTGGATCGTCAACTTTATTGAAATATGCATTACCCGATACTAATGTCCAGTAACCACTTCCTTGAGTTGCAACATTGGCATCTAGTGGAGCATTATCTTTACAATCACTTATATCTGGTCCGGCGTTAGCTGTAGTTGGCGTGTTATTAGTTATTTTTATATCAGAAATACGTACACACTGCTCTTTGGTAATCGTCCATCTAAGTATATTCTCTCCTTCTCTTAGTTGAGATATAGTTGCTTTTGGCAGACTTGGATCATCAAAGTTACCTCCTCCTTTAATTATAGACCATCGTCCGGTTCCAAAATCAGGTTCTGCAGCTTTAAGTACAACTGTTGGAGAACAATACTCCTCATCTGCACCAGCGTACGGCTCGGATGGTTGATTATTAACTACTCGAACATCATCTATAGAAGTACAGCGTCCGTTATCACTTGTAACAACCCACCTAAACACATTTTCTCCTTTTGACATCTTAGTAATCTTAGCCTTTGGATGAGAAATTTCTGCAGCAGATATAAAACCAGATCCTGTTAGAATTTCCCATTTTCCTGTTCCTATAGATACTGGAGTTGCATCAAGGATAGTAGAATCCTGACATAACTGTTGTGTATTACCTGCATATGCAGTACTTGGTAAATGATTTATAATATCAACCTCATCGTAGGTAATACAACCTTCGTTATTAATTGTCCATCTTAGTTTATTAATTCCTTTAGCTAAATCAATAACCTCTGTTACAGGATCATGCGAGTTCATAAATACTGCCTGACTTCCTCCTCCAACAACTGTCCATGTTCCTATACCTGGAACAGCACTGTTAGCTTCAAGGAATGTGCTTTCTGAACATACATCCTGTTGCCCTCCTACTTTGGCTTCAATTCTATTATAACTAATTTGAACATCATCGTAAGAGATACACCCTTCATTCTCTACAGTCCACCTGTAAATATTATCACCAAATTTTACGCTATCAATCCGAGTTGCTTCAAATAGATCATTTGCAAACTTACCTCCTCCTGTTCTAATCGTCCACCTTCCGGTTCCTACTTCAGGATTAGCCGCTCCTAAAATTATAGTATTAACACAAGTTGATTTGTTATCACCAGCAGATGCTGTAGAAGGTAGATTATTAGTGATCTTAATTTCACTTACAGATCTACAACCTTTATAATTAACCGACCATGTTAAAACATTTTCTCCTTTGTCAAGCTCACGTACAACTGTATATGGATCTAAATTATCATCGAAGTTAGCCGAACCTGAACCTCCTAAAATTCCCCATGATCCTTCTCCTGGAGCTGGATTATTTGCTTCTAGTACAGCGGTGTCGGCACAATTAACTTGTTCGTAACCTGCAAATGCCTCTATTAAATCGTTTGATATTTCAACATCTGAGTAAGATGTACAACCAAATTTATCAATAGTCCATCTAAATCGGTTTTTACCCTTACTCAACTTTCTAACAAATGTATTTGTTTTAGTTGCATCATCAATCTCTCCTGAACCTGAAATAAGGGTCCAACTACCAATTCCATAGACAGGAACACTACCTGATAAGTTAACTGTATCTGTACAAACTGATCTACTATGACCTGCAAATGAAGTTGAAGGCTGATTATTCGTTATAGTAATAGTATCTCTGCTTATACAAGATGCCGCTGCTCCAGGTACTTGTACCTCCCATACTAATTCATTCTTATCTGGTGCTAATGCATAAATATAATCGCCGGTAATTTCATCAGTATAATTTCCTCTACCATCTTTTCCTTTACCTGAACCTTCTATAATTCTCCACCATCCAACTCCATATTTTGGTGCTGTAGGCCTAATCTCTGCAGAATCGGCACATACGATCAAATCATCTCCTGCTAGTGCCTCTGAAGGTTGATTATTAAATACACTAATCGTATCATACGAATGACATACATCGTTATTTATAGCTAATTTAATTACATTTTCTCCTTGTTCTAATCCTTTTATGTATGTTTTAGTATCCGTTTCATCAGCAAATGAACCTCCACCTGAAAGTACTGTCCATATTGGTTCTCCATATACAGGTTCTCTTGCTACAAATGAAGCAGAATCACCACAAGTATAAATATCGTTACCTGCCCAAGCAGTACTTGGTTTTTTATTAATAATTACAACTGTATCTGTTGTAAATTGGTTTCCTTTACCAACAAACCTTAAAGTCCATCTTAAAACATTTCTACCTGGTCGAATGTCATAGATTTTAACCTTTGGATTATTATGTTGATCATTTTCAAACTTAACACCTCCCTCATCTACAGTCCATTCTCCAAATGTATTTTCTGGTAAATTAGCCTGAAGTGTAGTGAAATCCTCACAAAGATCTAATTGATTCCATCCTGCCTCAGCTTGTGCCAATGCACCACTTTGTACTTCAACATCTACATAATCCACACAATTTACATTGGTAACTGTCCATCTAAAACGATTAATATTAGGGAACAGATTTTCAACTCTTGTAGTATGTGAAGTTGGATCTAAGATTGTACCTCGTCCTTCAAGTAATGTCCATACTCCTTCACCTACAGTAGGCTTAATGGCTACCAGATCCGAATAATTTTCATCAGTTTTAATCTGAGGAGTTGCACTCACTGGCATTGGTGCATTATTGTAAACAATAACCGAATCCGTTGTAACACAATCATCTTGCGTTACAGTCCAAACTACAGTATTACTTCCCGGACTTAATGACTCTATGCTTGTATTCGGATTTGTATCAGAAGGTCTGAAACCACCACTACCTAATCCACTAGCAACTGACCAAACCCCTGTAGTTCCATCTGGTGCCGGTGTAGCATGTAATTGTGCAATAGTGCTACAAACAGCTGTATCTGCACCTGCATATGCATCAACATGTAAGTTAGTTACAGTAAAGTCAACCGATGATGAACATGTATTATTACTTACTGTCCATCTAAATACATTATCGCCATTTGCTAATTTAGATACATTTGTGCTAGGACTTAGGGGATCATCAATCTTACCTTGTCCACCAACAATAGACCACGATCCAACACCATACTCAGGAGTTATTGCATATAAATCGTACTCATAGTCACAAATAGAAATAGTAGAACTGCCTCCATAAATCTCTGCCTTTGAAGGTTGATCATTATAAATAATTACTTCATCAGACGATAAACATCCATTTCTTGTTATAGTCCATCTAAACACATTTCTACCATTTGGCGTAGATCTATCTAAATTGGTTACTTCAGTAGATGCCTTATCCCATCCATCAGCTGAATTTGCAAAACCTTCTATTATTGTCCATTGTCCTGCATCAGCATTAGCAGGAATTTCGGTTCCCGAAAGCATGGTTGTTCCATCACATGTAAATCTGTCAATACCTGCTGTAACATCGTATGCATTATTTTTTATAATAACACTATATTGAGATATACATGCTCCTTTTGATATATTCCATACCAATTCGTGATCGCCATAGTCAATATTTGAAACATTTATGGTTGAATTATTAAAATTATCAATGGTTACAGATCCTGATTTTACCTGCCAGTATCCTGTTTCGCCAATTATTGGCACACTTCCTTTAAGAACAATTGTTTGTGTACCACAAATATTTACTTCGCTTATAATAACATCATTAACATTTGCTACTGTAGCAACTGTTGTCTGGTTGTTAATTACATTAACCGAAGCTGAGCTTTCACAATTATTTTTATTGATAGTCCAAACAATTGTATTGGTATCTAATTCTAAATCATTTATTGTAGCACTTGAAGGCTTTCCTGCATCTACACTAATATTACCTGATCCAGCAGAGAATGTCCAGTTTCCTGTTGCTCCACTTGGAAGTGTATTACCTGTAACTTGTACCGATCCATCGCAAACTGTTTGTTTATCTGCATAAGCAAAAACATCGAGTTGATCGTTGGTAATTGTTACAGTATCACTATCACTACAACCTGCTGTACTTGTAACAGTCCAAATAAAGTCATTTTTACCTTTAGACAGGTTGTTAATATCTGCACCTGAATCATTTTCATCACCCGAAACAATTAGCCCAGTTCCCACTTCTCTATCGGCTGTCCATACTCCTGTGAAACCTGCTCCAGGATTAACAGCATTTAAATTATGGGTTACATCACATATTCCATCTTCATCTATACCTGCATTTGCAACTGGAATTGGATTAATAGTAACTGTTAATGGATTGGATGCCTCACTAGTTCCACAGTCGTTTACTGCTTTTACACTGATATTACCTGTAAAACTACTATATCCATCTTTAATCTTAACCAATACAGTTGTGCCTGTTGTATCGCTATTAACAAATTCAAATCCATCAGGTATTAACCACTCATATTTGGTTGCATTTGCAGCATCCTGAACTGTATATGTTAACTCGGATGTACCTTCACAAACAGATGTTAATCCAGAAGGTGTAAGTGGTTTTTCTGGCAATAAATCGGCAACTATTGGCAATACAAATGGAGCTCCATCACCACAAGTATTCTTTCCATACACAGAAATACTTCCATTTATAAAGTCCTCCTCAAAATTAATAATGATAGCAGTATCATTTTGAGTTACTATAGTTCCTAATGCAGATGGTACAGTCCAAATATAATTTTCGGCGTAAGATATTGAATCCACAGCATACTGTACCATTGTTTGACCTTGACACACTACCGTTTCTCCATATATTGTACCTGCATCTCCTGGAACCTGTTTAACTTCAATGGTAATTGTTTTATCTTCAGCAACTGCATAATCGCAGTTATTACCATCACTAACAGAAATTAGTTTATAATCAGTTGTTAGTACCGGACTAACTGATAACCTATATTTACCATCTCCTCCTAAAGGAACTGCATTAATCGATTTTAATACACCATTCTCAGTATAAGTTACCTTATAATCTCCAGTTCCAGCAGGGAAGCTAAATACTAATTCAGAACTTCCTCCTGCACATATAACAGAATTAGCTGGATCTATTTCCATCTTTACAGATGGAAGCTCATTTACTGTAACTGTTGCTGTTCCTGTAAATGTTCCAGTACAGTTTGCATCAGAAGTTGCTGTAATTGTATAATTAGTAGTTCCTAAACCGGAAGTTACTGTAATAAGCTCATCCTTAGAATTAATATTAGTCAACTCTGTTTGAGTAGATCCATCAAAATATGTTACATTAAATGGAGCAACTCCTTCAAAATGTATATTAAACTGGGTCTGATCTCCAAGACATAGTTCGTCATCTCCAATAAGCTCAATATGTGCAGTTGGAATATCGTTTACTACCACTGTGGCTTTACCTGTTCCTGTTCCTTGTAAGCAGGTACCGGTATTATCATAAACACTTGTTACAGAATATTCTGTTGTTGTAGCTGGATTAACTGTATATGTTTCATTTGCACTAGCTAATGCAACTGTAGATCCATCACTTAAATTAATTGTAAGTGGATATACTCCTGAATAATTAGAAACAGACAACCTGATATCAGTAGATTCTCCATTACATATGCCTGAATCATCCGAAATTGTCACTAATGCTTCAGGTTGTGTAATAGTAAGTGTTTCAATTTTATAACAATTTTCACTTAACATATATGTTCCGTTACCACTGTTATCATCAATCAATAATATCCTGTATTCGCCTGCAGCTAAATTATTCAATGTATAATTTCCTGCAGTGATTCCTACAGCTTCATTACTATATGATCCTGGTCCGGTAACTAAAACATAATAGTTAGAGGTTCCTCCCGAAATATTGTAAGAAATACTTCCAGTTGATCCATTATAACAACTTGAATTTTGATTAACCGTTGGAGTCAATACCAATTCACTCGGCTCTGCAATTTCCACATCATTTTTGGTAATAATTACTCCATTATCATCTTCTATTTGTACAATATATGTGCCTTGGCTTAAGTCAACCTCATCCAGCTGATTAGCATTTACTTGTTTAATTTCAGTTACTCCTTGCAACAACGTAATTGTATAAGGTGATTTTCCTCCAAATGCATCTACATGTATTTCTCCATTAGCATCACCATTACATGGTTGAATATCTTTGGTCGAAACGGACATTGTTAATGGCATATTAGGCTCAGTAACGAATATGGTATCCATACTTAACGAACAACCATTGTCATCTGTTATATCAACTACATATTTACCTGCCACTAATCCTGATGGATTTGTACCTATATGAGAAACTGTTATTGGAGCTCCTGCATATGTAAATCCACGCCATGAATAACTTAGACTACCAGTTCCTCCCAATGCAGATATCAGTATAGATCCATCATTACCTCCTTGTAGAGAAACATCTTGTACACTTGTTACGCTAGCACTAATTGCTTCATCCGGTTCTGTAATAACAATGTCACCACTAAAGGCTGTACAACCTCCTGAATTACCCATAGAATCTATAACGGTAACTTTATAAGTACCAGCGGTCAAATTACTTTGAGTTGGAGAATCTTGGACTAAACCAATACCTAGTCCATCCCACTTGTACTTATAATAATCTGCTGTTCCATTATTGAATGGAGTTCCTCCAGTTGCAGTAATCGAAATAGTACCTGATGCATCTCCCTTACAATCTACATTTCCTATTGTAATATTTGTAATTTGTACTGGGGTAGCTGGTTCTTTAACCGAAACTGTTTCTGATATAAAACATCCAGAATCATCATCAGTAATAACTACCGTATAATCTCCTGCTCCTAATCCGGATTGGTCTTGGTCTGTATTATTGTTTCCAGACGGTAATCCTGACCAATTAAATGAATAATTTCCGGCAGAACCACCATTTATCTTTATTTGTGTAAGCGATATTTCACCATCATTACCTCCATTACAGCTTACATCATTTACATTAATAAGATATAACTCTAAATCTACATCAATACCTACAGTAATAGTTACTGTTACTTCACAAGGCCCTCCATCAATTGCAGGTCTGGAGTCTGTTACTTTAAGTGTATATTTACCTGCTTCTAGATTACTTTGATTTGCCTGATTAACATCAGTAATTCCTGGTGCTGCAGTCCACTCAAAAATATATGGCTCTACACCTCCAGTTACTGCAATATCAATCTGACCGTTAGCAACATTATTACAAGTTTGATTTTTAACAGTTGGAGTAACAGTTATAGCTTTAATTAACGTAATTTCCTTTTCAACAAAGCATGTAGGATAGGCAACATCCCAAACTTTAACCAAGTATTTTCCACCCTCAAGAGCATTTTGAGTCTCCTGATTTTGTACAATTCCTCCACCATCTTCAATAATACTCCAGAAGCTTTCGTAAGCTCCAGAACCACCTGATAGGTTTTGAATTTCTACACGACCATTTGTCCCGTCACAATCTGTATCCTTAACTTTTACTAAATTAAAATCAATAGGATCAAATTCATTAATTGTAAATGATGTTTCTGCAGAAACACAACCATTAGCATCAGTTACCTGAACTGTATACGTACCACCAGAAAGTCCTAACTGATTTCGAGTTTTCTCATTATAGCCAGTTCCATCAACTGTTGACCACTTATAAATATATGGTTTGATACCACCTGCAACTTGAATATTTATAGTCCCATTTTGTGCACCATTACATGTAATATGCGTAACATCACCTGTTACTTCAATTAAATCTGGCTCTGTAAGCGTTTCTGTTACTATATATTCACAAGCTCCACCTGCATCACTTGTTCCATTATCAGTTAATGTTAATTCATAAACTCCAGCAGTAAGTCCACTAATATCTATATCAGATATATCAGCACCTGTTTGATAAATTGCTGCATCTTTTCTCCATACATAACTAAAGTTCCCTGATCCACCTGTAATCTGAGGTACTGCAATAACTCCTGTTGCATTTCCATTACATTTAATTTCAGTAACATCAGTGGTAATCACAACTTCTTCTGCAATTGTTATTGATTTTGAGATATTACAGCTATAATCATTAACAATAACCTCATATTTACCTCCTTTTGTAAGTCCTGTTAAATCTTTATTAGCAGAAAACTCACCACCTGGTCCTGTCCATCTAAACTCATATGCTCCACTACCTCCTGTAAGATTATTTAAATTAATACCTCTTCGATATGGCAAGCATGATTCAACCGCTTCTGCCAAATCATAGGTAATTTCTGCGGGTTCTGTAATATCAAAACTATCCACTACCTGACAACCATTATCAATATCCTCAACATATAAGTAATATCTTCCTGCTTCAAGGTTATCCTGACCATCTATTCTAGTTTGATCTAAAGTTCCACTTCCTGTCCAATTGTAGTTGTAATTTGATGTTCCACTAACAACTACCCCTGATATTTTACCATCTCCAGCACCATAACAACTAATTGGAACTGAAACTCCTGAAATACTTAAATTAGAAACTGTACCAATTGTAAATGCTTTTTGCACTGTACATCCTCTATCAACGTCAGTTAGAACTAAAATATAAGTTCCGACAGGAAGATTTTCCTGATCAAGTGTCGAATTATCGCTAACCGGATCACCATTTACTTCATCCCAAGCCCATGAACTGTTTAAAGAAGTTCCTTTAATTTGGATATTGCGTATAGCTCCTATATTGTTTGAAGTTACAGCACATGAGTTAGGTATTTCATCTCCAGTAATTACAATATGCTCTAATATAACTTCTTCTCTTAAAATAGTACAGGCTGCCGGATCGCTGGCTAACATATCCTGAACATGGATAGTATAAGTACCTGCATTTAAATTAGTGTATGTTTGAACCTGACCTTCAGTTGTTACATCTCTATCAGCTTGTCCTGTCACACTGATTTTGTATAATGGGTTACCTCCATCCATATTACCTCCAGTAACAGTGAATTCGATTACACCTGTACCTGGTGTTTCACAATCAATTACTGTATTAGCTGTATTTACAGTTAATTGTAACGGATTAGGTTCATTTATGGTAACAGAGTAAAGTGCTGGATCTGTAACACAACCATTATTATCTGTTATTCTTAATTGATAAGTACCTGCTCCTAATCCTATAACATTAAATGTTCCATCATTAGAAGTAAAATCTGTTACACCATCTTCATTATAATCAAGATAGTATATACCACTTCCTCCTGAAACTTGTAGAGAGATTTCTCCTGATATGTCACCATTACATCTATCAATATGCTTAGGTGTAGCATCAATGATAGTTACTTCTCCTGGTTCATTTAATGCTAAATCATAACTATTAGATGTTACTGTACATGTTTCAGTGCTTGTTACAACTACTCTATATACACCAGCTGGTGCATTTTTTAATACTGGTGTACCATTGATTAATGGACTTGTTATTGCATCAACATCTGTCCAAACTCCAGGAGCAGTTTCTTGTTGCCAATTATACGTAAACAAGTTATCTACTGGTCCACCGCTTACTTTTATCTCTATTAATCCAGTACCTCCATTACATGTTATTTCATCAAATCTCTCTGTTGAGATAGACATATTACCAGATACGTTAATCAATTTTTCAAATGAACAAATTCCAAACTCATCAGTAACCTTAAGTTTATAGTCTCCTTTTTTAGTTACATTTATTTCACTTGTATTATCTGGTAATAAATTACCACTTGGATCTGTCCATTGGTATGTATAATTTGAAATATCACCATTACCACCTACTAAATTACTTGAATAAATTCGTTGGTTAAACGGAGAACAGGTTAAATCATTATCTAAATCAAACGCTAATTGATCAGGTTCAGTAATATTAAGTTCGAGTGTATCCTTACAACCATCTGTATCATTAACTACTAACCTATAATATCCTTTAGCTAAATCAGTTTGGTCTGGTTGATTTTCTTTACCTGCTTCAACTCCAAACCAAGTATATGTTAACATAGCTGGATCTGATGCATTAGTTTTTACATCAATAATATATCCATCATTTCCGTTGTAGCACGATACAGAATCATATTCGAAATCGGTGATTAATAATTGACGACTGTATCCTACAACAAACTGACCTGGGCTAGATGTTACTACACAAGATCCCCTATCTAAATCGGTTACTTCTAATTGATATTCTCCAATATCAAGATTATAAATACTTATTGTACTACCATTACCTGAATTTATAAATCCATCAGGATAAGTCCATTGCCATTCATAATTACCTGATCCACCAGTAATTTCAGCATTAGTTATTGCTCCGTTATAGTCACCACCTGGACAGGTTCTGTCTACAACAATACCACTAATTTGAATTTGAGATAAACTAATAGTTCCTGTATACGCTGGATTAGGACAAATACCAGAATTATCTGTTGTTGCCTGCGCATCGAAAATTTCAACCGTATAATTACCTGCTTTTAAACCTCCTAAGCCTGGTGTTGTATTATATGAATGTGGTGTAGATGCATCTGCATTGGTTACATTAAATTCTTGATAATATCCATTATCTGCAGAAATTCTAACTTTATAGATATTCGCATTTGCAATTGCTAAACCACCTTCTATATCAAAACTAATATATCCATCATTAGCACCTGAGCATGAAATATCACCTGTAAAATTACTTATCACTACAGGATCAGGTGCGTTTATTGTAAGGTTCTGAGGAGCAACAGAACAGCCATATCCATCATTAACGTTCAATACATAATCACCTGCTGATAAATTTTGGAAGTTAAAGATAGTTTTAGCTGCAGTTTCTGTATAAATTTCTGAACCCTTACTGAGTTCTACTGTATATGGATATGTTCCTCCAGACACAACAACCTCTACGCTTCCAATAGTATCAACACTACAAGTAGTAATATGATTTTCAATCACATTTGAAATTGACAAACTTGCTGTTGGTTCATTAATCTCAATATTACTTAGCGTCTGCGTACATTTTCCGTCTTCTGAAGTTACTTCAACACTCCAAGTACCAGCTGTTACCGGATCACTTACCCCTATTGAAGGAGATATACCTGTATTATAAGTATTAGTTCCATCAGACCAAACATAAGTAAATAGGTGTCCTGGTTCACGACCTTCTGCTATCACAGAAATAAATCCATCATCGCCACCATAACAAGTCACATCTTGATGAAGATCAAGGTCTTCTCTTAGAGTAAATGAAGGTTCAGGTACATTTATCGTATAAGATTCTGCACAACCATTTACTCTATGTTCTACAGTAAATGTGTAATCTCCCGGAGTTGAAACATTATGAGTTACAGCAGCTCCATTTATTACAGGATCTACTATTGCTAAGGCTGCTGCCCCAGAAGGAACAGTCCATGTACCTATATAATCAACATCATTAACAACTGTTGCTGTTGCTGTTAACTCTGCTACACATCCATTTGCAAGTGATGCGGATCCTGTTAAATTCACTGCTGGAGGTGCAATAATAAAGTCTGTGTCTGTTGCAACACCTCCCTGACTATCGCTCACTGTAACGGTATAGTTACCTGCAAGTTGATTTTCAAACACATAATAACTACTTGGTGTAGTAATGGTTTGTACAGGATCTGAATCTCGCTGTATACTTACTGTATATGGAGCTTTACCAGATGTCATTGTAACACGAATGGCTCCACTTTCACCGTAACAAATTGGATCTTCATGTGTTACTGCAATTGCCAATGGTTTTGAAGCATCTCCAATGGTAAAATACTCAAAGTATTCACATCCGGCTACGCCTCCTGTAATTCTTATATAGTAATTTGCAGGATTCAATCCATTAAATGCTGTAGTTGTTTGATTTGTAGAATATAAAGAATAAGTACCTGCACCAGGTGCATCTTCTTTGTACCAATCATAAGTATAACTTGCTGGATCGCTACCTCCGGAAACTGGTTCTAATGATGCAGTACCATTTCCGCTAGCACCTAAATCTGTATTTGGAATAGTGTTATCTGTTGTGTTTAATACAACATTCCATGCATCCGGTGAAGTGATACTTTCTTCAAAAGTAGTTGAACAACCTTTTGAATCAGTAACTGTAGCTACATAAGTACCTATTGCTAAATTAGATATATCCTCTGTATTAGCGACTAACACATTGGTAACTTTGTTACGCCATTCAAATAAATAACCACCAGATCCTCCAACTACATTAATATCTATAGCACCGTTGTTTACGTTATAACAGGTTAGATCTGTTTTTGAATTAAGTGAAACAGAAATACCACTAGCAGGCTCTGTTATTGTTACATAATCATTCTTATAAACCTCACAACTTGTATCTTTTCTTCTTACCCAGATAGGATAAGAACCTGCTGTAAGGTTATTAAATACAGGACTATCCTGATAAATAGGATCTCCCGAACCATTAGTTGCAATAGCGTACTCAAACAAAGTACCTACAACACCGTCGCTGGCTCCTGCTGTAAACGAACCATCTGATCCTCCATTACATTTTACATCCTCAGATACAGGTGCAGGATCTGTAATAGTAATCTCAGGTAGCTGGTCTATATTTATATTAACTGGATTTGAAGTACAAGCATATGTTAAATCTCTAACTAAAGCTGTATAAGTTTTAGTATTGGTAATATTATCTGATGTTAATCCTCCAAATATTGAAGAAGATTGCCAAGTGGTTCCGTTATCTATACTATATACATAGTTACCTCCTGATGGTAAAGCTGTTAACTCAATCTCTCCATCAGTACCACTATAACATGAAACATCTGATTTTGTATAGTTTGTAATTTCTAATGTATTAATATTTTTGACTTCAAATGATTTTGATATTGGACAATTTCCTCTATCAACATCGACTATATTTAAAGTATATGTACCTGCATCCAAACCACTTAGACCTTGTGGAGATCCTGTTCCATTTGTTGTAGACAGATCTGGATAAACCCATTCCCAAGTAATATTTCCCGAGGTACCAGTAACCAACACATTTGTAACTGCTCCATCATTTGTACCTCCTGAACACGTTTTATCTGTTACATTACCAAAAATTTCTATTTGCTCCAGCGTTACTGAACCTGTAAATTCCGGATCAGGACAATTACCATATAAATCTGCACCTTTCTCAGCATCTCTTACTTCAATTGTATAAACACCTGGCGATAAAACTCCAAAGTCAGCTAATGTATTATATGTATAAGGTGCTGCAACATTGGACTTTGTAAAACTCTGATTAAAACCATTATCGGCATAAATATGAATATTGTAAGAATTATTACCCGCTACTTCAACCCCTCCTGTTATTTCTAAACTTATTTCTCCATCAACAGGTCCAGTACAGGCTATTCTACCTTGTAAATTTGCTACAGATAATGGATCTGGTTCTGTAATAGTTACATTTTGAACTGGTGCAGAACAAGTATTTGCATCTGAAACAGTTAAAATATAAGTATCTCCCGCAGGAATACCTGTAAATCTAAATGTTGTTTTCGAAGCTTTTTCTGAACGGAAGGTTATTCCATTAGTTAATTCAACTGTGTAAGGAGCTGTACCTCCCGTTATTGTAATTTCAACTACTCCTAATGTATCACCACTACATGTATTGATATTTGTAATATCTACATTATCAATCTGAAGTTCATTAGGTTCATCAACTATTATTCCATTCAATGTTTGTGTACACAACCCATCAAAAGTGGTAACATCAACACTCCAAGTACCAGCAATAACTGGATTTACAGAACCTATTGATGGGGTAGTTCCTGTATTAAAAGTGTTAGTTCCATCAGACCAAACATAAGTAAATAGATGTCCTGGTTCACGACCTTCTGCTATCACAGAAATAAATCCATCATCGCCACCATAACAAGTCACATCTTGATGAAGATCAAGGTCTTCTCTTAGAGTAAATGAAGGTTCAGGTACATTTATCGTATAAGATTCTGCACAACCATTTACTCTATGTTCTACAGTAAATGTGTAATCTCCCGGAGTTGAAACATTATGAGTTACAGCAGCTCCATTTATTACAGGATCTACTATTGCTAAGGCTGCTGCCCCAGAAGGAACAGTCCATGTACCTATATAATCAACATCATTAACAACTGTTGCTGTTGCTGTTAACTCTGCTACACATCCATTTGCAAGTGATGCGGATCCTGTTAAATTCACTGCTGGAGGTGCAATAATAAAGTCTGTGTCTGTTGCAACACCTCCCTGACTATCGCTCACTGTAACGGTATAGTTACCTGCAAGTTGATTTTCAAACACATAATAACTACTTGGTGTAGTAATGGTTTGTACAGGATCTGAATCTCGCTGTATACTTACTGTATATGGAGCTTTACCAGATGTCATTGTAACACGAATGGCTCCACTTTCACCGTAACAAATTGGATCTTCATGTGTTACTGCAATTGCCAATGGTTTTGAAGCATCTCCAATGGTAAAATACTCAAAGTATTCACATCCGGCTACGCCTCCTGTAATTCTTATATAGTAATTTGCAGGATTCAATCCATTAAATGCTGTAGTTGTTTGATTTGTAGAATATAAAGAATAAGTACCTGCACCAGGTGCATCTTCTTTGTACCAATCATAAGTATAACTTGCTGGATCGCTACCTCCGGAAACTGGTTCTAATGATGCAGTACCATTTCCGCTAGCACCTAAATCTGTATTTGGAATAGTGTTATCTGTTGTGTTTAATACAACATTCCATGCATCCGGTGAAGTGATACTTTCTTCAAAAGTAGTTGAACAACCTTTTGAATCAGTAACTGTAGCTACATAAGTACCTATTGCTAAATTAGATATATCCTCTGTATTAGCGACTAACACATTGGTAACTTTGTTACGCCATTCAAATAAATAACCACCAGATCCTCCAACTACATTAATATCTATAGCACCGTTGTTTACGTTATAACAGGTTAGATCTGTTTTTGAATTAAGTGAAACAGAAATACCACTAGCAGGCTCTGTTATTGTTACATAATCATTCTTATAAACCTCACAACTTGTATCTTTTCTTCTTACCCAGATAGGATAAGAACCTGCTGTAAGGTTATTAAATACAGGACTATCCTGATAAATAGGATCTCCCGAACCATTAGTTGCAATAGCGTACTCAAACAAAGTACCTACAACACCGTCGCTGGCTCCTGCTGTAAACGAACCATCTGATCCTCCATTACATTTTACATCCTCAGATACAGGTGCAGGATCTGTAATAGTAATCTCAGGTAGCTGGTCTATATTTATATTAACTGGATTTGAAGTACAAGCATATGTTAAATCTCTAACTAAAGCTGTATAAGTTTTAGTATTGGTAATATTATCTGATGTTAATCCTCCAAATATTGAAGAAGATTGCCAAGTGGTTCCGTTATCTATACTATATACATAGTTACCTCCTGATGGTAAAGCTGTTAACTCAATCTCTCCATCAGTACCACTATAACATGAAACATCTGATTTTGTATAGTTTGTAATTTCTAATGTATTAATATTTTTGACTTCAAATGATTTTGATATTGGACAATTTCCTCTATCAACATCGACTATATTTAAAGTATATGTACCTGCATCCAAACCACTTAGACCTTGTGGAGATCCTGTTCCATTTGTTGTAGACAGATCTGGATAAACCCATTCCCAAGTAATATTTCCCGAGGTACCAGTAACCAACACATTTGTAACTGCTCCATCATTTGTACCTCCTGAACACGTTTTATCTGTTACATTACCAAAAATTTCTATTTGCTCCAGCGTTACTGAACCTGTAAATTCCGGATCAGGACAATTACCATATAAATCTGCACCTTTCTCAGCATCTCTTACTTCAATTGTATAAACACCTGGCGATAAAACTCCAAAGTCAGCTAATGTATTATATGTATAAGGTGCTGCAACATTGGACTTTGTAAAACTCTGATTAAAACCATTATCGGCATAAATATGAATATTGTAAGAATTATTACCCGCTACTTCAACCCCTCCTGTTATTTCTAAACTTATTTCTCCATCAACAGGTCCAGTACAGGCTATTCTACCTTGTAAATTTGCTACAGATAATGGATCTGGTTCTGTAATAGTTACATTTTGAACTGGTGCAGAACAAGTATTTGCATCTGAAACAGTTAAAATATAAGTATCTCCCGCAGGAATACCTGTAAATCTAAATGTTGTTTTCGAAGCTTTTTCTGAACGGAAGGTTATTCCATTAGTTAATTCAACTGTGTAAGGAGCTGTACCTCCCGTTATTGTAATTTCAACTACTCCTAATGTATCACCACTACATGTATTGATATTTGTAATATCTACATTATCAATCTGAAGATTATTAGGTTCATCAACTATTATTCCATTCAATGTTTGTGTACACAACCCATCAAAAGTGGTAACATCAACACTCCAAGTACCAGCAATAACTGGATTTACAGAACCTATTGATGGGGTAGTTCCTGTATTAAAAGTGTTAGTTCCATCAGACCAAACATAAGTAAATAGATGTCCTGGTTCACGACCAGAAACATTCACTTTGATAAATCCATCATCTCCACCAAAGCAGCTAACATCCTTATGCACAGAAACATCTTCAGTGATAGATATAGAAGGTTCTGTTACAGTTAATGTCTCTGAATAAACACAACCGGTATTATCATTTGTAACAGTGTAAGTATAGTCTCCTTTATTTGTTACATTAACTGTTGTAAATGTGGTTGTAGAATTATCAATGGTTTGACCTGTAATTACTGGTTCTCCAGTAGGCACAACCCACGAAATACTATAATCATCTGCCACACTAACTGTTACATCTAATTCTGCGATACAATTATCGTATGTTATATTTCCAGTTGCAGTGAATGCAGCTGGTTCATCAATGGTTACGTTATCTGTAACGACACCTGTTAAAGCATCCTCTACTCTTATCGTATAATCACCTGGTAATAGGTTTTCAAATAAATAGGTACTATTTGAAGTACTTATTGAAATGGCAGGATCTGAATCTCTCTGAATAGCAATTGAATAAGGTGCAGTTCCTGAAGTCATAGTTACCCTAATAGCACCAGTACCACCATTACATTGTGCATCTGTTTCCACAACATCAATTGCTAATGGTTTAGAGCTATCTCCAATTGTAAAGTCTACTCTTTTCGTACATCCAACAACACCACCAGTTACAATCACATAATAATCATCTGGTTCCAGCTCATTCATTGCTGTTGTTGTAGTATTAGTTGAAATTAAGACGCCTAAAGAAGTATACCAGTTATAGGTATAAGTTGCAGGATCAGTCCCTCCTGATACTGGTGATAAAGTTGCTGTTCCATTTCCTTGAATTGCTACTCCATCTGCATTAGGAATAGTATTATTAGTTGTTGTTACAATAACACTCCAATCATCTGGTTTAGTGATAGTTTCTTCAAAAGTTGTTGTACAACCTTCCGCATCTTGAACAGTTACTACATATGTTCCTGCTGCTAAAGCAGATATATCTCCGTTTGCATCTGGTACAATTACTACATTGGTTGCTTTATCACGCCAATCATAGGTATAATCAGTTTGTGCTGCACCCCAACCTCCTGATACGGTAATATCTATTTCACCGTCTTGTACATCTACACATTTAATATTTGTTTTAGTATTCAAGCTAACTGACAATGCGCCATTAGTTGGTTCACTGATAGTTATATAACTTGCTTGATATACTTCACAATTAGTTCCTAATCTTCTTACCCAAATTGGATAAGTACCGGCTGACAATCCAGTAAAGGTCGGGCTGTCTTGATAAACAGGATCTCCTAAACCATCAGTTGCTATTGCATACTGGAATAAAGTACCAACAACTCCATCTGTTGCACCAGCTGTAAAAGAAGCTTCTGATCCTCCTAAACATTTTATTTCAGTATTTTGTACAGCAGGATTTATGGTTATCTCAGGTGATTGAGTTATATCTATAGCTACAGCTACAGAGGTACATCCATAATCTTGATCTCGCACCAATGACTGATAAGTCTCCAGATTATCAGTGTCATCAGAAATAACATTGTTAAATACTGGACTTGATTGCCATGTTGTTCCATTATCAATTGAGTAAACATAATTACCACCCGCAGGAGTAGCTGTTAGTTCTATCGAACCATCACTTCCACTAAAACAAGATACATCCGACTTTGATACTGAACTTATCTGCAACACATGATCATCAGTAATGTCGAAATTCTTAGATACATTACATAATCTAATATTATCAGTAACCGTTAATATGTATGTACCTGTAGGCAAACCACTTTGATCTAAAGCAGTATAGTTTACCTCAGGTATTGCCAACGGTGTCCATGCATAAGAGTAATCTCCTGAAGTTCCAGTAACCTGAATATTGCTGATCGCACCATCATTCGTTCCTCCGAAACATGATTTATCGGTTATATCTCCAGTAATCGAAATATGAGAAAGTGTAACATTTTGTTCAAAATCTGGAATTAAACAAGTCACATTAACACCTGCTTCTCGCTTGGCATCCCATACTTTAACTGTATATGTTGCAGGCTCTAAGCCTGTTGTATTGTTAAATGAATATGGATACGGATTAGGATCTGTATCCCAGTCAACATTCACTACTTCACTGGTACTAAATCCATTATCACCTTCTATTATTATTGCGAAGGTACTTACATTTTGTGCATCTGTCGCACCTCCACTTAAGTCAAATGTTATTTCTCCATCTATCGCTCCATTGCAATCTATACTTCCACTGAAGTTGGCAACATTAATAGGAGTTGGTGAATTGATTGTTTCATTACTTGTTAACAGACCACAATTATTTGCATCTCTGGCATTTACTGTATAATTTCCTGCCAATAAGTTATCAAATGTAAACACTGCTGAAGACAATGTTTGTGTTGTTGTTGTTGTTCCATCGGTTATGGATACTTCATATGGTAATGTTCCCCCAATTAATTCTACTTGAATTTGTCCTGAATTATCAGAAACACAAGATGCTACATCATTTATTGTTATACTGCTAAATGCAAACACACTAGGTTCTGTAACTTCCTGAAGGATAATAGTTTCTGAACATGTACCTAAACCTGCATCTGTTGTAACAGTAACAGTCCACTCTCCAGCATCAACATCCTCGGTGTCACCTAAAGTTGGTTTACTTCCTGTATCAATTGCCGGATCACCAGTTGTTGTATTCTGCCAAACATAATTAAAGACATGAGCAGGCTCTCTACCTAATACATCAACAGCCAAGTACCCATCTACACCTGCATTACAACCAACATTTTTATGTTTACTTATATCTTCTGTTACAGAGATAGTTGGATCTGGTACAGTAAATGTATAAGAGTCTGTACATACTCCTTCTGTTGTATGCTGTACATTGAGAATGTAATCACCTGGTACAGTTAAATCATTTTCAGTTATCAGATTAGGATTAGTAGCAACTGTTAAAACTTCATCTGCAATTGAACTTGCTCCTACAGGTACTGTCCATATTCCCTGATAGTTATCGTTAGGAACAACAACCTCAATAGAAATAACTGCCTCACAATTTGCTTCATAATTAACTGAAGCATTATTGAATTGTACTGAGTTAACACTTCCGATAGTTTGAGTAGAAGTCACTGAACCACCAGCTGCATCTTCCACAATAATTACATATGATCCTGGTTGACCAGTAATTACTGTTGAAGCACCTGATGTTGTATATGTTTGTTGTGGATCTGAGTCTCTCTTATATTTAACAGTAAAATCTGGTGTGCCACTTAAAATAGAAATCTCAATTCTACCATCCTGACCAGAACATGGTTGAGCTACTGGATTAAAATCTACATCCAACGGAACAGTTGAATCTAAGATTGTAAAATCTACTCTGTGATCACATCCAGCATTTGTTTGATCTTCAATTATAACATAATAATTACCAGGATCTAAATCAGAAATAGTTGTAACTCCTGTTGCCAGCGAAGCTGCACTACTATCAAACCACTCATAATCATAATCTTCTGCTGCACTACCACCTGAAACAGGATTCAATGTTGCAGTACCATCTCCAACAACTAAAATATCAGTTGCAGCATTTGGAATTGTGTTGGCTGTAGTTACAACACTTGCATTCCAAGCCACTGGTTCTGTAATAGTTTGCTCAAATGTTATGGAACATCCATTATTATCAGTAACAGTTAGAACATATGTTCCTCCGTTGACTGGTTTGTTAGCACTTGCTGGAACTGAACTTAAATCTTCCGCAGTTCCAAAATCTTCATTTGTAGATTTCAAGTTCCATTGATAAGTATAGCCTGCATTCCAACCTGTTGTACCCATGTCAATGTTGATAACACCATCACCAGCATTATAACATTCCAAGTTCAGTTTACTTCCTGCATCTAATGTAGCTGCCAATGCACCACCATTTGGTTCAGCAATTTCTACTATGGTTCCATACGTAACTACACAATCATTAGCAACATCTTTTACTTGAATCGTATAGAACCCTGAACTTAAACCTGTTAATGGTGAAATTTGCCAATTAGTTCCTCCATCAATAGAATACTCAAATGCTCCAGCAGAAAGATCTGCATATGTTGTAGTTAATGTTATAGTACCATTTGCATCACCTGCACAAACTACATCGGTTTTTGCATGATTTGTTACAAAACTTTGTGGCTGTGTAACTTCTACATCCAAAGTAGCTGAAGTACAACCTTTTACATCATCCTTAACTTGAAAAGTATATGTTTTAGATAAATCTGCTTCTGAATCTAAGCCTGTAAATACATTTGATACTTGCCAATTAGTACCTCCATCTATTGTGTAAACATAATTAACATTGGTAGGATTAGCTGTAAGTTCAACTTGTCCATCATTACCCGTATTACATGAAACTGGAGTTTCTACTCCCGACAGAGTTATTGGTGTTGCAGGATCAATTCCAAATGATTTAGTTATAGTACAACCATTAGCATCCTGAACAATAACAGTATGAGGTCCAGTCGCTATAGCCGAAATCTCTGGAGTTGGAGCTGGAACATTATTAAGTCCTGCTGCATCTAAATTATATTGATAAGGACCTACTCCTCCTGATATATCTAAGTAAGCTTTTCCGTCATTAACACCCGAACATGTTTGAGGCGTTGGTGTAACAGTTAAATCTAATGCACTTGCTGGTCCTGCAATATTAACATTTACAGATGTTTTACAATTTAGATGATTAACATCTCTTACCCAAATTGTATGTGCTCCTGTTGTTAGAACAGGAGTGGTATAATTAGCGACTCCTGCTAACCAGTTCTCATCTGAATTTAAAGAATACTCATAATTACCTGATCCTCCATTTGCAATAACAGTTGCTGTTGCAATATTAGTTCCGTAACAATCGTTATCCACCTGTGAATCAAACGTTAAACCTAAAACTGCTTCGTCAGTAATTATCACATTCACGGGTTCACTACAACCTTGAGCATCAGTTACAACTACATTATAAGTTCCTGCCGCTAGGTTGGTTGCCACCAATGAATCACTACTCAATGATGTTACCGAAGCCGGCCAGGTAATTTTATATCCTGATGGATAAGTTGTTAAATCAGAAAATTTAGTTCCTCCAGAAATTGTTATACTTCCAATACCATCACATTGTGCTGGATCAACTGCACAGTTACATCCCACTTTCTGATCTTCAGTCCAATTTACAGTTAACGCTCCACTAGGTTCAAGAATATCAATTTGTAATGTCCTACCCGCATCAAGTACACATGGTGCATCTGGATCCTGATCAACAATTCTGAAATGATAAGTTCCTGTTCCCAAATTTACAAACTCGTTTGGTACTGTATTAGTGTTATCTGTCCAAGGACCTCCAGCACCTGTGGAAGAAATTTGATAAGTGTATACTCCACTTCCTCCTGTTGCTTTTAAGTTGACAACTCCATCCGTACCTCCATTACAAGAAACATTAGTTACACTGTTAATTCCCAAGTTCAAATCATAGGTTTCAACATAAACCGAACTTAACATATCCTTTTCACATGTACCTTGTCTGGCCTTGATAGTATAAGTTCCTAATGCAGTTATATTTGTAAAATCAATTTGACCTCCACCTGCTGGTCCTGTTATTGTAGTTCCTGTAAAAACTCCATCTAAATATAAATCATAATCAACTCCAACGGTTGAACCATCTAAGCTAACTGTTACCCCAGCTCCACCTAAACAATATGGACCTCCTCCGATAACCTGGTATATACCCACCGGACCATCAATAATGTTAAACGCTCTAGTTCTGGAGTTTGTGCAATTTTTAAGTAGATTTACACGCTCATATTCATAAGTAACATTATGCGCTCCAACCGCTAACGCTGAAGGATCAAGTTGTGCATTACCTCCACCTAAATCAGTAAGTCCGGCACCCCATGCTACTCCATCAATATAATATATACCTCCTGCTTCTGAACCATTAAAATTAATAACTGGTTCTCCCTGACAGTAATCTGTTTTTAGCAATCCACTAAAATCAATTCCTTCATTTCTATAAATATCAACTGCCTTGGTAATACTTGTTTTACATCCTGCAGCTCCTGATGGTTCAAATTCATAGGTAACATAATAAGTCCATGATAATAAAGAAGGATCAACTCCTGGATCAAAAGTTGCCTTTTGAGCATTTGGATCAGTTTCATCCCCAGAACCTGTATAAGCTAATGGATTCGGATTGCCAGTTGAAGGACTTGTGGTACAGAAAAAATTATATGTTCCTGCATCTCCACTATTGGAAGCTGATATAGTTACTGATCCATCATCGGAACAATAAGCATCATCTAAGTTAGTAATGTCAATATTGGGTACTCCAGCTACAGTTACATTTTTACTCCATGTTTCGGTACAACCTGCTGCAGAAGTTGCCGTTGCTGTGATTGTATGCGTACCTGCCCCAGCCAAAGCAGGAAGGAATTGATCCGTAGCTGCAACAATACCCGGGCCTGCATAAGTTATTGAAGCCGGAGCTCCAACAGGAGTTAGGGTTGCATTTCCATCACTAATACAATAGTTATTATTAAGTCCAGTAAATGAAGCATCGACTGATGCTCCGATATTAACTGTAAAGTTCTCTGTAGTAATACATCCTGTACCATCATCATATGCATAAGAAAAAGTATAGGTTCCTGCTCCTCCAAATGCTGGCGATGCACCTGGTGCAGCTAGTGCTTCCCACGCTCCAGGAGAAAACGAATACTCCATGGCATCGGTTCCTGGTCTTAAGTCTGTTAGTATTGGGGCTGCTCCTGAAGAATCTCCTTCTCCATCTGTTATTGTTAAAGTACCTCCTGCCGGTGCAAATTGTACTGTTTCAACAACAGCCGGATCTTGACAATAAGAACCAGCCAACGTAGAAGTTACTGTTGTACCAATATTTACAACTGATGCTGTATTACTGCTACAATTTCCATCGTCAATAGTAAACTGAATAGAGTGAGATCCTGTACCTGCAATACTTGGTGTAAAATCCGCTGTTCCATTTACAGGATCAACATTGGTTATTCCCAATCCAGTGAATGTTCCATTTATTCCTGCAACAACTGGAGCTCCATTAACCAAACCTTGTATTTGAATTGGCACTGCATCTGTAGGACAGTATGTACCTGCTGCTTGTACTCCTGGAGTTGCAGCATCAAAATCTATAACTAAACTTCCCGGGTTGAAATCTACAATAGTAGTAAATACACTTGTGTTTTGTGTACAACCATTTCCATCGGTAAACTCATATATAATCTCGTATAAAGTACCCAATGTACTTGTTGACGGATCTATCTCTATATTTCCTGCTCCATTTATTACATAACTTAAACCTCCTCCTGGTACCGTCCAATTACCTCCTGCCGGACTACCAAAACCTGTAACAATACCTCCATTTGAACATATTTGAGGTGGTACACTATTAATATTTACTGTTGGTAATGCATACACCACTGTGTTTTGAGTTGCAGATTGTCCTTCACAACCATCATCAACTTCATAATAAATACTAATATTAGTACTTGCCCCAACTAAAAAGGCACCTGGATCAAAAGAGTTGATACCTGGATAGGCTACTGGACCTCCTCCATTATCAATATAATAAGTACCTCCAACAGGATTACCTCCTAAATTAATAGATCCTGCATCCTCACAATAACTTAAAGCTATATTATTAAAAGTTGGTGAAGGTAAAGGATTTACTGTAAGAGTATGGTTTGCTACATCAAAACAACCATTACCCGAAGTAAAAGTTACTGAATAAGTAGTTGTGCTAGATGGACTAACTGTAATAGAGCTGGTAGTTTCCAATGTACTCCATTCGTATGGTGACGGTGGCAATGGTAAAACCTGGTTAGTCACAGAAGTATTTAATGTAGCACTCTCAGTATCACATATTTCAGTATCCCCAGTTATTGAAACACTTGGCGCTTCTTTTACTGTAATAGTTGCAGAACCAATTCCTGAATTATTGGTACATCCATTACCATCTGTTACTGATACAATGGTATAGGTTGTTGTTTCATTAGGACTTACTTCATATGTATTGAAAAACGTATTAGGCCAATTATTTTCTGTATATGTACTTGCGGGTGTTTTATCATCTTTAATTGTAATATCAAAAGGTGCTGTTCCTGTTAAATCAACCAAAATTGGAAATCTCTTAGTAGTTTCATTTTCACATTTCTCATCATCATTGGTATCAATATAAATAGTTGCAGTAGGAAGAGGTGATTCTGTAATTGTTACACTTCCCATTGTTTCCTGACATGCTGCTACATCTGATACAGTTACTAAAACCCTATATTCTCCAAACTCAACATCATTCCATGTTAAAACTTCCCCGGCAACACTACCTTTAGCTGGTAAATAATCATTAAACGGCCCTCCTCCTGTAGAACGTTGTAACTGGTATGAATATCCAGCTTGAGAGCCATCTAGTTGTAAATCAATATTTGTTGGTGACAATCCCGAACAATATGTTGTTGCGCCTGTTGCCTGTAAGTTATAATTTATTGGATTAATAATAGTTAATGATCCTGACATAAATGTTGTACATCCTCCAGAAGGCGAAATAGCCCTTACTGTGTATATTCCGTCATCGAATACCTCATTAAATGTAACTGGATTTACTCCATCTCCATATTTAGTAAATCCATATGGATTGGTAACCATAGTAAAACGATCCGTACGATATAAGCTATATTGCACTCCATTTTCTGAAGCTACTAATTCTATAATTCCACTACCACAGACTTCGCCAGAGGTTGTAAAAGGCTGGTCTACAGGCTCACTATCTATATCATAGGTATTGTTCATTACAACATCGGCTCCACATCCTTTAGCGATAACGCGATAAGTACCAGCAGTTACCTGATTTGTAAAGGTTATAGGATTAACTCCATCACCGGCAATTGTTTCAATATCACCTCCGTCACGTTGTAAAACATAATCCACTCCATTTTCCGGAGTATCATTTGCTCCTGTTGCATCTAATGAGACTGTTAATGCTGCACCTGCTTCACATGCTGGGACAGGTGAACCAGAAACATCTAATACAGCAGACGATCCTCCTGTATAAATAATATCTGATACTGTTGATAAATCTGCTAAACAACCGCCACCATCTATAACACTTGTTAAAGAAACAGTGTTGGGTACAGTTGATGTAACAGGTAAAGATTGTGACTTTGTGCCTGCTGAAGCATAACCAACACTTCCACTAGAACCTCCATTATTATATGAAAAGTTAACATCATATTGGGGTATTCCTCCTGCTATATCAACTGCAAAACCTTGATCATAATTTCCACATACTGAAGTTGCCCCTCCAATGGGATTAAAATTAGATGCAGTTACAGCTGCCCCTACATTCTGAATCTCAATTGTATAAGAAGCTATACCTTTAGTCCACTCCAGTGTATAGTTTCCTGCTACCAATTGAGTACCTGCTGGATTCCCTTCAAAAATACCATTTTCATCATTTGATGTAATTGTTAAGCTACCTGGCAACACTGTCCAACTTCCTCCTACCTGATCTCCTGCCGGTATTGGCACTGCTCCATCTAAAGCTCCAGCCAAAACACTGGATGCTTGCAACGTACCACCATCACAATCTACTGTATAAACATAAGTTTGAGAAAAACCACTAAAGGCAATTGCAAAAAGTAGAAATACTATAGAGGCCAAACGCATATAAACACGTTTATGCATATAACTTAGGCTGTGTGTGTTAAAATGTAGCATGCTAATATAGTTTTAGTCCCCATTAGGTTATGATAAACATTAATCAAACCTAAACACTTGTACGTCTACTCAATAAAAATGTTTGTCAAAAAATATAGTATTTTATTAAAAAACTCATCTATTTTTCTAGACGCACCTATACATATTACCAGGCAAGCTTTTCAGCAAACCGTCAAACTCCAACTGCAATAACAGGGTCGATATTTTAGCAACCGGTATCCCGGTTTTAATACTTATAAAATTTACCGATACTTCTTTTTCCTGTCTAACCAAATTGTAAATCTCTCCTAACTCCCCCTCCGGTTCATTGAACATAGTAAGCTGCTTAGAATTTTTATTTCCTCCACTCTCTCTTTCCCAATTTAATGCATATTCCAAATCATCTGCATTTTCGATTAAGGCTGCAATATTACCCTTAATAAGCTTATTACAGCCTTTACTATATTCATCATCAACTCTCCCCGGAAAAGCTAATACATCCCTATTGTACGATTGTGCCAAATGTGCAGTTATTAATGCCCCCCCTTTTTCAGCTGACTCAACAATAATAGTTGCATCTGAAAGACCGGCAACAATCCTGTTTCGTTTTACAAAGTTAGGTTTATCTGGATTAGTTTTACTAATAAATTCTGTTAAAAGAGCTCCTTCATTTAACATTTCTTTAGCAACATTACGATGTAAACTTGGATAAATACGATCTAATCCATGCGCCAAAACCGCAATTGTTGGTAAACCAAACTCCAACGCCGCCTTATGAGCACAAATATCAATACCATATGCTAAACCACTCACAATAGTTAAATCCGGATATCTTTTTGCCAAATCTTTTATTAGATTCCTACAGTTTTGTTTTCCATCCTCGGTTACCTTTCTTGTTCCTACTATAGATACAATTTTTTTTCCACCTAAACAATGATTCCCTTTACTATAAATAATAACTGGTCCATCTTCACAATTATTCAACCTCGACGGAAAATTATCATCTAAAAAGAAAGTAGCATCAATATTATGCCTTTCAATAAATTCAATTTCTTCTTCGGCCCTACCTAATGGATTTGATTTTGCAATTGCTTTAGCTTGCTTTTCTCCTATACCCGGAATTTTACTCAGAACATTCTCTTTTTCTAAGAAAACAGCTTCTATATCTCCTAAATACGCAATCACATTTCTGATTAATTTAGGACCTAATCCTTTAATCAAACTTATTGCTACTTTATATTTTAATTGTTCATCTATCAACTCAACACACTAAGTGATGTAAAATTACGAATGCAACCTTTAACCATCCCCCGTTTTTAATTCTCAAGTTCCAACATTTGACCATTTTTTTAAACAAATCATCCACAAATTGGAAAATAAGAAGCAAATGGTTAGCAATAATCAACAAGATAATAATTATCTGTTTTTTATTTTCTTAAAAAACTCTTCCAGAGCTACTCTATCTTTTACTGAAAAAGCTGTAATAAAAATTGGAGGGTATTTCGCCATTTGACTTGCCGATAACTGAAACAAAAACAACTTAGTTCTATACAAAAAATTACCCGCTATTTCATACCTTACAAAAGCAGAAACAGGAACTCTATACATTTTAAACTCTCTGCTAAATGGAAAAATATTATAAAATTTCACTTCAAAATGATCATCTTGCTTTGCTATCTCGAAGTAAAAATAACCTCCATACATAAAAAAATAGAGCACAACACCTGTTAAGATACCGCACATCCATTGGAGCCAAGTAATTGATAATAACGAAATTGTTAATGAACATACAAAAAGAGCAACAAGTACAATTACCAGAAATGTAAAAATCAACTGGATTCTTCCTGCTGTAATCCTATTATTCATGTGCTTAAATTTTACTATTATTTTATTGTCTGATGAAACTATCGGTGAATTTAATCATTGACCTTATCCATCTTACGATTCTCGTGTGTGCGTCCTTTACAATGTTAAAATTCAAGTCTGTTTCATCTGTTTAAGATTTATCAAAATCATAATAACCAGTGCAAATTTTAATCAAACTACTTTGTAGTCGATTATATATTCTGACCATACCGGTTTCATGTGAATATATTTTCTATTTCATTGAGCAAATTAATTTTACCTTTCAGAAATAACATTTTTTATGTGTGACTTAATGATAATACACTCTTAAATAACTCTCTTATTACTATTTTTAATAATATATAGTAAATGTAAAAAACTCTCACAATATAACAATATTCTAATTACAATAAATCAACTCGAATTATCCAGTAAAGATTGAACTTACAAATAGATAAAAAAAATCTATTTTTAGTTTCAAATTGCTTTTAACATTCCATTTTTACTTATTTTTGAAGCGCTAAAATAATATTGAAAACATATAGATTTAATGCAAATTATTGAAGAGAGTGAATCGAAAGTGTTTGGAGCTGACGATTTAAAGAAAGATCTTTCTACACTTATAAAACAATATAAAAGAGGTGAAGTTTTTTTTCTTGCCGACAAAGGTTCTTTTAAGCACTGCTATCCAAAAATTAAAGACCTGCAGGAAATAAACGAAAACAACATTATTGTAATTGAACAAGGAGATCAAAATAAGAATATAGAAACTATTTCCAAAGTCTGGTATTTCTTGAGCACACATGGCGCGGATAGAAAGTCACTTTTAATTAACCTGGCTGGAGGAATGCCATGTGACCTTGGAGGATTTGCTGCTGCCACATTTAAAAGAGGCATAGACTTTATTAATATTCCAACCACATTATTAAGCCAGGTAGATGCCAGCGTAGGAGGTAAAACAGGTATTAATTTTCATAGCTTTAAAAATGAGATTGGTGTTTTTAAACATGCATCAGCTGTACTTGTATGTAACGATTTTATTAAAACTCAGGATCAGGAGAATATATCATCTGGATTTGCGGAAATGATTAAACATGCCCTAATATATTCTGAAGACACCTGGAATGAACTTAAATACTTTAAGATTAAAAATCCTGACATTGATGCTTTAAAACCACTGGTTATTAATTCCATACACATAAAAGAGCACTTTGTAAAAGCCGATCCAACAGAAAAAAACGTCCGTAAGTCTTTAAATTTTGGACATACCATTGGTCATGCTTTTGAAAGCTTTGCCATGAATAACAAAAGACCTGTTTTACATGGGTATGCTGTAGCTTATGGCATGATAGCTGAATTGTACCTGGGACATATTATCTGCGGTTTTTCTATGGATAAAATCAAAGAAATAAACCAGATTATATACTCTATTTATGGTAAATTCTCATTCTCAAAATCTGATTTTGACGAACTATTTTATCTAATGACGCATGATAAAAAGAATGAAAAAAACCAGATAAACTTTACCTTGCTTGAAGATATTGGTGAAATAAAAATCAATCAAATTTGTAATAAAGTTCAGATATTTGAAGCTTTAGAATTTTATCTTAATCTATAATTAGTTATTCAAGAAATTATGCAATATAACATAACGGCACCTCATAAAGTAGAATCTTATAAAGTTGCTTTGCCCACATCTAAAAGCATTAGCAATAGGGCATTGATTTTAAATGCTCTTTCTTATAGTGCAAAACCCATCAAAAATTTATCCGATAGTGACGATACACAAGCAATGCTCCAAGCTTTGCAGTCTAATTCAAGTACATTTGATGTTGGTGCTGCCGGAACAACAATGCGTTTTTTAACTGCTTTTTTATCAAAAATAGTTGGCGAATGGACAATAACAGGTTCTGAACGCATGAAACAACGACCTATCAAAATATTGGTTGAAGCCTTAAATAAATTAGGTGCCAAAATTGAATATATAGAAAAAGAAGGATACCCTCCATTAAAAATCTACGGTAGCGCTCTTGAAGGAGGTGACTTAGAATTAGCAGGAGATGTGAGTAGTCAATATATATCTGCGCTTTTAATGATTGGTCCGACTATGAAAAGCGGACTTAACCTTACACTTACAGGTGAAATTATATCACGCCCATACATTTTGCTTACTTTAAAAATGATGGAAACGTTTGGCATTAAATGCGAGTGGAAAGATAATGTTATTTGTGTTCCTGAGGGAAATTATACTTCTGCTAATTTTACTGTTGAAGCCGATTGGAGTGCTGCTTCATATTGGTTTCAAATTGCAGCTCTAAATCAAGAATGCGAACTCAATTTACAAGGTGTCAAAAGATATAGTGAACAAGGCGATTCTAAAGTTGCTGAACTTTTCAAACAACTTGGAGTTGAATCAAAATTTTCGCAGAAAGGATTAATACTAAAGAATATTGGGACTCCCGTTAAACAGTTTAGCTACAACTTTATTGAGCAGCCTGATTTAGCTCAAACTTTTGCTGTTACTTGTTGCTGTTTAGGTGTTCATTTTAATTTTACCGGACTACAAACGCTAAAAATTAAAGAAACAGATCGTATTAATGCTCTTATCGATGAGCTTAAGAAAATGGGCTTTGTATTAAATTCTAACCAGGTTGATAATCTTACCTGGGATGGCTTAACATGCGAAAAAGAAGAAACACCATGTATAGCTACTTATAAAGATCATAGAATGGCAATGGCATTTGCTCCTGCAGCAGCATCGATTGAAAACATTACAATAGACGATCCAGTTGTTGTATCAAAATCGTACCCTAAATATTGGGATCACTTAAAAGAGTTTGGATATATAGTTGAGTAAAGTATTTGTGCAATTGTTACAAAGCAAGAATATCTAAAAAATTAGCTCCAATATTTGTAAGCTTTTTAGTTTCTCACGACAGTATGCTAAACTAAAAAAATACAGAAATGAAAACTTTTGTAACAATTGCATTATACACTATTTTAATTTATTCTTCGCATGCTCAACAAGCTTTAAAAAAGGGTGAGAATGCACCTGTGTTTTATGCAAAAACCACTTCGGGCAAAACTATCAATTTAAAGGATATTATTGCGAGCAAACAAGTTGTTTTAATGTTTTATAGAGGCCAATGGTGTCCTTATTGCAACAAACAAATGAGCGAATTACAAGATTCGTTGCATCTAATTAATGAGATTGGAGCAAAAGTAATTGCAATAACACCAGAAAAGCCAGAAGAAATTGATAAAACAATCGAAAAAACCGGAGCCAGCTTTGATATCATTTACGACAAAGATCATCGTATAATGGATTTATACAATGTAACTTTTACATTATCAAAAACTAAAAATGTAATGTATAAAGCTTGGGGCATTGATATTAACAAAGCAAGTGGTAACGATGATTATGCACTTCCTGTTCCTGCCACATATATTATTGATAAACAAGGAAGAATTAAAGGATTATTTTTCGATGAAGATTATAAAAACAGAATGACAGTAAAACAAATATTAGAAGTATTAAAGCAATGATTTCTTATTAAAAATATAAAATTTCCGCAAGTCAATTTCCTATCCTTCACTTGCGGATTTTTCTGTATTATAATACTCACTTCAATTACCTGAAAGAATCAACTCTATTTTTCTATTACTTTCAACAGCCACTCCATTAATCTGAGGAGCTATCCATCTAACTTCTTTAAGTTTATCTTTAAGTTTCTTTTCTAGCTCTGCAGATATTTCAGAATATACTTTTATATCCTTGACTACTCCTATCTTTGAAATAAATACTTCAAATTCTACTTTTGCTTCAACTCTCCTCTCCGATTTCTTTGGTTTCAAATCCCTCTCAAGCCTTCTTAAAAATTTATTCATTCCTCCAACAGGCTCAGGAAGCAATTTATTCTCAACTCCCTTTAAATTATTACTCGCTACTTTTTTTGCTGAAGGAGCCGATTTCATTCTCCTAAGGTCTTTTCTTTCTTCACTTCCATAAGCCATTGTCACCACTTCATCCATTGCTAATTGTTGAGGCTCCATAACTAACTCTCCAACACTATCTTTTTTTGCAACAGCAATTTGATCTTTAAATCCTATATAGTTTAATTGAAGCACTGCTCCTGCCTTAGGTCCCTCAATACTAAAATTACCTCCCGTATCGGTTACTACTCCACCTCTCTTATATGTATTCACATCACATTCTACTCCAACAAAATTTGATACTGCAACTCCTGGCAATGGCATACCACTCTCATCCACTACTTTACCGCTAAACAAAATTGTAGAAGTATCTTTTAAGAAAGAAGATGCACCTCTTATTTTTATTTTAGTTTCAAAATCGCCATATCCTTCTACTTCATTAACATCAACACCTGAAATCTCACCCAACAATTCCTTTTCTGCTTTAACTGCTGTATCCTCATACCGAAGTGACATATCAACCTTTTGCTGATCAACAACCTCCTCGGCTTCAACCTTTCTCACCTCGAATTTATCCATAGGTGCTTCTTTGATTACTTTTTTAGGTTGAATTATTTCAACTTCCTCTTTTTCTTCAATCTTTTCATCATAATTTATCTTGGCTCTTTCAATTGGTTCTTTTTGTGTTTCTTTAGTAATTTCCGGTGCTAATTCAGCCTCTTCCCTACCTCTTTTTAACTCAATTTTGTCGCTAACCAAGCCTTGTTTTTTGTTTACATCCTTATTTAGCAGTAAAAAAAGAGTTCCTATTCCTAATAACAAGGCAACAGAAGCAGCAACTCTTAACCAAATTGGAACCAAACGACGTGTCTTTTTCTGATTTATTTTATTTTCAAGTAATAATAATTCTTCTTCAATTTCATAATCATTCATACCAGAATAACCATCTACCGCATCCATCAAAAATGGATCGGACTCCATTTTTCTTTCAAATCCATATCGATCTTTATCAGACATTTTATTAGTCAGATATTTCAATATTTCATTTATATGTTGATGATCATTACTCATTACTTTCCAAACATAATTTTAAATTTCTCTTGGCATTCTGAATATAGCTCTTTACTTTTTTAACTTCTACCTGCATTTTATCAGAAATTTGCTGATAAGTCAACTGCTTAAAGTAAAATAATTCAATACTCTCCTTCTGTCTAAATTTTAATCTTTCTATACATCTTTTAAGCGCTTCTTCATTCTTTTCTACATCCTCCATATCAATAGGATGCAATTCAAACTCCGATTCCATAATTTTACCTTCGTAAAAATTCTCATCATCCATAAAAACCTTGTCGTGTTTATTTTTACGGAGTTGCATTAAGCAATAATTTTTAACAACAACATATAACCATGGCTTAAAATTTTCTATTTCAGTGTTTTTTATCGAAATTACAATCTTTTCAAACACCTGAATCACTGCATCCTGCGCATCATCTTTATTTTTAAGATATTTCAGACAAACTCCAAATACTAAATCAATATACCGGTTATACAACTCTCCCAGCACATCCAAATCATTGGAAGTTCTATACTTTTCAATTAATGCTTCATCCGAAGCTACTTTATTCTTTGTAAAAATTGACAACATAAGCTCACAACTGCCGATAAAAGTATAAAAGATGTTATCAATATAAAATTACTATCATCTCTTAAATAGAAATCACCTTTCTTAATAATTTAATATTATACCCTACTTTTTTTTTATTTCTCCATCTAATTCAAGAAATCTTTTAACGCGTATTATCTTTTTTCAATTTTAAACTTCATATTATTAATTTTCAAAATATAAATGCCATTACTAAGCTCAGATATATCTATCATACTATTATCAACTTCTCCTTTCCTCACCAATTCTCCAGATATATTATAAAGTTGATATCTTGAAGTAATAAGATCTGTACTAAATTTTACTACTCCATTTGTTGGATTTGGATATACAAGACCAATTTCTACCTCTTCTTTCTTAATTTCTGTCGATAATGCATACACTTCTGTATTTTGAGTTGGAGATACTCCCACACATCCATCATTAACCTCATAATAAATACTAATGTTTGTACTTGTCCCAACTAAGAAGCTAGCTGGATCAAAAGAACTAATACCTGGATAGGCTACAGGGCCTCCTCCGTTATCAATATAAAATGTACCACCAACAGGATTACCTCCTAAACTAACAGATCCCACATTCTCACAATAACTTAAAGCTAAATTATCAAAAATTGGTGAAGTTAAAGGATTTACTGTAACGGTAGCAGAACCAATTCCTGAATTATTGGTACATCCATTACCATCTGTTACTGATACAATAGTATAGGTTGTTGTTTCATTAGGACTAACTTCATATGCATTATAAAACTTATTGGGCCAATTATTTTCTGTATATGTACTTGCGGGCGTTTTATCATCTTTAATTGTAATATCAAAAGGTGCTGTTCCTGTTAAATCAACCAATATTGGAAATGTCTTAGTGAATTCATTTTCACACTTAGAACTATATAATGGGTCAATATGAATGGTTGCTGTAGGAAGGGGAGATTCTGTAATTATTACACTTCCCATTGTTTCCTGACATGCCGCCACATCTGATACGGTTACTAAAACCCTGTATTCTCCAAACTCAACATCATTCCATGTTAAGGCCTCGCCTGCAACACTTCCCTTTGCCGTTAAATAATTATTAAAAACTAACCCTCCATTTGTTGAACGTTGTAACTGGTATGAATATCCAGCTTGAGAGCCATCTAGTTGTAAATCAATGTTTGTTGGTGACAATCCCGAACAATATTTTGTTGCACCTGTTGCCTGTAAGTTATAATTTATTGGATTAATAATGGTTAATGATCCTGACATAAACGTCGTACATCCTCCAGAAGGCGAAATAGCCCTAACCGTGTATGTTCCATCATCGAATACCTCATTAAATGTAACTGGATTTACTCCATCTCCATATTTAGTAAATCCATATGGATTGGTAACCATAGTAAAACGATCCGTACGATATAAGCTATATTGTACTCCATTTTCTGAAGCTGCTAACTCTATAATTCCACTTCCACAAACTTCGCCAGAGGTTGTAAAAGGCTGGTCTATAGGCTCACTATCTATATCATAGGTATAATTCATTACAACACCTGCTCCATACACATTAACTTTCAAATCTAAATTAGCAGCATTAATTGAAAAGGAAACATTCATTAGTATAGATACTAAAATACCAGAAAATCTGACTTTATATTTAAGATCACATTTTTTTGAATTACTTAAAATAACCTGAAGATTAACTATGTAAAGTAACGATAGCAAGGGCGACGGAAATAGTTTTTTCATTTCATTCTGTATTAACATCTTTAAAAGGTGGTAAATATAGTACATATAAAAACAGTAAAGTTGTTTTAAGCATCCATGTAACATTTAGTTAACCTCTTTTAACAACTAAATAGATATTCACACCAACATTTAAACAAATTTGACTTCTATAATTCATTTAATAGAAAATACTATGTATTTGAAATACTAATAGTTTCCCCTACAATTTCCAACAATTAGAAAACTGCTTAAACTTTGTTTTTTAGAATTATCAGAATGTTTTTTTCACTGTATAAATGTAAATATGAGAAGTTTAATTGCACCTACCTGATAAAAATTAACAAAGATTATGCGAAAGACATATCTAATAAATAATCACTTAATACTATTTTACAAGCTATAAGCCTAAAAACGATGAGCAAAATGAGTATTCTAATACCTCTTATTTTTTAATACAGAAAAACAACATGCTTATTTAACTGATATTCAACACATACAAACATCCTCTTATTTAGAAAGGCTTAATTTTATTTAATCTAAATAGTTTGTTAATTTTGCCCCTCCTAAAGGTTTATAGGTTACATTCAACATAACAATAGATAATGAACCTTAATATTTTATAGTTGTTAGGGGATTAAACAGAGTAACTAAATATGGCAGAAGATCAAGACAAAATATTAGAAGAAGTCACAGGAGGTGATTATAAATATGGTTTCTCTACAGATATTGAAACAGAAACAATACCTAAGGGATTAAATGAAGATGTTATTAGAATTATTTCTTCTAAAAAAAATGAGCCGGATTGGATGCTTGAAAGTAGACTTCAAGCTTTTCGTCATTGGCAAACCATGAAAAGTCCTGACTGGGCTAAACTAAACATACCCGAAATAGACTTTCAAGATATAATTTATTATGCAGCTCCAAAGAGCAAGCCTCAATTGGAAAGCATGGATGATGTAGATCCGGAGCTAAAGGCAACTTTTGATAAACTTGGAATCCCTTTGGAAGAGCAAAAAGTACTGGCAGGTGTTGCTGTTGATGCCGTAATGGATAGTGTATCGGTTAAAACTACATTTAAAGAAACTTTGGCCGAAAAGGGTATTATATTTTGCAGTTTTAGCGAAGCTGTGCACGAGTACCCTGATTTAATAAAAAAATACATGGGCTCCGTTGTTCCTTATACCGATAACTTCTTTGCTGCGCTAAACACCGCTGTTTTTAGCGATGGATCTTTTGTTTATATTCCTAAGGGTGTTCGTTGCCCGATAGAACTTTCTACTTATTTTAGAATTAATGCAGTTAATACTGGTCAATTCGAACGCACATTAATAGTTGCCGATGATGATAGCTATGTTAGTTATCTTGAAGGATGTACTGCACCTCAAAGAGATGAAAACCAATTGCACGCTGCAATAGTTGAAATTGTAACATTAGAAAGAGCCGAGGTAAAATATTCTACAGTGCAAAACTGGTATCCGGGAGATAAAAATGGTAAAGGTGGCATCTACAATTTTGTAACCAAGAGAGCTTTATGTAAAGGTGATTATTCAAAAGTTATGTGGACACAGGTTGAGACCGGTTCTGCAATAACCTGGAAATACCCTAGCTGTATACTTATGGGAGATCATTCTGTAGGTGAATTTTATTCTGTTGCTGTTACTAACAACTATCAGCAAGCCGATACTGGTACAAAAATGATTCATATAGGTAAGAACACCCGAAGCTTAATTGTTTCAAAAGGAGTATCTGCCGGAAAAAGTCAAAACAGCTATAGAGGATTGGTTAGAGTAAATAAAAAAGCTGAAAATGCGCGTAATTTCTCACAATGCGACTCTTTGTTAATGGGTGATAAATGTGGTGCACATACTTTTCCATACCTCGAAATCAACAATAATACCGCAGTTGTAGAGCATGAAGCCACCACTTCAAAAATTGGAGAAGATCAAATCTTCTATTGTAATACACGTGGTTTATCAACCGAAGACGCAGTTGGATTAATTGTTAACGGATATGTAAAAGATGTAATTAATCAATTACCCATGGAATTTGCCGTTGAAGCTCAGAAGCTTTTACAGATAAGTCTTGAAGGAAGCGTAGGTTAAAAACAAGACTAAAATAGTAAGTATCAAGACACAAAATATACTTACTTATCAACATATAAAAGATATATATAGAATAGAAATCATCACAAAAATCAAGTAGCACAGCAATCAGACATTACTTGATACTAATTTAGAAAAGATGTTAGAAATTAAAGATTTACACGCTAAAATAGAAGATAAAGAAATATTAAGAGGAATCAACCTTACCATCAAACCAGGTGAAGTCCATGCGATTATGGGCCCTAATGGATCTGGGAAAAGTACATTATCATCGGTACTAGCTGGCAGCGAAGAGTTTGAAGTATCAGAAGGATCGGCTTCTTTTTATGGTAAAGATTTACTAGAGATGCCTGCAGAAGATAGAGCTCGCGAAGGATTATTTTACAGCTTCCAATATCCAGTAGAAATTCCTGGTGTAAGCATGGTAAATTTTATGCGCACAGCTGTAAACGAACATCGTAAATATAAAAGTGAAAAACCTTATAGCGCTAGTGAATTTTTAAAGCTAATGCGCGAAAAGAAAAAGTTGGTTGATATAGATTCTAATTTAACTAACCGTTCTGTAAATGAAGGATTCTCTGGTGGTGAGAAAAAGAAAAACGAAATTTTTCAAATGGCAATGCTCGAACCTAAAATTGCTATTTTAGATGAAACAGACTCAGGACTTGATATTGATGCATTAAGAGTTGTAGCCAATGGTGTAAATAAATTAAAGTCAAAAGAGAATGCAACTATTGTAATTACTCACTACCAAAGGTTATTGGATTATATTGTGCCAGATTATGTTCATGTACTTTATAAAGGTCGTATTGTAATGTCTGCTGGCAAAGAACTTGCCCATGAGTTGGAAGAAAAAGGTTACGATTGGATTAAAAAACAATTCGAAAACTAATTGTTACACCATTAAAACCTTTGTAGAATGAGCATTGTGGATACAGATATAAAAATAGAACAAAAATATACTTCACTGTTTTACCAGCAGGAAGAAATACTTAACAAGCACACTTCAGAAGTAATTTCTTCAAAAAGAAAAGAAGCTATAAAGCTATTTGAAGAAAAAGGTATTCCTACTAAAAAAGTAGAAAATTACAAATATACGAACATGGTTCCTCTTTTTAAGAAGGACTATGATTTTGATTTTGAGCATGAGGTATTTAAGCAAGACCTTTCTGAGGTATTTAACTGTAACGTACATGATTTAGAAGCCACAACTATTTACCTTATTAATGGCTGGTATTACAGAAAAAATCAGGTTCCGCCTAACTTACCTAAAGGTGTTTTAGTTGGTAGCTTGTCGGAATTTTCTCAGTCTCACCCAGAACTTTTTAAAGCGCATTATAACCAATATGCTAAAAACAACGAAGATAGTTTAGTTGCCCTAAACACAGCTTTTGCTCAGGATGGTTTTTTTATTTACGTGCCCAAAGGTGTAGTTGTTGAAAAACCCATTCAAATAGTAAATATTATGTCTTCAGATAATGATTTAATGGCATTCCCACGAAATCTTATTATCGTAGAAGAAAATGCACAAGCTAAAATCTTGTTGTGCGAACATACATTATCTGAAAAAAGATATTTGTTATCTGGAGTAACTGAAGTTTTTGCTGACAAAAACTCTGTTTTTGACATTTACAACATTCAAAATCAGCATAATTTAACAACCAACATATCTTCATTATTTGTAAAACAAAAGCAGCATTCAAGTGTATTAACTCATAACTTAACTCTGCACACTGGAGTAACCAGAAATAACATTTATGTGCACATGGATGACGAACATTGCGAATCTCATGTGTACGGTCTTTTTATATCTGATAAAAACCAGCATATTGATAATTTCTCTTACATTGATCATGCAAAACCCAATTGCCAAAGCGAGGAATTATTTAAAGGTGTATTAGACGATTCGGCTACTGCTGCCTTTGCCGGAAAAATAATGGTTAGGCCTGACGCTCAAAAAACCAATGCCTTTCAACGAAACGACAACTTACTATTAACAGACACGGCAAAAATGAACACTAAACCAATGTTAGAAATTTATGCCGACGATGTTAAATGTTCGCACGGAGCTACTGTTGGACAATTAGATAACAAAGCCATGTTTTACCTGCGCTCCAGGGGAATTAACAAAGAAGAAGCCCGTATATTATTAATGTATGCATTTGCATATGAAGCTGTTGAAAAGATTAGAGTAGAGGCTGTAAGGGAGCAAATTAGAGAATTGGTAGAACAAGTATTTAGAGGAGAACTAAATAAATGTACTTCTTGTGTATTGTGTGGTCAAGAATCTAATAACGGATTCAATTGCATGTAACTCTTTATCATATATGAACCTTGACATAAAAAAAATAAGGGATCAATTCCCAATTTTAGAAAGTACCATTCACGGCAAACCATTAGCTTACTTTGATAATGCTGCTACAACCCACAAACCTAATAGGGTAGTAAATAAGGTAAAAGAAGTTTACGAAACTTTGAATAGTAATATTCATAGAGGAGTACATTATCTTAGTAACCAAGCTACAATTGCGTATGAAGATGCGCGTATTAAAATTCAAAAGTTTATTAATGCTGCCTATTCACATGAAGTCATTTTTACTTCTGGTGCTACAGGTGCAATCAATTTACTAGCTAATTCGTTTGGCGAAACATATATCTCCGAAGGTGATGAGATCATTATTTCTACCATGGAACACCACTCTAATATTGTTCCGTGGCAGATGATGTGTAAAAGGAGAAAAGCTGTTTTAAAAGTTATTCCTATTAATAAAAATGGTGAATTAATAATGGAAGACTTTGAAAAACTACTTACTTCTAAAACAAAACTCGTTGCCATTACATATGTTTCAAATGCATTAGGTACAATAAATCCAGTTAACGAAATAATTAAAAAAACGCATGATAACAACTCACTTATAATGCTTGATGCTTCACAAGCTGTTCAGCATTTAAATGTAGATGTACAAAAACTAGATGCGGATTTCATGGTTTTTTCGGGACATAAAATTTATGGACCTACTGGTACAGGAATACTCTATGGTAAAGAAAGCTTACTAAATGAGATGGAACCATGGCAAGGTGGCGGAGAAATGATAAAAACTGTGACTTTTGAGGAAACCACCTATAATGAACTTCCATTCAAATTTGAAGCAGGCACTCCTAATATTGCTGGAGCAATTGGACTCGGTGAAGCTATAGATTTTGTTTCGGAACTTGGAATTGATAACATTTATCAATATGAAGACCAATTAATAAAATATGCCACTAGTAAGTTTAATGAGATTGATGGAATGCGCATTTTCGGGACTTCCGAAAATAAAGCTAGTGTTATTTCTTTTATGGTAAACGAAATTCACCCTTTTGATATGGGTACTTTACTAGATAAAATGGGACTTGCTGTAAGAACTGGCCATCATTGTGCTCAACCTATAATGGATTTTTATGGAATTCCCGGTACTTTAAGAGCCTCTTTTGCTGTATATAATACGAAAGAAGAAATTGACAGACTAGTTGATGGCATATCCAAGGTTGCAAAGCTTTTTGGGTAAAAAAAAATTCGCATCTTTGCTGCACAATTAAAAACCATATTATTGTAATGACCATTAAAGAAATACAAGACGAAATAGTTGAAGAGTTTAGTTCATTTGATGAGTGGATGGATAAATATGCTTACTTAATTGAATTAGGTAACGATCTTGAGCCTTATGATGATACCTATAGAGTTGATCAGAATATTTTAGACGGCTGTCAATCTAAGGTATGGTTGCATGCTTGGATGGAAGATGGTAAAGTATTTTATATGGGTGATAGCGATGCCATAATAGTTAAAGGGATTGTTGCATTAATGATAAGGGCATTATCTGGTCAAACTCCCCAAGACATTATTGAAAGTGATCTTTCTTTTGTGGATAAAATTGGACTTAAAGAGCACTTATCTCCTACCCGTTCAAATGGTTTGGTGGCAATGATAAAGCAAATGAGGCTTTTTGCTCTTGCATTCAAAGCCAAACAAGCCTAAACAAAACAATTACAAGACTGTTAGATTTTAGATATGAGACTTTAGGCATGTCTAAGTTCTTTCATCTATTATCTCAAAATATGATTTAAGATGGACAACGAATTTTTATCAAAAGAAGAAGAAATTGTTAACGCTTTAAAAACCATATTTGATCCTGAGATACCAGTAAATATTTATGACTTGGGATTAATATATGAAGTTAATGTTGACAAAGAAGGGAAAGCAAATGTTGTGATGACTTTAACATCTCCTAATTGCCCGGTAGCCGAATCCTTACCCGAAGAAGTATTTGATAAGGTAAGCGAAGTTGATGGAATCACGCACGTTGATGTAAATTTAACCTTTGATCCACCTTGGACAAAAGACATGTTATCTGAAGAAGCTCTTCTTGAACTAGGATTACTTTAGTACAATATATTCAATATTGTTTTGTAATTAAAACTTGAAAGATTATTCTTTAAAATGATTAAACATGCCACAATAAATTGTGAATGTACTGAAGGAAGCATATTGTGAATTAATTAAAAACAAAGCTAAAGAAATAGGTTTTGACGACTGTGGTTTTACCAAAGCCGAAGAACTGACCGAAGAAAAAGAAGTGTTGCGTAAATGGTTAGATGCCAATATGCATGGAAATATGCATTATATGGCTAATCATTTCGAAAAAAGAGTTGATCCATCAAAGCTTGTAGAGGGAGCAAAATCAGTAATTGTTTTATTATCAAATTATACTCCAAAAGAAAAACAAGAGCATGATGATTCTCCAATCATTGCACGTTATGCCTACGGACAAGATTATCACCACGTTTTAAAAGACAAACTCAAACTTCTTTATAATTTTATTAAAGAAAACATATATCCTCAATTAGAAGGCAGATACTTTGTTGATTCAGCGCCTGTTTTAGAGCGCAGCTTGGCAGTAAAAGCTGGATTAGGTTGGATTGGAAAAAACACTCATCTAATACATAAAAAACTTGGCAGTTATGTATTTATTTCCGAATTGATAATAAACCTTGAGCTTCCCTCTTCTGAACCAATTAAGGAGGCTTGCGGAGGCTGTACTCGATGCATTGATGCATGTCCAACTAAAGCTATAATATCTCCAAAGATACTTGATGCCAGAAAATGCATATCTTATTTAACTATAGAAAACAAAGAAGATATTCCAGAAGAGTTTATTGACAAGATGAATAACCGGGTTTTTGGATGTGATATTTGCCAGGAAGTATGTCCATGGACCTGGAAGTCTCGCCCTCATTCAAATTCTAACTTAAATCCAAATAAAAAGATATTAGAACTCAGCAAACAACAATGGTTTAGTTTAAGTCAAGAACAATTCAATGAATATTTTAAAAAATCAGCCATTAAAAGGGCAAAATATGCTGGTTTAAAAAGAAACCTTGACTTTCTTCTTACAAAAAAGAAATAAATAGTTGTTTTAGATTGATTGTAATGTACTACTTTTAGTATATGCATTATATTAATTATCTATGAACAACCTTAAGTTTACAGTATTTAAAACTCAATCAAAAGACGGCACCAATCTTCATGGGCACTATATGTTGCCTTTGAATAAACCGGTCGCAATTTTATACTTTGTTCATGGCTTAGGTGGACATTCAGGACGTTTTTTTCATCCAGCAGCACTATTTGCTAAAAATAATATTGCCTCAATTGGTATCGATTTAAGAGGCAATGGATTATCCGAAGGAAAAAGAGGACATGCAAAAAACCTTCAAAATTATGTTGAAGATTTAGATGCCTGCGTATTATACGGAAACAAACTATTTGAAAATAACTTACCTAAAGTTATTATGGGAAATAGTATGGGAGGTGCAATTGCACTTCATTATGCTAATATCAACAAAACACTTTTTAGAGGTATTATATTAACTGCACCTTGGTTCAGGTTAACACAGCCAATCAACACTTTTAAATTAAGCGTACTAAATATCATAAGTAAAATCTATCCTAAATTTACTTTATCCTCCAAAGTAAAAGCAGCATCCAATACCAATCAAACAGAAAAGAAGTCTCCCGAAGAAACTGATGAACTAATTCACAAACAAATAACTACAAAATTATTGATAACAATATACAAAGTAGGAAATAGCATTCTAGATCAACATAATTTTTGTTGTTTACCTACCTTAATAATCCACAGTATAAATGATCCGGTAACTAGTTATAAGGCAAGTCAGGAATTCTATAATAAATATTCTTTTGCTTGTAAACTAGTAACTTTAGATTTATATACTCATGAAATACCTTTTGAAGAGGAAAATTTAATCTTCCAAAAGGTCATTAATCACATTAATAAAATTACAGTAACTCATGAACAATTTCAGGACTGAAATCAATCCGAAACCCTTCAAAAAAAAAATTGAACACGACTCTGATGTTATTTTCATTGGTTCTTGTTTTAGCGAAAACATTGGCAATAAATTCAAAGAGTCCAGACTTCCAGTTTTAATTAATCCATTTGGTATTATCTATAATCCAATGAGTGTAGTTAATACTCTTCAGGCAATAATCACAAATAAAATTTATACTGAAAATGACCTTGAATACCATAATGACTTATGGTTAAGTTTTGATCACCATAGCATATTTTCGGATACTAGTAGAGTCAATTGTTTACAAAAAATTAATGATAAATGTCATAAATCTCACAATTACTTAAGAAACAGCCAATTTATTTTTATCACCTTTGGTACAGCGTGGGTGTATCAATTAAAAGAATCCAACCGGTTAGTTTCAAATTGTCATAAGTACCCAGCAGATAGTTTTAACAGATATATTTTGAATATTGACGAGATTGTGAATGTGTATAAAAAAACACTTACAGAGTTACTTGTATTTAATCCAAATTTAAATATAATTTTTACAGTTAGTCCGGTTAGACATTGGAAAGATGGCGCTCATAATAATCAATTAAGTAAAAGCACTTTATTATTAGCCATTAATCAAATTTGTGAGCTTTTTGAAAGCTGTCATTATTTTCCGGCTTACGAATTACTAATGGATGATTTGCGTGACTATCGCTTTTATACAGACGATATGCTACATCCAAGTAATTCAGCCATTGAATACATCTGGAGCAAATTCGAAAATTGTTTTTTTTCCTCTAGCACCTTGGATTATAAAAATGAGATGCTTAAATTAGATAAGGCCATTAAGCACAAACCTTTTAATCCGGCCTCTGAATCACATCAACAATTTTTAAAGAAACAAATAACAAGAATTAAAGATATGATGTCTAAATATCCCAAAGCTGACTTATCAGAGGATTTGGCTTTCTTAGAAAGTAGAATTATTTAAATAGTTTAACAAATGAATAATAAATGTAAAAAATCTACTTTTTAGCATTTAAACATTTATTATATCATTTTTTGTTAGTATATTAAATGTATTAAAAGCTAAATAACAATAATTAACCAACCTATTCATTAGCATATTTAACATTATTTTTCATTATACATATTTCTAATGCTGTAAACCATAAAAACTAATGTCCTATTTAGCATTCGAAAAATCTAAATTAATTAACCTGGAGCAATCCTTATTTAAAGAAATACTCCGAACAAACAGAGCTGGTTCGTACTCCAGTTCGAGTATAATTGGTTGTAACACGAGAAAATACCATGGTTTATTGGTATGCCCTATTCCTGAGTTCGAAATGACCAGGCATGTTTTATTAAGCTCTTTGGACGTAACTGTAGTTCAACACGAAAAAGAATTCAACCTTGGTATCCATAAATACAATGGAAATCATTATGAACCAAAGGGACACAAATACATTAGAGAATTAGATTTTGACATTATCCCTCGTAAAGTTTATAGAGTGGGAGGTGTCCAGCTTGCCGTAGAACAAGTACTTTCAGAAAAAGAGGAGCAAGTACTTGTGAAATACACCTTATTAGAAGCTCATTCTAATACAACGCTAAAACTAAAACCATTTTTAGCAAATAGAAGCGTGCATGAACTAACTTTCCAAAACCTTGCTGCAAATACTAAATATGAAAATGCATCTAACGGAATTGGAATACAAATGTACCCTAATATCCCAAAGCTTTTTATTCAATTATCTAAAACTAACGAATTCGTCCCGGTTCCGGATTGGTATAGTGGAGTAGAATATTTTAAGGAAGAAAGACGTGGATACGACTTTAAAGAAGACTTATATGTTCCTGGTTATTTTGAAGTTGACATTGAAAAAGGGGAAAGCATAATAATTTCAGCATCTACAACAGAGCAAAAACCAGGAGGATTTAAAAATAAGTTTAGTAAAGAAGTAGATAAGAGAATTCCTCGTGATAGTTTTTACAATAACTTACTTAACTCTGCTTCGCAATTCTTTGTTAACAAAGGTAAAGTAACAACTATGGTTGCTGGTTACCATTGGTACAAGAAGAGATTAAGAGATACATTAATTTCAGCTCCTCTCTTAACTGAAGCCTTAAACGATGAAAAATTGTTTGCAAAAGTTATTGAATCTTCTGCCAAAGAGATTAATACTCAGATAGACGATAATTCTATCCAAAAAATAAAAGAAGTAGATACTCCATTATGGTTTTTTTGGACACTTCAACAATGTTGGGGAAAAGCTTGCTTAGATTCTTATTGGGAAAAATATCAAGATCTGTTAAAGTCAATCATTCTCTCCTACACAAAAAACAGATATAATAATGTTACTTTACTCGATAACGGATTAATATATTCATCAGACGAGGAACAACCTCTTACTTGGATGAACGGTATTTGTGATAACAAACTTGTTACTCCAAGAAATGGGGTTTGTGTAGAAGTTAATGCTCTATGGTACAACGCACTTGCAATGAGTGTAGAGTTAGGAAAAAAACACAATGATAAAGAACTTGTTAATGAAATAGAACCTTTACTAAACAAACTAAAAGATTCATTTACTGATACTTTCTGGAACCAAAACGATAATTGCTTATTTGATTTGGTCGATAATGATTTTTTTGATTCTTCTGTAAGACCCAACCAAGTATTTACAACTGCATTTGAATACTCTCCATTAAGCAACGAACAAAAAAAGTTTGTTATTGATGTTGTTAAAGAAGATTTGCTTACGCCTAAAGGGTTAAGAACCCTTTCTCCAAAAGATCCAAAATACAAAGGAATTACCGAAGGCTTTGCAAATGTGAGGGAATTAGGAATACATCAGGGAGCTACATGGCCTTGGTTAGCATCTTTTTATGCCGAAGGATATTTAAAATTACATAAAAAAGGAGGATTAAGTCATATAAAAAGCTTAGCTGATAATTTCGAAGATGAAATGGTGCATCATTGTATTGGAACCCTTTCGGAATATTACGATGGTAGTCCACCACATATGGGCAAAGGAGCTGTTAGTATGGCTTGGAATGTAGCTGGAGTTCTTAAAATTTTAAAACTAATTGAAAAATATAGTTAATATGAGGGTATTAATGTTTGGCTGGGAGTTTCCTCCTCATATTACAGGAGGCCTCGGAACTGCTTGTTACGGTTTAACAAGAGGATTATCTCACATCAAAGAATTAGATGTTCTTTTTGTTGTACCCAAAGCTTATGGCGATGAAGATCAAAGTGCAATTAAATTATTAGGTGCTAATAATGTATCTATTCGTCAACGAAAAATTGATCTGAAGAAATTTGAGAAAGAGGTGGAATACATTGAGGTTGATGCTCATATAATTCCATATGTAGATCCTGAAGATTACTGGAAAGTTACCAAAGTAAAGGTTAAAGGTGAAAAACAAATTGTGCATACTGATGATGATGAGAAAATTGATTTTTCCGGTAAGTATGGCGAAAGTTTAATGCATGAAATTTACAACTATTCACTTGTCGCAAGTGTAATTGCCCGCGATAACGAATTTGATGTAATACATGCTCACGATTGGTTAGCCTATCCTGCGGGAATAGCAGCAAAAGAAACTTCTGGTAAACCATTAATTGTGCATGTTCATGCTACTGATTTTGACCGAAGTGGAGGTAGCGTGAATCCTACTGTTTACGACATTGAAAGACGTGGACTTCATGCTGCTGACAAAATCATTACGGTAAGTAATTTAACCCGTTACACAGTAATTGAAAAGTATGGTATTCATCCAGATAAGGTGGTAACTGTTTACAATGCAGTAGAACCTAAGGAATTAACTCCGGAAATACCTTTTAAAAAGAATAAAAACGAAAAAATAGTGACTTTCCTTGGAAGGATAACTATGCAAAAGGGACCGGAATATTTTATCGAAGCAGCTTACAGTGTACTTCAAAAAATTGATAATGTAAGATTTGTGATGGCTGGCAGTGGAGATATGATGGAAAGAATGATTAGAAGGGCTGCTGAACTTCGTATTTCGGACAAATTTCATTTCACTGGTTTCTTAAAGGGAGAAGATGTATTTACAATGCTGCGCATGAGCGACCTGTACGTAATGCCTTCAGTATCTGAACCTTTTGGGATTTCTCCTCTTGAAGCGATGCAAAGTAATGTTCCCGTTCTTATATCTTACCAATCAGGTGTCTCTGAAATTTTAAAATATGCCATAAAAACAAATTTCTGGGATATTGATGCGATGGCAGATGCGATGTATGGGGTTTTAAAATACCCATCTCTTTCAAAAATGTTCATCCACCATGGAAAAAGCGAGGTAGAATCTTTAAAATGGGAAGATTCAGCATTAAAAGTTAAAGAGGTATACGATTCTGTTGCCGAAACTGAAATAAACTAACAAAAAACCTACTAATTTCAATGAAAACTGTCTGTCTATATTTCCAAGTACATCAACCTTTCCGCTTTCGTCGCTATAGATTCTTCGATATTGGTAATGACCATTATTATTACGATGATTATACCAACGAAAGTATATTAATGAAAATTGCAGAAAAATGTTACCTCCCAACTAACAAAATTCTACTAAAACTACTCAAAGCCAACAAGGGTAAGTTTAAAGTTTCATTTTCTATATCAGGAATTGCTATTAAACAGTTCCAACTTTATGCACCCGAAGTTATAGAAAGCTTCCAGGAATTAGCTAAAACAGGCCATGTAGAGTTTTTGGCTGAAACCTATTGTCATTCATTGGTAGCCTTAAAAGATAAAAATGAGTTTGAACGTCAAGTAAAAAGACATGGTGATCTTATAAAAGAACTTTTTAATCAAGAACCAAAAGTTTTTAGAAATACCGAGCTAATTTACTCTGATGAAATGGGTGACATGGTTTACAAAATGGGATTTAAAGCCATGCTTACCGAAGGAGCTAAACACGTTTTAGGCTGGAAAAGTCCTAATTATCTATATTGCAACAGTACTAATCCTAAACTTAAGGTATTACTTAAAAACTTTGTTTTAAGTGATGATATTGCCTTTAGATTTGGCAACTCAAGTTGGAACGAACATCCTTTAACACCCGAAAAATATACTCAATGGCTAAAGGATTTAGATCCTAAATCTGAAATAATTAATTTATTTATTGATTATGAAACATTTGGAGAACACCAATGGAAAGAAACGGGTATTTTTGAATTTCTTGAAGAACTTCCTGGTGAAATCCTAAAACATAAAGAGTTTGCTTTTTCAACTCCATCAAAAATTGCTGATAATTTTCAACCTATTTCTGCTATTAATGTGCCATATCCTATATCATGGGCCGATGAAGAAAGAGATTTAACTGCATGGTTAGGAAACGAAATGCAAGAAGAAGCATTTAACAAACTATATGATTTACTACCTAAGATAGAAAAGTGTGATGATCCCAAACTAAAAGACGACTGGGCATATTTACAAGCTAGTGATCACTTCTATTATATGTGCACAAAATACTTCTCTGACGGAGATGTACATGCATATTTTAATCCATACGAATCTCCTTATCAAGCATTTATTAATTACATGAACATTTTGAGTGACTTTACTCTTAGATTAAATGCAGAAGTACCAGAAACTTCTCAAGAAGAATCAATTTCTCATCTTACTAACATTTTAAAAGAAAAAGACGAAAAAATTGCCGAACTTGAAGAAAGTTTAAAAAAAATGAGAGATAAGAAGAAAAAAAAAAAGTTATAACGCAGCCTTTAACACATTTATAAGCTACCTTTTAATAATTTAATAATCGATAAATTCGAGGAAATTATGAGTATCAAAAAACAATTTTTAAAAAGTAAACCAGAATGCAAGGTTACATTCAAATTTGAAAAAAAAGCAGATTTAAATCCTGAATCTGTGAAAGTGATTGGCGATTTTAATGATTGGAATAAAAGTGTTGAACCAATGAAAGCATTAAAATCAGGTGATTTTACACAAACTATTAATTTAGCTAGTGGATCCCAATTCCAATTTAGGTATCTGGTTAATGAAGACCTTTGGTTTAACGATGAAGAAGCAGACGGCTATGTTGATACTGGACTTGGCGATTCAGAAAAAAATGGAGTTCTTCATCTGTAAATCAAGAACTCTCACTTAAAAGGTTGTTTCAAAATGTTTCTACAATTAAAATTTCTTGTTTAAAAACAATTATTTAACCATATGTAAACAAGAAATAAATCAACACATAGTAATTTAAGGCATTAATAAACTTTTGAAACAACCTTTTTAGAAAAAACCGGTTTGAAAACCCCAATTTCCATAGGCATTAATAGCAATAGAGATGATTGAAAATTATTTAAAACCCGACTATGTTTTTGAAACAAGTTGGGAAGTATGTAATAAAATGGGCGGTATTCATACCGTTTTATCAACAAAAGCATTAACATTAGTTCAACATTTTGATAACAATATAATTTTTATTGGTCCCGATGTATATGCTGACAGTCAAAACAACCCCGAGTTTGAACCTGACGAAAGTCTTTTCCCTGAATGGAAGGAGATATTAAAAAAGGAAGGACTTCGACTAAAAACAGGACGATGGAAAGTTGTTGGTAATCCAATAACTATATTAGTTGATTTCAGCACATTCATACCCCAAAAAAATGATATTCTTTCACGTCTTTGGGAGTTATATAAAGTCGATTCTTTATCTGGCCATTGGGATTATATTGAATCTGCATTGTTTGGCCATGCAATTGGTAAGGTAATTGAGAGTTTCTACAGATGTTACCTTAATGTCAATCATAAAGTAATTGCTCACTTTAACGAATGGATGACAGGCGGTGGTGCACTTTATTTAAAAAATAACCTTCCACAGGTTGGTACTATTTTTACAACACATGCCACAGTGGTTGGACGTTCGCTAGCTGGTAACGGAGAACCTATATACGACCATTTAAGTAGTTTTAATGCAGACATGAGGTCTCATGATCTTGGAGTTGTTTCAAAGCATTCACTTGAAAAAAAATGTGCTTTAAATGTTGATTGCTTTACAACTGTATCGGAAATAACTGCTAATGAATGTGCTCAAATGCTGGAGAGAAAGGTAGATGTTATTACTCCAAATGGATTTGAGAACAATTTTGTTCCTACAATTGAAGATTTTGAGCAAAAAAGGAATAATGCCAGGTTAAAACTAAAGAATGTTACTAATGCTTTATTAGGGTATGAAATTAAAGACGATGCGCTGTTTATTGCTAATAGTGGACGTTATGAATACCGAAATAAAGGTATTGATATATTTTTGGATGGTCTAAAGAACTTAAACGAAGATGAAAATTACAAAAGAGAAACCATTGTTTTTGTTCTAATACCTGCAAATAACTATGGCGCACGAAAGGATTTAATTGCAAAGCTCAATGACGAAAGTAACGAAGTGCTTGAAAATCCTTTTTTAACTCATGGTTTAAATGATCTTGGTTACGACCCTATCATCAATAAGCTTCAGGATATCCACCTTAATAATGAAAGGGATGATACTGTTAAATTAATTTTCATTCCTTCCTACCTCAATGGCAATGATGGCATCTTTAATTTGCCATATTATGATATCCTTATTGGTATGGACATCACAGTATTTCCATCTTATTACGAACCATGGGGTTACACACCATTAGAAAGTTTAGCTTTTCATATCCCTACAATAACAACCAATCTAGCTGGATTTGGAATTTGGGCAACACAATACTCAAAAGGAATTGAAGAAGGAGTGGCCATTATAAACCGTAATGATCACAATATGGAAGAAGCCTCCTATCAAATTTCGGAGTGCATCAAGCAGTTCTCTTCTTTTTCGGTAAGTAAAGTAAACGAAATTAGAGATAAAGCTAAGAAAATATCTTCCAGCGTTGAATGGAATTCTTTGATAGAATTTTATTTTAAATCTTACGAAACAGCTCTTAATGCTGTAGAAAATAGAAAAGAGCAATTTGGTGAAATAAAACAAGATAAGAGAATACACGTAAAACCCGAAAAATCTTCTTTCCCCGTTTGGAAAAAATTATTCGTTAAATCCAAACTTCCTAAAAGAATTCAGAATCTCAGAGAGCTATCTCTTAATTTATGGTGGACCTGGAACTATCAAGCCACTGAGTTGTTTGAATCTATTGACAAAGATACTTGGGTAAGCTGCGGAAAAGATCCTATTAAAATACTTGAAAGAGTTAGTTACGACTATCTGGTTGACTTGGCAGAAAAGAAAGAGTTTGTAGAAGAACTTGATAAAGTGTATGCTATGTTCCGCCAATATATGGATAGAGAAAAAAAAGCCGATCCTTCTATTGCTTATTTTAGCATGGAGTATGGAATAAATGATGTTCTTAAAATTTATTCTGGAGGATTAGGTGTTTTAGCGGGTGATTACTTAAAAGAAGCGAGTGACTCAAATGTTAACATGACAGCAATAGGACTGTTATACAAATTTGGTTATTTCAGGCAATCGTTAACAATAAACGGTGATCAGCAAGCTAATTTTGACAAGCAAGAATTCTCAAACCTTCCAATAACAGAAGTTAAAAAAGCTGACGGAACACCTTTAATTCTTATAATGAATGCTCCTGGTAGAACCGTATATGTTAGAGTTTGGCGAGCTAACGTTGGAAGAGTACCTTTATATTTATTAGATACAGACCATGAGTTAAATAACGAAGGTGATCGACATATTACTCATAGTTTATATGGTGGAGATTGGGAAAATAGGTTAAAACAAGAAATACTATTAGGAATGGGAGGTATCCAGCTTCTGGATACTCTTGGTATAAAAACTAACTTATACCACTGTAACGAAGGACATGCAGCATTAATTAATATCTCCCGATTGATAAAATACATCCAGGGAGAACACTCGTTTGCTGAAGCATTGGAGTTGATTAGAGCATCTTCGTTGTTTACAACGCATACACCTGTTCCTGCTGGTCACGATAAATTCGATGAAGATTTAATTCGTGTTTATTTCCGACATATACCCGAAAAACTTCAAGTTTCTTGGCAAGAATTTATGGCTCTAGGTAGAGAAAATCCTAATGATGAACATGAAAAATTCTCAATGAGTGTTTTAGCTGTAAAAACATCTCAACAAGTTAATGGTGTAAGTTGGTTACACGGAGAAGTTTCCAGAAACATGTTCCAAAATCTCTGGAAAGGATTCTTCCCAGAAGAGGTACCTATAGGTTATGTAACAAATGGAGTTCATTATGGTACCTGGACTTCAAGTGACTGGCAACGTCTTTACGAAGATAAATTTGATTCCCAGTTTAAATCAGATTTATCAAACAAAGACTACTGGAGACAAATTCATCAAGTAGACGACCAGGAAATTTGGAAAGTTAAACAAGGTTTAAAAACCAAATTAATAGAATTTGTTAAAAACAGGATGGCAACCAACATGGCAGACAGCCACTCTGATCCTTCCCAAATAGTTGAAGTACTAGACTCTATTGACGATAAAACATTAACCATTGGATTTGCTCGTAGGTTTGCAACATATAAAAGAGCTCACTTATTATTTACCGATGAAAAACGTCTTGCTGAAATTGTTAATGATAAGGATAAACCTGTTCAATTTATTTTTGCAGGTAAGGCACACCCTGCTGATGGAGGTGGTCAATCCTTAATTAAGCATATTATTGAAATATCTAAAAAACCTGAGTTTTTAGGAAAAATTGTTTTCCTTGAAAACTATGATATGGAATTGGCTAAAAGGCTAATAAGTGGTGTAGACATTTGGTTAAACACTCCTACCCGCCCTCTTGAAGCATCTGGAACATCGGGTGAAAAAGCTGAACTCAATGGTGTATTAAACTTTAGTGTATTAGATGGCTGGTGGTACGAAGGTTACAGGCAAGGTGCTGGTTGGTCTTTATCTGACAAACGAACTTATACCGACCAAAAGTACCAGGATGAATTAGATGCCGCTACAATTTACAGCATGTTAGAAAACGAAATTGTTCCTCTTTTCTATAAAAACAACGACAAAGGATTTTCCTCTGAGTGGATTAAGTATATTAAAAATTCCATCTCCGAAATAGCGCCTAATTACACAACCAAAAGAATGATGGACGATTATTTGGATCGTTTCTATTTAAAAATGGACAGTAGATTGCGCGATCTTAAGGTTGATGATTATAAAAAAGTTCATGAAATTACTTCTTGGAAAAGAAGAGTTAAATCTGCTTGGAACGATGTTGAGGTAGTAAAAGTAGAAATGCCAGATATTTATGCTCAACAACTTGGTATTGGTGAAACTTACCAGATCAATTTGGTAATTGACCTTAAAACACTTGCTGGAATTGAAATTTCTGTACAAGCTATTTTTGCTGATGTTAGCGATGATGGTTCGGCTAAAATGTTAAGTGTTGAGAAATTCAATTTGGAAAAATCTGAAAATTCAAAATTATATTATACACTTGACCACAAATTGAACATACCTGGTGTTTATAATTTTGGCATAAGAATGTTTCCTGTAAATCCCGATCCAGCAGCCGATCCTATGGAATTATGCTGTGTTAGATGGATATAAAAATATTAGTTTAAAAAATAATACCCTATTGTTAAAAAAACGATAGGGTATTTTATTTAATAAACACTTCTTGGTGGTTTTCTTTCCATAATAATAGCTGTTCGCGCAGGTATATATAGCTTTAGTTGATATTGATTATGATTAAACGGCATACGTTCCGCAAAGTAAATAGTGGATTCATCAATATTACCATAACCTCCATACTCAGGCCTATCGCTATTCAATACTATTTTATATTTCCCTGCATCCGTAAAAATTCCATAATCTGTATATGAATTGGTTGGAGAAAAATTAAAAATCATGTAATAATTTCTTCTCTTAAAACACATAACCTGATCTCCTTGGTTAATACTGATCCCATAACACGGCTCATTATCTACTAAAAAACCTTTTTTAGCTATTTCAATCATATCTCTATCAAAAGCTGCCAGATATTTAAATTTTAACTCTTCATGATCTAATAACCCCCACTGTCTTCGTGCATACTTATATGACCATCCATTACCTTCTCTCGGAAAGTCAATCCACTCTGGATGCCCAAACTCATTTCCCATAAAATTTAAATACCCTCCATAAGCTGTAGTTAAAGTTGCCAACCTAATCATCTTATGTAATGCAAGTCCTCTATCAATTATCAGACTCTCCGATGCCAAATTCATCTTATCGTACATTTCTTTATCCACTAAACGAAAGATGATAGTTTTATCTCCAACTAAAGCCTGGTCATGAGACTCTGCATATGCTATGGTTTTTTCTTGGTAACGATGTTGGCTTAATTCGTGAAAAATCTGTGAAACATTCCAATTCTCATCACTTTTTTCCTTAATTACTTTAATCCAAAAGTCTGGCACTCCCATCGATAAACGATAATCGAATCCCATTCCACCATTTTCAATTTTATCAGCTAATCCTGGCAAACCACTCATATCCTCAGCAACAGTTATCGCATAAGGATTAACTTCATGGATCAATTTATTCGCGAGGGTTAAATACGTTAAGGCATCAAAATCTTCGGTTCCATTAAAATAGCAATCATAAGAAGTAAATGCGTACTCTAAACCATGATGAACATAAAGCATACTTGTTACTCCATCAAAACGAAATCCATCAAAATGAAACTCCTCGATCCAGTATCTACAATTGGATAATAAAAATTGAATTACTTCGGTTTTTCCGTAATTAAAACATTTACTATCCCATGATGGATGTTCACCCTTTCCTCCATCATGAAAGAATTGATAAGCTGTTCCATCAAACTTCCCAATACCTTCTACCTCATTTTTTACAGCATGCGAATGCACAATATCCATAATAACAGCAATGCCATTTTTATGGGCTTCGTTAATTAACTCTTTAAGTTCGGTTGGTGTCCCAAAACGAGAAGAAACAGCAAAGAAGTTTGATACATGATAACCAAAACTCCCATAATATGGATGCTCTTGGATTGCCATTAACTGAATAGTAGTATATCCCGCTTTCTTAATCCTGGGCAGTACGTTATCTTTAAATTCTATATATGAATTTACCTTTCCTTCTTCACTCGACATGCCAACATGCCCTTCGTAAATTAAAAGAGGATTACTCTGGGGTATAAAACCTTCATCATCCCAATTAAATTTTTCTTCTGGTAACCAAACCTGTGCACTAAACAGTTTTGTTTCCTCGTCTTGCACTACTCTATTTACATATGTTGGTAAACGTAATCCATCTCCTCCATTCCAGAATAAATGTAATTTATATAAATCTCCATGGTTAAGTGAACCTTTAGGAATAATCAATTCCCAATTCCCATGATCCTTTCTTTCGAATTTATATTTATCATCACATTGCCAATAACTAAATTCTCCAATTAGATATATCTGTGTAGCATTAGGAGCCCATTCGCGCAAACAATAATTATCCCCTATATCATGCAATCCATAATAATGATGACCTCCAGCCATCTGATATAAATCGCCAAAAATGTTATTTAAATATTTTAGTTTATCCTCATAATGTTTAATACGATTTTTTATAGGTTCTTCAAATGGTTCTAACCAAGGGTCTTTTTTTACAATAACAGGTGTCTCCATATTAAAATCTAAGAGGTTAGTTAACTTTATTTTTTGATTTCTCTGCTTCACAAAACCAAAACATCTAGCTTCTTACTCTAATATAATAACAGTATTTGTTAAATGCCCTATATTTTTAAAAAAATGATAGTTTATTAACATCTATTTTTACTAATAGAATTGTAACTTTGTCAGTGTTTACTGAAAATATTTCATGTTTTCTAAATTTATCAACACGAAAAGATTAATAATTAGCAGTTTATCAAACTAACCATCTATAAGTAAAAAATTGAATATGGACATACAGCAAATTAAACAGCGATTTGGAATAATTGGTAATTCATTTGGGTTAAACCGAGCTATTGATATTGCTGTCCAGGTAGCACCAACCGATTTATCTGTATTAATATCTGGAGAAAGTGGAACAGGTAAAGAAGCCTTTCCAAAAATAATCCATCAATTCAGCTCACGAAAGCATGGTCCTTATATTGCTGTAAACTGCGGAGCAATACCTGAAGGTACTATAGATTCTGAACTATTTGGGCACGAAAAAGGTGCTTTTACTGGTGCTCTATCTGATAGAAAAGGATATTTTGAAGAAGCCAATAATGGAACAATATTTCTGGATGAAATTGGAGAATTACCATTATCTACACAAGTTCGTTTATTAAGAGTTTTAGAAGCCGGAGAGTTTATAAAAGTAGGTTCTTCAAAAGTTTTAAAAACAAACGTTAGAGTTGTTGCCGCTACCAATGTAATGATGGAAAAAGCTACACAAGAAGGTAAATTCAGGGAAGATTTATTTTACAGGTTAAGTAGTGTACCTATTTCGATACCACCATTACGAGAAAGAACTGACGATATATATCTGCTATTTAGAAAATTTGCTAACGACTTTGCAGATAGATACAGAATGCCAGCTATTAAATTACATCCTGAAGCCCGTGAAATCATCAACAGATATAGATGGCCCGGAAACGTTCGGCAATTAAAAAACATTACAGAACAAATATCTGTTATTGAAAGCAATAGAGAGATTAGCGCTGATGTTATGCGAAATTATATTCCTTTCCATACAGGCGATAACCTACCTGCTTTGATGGACTCTTCAACTAGCGGAGATAATTCCTTTGCTAACGAAAGAGAAATACTCTACAAAGTACTTTTTGATATGAAAAAAGATATGGGTGACCTTAAGAAATTGGTTCTTGAAATGATACAACAAGACGGATCTATTAACATAAAAGGAGAACATGCTCATATTATTCAAAAACTATATAATCAGGAAGGTGAAGTATTAAACAATAACGAATCAAATGGAGCTCCTGTTATTATAAACAATGCTAATAACGATATACACCATAGTATTGAAGATACAGAGGAATTTGTAGAAGAATCGTTATCATTAGAAGATAAAGAAATTGAGTTAATAAAGAAAGCACTAGATAAATACAATGGTAAAAGAAAATATGCGGCACAAGAATTGGGGATATCGGAACGCACTTTATACAGAAAAATAAAAGAATATAACATTACAAATTAAGCATGAAGCAAATAATTATATACCTGACGTTGTTTGTTGGACTATCGGCTTGTTCAATCAAATTCACACTTAGTGGATCATCCGTTCCGGATAATCTAAAAACATTTACAGTACAGTATTTTGAAAACAGGGCTCCCCTCATAAACCCTGCTCTCAGTCAAAGTTTTACCGAAGCATTAAAAGATCGTATTACTAACGAATCGAGATTAATACTAGAAGATCGCAATGGGGATATTGATTTTTCAGGTGAAATAACAGGCTATAGCATAAGGCCAATGGCCATTCAAGCTGATGCTATTTCTGCAGAAACAAGACTAACTGTAACTGTTAAAGTTAGGTATAGGAATTTTAAAGATCCAAAAGATAATTGGGAATCCACATTTAAAGCTTTTGAAGATTACCCTAGTGAGCAAAATATTAATGAAATTGAAGATGAATTAACTACATTAATTATTGAACAAATTACTGAAGATATATTTAACAAAGCATTTTCTGATTGGTAGAATATGAATAAAAAACAGTTTTGTGAAATATTACAGAACCCAAATTCACTTTCGAATGAAACCTTAGCTGATATTAAGGAAATTATCGAAGAATACCCTTTTTTTCAAATAGGGAGAATGCTTTGGTTAAAAAATTTACATAATCTTGATAGCATTAAGTATAATAGTGAGTTAAAAAACTCAGCTGCATATATTGCTGATCGTAACAGACTGTTTCAACTCATCAATAACATTAGTAAACACCCTGAAAATATTGTTAAAAACGAAGACATTAATTTAAGTGAGAAAACGGCTGAAACAAAACAAGAAGAAATAGCAGATGAAGTATTAAATGAAGAAAAAGAAACTTCTTCCGTTACAGTTACTGATAATTATTTAAATGCAGAAGATGATTTTTTAGATGATGAGGGTAATATTTATAACTTTACTCATCCTAAAAACAAGCCAGACCATGCCGAACAGGAAATTCAAAATTTTGTTTTACCTGCTGCAGACTTTTTAGACTATGAGATAACATCATCTTCAAGTTACACTTTACCTGACATTAGTGAAATTGAAGAGGTTGATCAAAATGAAAACCATTCTTTTTCTGATTGGTTACATTTAATGCATTACTCAGGAGCTCCTAAAAAAGAAGAAGCATCTAGCTCCAAGAAAAAGGGTATGGATTTAATTGATAGTTTTTTAAATACCAGTCCTCAGATTGTACCTAGTGTAAATAAAGAATTGGATAGTGTTGATTTAGGAGAAGATAGTACTAATACAATAGATGAGATTTTAACCGAAACATTAGCTGATATTTACATTAAACAAGGAAATAAAAGTAAAGCAATATCAATTTTAGAGAAATTACGCTTGAAATATCCTGAAAAAAGTATTTACTTTGCACGTCGAATTGACGAAATAAAAGAAAACTAATATTTTAAATATAAAAAAGATATGTATTCAGTTGTATCTATATTGGTAATTATAGTAAGTGTTTTATTAATCCTTATTGTATTAGTGCAAGATTCGAAAGGTGGTGGATTGGCCTCAAATTTTTCTGCCTCAAATCAAATTATGGGTGTTAGAAAAACCACTGACTTTTTAGGTAAAGCGACTTGGTATTTAGCAGGAGGACTTCTTGCATTATCTCTTGTTGCTGTAATGGTGCTTAATAAGCCAGGAAGTTCAGAAGATGCTGCCATAGACGAAAAACTTAATCAGATAGGCCAACCTCAAACAGAATTACCTAGTTTCCCAACGACGACAGGAACTGAGGATGCTGCTTCAACTGGAGAATCTACTACAGAAGACTAAAATAGTTTTATACACATGATATTTAAATGCCGGTATAATTTTATACTGGCATTTTTATTTTTATGTCCAGTAAGCAACAATACCTTTGATTAATCTGCTTAAAAAACCATCTATTCTCATAAATTTTCCCTCTCCATACTCCTTTATTACTTAACCTGTCATATTGCCAATACAATCGATATATTGTATTCCCCAAACTTATCTTCTGACATATTTATGCAAAATTGTCAGTTTCTATTTCTAAAAAAGGGCACAATTTCCAAATGGCACAGTTTATGAAAATGCCAAATCGCAAAATTTGTTTAACTTTTAAATCATTTAAAATATGTCACAAGTGCAAGGAAAGATTCTAGCCGGTAAAATTTTGGTTAAGCCTCAGGCGGCAGAAACAAAAACAGCAAGTGGAATCATTATTCCTGATTCAGCTAAAGAAAAACCACTTCAAGGAGATGTAGTTTTAGTTGGTGCTGAGAAAAACGATGAGAAAATGGAAGTTGCCGTTGGCGATGTAGTTCTTTACGGAAAATATGCCGGAACAGAATTAACGATAGATGGTACTGACTACCTTTTAATCTCTCAATCAGACGTATTATTCATTAAGTAATAAATTAAGAACATATTAAGATGGCTAAAGAAATTAAATTCGATATTGAAGCTCGCGACTTATTAAGAAAAGGAATTGACGAGTTAGCAAACGCAGTTAAAGTTACCTTAGGTCCTAAAGGTAGAAACGTTATTATGGACAAAAAATTTGGCGCACCTGCTATTACAAAAGATGGAGTATCTGTTGCCAAAGAAATTGAGCTAAAAGATCCTTATGCAAATATGGGTGCTCAAATGGTTAAAGAAGTTGCTTCTAAAACTGCTGACAATGCTGGTGATGGAACTACAACTGCAACTGTTTTAGCTCAATCAATTGTTAATGTTGGTTTAAAAAACGTTACTGCAGGTGCTAATCCAATGGAGCTAAAAGCTGGTATCGATAAAGCGGTTAAAGTTGTAAAAGAAAGTATTACTGCTCAATCTCAAGAAATTGGTGATCACACTGAGAAAATTGAGCAGGTAGCTAAAATTTCTGCCAACAACGATGCTGAAATTGGACGCTTAATTGCTGAAGCAATGGAAAAAGTTGGTCAAGAAGGCGTAATTACTGTTGAAGAGGCTAAAGGTATCGAAACTCACGTTGACGTGGTGGAAGGTATGCAATTCGATAGAGGATATATTTCTCCTTACTTTGTTACCAATACCGAAAAAATGGCTGCTGAGTTAGAGAATCCTTATATTTTAATACACGATAAAAAAATCTCTACAATGAAGGATCTTCTTCCTGTACTTGAAGCTACTGCTCAAACAGGTCGTCCTTTATTAATTATTGCTGAAGATGTTGATGGAGAAGCATTAGCAACTTTAGTTGTTAACCGTTTACGTGGATCTTTAAAAGTAGCTGCTGTAAAAGCTCCTGGATTCGGTGACAGAAGAAAAGAGATGTTACAAGATATAGCTATTTTAACTAACGGAACTTTAATTACCGAAGAAGTTGGTTTATCTCTTGAGCAAGCTACTCTTGAAATGCTAGGTGAAGCTGAAAAAGCTACTCTTGACAAAGAAAATACAACAATTGTAAATGGTGCTGGCGCTAAAGAAGTAATTGGTGAAAGAACTGAACAAATTAAAGCTCAAATTGCCAACACTACTTCTGACTATGATAAAGAAAAGCTACAAGAGCGTTTAGCTAAGTTAGCTGGTGGTGTTGCTGTTCTTTACGTTGGTGCTGCTTCTGAAATGGAAATGAAGGAGAAAAAAGACCGTGTAGAAGATGCTTTAAGTGCTACTCGTGCTGCTGTTGAGGAAGGAATTGTTCCTGGTGGTGGTGTTGCGTTAATTCGTGCTATCGAAGCTCTTAACGGAATTAAAGGCGAGACTGAAGATGAAAACACAGGTGTAGAAATCGTAAAAAGAGCCATCGAAGAGCCATTACGTCAAATTGTTACTAACGCTGGTAAAGAAGGTGCTGTTATTGTACAAAAAGTAAAAGAAGGTGCTGGTGACTATGGATACAATGCTCGCATCGACGAATATCAAAACTTCTTTGCAACCGGAGTAATTGATCCATCAAAAGTAACTCGTATTGCTCTTGAAAATGCAGCTTCAATTGCTGGTATGTTCTTAACAACTGAATGTGTAATTGTTGACGAACAAGAAGAAGAACCAGCAGCTCCTGCAGCCCCAATGGGCGGAATGGGTGGCGGAATGCCAGGAATGATGTAATTCTAGATACTAGATAACATACATAAGACAATTAGATTAATATATAGCCGGTGCGATAAATTTTCGCACCGGCTTTTTTTTGTTGTATTTCACAATTACCACCTAATCTTTAGTCTTGATTAAAGCCGGATTATGTATTAGAGGTTCGTAGTGAGCATTGAAAGTACGATAAAACAAGGCTTTATCGAAACGAGGTATAGCATCGTTCTGGTGAGTTGAGATGAAGCAGCGAAGTGACTTGTTTTGAAGTAATTTCAATGTGTAATAGATTTTCTAATGCATATTGCGGGTTAAACACCCACACTACACTCCTATCGTGCAACTTACACAAGCAAACAACATTAATTTATAGAATTCAAAATACATATTCAATTATATTATTATACCAAATTAATTGTATAATGCCGTATATTTTATTATCTTAATGGCATGGGAAAGACATCAAAATTGATAATAAAGGAAGGGGTTCAAAAACTGAAGAATTTACTTTCAAGGCAGTCCACATTAAGCGGGGAAAAACGGATTAAGTGTCTTATTTACATAAAAGAGGGCAAGTTTAGAACGCGACAAGAACTTGCATGTTACCTAGGGGTTCACATAAGAACCATGGAGCGCTGGTTAAATACTTATGAGTCAGATGGTATAGAAGTAATGGCTATTAACAAGCCCAAGCCAAAAAAATCTTTATTTATCACAGAGGATATTCATAATCAGCTCGAAGAAAGGGTTAATGATTCAAGCAACCCTTTCTTGGGGTATTGGGATGCACAAAAGTGGATCAAAGAAGAATACGGTATAGAAATAAAATACCACACACTCCGTCAATACATGATCAAACATTTTAAGACAAAACTTAAGGTGCCGAGAAAATCTCATGTCAATAAAGACGAACAGGCTACTGAAGCCTTTTTTAAAACTGCCCCTCACATTCAATCAGATTAGAACCAATCTTAATAAAAATAACTATAGTTCTGTCAATTTGTATTATCAAGACGAAAGTAGATTCGGCTTGTTGACCCATATAGGAAAATGTATTACGGCAAAGGGAGTCAGGCCAGTAATAGGTTATCAACACAAATTCTCAACTACCTATCTCTATGGCAGCTATTCTCCAATTACAGGAGATTCTTTTGTTTGGGAAATTAACGGAACAACTTGTAAAATCTTTCAACAATACCTTATGGAGTTTTCAAAACATAAACCGAATGAATACAAAATCGTTATCATTGATAATGCACGTTTTCATTCGACCAAAGATGTGGTTATTCCAGACAATATATTTTTGCTTAACATACCACCGTATACTCCTGAATTAAACCCATGTGAACAAATTTGGCAACACCTCAAAAAACATTACAAAAATCAGGTATTTAAAGATATGCAACAGTTAAGACAGTGGCTTTGGGATATGGTTACAAAAATGACACCTGATACTATCAAATCCATTACTTCAAACAAACATTATATGAAAATATTTAATGCGGCATTTTGTTGTTAAAATGGTATTATTTCACTCTTCATAAAACTTGCTTTTTTAAATATATGATCATTAATCACTTCTACTAATTAATCTCATTATATAAATCAAATACGAACAATATTTCTAGGAATTCATATTGTATTTTTTAAATTTGTTAGCAGTGTTTAAACATTTCATTACTCAAAATACTTTACGTAAAAAAGACAAATCTTAAAACAAACTATCATGAAATTTGAATTACCTAAATTACCTTATCCAAATGATGCTCTTGAGCCAGTAATATCAAAGAACACCATCGAATTCCATTACGGAAAGCACCATCAAGCTTATGTAAATAACTTGAATAAACTCATTGAAGCAACCGAATTTGAAGATGCTGATCTTGAAACAATCATTAAAAAATCCGATGGCGGTATTTTTAACAATGCAGCTCAAGTTTGGAATCATACTTTCTATTTTTCATCTTTCTCTCCTAAAGGAGAAGGCAAACCAAATGGAGAATTAGCCAAAGCTATTGATGAAAAATTTGGTAGTTTCGATTCTTTTAAAGAAGCTTTTGGAAAAGCTGCAGCTACATTATTTGGATCGGGATGGGCATGGTTGGTAAAAGACATTAACGGCAACTTAGAAATTATTCAAACCAGCAATGCAGGTAACCCAATGACCAATGACTTAACTCCAATTCTAACCTGTGATGTATGGGAGCATGCATATTATTTAGACTATCAAAATAAACGCCCTGATTATATTTCTAATTTTTGGAAAATAATTGACTGGAATGTCGTTGAAGCTAGATACTAATTATTCATTTTAAAAAATTCCCTTATTATGCTTAAAGATCTGATTTTAAAAAACCGAAGTTACAGACGATTTTACCAAGACAAAAGCGTAAGTGAAGAAACACTTATGGAGCTTATTGACTTAGCTCGCTTGTCTCCTTCGGCAAGAAATGCACAACCACTTAAATATATTATTTGTAATGAACCCGAGAAGAATAACATTATTTTTAAACATTTGTCATGGGCAGGTTATTTAACCGATTGGCATGGTCCTGAGGAAGGCGAAAGACCTGCTGCATACATCATCATGCTTAATGACACTGCTATTTCTTCTAACTTTTTCAGTGACAATGGAATTGCTTCTCAAAGCATTTTATTAGGTGCTGTTGAAAAGGGTTTAGGTGGATGCATTATAGGATCTGTTGAGCGACTTCAACTACAACGCGAACTTGAAATTCCTAATCAACTTAAAATCATACAAGTAATTGCCTTAGGTGTACCTAAAGAAGAAGTTGTAATTGAAGAATTAGATAAGGATTTTAAATATTGGCGAGATTTAAAAGAGGTACACCACGTACCTAAAAGAAACCTTGAAGATATTATTGTTAAAATTTAAGTAATCTCAAACAGAGGGCGTCGTCATTTTAGCGCCCTCACCAATATACCCTTCCCAAACATAACTAAACTTGATTTGTTTATTAATTACAAATCCTATTAATTTCTTAAAATTCCTACCATGAAACCCAAAAGAATACTACTCATATTATCTTTATTTGCTTATTCACTTTCCTATGCACAAATGGAAAGAGATTCGTTACTTTTTAGAGGTGTAATTATGGAAGGAGATAGCTTGTTTACTCTTCCATATGCCAAATATGTCATAAATAATAAATTTGGTTTCACTAGTAACGAGGATGGTCAGTTTTCTTTTTGGGCAAAAAACAGGGATATTGTACATTTTTCTTACGTTGGATTTAAATCCCTCTATGTTCAGTTACATGACTCGTTAGCTAACGACAGTTACTTGATGGGAATTTTCCTGAGTAAAGACACCATTGAACTGTCCGAAGTTGTCATTTTACCCCAAGTTACCAATCCCAATGCTATTGCCCGCAATATGCCAATGTTAAGTTCGCACGAAGTAGTTGCAGCACAAAACAATGTTGCTTTATCAACATATCAAGCAAAAACCCAACCAGTAACTGAGTGGGATGCTGAAATGAATCAGGAAAATTTTATTCAAGCAAGATCCATCGATGTTCAATATAAAACTCAAATCAAACCCAACCAAATGATTGGAATGAGTAACACAGCTATATCTCAACAAATTGACAGAACCAAACTTAAAAATGTAAAAAAATTTAAACGACAATTTATTACTCAAGCTGAATGGGAATACCTTATTGCTTCTTACGAGGAAAAAATGAAACGAAAATTTGGTAACTAAACCTCTTCTTCAAAAAAATATCCTTCTATTATTAACTTTGTTAAAAAAGTCAGCTATTTTCCTGTTTTTTTTTATGACTTTTGCTATTTCATAGTTTAGTACAAATTAAAACAGGGATGGAATTTACTTTAAACGGAGACGGAGGTTATAATAAAATAGAAAGCTACGACGATAAAACAACAAATAGCTTATTAGAACACTATAGTGAGATAATTAAACTACTTGGAGAAGATGTAAATCGAGAGGGATTAAAACAAACACCCCTTAGAGTTGCAAAGGCAATGCAATTTCTTACTCAAGGATATCAAATGGATCCTGAAGAAATCATTAAATCAGCAATGTTTAAAGAGGATTATCAACAAATGGTAGTTGTAAAGGATATAGAACTATATTCTATGTGCGAACACCATATGTTACCTTTTTTTGGCAAAGCTCACGTTGCGTATATTCCTCGTCATCATATTACTGGATTAAGCAAAATAGCAAGAGTTGTTGAGGCTTTTGCAAGAAGATTACAAGTGCAGGAAAGATTGACTACACAAATTAAAGAAGCATTACAAAATACACTTAATCCACTTGGAGTTGCGGTAGTAATTGAAGCACAACATATGTGTATGCAAATGCGAGGTGTTCAAAAACAACATTCTGTTACAACAACATCAGATTTCACTGGGGCTTTTATGAAAAGTATCGCAACTAGAGAGGAATTCTTTAATATAATTTCTAACAATCTTCATTAAACCTAGAATTATCATTAGATCATTTATTACACCAAACATCTTTAAAATTAAACATTTAATTTCATTTTACTGGTAAGTATAGCTTCGACTATAACTACCCGTTTAAATGCTTGATTTTATTAGTGTTTAAAAACTACTGTATGAACTTTAATCTTTATTAAGATTTACTAATGATAGATATCTTGGATAAATAAAAAAAGCCGGAAAAAATTCCGGCTTAAATAGTAGCGGGAGCCAGACTCGAACTGACGACCTTTGGGTTATGAGCCCAACGAGCTACCAACTGCTCCATCCCGCAATGTATCTTTAATTGTGATAATAATCACGAATAATCTAATTTAAAGTACGAAAGGAAATTTGAAGTAGTAGCGGGGGCCAGACTCGAACTGACGACCTTTGGGTTATGAGCCCAACGAGCTACCAACTGCTCCACCCCGCAATATATTTTTATACTAATTGTAGTTTCCTTTTTTGCGGTTGCAAATATAGATGCTTTATTTTTTAATTCCAAATAAAAATTTAACAAATACGTAATATTTATTTGTATTAGGCTTAAAATGTACAATCTGATTTCTTATTAATCATTTTCTCTTTGCGATTAAAACTTGGCACAACCTCAATAAGACATATAATTTTTTAACTTTGCCTTTGTCAATTTACGAACAATTTAAATGAGCACTCAAAAAGCGAATAACAAAAAGTTTATTCAGAAATTACGAAATAAGTATAGGCTAGCCATCTTTAACGAGCAAACATATGAAGAAGTATGGCGAATGAGATTGTCTAGACTTAATGTTTTTACATTTGTAGGTACATCAGCCATAATTCTTATCATATTAGTAACCCTTTTAATAGCTTATACAGGATTAAGAGAATACATTCCCGGATACCCTGACGGTAACCAACGAAGAATGATGGTTCGCAATGTCAACAGAGTTGATTCCTTAATTAACGAGATCAATAAGCGTGATCGTTTCTTTCAATCAATTAAATCGGTAATTAGCGGTGAAGTACCCGAAACAGATTACGAAGACACAAGCTCAAGCTCATCGGGAAAACCACATGAAATTAACTTAAAAAAAAGCAGAGAAGTTCTTGAATTCAGAGAAAAGGTAGAAGCTGAAGAAAAATACAATTTAGCAGTTCTCGAAGATGGTGAAAAAATACCCGAACTAAATCAGATCTATTTCTATTCTCCACTAAAAGGAATTATTGTTAGAGAGTTTAAAGAAAGTGAAAAACACTATGGAATAGACATCGTTTCTAAACCAGGAGAAACTGTTTTATCAATTATGAGCGGAACTGTGATATTTTCGGGTTGGACAGTTGAAACAGGTTACGTTTTAATGATTCAGCATAATCACGATTTAATTTCTGCATACAAGCATAACTCTAAATTACTTAAAAAAGCAGGTGAAAAAATTGCTGCTGGTGAGGCTATTGCTAATGTCGGAAACTCTGGAGAACTTACAACTGGTCCACACCTACATTTTGAACTATGGTATCAAGGTAAGGCTGTTGATCCTGCAGAATATATAATTTTTGAATAATCATAAGTCAGGGTAATTTATGAAAAAACGGGTAGCGATACTGGGTTCTACCGGATCCATTGGATCGCAAACATTAGATGTAATTTCCAGACATCCAGATAAATTTGAAGTAGAAGTACTAACAGCAAATAACCGGATTGGAAAATTAGTAGAACAATGCAAAACTTTTTTACCTAATACGGTTGTAATTGGTAATAAAGAAAAATACCAACAATTACAAGATGCTTTAATCGATTTACCAATCAAAGTATATGCAGGTAGCGATGCAATTGCTCAGGTAGTTGAAATGGGGACTATTGATATTGTTTTAACTGCAATGGTTGGTTTTTCCGGTTTAAAACCAACAATTAATGCTATTAAATCAGGAAAACCTATTGCTTTAGCAAATAAAGAAACCTTAGTTGTTGCCGGAGATATTATTACAGAAATAGCCGCGAAAAAAAAAGTACCCATTCTACCGGTCGACTCTGAACATTCTGCCATTTTTCAATGTTTGGTTGGAGAGTTTAATAATCCAATTGAGAAAATATATCTTACTGCTTCAGGAGGGCCTTTTAGGGGTAAAAAACTTGATTTTTTGGAAAAAGTAACTCCTGAGCAGGCTCTAAACCACCCTAATTGGGAAATGGGTAATAAAATTACCATTGATTCGGCAAGTATGATGAACAAGGGACTTGAGGTAATTGAAGCAAGGTGGTTATTTGGCCTGGAACCTGATCAAATTGACGTAATTGTGCACCCACAAAGCATTTTACATAGCATTGTACAATTTACAGATGGTTCGATGAAAGCACAAATGGGACTGCCAGATATGCGCCTTCCAATTCAATATGCCCTTTCATACCCAAACAGGATAGATGTTGATTTTCCGAGATTTAATTTTATAGAATACCCTAACCTTACATTTGAACAACCAGACTTACAATCGTTTAAAAATCTTGCGATTGCTTATGATGCAATGCGTAAAGGTGGGAATATGCCATGTATAGTTAATGCTGCCAACGAAGTGGTTGTACAAGGCTTTCTCGAAAAGAAAGTTGGCTTTGTACAAATGTCTAATGTCATTGAAAAAACGATGGAAAGAACAAGCTATATTTCAAAACCCACTTTTGATGATTATTTAGAAACAGATTTAGAAGCTAGGAAAATTGCTCAATCGTTGATTTAAATAATTAATGCACACATTATATGTAAATACATTAATACAAGATAATAGCAAAAAAGGAATATATTTGTAGCTCATTTTTTATTTTTTATAGATGGATATTGTAATAAAAGCAGGACAGTTATTGTTAAGCCTTTCGATTTTAGTAATCTTACATGAATTTGGTCACTACTTTTTTGCCAAGCTATTTAAAACAAGGGTAGAAAAGTTTTACCTATTTTTTGATCCTTGGTTTTCGTTGTTTAAGGTAAAGAAGGGAGATACTGAATATGGAGTTGGTTGGCTGCCGTTAGGAGGATATGTAAAGATTTCCGGGATGATTGATGAATCAATGGATAAAGAGGCTTTAAAAGAGGAACCAAAACCTTATGAGTTCCGATCTAAACCAGCATATCAGAGATTATTAATTATGATTGGCGGGGTATTGGTTAATTTTTTATTGGCCTTTGTTATATTTTGGATGGTTCTTTTTAAATGGGGAGAATCATATATTCATATAGATGATGCTAAATTTGGTTTAGCTTATCACCCTCTCGCTCATGAGTTAGGTTTACAAGATGGAGATATTGTAACATCTGTAGATACTTTTAAAGTAAAAGATGCGTCTGACATTGCTTCATTTATATTATTAGAGGAAGCTCAGGAAATTACCGTAAAGAGAGGAGATTCTACTTTTGTTTTGCCTATTCCCGAAGGATTTGGTAAAGATGTTTTAGACCAAGAAGTAAAGTCTCTTGCTGCAATTCGAATGCCTTTTTATGTTGATTCTGTAATTAGAGGAGGTAATGCTTACGAAGCCGGATTAAAATCAGGAGATCGTATTATTTCTATAAACGGAGAAAAAACGGAATTTTACAGAGAAGCTACTAAACTTTATGGCGAAAATAAAGGAAAAAGAGTAACTCTTGGAATTATTCGCAATGGACAATTAGACAGTGTAAAATGTGCTGTTTCTGATAAAGGAAAAATAGGAGTTTACCCTAAAGCAGACTTTTTTAAGGTAACCAAAATAACTTATGGATTTTGGGAAGCATTGCCTGCAGGAGTTTCAAAAGGTATTACTACTTTAGTTGGTTATGTAAAACAATTAAAACTTGTTTTTTCAAAAGAAGGAGTAAAGCAAATTGGTGGATTTGGTGCAATTGGTAACTTATTTCCTCCTGCTTGGAACTGGTCTGCGTTTTGGTCTCTTACCGGATTTCTTTCTATTGTATTAGCATTTATGAATATATTGCCAATTCCTGCACTTGATGGTGGACACGTATTATTTCTATTATACGAGATGGTATCTGGAAGAAAACCTAACGAAAAATTCCTTGAATATGCTCAGATTGCTGGTATGGTAATACTACTTAGTTTATTATTATATGCTAATGGGAACGATATATTCAGAGCATTTTTTTAAATAACTGAGTAATATTTACTAATTTTGATACAAAAGAGAAAGATATGGCAATAAATTCGATATACTTATGCGGTTTTTTGGGTGGCTACGAATGGATACTAATTATTTTAGCCATCATTCTGCTTTTTGGAGGAAGAAAAATTCCTGAATTAATGAAGGGATTAGGACAAGGTATGAAAGAGTTTAAAAAAGCTCGTAACGATCAAGGAGAAGATAAATCTACTGAAGAGGAAAAAAAATAACGTTGCATTAAACGCTAATTTCAAAAATATTAAAGGTTGTTCATATTGGACAACCTTTTTTCGTTGATTTTTACAGTATAATTACGTAATTTATACATATAAGTATAATTGATTTTAAAATTAGCATGAGTTTTCATCGTTTAAATTTCCCACCAAAGAATGATTAAAATTTATGTGAGTTATTGAATAAATATATTTCTTAACATATTCAGAAATCAAAAAATAAGAAAATGAAAAATATACTAGTAGCTGTAGATTTAAAAGAAGGAACTGAAAAGATATTAAACCAAGCGTATCAACAAGCAAAAGAAAAAGAATCTAAACTATGGATCATTCATATTGCAGCCCCGGAACCAGATTTTATTGGTTATGAAGTAGGACCTCAGTACATTAGAGATATGCGCGCTACTGAACTAAAAGAAGATCATCATAAATTAAAAAAATTATCAGATGAATTAGAAGAAAAAGGTATTGATTCTGAAGGTCTTTTGATTAATGGAGGTACAGTAGATATGCTTATTGCAGAAATTGAAAAACTTCATATTGATTTAGTTGTAATTGGTCACCACAAACACAGCTTTTTTCACAAGGCATTTTTTGGAAGAACAGATGTATCGTTGATTGAAAGAACAAATATTCCTGTATTGGTTGTTCCTGCTTAATAAATAAAATTATACTGCTTTATTGTTTCTTTTGGGTGCCAACAACTTTTCCTCCTTTATACATTGTAATGGATATGAGGTTTCCATCACTATTATAATTATATTTTTCCCCATCAATTAAATTTCCCTTTTGAAAGAATCCTTTTTCGTGAACTTGACCCGATAAATTTAAAACAGTATGAAACCCTGTTCCATTGAATCTTTGGCTTGGACTTTTTGTGACAGGCTTCTCAACTCCCTCGAATTTACCATCATTAAAAATTCTTTCTTGCACAAGGTTTCCTGAATCATCGTATACTTTTAATGCACCTTCTGTTTTTCCATTTTTCCAGATCCCTTCGTACATTTTTTCCCCATTTGCATAAAAATATCTCTGATCTCCTTCCCTTTTTCCTTTTTCATTATAAAACCAGTCATACGACAGTTGACCTGATTCGAAATAATATTTATAATTTCCTTCCCAATGATCAACCTGCCAATTACCCGATTCTCTTAACTTCCCATTCTCATAATAAAATCGAGCCTCACCTCTGGGTTCTCCTTTAATATAATTAATTTCATGCTTTAGTTTATCATTATCAAAATAAGCTTTCCATACACCAACCTTTTCATTATTTAAATAATGGCCTTCTTCAATTATTTTTCCACTTTCTTTAATTACCCAACGTCCTTGTTTCAAACCTGCTTCATCAGTAAAATTAATAGTGTCTTTTACATTTTTATTTCCTGACTGAATAGCCATAGTATTTCCCATAACTAATGTAAACACTATAAAACAACAAAAAGATTTTAGTATAGTAATCATAGCATAATAAATAATCCTATTTCCCCTGTAAGAATAAGTAAATTAAATTATTTATACTTGCTTTTCCTCTTTAAGGTTATATTAAACCAAATTATTTTGATGATATTAAATAATTAACCCAATTATAATTGGGAAAATTGCTACTTTGCAGTATTAATAAAAAAGTGGATATGCATGGGGGGTAAAAAAAAGACCAAAAAAAGAAGCAGGGGATTAAAAAAAAATCAGATTATTGGTTTAATACAAGGAATATTTAATAACAATCCAAAACGAACATATAATTATAAGCAAATCTCTGAATTACTAGGGCTAAAGAAAATAATTCTAAAACAAACGGTAGTTGAAGTTTTATATGAGTTATTGGAAAATGGCTTTTTAACAGAAGTTTCTAAAGGTAAATTTAAGCTATTATCAAGAGGAGCATATGTAATAGGAACTGTTGATGCAACAAGCACAGGTACCGCCTATATTGTACCGCAGGATGGTATTGGTGATGATGTTTTTGTAAGTCAGCAAAACCTTAAAAATGCTTTAAATGGCGATTTAGTTAAGGTTCACATTTTTGCAAAAAAAAGAAGACGTTCTCTCGAAGGTGAAGTAGTTGAAGTAATTGAACGTAATCGAGATACTTTTGTTGGAACGATTGAGATTTCGAAAAATTTTGCATTTTTAGTAACCGATAAAAAAATAATGTTCAAAGATTTATTTATTCCGTTAAATAAATTAAAAGGAGCTAAAGATGGACAACTTGCTGTTGGAAGAATTACAGACTGGGATGACTATACAAAAAATCCGTTTGGAGAAATTATTGACGTATTAGGTGATGCAGGAGAAAACAATGCTGAAATTCATGCAATACTAGCAGAATTCAATTTACCATATGAGTATCCTCAAAAAATTATTGAGGCAGCCGATAAAATTGATGATATTATTTCTGAAGATGAAATTAAAAGAAGAAGAGATTTCAGAGAGGTAACTACATTCACCATCGATCCTAAAGATGCTAAAGATTTTGATGATGCTTTATCTTTACAAAAACTACCCAATGGAAACTGGGAAGTAGGCGTTCATATTGCAGATGTCACTCATTATGTAAAGCCCAAGTCAATTATTGATAAAGAGGGTTACGATAGGGCTACTTCTGTTTATCTGGTAGATAGAGTTGTTCCTATGCTCCCTGAAAGATTAAGTAATGGCATTTGTTCTTTAAGACCAAATGAAGAAAAACTATGTTTCTCAGTAGTTTTTGAATTAGATGAAGATGCCAACCTCTTGGATACTTGGTTTGGCAAAACCATCATTTATAGTGATAGACGATTTACATATGAAGAAGCCCAGGAAATAATAGAAACTGGAGAAGGTGATTTTAAAGACGAAATACTCACTCTTGATAAACTTGCTAAAGAACTAAGAAATAAAAGATTTTCTCATGGAGCCATTTCTTTTGAGCGCATAGAAATAAAATTCGAAATTGATGAAAAAGGTAAACCTTTAAGCGTTTTATTTAAAGAATCGAAAGATGCTAATAAGCTTATTGAGGAATTTATGCTTTTAGCGAACAAAAGAGTTGCAGAATTTATTGGAAAAAAAGAAGTTACTAATGGCAAGGGTGCACGTCCTAAAACCTTTGTATATAGAGTTCATGACAACCCTGATCCAGAAAAGTTTGAAAACTTTGCGCGATTTGTTCGCAAATTTGGATATGAAGCGATGCCCGTGGGAGAAGAACGAATCAGCAACTCTATTAATCGATTATTAAAACAAGTTGAAGGTAAAAAGGAGCAAAATATTATTGAAACGTTAGCTATCCGCACGATGGCTAAAGCATCATACTCTACTCATAATGTAGGTCATTATGGATTGGCCTTTAAACATTACTCACATTTTACTTCTCCAATCCGACGCTACCCTGACATGATGGCTCATCGCATGCTAGAGTCTTACCTTGAAGGAGGACGTTCTCTAAATATCGAAAAAACAGAAGATCATTGTAAGCACTGCTCAAAAATGGAGTTAACTGCTGCTGAAGCGGAAAGAGCTTCTATTAAGTTTAAACAAGTGGAATTCATGAAAGATCATGTTGGTACAGAGTTTAAAGGAGTTATTTCTGGTGTAACAGAATGGGGATTTTATGTCGAGTTGGAAGAAAATAAATGCGAAGGAATGGTATCTATTCGAAACTTAGATGATGACTTTTATCGCTTTGATGAAGAGAATTACTGTATTGTAGGTCGTCAGTCAAAAAGAAAATTTCAGCTTGGTGATACGGTAAAAATCCTTGTAGCAAAAGCTAATCTCATTAAAAAACAATTAGACTTTGAACTTATAAATGACTAATAGTTAAAATTTTTCTTCCCATAAATTAATTCAAGCATTGAAAACTATTTAATAAGATTAAAATTTACTTATCTTTAATATTATTACAATTGAACAATCGACATTAAAAGTCACTAGACTATAAATCTAACTATTTATTGATCTAGAATTTCGAACATCAACTTTTTATTTATACAAATAATGATTTTTGAAATGTTAAAATATTTTAATTGGCCGTTCTATTTATTAAATTTGTGTAAAGAAAGATAATACGAATAACACTGTATGACAACTGAAAACCTTAATTACAATGAATCTGTAAGAGTTTCGATTTTAGAAGCTGCACAGAACCTGTTTGCCAAGTTTGGCTACAAGAAAACTACTATGGAAGACATTGCCCTAGAACTACATAAAGGGAAAAGTTCTTTATACTATTACTTTAAAAACAAAGAAGAAATATTCCAAGCTGTAATTGACAAAGAGCAAAATGTATTAATATCTGAATTAAAAAAGGTGGTAAAAGCTTCAAAACCACCTAAGGATAAGCTAAATGATTATGTTCTTACCAGAATGAAGACCATCAGCGAACAAGATAATTATTTTAAAGCTCTTACCGATGAGAGATTTGGAGGAATTGAATTTGTTAAGTCTGTTAAAGAAAGTACCGAAAAAGCAGAAGTAGAAATGTTAGAAACCATCATTAACGAAGGAATTAATGGGGGTACCTTTCATATGAAAAATGTGCATCTTGGTGCTATGGCAATTGCACTTGCTTTAAAAGGTATGGAAATACCAATGTTTCAATCATCTAACAAGTATGAAGATATGGTTGAGCAAGCTCAAAATGTATTAAATATTTTATTTTACGGCCTTATAAAACGGTAAAAAATCATTGTTAATAAAAAAATAAGGCCGTATTTTACGGCCTTTGTTGTTTAAATAATTAGGTATGCCAATAAAGATTCCAGATAAGTTACCCGCTCGCAATGTATTAGAAAGTGAAAATGTATTTGTGATGGATGAATCAAGAGCCATTCATCAGGATATTAGGCCACTAAAGATTGTTGTTTTTAACTTAATGCCCTTAAAAATAACAACAGAAGCTCAAATAATGCGTGTACTTTCTAATACTCCTTTACAAGTTGAAGTTGATTTGCTAATGACGCGAAGTCATTCTCCAAAAACAACTCCCAAAGAGCACCTATTTAACTTCTATAAGACTTTTAATGAGGTTAAATCGCACAAGTACGATGGTATGATAATAACTGGTGCTCCTGTTGAGCATCTGGAGTTTGACGAAGTTACCTATTGGGAAGAATTAAAAGAAATTATGGAATGGAGTAGACGTAATGTTACTAGCACTTTGCATATTTGCTGGGGTGCACAGGCAGGTCTATACTATCATTATGGAATTCCTAAATATCACTTGGGCAGTAAGCTGTTTGGTGTTTTTGAACATGCTGTATGCGATAGAAAGGAACCATTAATGAGAGGCTTTGACGATTGTTTTTTTGCTCCCCACTCTCGCTTTACCGGAGTAAGAAAAAAGGATGTTGACAAAGTTGCTCAATTAAAAATACTAGCAGAATCTGAAGAAGCCGGAGTTCATATAGTTCTTTCTTCAGATAAACGTTTAGTGTTTGTTACTGGCCACCCAGAATACGATCCATTTACTCTTCGTGAAGAATATTTTAGGGATTTAGAAAAAGGAGATGAAATTACCATTCCTAAAAACTATTTCCCTTTAGACGATACATCAAATGATCCAATTGTTAAATGGAGAAGTCATGCAAGTCTAATGTTTACCAATTGGTTAAATTATTATGTATATCAAGAAACTCCGTATAATTTTGAGGAGATTAACTAATAAAATTTAAGCATTACCTTGGTTCAGAATATGACATTTACCATAAATTGAAATTGTAATTTATATTAAATTTGATTCTCACAATTAATAAAATGACAAACAAATGAATGTTCCTGAAAATTTAAAGTATACAAAAGATCATGAATGGGTTTTAGTTGATGGTGACAAAGCTACAGTTGGGGTTACCGATTTTGCCCAAAGTGAATTAGGAGATATAGTTTTTGTTGAAATTGAGACTGAAGGTGAAGATTTAGATAAAGAGGAAGTTTTTGGTACTATTGAAGCTGTTAAAACTGTATCTGATCTTTACATGCCAATTAAAGGTACTGTACTTGAAGTGAACACCGAACTTGAGGATCAACCTGAATTAGTAAATAAGGAGCCTTATGAAGGTGGTTGGATGATTAAAATTAAGACTGAAGACCTTGCTCAATTTGATGAACTGCTATCTGCAGAGCAGTATAAAGAATTAATAGGATAAAAATTAGTTGTTTTAAGAAATAGATAATGCCTGGAGAATATTTATTCTTCAGGTTTTTTTTATAAAAAAAATCCCCGCTCAAATTGAACGAGGATTTTTAATATCCTATAATGTTTAGCTCTAAATTTTATAGTGTTCTGGTAACTTCCACCTCTTCGAAGGCTTCAATTACATCCCCTACTTTAATATCGTTGTAATTTACAATACTAACACCACACTCATATCCTGAAGCAACTTCTTTTACATCATCCTTAAAGCGTTTTAAAGCAGCTAATTCCCCGGTATAAATCACAATTCCTTCTCTAATTAAACGTACTTTAGCATTACGTCTAATTTTTCCTTCTTTTACCATACATCCGGCAATAGTACCAACTTTAGATATTTTAAATGTTTCGCGCACTTCAAGAGTAGAAATTACTTGCTCCTTAATTTCTGGAGAAAGCATACCTTCCATTGCTGATTTTAATTCTTCAATAGCATCATAAATAATCGAATATAATCTGATATCAATCTCTTCCTTCTCAGCTATTTTCCTTGCCGCCATTGATGGTCGAACCTGGAAACCAATTACAATTGCATTTGAAGCAGCTGCAAGCATAATATCTGATTCTGATATCTGTCCCACTGCTTTATGGATTACATTTACTTGAATCTCATCTGTAGAAAGTTTTATTAATGAATCAGAAAGTGCTTCTATAGATCCATCCACATCACCTTTAACAATAACATTAAGCTCTTGGAAATTACCTATAGCAATACGTCTACCAATCTCATCTAAAGTAATGTGCTTCTTAGTTCGCATCCCTTGCTCTCTTTGTAGCTGGGTCCTTTTATTAGTAATTTCTTTGGCTTCTCGCTCACTCTCCATCACATTGAACTTCTCTCCTGCTTGAGCTGCACCATTTAATCCTAATATTAACACTGGATCTGATGGACCTGCTTCTTCAACCCTTTGGTTACGCTCGTTAAACATTGCCTTAACGTGTCCCATGTAACTTCCAGCAAGAATAATATCTCCAACCTTTAGTGTTCCTGCCTGAACAAGAACTGTTGTTACATATCCTCTACCTTTATCTAAAGATGATTCGATTACAGAACCTACTGCTCTTTTTTCACTAACTGCTTTCAACTCCAATAAGTCAGCCTCTAAAAGTACTTTCTCAAGCAGTTCATCAATATTTACTCCATTTTTAGCTGAAATTTCCTGGCATTGATATTTACCACCCCAATCTTCAACTAAATAATTCATATTGGCTAACTCTTCTTTTATCTTATCAGGATTAGCCCCTGGTTTATCTATTTTATTAATTGCAAATACGATAGGAACTCCAGCTGCTGAAGCGTGATTTATTGCTTCAATTGTTTGAGGCATAACATTATCATCTGCTGCAACAATAATAATCGCAATATCTGTAACTTGTGCACCACGAGCACGCATTGCGGTAAAGGCTTCGTGACCAGGAGTATCTAAAAATGTAATTTCTCTTCCCGAATCTAACGTTACAGAATAAGCTCCAATATGCTGAGTTATACCCCCTGCTTCACCTTGTATAACGTTAGCTTTTCGAATATGGTCAAGCAATGATGTTTTACCGTGGTCAACGTGTCCCATTACAGTTACAATAGGCGAACGTTCCGTCATTAAACCTTCATCTTCAACCTCTTCTTCTTCAATAGCTGCAGCTACCTCAACACTAATAAATTCAACAGTATGATCAAATTCCTCTGCCACAAGGGTAATAGTTTCAGCATCCAAACGTTGATTAATAGAAACAAATAACCCGAGACTCATACACGATGCAATAATCTGGTTTACTTGTACACTCATCATTGAAGCTAATTCAGCAACTGTAACAAACTCAGTAACCTTGATCACATTCTTTTCCTGGTTAGCCTTTTCCATCTCCGCCATTTGTTTTTGACTCACCGCTTCACGTTTATCTCTACGGTGACGAGATGCTTTTGACTTACCTTTGTTAGCTGTTAACCTAGCTAATGTATCTTTTATTTGCTTTTGTACATCTTCTTCACTAATCTCGGCCTTAACCGGACGTCGTTGTTGAGAAGGCTTACCTCTTCTAGGTCCTTTGTTATTTTGATTACGCTGCCCTTGTTGGTTTCTCTGACCTCCTTGACCTCCCTGACCCTTAGGCCCTTGTCCTCCTTGACCTTGTTTATTCTGACCTCCTCCTTGTTGTTGGTTAGTCTTCTCGTTTATATTAACGCGCTCTTTATCTTTGCGTATACGCTTGCGCTTCTTTTTCTTTTTATCTGCTCCATTTTCTGTTTTGGCCGGAGCAGTTGGAAGATCAATTTTACCAACAACTGTAGGTCCTGATAGTTTTTTAACCTGAGTTGGTTTAAAAACAGTATTGCTTTCTTCGTCTTTAGTTTTTACTGTAGGTTGCACCTCTTCCTTTTTAGTTTCAGTATCGGCTTTTCTATCAATATCTTTCTTACCATTTTGTGGTATTTCTTGCTTTTTCTCTTTAACAGGCTTAACTTCTTTTTTCTCTCTTACAACAGGAGTCTCTTTTTTAGCTACTACTTTTTCCTCTTTCGCACGACTCTCTTGTTTTTCCTGTTTAGGCGCCTCTTTTTGCTTTTTAGCTTTATTGATCGAATCTATATCAATTTTTCCTACAACCTTAGGTTCCTCAATATTTTGTTTGGCAGTTGGTATATGAGGTGTTTCTTTAGGTTTCTTTTCTTCTTTTTTAGGCTGCTCTTTTGGTTTTTGTTCTTCCTGCTGCTTTTGTTCAACTGGTTTTTCCTTAGGCTTTTCTACTTCCTTCTTAGGTTCATCCTTAGGAACTTCTTTCTTAGGCTCAGCCACTGGTTTCTTCTTATTGAACTGGTTTAAATCAATCTTACCTAACACCTTAGGTTCATCTTTCTTAGGCACTTCAACTTTTTCAACAGTAGGTTCTTCTTTCTCCTTTTTTTCCTCCTCTGGAGCCGAAGTAAGATCTTTTCTTACATCTTCAATTGAAATAGTTTCTTTTTGTGATTTTTGCTTACTAAGTGCTTCTGACTTTTTTCTAACATTAAGGTCGGTACTATATTCATCTTGGATATGCTTATACATTTCGGCCGACACCTTAGTGTTTGGATTTGTTTCAACATCAAATCCTTTTTTATGCAGAAATTCAACTATGGTATGAATACCAACATTAAACTCTCTCGCTACTTTACTTAGTCTATTTGTTTTACCAACTGCCATATTGGGAATTAATGATTTTCTCTAATTGCTTTACATAAACTATTGACGCACAAAAATAGTTGTTTTATTCAAATTCTGCGCTCAATATCCTAATTACTTCACGGATAGTTTCTTCTTCTAAATCAGTTCTCTTGACTAAATCTTTAATACTTAAATCAAGAACCGACTTAGCTGTATCACAGCCAATGGCTTTAATCTCATCAAGAATCCATCCTTCAATTTCATCAGTAAACTCATCTAAGTTCACATCCTCATCGTCCTCTTCCATTTCACGGTATACATCAATTTCGTACCCCGTTAACTGACTTGCCAATTTAATATTTAATCCTCCTTTACCAATGGCAAGACTAACTTCATCCGGACGCAGATATACTTGTGCTCTGTTATCATCCTCAAAAATTTTGATACTATTTATTTTTGCAGGATTAAGTGCCCTTTGAATAAACAACTGAATATTACCTGTATAGTTAATAACATCAATATTCTCGTTACGAAGCTCACGTACAATACCATGAATTCTTGATCCTTTCATACCTACACAAGCTCCAACCGGATCAATACGTTCATCATAAGATTCTACAGCTACCTTAGCTCTTTCTCCTGGTACACGAACAATCTTTTTTATAGTTATTAATCCATCAAATATTTCAGGTACCTCCAACTCAAATAACCTTTCTAGGAATACTGGAGATGTACGAGATATAATAATTAGTGGATTGTTATTTCTGATTTCAACTTTAACAACTACAGCTCTTAAAGTATCTCCTTTTCTAAAAAAATCAGAAGGAATTTGCTCTACCTTTGGCAAAATCAATTCGTTTCCTTCATCATCCTGAATAAGGATTTCTCTTTTCCATATTTGATATACTTCACCTGTAACTATATCACCAATCCTATCCTTATATTTGTGATAAATATTATCTTTTTCAAGTTCTAAGATACGAGCTGATAAATTTTGGCGTAAACTTAAAATAGCCCTTCTTCCAAAGTCAAGAAAACGTACTTCATCTGTTACTTCCTCTCCCACTTCGTAATCCTCATCAATCTTTTTTGCATCAGATAACGATATTTGTAAATTTTCGTCTTCCAACTCATCATCCTCAACAATCTCTCTGTTCCTCCAAATTTCAAAGTCACCTTTATCAGTGTTAATAATAACATCGAAATTCTCGTCAGTCCCAAAGCGTTTAATTAAAACACTTCTAAATGAATCTTCGAGCACTCTAATCATTGTTGCTCTATCAATACTCTTTAATTCTTTAAATTCCGAAAAAGTATCAATTAAATTAATGTTTTCCATGACTTTACATTTGCCCTATTGTTAAAACGAAACAATTATTTTTACCGATTTAACCTCGTCGAACTTATAATTATGTGTAAATACTTTTATTTCCTTTTTTTTAGATCCTTCAACCTTCACCTTCTTTTGCTCCTCCACTACAAACCCATCTTCATTTGCAACTGTTAATACTCCTTTGAATGGTGCACCTTCAAATGGAACTACCTCCACTTCCTTACCTATATTTTTCTGGTACTGTTGAATAACCTTTAATGGTTGTCCTAATCCTGGAGTAGATACTTCCAACTCGAAATCTTCTTCATCACGGTCAAGCGATGATTCTATTAACCGACTTACCTGGATGCAATAATCTATACTAATCCCCTCTTTACTATCTATTAAAACTGTAATTTTATTGCTCTTTGATACTTTTAAATCAACAATAAAACAGTTATCCTCCTCAATTCTTTCATTTATTATTTCTAGTATCCGCTCCTTGGTAATCATCGCCTGATGGTAATAAAATAGGGGACATCCGCCCCCTATCCATATAAGATATTCGTAAAACTGGTGCAAAGATAGCTAAAATGCTTTTAATATGCAAAAAAGGATTGCGTTAATGTTATTTAGTATTATTGCTCAACTCATAATTAAATAACATTCAAATCCGAAGAAATATGAAAGTTCTTATTAATTCAAATTTGTTTTAAAGTTTTATATTGCAAAGGCAAAATATAATTCAACTGTAAATGCAGAAAAGAGATTACGTTTTTAACAAACTCAAGATTATAAATGATCCAGTTTATGGTTTTGTTAAAATTCCGTTTGATTTAATATATGATCTTTTACAGCATAGGTATTTTCAGCGGTTAAGGGGCATTAAGCAATTGGGGCTTACTTCTACAGTATATCCCGGTGCTATGCATAACAGATTTCAGCATGCAGTTGGAGCTATGCATTTAATGTCGCAAGCTGTTGCTGTGTTGCAATCCAAAGGAATAAATATTACAGAGGAAGAATCCAGAGCTGTTCATATAGCCATTTTATTGCACGACATTGGTCATGGGCCATTCTCTCATGCACTAGAACACTCTGTTGTTGAGGGAGTTTCTCATGAGGAAATTTCTGTTCTTTTTATGGAACGATTAAACGAAGAGTTTAATGGAGATCTTTCACTGGCAATTGATATATTTAAAAACAATTACCCCAAAAAGTTCTTACATCAATTGGTAAGTAGCCAACTTGATATGGATAGGCTAGATTACTTAAAACGAGATAGTTTTTTTAGTGGTGTAACAGAGGGAGTTATTGGTTCGGACAGGATTATTAAAATGCTTCATGTACATAATGATCAATTGGTTGTAGAATCAAAAGGAATATATTCTATAGAAAAATTTTTAATTGCCCGTAGATTAATGTATTGGCAAGTTTACTTACATAAAACTGCTATTGTGGCAGAAAGGATGTTAGTAAATGTACTTCAACGGGCAAAGTTTTTAATCCATAAAGGTGATGAATTATTTGCTACTCCTCAACTCCTTTACTTTATGAAGGAAAACATAACCTATGATAATTTTGTAACAGACAAAAGTATCCTTGAAAAATTCTCCTTACTCGACGATGGAGATATAATGTCTGCTATTAAGGTTTGGACAAACCATCAGGATTTTATTTTATCAACACTATCCAAATCCATTGTAAACAGAGACTTCCTTCACATTGAACTCAGAAAAGAACCTTTTGACAAACAAATAATTAAGCAAATTAAAAACAAGATTAAAAATGATTATGGCTTAACAGGCAAGGGAGAAGTAAGGTATTTTGTTAGTACTGAAACTATTGAAAACCATGCGTACAGTTTGACCGATGAAAAAATTAACATATTATTTTCTGGTGGCACAATAAAAGATGTATCAACGGCTTCCGACATCCTAAACCTTTCTGTTTTAAGCAAAAACGTAAAAAAAAATATTTTGATTTATCCAAAATCAATTCGAAAATGGGTGAGCGAAATTCATTCAAATATATAGTTTGAAGATTTTAAATATGTTTATTACTTCAACACATAAAAGAAAAAATCTAGTCTTCTCGTTGGTATTGATGAGGATAATATTATTAGATTTGCACCAAATTTTTAAAAAATGGAATTCTCAGCTAAGCAAATTGCAGAACTAATTGATGGGGTTATTGTAGGAGACCCGGAGGTTAAAGTAAACAATGTTTCAAAGATTGAAGATGGTAAACCAGGTACCATTACTTTTTTAGCTAACCCCAAATACACTAACTACATTTACGACACTAATGCATCGGTGGTTATTGTTAATAACACATTTGAACCGGAGAGGGATGTAAAAGCCACAATGATTAAAACAGAAGATGCTTATAGTTCTGTGGCTAAGCTTATGCAAATGTATGTCGACTCGAAACCTCGTAAAACAGGAATAGAACAACCGTCTTTTATTTCAGAGACTGCGCAGTTAGGAGACTTCCCATATATTGGTGCATTTGTATACATTGGCGAAAATGTAAAAATAGGGAATAATGTTAGCATTTATCCTAATTCCTATATTGGCGATAATGTAACCATTGGTGATAATTGTATTATATATGCTGGTGTTAAAATATATCACGATTGCCAAGTAGGTAATAATTGTATTTTACACGCAGGGTGTGTAGTTGGTTCTGACGGTTTTGGATTTGCACCAGATGAAAACAATGAATATGTAAAAATTCCGCAGTTAGGGAATGTAGTACTTGAAGACGACTGCGAAGTTGGGGCAAATACAGCTTTAGATAGAGCTACTATGGGCTCAACTGTACTGAAAAAAGGTGTTAAGCTTGATAATTTTGTTCAAATTGCACACAATGTAGAAATTGGTGAAAATACGGTAATTGCTGCAATGTCGGGTGTAGCAGGATCATCAATAATTGGTAAGAATTGTATGTTTGGAGGACATGCCGGTGTTATTGGTCACTTAAAAATTGCTGATGGGGTTAAACTAGGTGCTTATACTGGTGTTGCCGGAAATATCAAAAAAGAAGGAGCTGTGCTTAGAGGAGCCCCTGCGTTTGATGCTCACAGTTTTGCCCGTTCGTGGATTAACTTAAAAAAACTGCCAGATTTAGCTAACGAAGTACGTGACCTTAAGCAACAAATTAAATCACTAAAAGGCGAAGAATAACCTATTTGTGCATCTTAAAACAAACGAATAGTACAATAAATTTGATATGGTAGAAAATCAGAATACACTTGCTAACCCAGCAACCTTAAAAGGAGCAGGGTTGCATACCGGAGCTATAGTAAATATGGTTTTAAATCCGGCTCCTGTAAATCACGGATACAAATTTAAAAGAACAGATCTTGAAGGTCAACCAATAATAGATGCATATGCAGAAAACGTTACTTTTACTCAACGCGGTACTGTATTGCAAAAGAAAGATGCATCTGTAAGTACTATTGAACATTGCTTAGCTGCTTTAAGAGGTCTAGGTGTTGATAACTGCCTGATAGAAATAGATGGTCCTGAAGTTCCTATTTTAGACGGTAGCTCAAAATATTTTGTGTCAGCTATTAAAGAAGCTGGAATTAAAGAACAAGATGCTAAAAGAAAATATTTTGTAGTAAAAGAGAAAATGGTTTTCGAAAACAAAGAAAAAGGAATCAAAATGGTAGCACTACCAGATGATTCTTTTAGTGTTGATACCATGATATCTTTTAATAACTCAACTTTTTTACAGAGTCAGTTTGCATCATTGGCTAGCATTGATGAGTTTGAAGAAGAAGTAAGCGCTTGCCGTACTTTCGTATTTCTACATGAGGTTGAAATGTTAATGGAGCATAACCTTATTAAGGGTGGTGACCTTGAAAATGCTATTGTAATTATCGATCGTGAAGTCACACAAGAGGAATTAGATAGATTAGCTGACTTGTTTAACCAACCAAGAGTTGAAGTTAAGCCTATTGGAATCTTGAATAATTTAGAGTTGGTTCACCATAATGAGCCTGCGCGTCATAAGTTACTTGATGTAATTGGAGACTTATGTTTGGCAGGTCTTCCTATTAAAGGTAAAATTATTGCTACCCGCCCAGGCCATCATGCTAATGTTGAATTTGCAAAAATGATTCGCTCCGAAATAAAGAAACAATCAAATAAACCAGAGGTTCCACCATACGATCCAAATAAAGAGCCAATATGCGACATCAATAAAATAAGAAGTATGTTGCCTCATCGTTACCCATTTTTATTGGTTGATAAAATAATTGACCTCCAAGAAACTTATGTAGTAGGTATTAAAAACATTACACTTAACGAACCTTTCTTCCAAGGTCATTTCCCTACAGAACCGGTTATGCCCGGAGTTTTATTAGTAGAAGCTATGGCACAATGCGGAGGAATATTTGTATTGAACCAAGTAGATGATCCAGAAAACTATTCAACTTACTTTATGAAACTTGATAATATTAAGTTTAGAAAGAAAGTAGTGCCTGGTGATACTGTAATATTTAAACTGGACTTACTAACTCCTATGCGTCGTGGTGTTGCTAACATGAAAGGAACGGCATTTGTAGGAGACAGTATTGTAGCTGAAGGTGAATTTATGGCCAATGTTGCACGCAACAAAGCTTAAAGACACTTTATTTGCTTTTATTGAACGTTTAAGTAAATTAATTATCAGTTCATTGACATATAATATCGATTAATTAAGTTTAATTTTTTTTATTAAAATTCTTAAACTATTTTCGCAGCTGAAAAAATTTAGGGAAAAAAATAGGTAATTAAAACCTAATAATGGATAATACTTGCGAATTTGAAGAGAAGCTGGCGGTAGACATCGATCCAGGGCAGACAGAGAAAAGTAAATCGAAACACATGAAACAACCTTTGGCATACATTCACCCTGAAGCTAAAATAGCTCCAAATGTGGTAATTGAACCATTTGTAACAATTGATAAAAATGTTGTAATTGAAGAAGGAACTCGCATTGGTTCTAATGTAACTATTTTAGAGGGTGCAAGAATTGGTAAAAACTGTAATATATTTCCAGGAGCAGTTATTTCAGCCGTTCCACAAGATTTAAAATTTGCCGGTGAAGAATCCGTTGCTATTATTGGTGATAACACAACAATTAGAGAATGTGTAACCGTTAACAGAGGTACGGCATCAAAGGGCAAAACTGTAGTTGGTAGTAATTGCCTGCTTATGGCCTATACACATATTGCACATGATACTATTGTTGGAAATAATGTAATTATTGCTAATGCAACCCAAATTGCAGGTGAAGTAATGATAGACGATTTTGCTATCATTGGTGGATCTTCTGCCATTCATCAATTTGTACACATTGGTTCGCATGTAATGATACAAGGTGGTTCTTTGTTAAGCAAAGATGTTCCCCCATATGTAAAAGTTGGTAATACTAAAATGTCGTACGGTGGAATTAACTCAATTGGGTTACGACGTAGAAATTATACGAATGAGCAAATAACAGGAATTCAAAATATATACCGTGTTTTGTATCAAAGTGGCTTGAATAATACAGAAGCTATTGATAAAATTGAGGCAGAATTACCTGCTTCTAAAGAACGTGATGAAATTATTTTGTTTGTAAAAAATTCACAACGAGGAATTATCAAAGGATACTCATCAGTATCTGAAAGATAAGCAGTTACACAAAAGAAAATCATATAAATAGCCGGACTAATAAAAAAAGTTCGGCTTTTTTTATGGAATTTTATCGAGGTTAGCATCCTAGCTGTAGAAAACAAATTTTAAAATATACAGCTATGAAGTCAATCTTTTTAATATGTAGTTTTTTGAGCTTGTTTGTATTTGCTCAAGCAACAAAAGTTATAACAGGTATTGTTTATGATGAAAATAACACTCCAATACCTGGTGTTAATGTAATTGAAAAAGGAACTACCAATGGAACAGTTACCGATTTTGATGGAACATTTACTATTAGTGTATCCGATGAAGATGCTGTTTTAATTATCTCTTTTATTGGATTTCTTTCGCAAGAAATTCCTGTAAAAGGTAAAAGTAAAATTAACGTAGTCCTTATTGCTGATAATCAAGCTTTAGATGAAGTTGTCGTTACTAGTTATTCTCCTACAAGAAAAATTAAAAGAGCTATTACCGGTGCCGTTTCAGGAATTAGAATACGTGGTAAATCGAGTCTGCGAAAAGAAGCAGCTTGCCATACATATATTCCTCCTCAATATATACCTGAGTCAACCGAAGACTATGCTACATTTAACGAAAACAAATTTCTAGACCCTAAAAATGAGCCTCTTTCAACCTTTTCTGTAGATGTAGACAGAGCATCGTATACTAATGTTAGACGTTTTATCAACCAAGGAACACTACCTCCTGCCGATGCTGTTAGAATTGAAGAAATGATTAACTACTTCAATTATGAATATGCTGAACCAACTAATAAACATCCTTTTGCGATACACCATGAAGTAGCTTCCTGTCCATGGAATAAACAACATTACTTAATGAAAGTAGCTTTGCAAGGTAAAAGAATAAAAAAGGATAAGTTACCACCTTCAAACCTTGTTTTCCTAATTGATGTATCTGGCTCTATGAGTTCAGCCAATAAATTACCTTTATTGAAATCGGCTCTTAAAATGTTGGTTAATGAATTAAGAGAGGAAGATAAGGTATCGATTGTAGTCTATGCTGGCGCTGCAGGTGTAATATTAGAACCTACCTCTGGTAAAAACAAAAAAGACATTGTTGACGCTCTAGATAAGCTTAACGCAGGTGGCTCTACAGCTGGTGGAGCGGGATTAAAATTAGCTTACAAACTTGCACATGAAAATTTACTTACAGATGGTAACAACAGAATTATATTGGCAACGGATGGAGACTTTAATGTTGGGGTAAGTAGTAATAATGAAATGGAAAAGCTAATTGAAACAGAGCGAGAGAAAGGTATTTTTATTACTGTAGCGGGTTTTGGAATGGGCAATTATAAAGATAGTAAAATGGAAATTATTGCCGATAAAGGAAATGGAAACTACTTTTATATTGACAACATACAGGAAGCTCGAAAAGCAATGGTTGAAGAGTTTGGGGGAACCTTATTTACTATAGCTAAGGATGTTAAATTTCAATTGGAATTTAACCCTATGCACGTAGCTGGCTATCGTTTAATTGGTTATGAAAATCGCTTATTAAATAAAGAAGATTTTAATGACGATAAAAAGGATGCCGGAGAAATTGGTGCAGGACATACAGTTACTGCATTGTATGAGATTATTCCTATTGGTGCTAAAGACATTAAAGAATATATTCCAGGTGTTGATGCTTTGAAGTACCAGTCATCTAAACCAAAGAAAAATAACAAAGAAATTAAAAATTCATTTGCTGATGAATTACTAACTCTTAAGCTCAGATATAAGCAGCCTAAAGCTAGTAAGAGTACTCTTTTAGTTGAAACCGTTAAGAATAAAGTATTGGCTTACGAAAAATCTACACACGATTTTAAATTTGCTGCTTCAATAGCCGCTTGGGGGATGAAATTAAGAAACTCAGATTATATTGAAAAAGTTGAATATCCAGAAATTATTAGTTGGGCTAAAGCTTCCAAAGCTAACGATGAAGAAGGATATAAGGCTGAAATGATTCGCCTAATGAAATCGGTACAAGTTTTGTCTGAAGCATTAAGCATGCAAAACAGTAAATCACATTTACACGTAAGTGCCGAAGACTAAAATTTCTTTCTAACTGCGAATAAGTTATAATAAATATACCACCATCCTAAAAAATCTGATCTTAAACACTTTTCAATTTTGAAATGGTCAAGTTAGTTAATTCTAACTTGACCATTTTGTTAAAGCCCTTAGGTTATTCTAATAGTTCAAATAATGCCACATATAAATCTCTCAATCTTTACTTTTAATCAAAAAACGAGAGAATATTTTAAAAATAAAATTCCCACATTGTTAAGTTTTACATCATTAAATAAAGATTTTTTAACATTTTCTTTCTTTATTTCTGTATTTAATTATCCTTTTAGGACACATACTTATCATTTTCAGGTATTAAGATAGACTTTCACAAAACTATTTTCAAAACATCCTGTATAACAAAATATTAAAACTATTAAATTCAACACAGACTCATTATCTGAACGTTACAGTTATTTTTCATTATTGATATTTTTTCAGTTCTCTCCATTTTATTTAGGTTGAGTTAATGTTTTATTCATAACACATTTCTTTCTTGTAATAAACGAACTCCCTTAACAAGAGTATTTTTTACTTGGATTTAATATTTAAACAAAAACTCATTAATCATGAAAAATTTATTTTCCTTAAGCATTTTGCTTTGGGCAGTAACAACTTTGAGCTTAGCTCAACATCCTTCAATTGGTGGTTACAATGTTTATTATGGCCACTTACACAATCACACAACTGTATCTGACGGTTCTGGAAGTCCTGACAGAGCTTATAGCACTGCTAGAAGTAATGGACTAGACTTCTTTGGTACTGCAGATCATGCTGAGTCAACTTCCAGTTCGGAATACACTACAATTAAAAACACTGCCAATAATTATAATCAGGATGGTGTTTTTACTACTTTTTATGGTTTTGAATGGTCAAGCGGAACTTATGGACATATTGCTGTAATCAATTCACCTGACCATTGTAGTTCAAGAAGTTCTTCTACTAATACTTTCGACGAACTTCGTAGTTGGATGTCATCAAGAGAATGTATTGCATTCTTTAATCACCCTGGTCGTGAAGATGATAGCGGTAGAGAGTTTGATCACTTTACTGATACTCCTGACGACAAATTTGTTGGTATAGAGCTATGGAATAAGACTTCTGGTTTTTCAAGGTATTATTACAATGATGGTTATTATCGTAATGATGGACAAATGGGATATTGGGAGGAAGCTCTTGCCAGAGGATGGAAATTAGGAGCCAGTGGTGCTGAAGATAATCATGGTACCAACTGGGGTGCATGGGTTGATTACAGAATGGCTATCCTTTCTAATAATCTTACTCGTACTGATCTATATGAAGCAATGAAGGCGAGAAGATTTTTTTCAACAGAAGATGAAAATATTGCCCTTTCGTTCAAAATTAGTGATCAGGAAATGGGATCAACTGTTACTGGTGGTAGTTTGAATATGATTGTTCGAGCCACAGATGGTAACAGAGAAACTTACAATAAAATTATGCTTTTTAAAAATGGTGTTGAATTCCAAACATGGAACATAAATACTTCAAATATAAACCATACATATACATTATCTGCTAGTGATGGAGATTTCTACTATGTTAAAATAACCCAGGCTGACGGTGATGAAGCTATCTCCTCTCCTATTTGGATTGAAGGTGGTTCTAGTAACAATGCTCCTGAATGCTCATTAACAACACCAACCAATGGAACACACTACGATAATCCTCAAAACATAACTATAACAGCCACTGCATCTGATAGCGACGGTTCAATTTCTCAAGTTGAATTCTTTGTAAACGATAATTCTGTAGGTACTGATACATCTTCTCCCTATTCAATCAATTACAATATTTCGGCTAATGGAAGTTATTCAATTTATGCTGTTGCTACTGATAACTTAGAAGCAAAAACCAATTCGTCTACTGTAAATATAACTGTTGGAGATACTCCTACAGAAGAATTACTAACATATGATGATTTTGAATCAGGTTGGGGTAACTGGGTTGATGGTGGTAGCGATTGTTATCGTTATACAGGTGGTACATATGCTCATCAAGGGAATGATGCTTTGGGATTACAAGACAATAGTGGAACACGCTCTTCTTCGTGGTTGGCTAATAGCTTAGATGTTACTTCTTACAACGAGTTAAAAGTAGAATTTTGGTATATGCCTGTTAGTATGGATAACTCTAACGAAGACTTTTGGTTACAGTATTATAATGGATCTAGCTGGATTACTATTGAGACATGGGCTAGAGGAACTGATTTTGAGAACAATAATTTTTATTTTGAATCTGTAATCATCAAGTCATCAGACTATAATTTCCCAAGTAACGCCTCGTTCCGTTTCAGATGTGATGCTTCATCAAATTCTGATGATGTTTATATTGATGAAATTGCCATTAGTGGTATTACGAGTACATTAAAAGCAGCTTCGTTCGAAGAGGTTATGTTGAACCAAGTTGATGATCAAAAAAGCAATTCAATCAAATTCAATATCTATCCAAATCCTGCCAATGGAGATTATGCTACAATTAACATAGAACAAGCTAGAGAAAACATGACTGTTCGTGTGTTTGACATCCATGGAATTCATTATTTAACAATTCCAGTTGAAAGCAATAAGATAGAAATCCCTATTTACCAACTAAATAGTGGTATTTACCTAGTTGTTTTATCAAACGGTAATCAACAACAGGTTGAAAAATTAATTATTAAGTAATTTACTTAACCACTCACAAAAAAACACTAAAATTATTACACCCTCTAGTTCCTTAATGGGATAATTACTAATCTGCTTATGTCCATGAGGAACTAGAGGTTTTTATATCTTATTAAATGAACACCCCAATTCATCAGGCTCACCTGTTTTAGGTCATCCTTATACTGATGATGAAGTTTTATAGCTATGTGACAATTTTAGCAAAAAACATTTCTGATCTAGTACTCATATCCTTTCTCCGTTCTTCTTGTTGCATTCTCCTGTTTTTATCTACTACTAACAATTAATTAATCTATTAACGTTAATAATACATTATAGTAATAAATAAATAAATATCACCTAACACAAAACTAGAAGTTGCATTATTGTAAAATACAACCTTACTACACCTGTTGCTTTTTGTTAACCTTCTTTCTTCTCCATGTTACCTATTGTTAACCTGTTTTTCTTCAAATCCCAAAGAATCGACATCATCTTTAGTATAGTAACGCAATTTATAAAACACAATTCTAAACACTATATATCAACCAAATACAATATTTATTCATTCACAATTTCAATCCCAAACACAACACTATGAGTTTACATTAATTTAATACAAGAAAACTCAAGCATTAGAAATATCAAATAGGCAGAAGCCGAAAAGCCTTAATAGAGTAGGCATTTTTATTAAACAATAAAATATGAAAACAAAAACTTTACAACTTAAAAATTTAAACATGTTATTATTTAACATTTGTAAAAATCCAGGTAGGTTAATTATAATCTGCGTTACCGTATTATTTTTGATGATACAAGAACATGCAAAAGGGCAGCAACTTAATAACCATTACACATACGGTCATCATTATGATATTAACATTATTAATAATGATGAATCTGCTCATGATGCCGGCCTTAGAATTCAAACGCGTAATAGCAACATGTTTTATGACTGGTTGATATGGAACAACCATTCAAATGGACATCTTAATTTTAGTTTCTGGGATAACAATTCGCACCATGACGATCATGAAAACGATTATGAAAAAACTGTAATGACGGTCAGAGGTGATAATGAAAGTCCACTTTGGATTTATGGTCGAATTAGGTGTGCTGCCAATAATGGAGGTATTTGGTTTAGTAGTGATAATACCGGGTTTGTTGGTAATAACGGTGATAATATTGGTTTTTGGGCAAATGGACCACGCTGGAATGCTTTCCAAATTAATAAATCATCTGGTTTTGTTGGTATTGGAACAACCGATCCCAAATCAAGATTACACGTTAGCGGAAACATGCGCTTAGGTTTGATTAACAACTCCAATAACAATACTGCCGGATATGGTAGTAAGCTTTATTTTTCGGGTGGGGGCGACTGGAACTCTTACGATAGCGAAAATTCTGACGAACTATGGATTAGCCGATACAATGCAGCTAATAATAAATCTGAATTAAGGTTAAACCTTGGTGATGACCAAACATTTGATGATAAGTTTGTGGTAGGATATACTAATGGATCCAATTGGAATCCTGCTTTAACCGTTGGTGCCAACGGAGATATGGTAGTTAAAAATACTATAAAAGTTGCAACAAGCCTTAGTTTAACTGCTGACAAAACAAACCTTATTAAATTTGGAAACGCAGGAGACTACCAGTTTCTGCATAAGGCAAGCGGAATTTTTGGAAAGCCTACACTGGCACTGCATTGTAGTGATCAGCATGCTCTTGGTTTCTATTCTTCAGGTTATAAAGCACTTTTTGAAGTAGAAGGAGGTACTGGCAATACATACTTTGAAGGAAATGTTGGTATAGGGGTTAATTCCGGCCAGGAAAAGCTTCATGTTGATGGAGATATACGCATTGGAGAAATAAGAACACCTGGTCAAGTTGGCCATAACGGTACAATCCATGGCAACAAATTACACTTCTCTGGCGGTGGATGCTGGCTTAGTGCCAACAGTGATAATACAGATCCTATTTGGATAGGCAGATATAATACTAACTATGATCATTCTGAGCTTAGAGTAAGCCTTGGCAATGATAATACCTTTGATGATAAGTTTGCAATTGGTTATTTACAGAACGACAACTGGCACTCTGCCTTTTCTGTAGGAGCCAATGGAAATGTGGCAATTGGTACTAACTCCGTGCCTGATGGATATAAGATGGCTGTTAATGGTAAAATTAAATCCAAAGGTGTTATTGTTGATCCATCTAACTGGGCCGATTATGTCTTTGAAGAAGATTATGATCTTAAATCGATAGAAGAAGTTGATGATTTTATTCAATCCAATGGCCATTTACCAGATGTTCCTTCTGCGCAAGAAGTTGAAGAAACAGGCGTGAATGTTTCCGAAATGCAATCAACTCTTTTAAGGAAAGTGGAAGAACTTACCCTGTATATCATTGAGTTACACAATGAAATTGAAACATTAAAGGCTAATCAGAAATAAGAGCTTTTCTATTACGAACGAAATATTGCATATGAATAATCCTTTTGTATTAGGAAGTAATTCGATTATATCACTACTAATCAGACAACACCTTTCTTTTATTTACAATTCGGTTAATATGCAATTCCAAAGATCAATAACTTCTAAAATTTAAGAAATTAAACAACCATGAATTGGAACGAAGTGGAAATCGTGAAATCTATTTTAGCATGATTAAAATTAACTAACACTGATCTTCGATTCATCGGGAGTTCCATGCAATAAATGAAAATTAAAAACGCATGAAAGCGATATTAAAAAAATATATAAAACAGCTCATTATGTGTCTGTTCCTATTGTCTATAGGAATAACACATGGTGCCAGGGCTCAATTGATTGACACTTGTGCTCAGCATATAAACTACCTCAAAGGTGCGGTTGATGTAACCAGTCCTAATCAGGGTTCCATCAGCTCACTGGAGAATGGATCTATTAAAATTGATGGTCTTATATATAACGACAAATCGGGCACCAATGCTTTAACTTATTCTTCAAACTATATTGAAATTAAAGAAGGTGAGTTTACAGGATATACATCCATAGTTGCCTTTGATTCTATCATCAATTATTTTGAAGCATCGGAATATTTCGATTTTGGCAAAATAAAGCTTAACTGGTCACAAAGCGATATTTTTACCAATTTAAATCATGGTAAAAATATCACTCCAAAGATATTTTTTAGCAGAACAGATCAAGATGGAAATGTAACTATTATTGATACCTGCATTAACATAAATGATCTGGAATATGTTGATGAAGATTTGAAATACGGAGGGAAATTCCTGTATTGTGCCCAAGGTTTTACTACCGACAAAGATGGAAACATCTTGCAATTGGGAACCAGGTATTGCGATTATGGGCAAACTGATAAGTTTAAACTGGAGGCCGATAATAATAGCAGTGACGCAGAAATTCAAATTCAATGGGACATTGACGCCAACTGTCTTGAAGGTGAGAATGGAGAAGATGTATATTTCCAAGTTAAAGATTTAACTACAGATGAAGAGGTATATATTCAAACCATTGAAGATCCCTCTGCTTATCTATATTTTGGATCGTTTACAAACAATTACTCACTAAACTTTAATGGTCAAAACTCAAGGGTAAACCTTCCTGAGTATAGCATTGAAGGAAAAAGTAATTGGACCGCTGAATGTTGGGTTAAGATAGCTACTCCTAAAAATACTGAGGGATCCCATTATATTTTCTCCAATGAAAATACATCAGGACTCTATTACAGTTATCTGAATGATAAAGAGGCTACTCTTAAATACAATACAAAAAATGGCAATTATTCCAACCTTGGTATTACCATACCTGTAGATAAATGGGTGCATATTGCCCTCACATCCGGAACCATTAACACAAGGTTCTATATCAATGGTATCTACCAAACTTCAGTAAAAGACGCTGTACCATGGACTTTTGACTACTTGGGAAGTCATACAACGGAAAAAACCATGAATGGTATTTTGGCTCACTTCCGTCTATGGGACGACATAAGGACCACACAGGAAATTTCCTATAATTACCTCTATGGTTTCCAAGGAGATGAACATTCTCTTGAAGCCTATTACCTATTAGATGAAGGCGATATTGCATCTTCTTTTGTTAAAGACGAAACCCAAAGATACCATGCAACATCGGTATCTACTACCATTACTACATTTATCGAAAACACCGAAGAAAACAAGGAGTTTCATTATATCATCACAGAAAATGTACACCAACAAGAATATCATAATTACCAATTGGCTATTTATACCATTGGGAAAGGAGACCAGGTGTGCGATGTGATTACAGCTGAAGCCCAAACGGCTCCCCTGGATATAGATACAAAGGTAATGGCTTCTGATGATGATCCGGGATGTATAACCATTGCATGGCGTAATTTAGATTCTGATTGGGCCGACGGGTATAAAGTATATAGAAAAGAAGAAGGTACAACCAACTGGAAATACCTGTCAACCATACAGGATGCATCCATCAAATACTACGAGGATTACTTCAGTTTTAATTCTGACAACTCCATCAAAATAGGGATAAACTATGAATACATGGTTAATGTTATTAACAACAAGTATGGCGAAATACCTCTTAATGATACGCCTGTTGGTAAAACATTTAATTATGATATTAACCTTCAAACCAAAAACGACAGTATTCTGATTACATGGCCCGAAGAATTTTCTGAAACTGTTTGTGAAATTGGTTATGACACCCTTAAAATTACAAGGGACGGAGAAGTACTTCGATATACAACAGTGTTTGATCAGCCCTCTGCTATTGATCCTTTTCCTATTTATGGAAAAGAACATAAGTATGGTCTTATTTTCGTGAAAAACGGGAAGGATTATGCCGGTGTGTTTAAAACTAATAAACTCAGCGAAAATGGAACCATCAATGGAAGGATTTTAACAGCCATTGGTAAATACCCTGTAGTAAATGCTAATATTACTGTAGAAACAGAAGTGGATGGAACCATTAATCAGGTGCAAACTACTACTGACAACCTGGGTTATTATTCTTTGGACAATTTGTATTATGGTGAAACATCAAATGCATACGTTACTCCTAATCTGTTAGGACATACTTTTGTTAACCAATCAAATACACATGGATCAACAACAGTTGCCTTAAACAGGTTTGAGCATAAAAAAGAAAGCGTTGATTTCTTTAGTCTTAGAGAGTATGAGGTGGTAAGCAACGAAAAACATACAATAAGCAGCTTAAGTATCGTAAATACTGCGGACACTGTTCAATTTTTTAAGTTTAAATGGAATAACAACCTGGAAATACCTTCGAACTACACTGACATTGATCTGTATTTTAATATCTACCGTGATGATGAGTTAATTTCCACCTTAGTAAGATATTTAGAAGCCGATGACAAAAAAGGCATTCATTTTACAGAGGATATTATTTTCACTGATTCCACGGCTAGTCCAGGTAAAACTTATGACTATACTGTATATTCCTACTATTTTGAAGGAGACAATAATATATACAGTAAAAACATCTCAAAACAATTCTCATGGGGAAAGGTTCCGAATTATATCACCAATTTTGCTGCACTTTCAAATACATCAGAGGGAGTAGTTGAACTATCATGGACAAATGACAAAAAATGGAACTGCGACGGATACATCTTAGAACGTAAAAGTCAAGGATCCAACACCATGGAAACCATAGCTGTTATTAAAAATGCTTCTTCCACCAGTTATACGGATGAAGAAAGTGCTTCGGGAGCATGGTTTACTTATTATATCACCCCGTTTATAAACAACAGTGGTTCCGAAATGGTATCTGCTCAAACTGCACTGGAAAGTACAACTCAATATCCTGTGCTAAAAACTCCAATAATTAGGACTAATGCAGATAGTATCAGGGGTTACATCACCTTAAATGTAGAGCTAGAACTGAATACTCCGAAAAATGAATATAATTTTGATGGTATTAAAGTATCCCGAATTAGTTCTACCGATACCATAGAGATCGCTGACATCACAATAGAAGCACTGAATCTGTTACCTGATTCAGAATCTGATTACTTTTATCAATTGACGGATAAAAATGGGGCTCCAAGTACCTCTTACAAATACCAGGCTGCTATTTATAAAAATACTCAAAGCGGCTTGATTGTTTCTGGTTATGGGGAGTCAACTATCGTATATCCTGCCTTACCTATGCCAACGCTAACAGCTACTTATAAACACAACATCATCGATTTAAAACTATCTTATGATGCGAATGCCAATATCGATGGTGTGTATTTATCGAGATGGGGAAACAGAGGGTCTCATGATTATCGTATCGGTCCCATTGAAGTAGGTAAAATGAATTACCTGGATGCGATTAATGAAATTCCAAGTAGTGTTTATCATTACAAAGTTATTCCATATAAAATAATAGATAACATTAAATTTGAGAGATTTGGAGATTATGTAAGGATAAATATGCCTTTCGATAACGGCACCTTTGAAGCTCCAACCAAACTTTCTGCATCGGACAACTACGACAATTATGTGGAATTAAACTGGAAATACCCTGTTTATAAACACGCTAACTTTATCATCTACAGGGGTGATATGGTGTTGGACACCATATCGCATGAGTACAGAAGTTACAAAGACTATGACGCTGTATTTGGGGTAGAGTACATATATAAAGTAAGAGCTTTGATGGATAATGAAGTATCACCACACGTTATTGCCATTGGACAAAAAATGGCCAAACATACCATAGCCGGTCATATATTTACTCACGATCAGTTAAATGGTATTGGTGGCACTGAGGTAAAGGTAACATGGCGTAAGGGTTCTGAAATATTGCATTACATTAATACGGTGTCGGATGTTGCCGGCCTTTATGTTCTTGAGGATGTCCCTTATTTCAGTGAAGCGACTTCTGTAACCATTGAGGCTTCTAAAACGAATCACCAATTTGATAGCAGAGTACTAAATGTAAGCAAAAACAATCTTATTTACTCCGACGTGAACTTTATTGATAATGTGGCATATACTAACATTATAAGTAAAGACTATATCGTTACACCAATTAAAGCTGTATCTGCCTTTGCAGATGACATAGAAAGCAATGTGGAGATATCGTGGAAACCTCAGAACAGTAACTTTGACGGCTTTATCATTTACCGTGATTATGAGCCAATAATGAAGTATAATCTACATTCGGGCAACTATACGGCAACTGATTCATTGGGCTCTCCTGGCCACGAATATATTTATTCAGTGCAACCATTCTGGAATAGCCCTATTGGTTATCAGCAAGGTGAAGTTGTAGACATACCTTCTCCGGTGTTATATCCCGGCTACGCCATAGTGACGCAAGTAACTGCCGTGGCTAAAAGAGATAGCAACCATGTAGAAGTCTACTGGAGTCATATTGGAGAGGCTACTTATTATGAAGTTTACCGCTCCGAAGAACTAATTGATGTGGTTTACAATAACAATAAGCACAAAATTATTGATTCCACTGGAGTTCCGGGACTATCGTACAAATACCGTGTACGTTCGTTTAATGGAGATACTAAAAAATACTCTAATTTCAACAGTACATCATTGACCTATCCTGAGTTGATTCCACCTGTGAACTTTGTGGCCTCCACTGATGAAACTATGAATGAGGTAGACCTTCAATGGGGATACAAAGGAAAATACATTGATGGTTATGTCATTTTTAGAAACAAAGTGAAACAAGCTACTATTAACGATCCTGCAGTGTTCAACTGGACTGATACCACCGGGATACCTGAATCGTGGCATGAATATGAAGTGGTAGCATTCAGAAAGGACAAAACAAGCCAGTATTATTCCGATGCCACTGTGAGCAAGGCTTTTTATCCTGAGTTAGAAAATGTGGGGAGCATTAATTATTATACCAGCAACAACAGTTTGTCCACTGCTGAAATCCCTGATAGTTTGGTGACGTTAACCTGGAATTATACCCCGGAAAATATCGAAGGATTTTATCTATATAGAAGTGGTGAATTGTTATCAATCCTGAACAAAAAAGACAGAACTTACCGGGATGAGTTTGGTTTGCCTGGACAGGATTATACTTACACTATCATTGCATATGATTTCAGGGGCGATGACCTTAAAGAGTATCATTCTGATAGTATATGGATTGACGTAAAGTATCCGCATTATCCGGTTACTTCTGATATTACTACAAGTCAATCATCATCATATGCCAAATTAAACTGGTCGTATAACTGGTCATACATCGATGGATTTATTATCTCAAGGGGTGACAATACCAATAACCTGGTAGAATATGATACTATTCCTTCATGGTCGAGAGAGTATTACGATCATATAAATGTTTGTGGCAACACTAAGGCTTACTCAATCGAACCTTACAGGCTTATAAACGAATCCTATGTAACTTCTAATCTGGCAAGGAAAACCACATCTAATATTTCTCTTAGTGCATGTAATAGCGATGACGCCTTCGAAAATTTTACAGCATCAAAAGGAGAATACAAAGATAAGGTGAAGTTATCCTGGACATATAAAAAGAATGCTACTGTTAAAATGGTAACCATTGAAAGGGCTTCAGCCAATGGTAGTTTTGTTGAAATTGCTGAGAAAAACAGTCAGTGGAACGCCTATACTGATGAAAACGTGGTGGACGGTCAAATCTATCAATACAGGATTAAACCCTGGGATGGTGGGGCTTATGACAACTCCTTAACGGCAGAAGGTTACAGTCAGCCAGAAGGACAAATAAGAGGATTGGTGCAGTCGTACAAGGATAAAAGTGCATTGCCCGGCATCTCCATAAGAGCTTTTGCAATGATTGATGGTGTTCCGTACTCATACGCTACGGTAACAAATAGCAAGGGGATTTATAGTTTTGAGGAATTATATATGAAACCTGGAGCTACAACTACATATACCATTACTGCCAGGTACGAAAACCATAATTTCCTTAACAATGGTCAGGAGGTCAATTTATCGGACGACATGAAGCAAAATTCAACCGATAAAACCATTTACGATCTTCAAAGCAAAACTATATCAGGGCGTGCTTTCTATGCAAATCAGACCAAATGTATGTTAGACAGTGTAAAACTCACACTTCACTATATCGATGCATTTGACAAAGCCTTTACCGAAAATGCGTATTCCAATAAAGAGGGGGAGTACTCTTTTATTATCAAAGCACTTGACGATATAGTGGCTTATGGAGTAAAAGCTGATGGATATTTAAGCTCTAATAGCCAAATTGCAGAAACCTGGCATTTTGCACCGGATAGCATTGGTTATGGTATTGAGGAAGTAGAATACTCGGTGCATGATGTAAACTTTGAAGATACCACCACCTATCAGGTTAATGTAGATATAGCCAATGGTTGCGGTATGCCGTTAGGTGATTTTAATTTCGAAGTAACCATAGAGTCTGCCAACGGATGTTTCTACGAAACATATTCCACAGATGCTTCTGGTAATTTAAACGTAAAACTACCTCCATTGGACTATACGTTTAGGGTGATAGACGCCATCCCTCTGGATATCAACTCACAACCAATTATTGATTACTTTAGGGTAAGACCAGCACAACTAAACCTTGGTGCACTCCATAAAGAAAGGGTTTCAGCTGGTATAACAGCCTTTGTAGATACTTCAATCGCCTTTACATTCCATAAGGTTCCTGAAATACGTATGACTGCTTCATCCTTTGAAGATCCTCAAAATGTATTCAACTGTAAACTTGAAGGTCTCTATCTGGCTGTTGAAGATAGTAGTACATACTCTGATATCCAATTTGCCGTTTTGGAAGAATATGATGGCGACAATTGTCCTGTATCAGGAGGTTACCTGATTGTGAAAAATAATGCTGCCAATGGAAACCATAAGGTGCAACGGGTAGATTACGATCAGGTTACCGGTATGTTTAATCCTTATAGCTTTAAGGTAGGAGATCCTAATCCTGTAGCTCCATTTTATCACAGTATGTCGGTAGAATATTTCTCCGAAGGGGGCGAATTCCTGGCAGATATGACTAAATACATTATTGTTACGGGAGATACTGATATCGAAGGGAAAGATGTGTTGGTAGTACCTGACAATAAAGGAGATGAAATACAACTTCCATTATTTGTACTTAGAGATCCTCCGGGAGATAAAAGCTATAGTTATATTGATAAGGAAGTAGGTATTACTAAAAGTATCAGTGCAAAAAAATCTGATGGATTAGTAATGAATCTTGATGAAGAGGCTAAAATTGGAGTATTTACATGCGACATCCTACAAGAGTATCATGCCCAGGGAGACATCAAGTCTGATGAGTCGTATAACATCTCGCTTTCAGTAAAAACCAACGAGAAAATATCCACCACCTCCTCTCCTATCCTTAGTGTGAATGACAAAGGTTGGGTAATTGGAGAAAATGCCGATGTGGTTGTTGGATTAGGTATTGCCCTTCAAACAGGTATTGCTGAAAACATTACCCTGGTTAAGGACAATAATGATCAATGTATGGCCTTAAATTACCTTAAGTATCAAGTCTCTACTGACAGTATCTCTACCCAATGGGTGTATTCTGAAAGTCAGATACGAAATATCATTAGAAATTATGATGAAATTTTAGAGGATAAAATAGGTAGTAATTATGACGTGGAAATTAAAAACAATAATAAGGATTATGGTCGTGATACCATGGCATTTTACTATGCATGGAAAAACTGGCAGGAAATCCATAATTATTACAAGTTGAAGACATTACCACACTACTTGCTTTGCGCTGATAAATATGATTCTGATACTGATGGTGATATAAAAAATTTCTGCGAAAACTTTTTCACCTTTAATGATAATGATTTAATCACTGGATTGAACACATCAAAAGGGAAATGGAATAATAAATGGATGGATATCTATAACTCCGAAATGAGTAAATCGAACAAGGAATATACCAGTTTAATGGAAGAAGCAAACTGGGATGTGCTTGATTATAATAAGATTGGTGAATTATTTACTATTGAAAGTCAATTAAACCCAATCTCGATATCCGATCAGTTTGCCAATAATAAAGAGGAAGCCAAACGAGTTTTCGAAGAACAGTATACCGGTGCCGGTATTGAGAATATTACCTTTACAGGTGGTACTAAGTATCAAAAACAAGTTAGTTCAAAAATTCAGGGTAAGTATAATTACAGTCAGTACTACGGTTTCCAGGATAAATGGGGACTTGGAGCTAAAGCCGAGATTGAAATTAAATTAAAAGCTAAGTTTGGTGTAAATGCTAAAACAAATGCTCCATTTGTCTCAGTTGGTCCATTTGGTGCAACCGAACATGAATTAGCACTAAAATCCCATTATGCACTTATGCTTAAAGGTGGGCAAACAAATAAAGTCACATTTACTGAGAATTCAGGAATAATAGTAGATAGTACTTACAAAGTAGGCTATGTTTTAAGCGACGATGATGATGGAGACCAGTTTAGTACTATGGTAATTAAAGGTACCATTCCTGGTCATACACCTTACTTTGACCTAATTGGAGGAAGAAGCACCTGTCCATACGAGAAAGGTACCATTGACAGGAACAATATTGAGGTTAGCATAGTTGATAAAGAGGGTAATCCTACCAACAATGCACAATACAATCTTGATCCGGATGAACCAACAGTTTTCTATGCTCGTATTTCTAACAACAACCCATTTGGCGAAGATTTGATTGTAGATATTAGCGGTATGCCAATGGGAGCTGATGAAACGGAAAATATTAACAAAATTATTTATGGTGAGAAGATAAGACCCACCAAGAGGGTACCTTTGTTCTTACCAGCCGATAGTTCTTTAATTGTAGATATTTTTGTAGACAGGATCAATCCAATGGAATATGATTATCCAAACATTGAACTGCTTGTAAGGCCACATTGCGAAAGCTCTCCATTCTATGGTGATACCTTAAATTTTGCTGCCTTTTTTAGGAAACCTTGTAGCAATATAAGTATTACTGAACCAGAAAGCGGATGGGTAATCAATAAATCACTGGACGGCTTTGAAGAAAACCTTTCGATGAAGTTGATGGACTACACCGTGGATGGCAAAATATTTAACCTGGATTCGATGGTGGTTGAATACCGACGTGAAGGTTCTAATGAGTGGACATATATGACTGGTGCTACATTCCATGAATTGGCAGAATATTACGAAACATACAAAACAGTGTACAAAGAGCCTATGTACCCTGTTATCTGGAATATTACCAATAACGATGACATCATCGATGGTAATTATGAGATAAGGGCCATGGCCGAATGTGGTACTGGTGGGTACACATTCTCTAATGTCATTTCGGGTACAGTAGACCGAACTTCATTACAGGTGTTCAAATCTTCTCCGTCCAATGGCGTTTTGTCCCTGGGAGAATATATTTCTGTCTTGTTCAACGATAATATCGACAGGGAATTACTTGAGCAAGATTCCATCACAGTAACAACGCCAGGTGGTACTAAAGTTGCTTACGAACTCTTTGCCGATGGTAATGAGATTACCCTTAAGCTAGATGAAAATCAACTACATGCTTTACATGACAGTACATTAACAACAAGGGTAGCATACGTGTTTGATAAAAATGGCAATCAATTGGAAGAACCATATTCATGGTCGTTTAAAGTAAACTATAGTCCGGTTTATTTTAATCCTGTAGAAATGGTTAAAACCATGCAGAGAGAAGAAGTAAAACACGCTGAAGTAACTTTAAAAACAAACTGGGAGTCGATTGGTCAGTTTGTATTAAAAGGATACGATACTTCCTGGATTACTGTAATTAACGAGTACGGTGTGGAAATACCTGAAGGTACTTCTCAATTATTCAGACAAGGCGAACGTAATATTAACCTGGTACTTAATTCTCATAACCTATGGCCGGGTGAATATACCGATACTATTTATGCTGAAGTGGATGGGTATAACAGTACTTATATGGTAGTTACTTTGAATGTACTTAGCGAACCGGTCGACTGGAATGTGGATGCATCGAAGTTTGACCTATCAATGGGTATGATAACCAACTTCAAGTTAGCTACTGAGACAGATCAGATATTGAATGGTCAATATGTGTTGGATGTATCTGAGTTCTCTAAAGACACTCTTGATATGGTAGCTGCTTACATCGACAATGAACTAAGAGGTGTGGTAAATATCAGTAAAGTATCTGATACCAGGTATGCTGCTTATCTCACTGTTCTTGGAAATAAGGATGATTTAAATAAGGAAGTTAAGTTTAGCGTTTACGATTCTTCAACAGGCATTGAGTATGATGCCACACCAGAATCTGATGTTAAGTTTAGCATTGATAGAGTATATGGTAGTTCGGCATTTCCTGAACCATTGATGGTTACAACCAAAAAGCAAAGGGTACGTTATATCCATTTCGATCAGGGATGGAACATGTTCTCCATTAACGGCTTACCCGACGATCCGCATTTTGATGCTGTCTTTGCTGGATTAGAGCTAACCGATGGCGACTTGATCAAGGATCATAATAGCCAGGAGATGGCACAGTATAGTACAGCTACCAACTCATGGATCTCCGCAGGTGTTGATACCATTACTCCGGGCTACGGATACTGGATATACCTTGATAAGGCCAATGTCCTAAAATTCTCGGGAGATGAAAGTCGCAATTACAACAGCTTTAACCTGGACAGCCCTGAGGGGTGGTTTATGGTAGGAAGCCCTGTACAATCTCGTCAAGCTATCAATAGCACACTTACATTTAAAGAAAGTAATGTGAGTACAGCTATTATTAAGTCTGCAGACGGTCTGTCTGAATACCGAAATGGTACATGGGAAGGTTCCTTGACCGAGGTTAGGCCGTTTGAAGCTTACAAGGTAAATGCCAATGCTGAAGATATCCTTAAGATTGCAGGCGGAATAAGTAAAATAGCTTATCCTCAAAAGGATAACCTGTATCTTAAATCTGCGAGCGCCAATACTTCAACCTGGAATGTTGAGCCTTCGGCTTATGAGCACAGTCTTTCCATCACCGGTGAAGTTGTTGGAACCATTGATGTGTCGCAAGGTGACCAGGTTATTGCTTTTGACGAAGATGACATTGTACGGGGAGTTGGTAAACTGAATTATATACAAGGTATTAACAAACATCTGGTAACCATGTTGGTATATGGTACTAATGAAGAGTCCTTGAAATTTAAGTATCATTCAGTGAGCAAAAACTTAACGTACAACATCAGTAACGATCTTAGTTTTAAAGTGAACGACAGGGTTGGAAAAATATCCGATGCTTATCCATTAATTGTAGATGAAAGCTCTGCAGAAATGGCTAAAGATCATATAGATGTTTACCCTAATCCATTTAATGATGTGATTAACTTTAACTTGTTTGCTGAAAACGAAGGAGAAATAACCGTTTCTCTTGTAGACTTGCTGGGAAAGGTTGTAATCCAACAAAATATGGATACGCGTAACGGTATGAACTACTTGCAAATGGATGTTTCTAAAGCTGCATTACTTGAAGGTGTATATATTTTAAAAATTGCATCTAGAGAAAACGTACTTAAAACAATGGAAATCATTAAAAGTAAATAATATTGTTTTCTTATAATTATTCGAGAGTCTCTTAAAGAGACTCTCGTTTTTTATTGCCAGATTAATAAATAATTGAGATATCTATTTAATAAGTTCAAAAAAATAGAGAAATTTGATTTTAGTAGTCAATAACGTTAAAATAACAATAACATGGACAAACAATTAGACACTAAAAAACTAGCAGATAAGGCAGTAGAACTTTTCGATAACAATCATAATTGTGCACAATCTGTCCTATTGGTTTATTCCGATTTTCTAAACTTAGATAACAATACTGCTTTAAGTGTATCAAGTGGATTTGGAGGTGGAATGGGACGCTTACAGAACACATGTGGTGTTGTAACAGCAGCATATATGGTTTTTGGATTATCTCATTCAAAATCAACAGGTGATAATAGAGATAAAATAGCTAAAACCTATTCTATGGTTCAAAAATATCATGACAAATTTGTAAAACTACATGGCACAACCGAATGTAAATCACTTATTAATTGCAATCTGGCAACTGAAGAAGGCCAAAAGTATTTCAAACAAGAAAATTTAAAAGAAAATGTTTGCAAAAAATGCGTTAAGGACTCAGTAAATCTAATTTATGAAACTATAAGCGAAAATACCGATAAGTAAGGTAAGTATTTTGTTACATTAACCATAAATAAAGGGTTGCCTCAAAAGACAACCCTTTTTTTGTTTAAATAATATACTTACACTTTAATCACTTACTAAAATACTCTGTAACTTCATAATCTACACGACCAGAATCATCTATAAAGTGGGTATGGGTATAAACCTCTAATCTACCATCTTGCAATGCCTTAATAACTTGTTTTTTAATTGCAAAACTAAATTCCCAAATAATAGATAACTCACAATCATCAGCATCGGACATACTTGTTGTAACTATCCCCCAGTCGCAATCAGAAGGTGTACATTTTCCCCACATATTTACATGCAGATAACTATCACCACTTGAAATTTCAACTTTGGTAATATTATCCGTGCTACTATTCTCATTCATCCATGTACCAGTAAACTGGCTGTACATACATTCGGCATATGAAGGAACATTAACTGTGTTCGACTTATATTGAACGTCGCATCTACGATCATCAATCACAATATATACTTCTTCTGGTGGAGTAGCTCCTTTTTCAACAGCAAACCAAATATCATTGAGGCTCGCTGCACTACCTAATGCACAGAATCCGTAAAGCCTTTGGCCATCCCCGTTGTAAATATCTACCCAGGCTCGTGCCGAATTGGTATTCATTCCACAAGGAGGTAAATCAGGAGAAGGAGCGAATAACTCATCAGGAATAGAAGAATGATTAGTCACATCCAGTTTGTATCGGATATATACATTACCACTTACAGTATATTCCTCTGTTCCTTCAATGGCTATAACCGGAGTTGGAACTTCTAAACTACAAGCATCATTTTTAATGAGGTATTCTGTTTTTGTATAATCGGCTCTACCAGATCCATCGGTGAAGTGAGTATGTGTTACAACTTTAATACGTTCATCTGTAATAAACTCGATGGTTTGTGTTCTTTCTGCAAAAGATTGAACCCAAGTCAATTCCAATATACAATCACCGGCATCTGTTTTTGCAGTAGTTACACTACCCCAATCACAATCAGTTGGGTGACATTTCCCCCAGAGTTGAACGGCAAGGTTTTCTCCACTTTCAGTTATATCACCTTTGGTTATTCCACTAGTATTAGGATCTTCATTAACCCAGAAACCTAAAAACTGCGTATAATCGCATTGTCCATAACCAGGAATATCAATCTTATTGGAAGTATATTCATTTTCACATCTTCTATCATTGATTACGATATAAACTTGCGAAGGTGGAGTTTGTCCAGACTCAACAGCAAACCAAATATCATTTAAATTTGCAGCACCGCCTAATGCGCAAAAACCGTATATACGATTTCCATTACCATCATAAATATCTACCCATGCTCTGGATGAATTTGTATTGCTACCACATGGAGGAAGGTCAGATGCAGCTTCAAACAATTCATCAGGATAATCATTGAAATTGACTACATCTAACATATAGCGTACGTATGTTTTTTCATCAATCATATACTCTTCAAAACCTTCGAGTATTATTTCTGGATCAGGAAGCACATAACTACAAATATTTTCCCTAATAAATGTATCAGTTGTAGTCATGTCAGGCCTTCCAGAACCATCGGTATAATGCGTCATTGTAACAACTTCGAGCATATTATTCCCAATGGCTTCAACAGTTTGTTTTCTATGAGCAAACGAAGGTTTCCATGTTAACTCTAATATGCAGTCACCAGCATCAGTTTTAGTTGTGCTCACAGTACCCCAATCGCAATCTGTAGGAACACAAGCCCCCCACATATGAACATCAAGATCATCTCCACTTTCGGTAATCGATACTTTTGTAATACTTCTAGTTAATGATTCAGTATTTACCCAATTGCCCAGGAATTGTACCGGACCACAACGGTGTGGATTAATGATTTCAACTTTGTTGGAAGTATATAGTTTTTCGCATAAGCGATCGTTAATCACAATATAGACAGCAGATGGAGGTTCCATTCCTTTTTTTACAGAAAACCAAATGCTGTTTAAGTCAGATGCTTCTGATAATGCGCAAAATCCATACAGATTATTTCCATTATTATCATATATTTCTACCCATGTCCTGGATGCATTTTCATTTAAACCACAAGGAGGTAATTCTGGAGCAGGTTTAAACATAAAATCAGGATAAACACCGTAGTTTTCCACATTTAGTTTGTAACGGATAAAATCTCCTGCTGCAGTCGAATACTCTTCAGATCCTTCAAAACTAAGTTCCGGATCAGGTAATTGTTTGGGGCAATTTTCATCAGCATAGTTAGCCGCACTAATACCTGGTATAATTACCCAGTTACTTTTTGAAAGATATAATGTGTCCCCTGTTGGAGATACCCTGAAACTTTGAATCTCATCATCAGGATCACAATCTTCCATTTTTTCTGGTTTGTTGAATAATTCTTCGTAATCTCCAGAAAAAGTATTTTTAGCAAAATCGGCATATTTAGCGTAAGGTACACTTAAAAGTTGAGAGGTACCCATTTCAACTCCATCTACCGAAATAGAAATAAAATACGGACCAGTTGCCCAATCTATTAATACAAAATCATCAGGATTTTCAGAACCTATTTGCAAATTAACCAATCCCATTGAATTAGAAGTAACACTATGAGTTTCGGTAAAAATAACACTACCGTCCACGGCACCCTGCAATATTGATATAGATAATGTAGCTTGCTGGTTTGCTTTTACATTACCTTCAGCGTCTCTAATGACTGCCTGATAGTTAAATAAATTGGGAGCTTGAGCAAAAAGTGTAAATCCTGTCAGTAAAAACAGCATTCCAAGAATAAGAAAGTTTGCTTTTGTCTGGTAATTTTTTTTCATGGCTTAGTTTTTAATGAGTTTAAATGTTTCTACTACTTTTTTATCATCTATAACCTTCAATAAATAGGTTGAAGAAGGTAGTTTTGAAAAATCAATCCTGGTTTCGTTTTTAGTAATCTCTTTTTGTGCGATAGCATTTCCGTTCATATCGTAAAGCACGTAACTGTGTTTTTTAGGATTTTTTACAGACAGCACTACAAAATGATCAGAAGGATTTGGAAAAGCGGAAACCTGGTAATCCAGTTTACCATTTTCTTGAATTGAAGTTGTTAAACCATATGAAGGTTGCTGAAAACCTTGTGAGAGTATAACAGAAGTTTCCGTATAAGTTTGTATTACTACTTCTCCAATAGTAAATGAAACTATAGTGTTTTCGTTACTATGGGAAGTACCTGAGGTACCAATGACCTCCTGTGCCCCGATTTCGAAACAGAAAAACAAAAGACACGATAATAAGAAAACTGCATTAGGTTTATACATAAAAAAATATATTTAATGAGAAGATGTGTCTAAAATCAATAATAAATGTAGTAGCGAGCTCTAGTATATAAGTTAATGAAATTAGTATCCTTTGTAAAGCATTTTACCTTAACCAAAATGTTAATTGTGGTATTTTTATTACTTAAAACAGATGAGAAACATTTGACTTAAAATATTCAAAATAAGTATTAAAGATGATAGTAGTTATCTAATATAAGTTATAAAGAGCTATACCACATAAAAAAAGAATTGTCCTAAATTAACAGAAGCCTTTTCAATGCCTCCTATCAGTTTAATATTTACATTCGGATAAGTATAAAATATAGCTTAGTAGAATATTAACAATATCTTAGAACTGTTTTTTCTGAAAATAATCGTAAAAATATTTAGTTTGTATAATACAATCTAATTTTCTCGCTTTAACAAATCGTAACATTATTTTTAGTATTTTTTTCCTTTGCCTTGCAACTATCCTCTTAAGTGTTTGTCATTGGATTGATTATTCGCGAAAATCATTATAAAATTCAAAAATGAAATAAGTATTAATAGAACTACCAAAAAGAAATGAACACTGCAAAAAAAATATTTATTCTGGGCTTAACACTTCTTTTTTTCGAGCGTGTATCAGCAGAAAACGAGTCTCCGTCAGATAAAGGACTGATGGTGCTAAGCGGACATATTAAGGATGGTAATACTGGTGAGCTTTTAATTGGCGCAACCGTATATTTTAAAGATCTAAAAACGGGAACTATTTCTAACCTGTACGGTTTTTATTCGTTTAGCGTAAAACCTGGCACATACAATGTCGACTTTGCTTATATGGGATACAAAACGGTTAGTAAAACAATCGAAATAAAAACCAATACTACTTTAAACTTAGAATTATTTGAAGATAATGAAACAATTGAAGAGATTGTTATTACTTCTAAAAAGACCGATGCACATGTTAGAGATCCCCAAATGAGTGTGCAAAAACTACAAAACAAAGATATCAAAGCCATTCCTGCTCTAATGGGAGAAGTGGATGTTATTAAAGTACTTCAACTTATGCCTGGTGTACAAGCAACTAGCGAAGGTTCAAGTGGTTTTAGTGTTAGAGGAGGTAATCCCGATCAAAACTTAATATTACTTGACGAAGCTACTGTTTACAATTCTGGTCACTTACTTGGATTCTTCTCGGTATTTAACAACGATGCTATTAAAGATGTAAAATTGTATAAAGGAGATATTCCGGCTGAATATGGAGGTAGACTTTCTTCATTAGTTGACGTAAGAATGAAAGATGGAAACAAGAAAAAGTTTTCGGGAACAGGTGGTATTGGCTTAATATCTTCGAGGCTAACTTTAGAAGGACCAATTATTAAAGACAAAACATCCTTTATTTTAAGTGGTAGACGTACTTATGCCGACTTATTTTTACCTCTGTCATCAGATAAGGCTGTAAGAGATAACAAACTATTCTTTTATGATGTAAATGCAAAAGTAAATCACGAGATAAATAACAACAATCGCATTTACTTTAGTACATATGTTGGACGAGATGTTTTTAAAGAACAATTCTCCAAAATGGACTTTGGTAATCAAACGTATACTCTACGCTGGAACCATGTTTATAATCCAAAACTATTCTCTAACCTTACTTTTGTACATAGTAATTACGACTATAGCTTAGGTACTACAGAAGCATCTTCAGGATTTAAATGGGTAAGTAAACTTAGAGATTATAGTGTAAAACTAGATTACAATTATTATTTAAATCCCGAAAATACTTTAGATTTTGGTTTTCAATCCACCCTTCACGATATTACTCCGGGTATTGCATTTGGTACTGGAGAAAATCCAATTTACAACAGAACAACCGTACCTGATGCACATGCCCTGGAACATGCAATATATCTTGGAAATACGCACAAAATAGGATCTCGGCTTAACTTTAGATATGGTATCAGGTTCTCAGCTTTCCAAAACATTGGTACTGGTACAATCTATGATTTTGATGAAGATTATAATGCTATTGAAAAAAAGGAATACAAATCGGGAGATATATTTAATACATATAGCGGACTTGAACCTCGATTAGGTTTATCATACATGCTTACTGAGTCAACATCAATTAAAGGAAGTTATGCTCGCACCCGTCAATATATGCATTTAGCAAGCAATTCAACTTCAGGTACTCCATTAGATGTATGGTTCCTTTCTTCGCCAAATATTAAACCTCAAATCAGCGACCAATTTTCGGCAGGATATTTTAGAAACTTCTTAGGCAATAGTTTAGAAGCATCTGCTGAAGTTTTCTACAAAGACATGCAGAATACCATTGATTTTAAAGATCATCCTAATTTACTGTTAAACGACAAACTTGAAGGAGAATTAAGGGTAGGAAAATCATGGGCTTATGGTGCAGAATTTTTAGTAAAAGTTAATAAAGAAAAATTTAATGGTTGGGTAAGTTATACTTTTAGTAGATCCTGGCGAAAAATTCCAGGAATTGCTAATGGAAAGAAATATCTTTCGCCGTATAATCACGATCATGATATTGCTATTGTTTTAAATCATAAAGTAAGTAAAAGAGGTCAACTTAGTATGAATTGGGTATACACAAGCGGAGCACCTTTTACAAAACCTACAGGACGAATGTTTGTAGGTGGAGATGTAATACCTATTTACACCTCGCGAAATAAGGAAAACATGCCCGATTATCACAGAATGGACATATCGTATACTTTAAAACAAAAAAATAAAAAACAACGAAAATGGGAAGGTGAGTGGAACTTTGCTGTATATAACATTTATGGTAGAAAAAATGCCTGGTCTATCTTTTTTGATCAGGATGATAACAATGCTTATAAGCTTACACCAAAGAAAACATATCTATTTCAATTTATACCTTCGATAACCTATAACTTTAAATTTTAAAATATGAACAAGAAGAATTTCATTCAATATATAGTTAGTACACTAATCATCTTGGTAATATTCTCGGGATGTACCGAATCCATTGATATGGATTTTAAATCAGAAGAACCTCAACTTGTTGTAGATGGTTTTTTAACCGATCAGGAAAAGAATCACTTTGTTATCCTAACTAAAACAACTGATTTTTTGCTAAATGAAGAACCTCCTGCAGTTTCTGGAGCAATCATTAGCATTACAGACGGTGAAAACGAAATTATTTTAAATGAACTGGAAGAATATCCTGGTTTCTATCTAATTCCTGCAACTTATAGAGGTGTACATGGAAAAACATATACATTAAATATTTCGGGTGTTGATATTAATGAAGATGGTACAGAAGAAACATATCAGGCATCAAATAAAATGGCTCTTCCATTAGAACTTAATTCTATTAATTTAGAATGGAGCCTGGCTCAAGGAGAAAAATCGTGGCATATAGAAATAAATGCTAAAGAAAGAGAAGAAACAAAAGATTTCTATGCCTTTGCTGCTCATTTAAACGACGATTTAATCGACGACCAAATATCTGAACTTGAATACTTTGAAGACAAGTATTTTAACGGCAATAATCTTGTTGATTGGTGGGCTCAAAGTATTGTTGAAGAAGAAAGTGACGGCGAAGTTACTGAATATATACTAGAAGTTGGCGATTGGGTGATTCTTGATGTATATTCCATAAACGAAGATTTCTATGATTTTATACATGCTGTAAACGAAGAAACAGGAATAAAAATCCCATTATTTAGTGGGCCTCCTGCGAATGTACCTACTAATATTAGTAATAATGCAAGAGGTTTTTTTAGAGTTTATTCAGTTTCAACAGATTCTATTCAAGTAACCCAGGAAATTTTAAATCAACGCAACTAATTTCCACATATATTTCCATTACAAAGTAAAAGCCGGAATGCAATTTCATAAAAAGCATTTCGGCTTTTTAGGTTAATAACTTTATGGATGGATGACTTTTTATGGAAGGAAACCTTAAGGTAAAAAATGCCTTTATAAATTAAAATGATTAACAGGGAAGTTACTGTAACCTCCCTGCAAACCAAATATTGTTTCTACTCTTTTACAACATCAAATTTCTTAAAGTCTTTTTTTAACAACCAAAAACATATAAGAAAAACAATTATTCCACCTGAAATAATCAAGCTTGCATTTAACACTCCTCCATAAGATTCCACAAATGTTTTCTCTAATTCCTCTTCTAAACTTACAAATTGTGTACTTACAAATGCAACTAAATTATTAACAAAGTGAACCAATATACAAAGTGACAGATTATTAGTTTTATAATACACCCATCCCATAAATAACCCAATACCAAAAGCTGCAATAAATTGCCAGGGATTTAAGTGAACTATTCCAAAAAGAAGACTGGAAATAAAGATAGATTTTGCTGGTGTATACCTCTTTAATAATCCATCTAAGATAACACCTCTAAAAATAAGCTCCTCAAATACAGGTGCAGCAATAACCATGGTCATAAAAGCAAAAACACCTTTCATCTCTCCCATTTCTAAAAATACTCTTTTAAAAAAATCAGGTATAGGTATTAAACTTGTTATGGGAGACAATACACCCAGTTGAAGCCCTATTACCCCAACTCCAACAATTATGGCTATTTTAGGAGATATAGCTCTAATATTATAATTTGATATATCTGTTTCTTTCTTACGAATATAATGCGCAAATAAAAAAGAGGCTGACATTGTAATTACATAATAAACTAAAAGCGTAAGTTCTTTACCTATTAAATCACTGAGGTATAGTTGTACCGGTGAAAAAACAATCATAGATAAAATAACTACTCCCATAATCCCCCAGCTCTGAATAATACTGGGATAGGCTCTTTGCTGCAACATAAGTATATTTTTAATTGAATGACCAAATGTAACTATAATATAGCAACTAATAGAGAGTTCATAAAGTAGTAAAGAGGAAAGTTAAAAGATGAGCCAAATAAAATATCAGCTTAGAACACTAAATAAGCACACTTAAGTATTTATAATTTCTTTAAACTTTTCACCAAAGTACAGTTTCAGTTTTATACATTATGTTATCTTTATTACTTTTCGTTTTAATGTATTACTATGCAGAGTATTTTTAAATCTAAAAGAAAAATTAATATAGTTTTTGCTATCCTTTTTTCAACTCTAACCTTTTCTCAAATTTCCTCTATTCCAAAAGAGTATAAACAAAAAACATCTCCATTTTTGATTAAAAATACACTTAAGAGTACATCTATAGATTGCAGATTATTGGTTAAAGATATTTATGTATTCGAAAAGTGGGCTAAATGTAATAAGATCAACTACTCAAAAACCAGAATTAAAAATGTAATTAATGTTACTGGAATAGATAAAACGAAACTCGCAAAACTGCTTAAAGAAGAAAATGTATTATATATTGATCTCCCTGTTCGCAACCCTATTGACGAAAGATATATCGATTTATTGGACTTATCGGTTAACCAAGTGAACTCAGCTCACCATAAATATTCAACAATAAAGGGTAGCAGCCTTACTGTTTCAGTCAAAGAAAAACCTTTTGATACTTTAGATATCGATTTGCGACATCGAATTCTTACTCCATCAAAAGGCACAGGTAGTGTTTCCTCACATGCCACTATGATGGCCACAATTATTGCCGGAGGCGGAAATTCTGGAATAAAAGGATTAGGGGTGGCCCCTGAAGCAGCTGTTGTTACTTCCAGTTACGAAACTTTGCTACCTGATAATAATGATATCCTTATTCAGGAAAAAGTTTCAGTGCAGAATCATTCATATGGAGTAGGTTCAATTGAAAATTACTATGGAATTGAATCACAACTTTATGATGAGCAAAGCAATTCATTACCTCATCTTTTACATGTTTTCTCATCAGGTAATATTGGTAATAGCACAAGTGATGTTGGGCCATATTCGAGTATTAACAACTATGCAAATCTTACGGGGCAGTTTAAGAGTTCGAAAAACTCGATATGTGTTGGAAGTGTTGATGCCTTTGGAAAGTTGCATGATTTAAGTAGCAGAGGCCCCACCCATGACGGCAGGATAAAACCTGAAATTGTTGCATATGGAGCAAATGGTACCTCCGATGCTGCTTCACTTGTAAGTGGTATTGGTATATTGATTCAGGATGCGTATAAACAAATACACAATATATTACCTCCATCATCTCTTGTTAAAGCAGCTCTCATAAATAGTGCTACAGACATTGGAACAAAAGGGCCAGACTTTAGCTGTGGATTTGGGTTGGTAAGTGCCCATGATGCTATTAAATCAATTATCGATGGTAGATACTTTTTAGGTAGTTTGAGTAAAGGACTGACAAAGATGTTCAATATTGAAGTGCCGGAAAATGTATCCAATGTAAAAGTTACTTTAGCCTGGAACGATCCCAATGCTGAAGCAGGTGCAAATAAAGCTTTGGTAAACGATATCGACCTTGAATTAGTACATATTGCAACCGAAACAAAATATTACCCTTGGGTGCTAAATCATCAACCTAACCTGGATTCTTTAATAAAACCTGCTAAAAGAAAAATTGATACATTAAATAATGTAGAACAAATAACCATTGAAAATCCAATTCCAGGAGTTTATGATATATACATCAATGGGAAAAAACTTAGTAAAAATAATCAACCCTTTAGTATTGTATATGAATTTGAAGAAGAAGGATTCTCATGGATTTATCCCCTATCATCAAATAAGCTCAATGCAGGAGAAGAGTTTGTTATGCGGTGGAGCTGGGCCGGTGAAAATAAGAAAATTAACATTGATTACAAGTCTATTGATGATGACAAATGGATTAACATTGTAAACTCAATTGATGCTTCGCAAGAGAATTATGAATGGAAAACAAGTAATGAAAATTCTAAGATTAACTTTAGAATTAAAACCGATGACTTAACATTTATTTCCGATACAATATTGGTTTCGCAAGCTTTAAAGTTAAAAGTTGGTTTCAATTGCGAAGATGAATTAATGTTATATTGGCCAAAAATAGATGGGATTAAAAACTACTCTTTATGGCAGCTAAAAGATATGTATCTTGAAAAAACTTTTCAAACATCAGACACAATTGTTGTGCTTGAAAAAGACCAATCCTTACCAAAGTACTTCGCAGTATCTCCAGTAATTAATAACACCGAAGGTATTAAAGGATATACCATAAACTACGAAAATCAAGGTACAGGTTGTTATATTAAGTCGTTTTACCCTATTAAAACGGTAACTGATAACATACAACTACAACTTAAATTAGGATCAACCTTTAATCTTAATTCATTGGTGCTCGAAAGGCTGGAAGATAATATCCCAATTGAGATACAAGAAATATCTCCTATACAAAGTATGAATATAGTACTTGAAGATAACGAACCTAAAAATAATAAAAATGTATATCGCGTACGTATAAATAAAGAAATAGGAGCCCCTGAATATACTCATGAAGAAGCTGTATTTTTTTCTACACCAAACAATCTTTTTATTTATCCTAATCCTGCGATTAACACTGATAACCTAAACATAATCACCGCTAATGAATCAATTGATGCAACCATTTACAATACCTATGGTAAAAAGCTTAAGTTTTTTTCTGAAATAATTGGCCAAATAAAAACAATTGATATTTCCGATCTTCAATCGGGTTTATACATTCTTGAGGTAAAATATGGAGATGGTAAAAAGAACCAATCAAAAATAAATATTATCAGATGACAATAATTTATTTCCGAGTAGAGCGGTTCGTTACCTTATCGCTCCCTCACAGACCCGTACGAGCGGTTTTAATTATGAAAATTTACCTCTCTCCCCAATATGACCATAATTATATTAACATTGTGAAATTTGAAAATCTCACCAATGACTAATGAACTATTGAGATGATGGTTTTCTGTATTAAAAACACTGTGGACATGTATGAGCAGTTAAAAACTAAAAAAGTTTTCTGCAAGATGGAAGATAATTATTCAAAATATCAACTTTATAAATAGCCTTTGAACTACTAAGTTTTATTGCAAGTACTAATTAAAAATGCCCGACAAATTGCCGGGCACCGTATAATATAAATTACAAATTATTAATACATTGCATCTAGTGCAATTTTATCATTAGCATTAAAAGGACGATCGCTACCATCAGAGCAAGAAAGCATCCAAGACAATGCATCAGGAGTCGTTGGAGTTCCTGGTATATGAACTGCACCAACATCACTTTGTCCTTCATCATCTGGAGATCCACCACAACTATACGATCTATCCATATAGTCTGTATGTCTGAAACCAATACAGTGCCCTATTTCATGAGCTAAAACTGTAGCTAAATAACCTTGGTTAGCATTTCTAAATGCCGAAGTGCTCATTTGAATTGAGTTATGAGGATCTCCGTCACCTGTAGGGAAACCTGCTGAGCCTAAAACACCAAAGAAACCCCACCACCATGGACCTGCTGAGATATGGATATCTCCATTAGAACTAGTACGGTCAAATGAAATTTCTAAACCTTCAGCATTGTAACGAGCTAGTGCCTCATCAAGCGCAGGCCCAAAATTATCTGGCAAACTACCCGAAAGCGAAACAGTAATAACTCTTGGTAAATCCGTAATAGTAATAGTGGTTCTATACTGTTCTTCCGAAGCAATACGCATAGTTAAGCCACCAATGCCATTTTCAAGTTGCTCATCTGTGAGCTCAATGTCACCTTCAACAAGGTAACCATTATCAGTTTTGATAACATCTTTTGTGCTGAATCCTAAATCAGAGATCTTAGCTAAAACTTCCAGATCTACTAGTTTTCTTTCTTCAACAGCATTTTCAGATTTCTCTGAACAAGCACTAATAAATAGTGCTAACGCCAAAATTGGCATGAACAATGATTTTGTTTTCATTTTAAAAAAAGGTTTTTGGGTTATTAATTAAATATATATTATACATATCTAATATAGTCATATATTTTAAAGGTAAATAATTTTTACATAACTTTTTTCTTGTAGTAAGTATTTTTTTAGGGGTATAACTACAAATTAATTATAAATCCTATCAATAATCAATCTATAACTATACTATTACTAATTTTAATCTTTTATTATTTTCTAAGCTTATTTTTGAGTTATTTGTAATTTTTAACGACCTATTATGATTTAACTGTATAATTTATTCTTATATATATTTTAGGTAAGATATTATTGCAAGTAAATGATAAAAAAGCTTCTTTTAGAATAGATTCTTATGTTTTGTATCAGAACATATCTCTTGCATATTCGAGATACATTTCAAAAACCTTTTTCAATAATTGAATATATTCATAACAGTAACTATACATACAATACTATATCCTGGTTTTACTTAATCGATATAAATGGTAGTATTATATTCTGCCACTGTTGATTGACTTTGGAGCTCTTAATTAGTCTATATAAATAAAAACACCCCTTAGAAACAAATCTAAAGGGTGTGTAAATAAAGTTAACTTAAAACTAATCGTTAACAAATAAATAATCGTTTCCTCCTGCTTTAGCATGACAACCAATGCAATTATTCATTTTTCCTCTTCCTTCTGCATTTACAGCAGGTAAATTACCAAAAGGTTGAGTCCCATAATCATTAGTTGCATCAAAAGGAATCATCATATATTCCCAATCTCCATTATCCGAATCGTAACCTGGTTCTCTCTTAACCATTGCAAAAGCTACCTGCAGGTCACCCAAACTATTATCTTCCTTTTTAGCATGAGTTTTTTTAGTTACAATTGTACCTGGTTGAATTGTTCCACTTAAATTATTTAGTGAAGCATAAATTCGCCTTATCGTTGCATCTGTGGGTTCAGATGTTCCATTATGAGGAATATCAACATCTCTACTTCCACCAGTTACTTCCATTAAAAAATTGTCAGCATTGTTGAGCTGCGTTTGAGTAATAAGGATTTCATCAGGTCCATCATCATCATCGTCGTCATCGGAACATGCGACGAAAGTAAACAAGACTAAGATCATTGCCGTCACTTTAAAAAAATCATAAGTTGTCTTCATGTTTTAAAATTTAAAGGTTAAATAAATAAGAAGAGAGTGTTATTGAATAACAAAGGAGCACTTTGATAAACGTACATCAGTTAGGAAACCGTCGCAACGGCCTTTTATTTTAACTGTAGATTTATTCTCAGAATTATCAAAAAGAGATTGATTTTTAAATACATATACAGAGTCAAATGTACAGGACACACCCATCATTTCATCTATTAAAGCAATAGTGATAGATCCATTAGGATTTGATTGAATAGTTACAATCTCACCATCAACTTCCAATACTTTTGATAAGAATTTATTATTAGCTACAGTTTCGTCCTTTTCAAAAGCACTATAAAGTTCCTGTGCGTTAATACTAATATCTGCTTTTGCCTTTGCATAATTTTTGTGAGGTTTATTGTATTGTAGATAACCTCCAACTGCTCCACCAATTGCTATTACAAGCAGAAGTAAAAAAATGTTTTTCCTTTTCATAACGGTTAGTATTTAGTGAGGTTTTAAATCAATATTTACTGTCACTTCAATTTCTTTCGCAATGTTATTACGAACCGCTTTAGGGATTTTTATATTATAATCCTCCGGTTTAACAATAAATTTAGCTTGACCAATTATATTACCCTTATTAACCATTAAAGTCGCTGGTGCATTAATTTGATTGGTCACTCCATGTATGGTTAATTCCCCATTTATCTTAACACTTTTACTCCCTGTATCTTTGGTCATAGAAGGTTCAAAATCAACAATTGTACCTTTAAATGTTGATTTAGGAAAATCATCCGATTCCATATAATTCTCATTAAAATGCTCTTGCATTAATGCTTTTTTAAACTCGAACGATTGTATTAACAAAGCAAAAGTGAGAGAACCATCGGTTGTATTTAAAACAGCAGCTACCTGATTATTTTTAGCTTTTATATCTTCTAAAGGAGCATGGGAATAAAAGCTAATAGTACCAGATTTAGTGATAAACTTTTGCTGTGCCTGTAAAAATGTAAAAGGCAGCAGCATCATTAGAATAAATTTTTTTTTCATGGTAAAGTTTATTTGTGAAGATTAAACGTTCTGGAAATATTGAAGCCTAAGTGGATATCACCTTTAAAGAAATCACCAGTTGTTTCTGAGATAAAACCTATTTCCCTCATTGGTAAACTATTGGTAAGCATTATCTGAAAAACATGTCCTCCAGTCTCTAAATCTATGCCTAACGAAATGGGGTGATAGTATTCAATATTCTCTGGTACTGTTCCAAAATCTGTAAAAAAAGCCTCGGCATTAACACTTAATCTTTTAGTTAATTTGTATCGTACTCCTACTCCCAACGAAAGCAGTGTATTATCCATTTCCGCTTCTGGAACTAAATTTTTATGTACAACGGATGGAGAAACCTGTACACTAAATTGTTTTGAGAATTTTCTGGCAATTAATAACTGATGAACATATCCTACTCTATGCTTAAGTTTGTAATCTTTCAGTTCATTTTTAAGTGTTACTATTTCGGAAGTTGCTACATACGATATAAAAACAGGTATACCTTGTTGTTGCTTTAAAATAGCAGCCTTAATATAACCATCATAAGTTTTTCTATAGCTACTTCTTCCAACACCAATTGTCAGATAATCTAAAGGACTATATTCTAAACTAAAATGTATAGTTGCTTGATCTAATCCCCAAAGCTCATACGAACCAGTGTTAAGCTTTCCAAACCTATGAGATATTCTAAAATCTAACTCTCCTTTAGCTGGTTGTTCAATAGAATGACCGTTAATTACTCGTGTAGTTTTAAATGTACTACTAACAATGGAGCTTTCCTTTTCCAATAAATCACCTATCAGATCGTCATCGCTTTGAGAATAAATTGACACAGGTACAATTAATGCAATTGCTATTATAAGTAAGTTCTTCATTTTCTATGTTTTTGAGATATATTAAGTACATGATTAGTTATCAAGAGCTCCATCGTTTATCCATGCATCAATCTTTGCAATGGTACAATCGTCTAATTTTCCACCCAGAGGCATAGGACTAAAACCAGGTAAATGTTTTATTGAGCCTATTAACGATCCATTATCTACATTGCTTTTAATACTGGTATAAGTGTCAAGTGCAACACCTCCCGATGCATTACCTGCCGAATGGCAGCTTTTACAATTTCTATCAATAATGGGTTTAACTGTAGCAGAGAATGTTACATTTTCAGTATCACATTCAGCATTATAAAATTCTTCTTGATTATCACTTGAGCAAGAGGATAGGCCGACTAAAAATGCAATTAAGACTAAGAGTAAATGCTTCATATTTATTGAGTTTAGTTGAATTTTACCCAATAGTCGAAGCATTATATATTCCTTACACGTTATTAGGAGAAAATGATATTTATATCCCTTAAGAATAATGGGTAATAATTATTTTAATGGTTAAATAATTGAACTAACACCCATGTTTTAAGAAAATTTTGCGATTTTTGTCGATCTAAGATTTTAAGAAAACATTTTAAACCCATATAACATGCAAACGGTAGTAAGCGGAATTCGACCAACCGGAAACTTACACTTAGGAAATTATTTTGGAGCCGTAAAAAACTTTTTACGTATGCAAGATGAATATAATTGCTATTTTTTTATAGCTGATTATCACTCATTAACTACGCATCCAACCCCAGATAATTTACACAGCAATGTACGTCAGGTTCTTGCTGAATATTTAGCTTGTGGTTTAGATCCGGAAAAAGCAACTATTTATATCCAAAGTGATGTTCCTGCTGTTGCAGAATTAAGTTTGCTTATGAGCATGAATGCATATTTGGGTGAGTTAGAACGTACTACTTCTTTTAAAGACAAAGCCCGTAAACAACCCGAAAATGTAAATGCAGGATTGCTAACATATCCTGTTTTAATGGCATCTGATATTCTTATACATAAAGCTGATAAAGTACCTGTTGGTAAAGATCAAGAGCAAAACCTCGAAATGACAAGAAAATTTGCTAACCGATTTAACCATATGTACAAACAAGAATATTTTAAAATTCCTCAATCTTTTAATTTTGGCGAAGCTTTAGTTAAAATTCCTGGATTAGACGGATCAGGTAAAATGGGTAAATCAGAAGGAAATGGAATTTACTTAGCTGATGAGCCTAAAGCTCTACAAAAAAAGGTAATGCGAGCAGTAACCGATAGTGGTCCAACAGAACCAAACTCCCCGGTTTCTGAACCTATTCAAAACTTATTTACTTTAATGGAAGTTGTTTCCACGCAAGATACTTTGCAGTTTTTTAAAGATAAATATGCAAGTTGCGAGATTAGATATGGAGATTTAAAAAAGCAATTAGCCGAAGATATTATCAACTTTACAACTCCAATTAGAGAAAAAATTGAAGCCATTAAAGAAGATAAAAGCTACTTAAGCAAGGTTGTTAGCATGGGTAGAGAAAAAGCACAAGCCAGTGCTGAAAAAACTGTTAAAGAGGTTAGAGAGATAATTGGCTTTAAAAGGTTTTAAACTAAAATATTTTAAAATATAGGGCATTTGCAATAATTGCAAATGCTTTTTTTTGCATTAATCCTTAATTGCAGCCTTTGTATAAATCCTCATTACCAACACATTAGACCCTTCAATAAACTCAATAATTTCAAAGTCTGTGATAAGAAAGTTCCAAAGTAAAGACTTGTGAAGCCAGAAAAAACACTTCGATAATTGCCAGATGATAATGTATTAATGAGTAATTTTCTGGTAAGCGCAACGCAGTATTTCGCGTTTTTTAATATCAATTAATAAGGTAAGTTCAAAACACTACTCTCTTTTTTGCTTATGAAGCAATTTATATTTGCCGCATATGAGTAACAAAATTTTATGTTTTTACTTGTTTTTGTTTATGAGATGTAGCTTGTAAAGACTATTTAGCAATCTTAAAAAAGTACTATTTCAATTAGGTTTAATATCTTTTCAAGAAGACAAATAATACTACCCACACATCCAACAGATGCAATCCACTAACACACAATTACATATTATTATTTTAACATTTTTTAACTCGTCTGCATTTAAAAAATATAGTAGTATGCATTGCATAGTACCTATTAAAAGACATATATTTGTAATACCAATTTCAATGTTTAAAAAGGTATTTTACAAATGCAAAAGCTCAATAACAAAATATTAATGATTTTATCGGCTTTAACTTTAGTATTAATGCTGATTGCTATAGCACCAACTGCAGGAAGACATTGTAATAATGATGTAGATTTTATTATTGATGAGATTGAAAATGCTGGGGCTCAAATCGAATTTAATAATTGCAGTACTTCTATTGCGGTATCTTTTGGCAGGGAAATATCAATTAGAATATAAAATTAAATTTCAAGATATTAGTTAAGCTTGATTAGACAGGAGGGTTAAGTTATGAAGGTAGAAAATACAAAAGCACAAATGAGAAAGGGAGTCTTGGAGTATTGTATACTCGCAATACTTTCAAGCAGCGATAAATACGCATCTGATATAATCAACGAGTTGAAAAACGCAAAAATGATTGTTGTAGAAGGTACTTTATATCCGTTGCTAACAAGACTCAAAAATGCTGAATTACTTGCATATAGATGGGAGGAATCAACACAAGGTCCTCCTCGAAAGTATTATGAGCTGACCGAAAAAGGTAGAGATTTTTTGAAAGAATTAGATACATCATGGAAAGAATTAGTTGATGCTGTTGCATTTATTAATAACAATAAGTAAACAGGAACACAAATGAAAAAGACGGTAAATATAAATTTAAGCGGCAGAGTGTTTTATATTGATGATGATGCATTTGCTCGTTTAAGACAATACTTGGACAAACTTGAAAAGTATTTTAAAAATAAAGAAGAAGGCCAAGAAATTATTAATGATATCGAAAGCCGAATTGCAGAATTATTAGGAGAGTATATCTCTAATAAATCAGGAGTAATTACCTTGAACATGGTGGAAGATGTAATTGGCAAAATGGGTCAACCCGAAGACTTTGAAGATGAAGAGTCTGAAACTACCAATTCTCAAAGCAGTTATGCAAATACATTTAATAAAACCAGAAAAAGGCTCTATCGCGATGTGGACAACAGGGTACTTGGTGGTGTATGTAGTGGTATTGCAGCATATTTAAATACTGATCCTGTATTTATCAGAATAGCATTTGCTATTTTTCTCATTCTTAGTTTTGGAACCAGCATTCCTATATATATAATTTTATGGATTGTAATTCCTGCTGCTATTACCACTGCACAAAAGCTAGAGATGAGGGGCGAAAATGTAACTATCAATAATATTGAAAAAGCTATCCGTAATGAATATGAAGATGTAAAAAAACAATTTAGCAAAGTAAAAGAATCGAATGCCTATAAAAAAGGAGAAAGCTGGTGGAATAAATTTTCTAAGAGTGATAAAACTGTAATTACTATAGTGGCCATAATCGGAGCAATCATCCTGTTCGGAAACCTAATTAATTTTGATATGTTCCATCCTAATTTTATTCATCATGTTAATTTTCCATTCGGACATATTCAAATGTTTCATTTTCCTGGAATTGTTGTATTTGCATTTATTCTGCTGTTTATAGGATTAATCTTTAAATCTCTATTTAAAATTATAGTTTACATCATTGCCTTTATGCTTCTGGCTGTTGTTGGAATTAAGGTTATTAGTTTTCTATTAGGAAGCGTATTTATGTTTTGCTAAATCGTTAAAATCAAGAAAAATTAAGTAACTCCAAATTATTTAATAAGCAACAATTATGAAAAAAACATTATATATTAATTTAAACGGATTTGCATTTCATATTGATGAAGATGCTTACGAAAAGTTGCATCAATATCTACAAAAAATAGAACGTAGTTTTTCAAACCAAGAAGAGGCTAAAGAAATAGTTGAAGATATTGAAGCACGAATTGCTGAACTTTTTAATAATAAAAAGAAATCTGCAGATGAAGTAATAACCCTAAGCGAAGTAGAAGAAGTAATCACAACTATGGGTGAACCGCAGGATATTGCAAGTGATGAAGACGAGAAAGACTCCTCAAAAAACTATTACACATATTCAAAAGCAACTTATGGCAAAAGATTATATCGAGATCCTGACAATCGTGTTTTAGGTGGAGTTTGTTCCGGTTTGGGAGCTTACTTCAATGTAGATCCATTAGTTTTTAAAATTATTTTCTTAGTAACATTCTTCATTTACTTTGTGTCGTTACCTGTTTATTTAATACTCTGGATTGTTATGCCCAAAGCTTTAACAATTACACAAAAGCTTGAAATGAAAGGTCCTGTTGGTTATGAAAATTGGGAACAAAACATAAAAAACGAATATAAAGAAGTCTCTGAAAAGTTTAAAAATTCAAAAACTTACCAAAACTTTTCAGGCTCGTTTTCTAAAGGATCTGATGTTATGAGTGATGTTTTACAAACCGTAGTTAAAATTATGGCAACCATAATTGGAGTTATATTAATGGTTACAACATTGGCTACCTTAGTTTCACTAATACTAGCATTTACTTTTGGCATAACTTTCTTTGATTTTTCTGGTGTAGGTAGTTATTATTCATCTATACCAAGTTACTTTATGTCGAGTACCGATATGATTTTAGCAACAGTAGGAATTATTGTTGTAACCTGTATTCCAATTCTTTTACTGTTTTATTTAGGATTTAAAATGGTATTTCGATTTAAATCTGGTAATGGATTTGTTGGGTGGTCATCTCTTATTCTATGGATTGCAGGATTAGTGCTACTGGTTTATGTTTCGGCCAGAGTTGCAAGAGAATTTTCGGTAACCGAGGATGTATATAAAAAAGAAACATTAGAGTTACCTAAAAATAATACAATTTACATAAAACCTAACTTATCAACTTACGCACCTGAATATAAAGACCATTTATTTGACGTAAATAGATTAGATGTATACCTTGCTGATGAAGAAATATATATTCAAGGTAAACCTAAAATTGAATTGATTAGTGGTAATGATTTTGCCGTTGAAATTAAAAAATCAGCTAAGGGAAAATCAATTAAGCAGGCAACTCAAAACTGTAATGATATAGAATTCTTTTGGATGATTAACGATTCTATACTTACTATAGATAAAGCATTTACATTAAGAGACGAATGCAAAATACGAGATCAAAAATTACGCATGATAATTACTGTACCTGAAAATATAAATGTTGAAATTGATGACGAATTAGATTGGGTGATATCTAATAAATTAAATTAATAACTTACCTTCTATTGTTATCAAATTAACATGTAATCATAATCTAATATTATTACTTAAAACTTAAACCAATGAAAAACTCAATTAAATTTTCGCTTATACTATTATTAGTTGGTATTAATACACTATCCATATTTAGTCAACAAAATATTGCAGATAGAATGTTTGACGATTTTAGGGATATGGATGAAGTAACATATTTATCCTTCTCTAAAAATCTTATAGACTTTGTTGATATTGATGTTGATTGTGATGAAGATGGAGAAGAGCATAAAGTAACAGGTGATTTGAAGGAAGTAAAATTAGTTTTATTTAAACCTGATGATAACACAAATATCAACTTTAAAGATAAAATATATAAGTATCTGAATAAAGGAAACTATAAAATGGTGGAGGACGACGATGATGATGATTCTGAAGTGTGGATACACCGTAAAGGTAAAAAGGTATATGAATGTCATGTTATTTTTCAAGGAAACAAAAATGGTGTACTCCTCTCCTTTTTTGGAGACTTCAAAATTGATGATGTGGATAAATTCAAAGAAAAAATTAATGACTATAAATAGTGTCTACAAGAAAACTCAATAATCTTAAAGTCTTTGATAAGAAAGCTTCAAAGACAAGGCTTGCGAAGCCAGAAAAAACGGAGTTTAACTTGTGTAAATGAGTATTTTTCTGGCAAGTGTAACGCAGCATTTGGCGTTTTCTTGCAAAGACTAAATAACAGATAACTGGTTTTCTAAGTTTACCACATAAATAACCAAACTCTTAGTTTCAGATGAAACAATTAAAAACTCAGTATCTTTGAATCTTCGTGTTCATCACTTTTGATACTAATTTTTAAATACATGAAGAAAAAGATCATTTTTTTGATTATCCTATGTGCCATAATTTTTATTTACTCATTTAAAGGACTTACATATACTATCGAAACCATTATATGTATACCTCAGCCTAATACAGAAAAACGAACAGAAAAAGTATATAGGAATTATGGTTACAATTTTGGATTTCATTTTGATTTTAAAAACAAAGAAACTGCACCATTAATATACAAAGATGCTGACTCCATATTTCGAATTAAACAAGAAAATAAACATGTTTTAGATCTTTGGATTTATAATAGAATTAAAAAGGAACTTGTACTTATTAAGGATAACAAAGAAGTCAATATCAAAGTAATAATTAATTCAAACTCTCATTCTTGGGGCATAGGAAAAAAAGCAATAAGAAAAGATATTATTAACAATGAATTAAATAACATTTTAAAGAAAGTTTTTGAAGATCAGGAAAATTGCCTTTAGCTAATTTAACCCGGATTATGTATTAGAACTTCGTTATGAATATTGAAAGTACAATTATTGCGATAAGTGAATGCAGTGCCAAGTTTTACTTGGGCAATGCTGACCGAAGCAATAATCAGAAACTAATAAAACAAGGATTTACTGAAACGAGGCACAGCACCGTTCTGGTGAGTTGAAGTGAAGAAACGAAGTGTCTTGTTTTGAAGTAATTTCAATGTGTAATAGATTTTCTAATGCATATTGCGGGTTTAACCACTTCGTGGTACACTCCATTCAAAAGAAGAAGAGCAGAATAAACCCGTCCCATCTGAATTTTTGGAGGATGCCAACAGGTGAAGTGGTTATTTAAGTAAAATTGATTATATTGTCATTTGAATTAATAATTAAATTGGCTTTAATCTTAATTCTAAGACTGAGGAAAGAATTATATTAACAATCCCTAATAAATAAACACTATGAGTTCTGCAGGACATATACTTGACATGATCAAACGATCTCGGTATAACGACTCCATCCGAGAAAAAAGAATTGAACGTATTTCAAAAATAAAAGACGCTTATCTGGAAGAGATTAGACAAAACCATCATATTGAATTCAATTCAAAAAACATAGATAAAGAGTCGCTGGATAAAGTAAAAGCAAAAATTCGAAGAAATATAGTTGCTTCAGAAAGGAAAACATGCTTTTTAACCATAACAACAACTATATTATTTGTTTTTGGTATTTATTACATCGTAAGATTTCTATTATCACTCATTTAAAAAGAGCAAGTCATTTACTTGCTCTTTCTTGCGTAATACAACAAACCTAATTAATCAAACAATCTAACGACTGTAGGATTCTCAAAAGGTTTTTTACCACTTTCACTGCTGTGGTAGGACATTAGCTTATTGTACATAAGTGGATCTTTCCATTCATCCTTAACCGCTTGGCTAAATATAATATCGCTTAGTTTAAAATTAAACCACTTTAAATCTTCCCTAAAGGCTTCTGCATATCCTGTTTCTGTTTCATGTACTCTAACTGAATGAACCTTTACCTCTCCTTCTCCATTCTTAAATTCTGTAGCATTTAATATTTTATCAATTATGAAAAGAAAAGTTAATGCAAAACATTCTGCAGAGGGACTTACAGGCATTTCGATATACCTATCACTATTACTTTTTATAAATGATTTAAATTCATCCGACTCTTTGTCCCACATAGCATATGCATGATCAAAACTATCAACAATATCTTTAATGGTTCCTTTAGTCAAACCAAAATCATATATCATTTGGCCAAAATCGAGCTTTGATGAAGTTAAAAATACTTCAACAACGTAGCTATGACCATGCAAAGACTTCTTACATCTATCACTTGAACAGTCGCGAACTATATGTGCACCTTCAAACTTAAATTTTTTCCTAATAATCATTGGTTAGTTTATTTTGAATGTTTGTCTTATTACTATTGATTGCTTACTTCTCTGCGAAGTTCATATTTTTCGAAGTTCCCACCATAATATTCACTTGTAAATGCACCTTCGTTACTTTGTGTGCCTCTTAAGGATTCGCAAGTATGAACTAAACCACTTAACTTTACATATACCGAAGCTGTTTCTGCTGCAATACTTACTTCATCATAAATCATTTTAGTAAGGTTCTCCTGTAAATGACCTCTTCGGGCTACCCAATCAACAATCCTTTGTAGTTTAGAGATCCCAAGAACCCTTTCATCTGGTATGTAACTAATAACAGCATAAGATCCATCCCTAAATAAAGTACTAAATGGAGCTGTGTGATGAGAACATACAGATACAATATCAACTCGTTTTGTAATTGGATATTTTTGCCCTTGTTCATTTGGGAAACTAGCAATTTGAGGCCTATTTGACCATCTTCCCGATAGTAATTCCGAATCATCTTCTAAATTATCCCCACAATACATTTTAGCAACTCTATATGGTGTACCTTTCTCTCCACCTACATTGGGATCATCCATATTAATTTTCATTGCCTTAAATGCTTGGGTTATATGATATTCAGTTATTACCCTCATTATATAATGTGCCTCTTCTGATATTCCTCCAACAGATTCAACATTATCTGAAATTTTAAAATCCCGAAGATGATTATATTCAATCCATGCTGTTAAAAAATCCTTTAATGGATATTTCTTTTGAAATTTCTCACCAACATATTCTTTTAAATAATCAAATTGACTTTTATCTGTTCCGTTTAATCCATTTAACCTATTTACAGTAATAGGCTTAGGATTACTAATTACTGTTTTAACAAATACATCTTTCATATCAAGTTTCATTTGAATTAAATGAAGAATTCATTTAAGCAATTAACTACCTTATTGAACTTTTGTTCTGTATTAAAACAGCATTTTATAATTTTTGTTTAATCTTTACATATTCTTATTAAACATTCGATGGATAAATCATTCCAAAACACTCATATTTAATCATTTTCTTACACTTAAAAACATCGCTCATAAAAATTTTATTAATAAAAAAAAGGTTGATCATTCCGAAACAACCTCTTTAAATTACTTTATCTAATTCAACCTTCTTAAAACTTAATGATGGTCTTCATCCTTTTTCCACTTATCACTTCCAAAACGTGATGTTAAAATCGTAAGAATTTCATTAGCTGAATATTCAATTGGCTTATTTGTGATATTTAATACTGTAAAACCTCCTTTTTTAAAAAGATTAGCTGCATAATCTAATTCCATTCGCACTTTCCTTCTATCAATATAGTCTGTATTAGGATCCATATGTATTCTCGAAACACGGCTACTCCTTTGAGCAATTAAGTAAGTCATTGAAATTGTTAATCCAAATACTCTCTTAGGATCTATCTGAAACAAAGTTTCTGGAATTGGCGTGCCAGGTACAATAGGTACATTGGCAACTTTCCAACCAAACATAGCTAAATAAATACTCAATGGAGTTTTACCTGTTCTTGATACTCCAGCCAACACAATATCAGCAGTTGCTATTTTATCTGTATGCTGACCATCATCGTGTTGCATGGTAAATTCAATAGCCCTAACTCTGCGATAATACTCCATATCCCTTAACCGATATAGTCCAGGTTGTTCAACAGGTTTCATATCTAAAACAGTATCCAAATAATCTGTCATATTCCCCACTAAATCAAAATGTCTGATATTTTTTGTTTCACAAGCATCAATTAATTTTCTGCGTGCTATGTGATCCACCATAGTATGCGCAATTACACCATTTTTCTCAATAACCTTATCTGTAATTTTATCTATTTGCTCCTGTGTACTCACCTCAGGTTCAATAATTACAGGTATTTTATGGTCGGGATATTGAATAAGCATTGATTCTACCAAGGTATGACCAGCAACACCTTTTCCTCCTGAAACAATATAAATAGGAGGCATACTAGAGTTTTGTTCCATAATTGTAGATTTTCGGTTTAAGATATGATTAAGTTCTTAATCTAACAATATTACTTTTTAATGAGCGAAAGCTACCATTCATTGATAATCACTGGGAAGTTATAAAACATACTAAAAAAATTACATTTTTAAATTAAAAAAATGGAACATAAATAAAATGATGTCGTACAATTTGGTGTTTTAAGTATAGATCGAAATATTATATAACACTTATATATTCAGTATGTTATAAAGATATTGTCGCCAGGGATGAGGTAAGCAATGTTGGGAAGTTGGCGACCAGGGAGAGCAGGGGGGCAAAAGCCTCCCTTTTTATTTTTCCCTAATTAAATTCATAACAATGTTGAACAAATACACCATATAGATCAACATTCTGTAAAAAAAATTCCACACCAACTTACATTCTATTTCTCCATAAAAACAAACATCCTATTTTATTCACCTGTTTATCATTCAATTAAACACAAAGCCATTAATGTAAATAATTATTGGTATGGATTTTAACACATCATTATTAATTCATAACTAATAATTCTTTTATAAATCTTAAAAATTTAAAACCATGAAAAAACTTATTTTTTCAGCATTAATTCTCATGAGCATTGCTTGGTTTTCAACGTCTTTATTAAATGCTGCTAATCATTTCGGTAATTCTATTGAAAATGTTATTGAGAACGAATTAGAATTTAAAGAAATACCTTTAGAGAAGATTCCTCAAGCTGTTAAAGATGCATTTAATAAGGATAATGAAGGAGTAGCCATTTCAAAAGCAAAAAAAGCAGAAACTTCGCAAGGCAAGTCTGTATACAAACTTGTTGTGAAAGATTCAGAAGGAAATAAGATATATTTCCTTTATAACGAAGATGGAACAATCTTTAAAAAGTAATTGATTTTATACGGGAGGAGAATTTAGGTGCATCATTTATTAAGGTGCACCTATTTTCATTCCAAAATTAATTTATATAATCTTTCACTTCAATTTGGCGCGAATTATCTTCAAGCACAGTTACTTTTACATCATATCTTTTTTCTGGAAGTAAGGACTCAATTTTCTCAGGCCATTCAACAAAACAGTAACTATCTGAATAAAAATAGTTTTCATAACCAAGATCTAGCGCCTCTTCTTCTTCTTTTAAACGATAGAAATCGAAATGATAAATTTGATCTCCCACCTCTGTATCATACTCATTAACAATAGCAAACGACGGACTATTAACAACATCAACTACCTTAAGTTTTTCGCATAAAGCTTGTATAAAAGTTGTTTTCCCTGCCCCCATCGACCCATAAAAACAAAATACTGCAGGTTGATTATACTTTTTGATGAATTCCTCTGCTATCTGATCCAATTTATCAACAGATGGGATAATAAATGTACACATGTATTAAATATTCTTAGGTGTTAATACAACATAAGGAATCAACATCTCTTCCATCGAGATTCCTCCATGCTGAAATGTATCTTTATAATAACTCACGTAGTGATTGTAATTGTTTGGATAAGCTAAAAAGTCATCATTTGTAGCAAAAATATAACTGGTTGAAACATTTAGTTTAGGCAATTGAAGTTCTTCTGGTTTTGTAACTTCAAACACCTCCTTAGGGTTGTAATTTAAGTTTTTACCTTGTTTGTAACGCAAATTAGTGTTTGTATTTCTATCCCCTACAACTTTTAATGCATTTTTAACCCTAATGGTACCATGATCGGTAGTAATTATTATCTTAATATTTTCATTTTCTAATTTACCTAACAAGTCTTTCATTACCGAGTGCATAAACCACGACTTGCTTAAAGATCTATAAGCCGACTCATCATAGGCTAGTTCTTTTATCATCTTACTCTCAGTCCTAGCATGCGATAACATATCTACAAAATTGAAAACTACAACTGACAGGTCGTTTTGCAATATATTGGAATAGTTATCCATTAATTGCTTCCCCGAATCCATGTTACTAATCTTTTGATAAAAGTGTGTATACTTTTTCCTAAACCTATCAAAAAAAGTTCCTACCAATTCATCCTCAAATTGATTCTTGCTACCTTCTTCATGTTCATCGAGCCAAAATTGAGGGTACATCTTTTTAATTTGGTCAGGCATTAATCCCGAAAATAAACTATTGCGTGCATATTGAGTCGCAGTAGGCAAAATACTACTATAAATCTCTTCGTCAATTAACCGGTACGATTTTAAAATTTCTTGCTTAATCATTAACCATTGATCAAACCTAAAATTATCTATTACCAGCATTATCACTTTTTCTCCTTTATCCAGCAATGGTAATGTAACATCTTTCATTAACTGATGAGACATCATTGGCGCATCATCATCAACACCACCTATCCAATCAACATAGTTTTTCTTAACAAATTTGGTAAATGCATGGTTCGCCTCTGTTTTTTGCATTTTTAGCACCTCATCCATCTCGCCCTTTGTTTCTTTTAGCTCAATTTCCCAATATACCAATTGCTTATAAACTTCCGACCAGTCGTTAAATGTATATGAGTCATTTATTTTTAACCCTATTTTACCAAATTCGGTTTGATAATTACTGGTTGTTTTTTCTGCTACAAGCCTATGCTGATCAACATGCTTTTTAATAGTTAATAATATTTGATTTGGATTTACCGGCTTTATTAAATAATCTGAAATCTTACTCCCAATAGCCTGATCCATAATATCCTCCTCTTCACTCTTGGTAATCATTACTATGGGAACTTCCGGCATCAAGTTTTTTAGTTTACTTAACACTTCTAAACCACTTAAGCCTGGCATGTTTTCATCTAAAAAAATAAGATCAAACCTTTCTTCTTCAACAATCGAAAGTGCATCCTGACCATTGGTTGCTGTTTTAATGGCAAATCCTTTTTCCTCTAAATAAAGTACATGAGCCTTTAATAAGTCAATCTCATCATCAACCCATAAAATATTAACCTTTTTTGCCTCAACCATAGTCCTCTCTTAATAATTTGATTTATAAAATTCGTGATAAAGTTTAAATGACTCTTCGCTGCTTAACCTGTGAAAATTATTGTTACTTATTATCCATAAATAATTAGTTGTACGGGATATCTCACGCATTAAAAAGCTATTTAACTTTATTTTCTCTATATATTTTTTTGCATCTTCTTTATTTGAAAAACCACTGGTTTTTATAAAAAAGTATCCTTCAGCAATTTTATCCGACTCTACAGTATATTTACTTCCATAATTACTTTTTGTATAATTTTTAAATACCGTTGCCGTTCTTTCTGTATTAATTCTTCCTTTTTTAAACAAAACAATTGTATTCAGCATACTCTCATCAACTATAAACTCTGTTGATGGTTTCTCAATTATCGCACCCTCCTTAACTATTTCTTGCTCAACAACTTCCTCTTTCTGAGAATCTTTTTGAATATTATTAATGTTTTGAACAACCTTTGCTGTATCTTCTTTCACTGCTTGCTTAGTTTGAGTAGGTTTAACTTCAGCTTCTTCTGTTCCCCTTGTTTCTTCTTCAACTACTCCTACTTCCTCTTTAATATTCTCTTTCGACTCTAACTCAATCTGCTTTTGCTTTTCTTCAAGCTCTTTTTGCTTTTCTAATTTCTTTAATTTTTCAGCTTCAATAGCATCTCTTTCGGCTTGACGTCTTTCAATTTCCAAATTTTTAAAAGCCTCAGCTGATAAATAGTGTTTATTAAAAAACATGTCATAACCTTCCTTGTCTCCAGATGACAATAAATATTCCAAGTTTTTACCATGTATCACGTAAAGACCTTTACTTTTTAAATTATCCACCTCGAAGATATCCTTACGTTCTCGTATAGAATAAAAATAATCTAATGCTTCTAATCTATTTTTAAAACCAGATACCATAAATATCGGACTTCCATCTGGTAATTTAGCGCTACTCATCTCATAATCGTTCAATAAAAACTTAGAGAAGTTATAATCTGCAATGTTGAATTTCAACCTATTAACATCAGCCTCTTGGTTTACAATTAAAATTAAACCATGCAAATTCTTATGATCGACAGTGTATGCTGTTGGTATGTTATCTGCTACATTTTCATACCCCAGTTCCTTTTGCTCCTTTACAAACTCATTTTGTCTTAAGTCTATTAAATTAGAACTAACTGGTCCTTTTACAGGCATCCTACCATCTGCATAAAGTTCCAAAATTTTTATTGCAATTGGAGTCACTTCATTATCCGGATAGTTATCCTTAACCTCATTTAATTCTTTTTCAAATTGAACAAATTTACCTTGCTTGGCATAAGCTAAACCTGCTAAAAACTTAAATTTTGGAATAAGCTCATTTTCCTCATCAATTTTTATAACCTGACCTAAATTACTAATTGGTGAATTAAAATCATTAAATAAATAATTAGCATAAGCCTGTTGATAAAGCTCTTCTATCTTCTTTTCTCTTGCCTTACGCTTCTCAAAATAATCAGGATCATTTAAATAAGCCGTAAATTCTCCATCAGGATACCTTTTCATGAGCTCATTCTTTATCCTGGCCATATTAACATTGTCTTCTTGTATTTCGTAGCATAAATACAAGTTCATTAATACATCTTCTAAATACAAGCTCTCTTTGGTGAATCTTTTTGTGTATTCATCAAAAGCATCAATTGCATATGGTATATTCTGCAATTCGTCTTTATAAATTAATCCTTGATTCAATAATCCCTCCTGTATACGTTTTTGCGCAGCAATCCACAATTCCGGATTAGAAGGTAAATCTTTTAAATATGACTCCCTTTTTAAAGGATCGCTTTCTTTTTCTTTTTCAATAGCATCAAGTAAGGCTTTATTTCCATCAATACTATCATTTGGAAGCCCATCTTCTCCTAATCCATCTTCAGGGTCTCCAAATTCATCATCCGGATCTCCTAAGTCCTCCGGCTCTTCAACAACTACTTGCTTATTTACCCTACGCCAATTGTCCTCTAATTTTCTTCTACCCCATTTTTTCTCAAACTCAAGCTTACCCATACCAACAGAGGTTTGGTTATAAAAATACCATTTACCTCCTTGATTTTGAACTGCAGAAGATTGGCTTAAAGATGGATCAAAAAAATCACTCCCTGCATCTGCCGCTTCTTCCTGAGCTTTTTTTAACGCTTCCTGTCTCTCCTTTTCTTTCTTTATCTGATTATCTATAAACGCCAGCCGTTCCTTTTCTGGCATCGCCATTATTTTCATTAAGCTATCCTCACGCTCTACAATATTGATGTTATCAACCAAATCACTCAAACTTTCGTGTCGTTCTTTAATTTCATCTAAATCAGGAAAGTATTCGTTCAAATTAATCACCGCAGTATCGAGATAGTAAAATGCAGGCTTATATTCAGGTTTAACGTAAAAAATATCATACATTTCATAATACGATAATCCTCTTTGGTGCATGTTATCCGTATTCTTTTCTATCGACAACAGAAAGTTCTCCATCGCCAATTCTTCCTGATCCTCTGCCTTATAGGCTTTAGCTAAAGCATAATATATTTGATCTTCGTAATCACTATTCCTTTTATCTCTTAATAGTTTTTTTATTTCTTTTTTCACAGCCTCTAATCCACCTTCTTCAAACATAATTCCGGCACGATTTACTTTAGCGTTAAAAGCCATTTTATACGGAGGATTGGATTTAATAACTGCTTCGTAAGCCTCACTAGCTTTAGTATACTCCTTTTGTTTTTCGTAGAGCTGAGCCAAAATAAAATTAAAGCGTCTTTTATAAAATCTTGACCAAGCTCCATCAATAGCCTCATGTAAATATGGAATAGCTTCTTTATATTGTTCCTGCCTAATATGGTAATCGGCGTATGCTGCAGCATAACGACCAAATAATTTGGCTGGAGCATTTCCTTCCAAATCGTAGTTTTCAAGAATTATTTTAGCCTTTGCAAAATCACCAAGTTCAATAGCAGTACGAGCATCCCAAATTTCTGCTTCGTACCATTCAGGGCCTTTTTGGAATTCCCTGTACATATAAGCAAAACTTTGCTGAGCTATGTAATAATCTTTTTTATAAAAATGAGATTTGCCAATGAGCAAATAAGCATTATCAACCCACTTATTAAACTCATTTTGACTTAAAAATTTCTGATATCTTACTGATTTATCATCTCGCCTTTTTTCTGGTTTTTTTCGTATGGAGTGAACTTTTATAAGCTTTGTCCCCTTTTCAATAGCCCTATCCATTTGGCTACTTGCAGTTGATTCGGTACCTTTCTTTGACTCAGGAAAAACTGACAATATTTGCGTATAATCATCCTCTACTCCATCCTCAATTGCTTTAACTCCTTCTTTAAAACTCTCAACTCCGTTAAAATAAACATTATAATGAGCCGTTAAGTTGTGATATCCTCTGCTTAAACGAGTGTTCTTTTTTGTAGAACAAGCACCCAAAACAATAAGTAAACACAGAAAGTATGTCTTTTTAAAATTCATCCGTATTAAATTTGGTTTTCATTTGCCAATTTTCATCAATAGTTTTTAAATGGACTCAAACTTATTATATCTCTTTATAAATAAGAATCCATTATTGCAAAATGAATATGGCAAGTTTCCAACACAATTAAAACTACCTTTAAACAAAAATATTATATCTAAAATTGAAAAATCTGCCATTGCCAAAAACAATTTTATATATTGTACCTTGTTTTTTTAATCTCGGTTTTAATAATTAAACCAGATGGCAAATCTTTAAAAAGCAAATATATTTGAATTATCACAAAAAGTTAGCTATTAATGAAAATTCATGTAGTTGAAGACGATCGAGTTTTTAATAAACTAATTGAGCACTCACTTTCTCTAAATCCAGATTTTGAGATTGACACCTTTTTTGACGGAGCTTCATTTTTTAAACATTTGCCAGACAATCCCGATGTTGTAACATTAGATTTAGGCCTACCTGATTACACTGGAGACGAAATTTTAAGAAAAATTAAAAAGTACAATCCTGACATTGAAGTAATTATAATTTCCGGCCAAGATAGTATTACTACTGCGGTTAACCTTTTAAGAGAAGGTGCCTATGATTATATTACCAAAGATGAGAATATAAAAGATAGACTTTTAAATAGCGTTAACAACATCCGTAAAAAGAAAAAGTTAATGGACGAAATTTCACAACTTAAAAGTGAAATTGCTCATAAATATAACTTTGGTAATGCTATTATTGGAGATAGCCCTGCGATGAAGGAAGTTTTTACTTTGCTCGAAAAAGCGGTAAAAGTACCCAATATTAATGTTTCGATATATGGGGATACAGGAACAGGTAAAGAATTAGTTGCTAAAACCATTCACTATAATTCCATTCGCAAATCAAAACCTTTTATTGCTGTTAACATGGGTGCTATTCCGCGCGACCTGATAGAAAGTGAACTCTTTGGACACGAAAAAGGAGCCTTTACGGGAGCCATCCTAACTAAAAAAGGTAAGTTTGAAGAAGCTGAAGGTGGCACAATTTTTTTAGATGAGATTGGTGAAATGGATTTTAATCTTCAGGTTAAACTTTTAAGAGTACTGCAGGAGCGCGAAATAACTCGTGTTGGAGGTAATGATGTTATTAAAGTTAACACCCGAATTATTACTGCAACCAATAAAGATTTGATGGAGGAGGTAAAGAAAAGTAATTTTAGGGAGGATTTATATTATCGCTTACTTGGTTTGCCAATACATCTACCTCCACTTAAAGACAGACAGAACGATATTATTACACTAAGTCAGTTTTTTTTAAATAGTTTTTGCAAGGACAACAATCTTGATCCTATGGCTTTTACTTCCAGAGCAAAAAAGAAACTATTAGGTTATGCCTTCCCAGGAAATGTGAGAGAACTAAAAGCCATTATTGAACTTAGCGCCGTAATGTCAAACAATCATCAAATTGATGAAGAAAATATCCTTTTTAATTCAACTACAACCGAACTAGATATTTTAGCTGAAGAAATGACGCTTAAAGAATATACGGAAAGGATCATTCGTCATTATCTCCGTTTATATGACAACAATGTGCTAAAAGTTGCAAAGAAATTAGACATTGGAAAATCAACCATTTATAACATGATTAAGCGAGAAAAAGATAATGAAATAAAAAGTGACAATTAATTGATTTAATCTTTTATTACAAACCTAAAACCTCCTCTAGTTGAGATACTTTCTCAAGCTCCCAAAAATTTTTGAGTCCTTCCGGGTGCTCAACATGTTCATGTACCCATGTAGTATGAAATGGAATATGTACTGCCGCTCCACCAATATTAATTACTGGCAACACATCTGATTTTAATGAATTACCAATCATCAAAAAATCCTTTGGTTCAATATCCAAATGACCTAATAATTTCTCATAATTAGCTTCTTGCTTATCACTCATTATTTCAATATGATGAAAATATTTTTCAATATTTGCTTTAGCTAATTTTCTCTCTTGGTCAAGTAAGTCTCCTTTAGTTGCAACAATTAATTTGTAACCTTTAGCACACAAGCTCTTTAGCACATTTTCAATACCATCAATAAATATTACCGGTTTATTAAGCAATTCCTTTCCAAGGTTAATCATTTTTGTAATATCAGAATTTGAAACCTTGTTATGGCTTAACCTCATTGCTGTTTCAACCATCGAAAGTATAAAACCTTTTACACCAAATCCATAATCCTTTAAATTATCAATTTCGGTTTGATACAAAGCATCCATTGCGCTTTTCTCATCGCAATAATCCGACATTAGCTCGACAAACTTATGCTCTGTTTCTCTAAAATAGTTTTCATTTTCCCAAATAGTATCATCGGCATCAAATCCAATGTATTTATATTTTCTCTTCATCTTATTAAATAAAATACGTTACAATATTAAACAAGAAAGCCGATAATTAAATCGGCTTTTATAAAATATTCAGATTTCATTCGTAAAATTTTACTTTGTATCAATGGCCAATACTTCTTTAACCTCTGGAACTGCCCTCTTAACTACTTTTTCGATTCCATTTTTCATAGTTTGATAACTCATTGGACAACCTACACAAGCACCTTTCAGTTCTACTTTAACAACTAAATCATCAGATACCTCAACCAATGAAATATCTCCACCATCTGCTTTCAAATATGGTCTGATTTCTTCCAAGGCCTGTTCAATAATTTCAAATCTATTATTGTTTTCCATGATTATCGAGTTTTAATTTCAACAATTTTAGTTGGAGGTAAGTTACTATTTCTTTCTTCTATTACATCCATTACCTTTTGAGCCATTTCATTAAACGCATTGCCTGTTACACTGTTCTCATTTAAAGCCGCAGGTTCTCCTTCATCTCCCCCTTCACGTATACTTTGAACTATAGGAATTTGTCCTAATAATTCCACTTTGAGTTCTTCCGCAAGCTTTTTGCCCCCTTCCTTTCCAAATATAAAATATTTGTTTTCCGGTAATTCTTCAGGAGTAAACCATGCCATGTTCTCTACTAATCCCAAAATTGGCACATTTATGTTCTTACTTTTAAACATGCTAATACCTTTTACAGCATCAGCAAGTGCAACATCCTGAGGAGTAGTAACTATGATTGCACCTGTTATAGAAAGAGTTTGAACTAATGTAAGATGAATATCGCTAGTTCCTGGAGGTAAATCAATCAATAAATAATCAAGCTCTCCCCATTTACCTTCTGTTATTAATTGTTTTATAGCATTAGTTGCCATTGCACCACGCCATATTGTAGCATCTTTAGGATTTACAAAATATCCTATAGATAGCATTTTTACTCCATGTTTTTCAATAGGAATTATTCTGTCCTTACCATCTACTTTATCCAACATTGGACGAGCGTCCTCTGTTTTAAACATCTTTGGTACAGATGGACCAAAAATATCGGCATCTAATAAACCAACAGAATATCCTTGCTTAGCTAGTGCGACAGCTAAATTTGAGGTAATTGTAGATTTACCCACACCTCCTTTTCCTGACGCTACAGCAATAATATTTTTAACTTCAGACAAAGGTTTTATTGTTTCTGCCTTCGGTCGAGGTTTAATCTTTATATAAATATTCCCTTCTATTTCTGCATCTTCACCTACATATGTTTTTATAGCCTGAACGCATGCTTTTTTCAAAGAAGGTACCATTGGTTCATTTGGTCTGTCAAAAAGAAGGCTAAAACTTATCTTCTTCCCATCAATCTTAATATCATCTTCTACCATTCCCAAAGTAACAATATCTTTCCCTTTTCCCGGGTGGCGAACATGCTTAAGAGCATCTATAACTAACTGAGGATAAAAACTCATTTCGCAATACTTTTTTTAATAACGCTAACAAATACTCATATTGGCAAGTATTCAAACAAATTTAAATATGTTAGCGTTATCTTTATTTAATTTTATTAAAAATAAGGACAAATATACAAATACAACATTACATTTTAAAGATAATTGAACAAGGAAATAAAGTTGCTATAATTTATCATCTAGTTCAAATGGATCCCAAAAGAGTTTTTTAAAGTCGACTACTTTATCATTTACAACTTTTACTCCCTCACTCACCAATAGCTCCTCCATTACTTTTTCTCCCTGAAAAGCTGCTTTACCTGTAAGCATACCATTACGGTTTAATACCCGGTGCGCAGGTATATGCTCTTCTTGCGAACCACATTTATTTAATGCCCACCCTACCATACGACTCGCTTTGGCTGTTCCTAAGTATCGCGCTATAGCTCCGTAAGATGTTACTCTACCGTAAGGTATTAATTTAACAACCTGATATACCTGTTGAAAAAAGTCAGCTTCCATTACTAAGTTATTTCACTTTACCAGATTTAGTTTGTTCAGGCATTTTTGACCCCCTATTATAACTTCTATATTCATCATACTCAATTTCAATATCCGGCTCCATCAATTCTATTTCTTCAGGCGCTGAAAACTTTAAGTATTTAATAGGAATGCCCTGCTCATAAAACTGTGATTCGTAAAAGGTTTTTATAGACAATATTTTATCTACAATATCACTCCTGTATAAATCAGAAGTGTTAATTTCAACAGGCAGTTTGTTTTCTTTAACGACAGCATCGGTATAGGTATATAAAAAATTGCTATCTGTTTTTAAATGTATAATACCTTCAGGCTTTAATATTTGTCGGTAAAAATCCAGAAATCTAGTTGAAGTTAAACGCTTTCTTACTTTTTTCATTTGAGGATCTGGAAAGGTAATCCAAATTTCATCTATTTCATCCGCATCAAAAAAGGAAGTAATTAATTCTATTTTTGTTCTTACAAAAGCGACATTAGACATTTTTTTATTTAATGCAAGAGTAGCTCCAGTATAAATTCTTGCTCCCTTAATATCCATACCAATAAAATTCTTCTCTGGATATAATTCTCCTAAGCCAACAGTGTACTCACCTTTTCCACATCCTAATTCAAGAACAAGAGGATTATTGTTTTTAAAAAATTCTTTTCTCCACTTGCCCTTCATATGAAAATCCTCTCTCGTTGGTTCATTAAATGAAGCTTGAAAGACATGTGGATAGGTTTCTAGTTTGGCAAATTTGTATAATTTATTCTTACCCACTTTTCAATTAACGATTTACAGCTACCTATGATCAATTATTAAAATATCAGAACTGATTATCGACAAGTGATCACTTATAACTGAGATTATTTTACTTTTAATATTTGAACACCAATAGCTTCAACTCCTGTTAATACAGTATCCCTCATACCTTGAACCACATAATATTTGTAAGTTCCTGTTTCAGGAAATTGAATATTTATTTTGTAGGGGTGATAACTGGTAAAATCATCTGTTCTCCAACTACTTTTCCCAAACCAATCCCCTGCAGGATTTGCTAAAATACAATCTATTGTATCTCGTTGAACATTACCTGATGGTGATATTGCATCAATAAAAAACCAAACATTACTGTATTGATACTTGTCGGTATTCTTTACTTGCAATAATAAATGGTATGATTCTTTAAGTTGACTTATTTCACTTTTAAAAACAGCAACTGTATCCTTATGCCATCCATTTTGAGGAATTTTTACCGAATTCTCATAAATCACCTCAGAACCGCAAGCGGTTAATACAATTGCAAATATTAGAACTGCAAAGAACGCAACTTTAGTTTTTATTGTTACTGCCAGCATTTTTATTTGGTTTTCTTCTCCTTTTTTTTCTGCTTCTTGTAGTACTTGGCTTTTTAGGATCATCAAAACGAGATATGCTCTCTTCTCCAACAATATTTTGATAATCCAGATTACTAACTTCTTTTCTTACCACTACCTTATCATCTACCAAGCCTCGTACTTTTTTACCTCTCTTATTTACATTTATTATTTCTTTTACTCTATCAACAGATAATTCGGTAAGATTAGCAGGTATACCTTTTTCAGTAGAATACCACATCACACGTTTAAAAATATCTGTTTTAAAATGATAAAATGTAGAATCCTGTGTTTCTAAAGCAATTTCTGTTTTAGGAAAATCTTTTTGTGCATCAATATAAGCATCAAGCTCAAAATTTAAACAGCATTTTAATTTCCCACATTGTCCTGCAAGCTTTTGCGGATTTAATGAAATCTCTTGGTATCTAGCAGCATTTGTAGTTACCGAAACAAAGTTTGTGATCCATGAAGAACAACATAACTCACGCCCACATGGTCCAATACCCCCAATTCTCCCTGCTTCTTGCCGCGCACCTATTTGGCGCATTTCAATTCTAACTTTAAATCTATCTGCTAAAACTTTAATCAACTGGCGAAAATCTACTCGTTCATCAGCAATGTAGTAGAAAATAGCTTTAGTTTTATCTCCTTGATATTCTACATCACCAATTTTCATATCTAAATTTAAATCGGCTGAAATTTGACGACTTTCGATCATCGTTTGATGTTCAAGACCTTTGGCCTCTTCCCATTTTTCATAATCAACAGGCTTTGCATGACGGTATACCCTTTTAAAATCGTAATCTTTAATATTCATACGATTTTTATTCATTTGCATAACTGCAATTTCTCCAGTACACGAAACTGTTCCAATATCATGTCCAGGTGAAGCTTCAACAGCTACAACATCACCTTTTTTAAGCCTTAATCCATTGCTATTTCTAAAATAACTCTTTCTTGTATTTTTAAATTGTATCTCAACTATATCTGAAACATTGCAACTTTCAGGTATGTCGGCCAACCAATCGAACACTTCTAATTTTCCACACCTGTTTATGCAAGTACTACATTTTGATTGTACTTCCTCCATTCTACTATTTTATTGTAAGGCCCTTGCCTTAAGTATATATAATATTACCATCTGTAATTTATCATCAATCAACATCTGGTATTTATTGCAAATTATTAATTCCCTTCTTTTATAGAAATAATCAATTTTAAACTTAAGTCGAACAAAACAACTTTGCTATTTCCATTTTGTCCAATATGAGAATCTGCCAAAGCAAAATCTTCTGCAATTGTCATAGCATTTTTATCGTTTATAAATGGCGAAAATTTCTTCGACCATTCATATTGTTCCGGGGTGAGATAAACAATATCTTCTTGTTTAAAGTTCATAATATAATTCTCCCGGATCATATTAATAGCGTAATTTAGAAAATTTCGCTGTATTTCTCTTGGGTATCTGCTCATTTCTTCAACCCATCTTAATAAATCCCCTACCTTTCTGGCATAACTATGCCTCATCATTTGGATAAAACTATCGAAAAAGAATTTATTATCCTCACTCATCTCTATCTGATCCTCAGCAAGTATAACATTCCCATTTGCCACCTTGGCTGCACCTGTAACCGCTTCCTGCGAAACTTCAAACTTACTTAGCAAATGCTTTTCTATATCCTTATTTGTAAAAGCAGGAATTTTTAGCTGCTGTGTTCTTGACAAAATGGTAGAAATCATTTCATCAGGTTTGTTGGACACCAAAATAAAAACTGTACTTTGCGAAGGTTCTTCTAATATTTTAAGAAGTTTATTTGCTGTTGATTCATTCATTTTCTCAGGCATCCATATTATCATCACCTTATGCTTACCTTCAAAAGTTTTAAGACTCAACTTTTTTATTATCTCCGAACTCTCAGATGTAAAAATAGCCCCTTGTTTATTATCTCCCTCCTTACGAATTTGATTTAACCATGTTGTTTGATTAAAGTATGGGGTTTCATTAACCAATTGACGCCACTCTTTTATAAATGTGTCACTTACAGGACTGCTTACCGTATTACTTTTAATTACAGGAAAAACAAAGTGAAGATCGGGATGAATTAATTTTGAGTATTTCTTACAAGATGTACACGTTCCACAAGAATCATTCTCTGAAGGATTTAAGCAATTTAAATATTGCGCTAGTGCAATAGCCATAGCTAACTTACCATTTCCTTCTGGTCCAGTGAAAAGCAACGCATGACTTACACGATTGTCTTTTACCATACGAACCAATCTTTCTTTTATATCTTCCTGACCTACAATTTGCTGAAACAACATTTTTGTTATGCGTTAATTTTTGCAATCTGCCAAAGATAACAAAATCACAACAGATTGTAGTAATGCATTCTTTTGAATAATGTGTAATATAAAAAATCAAGTACATTTGTATTCTTAATTACACTATAAAATGGGAACTTTTCTATTTGATAAAATTATTTTCGGACCTGTTCAAAGTAGAAGACTTGGCGTATCACTTGGAGTTAACCTACTTCCAGTTAATAAAAAGATATGCACGTTTAATTGTATATATTGCGAGTGCGGTTTTAATGGAGAACAATCTAACATATCAACTCAAATGCCTACTCGTGAAGAGGTAAAGAATCAGTTAAAAAAGGTATTACAACAAATGCAAAAAAAAGGTCAAGCGCCCAATGTAATTACATTTGCTGGTAATGGAGAACCTACTATCCATAAAGATTTTGAAGGCATTATTGATGACACTTGTGAGTTAAGAGACAAATACTTTCCTGATGCTCGAATTGCAGTGTTATCGAATGCTACATTAATATACAAAGCTCCGGTTTTTAATGCTCTAAAAAAGGTAGAAGACAACATACTTAAGCTTGATTCCGGATTAGAAGAAACTATTAAATTATTAGATCAACCCAACGCTGGTTTCTCGATAGATAATTTGGTTAACAACCTTATAAGGTTTGAAGGGAATTTAATTATTCAAACCATGTTTGTAAGAGGATATTATAATAACCAACATATAGATAACACCACCGAGAAAGATATAAATGCTTGGCTAAAACTTATTCAAAATATATCCCCTAAAAGTGTAATGATATACACTATTGAACGTGACACCCCTATTGATGGACTAACAAAAGTACCAATTGATGAATTAAAATTAATTGCCAATAAAGTTGAAGAAATTGGAATCCCAACTCAGGTTTCTGGATAATTTTGAATACGATACAAACATACCTGGTTTGCCCATTAAATTGGGGTTTAGGTCATGCTTCCAGGATGGTACCTATCATATTTGAACTTGTAAATGATGGACATAAAGTTATTTTAGGTGGCGATGACGAAGCATTAATCCTTCTTTCTAAAGAATTCCCTCACCTTAAAACAATTAAAATATCAGATGTAAGAGTTAGATATTCAAATAATTGGATGTCATTAAAACTTATATCATTAATTCCAAAAATAATACACTCATGCATTAGGGAGCATAGACTTCTAAAAAAAATAATTTCTAATCATTCAATTGATGTAGTTATTTCAGATAATCGTTATGGTTTATGGAATAATAAAGTAAAATCTATATTAGTAACGCATCAGCTAATGCTAAAATTGCCTAAACCTTTTGCTTTACTGGAATATCCTGTGCATAGGTTATTAAAATATGCTATCTCAAATTTTGACGAATGCTGGGTGCCTGATTATGAAGAAGAAAGCATTTCTCTAAGCGGTGATTTAAGTCATAAATACCCCCATGACAAACATATAAAGTTTATTGGTCCCCTTAGTAGATATAATTATTTAAAAAATATTGATACCGATTTAATTTTTCAAATCGTAGTTATTTTATCAGGCCCTGAGCCCCTTAGAACTCAACTTGAAAAACAACTTGTGACCATACTAAAAAAAACAAATTATAAGGTATTATTAATACAAGGAAAAGTTAAAGAAAAAACGAATTATACAACCTATAAAAACATAACCTTAACACCTCACTTACCAGCATGCTTAATAAAATCATATCTCAATATGGCAAATTTTGTCATATGCCGATCAGGCTACAGCTCAATCATGGACATTAAAACACTTAACATTAATGCATTATTAATCCCAACTCCTGGTCAAACCGAGCAAGAATACCTTGCTTTTCATTTGAGAGATAAATTCAAAGTCATTTCCCAGAAAAAAATTAGTGAAAAACTCCTTGAAATACTTGACTTTTAAAAATATTTGTTCAAACAATTAATCACTAAACCAAACTTAACTGTAACTTTTCACCTGTTAGTTTCGTTTTAGAGAGTGTTCGTCAACTATTAATAACTATTTATCCGGTGTTTAGTACAAATAATTAGTTGAGAACGAAGGGTTGGATGAAATTATTATTTGATTTACAAAAGGAGAGAGATGACATACATAATCATTGCATTGGTAATTGGAGTATTAACTTCATTGGTTTTGGCGCACAGACCGATTATTAGGCTAATAGCAGAGAAAAGGGCTTTGTCCAAAATAGAGAACATATTGTTTTCCGGATCAGAGAAAAACAAGTCTAATGTTTTGCAAGATATTCATAAAATTACAAGTCACCGGTTAAATGACGACATGGTAATGGATTATTTTTACAAAATAAAAGGCTTGCAAGTTGTAAACATTAACAAACCTACTAATTTTTGGCTAAAGGTTTATTTAACAACACCTACTAAAGTGAAATTAAATTACTTTGAGCAAGTTAGGTTTTATGAAACTTTTTTGAACTATCCAGGTATACGGAACTGTAATAAAGAAAATGACACACAACAGAGGTTAAAACATCTTAAACCTCAATTAAAAGAGCAATGGGTTGGTAAGCTAGTCCCTACAAAATTAGCTTAATTCTAAAACTAACAAACACACAACAACTTAAAGTCCGGCTTTAAAAAGCCGGACTTTTTTTATATAATTAAGTTATTTTGGGGAGAAATTAATTTGACAAAATGATAAAGGGGTGTTTTAATCAAATATCGGGTGGGAGACAACTATTACTACTGGTACTAATTACACTAATAAGTTGGTTTACTATTTCTATAATCGGTACAGGTATGGCCGTTTTATTTTGGGGCAACCATGCAATTTCAAATACTTCTGAATTATTATTAAACAATGTAGCTTTTTTAAAGTATTTTCAGATAATACAGAGCTTTGGACTTTTTATTCTTCCACCAATATTTTTTTGTTATTTAACTGATTTTGGTATCACTAGAAAAAGTATTGAATCTCAGGGCAAATACATATTCGTATACATTTTATGTATTTTAACAGTAGTTGTATCTCAACCCTTTATTAGTTTTTTAGGAACGTTTAATAACAGCATACAATTCCCAGACTCGTTATTTGCTATTGAAGAGTGGATGAGAATCAAAGAAGAAGCAGCATTAGAAGTTACAAAGGTTTTTCTTTCATCACCTAATATTCAACAAACACTTTTAAATGCTTTTATAATAGCTGTTCTACCTGCTATTGGCGAGGAATTAATGTTTAGAGGCGCAATTCAAAGAGTATTACAAACTATTCTAAAAAATCCACATATTTCAGTAATACTTACTGCTGCTATATTCAGTGCAATACACATGCAATTTTTCGGTTTCTTACCTCGATTTGCCTTAGGTATTATATTTGGCTATCTAATGTTGATTAGTAAGAATATATGGTTACCTATATTAGCTCATTTTACCAATAACTTTATGGCGTTTTTAATATATCAATCCTATATAAAAAATGAAGATGTTACTCTTAATCCAATAGAACCAACGTTAGAATATCCACATACTTTACTTATTATTTTTAGTTTATCCTCAATTGTATTTATAATATGGTTAAGCAAATTAGTAATTGAGGGAAATGTGGGTAGAATAATATTGAAAAAATATTAAAAAACAACCCATTAATTAAGAAGTAGATTTCTCATCTTTACGAAGCATATAAACAACACCATAATCAGAACATGCATTTCGCTTATCATCACCATTTAGATCTTTATAGTTCTCTTCTATTCCATTCCAAATATTAACAATTAAGCGATCTACTTTTTCACGCATCTCAATTACCTTTTCATGCATCTTTTGAGTTGTAGCCTGCAGGTTTTTGTGATTATGGTAATATTCTAGAAACTTCTCAAACTTTACTTTTACCATGGCAATGGAGGGATTATAAATCCTTGATCCACCAAACATCATTCTTTTTTCTTCACCCTTAATTACTTTATCTCCCCACTTTATTAATTGTTGTTCCGTTCCAAGGTCTGGCACAGCTTTATCTTCACGATTCAAACCAAACATTTCTCTTATCTCAGGCTTAATCTCATTTCTAATAATACAAAAATTTAAAACCTGTATAAAGTGAGAAACATAAATTCTTGCTTCTTTAAATTGGTCAGCTAGTAGCTTACCATACTTAGCTTGCCTTTCTTTACTAAAATTATACTGCGAAACTGCCTGTTCAAACTGAGGGAGTATACCTTGAATATCATGATATAACTGCTGGCCATATGCTAAATTATAAGGATAATTAGTCTTTCCTTTTTCTAAGGCAGCCTTTAATGCACGTAATCGAGCCTGATCTGTATTTGGCAATCGTCTGTAGGGCATTAATTCAAATTTTGAGGTGAAGCATTCGCACCGAATTTATGAAAAAATATAAGTAACTGCAAATCATATTTTAATACATTTAAAAAAAAAATTATATTTTAATATATACTTTATCTTAAAATTCCATAAACCACTAAATACATGCACGTTACTCTACTTCAAATTTTAACTTATTCGAATCCTTTTTAACCTAAAAAAAATAAAACTCAAAAGAAAAAACAAAAAACGGTTACCTCATTAGTAAAGTAACCGTTATCGATATTTAATTAAGATTTTTAGTCTTGTATCTTTGCTTTTAAGAACTCCCTGTTTAAGCGAGCAATATTTGATATTGATATTGCCTTTGGACACTCAACTTCACAAGCCCCAGTGTTTGTACAGTTTCCAAAGCCTAACTCATCCATTTTAGCTACCATATTTTTAGCTCTTCGTGCAGCCTCTACTTTTCCTTGAGGTAACAGCGCCAAATGACTAACTTTTGCAGATACAAATAACATAGCAGAACCATTTTTACATGTTGCCACACATGCTCCACACCCAATACATGAAGCCGCATCCATTGCTTCATCTGCATCCGGCTTAGCAATTGGAAGAGCATTAGCATCAGGTACACCTCCTGTACTTACGGAAACATATCCTCCTGCCGCTATAATTTGATCAAATGCATTACGATTAACAATTAAGTCTTTGATTACAGGGAAGCCCGCCGACCTCCATGGTTCAATAGTGATAGTTTCACCATTCTTGAACTTTCGCATGTGCAACTGGCAAGTAGTAACCTGATCATCTGGACCGTGCGGACGACCATTTATATATAACGAACACATACCACAAATACCTTCTCTACAATCGTGATCGAATGCCACAGGTTCTTTTCCTTCACTAATTAATTGCTCATTTAAGATATCCATCATCTCAAGAAATGAACTATCTATAGATACTTTATCTAGCTTGTATGTTTCAAAACGACCCTTTTCTTGTGGCCCGTTCTGACGCCAAACTTTAAGAGTCAAACTTATGTTATTTTCCATCTTTTTTTGTTTAACAAATGAACATTAAATGACCAACAAGATTATTTATAGTTACGTTGAGCAACTTTAACAACCTCAAATTTAAGGTCTTCTTTATGCATAACCGGTGCTTTATCCTCACCTTGATACTCCCAACATGCAGCGTAAGTATACTTATCATCCTGACGAAGTGCTTCACCTTCTTCTGTTTGATATTCTTCACGGAAGTGTCCTCCACAAGACTCCTCGCGATTTAAAGCATCACGAGCCATTAAGTCTCCCGTTGTAATAAAGTCAGCTAAACGAGAAGCTTTTTCAAGTTCCACATTCATACCTTCACTTGATCCTGGAATTTTAACATTAGTCCAAAATTCTTTTTTAATCGCTGCGATTTTCTCTATAGCCTCTTCTAAACCTTTCTTGTTACGAGCCATTCCAACAAAGTCCCACATTACCAAACCAAGTTCTTTATGTAAGCTATCCACAGAACGTTCTCCTTTAATAGACATCAGCTTTTCGAATTTAGCCTTAGCTGCAGCCTCAGCCTCAACAAATTCTTTTTCGTCTCCACTCATACGAGGAGTGCGGATATCATCTGCTAAGTAATTTTGAATTGTATAAGGAAGTACAAAGTAACCATCCGCCAGACCTTGCATCAATGCGGAAGCACCTAGGCGATTCGCTCCATGATCGGAGAAGTTAGCTTCTCCTGCAGCAAATAAACCAGGAATAGTTGTTTGCAATTCATAATCAACCCATATACCACCCATAGTATAGTGAATAGCTGGATAAATCATCATTGGCTCTTTATATGGATTGTCATCAACAATCTTCTCATACATTTGGAATAAGTTTCCATATCGGGCACGAATAGTCTCTTCTCCTAAACGCTCAATTGATGTCTTAAAGTCAAGATAAACAGCTAATCCTGTAGCACCAACTCCAAAACCAGCATCGCACCTTTCTTTAGCTGCACGAGAGGCAACATCACGAGGCACCAAATTACCGAATGCAGGATATCTTCTTTCCAAATAATAATCTCTATCTTCCTCAGCAATTTCCGTTGGCTTTAATTTACCTGCACGGATCGCTTCAGCATCTTCTTTCTTTTTAGGAACCCAAATACGTCCATCGTTACGTAAGGACTCTGACATTAATGTTAACTTAGATTGGAATTCACCATGAACCGGAATACATGTTGGGTGAATTTGAGCATAACAAGGATTCGCAAAAACAGCTCCTTTTTCGTAAGCTTTAATCGCTGCAGAACCGTTAGAGCCCATAGCATTAGTTGATAAGAAAAAAGTATTTCCGTAGCCACCTGTAGCCATTACAACAGCATGACCAAAATGGCGAGAGAACTCACCTGTAACTAGATTACGAGCAATAACTCCCCTGGCTTTACCATCTACAATTACATAATCAACAATCTCTGTGCGAGTATGCAATTCAACAGTACCAGCATTTACCTGACGCATTAAAGCCTGGTATGCTCCAATTAATAATTGCTGACCTGTTTGTCCTTTTGCATAAAATGTACGACTTACCTGTGCACCACCAAAAGAACGGTTATCTAATAAACCACCGTACTCACGAGCAAATGGCACACCCTGTGCAACACATTGATCGATGATATCGTTACTTACAGAAGCTAAACGATAAACATTAGCCTCACGAGCGCGATAATCACCTCCTTTTACTGTATCATAAAACAAACGATGCACAGAGTCTCCATCGTTCGGATAGTTTTTAGCAGCATTGATACCTCCCTGAGCAGCAATTGAGTGAGCTCTTCGTGGAGAATCCTGAATAGTAAAGTTCTTTACTTTAAAACCCATTTCTCCAAAAGAAGCAGCTGCAGAAGCTCCAGCCAATCCTGTACCAATAACAATAATATCAAGATTTCTTTTATTTGCGGGGTTAACCAATTTTTGGTTTGCTTTATAATTATCCCATTTTTGAGCCAATGGCCCTTCAGGTATCTTTGAATCTAAATTCATATCTTTTCCTATTTTAAAAGATTACTGAAATAACAAATATTGCAATACAGCAATTGCAGAAAAACCTATTCCAACTAACCAAGCGAATACTATACCTGTAACTGTTAACCTTTTTCTCCAGATACCGTTGCTTGCTCCTAAAGTTTGAAACGCTGACCAAAAACCATGCGTTAAATGTAATGATAGACCTAACGAACCTATTACATATACAACAACTACCCACAAATGACTAAAAGTTGCATTTACCAATGCATAAGCATTCTCTACTTCGGTTTCAACTCCACCTACATGTATATGTGTATGGTTTAGTAAAGGATCACCGGTAATTTTCATTTTAACCCAAAACTGTCCAACATGAACAATTAAAAAGGCAAAAATTGTTAAGCCCAAGATCCACATGTTTTTTGATGCCCACATTACATCTTTTGTATTATTACCCGAACGATATCTATCATTACCTCGAGCCTTATTGTTTTGTGCAGTTAACAAACCTCCATAAAGGATATGTACAAAAAAACCAATTCCCAAAAGAGGTTCCATAATCCTAATCATTGGATTTGTTGCCATAAAATGGGCTGCAGCATTAAATAAATCTCCACCATCTTTTACTAATAAAAGCAAATTTATTGATAAGTGGATTACCAAAAAGGTAATTAAAAAAAGCCCCGATAAACTCATCACAAGCTTTTTTCCAATTGAGGAACTAAATAAATTACTCATACAGTTTTATATTTAAATCTCTAGTTATTTTCAATCACCTATTAGAAACTGCAAAGGTAGTTTGTTAACCAATTTTCACAACGATATTAAAGAAAAAAATCTTTATTTAAAATCTATCTAAGCATTCACGATAAGTTAACTATTAATTAATCAAATACAACACACACTTGGTCAATAACATACCTTACACACAACACTTCTCAATAAATTATGTTTAAAAAAATCACTATATTCGAACCCGTAATTTATTGATTTTTATAAAACAATATCAACTGCACAATTTAGTTATATTATTTTATTACCAAAATCAATATAAACAGTGTTGTAATAATATATTAAATTAAATTCCAATTGATTCAATATGAAATATTATAATTATCAATGGAATAACATTTTTTGCGTCAAAATAAAACGTTAACTATATAAATACTCTTTACGAAAGTATTGTTTTATGAAAGTTCTTTCTCCTATTTTAAATTTGTCAGAAAAGTTTGGTGCACTCTTAAACATGGATAAAGAAGGCTTCAAACAAAATAACTGCTTTTTATACTTGAACAAAAATGGTATAATAAAAAATGTTTCTGATGGTTTTTTAAACCTTACAGGTTATCAAAAGCAAAATTTAAGAGGAAATCATATATCTTGTTTTATATCATACAAGAAAAAAGAAATTGTATCAAAAAATATATCAAACTTAAGTATTGAAGAACCTTTTACTCAAACTAATCTTAAATTAATAGATGTTCGGAACAATATTATTTGTGTAGAATTATATCTCACTTTAACTTCATTAAAAGATAATGCTCCTGTTTTCGCTATTTTTCGTAAATCAGACACACACCAACAAAACTACACTTCACTTTTTGAGAAAAAAGAAAATTTGAGGGTATTAAGCGAGAATTCCTCTGAGGTTCAATTACTGTTTGACACAGATGTTAACTGCCTCTATATAAGTCCCAGCTGCAAAAAACTAACTGGTTATGATTATCAAAGTTTAATCAACTCTAACTTGTATACATTTATCCACCATGACGATTTAGATAAAACATGGGAAGCGATTAAACACTCAACCAATCATCAAGAAAGTAATATTATAATTAGAGTTAAACATGCCAATGGAAAATTTGTATATGTTGAAGTTAAAATTAAAACGATTAAAAACGAAGTCAACCGTATAACTCATTATGCAGCATATGCTCACGATGCAACTCATAGAATTAAAAACGAACGTCAGTTATTAAAATCCAAATACGAATCTGACGAAGCAAATAATGTTAAAAGTCAATTTTTAACTTCTGTTTCTCACGAATTTAGAACTCCCTTAAACGCAGTTATTGGATTCTCTAAGATTTTAGCTAAAATGATTGAAGATCCAACTATTAAAACCTACATCAACAATATCGAAACAAGTGGTGTCCAATTACTAGATATGGTAGATAATTTATTGGATTTTTCCAGAATTGAAAAAGAGGAAATTGAACCTCAAATCACTCAAATACAACTTAATCCTTTTTTTACCAAGCTAGAGAAACAAATAACTAACAAATTTCCATTATGTAATAAGCCTGAGGTAAAAATCAATTGCGAAGTTGAAACATACGACTTAATAGATTTTGTTAATACTGATGAGAAGATTTTAAACAACATATTTGAGAATTTAATTAATAACGCTATTAAATTTACGCATAACGGATACGTTAAATTTGGGTGCAAAAAATACGGAATTAATAATTATCTTTTCTATGTTGAAGATACTGGTATTGGAATTGAAAAAGATTATCAGGATGATATCTTTAATGTCTTAACACAACATGATGGATCATTAACTAGGGAGTACAGCGGAATAGGAATTGGACTTTCTGTTGTAAAAAGAATGATAGACATTTTAAATGGTGAAATTTGGGTAATGTCAGAAGAAGGAGCTGGATCCGCATTCTATTTTACTATTCCTAATAAATCACCTAAAATGTAATTTTTCTTCTCTTTTTTGCTATATTCAATTTCTTTTTAATTCTATTAAAGTTTTATACTTTTGCGTTGATATTATTGAAAATGCAATGATATTTTGCATTTAATACACAATTCACATGGTAAATATTAGGCTATGACAGAAGAAATTGAAATATTAATGGAAATGGCTAAGGACAAGATGGATAAAGCCATTTCACACCTTGAGCACGAGCTAATTAAAATTAGAGCTGGCAAAGCTAATCCCGGAATGCTTGAAGGCGTTATGGTTGATTATTACGGATCTATGACACCTCTTCAACAAGTGGCTAATGTTAACACTCCTGATCCTAGAACTATTGCTGTTCAACCATGGGAAAAAGCAATGATTACTCCTATTGAGAAAGCTATATTAGCTGCCAATTTAGGTTTAAATCCAGAAAACAATGGTGAATTAATACGTATTAACATTCCTCCATTGACCGAAGAAAGACGTAAAGATCTTGTTAAACAAGTTAAAAAAGAAGCTGAAGATGCTAAAGTAAGCATTAGAACAGTTAGAAAAGAATGTAATGACGAGCTTAAAAAGATGCAAAAGGACGGGCTTTCTGAAGATTTAGAAAAAGATGCTGAAGCGGAAGTTCAAAAAATTACCGATCAATATTCTAAGTCAATTGAAGAGCATGTAACTAAAAAAGAGAAAGATATATTAACTATCTAAAACTTATAAGAGTTAGTTATTTTAACTAACTCTTTTCCTGCAAATTGTATCCTGGAACAAACTTATTAATCTTACTAAGTAAATCCTCGTACCCTATAGGTTTTGCAATATAATCGTCGCAACCTGCCACAATTGATTTTTCCCTTTCCTCTGACATTGCATAAGCTGTTTGCGCAATTACAGGAACTTTTCCATTTTGTTTCTTTATCTCCCTTGTTGCAGCATACCCGTCCATCTCAGGCATTTTGATATCCATTAATACAAGATCAATTTTGTCAATCCTTTTAAATATATCAACTGCTTCCAATCCTGTTCTGGCCCATATTAAACTTGCATTAGATATTGATAAAGCCACCTCCAGATACCTAAAGTTATCTTCTTCATCTTCTGCAATTAAGAAAGTTTTTCCTTCCCAATTATAAACATTTGTTTTATCTCTATTATCTAATTTATTACCTACATTGCTAACCTTATGATAAGGAATTGTAAAGTAAAATGTTGTCCCAACTTTAGGCTCAGATTCAACCCAAATTTTACCTCCCATTAAATCCAACAAATCTCTTACTAATGACAACCCAATTCCTGTACCTCCATATAACGTTTGCCTTCCCTCCGAGAATTTATAAAACCTTTCAAAAATCCTATCTTCCTTTCCAACCGGCAAACCAATACCAGTATCTTTTACATAAAACTCAAGTAATTCTTCATTCTTTAGTTTATATCCAAACTCAACAAATCCTCTATCTGTAAATTTAATTCCATTACCCACCAAATTAGCCAATACCTGTTTTAATCTTTGCCCATCTGTCAAAACCATTGTGTTTCTATCAGATATTCCTTCCTTCATATACAGCTTTATATTTAACTGCCCCCTCCTTTTTATATCATTCGAATAATTATTGTAAACATCTTGCATAATACTATGTAAACATACCGATGCATTTCTAATTTGCAATTGTCCACTATCAATCTTAGAAATATCAATTAAATCCTCAACAATAGTCAATAGATTTTTTACATTTAAATTAATAAGGTTTACAAACTCTTCCTTTTCCGGATTGCTTATTTCTTTATGTGAAAGCAAATTACTAAATCCCAAAATAGCATTCATTGGTGTTCGAATTTCATGGGACATGTTTGATAGAAAAGAATTTTTCAATACATCAGACTCCTCTGCTTTTACAACAGCACGCATCAGTTTCTCTCGTTCCTTACCAAGTATATTTTGGTATCTCATTTCTTTCTTAAAATTGAAACTCATACCATTAATAAACGAAACTAAAGGAAAAAGCGTAGCAATATTAATTAACCCAAATAATGTACATAAACTTATATAGACCTGATAATCTGTAGTCTGTATTATTGCTACAGGGTATATTTTTATCCAATGTATTACTCCAAGTGCAATAAACATAGCGACATTTAGAAAAACAGAATAAATCCCAGCCTGCTTTCCAAGCAACATTCCTGCTAAAATCGAATAGGATAACAATATTACAAGCCCTAACGATACAGGCCCATTCATGGCAAATAAATAACATCCCAAAAAATATAAAGACATTAATATCCATGTTACTCTTAATCGAAATGGTAACGACTTTAGTATTACTACAATTAGTGAACTAAAAAAAATAAAAGTGCTAAAAATAGCAGATAAGTAACTTTCACTTTGTAAAAATGAAACAGTATAATAAAGATATGCCACCAAACCAATGGCTATTAAAGCTAATACAAAATAATGAAAAACTCTCTCTCGCCAGTACCTAAAACCTCCCCCTGAAGGCACAGTTGTTGGTCCCAACTTCCTCCTAATCCAAATATCAAGTTTTCTTGTAGTTTTACTTTTTTCCTTTATCATAAAACAAAAAATGCAGGTTCAATTCACTCCTGCGTTTAGAATCCACCCCCCAAAAACAGTGGTATAAAGGTAGAACTTTCAACCTTATATCAAATTTTAATTCATCAAAAATTATCAATTAATCAGATAAAAATAACTTACCAAATTATTGCTTTCTACTTAACGGGCAATTACTACATATATCAACATCTTCTTGATTCGAGTACACCCTACCCCTAAACTCCTTATATCCTGAACCATACCAAACCTCCCCCGCATTACTCTTTATTAAACTTCCCATGTTGTAATTGGCGTCTTTATCAAAACAACAAGGCACCATCTTCCCATCCCAAGTAACCACAGCACTACTCCACATTTTCCAACAGTTATTTTTTACTTTCCCTTTAAACTCCACTAAACCATCCTTTGATAACGCATATCGTGATAACTTATTAATTGTTGGTATAAGATGCAATTTTGTTTCAGCATTATAGATTTGAGCAGTTTTTACTTCTAAATTATCAACTCTCAATTTTTTAGCCAGTTTATTAATATCATTAATTTGATGCTGGTTATGCTTAAAAACTAAAAATTGAACCGTTGTTAAAGGTTTTTTACTATTTGCATCCTTCTTAGCTTTATTTAAATTTTTAATTCCTTCTAAAACCTTATTTAATTCTCCTCCAACTCTATACTTCTCATAAACACCTTGAGTTGTTCCGTCCAATGAGATTATAATTGAATCTAAACCGCTTTTTACTGTTTTTCTTGCAAATTCAGGAGATAAATATTGCCCATTTGTTGATGTTTCTGTAATCAGATTAGCTTTTTTTGCCAATTTAACTAGTTCAAAAAAATTGGGATGCATAAATGGCTCACCTTGAAAGTACAAATTTAGATACCAAAGGTGATGTTTGGTTTTATTTAGTATTTGCATTAAACTATCCAACGAAATCATACCTTTAGGTCGTTTTATAGTACGCAAACCAGTTGGGCATTCGGGACATTTTAAATTACAAACATTAATAGGCTCGATACTTAATGCACTGGGCTTTCCCCACACCTTATTATCCTTGTATAATATACACCCAATATGAGAAATATATAACTTGATTAGGTTTATAAACCTAATCAAAGTAAAAGTTTCCCAAATAAAAAAAACTTTAACTAAATAAAATTTTAATAACCTAATTACTTTCCAATAAGTCAAATACTTGATCAAGATTAGGAGATAATATAATTTCTGTTCTTCTATTTTTTCTTCTAGCTTCAGGAGTTTTACTACTTTCAATTGGAACAAACTCTCCTCTACCTGATGCAGTAATCCTGTATGGTTCTACATTAGCATTCTGTAATAAAATTCTGGTAACAGATGTAGCTCTTTTTACACTTAAGTCCCAATTATCTAATAACACCGTACTCTTATATGGAACATCATCCGTATGTCCTTCTACCAATACATTGATGTCCTTTTTTTGTTCAAGAACACCCGCAATTCTTTTTAAAGCATTAATTCCAATATCACTAACCTGATAACTACCTGATTTAAAAAGCAGTTTTTCCTCCATCGATACATAGACTTTGCCATTTTTTATATGAACTTCGAGTTCATCACTACCAAAATCCGTTAATGCGCTTGCCACAGTATTTTTTAGTGCATTCATTAACGAATCCTTTTCTGTTAAAGCCTTCTCTAATTCGATTAATCTTCTATTTCTTTCTTCTAACTCTCCCTCCATAGATTTTAAATCTAAAGAAGCAGTTTCCAGTCGTTGTTTTTTTAATACAAGTTCTCTTTCCGATTTAAATAGAGCATCTTCTCTTTTCTGTAATTCTTCATGTAACGACTGCAAATGCTGTAACAATTCTTTTGATCCTGCAGAAGATTTATCAACTCCATAACCAGATAAAAATTCATTATATTGAGTTAATAATTCTTTATTACGATTTTTCAAATTCCAATTTTGCTTTGATAACCTTAAAGTATCATTAACCAATTTGGCAACCTTTTCTTTAAATCGCTTAATATCAGCCTTCAATTCATCATTATCCACTTCTGCATTCCTATAATCCTCCTCTAATCTTCTTAACTCCGAGCTATTCTCTTTTTCTCTTTCTTGTAATTCCTGATATTGTTTTAAAGGAATACATGATGATTGCATTATTAAAATTGCAATAGTTGAAAAAAATATATGTTTCTTCATTTTTTCTTGTTTACTAATAATCACTTCACTACCTTAAAGATATAATACAAACCTTGTAAAAATAAGATTCCAAATATGACTAATATATTTGATCATAAAAATAGGTTATTATTTTTTATAGACATTACAAACTTGTTATACATTTAATTCACCCCAAAATATTATATTTGTGCCCAACAAATTTTCACCCCAAATATAGAGAATGAAAGACATAGGGAAAGGTTTACTTCAGCAAATTAATACCCCTGATGATTTAAAGAGATTTAGCGAGAAAGATTTAATTCAAATTTGTGATGAACTAAGGGATTTTATTATAGACGCTGTTTCTTGTAATCCCGGGCATTTTGGTGCCAGTTTGGGCGTAGTAGAACTTACTGTTGCTCTTCACTATGTTTTTAATACACCTTACGATAAAATTATTTGGGATGTTGGTCATCAGGCTTATGGACATAAAATATTAACCAACAGGAAAGATCGCTTCCATACCAATAGGAAATATCACGGTCTTAGCGGTTTTCCAAATATTTTTGAGAGTGAATACGATGCTTTTGGAGTTGGACACTCATCTACCTCTATTTCGGCTGCATTAGGCATGGCAATTGCTTCACAAAAGAATAATGAGAAAGATAAACAAATAGTTGCTGTTATTGGGGATGGTAGTATGACTGCTGGCCAAGCATTTGAAGGTTTAAATAATCTTAGCAGTGTCAAATCAAACATGCTTATCGTTTTAAATGACAATAACATGGCCATCGACCCAAACATTGGGGGGTTTAGTGATTATTTGGTAGATATTTCAACGTCCCACACCTACAATAAAATAAGATCTGAAATTATTAGAGGACTTGAAAAATTAAAAATTACAGGCCCCAACTCAAGAGATAAAATTGTAGCTATTAACAATAGCATAAAATCTTTGCTTACAAAGCAATCCAATATTTTTGAAGGTCTTAACATCAGATACTTTGGACCAGTTGATGGCCATGACATTAATCACTTAGTAAAAGTACTTAAAGATCTTAAAAATATTCCTGGACCTAAAGTATTACATTGCAAAACAATAAAAGGTAAAGGATTTAAGTTCGCAGAGGAAAACCAAACCGCATGGCATGCCACCGGTGCTAAATTTGATAAAATAACAGGAGAAAAAATTGGTGTTACTTCATCTAAGCCTAAACCTCCAAAATACCAGGATGTTTTTGGACATACGATAGTAGAATTAGCCGAAAAAAATGATAAAATTGTAGGAATAACTCCTGCAATGCCTACCGGCTGCTCTTTAAATATAATGATGGAAAAAATGCCTGACCGTGCTTTTGATGTTGGAATTGCAGAACAACATGCAGTTACCTTTTCGGCAGGATTAGCAATAGAAGGGCTAGTTCCATTTTGCAACATTTACTCATCATTTATGCAAAGAGCTTATGATCAAGTTATACATGATGTCGCTTTACAAAAATTAAACGTAGTGTTTTGTTTGGACAGAGGTGGTTTGGTTGGAGCTGATGGAGCAACCCACCATGGGGTGTTTGACATTTCCTTTTTCAGGCCAATTCCGAATTTAATTGTATCCTCCCCTCGAAATGAGGAAGAACTTCGAAACCTAATGTATACTGCCCAACTTAAAGATATGGGACCTTTCGTTATACGTTATCCACGAGGTATTGGAACTACAACTGAATGGCAAACTCCTTTAAAAAAGGTTGAAATTGGGAAAGGTGAGAAACTTAAAGACGGAAACGATTTGGCATTTTTGACCTTTGGACCTGTTGCAAACAAAGCACAACAAGTATGTCAAGCTCTCGAAAATGAAAATATTAGTGCAGGACTTTATGATTTAAAATTTGCCAAGCCTTTGGATGAAGAATTATTGCACGGTGTGTTTAAAAAGTATAAAAAAGTCATTACCGTTGAAGATGGAACGATTATTGGAGGGATTGGATCTGCTGTTGTTGAGTTTATGGTAGAAAATGGTTATTCGGCACAAGTAAAAAAACTTGGTGTTCCAGATAGGTTTATCGATCATGGTACTCAAACTGAATTACAACGAGAATGCGGTTTCGACAAGTTTGGAATGGCAGAGGCAGCCAAAAGTATGTTTCAATAAAACGGTATTAAACAACAATGCAATTTTTTTTCAGATTAACAATCTTAATTTTATTCTTTATATCCAAACCTTCATTTTCTCAAAAAATCAAAGTGTTTGATTCGGAAACGCGTCTTCCAATTGCAAACGTTATGGTATTTGATGAAGAGGAAAGTAGTATTATTGGAACTGATGACAATGGTGTTGTTAATGTATCCATCTTTAATAGAAACTCGTCTCTTTGGTTTAAACATCCTGCATACGAATTATATTTTCTATCCCGTAAAACCTCAACACCCAAAACAGTTTATTTATCACCAAAAGTATTTACTATTGATGAATTTGTTGTTTCTGCATCCAGAATGCAAGAAAGCAAAAAGAATATTCCATATTTCCTAGAAACAATTCAGCCACGGTCTATCGAATTTAAAAATGCACCTACAGGAGCTGATATTTTAACAAGTAGTGGTTTTGTTGCAGTTCAAAAAAGCCAGGGAGGTGGAGGCAGTCCTATTCTTAGAGGATTTGAAGCCAACAGGGTTTTGTTAGTTATGGATGGAGTTAGAATGAACAATGCAATTTATAGAAGTGGTCATTTACAAAACAGTATAACTATAGATCCTAATATATTAGAAAAAACAGAAGTGCTTTTTGGTCCTTCTTCTGTTATTTATGGAAGTGATGCCCTAGGTGGGGTTGTTAGTTATTTTAGTAAGGATCCTGTACTCTCCAACGATACAATGGTTGTAATGTCGTACGAAGCATCAATACAAACCATGAGTGCAACCAACTCAAAGAAAGCAAATATTAATATAAATGGTGGTTTTAAACATTGGGGCTCCTTAACCAGCTTTACTTATAGTGATTTTGGTAATATAACCATAGGTAAAAACAAGCTAAACAACCTCGATAATGATTCTCATGAATGGGGTAAAGTTTTTCATTATGCCCAAAGAATTAATGGGAAAGACAGTATGATGGTTAATTCTGATCCATATACACAACCTAATACAGGTTATCAGCAATATGACTTTTTACAAAAGTTTAAGTTTAGTTGGTCCCATAAGCATGCGCTTATCTTTAACTTTCAATATTCAACTTCTTCAAACATAAATCGTTTTGACCAATTAAATGATTACAACGGAGATGGACTAAAGTTTGCACAATATTACTATGGTCCACAAGAAAGACTTTTCGCATCTATAAATAGTAGATTAAAAGAAGATACCAAGTTTTTTACTTCGTTAAATACTATTGTAGCTTATCAAAACATTAAGGAATCCAGGTTTAAAAGAAAATTTAATAAATCTGATAAAACTTCACAAGAAGAATACTTGGATGTTTATAGTTTAAACCTTGACTTTGTAAAAGAATTCAACAATAGAAATAAAATAAGTTATGGAGTTGAAGTATTGGTAAATGACATGGGATCTCATGCCCAAAGCACTAATATTGAAACCGAAGAAATTTCTGACGCAACCAGTAGATATCCTAATGGAGGAAGTTTATTTCAGGCTTACTCATTGTATATAAGTTATAACAAAAAATTCAATGACAAATTAAGTGCAAATGCTGGTGCCAGGTTTGGATATTTTAGGTACGATTCAAAGTTTGACAGCACAAAACTATTTAATCCTACAATTATTGATTTTGAAATGAATAATAAAGCTCCATCAGCGAGTATAGGGATTGTATATTTACCTGGAAATAGCTGGAAATTTTCAGGTGTAGGCGCCACCGGTTACAGAGTTCCTAATGTTGATGATTATGGGAAGATAAGAGCAAAAAATGATGAAATCAGTATGCCGAATCCTTTTTTAAAACCCGAATACGCATTTAACATAGAATTTTCTGCAGCAAAAAGCTTATATAATGAAAACTTGATTTTTAACCTTGCTCTTTATAACACTTGGTTAAAAGATGCTATAGTCAGAGAATATCAAGGCAATGATTCAATTGAATATGATGGCGATATGCATAGAATTTATATTAATAGCAATCAGCACAAAGCTATTGTTAAAGGATTCTCTGCTGGTGCACATGCACAACCTTTACATAATTTAACCATTAATGCAACCATCAATTATACACATGGAAAGGTAAGCTCTACAGGAGAACCATTAGGGCATATCTCCCCCATATTTGGAAAAATAAGTGCAAATTATAAGACAGAAAATTTCAAAACAGAATTCTATGTAAATTACCAAGGGGAAAAAAGTTTTGAAGATATGTCACCTTATGGAGAAGATAATGAAGAAGAAGGAACACCGGATGGTTTTCCTGCATGGCAAACCTATAATATTGCAGCACAATATCAATTGTTTGATTCAGTTATTTTACAAGCTTCAATTGAAAATATTTTTGACATTCGCTATAAAACTTTTGCTTCTGGAATTAGTGCTCCAGGAAGAAACTTAATATTATCATTAACAGGAAGATTTTAACCATATTCCACTGTTAATATATAGGTAATTTAAGAGAAAACACAGAACCATCGTTAATCTTTGATTGTACACTCAATTCTCCTTTTAATAAAACCGCCAGCCTTTTTGATATTGATAATCCAAGACCTATCCCACGTTTATTCTGATATTTATGCTTTTCAATTTTTACAAATTGATTAAAAACCTTTTGCTGCTCCACCTTAGTCATTCCTACTCCCGTGTCTTTCACATAAAACTCCACTATGTTATTTTGAATTTTAGCACCTAACTCAACATAACCCTCAAATGTAAATTTTAAAGCATTACTAATTAAATTATTTAAAATCTGAATTATCCTATATTCATCAGAATGCAAAGTAAGGTTTAGATCTTCAATAGTGTTTTTTAAAATTAGATCAACTCTATTATTATTGTTAGATACAGAAAAAGATTCAATTACACCACTAAGCATATTATTAATGAAAAAACTACATTTAGAGATTTTCATCTGATTGCTTTCAATCATCGAAAAATCCAGAATATCTTCAACTAAATGTAAAAGTGCATCACTATTATTTGTAATCATGGTAATATACTTTTCCCGCTCAAAATCTTTAAGAGATGAATCATTAAGTAAACCTGAAAAACCAACAATAGCATTCATTGGCGTCCTTATTTCATGCGACATATTAGCTAAAAAAGCTGACTTTAACCTTTCCGATTCCTCTGCTTTTTCTTTCGCACTAATAAGATCCTTAGTTCTTTCATCAACTAGTTTCTGTAAATTACTTCTATGTTCAAAAAGTTCAGCATTCTGCACTTGTAACTCCTCCTGTTTAATAGCTAATTCCTTATTCTTTAAGTTTAGCCTTACTTTCTGTTTTTCAATAGTTCTGGTTCTCTCCTCAACTTTTTCCTGTAGTAATATTTTATCCATACTTACTTTCTTCAACCTTAGTGTTACAATTAAGTATATTAAACCAGCTGTTATTAACACAACAAAAGCTATAAACCAATTTGTTTTCCAGTAGGGTGGTAAAATATCAAGATATAAACTAGCTCCTTCACTATTCCAAACTCCACTATTGTTACATGCTACTATTTTAAGTTCATATTTTCCTGGAGGTAAATTTGTATAAGAGGCCATTCTATTGTAAGCATCTGTATAATTCCAATCTGTATCAAAACCATTTAATTTATACTTATACTTATTTTTTAAAGGGAATGTATAATTCAATGCTACAAAAGAAATTTCCATCCTCATATTTGACTTCCAATCAAGCGAAATACTATCATTAACAATTGATGTATTTTTTAATAGAGATCTTGAGTAATCTTGCTCAAGCTCGTCTGTTGAAACAAACAATCCAGAAATATAAACTGATGGTATTATTTTATTTGGTGTAATGCTATCAACATAAAATGATGTGAATCCATTATTTCCTCCAAAAAATATTTCTTGATTCTTTGTTTTTAAAACTGATTGAGTAAAAAACTGATTCCCCTGAATTCCAGTTGATTCATCAAAAATATTTACTGCATCATTTATAATATTATATAAAATTAATCCCGATCCTGTTGCTACACTAATATGATCATTAGAATACGCAATCCCCCTTAACGTGAAGCCATTCTCACTAAAGAAAGGGTAATGTTTAAGGTTATTACCATCTTTGTCGCAGCTATATACCCCTTCAGAAGACGAGGCAATCCAAATATTGCCAGCATCATCAAAATCCATGGAAACCAATTCCCTAAGAGAAACCAGCTCTTTTAATTCTTCTTTTTGTTCGTCAAATACAAAAACACCTTTACCAGACATCACATAAATATCTTTATTGGGTGATTCATATATTAATGAATTCATATATTTAGCTGAGTCTCCAACAAAGAAACGATGCTGTAATTCTTTTTCTTTATTATATACCACAACATCACCAAAAGCATAAGAAATCCAAAACCTTTGTTTATTGTCGATTGCCATGCTCCATGAAATATTTGAGCTTACATCACGAATTTCTGGTTTGTCGAAATACTCATAAGTAAATTCTCCATTCTTTCTATTATATTTTACAATCTCACCTTCCCATTGGGAGAACCATATATTTTTTTCCTGATCTTCTGATATAGAACGAATAACTTTAATTTCATCATATCTATTATTCACCCATATTTTATTGATACATGTAAACTTTTTTTTCTTTCTGTCAAAAATATTAACACCACCTCCATCAGTTCCAATCCAAATATTGCTTTCTGAATCCTCTAAAAAACACGAATGGAAACCATAAGATGGAAAATATGACTCTATATAAAAATCATCATCATCTATTGGAATTTTATTATAAACATGGGTATTGAATAATTTTTCTTTTTTGTTATAATAAAACACTCCTCCTCTTGAAGTACCAACCCATATAATACCCTCATTATCTATATGCACAGAATACACACCATCTGAAGACAATTCTCCACTTCCTGATCTTTTACTGGTTATATATTCAAATTTTTTAGTTTGTTTATTATATATATTTATTCCTCCTTGATCTATCCCTAATAGAATTTCATTGTTATCACTCTCTATTACTTCGTATATATATGAGCTTAAAACCCCATTCCCATCACTTGAAACTGGAAAATACTTAAAAACATTATTTTCTGGATAAAATTGAGCAAACCCAACACTTCTGTGCCCATACCAAAATAAACCTTCACTATCAATTAGTAACTTTTTTACTCCAGACTCCTCTACATTCTTATTTTTATTTTCAATAAATTGAAATTGTCCCTTATCTTCATTAAAAATAAACAATCCATTATCATCATAGGTGCAACACCACATTTTACCATTTTTATCCCAATCAGCTCCAGTAAAATAGTTTGACATACCAGTGGTGTTATAATGTACCTTAAACTTATTTATACTTTCGTCATATTTATAGAGACCATTAGATGTTAACACCCACAAAGAGGAATCGGGAGATTCCAATATATCATTAATATCATTTGAAGAAAACCGGGTCTTATTATCGTGGTTAAAATCATACCTAACAAACGATTCCCTTTCAGGAATAAACCTACACACCCCCTTATCTGTCCCAAACCACATACGTTTTTTTGAATCTTCAAAAATTACATTTACCCTATTACTTACTATTGTATTTGTATCCGATTCTGAATTATAATAACCTTTTAAGTAATATCCATCGTATCTAAATAATCCAACAGAACTATTTGTTACCCATAAATAACCTCTATGGTCTTTATAAATATCTCTCACTAAATGTAGTCCAGTTTTTGTATTTAGCTTCGAAAATTCATATTTCGAAAATAAAGGCTTAAAAAAAAGTAATAATGTTAATATTAAAAGTAATCTCACCATATAAACTCAACAATAATCATCTATCTACTAAACTCCAGATATAAAAATATACTCTTAAAGTAATTTCATATCATACATATCTATTCAAAGACAAAATTAGATTTGACCTTCGCTCTAGAAACCATTATATTGAAAAACCTCAACAAGGTTTCAACATGTATATAAAATGTGTTAGAAAAGAAATATAATCATTATAATTTTAAAACTACTTTATAAGCATATTTTAATAAGTCCAATTTCATAAATACTTCAAGAAGATAACATTTATCCTATTTCGCAAAATCATATTATACCATAATAACTAACACTCATTAACAAATACGACTCTTCTACTAACTTTTTTAACAATTCAACACCTCATTTATGACGATTTGTTAAATATGAGCCCTTTTGTTAACGGATGTTCGCAATGTTAATTTAATGTTATCTGTAATTTTCTAAATTGTTAGAAAACGTATGTTTTTATAGAATGTCTTAAATAAAATTAAAAGGAATACTCCGACACCCCCTTTTTTTGCAATGGTCTCAAACTAAGTATATACTTTTACATCGTCAACAAGCAATAAAAGTTGATACTTGTTTAATAAATTAAACCAAAAAAAAATGAAAACAATTAAAATGATGAAGAGATTAGTATTTGGAATGATGCTTTTCTTTGTTGCAACTGCAACTTTTGCTGGTGAAGGTGGTAAAACTGCCGCTAATGTTTCTGTACTTCCTTATTTGGACACTGATTACTCTATTGTTTCTCTTTCGAATCCTGTAAACAAAGTTGCACTTTTTAGCATTAAAGATGCAGAAGGATTTACTGTTTATAAAGAATGGATAAACAAATCTGGATTTGCTCAAAAAATTCTTGACTTCTCTAATCTTGAAGATGGTGAGTATTCTGCTGTTTTAAAAACTAAAGGAGTTGATGAAGTTTCTCAAAAGTTTGAAATTGTTGATCACAAATTAGTTGCTTCAACTAAAGAAGTATTGACAGAAGAGCAATTAAAAGCATTCTTCCACTTAGTAGACAATATGCTTTATGTTAGCCATATTTCTTTTGGAAGTAACTTTTTTGGTATTTCTATTTCTGATGCAATTGGTGAAGAAATTTTCGAAAAAGGTTTTGTTGGAAACTCTACTTATTCAGGTAAATTCGATATTTCTGAACTACCAAATGGAGAATATGTAATAAGTATTAATTCAGGAAATAAAGAGTACAGTTATGCTTTCAGAAAATAATGATCTTAATGACCAAGGCGACCAGGTAATTTCGCCAAGTAACTCATTTTATATATGTGTATCTCAAAAGCTTTAGAGATACACATTTTTTTATTTAAAATTTGAGCTTTTACTACAAACAGAATTATTAGATATCCTATTATTTCCCTACGCTTCAACTAAGAACTGATCCATTAATGTAAGCAACTCTACTTTATCTGCAGGTTTCGCAATACATGCATCAAAACCACCACTAATTAACCTCTCTCTCTCTCCATTAACCGCCGTCGCAGAATATGCAATTACAGGTAAACCTTTATTTAAACCTTTAATTACACTAACTAACTCATAACCATCAGAATCTGGAAAATTCATATCCATCAGTACCAAATGAATATCCGACCTGTTCATTAGTAATTTACTTGCTCCAGCCGCAGTACGTGCAGAAACAAGTGTTATTCCGGTTTTTTCAATAAATTTTCTCATTTGCAAATGAGCACTACTGTTCTCATCTACTAGTAACATTAATTTATTAGGCCAATGAAAGTTCTTATTTATTATAGGATTAGAAATTTTAATTATTTTCTGAACATTTGTAGAAATGTCATTACCTTCTATTGGATGTGTAAAGAAAAACTCTGAGCCTTTTGCTTTTTCTGAGCTCAGACCTATTTCCCCACCTAAAGCCCTTACCAATTTTTCGCATATTGCCAAGCCAATTCCTGTGCCTCCATAAATTTTATCTGAATCATCCTGACCTTTTCTAAATGGTTGAAAAATAACTTTCTGCTTCGCTTCAGAAATTCCAATACCAGTATCTTTAACAACAAATCTCAAATTACCACGCTCTACACTAAATCCAAATTCTACAAATCCTTTTATGGTAAACTTAATAGCATTACCTATTAGATTAACTAATACTTGCCTTAGCCGTATTGGATCGGTCATGCATTTAAATCCACTTTCTTCTGGTTTTGAATAATATAGCTTTACTCTTCCCTTATGTTCTATCTCAACTTTTGGTAAGAAATCGTTATATAATCCTTGCAACAACTCATCAATATTTACTTTCTCTTTTACAACTGATATCTTCCCACTTTCGATCTTTGCAACATCGATGATATTATTGATCAAACTCATTAGGCTATCTGAGTTTTTGTGAATAACATCAACATATTCATCAATCTCACCAGGAGGAATCTGTTGCCCTCTTAACAAAGAAGAAAATCCAACTATTGCATTAAGAGGTGTTCTTAGTTCATGACTAATGTTAGCTAAGAATTCTGATTTAAGCTTATCTGATTCTTCTGCCTTTTCTTTCGCCAACATTAATTCTCTTTCTGCTGCTTTTCTTGGTGTTAAATTTCTTCCAATAGCTAAAACTGTATCTACTTTATCCTCTTCATTTTTCTCTGGTGATAAAATCCAATCAAAATAAAGTTCTTTTTCTTCTCCACTAAAGCCTTGTTCTACCGACAGTTTTTCTCCAAATAGAAAGACATCATTTAACTTCATTTGCCATGTAGGACCAACCAAATCATCTAAAACATCCAGTTTATGTAAAGTTTTTCCAATTATCTTGTCTGACTTTAAAAATTTAAACCTATTGATAAAAGCCTGATTAAAGAATAACACCTCTCCCGTTTTATTTAAACGAAGAATTATATCTGGTGAGTTTTGCGTTAGTGCTCTAAAATCTCTTTCACTCTCTGCTAACGCTTTTTCATTCTTCTTTCGTTTTGATATATCGTGTATTGTAAAGTAGCAGTACGACTGATTTTCCATGTAGATTAAAGTACCTGCTAACTCAACTTCAACTTTACATCCATCTCTTCTGGTCAATACCAAGTCACCCTTATAATCCTTTCCTGAACTTATTTTTTGTATTGCACTCTCAAATTCCTCAAGGGACTTTTTATGAACAATGCTTTTAGCAGTAAGAGTAATCAACTCTTTATATTCAATATCTAAAATTGAACATGTAGCTTTATTAACATATCTTATTGAATGATTTGCATCAATAATTAATGCTCCATCAATTGCAGATTCTACAATTTTTTGATATCGTTCTCTGCTTTCTTTTAGCTTCTCTTGTGCTCGATAACTTTCGGTAATATCCTTTCCAAATATTAAATAACTATTCTCCTCTCCATCATTTCCTTTCGAACCATATAAACTTATTCTCTTTATTTCTCCTGATTTATTGGGAACTTCTATATCTGTATTATTTACTCCATTTTCATATAAAGCATCAATAAATTTTAATAATTTTTTCCCAAGCTTCTCTTCTGCACAATTTTTAATCTCATTTATATTTTTTCCTAATACTTCATCCTTGTTAAAAAATGAAAGCTGAAGAGCATAGGCATTTACATAACTTATTACACCTTTATTGATAATTATTATTGCTAGTGGAGATTTATCTAATATTTTATCTAAATATTGTTCCTTTACGATTAATCCTCTATTCTTCCCTAACAGTTCTGTATAACGGTTATTGTACTCTAGTTCCCTCTCGGTTCCGCTTAATATTTCAGATAATGTATGTGCTATCGAATTCCAAAACTGATTTAATTCCGAAGGTTTATAATTATCATACGAAGTAAATTCCCCAATTAACCAACCTCCAAATTCTTTTATAACAAACACAGGATTTATTAAAATAAACCTTGTCCCTTTAATAACATCAACACCTGCTCTTCTCAAAGAATCTATATCAAAGTGATTGCCGTTTTTATGCTCTTTATCTAAATTTAATTTCTCTAAATCCTGATTAGATAATAATTCTTCTTCATGCTCCAATGTTTCAGTCCAGGATAACTCGTGTCCGTTTGAATAACTTGTTTTATCAATAATATAAACACTTCTTAATCCTAATTCTTTTCCAATTGTTTTTAGTGTTTCATTTATTGATTTCTTAGTTCTTTTACTTCCCCGTATCTTTCGAAGGATATCGTTTCGAAAAGTATTTAATTTCCATATTCTTCTGGCATTATTTTTATACCAAAAAGAATCTAAACGCGCTGACATTACTCCAACTATTTGTTCAATCTCTTTAATTTCAACATCGTACCACTCCCTCTTGAAAGAACAAGACTCTAGAATAAGTAATCCTTTATTAAAATCGGCAAATGAAACTGGAATAATTAATAACGATTGAACACTAAAGATTTCAAATTTATCTGCCAAAGAAGATTTCAAGTCATTATGAAGATTTGAACTTGCAAAACTCTGACCAACTTTAGAGTTAACTAGTGGATTTTCAGTTATTGGAATAGTTAAGTCTGCTGGATGGTATTCTTGCACATTTTGATTATTCCATTGCTTTTGAGCTATAAAACAATCATGTTCCTCTTTATATGAATACACAGAAACTCTATCTACGCTATATGTTTCTCCTACTCTTTTTAAACACTCTACTAGAGCAGAGTTAAAGTCAGTTGTTGCAGATAATATATTCGAAATGTGATTATTAAACTCTGATGATAAATCTCTTGAATCCTCATTTTTGGAGGATACAAATCTATTAAGCATGTTTTTTAGATGCCTGTTCTCCGCCTCTAACGACTGAAGCCCGGAAGTATTCTCCAAACTATCGCTATCCATTCTGATTACCTAAACTTTTTAACTATGAATATACCAACAACAAATTGATCTTTAAACAAGAACAATTATTTACGCTTTCCCCATTTCAAAAGTACGGATATCTATTTTTAAGTTAAGTATTTCAATGTTTTAATTATCAACATATAATAAACACATGCTTACGAAATTTGGAATTTAACGTTTTGATATTCTTAGTCTGGTTGAATTATAGATAGCATAACCTGCCACAACCAACACTGTTACAACAGTATAATAAACAAAATCAGGCACTGGAACAGGATCACCTTTTGCATAAGAATGCATACCTGCTAAATAATAATTAACACCTAAGTAAGTCATTATTACAGAAAAGAATCCTATTACTGAAGCAACATTAAATGCAACTTCGGTTTTTAAAGCTGGAATAAATCGCATATGCAAAACAAAAGCATATACCATTACGGTAACCAGCGACCATGTTTCTTTTGGATCCCACCCCCAATATCTGCCCCAAGATTCGTTAGCCCAAACTCCTCCTAGAAATGCTCCAATAGTAATTAAATATAAACCAACAGTTAGAGTCATCTCAATTATACTACTTAACTCTGTTATAGTTAAATCTATTTTTTTCTCATCTTTTCGTTTCTTTAATCCGATAAGTACCAAATTAAAAAATCCCATTAAAGCGCCCAATCCTAGAAAACCATAACTTATAACAATAACTGCTACATGAATATTTAGCCAATAAGATTTTAATACAGGTACAAGGTTAGTAATTTCCGGATTCATCCAACCCAAATGAGCTACCATAAGTACAATTCCTGCAAAAATACTGGCAGTTGAAAGTGCTACCGAAGACTTTTTGCTAAAGATTAATCCTGCAAAAATAAGTGCCCAACCAATGAGTAACATTGATTCGTAACCATCACTCCACGGGGCATGTCCAGATACATACCAACGCAATATCATTCCTGCTGTATAAACTAAAAAGGCCAGAACCAGTAAAAAACTACCTAATATATTTATGGATTTTGGCATTTTCCTAGGTATAAATAGAAATATAAATTGAATTACCAGTAGGATGATACCCAATATAAATAAGACAGGAGCTATTTTTAGAAAAACATTTACATTATTATAAAATATCTCCAAATCACGCAATGAATCAGAAGGTAGGATGGAAGCTGCAAATTTGTTTTGATATTTTGATATCGCATCTATATAAGTTAGTGCATCCTCTTCTTTTCCTTCATTTAGCGATTGTAGATAAACCGAAAATATATTGCGTACAAATAAACTATCTCCTTCCTCTAATGATGAAACATACTTTCCTGGAGTCAACCAAGTTTCCTTTTCATCTCCTGGTATAGGAAATAATTTAAGTAACTGACCCGATTGTACCAAGAAAAATACATTAACTTGTTCATCAACCTTAATTACTTCATTCATGAACTTATTTCGGTAGGCAGGTTTTGTCCTGTAGGCCTCCTCAACATATTTATGCAGTTTATAATTTCCTGTAGCTCCAAAAAAATCAGAAAAAGATGCTTTTTTACCTGAATTACCAACAATACTTTTTAATGGCTCTTTTTTAACTGTTATTAAAGGAACATTTTTCCATGCTTCGGTATTGTTTAAAACACTCAGCACTACTCTATCTGCCGAATAACCCTTAAATGTATTATGCTTTACTAACTTTCTAAGTATCTCTCCATTTAATGAGTTCATCGGTTTAATTCTTCCACCATGATCTTGCACCCAAAGTTCTCCAAACTTTTCAGCTTGTTTATCCGACACGTTAATATAGTCATCAATATTTTGCGCATTTACAATAGATGTTAAAGAAATTATTGCGATTAACACTAGTGCTTTTTTCTGTTTCCCAATTTCTGCTACCTGCTTTGCTAAATACCTAAATCTACTTTTAGAAGCAATTAAAGATAAAATCATAGATAGAGACATTAAGAAATAGCCAATATAAGTTACAAAAGTGCCCCACAAATCATTATTAACAGATAGTACAGTACCTTTTTCGTCTGTGTCGTATGATGATTGATAAAATCTATACCCTTTATAATTTAAAATATTATTCATGAAAATTCTAAAATCCTTAACAACACTATTCTTTTCATCCATTAAAGTTACCTCACTTGCAAATGAAGATGGACTTTCAGAACCAGGATATCTTTCCAACTGAAAATCATTAAGCTTTATCTCAAACGGAGTTTTTAACAGAATGGAACCATAGCTTAACTTAACTGTAATATCTCCTAACTTTATTATTTTAAGTTCACCTACCAAATCGCTCCTTCCTTGCAGTGTAACTTCTTTTTCTAAATCTTCGGATTCTACTTTTATAGTAACTGATTCCATTCCACTCCCTTGTTCTCCTTCTTTTACAGGAACTGCTTTTAGTGTAGCACTTTCCAAATAGTTAGTTTGAACCATAAAAAGTCCATTTGTACTATACAGCACATTAGAATAAAATGGTTGTGGTTCACTAAAGTCTACTTCCGACTTTTCCTGAGTACCCATATTTGTTAAAGAAACACCATGCTTTGACTTAAAAAATAATTGCCCCCCTTTTTCATAAATATTAAAATCACAATCTTTTTCTGTTACAAAACCAATTGTAAAATCACCTACGTTAATGTGTTCTCCTGCAAATAAATTCAAATTATTTCTTCCCCCTCCAGCGGAAACAACTAAAGACAAAAGCGGTTTCCCATCTTCATCTTCAACCGGTATTAAGTGATTATCTTTTAAGTACAATATACTTCTTAAGCTTACTTTTCGATTACCAATTTTAATTTTCTCATTAAAGAAATTTTGACTCTTTTCGGAAAAAAGTACAGAGTTTGAAAAGCTTACTTGTTCCTCTCCTTTTTTAACAACACCTGTAATATAGGTTTTAAGTGACAAGAACTCATCCGTAGATTCTCCCTCTCTAATATGCATTGTTCCCTCATAACCAACGTATCTGGTTAAAGCCGCTCCTACAATTATGATAAAAAAAGAAAAATGAAATAATAAGATAGGTAATTTACCTTTAGTCCATAGGTATGACTTAGTCATATTAAGAAACATATTTATCCCAAGTAAAAGAAAAATTCCTTCGAACCACCAAGTATCATAAAATAATGCTTTAGCTGCATTTGTACCAAAATCGTTTTCGACAAAAGTAGCAATTCCCATAGCAGCTGCGAGAATTAAAAATAATGACCCCATTAAATAAGGCGCGGAAAGAAATGAGAGAACTTTTTTCATTTGTAAAATTATATAGAGAACAATGAATATTTTATTTAATACTTAGTGTATGTTTACATAAATCCTGACAACACCCGATTAACTAACTACGAATCTATAAATATATTGGTACTTTATTGCTTTTAAATAAAAACTATTTATAAAGATATCAACCTATAATAACTATTATATTTGCCCCCTAAATTAATTATAGAAAGCATATAAATTATAATTTGAGTATTAAACATCTGTTTTTAAGTATTGTTTGATACGTTCTTCTAAATGAAACACAATCCATTACTATATATTAAACAATCTAATCATCATAAAATGAAACAACTATTATTAGTTCTTCTCTCTTTTTTATCTGCAATTTCATATTCGCAAGAAATCAAAAAAAAATTCACTGTTAAAACCTATGGATTTGTAGGATTTGATGCATTTATTGATTCCAGACAAAGTGTAACTGCCAGGGGTGCTGGTTTTTTATTTCCTTTAGGAAAAAGCTTAGATAATAAAGGTAATGATATTAATGACAGGTCTAAGTTTGATTACACTGCTGCCATTTCAAGAATTGGTTTTTCTATTAAAGGGCCTGACGCATTTGGTGCATCAACAACCGCAAAAATAGAAGGCGATTTTGCTGGAACATCCGGAAACTCCAAAGATTTTGTGGTACGTTTAAGGCATGCATTTTTAAAATTGGATTGGGGAAAATCTTCATTAATTGCGGGTCAGACTTGGCACCCATTATTTATTCCTGAGAATTATCCAGCAACTGTAAATTTTGTTGTTGGTTTACCTATTCATCCGTTAAGTAGAGCTCCCCAATTTAGATACAATTACAAACTTGTTGATAATTTTTCAATCTCTTTTATTGCATCATCACAAGGAGATTTTAGAAATTCTGGAATTGCTGAACAAGTAGAAATGTCTAATTTCCCTGAAGCCAACATACAACTAAAATATGGATCTCCTAAAAATTTATTTATTGGGGCAACTATGGGTGTAAAACAAGTTCAACCGACACCATTAGATGACAATGGGAATATTACAAAAAATAAAGTCACCAGCATGCATGGAAATATATCTGTTAAGTACGCAACTCCCAAAATTACGTTTAAAGCTGAAGGTGTTTACGGAAGTAATATGACCAATCTGATTATGATAGGTGGTATTGCACGTAAAACTCAAAACGGTACAGCAGTAAATGGTGAATATGTTGCAATAAGAACATCTTCTCTTTGGACTGATATCCATACAAATGGAAAGAAAGTTCAATTTGGTTTTTTTGCTGGTATAACTAACAATTTAGGTACTAAAGATGAATCAACAATTTACAGAGTTGACTCTGATCCAACAAAAACTGGATATGAAATTGATGAATCTTCGTACACAAGAGGTTGGAACATTGAGAAAATTTATAGTATATCTCCAAGAGTAACTTTCACTTCAGGTTCTGTTAAAGTTGGGTTAGAATATAATAGAACTACAGCTTGTTATGGTAATTCACTCGACAACAAGTCAAAACCTATTGATACAAAAGATTACACAAACAATCGTTTAGTACTTGGATTTAGGTACAATTTTTAAATAGAAAACACATAAATTTGAAGCTCGCAATAAATTTATTGTGAGCTTTTATTTTAATAACCAATCAGAAAATATAAAATGAAAAAGAAACTCGGTATTTTTGCTGTAATATTTATTATTCTTGGATTTAGTATGATACATGGCTCTTATAAAAATGCCGAGATTTATGGCGGGAGTCTTATAGGATTAGGAAGCATAATACTTTTGTATCTGCTATACACATCGGGTAAAAACAAAAAGGACGAATAAAATCTATGTATTCAAAAGAAGAAGCGAAAGAGTTACGTTTAGAGTTTTGGAATAAATTTGGGAATAGAACTCGAAAAATTCCCGGGCAAAGAGGAAAAGTAAAAGTATGGATTGGAGATAGAACTAATATAAAAGGTGTAGACCTAAGATTTGATGTAGGTAGAGAAAAAATTATTGTTGCACTTGAAATAAACATTAAAAACGAGACCAAACGCTTAACTCTTTATGAAAAACTAGAGGCTACAAAAAAAATATTTGAAAGTGAGTTCGGAGAGGAACTAATTTGGGATTTTGCATATGAAAAGTCTTATGGTGAGGAAGTTTGTCGTGTATACAAACAAATAGATGGAGACTTTATGGTTCCAGAACAATGGCCAAGCATTTTTAAGTTTATGATTGATAAAATGCTCAGATTGGAAAAAGCATTCCTTGAAATTCAGGACTTTCTTAAGTACGATGAATTGGGACAGTAAATTAGAAAATGGTCATTAGTCAATGGTCAATAGTAATAATACACCAACAACCAATGACTAATCAACCAATGATAAGGTTATGCTGAGTTTCTGCTAGCATTAATATTTCCAAACATTGCTCTTATTACCATTTTCTCGTAAACATCTATTGGAGTATCATTATCACCATTAATTGTTTCCTGAATTTTCATTAAAGCATATTGCTGAATCATTAATAAAGGAAGCACTACACGTTCTCGCAAGCTAATACTCATTCTGCTTCGAGGATTATCAGTTAATAACTCCTCCATTCCTGAAACTTTTAGCAGCATTTCTTTAGTCAATATGTATTCGTCGTATAACATTTTCCAAAATTCTCCAAACTTCTCATTTTTCTCCAAATACCTTGTCAATTCAAAATTTGTTTTAGACATACTTTGCATACTATTAGAAAGTAATGTCTTAAAGAAAATAGAATCTTTATACAAATCAATACAAGCCTGTAAATTTCCTTTCTCTTCTTGTTCTTTCAATGCACTTCCTAAGCCATAAAACCCTGGAACATTTTGTTTTAACTGACTCCAAGCTCCAACAAAAGGAATTGCCCTTAAATCATCAAAGTTTATTTTATCTCCTCCTCCTCTTTTACTTGGACGACTACCAATATTAGCTTTTCCATAATATTTAAGCGTACTAATCTCCTCAAGGTAAGACATAAACAATGGATGTTCTTTTAATGATAGATATTTTTTATAGCTGCTCTCAGCCATCTCCTCTATAAAATCATGTTGCGATTTTTGCAACTGATTTTCTGGTTTATCATATAACTTATTGGACAATCCTGCTGTTAACAAATAGCCAAGATTATGAGCCGCAGCCTCTTTAATTCCATAGTGTGAACTAATTGTTTGACCTTGCACTGTCATCTGTATCTGACGGCCTTCGATACTTTTTCCCATGGCAGCATAGAAACGGTGTGCATTACCTCCTCCCCTCGCCGGAGGTCCACCACGACCATCGAAGAACACTACTTCAATATCATTTTGTCGAGATTTTAAAGTAATATTTTCCTTTGCTGTGAAAATTGCCCAGTTAGCCATTAGATATCCACCATCTTTCGTTCCATCAGAAAATCCAAGCATTACCGTTTGACTATTCCCTCTGTTTTTAAGATGTTTTCTGTAAGTAGGATTAGTGTATAATGTTTCCATGGCATTTCCTGCCATTTTTAAATCGTCAATAGTCTCAAAAAGAGGAACAATATCTACCTTTATTAATTCCTCATATCCCCATCCACAAATACGGAACATTGCCAATACCCTTGCTACATCAATTGGACCTCTACAGTTACTAATGATGTATCTATGCGCCCCTCTTTCTCCATTCCTTCTCTGAATTTCTTTTATCACACCAAAAGAAGCTACAGTATCTCTTATTACTTGATCTTCAAAAATGCTAGGATCTACAACACCTTTCACATTCATGAGTAATTGGATTTGTTCAGCCTCATCCATTTCAAACAAATTGGTAGGAAGTAACTCAGGATAAGCAACCATAACCTCCTTTAATGCTTTTGCTATAATCCTGCTATCTTGACGTATATCAATACTAGCCATGTAGAATCCAAACAGTTCTACCTTTCGCTTAAGCGATTGAAGTTTTTCAATAAAAAAACCGTGGTGTTTCTCTTCTATTAATTTCTCTAATTCGTTAATACGCTCCAAGAAATCTTCCATCTTTACATTTGATGAACCTGATGCATTACTAAGTTCATCTTTTAACATCGTCTCAATTTCGACTATCTTATCATGCACACCTGCAAAGGTTAACCTTCGCTTTATTTCTTTTACTTCTCTAAAATAGCAATTGGTAACTGTATTTCTCAACTTTGCAGCCACCTCTTTAGTAGTGTCTACTGTTACAAATGGGTTACCATCTCTATCACCTCCCGGCCAAAACCCAAGCGATATAAATTGATTATTCTCCTCCAACGATTCTTTATAATCTTCGGCAGTTTTATCTAATAAATTACCTATTGCAGGGTAGAATGTATCTCGCAAATAATATGTCAACCGGTTGGCTTCATCTAACGGAGTAGGTTTAATTTTTTGGAAGAAAGGTGTTTTCCCAAGCTGCATTAGCAAATCCCTAATTGATGCCACCTCTCCTTTTTTAATGGCTATCATCAAATCATTAATAATACCTAACACCTGAGATGGGTAAAATTGCGTAGGATGTGCTGTTAATACAACCCTAACACCAAATTCCTTAATTACTTCTGCCATCTTATCCTTAAGGTTACCTTTCTTTACCCTATCGCTCATTGTAGCATAAGAGTTTTCACCTTTAATTCGATGAATTTTATTATAGGCAGCATCTTCTAATGCATCTATTAATACAATTTGTCTTTCGATGTATTGAATAACCTTAAAAAGAAAATCATTTTGATCTTCTGCTGTTAATTCTGCCTTATGACTTGCAAAGAACTTTTGAATTATAGTAACAGGATCTTCCCCATTATCTAAACCAGAAGTGCATGCCTGGTATAATAAAGGAATTAGATTTCCTGCTTTTTCTACAGCTTCTAACTGCAATGATAAAAAGAGGCTGTTATATAGCTGATACTTAAGTTCTATTTCCTCTTTGTAAGCTTTAACAATTTGACTGTTCATCAATGTTTAATTTTAAAGTCAATTAAAATGATTTAAATGGATATTACTGCTTAATATCAATTAAGCACAAAGTAAAGCATGAATTGTAAAAATTATAATACTTTACATGAAAAATTAACCATTTTATAACTGAAAGGTTTAGATATGGTACAATTATCTACAGAAATTAGCTTTAGATGCATTTCTTTGTTTTATAAAACTGTAGCTATTATATGTCATGAACTTTAATAAAAAGACAGCATGTAAATTCTCATAAAGATTTCTTCCATGTTAGATTGCAAAATATCTACATGTATTTATATACTCTTGTCCACCAATCAAAACTAATGATTCTTATTCCGAACTAATCGACCAAATGTAAACGACTATTAAACACCCGTTCTTTAATTAATCTTATACAGTTTATAAGAGTTTTCAAGCTGTGATTATTCGCATACCCAGAATTCTTTTTAATCGTCTTTTATCACTGTTTTTTTTGATTGTTTTAGTATAAATTAAAGTTAAATATATCAATCAAATAGAAATGTACCTAATATGATATCTCGGTTAATATTAGATTAATACATAATTATAAAGTTCTAAATTATTCAGAGAAGATATATTAACTATTATGTAGAAATTTAAATTAAATATTTGAAAACCTAAAACTATTAAAACTAAGGGAGACTACTTTGCTAATAACATACCTAATATATATTAATCAATTCTTATTACTCATAAAGAATTACAACTAATCTTGTATTTTAATTTGCATATTGCCTATTTCAATTAATATATAATAAAGTAAGTTATATGCTTTGAAACACATAAATCCAAAGGTTTTACCTTTATATTTAGTTTATGTTTTAGATAGTAGAAAGGAAATATATTTAGACAACCTTATTTACTAGATATTTTAAGCTTTTTTGCATTTAAGATTTCATATAACAGCTATGTCACAAATTTGTTTATAAACGTATAATTGGCCTAAATGTATCTGCAACCCCATACTGCCTGATTACCTATAGCTGAGGTATCTCTCCTTATTTTTAATACCTCCAAAGTATCTATTATCATGTTATATTGGTTAATTTTTTTTAAATAAAAACTACTTAAATCTTACAATATTAAAAGAATTGCAATTCGTATTGTACATTTTACAAATATCTTTTTTACTAATTAATCTTATTAATATCAATTCCAGCACAACGTTAAATTAAAATCTACCTACAACTTTTTTGTATTATTTAAACATCAACCTTACCATGATATTTTCATTTAAGGAATTAATAGAGGGATTTCTCATGGTTTAGTTTAAGGTGATTAAATTATTATCATTCCAGCTCGCCATTTTTTATTAAAACGGTAAAACTTGTCGTTTTGAGGTTCAACTAGATAAATTCTATCTTGTCTGTGACAGTATCCAATATTTACAGCATGTCCCCATCCCTTACCATAATACCATATAGTACCGAAAGGTATTCCTTTAAGAACACGATTAACATTACCTTGTAATACTTGAGCAAAATCATCACAATCAAATACTTCAGAAATATATCTCATATGATTAGTACTGTCATGTGTCCTAACAAATCTTGATGCTTCCCAAATAGAATATCCTGTGTAACTTTTATCTGAAATATGAAGTGAATAACCTTTCGTTCCAATATCTCTTCTGATTGCTCTTACAACATTTGATGCTGGCACATTAGGTCTACCTCCAAAAGCAAGGTCTACATCTTTAGCATCCTCTGGATTTGCATCTATATCAAAAATTTCAGTTTCTGAGTCTAGATAAGGAGGTACTTCAGGTGGCACAATATCTCTATAAGTTACTATAGCCTCTTGCTCCGAATTATTATTAATCCATTCACTAAGTTTCATTCCTTTTTCTTCCATAATTTTTCTGTTTTATTTTGAGAAAACCCTCTATTTTTCCTTTACTAATATTATTAATCTTCCCAATTAAATTCACACGCAAATTATCACTTAATCAATTCAATATCAACAGGTATCAACAATCACACAACCGAGTATTAAAGCATATTCTGTAGATATTTGCTTTATAATTTGTTATATTTATCGTAATATCAATCAAACTTAATTTGAATGAAAAATTCCAAACTCCTAGATCATGCAAGAGAAATAATTCGTAGTAAATACTATAGCTGTAGCACCGAAAAGAGTTACATTAATTGGATTTATCGGTTTGTCCTTTTCTTCAATAAAAAGAATCCCATGAAGATGGGTAAGAATGAAATTGAGATGTTCTTGATTGATTTGAAAGAAAAAAGAAAAGTTTCTATTTCCACTATTAATCAAGCTTCAAACGCAATTAATTTTCTATATAGATATGTTTTAAAAATAGAAATCGCTGATCTTGACTTCAAACCATCAAATATAGAGAAACGATTACCTGTTATACTTAGTAAAATAGAAATCATGAACATCCTAGAAAATCTTCAAGGTGATTTTTTTCTAATGGCTTCCATATTATATGGATGTGGACTAAGATTAACAGAATGTCTCTCATTGAGAGTAAAAGATATTGACTTCGAGATGAATGAAATAATTATATCATGCAGCAAAGGGATCTGTAAAAGACGAACTGTATTACCTCATTTATTAAAACCATACTTAAAAAGGCAGATTGAAAAATCAAAAATAAAACTTGAGGAAAACTTGTCAATAAAAAAATTTATCGGAGTCTCTCTACCTGAAAATTTAGAATTAAAATACCCTGATGCTTCTAAAAGATTAGCTTGGCAATTTCTGTTTCCTGCTAAGAAATTAAAATGCGACCGTTATTCAGGCAAATTTAAACAGCATTATTTACATAAAAGCTTTTTACAGAAAGCCGTTCTAAATGCTATCAAAAAGACTCAAATTACTAAAAAAGCCACTTGCCATTCTTTTAGACATTCTTTTGCAGTACAGCTTCTTGAGGACGGTTATGATATTAGAACTGTGAAAGAGTTGCTTGGCCATAAAGATATTCGAACCACTATGATATATAAACGCGTACTAAATATTAATAAATTTGATGTTAGAAGTCCTCTTGATAAATGACTTCACAACTCCAAAACCAAAATAATCTTGATTTTGAATAAGCTGAGCTCTTTGTTGAGTTTAAAATAAAGTATAGTCATAACAATGCATTATTTATATCTTAAATAGATATTCTAAAAATATAATTCTTATGTCGTAAAATTACATTCAACTTAATACAACATGGAACCCAAAAATATCATTAAAAAGTACAATAGATATTTTTGGGTTTAAACTTACTATTCTTATGCCGATATAATTTGATAGAATTATTATACGTATTTAAGGTTCGTAATAAACCACACTAGATGTTACCGCTCCAAAAATACCAGCTCCACCTTCTACATTTGAGTGCACTTTAACAGGTTCTACAAAAGAATCATCCATATAATATTTACTAGCCTCAACTGTAGTAAAATACCGAAATACGTCTTTCTCTATTCTCTGAACTTCTAGTTTAATCGTATTTAAAAACTTATTCCTCAAATAAAGCTGGTCAATAGCATATCCTGTATTAAATTTTCCCTTTATAAAAAAGGTTAATTCGTACTTCCCTCCATCAAATAAGAGATCATCAAAAACCTGGAATTGATTTAATGGAATATTAGAATAATTGTCATCATTTGGAATTAAATTGTAATTTAACACAGGATCCTTTGATTCCACACTAATTAAATTGTAATCAATTGGTTCTTTAAAATCATAATCTTTACTTTCAGAATTGTAGACTAACTCGGGAACATATAGTCTTAATCTATAATAATCCTCTCCTTTGGGATCTACTATTTCTAATTTGCAAAATAATTTACTATTATAATAACCCCCTTCATACTCCATCGTCTTTAACCTAACATGAGGTTTTTCTAAAATTTGAGTAGTCGCTTTTACAGATTTATACTTTGAATGCTCTACTTCTACAGTATATTCACAACCTATCAAAGCTTTAATTTTAGGACTTGTATAATAGTTACCTTTCCCATCTCCACTTAATACCTGTAAAAATAATCCATTTTCATATAGCTTAATAGTAGCATCAACTATACTCTGGATTGTATCTGATTTAAAAATATTATAACTGCGTGATATCCTACAGCTAATTACCGAATCAGCCTTTAATAATGTATTTATAACAATAAAATTTTCAATAGGTTCTCCCTCATATTCTAAAGAAGGTTCGCAACTTGTAAGTGCTAAAAAGATAAATAATGACGAGATGATATAAGTTATATTTTTCATGTCTAAAATTTGTATGAGTAAGATACAGATGGAAGAATTGGAAATAGAGACTCCTTTTTTAATTTTTCCCCGCTAGGATATATAAAGAAGGCATTACGTCTGTTATAAACGTTATAAATACTTACACTCCACGTTCGAGTTCCTCTTTTTTTCTTTTTATGAAAATTAAAGCCAACATCTAACCTATGATAATTAGGCATACGGTAATCATTGCGTTCTTTAAAATACGATACTGTATTTCCATTTTCGACATTGTATGAATCTAAACGTTCAATTACTTCAATTTTATTAGTAGGTAAAGTAATTGCATCACCAGTTCCAAACACCCATGTTGCGCCAAAATCTAATTTATCAGATACTTTGTAATTATAAACAGCACTAATATCATGAGTTCTATCATGTTTTGCCTTAAACCACCGACCATTGTTCAGATTATTAAATTTTCGTTGTGATTTAGACCATGTATAGCCTAACCAACCATTACTTTTGCCTCGCTCCATTTTCAATAACAATTCTAAGCCATAAGATTCTCCTATTCCTGTTTCAACTTTATCTTCCCAGTCTATACCTGCGCCATTAAAGGTTGCCCCCTCTTTATAATCAATTACATTATTCATCTCTTTATAATAAACTTCAGCTGAGAAAGAGTATCCATCTGCCATATTATAAACTGCACCCAAAGCATATTGATGCGAAATTTGAGGTTTTATTTTTTTTGTAACTGGTAACCACAAATCGGTTGGTAATCCTACAGATGAATTGCTTAATAGGTGCAAATATTGTTTCATTTTAGAATAAGCCACTTTAAAACTTAAATTGTCTAATGTCAGATAACGTGCACTTAACCTTGGTTCCACAGAAGTGTAAAGAGTATTCTCTACTGAAAAACTAGAAAAGCAAATACCAATGTTTGCTTTAATTTTTGGAAATAGATTAACATCATCTTCAAAAAATGCACTCAATTCATGACCTGTGGTTATTTCTCCTCCAACTTGATTACTCCTATTTTCGTTATTTTTTATTTCATTAATAACTTCTATCCCTGGTTTAAAGCTATGATTAATATAGTTTAACCCAAACTTGACACTATTACTTGTGTTAGGATACCAATCAAACTCAAACCTAGCACTAAAATCATCAATGCCTGATTGATACTTATATAAGTAACACTCTTCTTCTTTACCTTCGTAAATATTATAACTTTTATTTTGTTCACTTCCAATAATAAACTTATACTTGCTATAAGTAATCATTGTATTGCTAAAAAGCTTATTGTTATATATATGGTTCCATCTAAGGGCTGTAGTTAAATTTCCCCAAAGCATTTTAGATTCATCCCTAGTAGATACACCTTGATAATAGCTATTTTCAATGTCGTAGATCATATAAGCCCTATCCTTACCAGTGTATACACTTATGTATAAACGATCTTTATCGGAAAACTTATGGTTCAACTTAGAATTAAAATCGTAAAAGAAATATCCAATCTTATCATCAGCAGGCATCATTGGTCGTGTTAACAAATCAATATATGTTCTTCGCCCAGAAATATGAAATGATGTTTTATCCTTTTTTAATGGTCCTTCTAAGTGAACTTTTGATGATATCAATCCAACCTGAAAGCCTCCATGAAGTTCCTTTTCGTTACCTTCTTTCATTCTGATATCTACAACCGAAGACAACCGCCCACCAAACCTTGCAGGAAAACCTCCTTTGTAAAGTGTTACATTCTTAACAGCATCAGGATTAAAAACCGAGAAGAAACCAAACAAATGATTTGCATTATAAACAGGTACTCCATCTAAAAGAATTAAATTCTGATCAGGACCTCCTCCTCGAACATATAATCCAGTTGAAGATTCTGATCCGGATTGAACTCCTGGAAGCAATTGTAATGTTTTGATAATATCAACTTCTCCCATAAAAGATGGAAGGTTTTTAACTGTTTCCATACTCAAAACCTCTTTACTCATTTGGGATTCTTGCAGTTTATTTTGAGAAGCTTTTCCCATAACAACAACCTCTTCAATATCGTTAACATTTTCAAGGTAAATATTCACCTCTTTATCACCATCTTGCAGGTCAATATCAACAATTTGAGTTGTAAATCCTACGAAAGATATGGCAATTTTATATTTCCCTTTTGGCAATGTTAAACTATAAAATCCATAGGTATTACTAACAGTTCCAACCAAACTTTGTGGATCATATATGTTAGCATTTATTAGCTTTTCTCCACTACTCGAATCTGATACGTAACCACTAATTGTGTACGTATTCTTTTGAGAATAAACATAAGAGATCATAAATAAGCATATCATGCTTAATAAATAGTGTTTCATAAGTTAATTTTAATTTGTTGTACTAAATATTTCGATGGATATGGATATTGATGATCTGAAAAGTTTACTTTTTATAGATTATGATATTTACTAAAGTGATTATTTTATTTCGTATCATTTGGCAAAAACCTGATTCACAAGATAAACACACGTATTTTATCATATTTATTGACAATGTTTAGTTATTTAATTGGATTTTTTATTTACAGTCTACAGTTTAGACAACAATTATGCCACTTCATCAGCCATTTTTGTCATTTGGGTATTTTTTGTAAAATAACATAATAACAAAAAAAAAAAAAATACATTTTTTAAATTGAGATTTATTAATCTGCTCTCCTTTAGGTTAAACCTATATGAAGATTCAAGAAAGTCTACTTACAAATATCTATTGAAAACTAAACTAGAGTTGTACATTCCAATTTTATTATGAAATGAGCTTAAACTATTTTACTTTTTAAAGTCTAGACAAGGTAAAATTATTGCGATAAATGAGAGCATGGTCAAGTTTGCTTGAGCTATATCGAATGAAGCAATAATCATGAAATAAAATTTATGCAATAACTTAATGGGATGATAGGTATCGATAATATAGTGCAAGTTTTATTGTTTGGTAAAAGCAAAAAAAAAGAGGTTACCTAAAAAGATAACCTCTATAATTTTTACTAATAATTTTTCTATTTTTTCTTCGCCCAACTGTCTTTTAGAGCAACTGTACGATTAAAAATAAGATGATCTGGTGTTGAATTCTTATCTACACAAAAATACCCTACTCTTTGGAATTGAAACTTATCTAATACATCAGCATCCTTTAAAGATGGCTCAACCTTAGCTGTCACTACATTTAATGAATCTGGATTTATAAAATCCAAATGATCTGCGTCTTTTTGCGCTGCTGGTGCTTCATGATTATATAAACGATCATACATCCTAACCTCAGCATCAACTGCATGATCTACAGCCACCCAATGCAATATGCCTTTAATTTTACGAGTAACTGTACTTGCTCCACTTTTGGTTTCCGGATCATATGTACAGTATATTTCTTCAATTTCTCCAGCCTCGTTCTTTTTATAATCGGTACAAGTAACTGCATATGCACCTTTTAAACGAACTTCACGTCCTGGTCCTAAACGGAAAAATTTCTTTGGTGGTTCTTCCATAAAATCACCACGTTCAATATAAACTTCTCGTGCAAAAGGCAATTTTCGTGAACCTTGTGCCTCATCCTCTGGATTATTAATCACCTCTACTTCTTCAACCTGACCTTCAGGGTAATTGGTTATAATAAGTTTAACCGGATCGATAACCGCATTTACCCTTGGAGTTGTTTGGTTTAAATCCTCACGAATACAACTTTCCAATAGTGCAACATCAATTACTCCATCTCTTCTGGCAACTCCAACTTTTTCGGCAAAGTTTCTAATCGACTCGGGAGTATATCCTCTTCTTCGTAAACCAGATACAGTTGGCATACGAGGATCATCCCATCCTGCAACAATTCCCTTTTGAACTAATTCTAAAAGCTTACGCTTGCTCATTACTGTGTAATTCAGGTTTAAACGAGCAAACTCAATTTGTCGTGGCCTAACCTTACTATTTAATTCCTTGCCTCCCTCAATAATTTGATCCAAAAACCAATCGTAAAGCGGACGATGCACTTCAAACTCTAGTGTACAAATAGAATGTGTAATTCCTTCGATGAAATCCTCTTGTCCATGTGCAAAGTCATACATTGGATATATACACCATTTATCTCCTGTACGATGATGAGATTGATGAATTATGCGATACATCAATGGATCGCGCATATGCATATTAGGAGAAGCCATATCAATTTTAGCTCGCAGTACTTTTTCTCCTGCCGCAAATTCTCCCTTCTTCATTCTTTCAAATAAATCCAGGTTTTCTTCAACAGAACGGTTACGATATGGACTCTCAGTTCCTGGTTCTGTTGGTGTTCCTTTTTGTTTGGCAATTTCCTCGGCTGATTGATCATCAACATAAGCTTTCCCTTTTTTAATCAACAATATTGCCCACTCATAAAATTGATCAAAATAATCCGAAGCGTACTTCACCTCTCCTTCCCAATTGAATCCTAACCACTTAACATCCTCTTGAATGCTATCAACATATTCTACATCTTCCTTAACCGGGTTAGTATCATCAAAACGTAAGTTACAACCACCCTGGTATTTCTGAGCAAGACTAAAGTTTAAACAGATAGATTTTGCGTGTCCAATATGCAAATATCCATTAGGTTCAGGAGGAAAACGAGTTAAAACAGCTCCTCCATTTTTATTTTCTGCTAAGTCTTTGTCAATCTCCAGATGGATAAAGTTCGATTTTACTTCCTCTGGAGTGTTTTCCATGTTGTTTTTGTCCATACGTTTGTTGTTATCTGATTAAATAGATGTATGAAGAAAAAAAACTCTTATCACAACATCTAATTTAATGTTTTCAAAATATTGATATTTAACAAATGAGTTTTCTGCAACTTTACAGGACATTTGTTAACTCAATTTGAAGCTAACAAAATTAAAGGTTTTAATCATATTGAACCACAATTTTATTCAATATGTAGAAATTTAAATGATCCTAAACAAAATCTTTTGTCTTTTGTCTTTAATTCTTAGTCTAATATATAACTTCGCACTTTAAAATTTTATAAACACGTTATGCAAAAGGGAATTATTGAGCTGGAAGACATGGAGTTTTATGCTTATCATGGCTGTTTTAAAGAAGAACAAATTGTAGGTAATCGTTTTATTGTTAATATCTCAATTCAAGTAGATGTTGAACAACCTGCAAAAAGTGATAATATTAAAGATGCATTAAACTATGTGACTGTTTATGAATTGACAAAAAAAGAAATTCAACAAAAATCTCATTTAGTAGAACACCTTACAGAAAGAATTTTGAATTCTATCCATAACAAGTTTGATTATATCGACTGGGCTAAAGTGAAGGTATCTAAAATGAATCCCCCGATGGGTGGACAAATGAAAGCAGTTAGTGTTACAATGCAAAGATAAGTCAGTTAAAAGTTTGTAAAATGATTTTGGATTTACTGAACCTTAACTATTTAAAATAATTAGCGTATTGAAAGCAAAAGAAAATTTGCTAAAAAGAAAATTATTTACTTATTTTGCATCCCGAATCAAAAAGGTTCCTTGGCCGAGTGGCTTAGGCACTGGTCTGCAAAACCAGTTACGGCGGTTCGAATCCGCCAGGAACCTCTCAGAATAAAAAAGGATTGAAGAATAAGACTTCAATCCTTTTGTTTTTTTAAGGCTTTCCCAGATTTATCGTTTAAAGATTTCAATCTAATATTTCATTGTTTTTGGCAAGATATTTCACAATTGTTTCACATGAACTAAGTCGAAAATGGGAAATTCTGCATCTCTATTTTTAAGAAAACATTACACAATGAAATACAGAACAAATCCGATTTACCTTCGGGTAATCTTTAATCGCAAAAAGAAGGTTACTCTCATAATACACCGGTTTATTGAGACACGAAGGAGGTTTAGTTCAACAGCCTGTAATATTTAATGGCAGGTTGTTGGTGCTTTGGTAGGTTTGTATCCCGCATGTTGTCTTTGTCTGGTGGACAAAGACGCTGTCCGCAGAATCTGCCACTAAAATATACAGGTAAACGTTAACTTTCGTTGTGCTATTCGTGATAAATATGTTTTATTCAACATACTCAAAAAGTCTCACGAAACGCAAATATCTGCAACAAATAAAAGTCCACTTGATGAATTATTTGCTTAGAATATTTAGCTATTTTGGATCCACAAAATCATAGGTGTAAATTGGGTACAAAATGAAAAATAAAACCAATACATATGGTATTATAGAAAAGTTATCTATAATCAAACCAAAGACGTGCAATGAAAAAAAGATATAAATACGCATTATCAATTTTGACTTCTTTAAGGTTGGCTTTTGTCTTTCTTCAGGTTCTTTTATACTTATTTCCTTATTGTGGATTACAAGTAATTGTAAGTTTTGGTGCTCACTTATTTGTTGCGATTTTAGCAGGGATTATATTTTCAAAGATTCTCTCCTTGAATTCAAAATCAAGTGTCAAATATTTTTATGCCACATCGACTTTCATTGTAATGTTTGCTGTTCAGGCTCAGACGTACACGCAAGATGTTGGAGAACCAACAACAACTAAGATAATGAATGCAATTATTGCAACTCTGAATTATAATAAAATTGAAGAAGCAAAGTATCTTGACTATAACGATGAAGAAAAGATAGTTTATAACGCAAAATTCAATAAAGAACGGAATAAGGAATATTTCTCTTTAAGTAACTTTAATTCTGGAAAAAAATATTTTGTTACAAGACAAGATAATAAGTTAATATACGACAAAACAATACTTGAAATTGACTATGTTTCAAAACCAAATCTAATAATTGAAATCGATGAAAATGGTAATCGTACAATTAATGAGATTGGGGATGTAGAAAATTTGTTCGAAATTAAATACGGCGGTTATTTAAGTTGGTCTATTGAAATGTTTGATACTGACCTTGTTGGATATGAAAAAATACTAGATGAACTAAATCGTAAGAAATGACTATAGATAACACGCTAGTATAAAGCAATTGGCGTTCGTGAGCAATTGGTCATTAGGTTGGGTAATCGACCACCGCCAAATCTTTGATTTGGCTTTAGAAATGAAAAGATAAAAACAAATAAAAGATTTGGCTCAGAGGTATTTTGAGGGTTTAGTATCGTTAAATCGCCAAACGCTTCATCTAGCCAACGTTAACTGTCAATCCGATATTGTGATAAATATGTTTTATTTGACATACTCAAAAAGTCTCACGAAACGCAAATATCTGCAACAAATAAAAAGTCCACTTGATGAATTATCTGTTTAATTATTTGGCTATTTTTGATGCCCAAAACCATAGGTATAACTTAGGTACAAATGAAAAATAAAACCAATACATATGGTATTACAGAAAAGTTGTAAAGCATTTGAATCTAAGCACATCAATCTATAATGATCAGATTTTTCAAAGAATTATTTCATAGAAGAAAATCAGAACGGGTAATATTGGATTTGATACAATCTCAAGAAAGAGGGTACATTGCCAGAGAATCTGATATTCATTCAATTCATGATACTTGGAAAAAACTTCAAAATAGCAATCGTAACGAATATGACGATTTTTATAATGTTTGTCTTTATTCATCAATTGTAGGTCGAGACATTGCATTTCTTTGGGACAAATTTACAATCACAGAAAGAGCATTTGAGAAAAACCTTTATGGACGTCTTCTATGTATGACAATTATTGAGTTCTTAGATGATATAAATAAACTTTTAGGTAAAAGATTACGACAAGAACTCGAACGTAATGGTATAACTGAATTTATGCCAGACCTTAATGAAATAAACAAAAAGTTTTCAGACATTAAAAAACAATATAGCAAAGAATTAAAATTGATACGAAATAATTGCGCTGCACATAAAACAAAAAGTGCAATTGACTTGCTTGATTTTACATCGAAAGAGAATTTTAAGAATTTGCATCATATTTCAACAGAAGTTTCAAGGACAGATAACTTACTAACAAAGTTTACAACCAAAGTAATTCTGAAAATCACTAATGATATAATAGTTGAAAGGTGATAAATGATTTCAATAATAAAAAACGCCTTACAACACCAATTGAAAAAATGGACAAACCAGAAATAGAAATTTGGGACTCTGTAGGATTGGGAATAATAATAGAATTTCCCTCGGGAATAATAATTTCTAACCAAACAGGAGGAACGACCTGCTTACATTCTAAAATCGAAGGCATATATTTACCATTGGCTAACGATTATTCTGAAGATACAAGAGAATTTATTAGCCCAGAAATTGAATTAACAGATTATTTTGAAGGGCAAAAGTATGGAGGAAGTGGCGCGATTAAAGGAATTGACCTTAATGACGTGGAACACATAAATTCAATCTTATCTAAACATGAATTGAACGAGTTGATAGAAATAGATTTGGAAAAACTAAATGAATCTCACGAAGCATGGATTAGAATCAGAATTAATAAACCTAAAGGTATCGACTTGATTAAAGGATTTGAAAAATACCCTTTATTCGGAATTTTAACATGGTCGAATAGTGATTAAATATGAAAAGATTACTTAATGCATTGCCAATCTTGATTGTCTTCTTTGTTTCTTGTGAAAGTGAAGATGATAGTATTTTTTTGGATTTCTGAGACAAGTGGAAATGAAAATGATTTTCTTTATATGGCAGAATCCACAAATATTCCTGAAATAAAGACTGATAGTTTAATGTATTATTTAACTGAGGAAGAATTCCTTTCAGCTGAGAAATTGACTTTTAAGAACTTTGGAAAAATTCATTCGAGCAAACAATTTGACATATATGTACTTCTTAAGACAGGAAGTGACATAGGGAGAGATTACACTTTTATTCTCAGAACTTCTAATAACTATAAAATAATTGACTCATATAATCTAAATTTGGCTATATGGTGTTTGGGGAAGGAAAGAGTTTCAAAGTTCTGCACTACACATAGCTCAGCCGTTAACTGTCGATCTGCTATTTGTGATAAATATGTTTTATTTGACATACTCAAAAAGTCTCACGAAACGCAAATATCTGCAACAAATAAAAAGTCCACTTGATGAATTATTTGCTTAGAATATTTGGCTATTTTGGATCCACAAAATCATAGGTGTAAATTGGGTACAAGTAAAAAATAAAACCAATACATATAGTATTACAAAAAAGTTGTGTACTATTTTGAAATGACGTAAATAACTATGTATGAGATTATAATTGGTAAAGGTTTGTCCGAAATTTATTTTGGTGATTATGAAGGAGATATCATAAAGAAATTCGGTAATCCGGACAAAACAAAATCCTATGAATATCCAGATGGAACCGATTCAATAACATTACAATATTTTGACTTAGACATCTACTTTTCATTAAGTCCTGATGAAAATTATAGATTAACGGACATCTTAATTTACGGGCAAGATTTTCACATAGATGGGGTTATAAGAATTGGGATTAACAAGACCAAATTATTAGAGGCATCACTAGATTTAAATTTCGGAGAATATAGAGTAGAAGACTCAAGTACATTAAAGAATCCCACACATGAATTAATTTCGTTTGATAAAATAGCTGTGAATTTCTGGTTCGATTACGGAAAATTGAGTTCGATTCAAGTTGGAACACTATGGAAAGATGAGAATACTATTGATTGGCCTAAATAAAAAACAGTACACAACACGCTAGTATAAAGCATATGGCGTTCGTAGGTATTGGGAAGTCTAGTTCGGAAATCGAACACCGCCAAATCTTTGATTTGGCATTAAATGAAAAGTTAAAACAAAATCAAAGATTTGTCTCAGAGGTATTTTGAGGGTTTAGTATCGTTAAATCGCCAAACGCTTCATCTAGCCAACGTTAACTGTCGATCCGCTATTTGTTATAACTATGTCTTATTTGACATACACAAAAAGTCTCACGAAACGCAATCACATTGTCTGCATTTATCCATTGTTTTATTGGTTACTATACAAATGTATAGTATGTTTATGCAATTGTTGTGGGTGATAGGCACATGAAATAAAGCGAAACTTAGTTTATTCTATAGAATATTGGTATCTAATTTATTTATATTTTTTTTACTAAAGACTTTAATAACTAATAAACACTTTAGACTATGGAAACATCACTATTAATTGGATTAATCATTGGTACATTCAGTATTTTTCTAGGAATTTCTGTTAAAAAATTCAAGCTTGACTGGATGATTAGTGGATATAATACATTGCCAAAAGAAAAAAAGGCCAATGTGGATATTTCTAAGATTAGACTTCTATTCTTAATTTTTTTTGTTAGTACAGGGACAATCCTTATAGTCAATGTCTTAATCTCATTATTTACCGAAATGAAATTTATTCATCCAATTGGAATAGCTTTAATAATCATGGATTTTTTGATAGTGAATTATAGGATTGGAAAGTTTGATTGTAATGAAAAAGGAGGCATGCCTACCATTTATAGAATGTTTCATAAGAGATAAACTACATACCCACAATAAATAGGACTATGAGCGGTCTGTAAGACCAAGCGTGGTAGTCCGTGTTGGACTACATCCCGGTTTCTATTTAACCTATGTACTTATCGACGCTTTTTTATATTTTGAAGTAGGTAGAAGGTGTTGTAAAGTGCTCTAAAAGAATTTTAAATATAAGGTAGAAAAAGGAAGAGATCAAGTGCTTTTTGCGAAGATAGGGTACTGTATCTTTTTAGAGCGAAGGTGATTGGATATAGATAGCAGATTAAATACATTTTGTTGTTTGTTCTGGTAAAGTACATTTGCTACATTTGACCAAAGCTATCCCGGAGGGATTTAGTTCAACAAAGGCTAATCGGCAATTGCCCCACAATGCAGACGCACAAACCAAAGCAACTGCCCATAGCCGAGCCGTTGTACTTCATTTTGCAAAATGCAAAGAATATGAAAAATACATACCCAGAAACAAAAAATGGATTTCCTATTATCGGTAGGATTGGAAAAACTCATCACTTCAAGATTCAAATTGAAGAAGAATATTATAATATGAGTGATTCGGGAAATATTGTAGACAAATATACTGAGGATGATTCTTTAGCAGGACTAACACCTTTAACCGATTCGGATATAGAAAACTATCAAAAGTGAATGGCATTATATCAGAAGAATTGAAACAGGGTTATAAAAAGTCTAATTAAACGCAAATATCTGCAACAAATTAAAAGTCCACTTGATGAATTATTTACTTAGAATATTTGGCTATTTTGGATCCACAAAATCATAGGTGTAAATTGGGTACAAATGAAAAATAAAACCAATACATATGGTATTACAGAAAAGTTAGCAGTAAGTATTTCAGAAACGAGCACAATTCATGTTAAGATTATTTAAAAGAAATAAGAAGCATAAACTTTCAAAAAGAGAATACTGGAGAAAGTGGGAATATTTTGAAATAATTGATGATTTACATCAAGCTAAAAAGCTATTATCAAGTATGAATTCCGGTAAGTCAACTAACTTTAGATCGCTCAAAGAATTTCATGAGACTCTAATTGATGCAATTGATGATTTAGAATTTGGTAATAATAACGACTTGACAGTATTCTACCGTTGGTTTACACCAAATTCTGATTGGCATGAATTTACTGGTCAAATTGGTGAAGAGTTAAGAATCTCAGTTTTTGAAAGAGTATCTAATTGGAAGAATGCCAACTGCTAACACGCTAGTATAAAGCATGTGGAGTTAATGATTATTGGAAGTTTAGTTGCGAGTTTGAACACCGCCAAATCTTTGATTTGGCATTAAAATGAAAAGTTAAAACAAAATCAAAGGTTTGGCTCTGTGGCGTATGAAAGGTTTGCTGGTAAAATCTCCACACGCTTCATCTAGCCAACGTTAACTGTCGATCCGCTATTGTGATAAATATGTCTTATTTGACATATATAAAAAGTCTCACAAAACGCACGGAGACAAAGATTTGGAGTTGATAAATTATTAATTTATAATCATTAATAAATAATGAAATGAAACGAACATTCTATACTATAATTCTTGTGTTAATGATTAGTAACACATTTGGGCAAATTGCAATTATTAATGATCCGGATGGTTGGACGAATGTTCGAACAAAACCCGATGCAAAATCACAGGTAATACATAAAGTCTTCGAGAATGAAGTTTTTTGGTGTGATTATTCAATAAAAGATACTGAACAAGAATGGGTGTTGGTTTACATTCCAAAGGATGCATTTTGTTTGGATAAGGTTGATTCTAATTTATGGTTGGATTTATACACAAATCAAGGATATTATTTATTGGATCTTTAAAGGAGTATTTAGGACGTGATTTTGAATTTCAATATAAATTGACTGATTTTGACTCTACTAATAGAATAATTGATAGGGATGTAAATATAATTAAACGAATTGATGGTAGACCTATCTGGGGTGCAGATGGAAGCTTTCCAAAGACTCAGGTTTCTGGGATTGATGTAAAAATTAATGAGCAAGAAATTGCTATTCATAAAGCATTCTATTGTGATATTTACGAATGTGACAATGATTTTAAAATATATAAAAGAGAAGAAACTTATTTTGTTACTCAGTTTAATAGCGACGGTACTGGTGCATATGATATTGTGTGGGTGTTTGATAAGAATGGATTAAAACAAAGGTATATTGGTTCGATGTATTAGTTTATGACATTCATTGTTCATATAATAGTCTCACAAAACTCAAATTACAATGTTTGCATTTATCCATAGTTTTATTGGTTACTATACAAATGTATAGTATGTTTATGTATTTGTTGGCTTTAATGCAAGGAAAACACAAATGACGCGAACATCAATACGGAAAGATTTTTTTTCTTTTATAAAGAAACCTGACATTGTTAGATTTAATAATCTAAATACCAAGGGAAAAATTATTATCCTTTTTAAAGTTTTACTTCTGACTTATTTGGGATTAATGATTACTAATGTACCAATATCAATACTGACTAATCTTGGAATAATTGGAAAAATCGGGATGAAAGTTGATCAATCATTTCAATTTATTACAGAAGATTATAAAAGTTATAAACCATTCTTCTACTTTTTAATTCTAGTTTATGTTCCTATATATGAAGAATCTTCTTATAGACTATTTTTAGATAATTTTTCTATAAAGTATTTTAAAATATCGGTTTCTTTAATTATTGGTTTCATTCTTGAGAAAACATTTATAAATACATTAATTTGGAACCCAGAACTGCATTTTTTAAGAATTATTCCAATGTTATTTAATGTTTTAGTATGTAGTATTCCTATATACTTAACAATAAGTTTTTTTGACAAAAGAATTTTATCAATTAAAAATCTTTGGAATAAAAATTTTGGAGTTTTATTTTATTTATCTGGAGTAATATTTGCTTTAGCGCACTACGGGAACTTAAATGTTGAAGAAGAAGACATGTGGATTCTTCCATTATTATTTATTCAATTTGTAGTTTATGCTATTTCATTAGGATATATTCGAATAAGACTTGGAATAGTATACTCTATATTTTTACACTCATTATTTTTAGGTATAAGGTTCGGGCTAATGGATTTATCAATAGCACTAAAAGCCAACACCCTGTAATATTTAATGGCAGGTTGGTTGTGTTTTGGTAGTTTTTTTTCCTACATGTTGTATTTGTCTGGTGGACAAAGACGCTGTCCGCAAAATCCTGCCACATAAATATACAGGTAAAAGTTGATCCGCTATTGTGATAAATATGTCTTATTTGACATATACAAAAAGTCTCACGAAACGCAACTCAACCGGAATCAAGAATAAAGATTTCTTCCCCTCAATATAGATTTGCAACAATATCAGCTTAACAATAAAGTACAGCTGCAGGTATGAACCGGCAGCTGACCCTTCAGGTAAACAAAAATTATATTTGCTTGATATTTAAACTGTTGGTATTTTTATACATTTAAAGTTCAATCGGAGCCACCGGAGCGAATACTAATATTTCGATGAGATTATTAATTTTACTGTACAGCATATCAACCTAGTTCATAAGGTCTAAATAAGAGTTTTTTGTATTTAATACCCTCTCCTATTATAAAATGCATGAATAACTCGGATGCGACGATACAAAAACAGGGCACCTTGTAAAGATAACCAGTCTGATTCTAATATTCTTATAAATACTATTCTACCACTTTTTTATAGATTACCTCTCCATTTTTATCTTTCCCATTATCATCCTTATAAGTATATACAAATTTAATTGTTTCATCATCTATTACTGAGATGTATACAGATTGGTTGTTTTTAATTTTGATGGTATTGGCATCAGTAACCACATATTCCAAAACACTTGTTTTAACAAACTGGCATTCTGTCGATGTATCAAATACTACAGTTGTACCTCCATTTGTTACGACGGAATGAAAAGTTGCCGGCATAGGATAACTTACGTTGATATTATTCTTTAATAAGTCACTTCTATTAAAGGTAGCCTTATGCTGAACGATTTCGAATTGGGTGTTTGATTTAAATTCTACGGTATTTTTTTGTACGCAATCATCGGAGCCTCCTTCAATCTGCCATTTCCCAATCATTTTATCAATTACGGCCGATCCATCATAATTTTCACCGATTGTATTAGGATCTTCTTCCTCTGACTCTACAATACTATCAATTAAAGAATCTTCTTCTTTTTCTAAATCAGTATTATCCGCCCTTAAAAACACATCTACCTTGGGTTGACTCGTATATCTTGTAACATAGTAGTCTGTGGTAATTTTTAAAACATTATCTACCAGAGAGATTTTAGCTTCCGAGAGCCCAAATGAAATATTATCTAAACCTTCAACACGATAAGTCCCTGTAAAACTACTTGACAAATATGAGTATCCAATAAATTCTCTATATGCTTCAAGCAAATAGATTTGGTAAGTGTCATCTTCATTAAACATTGCGTTTCCGCTTTTTATGATTTTAAAATTTTCAGAAGAAACATCGACACCTCCAATTGAACTACTGACCAACACCCACTCTCCTATCAATTTAGCCTTGGTTCTATTTATTTCCTCTTGTAATTGAAGATCTATCTCATTATTGGTGTCTTCACTGGAATCGCAAGCAGTTACCAACAATAAGCTTAAAAGCCCCAATATCATTATTCCTTTAAAATTATTCTTCATCTTAGTTCGTATTTAAAAAAGTTTGATTATTGTGATTGTTTTCAACTAATTTACTTTCTTTTTAAAATTATCGAATCTCATTAATCAATATTCATACCACTAATAATAAAGGGCTATATTTTTTAAGAGCATTTACTTTGGGAATTCTGCACTATTTGATACTTGTATCAATCACTATATTTAATGGTAACATTTAATGTGTTTTTGATATGATAACTATAAAGAGTTTAATTAAACCTCTGTTGTGAATTGCTTTCAAAAACATTTAAAACGGCACGCGAGTTTCGCTAATATTTTATTAATAACCATGTGGATTTACATCATTTATGATTACAGTAGAATCGTAATATGACACGATTGCAGTTCGTGAGTTATTTTCAATACAAGTATTACCCTTGAGAAGGAATTAACTACTTTGAACTGCAAATCCGTCATTTAAGAGCAATATGTTATATTTGACATATGTAAAAAGTCTCACCAAACGCAAATATCTGCAACAAATAAAAAGTCCACTTAATGAATTATTTGCTTAGAATATTTGGCTATTTTGTGATGCACAAAACCATAGGTATAACTTAGGTACAAATGAAAAATAAAGGCAATACATATGGTATTACAGAAAAGTTGGGGCGCATTGAACCGCACATAACCGTAAAAAATAAATACTAATGGGACTAGACCTAGAACGAATTAAAGAGAATTACGCAAACTTCGAGGATTACAAGTTGGAACACCTTGCTAAAAACGAGGCGGGAAGTCTTGAACCTGAAGTTATTCCTATTCTGATGGCGGAAATTAAGAAACGAGGACTTGATTCTAACCTTGAGAAAGGAATTGAAGCCCAAACACAAGAATTGACAGAATCCGAAGTTACTGAACTAAAAGAAAAAGTAGCTGGGCTTCGCTGTCCTGTATGCGGACAAAATAGTAAACCTTTAATTGGGACAATTATAAGAAGCGTAAAGAGCTTTCTAATATTAACAAATTACAAAAAATCACCAATAATAACCTGTCAAGACTGTGCAGACTCAAAAAGAAAAAATGCACTAATCTCTACAATCATTTTAGGTTGGTGGGGAATTCCATGGGGATTTATAAGGACACCACAGACCATTATTAATTACTTCTTAGACAATGGTAACCGAGAAGCAATTAGCGAAAGTATTCTGACTGGATTTGTGATTGAAAACATTGGGGAAATAAAAACTAACTGGAACAAGGAAAACGAATTAGTAGAATTTTTAGACCATCAAAATAGTTTAAATTAAAAAACAACGACGCCCCAACAATAGCTAATACGTAATGCGGAGGTAGTTGTGTTTTGGAAGTTTGTAGGCTGTTTTTGGGCGCCAAATTTTCGTCCCGAAAATTTATTAAGTTTAAGGGAAAATTTCAAACGTAAATTTGGCTATGTGCTGATTTGGAAGAGGAGATTCTTCGAAGCTCCGCACTCCGCATAGCCAAAACGTTAAATGTCAATCCGCTATTTATGATAAATATGTGTTATTTGACATATATATAAAAAGTCTCACGAAACGCAATCTTTTTATAACAATATACTTCGAAAAGATATATTAGATTCTCTTTACATAAAAATATGCTCGGTGCAGGGGCATTTGGATGACTTGCTCATGTTTTGATAGATGACAATAGCTTCGTCAATTAACATTCGGTACATAATATTTTTTTATATTTGAGAGTTTTAATAAAATAACGCATCTGTATAATAACATCACAATGAAGAACCTGGCTCAAACCCTATTTGTTTCATATATAGTAAAAGTGTTGACAATCATTCTTTTGTCACTTTCCATTTTTAGCCTTTTTGTTTCGTCGCAAGTAAAGTCAAGCAACTCTATTGAGATTTCTTCTCTAAAAAAAGAATATCCAAATGAAGATGCGATTATCTTAACATCAAAAACCGAAATAAGGTTCACAAAAGACAAACAAGGAAATGTAGTTGCAAAAGAAAAGGATGTAAATATGATAATGGGGTTAAAATTAAATGTTTCATACCCCAAGATGTATTTCTATAATAATTATTCGCATATCACTAGCACAAAGTATTCTACAGAAAAAAGAAAGTGTAAAATAATTCCTGTTTGCGAAAACTTTGAACAAGATGGCATCTTTCATTCCGATGTAAAAGCCTGTCAATATTCAATGCAATTTGTTAATGTAGGAGAGATAAAAACTTTAGAGGTAAACAAAGAGTATGACGACCTTAAATATTTGAATAGAATATCTTTAATCGAAGATTTTCCAATAAAGGAAAAACAGTTTATTGTTTATGTTCCAGTGTGGTTAGATATTGAAATACTTGAATTTAGTTTTGATGGATATGACGTAGAAAAGACTGAAGAAAAAATATACGAAGGCAAGCAAGTACTCAATCAGATTACATACACAATTAAAAGACTCCCATCATTTACGTCTGAAAACAATAGTCTTAACAATTCATATTACTATCCTCATTTATTAACACTTTGTAAAAGAATACATACACCAAACAACCAAGAGCTACTTGCTGACATATCAGCTAGATATAATTGGTATCATAAATTGATTAAAGAGTTACGACCTCAAAAAGAAGTTATACAACAAAAGGTAAATGAAATAGTTTCCGATACTGACTCCAAACAGCAAAAGGTGGAGAAATTGTTTTATTGGGTTCAGGACAATATTCGATATCTTGCTTATGAAGAAGGCATAGCTGCATTTAAACCAGATGAAGCCCACAATGTACTTTCCAAACGATATGGAGATTGTAAAGGCATGGCTAACTTGCTAAAAGAGATGCTTTTGTGCGTTGGTATTGACGCACGTTTTTCTTGGATAGGAACAAATTCGGTTTACTATGATTTTGATTTGCCGAGCCTTTCAATCGAAAACCATGCTATATGCACAGTTTACCTAGATAATAAAACCTTTTACCTAGACCCAACAGAGAGCTTTATTCCAATTGGTGAAAATGCCGAAAGGATACTAGGTAGAAAGTTATTGATTGAGAACAATGACAGTTTTGTCGTATCAACAGTGATTTGCGATTCCATTTGCAACAAAGTTTATAGATATTATCAACTCTCCATTCAAGATGAGATGTTGGAAGGAACGGCTACTGCAGAGTTTAATGGTGAAGAAAAAAGAGATTTATACCGATGGTTAAGGTTACAAAAAGAAACAAGCAAACATTTAAACCTTAAACTGATTATTAAAAATGCAAATACAAACGTAGGTGTTAACACAGTAAGTTCAGAGAATTTATTCAATAGGAAAGAACCTTTTACAATCAATGCCTCTATTCAGATAAAAGGTTGTGTGTCTACTTTCGACAACCAAATATATTTGGATGTTGATCCAGTTAAAACGTTTAGTTCATTAAATATTACAGAAAACCGAAAGTCTGATTTGTATTTAGGCAACAAAATAAATAAGGTAACCGAAGTTCAAATTGCAACTCCTGAAGGATACAAAATAAGCCACATACCCGACCCGATAAAAATAAAGGAATCGAATCTTGTTTTTAACACAAGTTATGAGCTTAAAAATAGCATTCTCACATATAAATGTTTCGTACAAACAGGTACAAACACCATATATCCTGAGTTATTTAAAGAATGGAGAACATATCTTGAACAAATATCAAAAAACTACAACAATCAGATAATTTACACAAAAAAATAATAATTCTAAAATGAGTAAACGATTAATCATACAAACGATTTTACTTTTAATAATTTTCCATTGCGTTTGGGGTCAAAGCAGCCATAAAAAAGTAAAAGAGAAGATGTGGGAAAACAACTACAAAGGTTTTAAGTTAACCCAAGTTCCTGAAAAATGGAAAAACGAATCTTCTGTTATTTTATGTAGAAGTTATGATTACGAAATAAGAAAAGAGGTGTTTTTAACATACCTATACGAAAATCAGTATCTTAGAAAAAGGGTTAAATTGCAGGATAATGCTGCTATTGAAAAATACTCAGAGTTTAATTTTGACGCGGGTAAACAAGGAGACAGGGATGTTTTTGGGCTAAAGGCAGGAACCTCCAAAGAGGTATATGTTGGCATTAAAATAGTAAAACCTTCCGGTGTTGAAATTGAGATTGATATTTCGGACGCCGTGGTGAAACAAATTGCCGACAACAAATTTTCCCAAGAAGAGAAGAGCATTGCTATTCCAGGTTTAGAAATTGGCGACATAGTTGATTATTATCATTGCGAGAAGATAATACACATGTCTAATTATTTTACCAGGAATAAACCCATGGAATTCTTTTTGGTAGAAGACGAGCCAATAGTTACACAAAGAATTAATTTAGGTGTGATGCGTAAATGTTTTATTAATGCAAAATCGTTAAACGGCGCCCCAAATTTAAAGCTACTAACCAACAATAAAGAAGGAGGCATGCGATATTATGCCGAAGATAAAGACAGGGATGCAGTAAATATAGATAATAAAAGATGGGTTGTGCGTAGAAAGGAACTCCCCTTAATAAAATTTGAGACATATTTTGATTATGGCAAAATTGCCTATGCCAAGAGAAACATATTGCTTGGAAACCCAAGAGAATTAAAGAGTGAGCTGACAAAAGATGACCTCTTGTTTTATATGGATGCTATTACCCATTGGGAAAGCGGTATTATGCGAGCAACAGACGGGGTTCCAGACAACGATGCTTTTTACCCAATAATATATTACATTAAAAGAACGTACCATAACACAAACGATCCAATTACAATTGCTAAAGAAGCATATTATTACTTCAGACAGCATGAATACAGAAAGAAATTTGAATCAAACATTATTAACAATAATGACGGATTATATAAAGTATACGATTGGTACTTTGTACGTAACATGTCCAGACTGTTTGAAAAACTAAAAATCAAACATGATATTTTAATCTCTTCCCCAAGAGATAAATGCAAACTGGAGGATATGCTACTGTCTGGCGACATTGTGCCATTTATACGGATTAATGGGGAAAAACCTCTGTTCCTTTGTAATTTTGATAGATATACACACTATAATGATATACCAGCAATTCTTCAAGGCAACCAAGCATACTGTATTAAATTTACGCCAAAAGAAAGAGAAAGAGAAATAGTTTTGTTAAAAAACGAAATTCCTGTACTACCTGCTAAAAATTCAACCATGGTTTCACAACTAAAAGTTTCTTTTTCTCAAACAAACATTTTGGAGCTAGATATAGATAGGAAAGATATAATTACTGGGTTACTTAAAACTGAATACCAAAACTCACTAATTACTCCGTATGAATATATTGAAGATAGCAGAAACAAAAAATACGAAACAAGCATGTTGCTTGATAATCAATATCTAAGAAAAAAAAATAAGGCTGAACTAACGGAAAAGATAAAAATAAAAAAGGAACAAGATATTGAATTGCAGAAAGAAAGAGCTGAGATTATTATTAAGTCAGATTTTAATTTAGATAATGATATTACCTTAAATAGTTTTAAACTCTTACAAACAGGCATGTGGGATGACAAACCTAAATTCGAGTGCGAATATGAATTCAAAGTAAATAGTTTTACAAAAAAAGTAGGTAATAACTATTTGGTAAGCATCGGAAAATTAATTGGGGGGCAAATTAATGTAACTGATGAACCTAAAGTCAGGAATTTTGATATTTACCAACCTTATGCAAGAACAATAAAAAATGTTATAGAATTTAAGATTCCAGAAGGATATATTGTTAAAGGACTTGATAAACTGAATTTTAAAAAAGATTCTGAATTTTGTTCGTTTACTTCGACTACAAAAAAAGAAAAGGACAAGTTTGTCCTCGTTACTGAGAAAATATACAAAACCAATTTTATTAAAGCATCGAACTGGGAATCCCTTCAACTAGTTTTAAATTCTGCCTTTGACTTTACTAATCAAAAAATATTGTTTGAGAAAATTTAGTAACTATTTTCAATACAGGTATTAGCCCTTAGAAGAAACTAATTAATTTAAACTGCAAATCCGTCATTTAAGAGACGTATGCTAAATTTGATATATTTAAAAAGTCTTAGCAAACGCAGACTGAACGGAACCAGGAATAAAGATTCCTTCCTACAAATAATAAAATAACGATTTCGTTAATTAACGAAAAGTAGTCACAGAAAATCAATGAATGATGAGTGAATTATATCCAACATCAATAGAGGAAGAAGATAAACTATACGAAATAGTAGATTCTTTTTTTGAGTTTCCGGAGGAAGAAGAATCAATATTTGAATCGTTCCAGTAAACGCAAGAATTTATTTCTATAAAATGAAACAAAGTCTTTTTGATAACATCTTTAAATAAAGACATTCTGGGGAAAACTTTTGCACTGAATTATTAGTTTTTATTCTCAAAAAGAGCTACGATAATGATAAAACAGCTGCAATTGATTTTATCAACATGATTGATAATTCATTATGCTTAGCTGATGCAAACAATGTCAGTTTTTTCACTCAGAAAGCTTTTCAGACTAAAAAAGGAAAAATAATTATACCTGATATTTCTATATTTATAGATAACATTCTTTGCTTAATTGAGGTAAAAGATGAATCACAATTAAATACTTATAGAATAGGAAACATTGAAGGACAAAATGAAATTGACCAAATTGATTTATATAATCAAATCTCTATCAATGGTTATTCCATTCAGATACATACATTAACAATTGACCCGATAGATAAAAGGAAATGCAATAGTATTACATGGCAAGATGTATATAATCTTTTTGACAGGTCAAGTGTCAACAATGTTTTTCTAAAAGGTTTAATCATGGAGTTTAATTTATTTTTGGAAAAGAGAGAAATGGCATTTAATAAGGTAGAAAAAGAAATTAATATAGGAGTTCAAAGTTTAATAAATCTCCTAATGCAATTAAAAAGATCCTTAAAAGGCTTGGGGTACAAACCTAAATCATCTACAGGAGAAACATCTAGTGGGTATTATGTGGAAAAAGATAAAAAATTTAAAGTTTGGATTGGAATGGATTTTAGGTATAACAATATAAAGATACAGGTTGTAAATAAAGAATTGATTGAATTTTTAAAGGAAAGAAATGAATATCCAATAGACCCAAACTCGTCAGATTATATTCTAATTTCTGATTTTACTGAAACGTATGAAAGCTATTTTTCATATTCTACTAACCAACAGTTTGAGGCTATTAATCTATGGATTTCTACATCATTAGATAAATTAGATAAATTTATTACTTCAACTGGAGAAGAGTTTAAACTACTATTTTAATTGAATAAACTTATCTCTCAAAACCCAAATAAAACAATTTATAGGAGGTTTTGACCTCTTTTAATTTACTATCTTAGTTTGCGTATCGCAAATTTATAAAATGAATAAGCTCAAAGAAGCCGTTGCAAGGTTAAAGGAAGAGTCTCAGCAAAGGAGAGTATTAAAAGCGCTTGACCACAATTGGGTAGAAACTCAAATGGGAGAGCTTGGTATATCCAGGAATAACCTGATACAAGACTTGATGATTGACAAATCTTCAATATCCTTATTTCTAAGCAATAAGAGAAAAATAAACAAGTCTGTTAAGGCTGTATTCTTTTATTATTTTTCTTACAAAAGGCTGCAAAAAGAATGAGATTAAAGACAAAATGGATACTCCATATTCATTTTATACATAAAAATATTAATATACGATATGTTTATCGTATATTTACAGAGTATATTAAAAACAGATAATATGAAAGTAACTGCTTTAATCCCTGATAATATTATAGAGGACGTAACAAGGTTTACGGGAGGGAAAAACACAACAGATAGCTTAATTAAGGCTTTAGAAGATTGGTTATATACTAAACGTGTAGAAGAGTTGAATAAAGAATTAAAAGATAATCCAGTAGAGTTTGTCGAAGGCTTTTCGGCAGAACAAATTAGAAAATTAAATAATACATTAACATAGAGTATGGTAATAATAGATACTAATATCTGGATAGAATTTTTTAAAGGAAACCCTGTTTATACAGAACAGGTAGCAATGTTAATCAAAAATAAGCTTGCAGTAACTATTGAACCAATATTTGCTGAATTACTTTACGGTGTAAGAAGCTCTAAAGACAAAACAATAATTCTTAGCTATTGGAATGTTCTTAGAAAAATAGAACTTCCAAAGAACTATCTAATTGATGCAGCGCAATATTCTAATGATAATAAATTCTTTGGAAATGGTATTGGATTAATGGATGCTGTTATTATTAAAGCTGCAAGTGACAATAGCTGTCTGGTATGCACATTGGATAAAAAAATATTGAGATTTCTAGGTGATAAAAAAGTTTATAATGTCACAGAATAAGTAATTCAATTAAACGCATATTAATGCTTAACCAAATGACGGCAAAAATCAAATCCGGAACAGCTACCGGTAGCTTACCTGGTTTTAAATGTGACGGCAATAAATTGTATATTTAATTCGGATCTGCAACTGCAGAGAATCCTGGCCAACTAAATTATGACTGCATAATATGCAAAAGAAAAAGTCTCTTAAAATGCAACAGAACTTGGCCAAGAATAAATAGAAGTAAAGAATTAACGAATTCAATTCCAACAAACGCATAAAACAATGACAGAGGAATACATCAATCAGAACAAAACCGATACCTTTCAGAAAGGTAACACGGTAGTTATGCATATTTGCCATGAATCAACATTAGACCAGTATATAGGTAAGTTATGGGAATGTTTAACCGATAGCTACCTTGATAAAGGTGGAAAAGAATATGTACATCTAAAAGGATTTAGCGGTGCTTTCTTTTGTGAGTATCTTCATTTCGTTAATCCTCAAAAGTAGTTCCACAAAATCATAGGTGTAAATTGAGTACAAATGAAAAATAATGGCAATACATATGTTATTACAGAAAAGTTGTAAGCCATTACCCCCATTGCGCACAAAGACTTTAATTTAAAATGTAACGGAATGAATAATAAGGCTGTTACAAATTTGGAACAATAGTTTATTGAATCTGAATATTGGTCACAGAATAAAAAATGATTAGAAATGAATGAAAGAAACATATTTAAAGGCTCTACTATATTTAACTTCTACTTTGGATTTTATTTATTTGTACTGTGGGTTAGTATATATGGGACTGAGGGATTTTTAGCTTTTGATAGAATCATACTTATTATACTGACAGCCTTATTTGCTTACTTATATTTAGCTGGGTCTTTGAATTTCTTCATTATCGGAAATGACAAGTTTATTGTCAAGAACTGCTGGAGGTTCTGGCAGAATAGAGAATTCGAATTTCGAAACATTGAAACCTTACAATTTATAGCGGCTTCATTCTTTGGTATTGGCATAAAAATAATTACAAAGGACAAAAGAAAACGATTTTATGCTGCGAATAATCTGAAACGTAAAACAATAGAAGACCTGGTGATTAGAGTGAATGAAGAACTCGACAGAGGAAGAAAATAACGGCTTACAATAAATAGGACTATGAGCGGTCTGTAAGACCAAGCGTGGTAGTCCGTGTTGGACTACATCCCGGTTTCTATTTAACCTATGTACTTATCGACGCTTTTTTATATTCTGAAGTAGGTAGAAGGTGTTGTAAAGAGCTCTAAAAGAATTGTAAATATAAGGTAGAAAAAGGAAGAGATCAAGTGCTTTTTGCGAAGATAGGGTACTGTATCTTTTTAGAGCGAAGGTGATTGGATATAGATAGCAGATTAAATACATTTTGTTGTTTGCTCTGGAAAAGTACATTTGCTACATTTGACCAAAGCTATCCCGGAGGGATTTAGTTCAACAGCCTGTAATATTTAATGGCAGGTTGTTGGTGTTTTGGAAGGTTTGCATCCCGCACGTTGTCTTTGTCTGGTGGACAAAGACGCTGTCCGCAAATCTGCCACTAAAATATACAGGTCAACGTCAGTCTGTCTAAAAACTCAAAAACATTTAATGATTCATAGTTTTTTATGCCGTTTTTAGCTCCTTATTGCCGTTTTATTTACGAACTGAAAATAATGATAATAATTTATTTTGATAATTAAATAGCTTACAATATTCGAGAAGAAACAATTTAGGCTGTTTTGATTTAGCAACGCAGAGACTATACTTTGCAGGTATTTCACCAGCTGCTCTTTTCCTATGATATTGATAAGCCTTCTTAGATTATAGGCATTCATTATCAGGCCAAGGTCTGCTTCGGCTCGATGGATAAATTTCTTTGTTATAATGTAATTGAATCCCCATTGCCGTTTGATTGTGCCGTAGGGGTGTTCGACAATGGCCTGTCGACGCCTGTAATAATTTTGGTTATTATTTACTCTATCCTTATTTAACTTGATGAGCTCTTGATATTCGCTACGCTGTATGGCTTTACCATACTTTGCTTTACTACATTTATATTTATCCTCACAACTTTTGCATGCTTTAGTAGTGTACCGCTTAAATTGATAAGTTTTGGCTTGGTGTAATTTTCCGGTGATGATCATTCGGTGACCCCTGGGGCAAATGTAACAATCATCCAAATTATCATATTTAAAGTGCTCGACATTATATGCCGGGTCTGGAGCTTGAGCTGCCACGCCGGGAATGGCTACAATTGTTTTTATACCTAATTTATCCGCCATATCAAATTCCGATCCCGTATGATATCCCTTATCGTACAAGGCCGTAAATTTATTGGTGCCCAGAATACTTTTGGCTCTTTGAAGCATATTTCCCATGGCCTTGCAGTCGTTGGCATTGGTCACTTTGTAATCTATCGGTAGGTTGTTTTTGTCGTCAACCGTAGTTTGGGCATTATAGGCTACTTCCATTATATTGTTACGGGTAATCATGTGACGACTATCAGGGTCGGAAGTGGATATTTGCGACAGACCGGATTGCTTTAACTGTTGCTCCAACTGCTCATAGCCTTCTTTTCGGTTTTCGTGTTTCTCTATTTCTTTTTTATGCTCCTGCTTATCCCCATCTTTTTCCGCAATAGCCTTGTTATGTTCATCTATTTTGTTCTCAATATATTCGATATGCCGGTCTATTTTCTTTTGGTTATAGTTGTTTTTTTTACTGTTCTGTGCACGTAGCTTTGTGCTATCGCCTGCCAGTTATTTGCCGCCAATAAGTTCGAAATTACGGACTATGCGTACTGTTTCCCTAAATACCTTTTTTATGGCTTTGGGGTTGTTTTTGCGGAAGTTTGAGATGGTATTGTGATCGGGCGAAAGTGAATGTATTAACCACATCACCTCAATATTACGTTTACTTTCCTTTTCTAACTGTCGCGACGAACGGATGCGATTCATATACCCATAAATGTAGAGTTTTAGTAAGTCGGACAGATGATACGCAGGCCTCCCGTTTTCAACAAACCCAACATCAAAACCCATGTTGCCAATATCAAGGCTATCTACAAACAAATCTATTATACGCACTTCATTGTCTGGTTCAATGGCCTGATCCAAAGAAATTGGAAAAAGATGTGTTTGTTCCCTGTTTTGTCCTTGTATGAATTTCATATCTATAAGATACAAAACAACAGGGCCATACGATAATTTCCATGTCACAACTTATGAATCGTTTTCAACAGTGAATTTGGTTTTTAGACAGTCTGACGTTGTGTGTAATCCCTCCTATACCAGAGACATTGTTTTCTTGAGCTAACGGTTTTAGGTTTAGTACTTAATAATTATATTCGGCTTGCTCTATGTAAGGCCGTTTTTTAAACTGTTGCTATTAAGCACGAGCGCAATCCTGGTTGAGATGTTTGCGATGTTTTCAGTGGCGGCATTGACATTTTATTTCAATGACCCCGATTAGAATATTTACTATGCCTAAAGCACATCTCCTTAGAGCCTTTAAATATTTAAGAAATGGAAAAAGATACAATATCAATGGAAGTGGTAAACCCGCAAGCGGCTGGTATAGATGTAGGGAGCCGTTCGCATTGGGTTGCGGTTGGACAGGATGAAAAAGACATTCGGGAGTTTGGAGTATTCAGCGAAGACTTATTGGCGCTGGCTATGTAGCTAAAAGCAAAGGGTATAAATACGGTTGCCATGGAAAGTACCGGAACCTATTGGCAAAACCTGTATGCTGTTTTAATTTCTCAAGGATTTGAGGTCATTTTATGTAATGGCAAATTTACCAAGAATATCAAGGGCAAGAAAACAGACGTAAAAGATTGCCAATGGATTCAAAAGTTACACTCCCTTGGGTTATTGAGCAGTAGCTTTTTGCCTGACGAACAAACAGAGCAGCTAAGGACATACTGCCGACATCGGTCCAATTTATTGCAAACAGCAGCTTCAACCTCAAAGAAAATGCAGAAATATCTGCGTCTTTTAAACCTAAGGTTAGATGTTGTGGTCAATGATGTTTGTGGTTTAACCGGGTTGAAAATCATACGGGCAATTTGTAAAGGCGAAAATAGCCCAAAGAAATTGGCTGCTCTTCGTCACTATAATTGTAAGAAAAGTGAAGAAGAAATCGCCAAAGCATTACATTCCAATGGAAGAAAAGATTATTTGTTTGCCCTGGAACAAGAGCTGGAGACATATGACCACCTTCAAAAGAAGATTGCCCAGTGCGATAAGGAAATAGACCGGATGTTAAATCAGATAATTGATGGCGACCAGAATAAAAAACAACATCATATAGATCCAAAACCATATAAACGAATCAATAAAAATACTCCAAAGGATATTGATCTAAATCTAAAATCTTATCAAATGTTTGAAGGAACCGATTTGCTAGCCATAGAAGGAATGAGTCACTCAACGGTACTCACATTGATGAGCGAAGTTGGAATTGAAGGTATAAAAAGGTTCCCTACCGCAAAACATTTTGCCAGTTGGTTAAGGTTGTCACCAAACAATAAAATAAGCGGAGGTAAAGTGTTGTCAAGTAAGCTACCTAAAGGCAGCAACAGATTAAAAATAGCCTTACGCAATGCTGCTAATGCCATAGGAAACCTTAAAGATTCTACCCCTTTGAGAGACTTTTTCCAGCGAATTAACTTTCGCAAAGGTAGAACTTCAGCAATTAGTGCAACCGCTAGAAAGCTAGCTGTAATCATTTGGAATATGGTGGTAAAAGGAACTGAATATGTTAATCCGGAAGGCTACTTGTTTTTAGATCAAAAAAGAAAGCTTGGAATCACTAAAAGGATTAAAAAACAAATTGATAAATTTGGTCTCAACCCTGATGATCTCGGATTTTCAAATATCTGATTATCAGAACTTACTTTTTTACGTTAGTTAGAATTCCACATTTTAGATGACAAAAAAGGTCGTATTGATAACGGGGTGTACTAAAATGGTGTAAATTTGTTTAAGCTTAAAAAGTTGAGTTACATATGTTGGATCAAAGCTCGATTTACTAAATGGCGTTTAAGGTGCAAGACATCAACCCCATCAGAATTCTAGAGATAGGGACGTTGTGAAAGACCGACTGGTGGAGCTGTTAGATAGCTACCCCGAATACAATAATTTCGAATCCTAAAGAGCGTCCCCGTTCCAACAGTTTTGAAATGCTCGAATTTATCAGTAATTCGGGATAAAAAAACATGTGCCTTTTCGTAAATAAACCGCTATTTTGGGGCAATTCGTTATATACAATTAAAACAAAGAGTGATTGAGCAACTATGAGAATATTTAAAAGAAAGAAAATAAATATAAAATCTGTTTCTATCCCAGACTTTGGTTGGACTATAAATAAAAAAGATAAAGACATCATTCAATGGATAAATGACGAGCAAACAATGGCGTTATCCTTGAATTTTTTTAACATAAAGCCTGATTTGCCGAATTCAACTGAAATCTCGGTACTAAGAGATTTTTATAGAGAGCAAATTAAAGTAGCTAATGGGGGGCTAATTCAAGTTGATTTTGTTGAGCTTAAAAATGTATCAGCTATTAAAACCATTTTTAAAATTCAACAGGAACCAAGCGGAATGACGTATTTAGCTTCTATAACCATTCCTTATGACAATTGCAGCTATGTAATAAAACTTCAAGCACCTGAATTAGGAACGACAGGAATAAGAGACTCTGCAATTGCGGATAAGCTGCTAAAAGAAGGATTGATATCAATTGGCGATAGTGGATATGAGGGGTGGTTTGAAGATCCATATAATAAAGATTTTAAAGTAGGATTATTAATGAATCGATCTGAAAATGTAAAATATGATTTAGTATTCCCAGACCATCCATTGAGCCAAACCAGATTACTCCTAAATCAAATTGAAAATGGAATTAGCTTTGGTAAAGAACTAGATAAAATAAAGGGATATAATAAATAAAAGCTGGTAATCGAATTCTAAGACTTAGGTAGTCTCATTAAACGCAGCGTGTAAAGTGACTATAGCGATTTTTTATTTCCTTCATTTAATGTATATAAGAAAAGATGATTAAACAATTATTTCTATTCGGGCTGGTTATTTTATGTATAGGTTGCAATATTATTAAACCATATAAATATAGACTTGGACAGGATCATATATTAGTTTTGAATGGTATCTCGGGACGAGATATTCTATTAGAAAGAGGTAAAGTTCGTAGTCTTGACTCTATTTATTGTACGGATAAAAATATACAGGTTTTAAGTTTTGATTTAGTGATTAAATTTAGGCATGAAAAGAATAGAAAATATACAAGTTCGTCCAATAAAATAACCTGGGAAATGAAAGATGATCTTATGAATTATCCTTTTGTTGAATGTATTATATTAAAAAATATAAAAACAACATCCACAACAAGAAGTTTTCCTCCGATAAAAATTTCTTTTATGGATTATGATAGCTGAGAGAAACCAATTTAATAAAATAATAGAGGCTGTCTTAATGGTTATACAGCCACATAGGAAAATCTCACAAAACGCAATTACATTGTCTGCATTTATCCATAGATTTATTGGTTACTATACAAATGTATAGTATGTTTATGGATTTGTTATGTGTAATTAGATTATGAGATTTATACACTTCATAGATAAACTTACTACAGATTTCATTTTAAAAAATGGAATCAAAGTTGACAATTGCTACAGAGGTAAAGGGATATTAATCTATCCTGAAATAGAAATTCAATTTAGAGCAAGAAGTACTGAAAAAGAATATCTTAAAGAAGAAAAGAGAGTCAATAAATTAATGAATAATGAAAAATGGGAAGCTATTGCTACTTTAGGATTAAGGCAAAATAAAAAACAGGTAACAGGAATTATAACGGAAATTGCTGAATTTAATTGGCCATTAAAAGTATTTATAGACGTTGATGCTTCTATTGCTTCAAAATTTGGTAAAATGATTGATGAAGAAAATATTTCAGGTATTAAATATGGAGCTGAAAAATCCATATCTGAAGTAATTAAAGGAATTGAATCCCCAAGATTTGTATTAGAAGCCTTGTTCATAGTTGACTCACCTTCTGATTTAGTAAAATTAATAGAGATGTTTTCTAAATCTGGTGGAGGAATTTGGGGAGCTCATAGTTTTGATTGTATGATAGAAAACGATATAAATCCAGAATTTATAATAGAAACGAAAGACTTTAAAAAACACATAACACGCTAGTATAAAGCATTTGGCGATTGTGAGTACTTAATGTTTAGGCAAGGAAATCGAACACCACCAAATCTTTGATTTGGCTTTAGAAATGAAAAGATAAAAACAAATAAAAGATTTGGCTCAGAGAAGATTTGGATGTTTTGGTTCGTTAAATTGCCAAACGCTTCATCTAGCCAAACGTTGGGTAAAATTAAAAAAAACGTATCCTATGAGATATTTACTAATTATTATTTCTGCAATATTCTTTTTCATTTCTGCTTCAGTTTATGGACAAGTAGAAACTGATTCCATTGAAGAGATTTCACTTATTGAAGAATCAGTTCAAGATACAATAGATAAGACAAAAGGAGTTAATTATGAGAAGTTAAGCTGTGGGTTTTATAAGAATGCCACAGGAAATCTGTTCATAAAGACAACGGCGATAAGAAATGAAGTTGAAATAGTTTTTAAGCCAATACCTCAAATTGATATAAATACGTATGAGGAACTTGATAGTTGGTATTCTAAAGACAATAGAAATATATATTTTTCACAACCTACATCAGATGGGATTAATATGTTTCCTATTGATAGTGCGAATGTTGGTAGTTTTGAGGTTATTTTAAATACATTATATGCGAAAGACAATGAACATGTTTACTATTGGGGCCGAAAAATAAAAGGGTGTGACAGCAAGAAACTGAAACTATTTATTGTGAATAATAATCTTGAATATATTGGAGATGATAAACATATTTTTCAAGGTGATTTATTAATTTATGAAGGTAATACAAACGGATTTATGGTATCAGATAGGGAAGGAATTGACATAGAAAAAGAAGGAATAAAAATCTTTAATGGAAAATTGATAGAATAACTTTGCCCAATAAATAGGACTATGAGCGGTCTGTAAGAACAAGCGTGTAGTCCGTGTTGGACTACATCCTGGTTTCTATTTAACCTATGTACTTATCGACGCTTTTTTATATTCTGAAGTAGGTAGAAGGTGTTGTAAAGTGCTCTAAAAGAATTATAAATATAAGGTAGAAAAAGGAAGGGATCAAGTGCTTTTTGCGAAGATAGGGTACTGTATTTTTTTAGAGCGAAGGGGATTGGATATAGATAGCAGATTAAATACATTTTGTTGTTTGTTCTGGAAAAGTACATTTGCTACATTTGACCAAAGCTATCCCGCAGGGATTTAGTTCAACAAAAGCTAATACGTAATGTGGATTCAGTTGTATTTTGAGAGTTTGTAGGTTGTTTTTGGGCGCCAAATTTTCGTCCCGAAAATTTATTAAGTTTAAGGAAAATTTCAAAACGCAAATTTTGCTATGTGGTTTTTGGGAATGGAAGTTTCTTCAGAGTTCCGCACTACGCATAGCAAAACCGTTGGCGTTCATGCCCTCCCAAGACGCAAAATTAAAGAATTATGAGATATTTTATTTCAATATTATTTTTAATTAGTTCAATGTTTGTAACTGCGACCGAACAAGCAGCTGATTTACTTATTTATAAGTCTGATACAATATATCTTGACAAATATCCACTTGCAAAATTAGCGCAACAGGACTCAGTTATTGCCAATCGACTTAAAGACAACAATTGTTTTTCTACAGCTTGTTGGAGACAACACATTGGAATCTGGAAAATTGAAAATGATAGTTTGTTTTTAATCGGTTTGAAAGAATGTTGTAATTATAAAAATATTCCATTGAACAAAATTTTTAATTCATCGAAAATAAAAAACAAAAAGGTATTTGCAAGCTGGTATTGTGAAAGTATTGTGGCTGGATTTGGAAAATTGTTAAAATTTGACGAGGACAATTGGGAAAATATCTATGAAAAGAACATAGTGTTGAAAATTGAGAATGGGACGATTAAGAAGTGTGAAATTATTAAGAATAAAATTCTTGAGGATATTTGAGAATTAACAAGCCCCAAAAGTACTAAACGCAAATAACAGCTATACATAATGCGTAGTTAGCTGTGTTTTGGGAGTTTTGTTGGTAGTCTGGGGGTGCCAAATTTCCATCCCGAAAATTTATTAAGTTTACGGAAAAAATTCAAAACGTAAATTTGACTATGTGCAGGTTTGGAAGAGAGTTTCTTCGAAGCTCCGCAAAACACATAACTCAATAGTTATGAATTAAGAAAACAAAAGAGAACATTGAGTAATTATAGAAACAAAAGCTATGAGAAGAATAATATTGATATTAACTATTTTTACATTAGGGCTTCAAGTAAAATCACAAAGTAATTGTGAAGAATTTTTAAAAGCAGAATTTAATGGCGACTTTAAAAGTTATTTTGCTCAAAGATTGGTGTACCCAGCGTATTCTCAATCAAACAATATAGAAGGTATTGCAATAATTGCGTTTCGTATTAATAAGAAGGGAATATTGGACTCTTTACATTTTGAAAAATATCCAGATGAATTAATTGCGGAGAATATAAAGAATATTCTTATAAAATCTCGTAAAAATTGGAAACCGACTATTTTAAATAATGAACCAATTGATTTTACATATTATATAGTTATAAATTATGGTATAAAGAATAGCAAAACTAATCCAATTAAATTAGTAGAAAAACAAAAATGTAAAGCAGAAAAAGATTTAGAAAACAGCAAGTATTTGAGAGGGTTGGAGTATATTCAACGAGCAATAAAACTAAATCCCTATTGTGAGGAATATTATAGAATCAGAGCTAAAATATATAATAATATTAATAAGTCAAGTGAAGCTAAATTAGATATTGAACATTCTAATAGACTTGAAAGGTTAGTGTATTGCAATACATTTGTGGTTCAAGGTCATGTAACAATAACAAGGCAAAGACTAATGAAATAAGGAACAATTCAATAGCCTATAGTATTTAAGATAAATTTACCAATCAAATTAAGAGACAAGAGTAGTCTCTTGAATAGAATTATGGAAGAATTGGTGTTTCATTTTTCGGATTAGGATTTTCTTAGCTTTTTTTCATTTGTTCGATAAAAGACCTCAGATTATTATAAATGAAACTGGGGATAAGAAAACAAAATCTGATAAATTGGGAATTAATTAAGAATGCAAACCCATTGGATATTTACGGATAAAAACTTGTTGTCATGACAACAGGTAAATCATTAAAAACACAAGGTTTTAGAGATGCACTTCAATTCTTATTGTCAACGGCTGTTAACTGTCAATCCGCTATTGTGATAAATATGTCTTATTTGACATATATAAAAAGTCTCACAAAACGCAGGTTTTATTTATTACACTTCTCAAAAAATGCTATATTTTCATAATATAAGCATATTAAATATTTTTAATTAATGTGGTTATAATGATCAAATTCAGTTTATGCTAAAAAACATTAATTTCAGAATAGTTTTACAAATAATTAATATATTTGCAGTCCAATTGTGATATAAAGTTTCACAAAAGAATATTTTGACATTGTGTAAGACGATTATTGATATCGTGGCGAATATTATGATTTGATCAGAATCCGCCAGGAACATCAAACATAAAACTCAAGCGAGTGATTTTTAATTATAAAATCACTCGCTTTTCTTTTGGATGAATTTGTAGCAGATTAAATTTAACAATGATTAATAAAATATTAAACATTTGTTAAAACTTTCTGATATATTTAGTCGTAACACAGCATTGATTTTAATAAAACAAGATAAAATGGACGGAAGAGAAAGAAAAAACATTAAAAAAGGAACAAAAGTGGCAATTCTTCAAAAACAGGATGAGCGTTCAGGAAATCTAACGCATGGAGTTGTTCAGGAAATATTGGATGAAGTAGCTTTTCATCTTAAAGGAATAGAGTGTAAGCTTAAAACTGGTCAGGTAGGTAGAGTTAAATTAATTAAGCTTTAGAAACTCATTATATAATATAACTCCCAATTTTCTATAAAGATTGGGAGTTATCCAATTAATCCATGTTTTTATCTACTATCAGAAGTCTTATCTATATCAATCCCTGCTATTACCACAAATTCCATCTACCTACAATTCAGCATATCAAAGTAATATATAATATCATTCATTTTATTCTAGCACCAATAGCATTTGTTAATAATCAATGCTACTACCAATATTCATCATTAATAACTGATTGTGTTAAATACAACAGTGGTGCTTGAGTAAAAATTAATGATTAGGTTTAGTATAATAAATGTTAGAAACCTAATGCTTATACTTAGCCCCCCTTACGAAAGTTAGATCTGCCTTGTTATATGAATTCATGTAGATGTGTCTGAAAATGAATGCCTTTTATTTATTCTAAATAAGAATAGCTTCAGCTATTTAACATTTTTTAAATCTTCTCAATAAAACTTATATATTTACTATTAAACTATTAAAAACACCTAATTTTATGGAAGATACGAATAAAGACTATCACATTAGTTTTTTTAAACCCACTACCCCCCAAGCAATAGCTAACAGAAACATGGTTGTTTGGTTAGTATTAATTTGGTTTATTGCCATTTTTGGTTTTCATTTTTTATTGCGAATAATTGAAAAACCAACTCCCGAACCGGCTTATGTTGCCTTTGAAAAAGTATGGCAAAATGTAAAAACGGGCACAGCTTCAATGGATGAAGTTAAAACGTTTGGTCAATCAACACTTAGTGTATTAAGCAAGGTAGCCATCCAATCTGACGACAAATCTCATTTAGCAAATGGACTAAGTTGGTCGCTATACAAGCTAACCGCTGATTCTATGAGAGTAAGTTTATTGAGTGATATCCAGAAATTTGAGGATATAAAAAATAAAGTAAAAAACATTACTGATCCTAGTTATGTTAGTGCAAAAAAAGCTTTTGCGAATCAACTTGGCACTATTCTAGGCATTTCGAATATGGATATACGCAATGCTATTTTACCACTTGAAGCATCATCTGCCAATGCTTCTGAACTTACCAAAGAAACTAAAGCAGAGATTTCATCCGTTATGGCAAAATATCTAATCCATAATCGCTCTGTACTCACTGATACCAAATTCCTTGGATTCCCATTTCATTACTTCTACACTGCAGTATTTTTGTTGATTCTTTTTGTTGGTTTATGTTGGTTGTATTGCGTTAGAACTGATCAGTTAAATGCAAAATTTGGGATAACAGACTAATCAATAAAAACCAGAGATGTATTCTCATTAGATATAAATCTAAAAAACAAAAATTCTACAACAATGATTAAACTTAAAAAAATATACTTCGCCCTTATATTATTTTTAATTCCAGCCATAACATATGCCGCTTCCGGAGCGACAGAGTTGGAAGGTGGATTTAAAACCGGTCCGGCAATTATTCTTATTATAATTCTTTCTCTTTTTGTTACAGTTGGTATTCTTTTTAGAGCAAAAGACACCACTGATTATTATGCCGCCGGTAGGGGAATCTCAAAAGTTGGATCTGGAATGGCAATAGCCTCAAACTGGATGAGTGCTGCTTCGTTTCTTGGTATGGCTGCCATCATGTATGGATCAGGATACCATGGGCTTTCTTTTGTAGTTGGTTGGACAGGAGGTTACGTACTGCTATTAATTTTAATGGCTGGTCAAATACGTAAGTATGGAAAATATACTGCTGCTGATTTTATTGGTGACCGTTATTATTCTCGCACATTGAGAGCTGTTGGTGCTATCATTGCAATCTTGATATCAATATCCTATTGTGTTGGTCAGTTTAAAGGTATTGGAGACATGTTTAAATGGATTCTTGGTTTAGAATTCAACTATGCTGTTATGATTGGCGGTGGCGTCGTATTACTCTATACTCTAATATCAGGTATGTTGGGTGTAACCAAAAACATGCAGATTCAATATGTAATTATCATTATTTCGTTTATTATTCCTTTATACATTCTAACCTTTAAATTCGATTACTTCTGGTTACTACCACAAATTGGATATGGATCAGTTGTATCGGACGCAGTTAATGGAATTCCTTTAGAAGCAAAAGAACAATTAGTTAACTCGTTCGGGCATGCATACGCCATGGTACCTACACCCGAATATGCTATGCCTTGGGATCCTGCTACAGGTAAATCATTCTTTCAATGGATTGCTATTGCTTTTTCGTTGATGATTGGAACAGCAGGATTACCTCACGTAATTCAACGTTTTTATGTAGTACCTAAAGCACGTGATGCCAGATGGTCTGTGGTTTGGGGATTATTCTTTATTTGTTTATTGTATTGGAGTGCTCCTGTTTATTCTGCTTTTGGAAAAATTTTATCATCAAATCCTGAGGTTGGCAAATTATCAAAAGACGCCATTGTAGTTTATACTGCCCAATTAGGAAATGTAAATCGTCTTATAACCGGATTTTTAGCTGCTGGTGGTGTCTCTGCAGCATTTTCAACAGTATCTGGCTTACTGGTAGCCGGGGCATCTGCATTTTCACATGACTTATATGTAAAATCATTTAAACCTGACGCATCACCAAAAACTCAACTCATGATGGCTCGCATTGGTACCATTTTAATGGCTATTATCGTTACTGGTATTGCAATGTTAAAACTTGGCTTAATTGCTCAATTGGTTGCTGTAGCTTTTTCTTTAGCAGGATGTACTATTTTCCCAATGTTCTTATTAGGAATTTGGTGGAGTGGCTCCAACAGAGCTGGTGCTGTAGCTGGTTTAATAACAGGAGTCTTAGTTTCTATTATTTCAATTACATATTTTGTTGCTAATGTAAAAGGAGTAACTTTACCTGCGATGGATTTTATTACCTATTGGTTGGGTGGATGGTATTATGCCTGGATTGGAGCACCATTGGCAATATTAGTCCACATAATAGTGTCATTGGTTACAAAACCAACTCCTGTTGAGATTCGTAAGTTTTTAATTGAAAGAGTTCATTCTTAATGGCTTTTATAAAAAATAAAAAAACAAGGGCACTCATTTTTATAATGTGTGCTCTTGTTGCGTTGGGGCTTATTGTTGCTAATTTACATTATTCTAGAGTTAACAACTCAGTAGATCCTCGCATTGTCAAGGCCAGAACCCTATACGAGAAGTATAATAAGTATGCGTCACTAAACCAATTCGACTCTATTGTATATTTAATGGATTCGATTGAAAATGTATATACGCAGATAGATCATTATAAAAACTCTTACGAAATTGGAGTTATTCATAATAATCGTGCTGCAACTTTCATTACTCAGGCCTTATTCTATTCTGGAATTGACTCAACACTGATGGATTCACTCATTTGTAAGGCAGAGATAGCAACTCGAAAGAGCATAAACATTTATAAGAATTGGCTCTCTTTATACTCTGAAAAAGAACCAGAACTTTTAGATGAAATTATCCGCCACCACTTTTTTAAAGGACTTGAAAAATATTCCGATAAAGAGCAACTCAGTTATTTTAAAAATCGCAAAAAAGAAGTTAACGAAGCACTTCTGGAAAATAAAAGAAGATTATCCGTGAGTTACACCAATTTAGGTATAGTATATCGCCATCGAACCAATTATGATTCTGCTGCAATTCTATATCAAAAAGCAATTGAATTATGGGATCAAAATATAACTGCTAAAAACAACCTGAATATTTTATTAGATCGACCTTTGGAAAAAAGATTATTTTTGCAAAAATTATTTCCTCCAGAAAAAAATTAAGATAATAAATTAACTTTTACATGTTATGAAAAGAACACTTATAATTCTTATTGCATTAATCACCATTACCAGCAAATATTCTAATGCACAACAAACCGAAGAAAAGAAATTTGGTATTAAGTTTTCTGGTTTTATTAAAAATGATTTCTTCTTAGATTCTCGTCAAACAGTAGCAGCTCGCGAAGGACATTTTTTACTCTGGCCATCTGCTGAAAATTTAGATGCAAATGGAGATGATATCAATAAGAAAGCTAACTTTAATATGTTGGCTATTCAAAGTCGCTTAACGGGAAAAATTAGCGGTCCTGATGCGTTAGGTGCAAAAACATCTGCTGTTGTAGAAGGAGATTTTTTTGCACAGCACAATGATAACATTAACCTCTTTCGTCTTCGTCATGCTTTTATTAAGTTAAAATGGTCCAATACAGAATTGCTTACCGGACAATACTGGAATCCATTCTTTGTTACTGGTTGTTTTCCAGGCACTGTATCATTTAATACCGGAACACCTATTCAATCCTTTGCCCGAAATCCTCAAGTTAGAATAACTCATTCAGTAGGAGATGTAAAATTAATGGGGGCTTTATTAGGACAACGCGATTTTGCTTCTCGCGGACCTGATGGTGCTACTTCTTCATACCTCCGAAATTCAGGAACACCTGATATGCATTTTCAAATTCATTACGATACTAAAGATATTGGCGGTGGAACAGGACTACTTCTAGGTGCAGGAATTGCTCATAAAACTATTGCTCCAAGAATAAAAAGTACTATTGTAGTGACTCCTGAAATTGAAAACATTTATTCTGTTGATGAGTCGGTAAGTGGATTTTCCGCCATCGGATTTGCAAAACTTAAAACAAACCAAATTACATTTAAATTACAGTGGCGTTATGGCGAAAATATTGCTGACCTTCTTTCAATTAGCGGATATGCTGTAAAAGAAGTGGAAAATACTACTACCGGAAAACTTTCATATACACCACTTAAGAACTCTTCTTTTTGGGCCGATTTACATACTAATGGAAAGAAATTTCAAGTTGGGCTCTTTGGAGGATACACTAAAAACCTAGGTACTAAAGAATCTATGTCCACTCCTGGTAATGATGTTTATGGATTTGGCACTAACATCGAATCTCTTTTACGTATTTCTCCAAGAGCTATATTAAATTCAGGTAAATTCCGCGTTGCATTTGAACTAGAATATACCGAAGCTGCATTTGGAAAAGATTTTGATCTAGATTACAAACCGGCATCTACAACAACTACATCAAATGTCAGAACTTTAGTAAGTACATATTACTTCTTTTAATGATATAATCGATTCTATTGATTTCTTAAGCCTTCATATGAATTTATGAGGGCTTTTTTTATCTTTATTGATATAAAGATATTTCTCAATGAAAATTGCACTCATATCTGATATACATGAAGACGTAGTGAGCTTAAGGCTAGCCCTTGAAGCTATTGAGAAAAAAGGATGTGATGAAATCTATTGTTTGGGAGATATTTCGGGATTTAGTGTACCTTATTACGGATACTTCGATACACGAAATGCTCACGAATGTTTGCGATTGGTAAAGGAAAACTGCAAAGTTGTTTTAGCCGGAAACCACGATTTACATGCCTCAAAACGATTATCAACTTTGAGCCATGAGTTTAACTTCCCAAATAATTGGTATGAGTTGGATTATTGTGAGCGTGAAAAAATATCTCAAGAAAAAGTTTGGCTATACGATCATGATGAACTCGATCCTTTATACAAAAAAGCTGATATCGAATACCTTAAAACTCTACCTGAGCTATATATTCATGACATTCATGATAAAAAGATCATGTTTTCGCATTATATCTACCCCAACTTAAGTGGCGTGTTAAAGGCCTTTTACCATGCAAGAAATGAATATAGCCCTCATTTTAATTTCATGGATAAAAACGTGTGCGAATACAGTTTTGTTGGGCATGCTCATTCGGGCGGGATATATTTTGCTACAGAAGAAAAAACAATTCAAAAAGGATTTCGAAGAAAATATATGTTGCATAGAAAAACCTGTATGGTAATACCTTCAATTGCAGGAAATCAAAAGCGACATGGATATTGTATTTTTGATACGGATGAGTGGAGCGTAAAGGCTTATCCAATATAATCTCTAAGGTTAATTATTTTATTGATGAATTAAATGCCACTAAAGGATACATATCGTTTTTATCTGCGCATTGTTTTACCATCTATGCTGGCAATGTTACTATTTATTGTGTCGTTTTTTGTTTTCATTTTACCTGCCTTTGAACGACAAATGTTAGTTAGAAAAAAAGAAATGATTAGCGAATTGACCAATACGGCCTGGAGTGTAATAGACGAATATCAGATCAAAATCACAAATGAAAGTTTGCCACCTAATATAGCCAAAAATAAAGCTGCCAAAATCATTGAATTAATGCGCTATGGGGCAGAACGAAAAGACTACTTTTGGATTATTGATTTGCATCCACGCATGATTATGCATCCATATCGTCCTGAACTAAATGGCACTGACCTGAGCGAATACAAAGATCCGGAAGGTACCATGTTGTTTAGAGAAGCTGTTGAATTGGTAAAATCGGATGGAGAAGGATATATTCAGTATATATGGCAATGGAAAGACGATTCTACGCGCCTAGTTCCTAAACTATCATATGTAAAAGCTTATCCTCAGTGGAATTGGATTATTGGTACTGGTATTTATCTGGATGATGTGGCCAAAGAGATATCTGTACTTAAAAATAGACTCTTTTATATTTCCTTGGCAATTATACTTATCATTATATGTATGCTGATTTATATGGTTCGGCAAAGTTTAAATATCGAAAGAGCCAGAAAAACAGCAGATGCCGAACTTAGGTTATCGCAGCAAAAATACAAATCGCTGGTAGAAGCTTCAACAGAAGGTACCATCATGATAATAGATCAAAAAATTATTTTTGCCAACATCAAGTTTACAAAGCTATTAAATCGTCCAGATGTAGATGTTCACTATCTACAGTTTAATGATTTATTTTATATTGATTGGGAGAATGTATTAGCTCTTTTTACAGATCCTAATAAATCAGTTGTTATAGAAACAAAACTTAAATGTGGTAATCAATCTATAAAAGATGTAGTAATATCAGTATCTAAGGTTAAATATGGTAATGATGAAGGATATATTGTTGTGACTAAGAAAATGTCTCGTAAGAAAAGGTTGGAGTTAGGAACAGCAGATCTAAATCAGGATTTACAGTTATCATTATTATTAATGAACCAACCAATTGTTTCCTTTATAAAAGATCTAAACTACTGTAATGCGGATTCAACAGCTCAAGAGGTAGCTTCTTTATTAGCTAGTAAAAAACTTGACGTGGTATATGTAAAGTTAAATAATCGCATAGTTGGCTCTGTGGATGCAAAAGACTTAACTACAAGAGTAATGGCCATGAATCTCTCACCCGATACTACTGCATCAGAGATTATGACATCACCAATTATTAAAATACAAAATGACGCCTTGCTATACGAAGCACTTTTATTATTTAAGAATGAAGACATTAAACACTTACTAGTAACAAATTTGCATAATGAAATCATCGGAAAATTAAGTTATAACGATGCATTAGGTGTTCAACACAATTCGGTAGATTTTACGATCCGGGAAATAGAAGCAGCTCAAAATACCGAAACATTAGTTCACATCAACTCAAGAACCCCGGTTTTAATAGGAGCTTTGCTTAAAAGCGGAGATAAAACAATCAATATCACACATGTAATTACTTCTATTAGCGATGCCATTAATAAACGATTAATTGAATTAACAATTGAAAGATTGGGAGAACCACCTTGCGACTTTGTATTTATTGCTTTAGGTAGTGAAGCAAGAAGAGAACAAACATTGGCAACCGATCAGGATAATGCAATTGTTTTTGAGGATATTGAGAATAACAAAGCAGAAAATACATTTAGATACTTCATCCAACTAGCCAAAGAAGTGAATACCAAGCTAAACAAAATAGGCTTTAAATTTTGTAAAGGTGAAGTAATGGCAATGAATCCTAAGTGGACACAACCGCTTAAAATATGGAAAAAATATTTTTCAGATTGGATTCAAAACAGTGATCCCCAAAGCATATTAGATAGCAGCATTTTTTTCGACATCCGCTGTATATATGGCAATCTGGAAATAACAAAGGATTTAACAGAGCATATTCATAATCAAACCAATGCCAAAGCCGTTTTTTTTCATCATATGGCCAATCCTATACTAAGGTTTAAATCCCGAGTAAGTATGTTCGGAAGCATTGTAGGAGATGAAGATAGTGGAGAAGGTAAGCGTATTGACATTAAAAAAATTCAATCACCTATTACCACATTTGCCAGATTGTACGCTCTTAAACACAAAATAAATGAAACAAATACAATAAAACGTCTAGATCAACTTTTAAAAATAAATGTGCTACCTCCAAAAATGCATCACGAAATGGAAATGGCATACAATATTCTTATGCAACTCCGACTTCGGTTCCAAACAGAATCAATTATCAATAACGAAACTCCTAATAACTTTGTAGACATCTCTAAGTTAACCTCAATAGAAGTTTCAACACTTAAAAAAGTATTATCAGAGCTGACTGATTTACAAACTCAAGTAAGTTTCGATTTTAAAGGAGGTGTTTAGCAAGAATGTTTCTCGTATTAAGAAATCTATTTTAATACCTATTTCTCCAATAATTTATACTTCGTTTTAAATTATTATTAACCTTTACATCACTTACAAAACTTTACAATACATATCTCAATCCCATCTCTGGGAAAAACTCTAGCAATGATATAATCATTGTTTAGTTGTTGTATTAATTAATTTTCACAAGTCAATTTTATTAATTCATCTCTTAGAAACTGTTTAAATTTTGTTTTTGTGATTTATTTTGAGAGAATTAAGTTCTCAAATGAGCCAAAATTGATGCGAATGGCATCGCTATTTAAAGAAATTTTGCATAAATATGAGGGCTTAAGTCGCCAAAATAAACCGAAGGATAAAACTTAAACAGTTTCATATCATTAAGGGAATAAATTGAAGCAATGATGATATCAGATATTATTTCAAAGTCAGTTAAACCAAACATTTACGAAAAAGGCACTTCTTTTATGTGGACAGACGAACATATTTCAAAGCAAATACTAAATGTGCATTTAAATCCAGATATAGACTTAGGAAGTAGAAAAATGTCAACCATCGAAAAAACAGCAAACTGGATTTTAGAAACTCAAAAAGAAAAAGGAAAATTAAAAATTCTTGATTTAGGTTGTGGCCCCGGACTTTATACAGAGCTTTTTGCAAAACAAGGTCATACTGTAACCGGAATAGATATTTCTAAAACATCTATTAATTATGCCAGGCAATCATCCATTAATAAAAATCTTAACATCAATTATCATGTTGATAACTATTTAGACATTGAGTTAAAGTCCGACTCTTATGATTTAATAGTTTTGATTTATACCGACTTAGGAGTTTTAACACCAGAAGAACGAAACAAATTATTAGGTAAGATTTATTGCGCACTCAAAAAGGGAGGTACATTTATTTTCGATGTTCTAAAAGATTCTAATTTAGAGGATAAAACTACCCCTAAGTCATGGGAAGTATCTAAAAGTGGTTTCTGGAAAAGCACTCCATATTTGACTCTTTCTGAATCGTTTTTATATAAAGAACAAAAGGTAATTCTTTACCAGCATATTGTTATCGATTCTTATAAAAACATGGAAACTTATAGATTTTGGACTCACTTTTTTTCGCAAAAAGATGTCAGTAAAATGTTAGAAATACATAGATTTTTTGATGTTGAATTTACTCAGGACATTTTACCTATTGGTGATATTTGGAATGGAGATAATGTATTATTTACAATTGCTAAAAAATAACTTTATCACAATAAGAAAAGAGCCACTATCAAACGTTCTGATAGTGGCTCTCAATTTTTAACCAAACCTAACCCTAAACTATGAGTTATACAAAGGTAGTTCTTTTTTTGTTTTTTCAAAACAAATGATATGTTTTATATAAAATTATTCAAGAATATGAATATTAACAACTACTTCTATATACTTAAGATGAGGAAAAGGTTCGAATCTTATTCTTCAATTAATGATAACTCTTGGTAATTGATCGAATCATTAATTGAATTTAAACCCATAGAAAAAGAGGAGCACTTATTAAGAAATAGTAAGATCTCTAAAAACATTTATTTCATTTGTCAAGGTAAATTAAGAACTTATTTTCTAGATACTGATGGCAAACCTTATACTAAAATCTCCTTTTTGATATTGAGAATAAAAGATACATATATATCAATATTAAAGATTCTGATTGGCCCAAGAGAATTTATAATACAGCAAGCACAAAGATAAATCTATCTGAAATAATTAATAATGTGCAAGAAGATGAACTTCCAAATATGGGAGAGTCAATTTACCAAAAACTGGGACTTAAGTCAAATGTAAACTTCGTACTTATAAACTTAAATTGTTATAATTATTTTTCTGATTAGTTTATATCGTATACTATTGAAAAACCACTGTTTTTAATCTTGAATTTTTCTATATTTTAAACAAAGAATTTAATCAAATTAAGACCCAACCAAGTGTAAATAAATCTTAAAACTCTGTTATAATGCATTTTATAAAATTGTCGTTTACATAAAATATTTAACCATTCACCGACCATCTGGACTCATACATCAAAGCAATGTATACATATTCAACCCTTTACGTATTCAACTATACATAACGATACTTGATACTAAAAAATTAGGGTCATGAAAAGATTTGAAAAAATGAAAAGGACGTATTTATTCATTGTAATAGCATTATTTATTGGCAAAAACATTAACGCCCAATTCTCGCACTTAAAAGATGTTGAGTTAAAAACAACAGAAGATTTCGAGGAATTTGCAGAGCTTGTTGTGGATTGTAGTAATTACCTATTAATGACTCCTTTTGACAAAAAAGATAGCGAGAGAGCAATTGCAACAGATTTTATTACTCGCTGGATTAAAGGATCTCCATCTGTTAACTTTAATTTAAGCGAAAATGTAAAACAGTTAACTGATGACAGAGAGGATTTAATTGGTATATATATCACTTGCTACGCACAAAAAATACTGGAAAGCGATATTCAAGCACCTGATTATGTAGAAATTGAAAAAGAAGCCATTGTTTCCTTTTTACAATACTGCAACAGACCAGATAACAAAATTAAACCTACAAAAGAGATGAAAAAAGACTTAGCATCTACCTAAACATCACCTCTTGAACACGCAATTAATATACTCTAAAAAACGGATTTGCGACACAATCCGTTTTTTATTTTATTATCTATTTTTCTTGCCTTTTTCTTCGTAAAGTTTATCCACTACCTCAACTAAATCTTCGTTTTCAAGCTTTTTAGAAATAGCACTGTAAGGTGCACTAACCACCTCTTCTCCTACTTCAATACCTTCAATTATTTCTATATATTTTGTATCCTGAATTCCTGGATTAACTTCTCTTTGTTCTACTTTTCCCTCATTAACAACAAAAACAACTTCAAGTTTTTTATCTTCAAACTCATCTTTCGATTTATCATCCACCTTAGCAGTATCCTTTCTTGTGGTAACTGATTGTATAGGTATAGAAACAATATTATTTTTTGTATTAGTTTGAATGTCAACAGTGGCCGACATACCCGGTCTAAAAGGATAAAAGCCTTCTCCTCTTTCTTCCAGCATATCTTTATACGACTCTGGTAAAATAAGCACTTTTACCTCAAAATTAGTAATTTGATCGGCACTGGCTCCTTCTGATTTTGCAGAATTTGCTATTTCTGTTACAACACCTTTAAACTTAGTTTTTAAATATGCATCTACCTCTATTAAAGCAGTATCCATATAGCTAACTCTAATTATATCATTTTCATTAACATCAACTACAACTTCCATATTATTTAGATTAGCAATGGTCATCATCGCTGTTCCTTCAAATTGAGCTGTACCCACAACTCGTTCTCCTTTTTCAACATTTAATCTGGAAACAGTTCCATCCATTGGCGCATAAATGGTTGTCTTGGTTAGATTATCCTTTGCTTCGTTTAGTGATGCTTGCGCATTTCTTAAAGCAGCTTTTGAAGCATCTACACTAGCTTTGGATACATTATAATCTGCCAATGCTTGTTCATATTCCGATTCTGAAATTGTTTTCTCTTCCCAAAGCTTTCTATTTCTTTCATATGCTAATTTCTTTTGGATAAATTGAGCATTCACTTGTGCCAAATTAGCTTCAGATGACCGTAAAGAAGCTTGCATTTTCTCAAGGTGACGTTGATAAATATCTGGCTGAACTTTAGCTAAAACCTGCCCTTTTTTAACCTCATCCCCTTCTTTTATCCTTAACTCTAAAATCTCACCCGAAACATCTGAGGAGACTTTAACCTCAACTTCAGGTTTTATTTTACCATTGGCTGTTATTGTTTCGGTAATAGTTCTATTTTCTGATTTCTCTACTTCTACTTTTAAGCGAAACTCATTTCCAATCCACCCCATATTTTTACCAACTATAAGAAATGCAATGATAACAACTAAAGCAATTAAAGGAATTAATACAGATTTCTTCATTTCACAAATTAAATATTGAATTAAAAAGAATGGTAATCAACTATAAATGTGCAATATAATAAGATAAACTACAATTGTTTTATATTCTTGTTAATAATACTATAAAAAAAACACCCACTCAACATAGAGCAGGTGCTTTCACAATTATAAACCCACACTCACTAATTTTTACAACTGGATGGGAACACCTTTGTAAAAATCAAGAATTTTGTTTCTCAATATATATTCGTATTTAGCTTGTAATAAATCAGATTGAGCTCTTGTATAATCAGTTTTTGCAACATTGTAATCAACAGAATTAACCAACCCTACATTAAATTTCTCCTCGGTATAACGAAAAGATTCTTTATAAGAATTAACTGCATCGTAACTTGATAAATATTTATTATGCGCAGCCAACGCATCTGCGTATGCTTGCTGAATCTCTTTACGTAATGCTAACTTCTCTTGATCTAAAGAATACTGGGCATCTAACACCCTGATTTTGGCATTTTTTACTCTGCTTTTTGTCTGAAACTTATTAAATATTGGAATATTTAAGGATGCTCCTATATAAGTATTCTTATTTGAATTAATTTGATCTCCTAATGAACGATTAGTGTTTTCTGGATCATCGAGTAACCAACTTGCTCTAGATCCCCACTCCCCTCTTAAACTTAATGTTGGATAATAATCACTTTTAGCAATATTAACATCATACTTCGAACTTTCTAAATTATAATTAGCCCCTTTTATTTCTGGCATAATATCTAAAGCTACTTTATAAACATCAGATGGTTTATCCAATGAGATCTCCTCAACCTCTGGAATTATCGGCAGAACTATATCAAATCCTACAACATCTTCTAAATCTAATAGTTGAGCTAAATTTAAAAGAGAGAGAGAAAGACTATTTTTTTGACGCGTAACATTAAGGGCTTCTTTTGCAGCTTGCGACTTAATCTCTAGATAACTACCTCTTGCCTGACTTCCTGCATCTACAAGTTTCTTAGTACGCTCCATTTGTTGGTTAGTAACTTCATATTGCTCCTCTGCAACATTCAATAATTCTTTGTCAAAAAGAATTTGAAGATACTGCCCAGTAATCTGTAAAGCAATATCATTTCGCATTTTTTCGGTTTGAGCAACCGCAGCCATTAAATTTGCATCATTTCTTTTTATTGTATTATTCAAGTTAAAACCTTGAAATACATTAACACTTGTTCCTATGCCTATATTTAATGAGTGACTATTAATATCAACATTTTGTCCTTTGTCCTGCAGCCATGTATATCCAAAACTATAACCATACGAAGATTGAGCGTTTAAATTAGGCAACTTATTTAATTTACTTTGCTCTAATTCGCTTTTTTGCAAATCTGCGCTTATCTCTTGTCTTTTAATACTTATATTATTTTCAAAAGCATAGTTTAAACATTTTTCTAAAGTCCAGGCTTCTTGTGCATTTACATCTACAAGAACAATGGTTAAAGCAAGAAAGAGTGCAATTAAATATTTATTAATCATCTGATTTCTTTTAAGAAATTATTTTTCGGGTTAAGTAATTAGATAATCTATTTAGGACTGTGGTACTTTAATTTTATCATCCTTTTCTACTCCATCCTTCACCTCAATTTGTATACCATCTGAAAGTCCAGTTTCAATGTCTTTTCTTTTAAATACCTGCTCTGCTACTTCAACTTCAATAAAAGCAGTATCGTTTTCAAATTGCAACAACTTCTCATTAATAGCCAACACACTATCCCTTCTATCTAAAACAATATCTGCATTAGCACTATAACCCGCTCTGATAAATTGCCCTTCTTTAAGGTTTACATCTGCTTTTATCTCAAACTGAATAGCTCCATTCTCCTCAACTCCTTTTGGTGAAATATACTCTAGCTTAGCATCAAATTTTTCTCCCTCAATAGCACCTATAGATAATACTAAGTCCATCCCTTCTTTTATCTTGCCCACTTCCGTTTCATCCACTTTACCTTCAAAAATCATTTCACCCATATCTGCTAATATAGCGACAGTTGTTCCATCATTAAAGGTATTACTCTTGATTACAGAGTTACCAACCTCAACAGGAACATCTAACACCATTCCATTAATGGTAGCTTTAATAATGGTATTCGTTTGTGAACCCATTTTTTTTGTTACTCCCTCTCTTATTAACTGTAAGTTATTATCTGCTGCTTCAAGATCCACTTTGGCATTTTCGTACCTCATCAACTCATCTAAATAGGCAGACTCAGCAATTACACCTCCTTCATACAATTCTTTTTGTCTTTTGTATTCCACTTCTGCATTTTTAAACACAATTTTAGCCTTATTTAATTGGCTTTCTGCATTATTAACCTGAACCATTTCTGGTATAATCTGAATTTTTGCAATTAAATCACCTTTATTCAGGTTATCTCCAGGTTCTACATAAATTTCTGTAATGATTCCAGATTCTTGCGGTTTAATTTCTATTTCCTGACGAGGGACAACAGATCCTGTTGCAACTGTTTTTTTTACGATATCGGTATATTCAGCCGACTCTGTTTCGAAAACAACTTCTTTTTCCTTTGATTTATCATATAAATAATAAAATCCTCCTATAAAGATGACTGAAAAAAGAACTATTAAAATAATGTTTCTAACCTTTTTCATGATTCTCAATTATAATTTTGTGTATTTATTATATTTCTGACCTAATTGCCTCGATAGGTTTGATTGACACTGCTCTACGCGATGGAATAATACCTGCAAGTACACCCGATAAAACCAGTATAAGTAATGAAGATACTGCAGCAATAAAATTAACCTCCGGATTTAAAAAACTTGAATCTTGCGATGGAGCAGATCCTATTGCCTGACTTACCAATTCAACAATGAGGATACCGATAAACATTCCAATAAAACCAGCTAAAGCAGTTAAGAAAACAGATTCAGTAATTACTGTTGAAATAATATTAGCAGGTGTAGCTCCAATTGCTCTTTTTATACCAATTTCCTGAGTTCTTTCCTTAATAATGATTAACATGATATTACTAATACCGATTATACCCGCCATAAGCGTACCTATACCTACAAACCAAACCAATACATTAATTCCTAAAAACAAACCATTCATTTTTTTAAACTCCTCGCCCACATTATTTGAACCAAATGCACTATAGTCTTCTGGATGTATATCATGACGTTTTGCTAAAAAAGTTTTTACTTCTTTCTCAATTTCAATTATGTCATATTCTGGTTTTGCCGTTATAGAGAAATATCCAACAATGTTATTATAGTTATATACAACCTGACATGTTGAAAAAGGAATAAAAATGGTTGAATTCTGATTTTCTCCCCATCTTCCTGAATGTTTAGATTGGTAAGTTCCAATTACCTGAAAATATATACTACCTACCCTTATATACTTATTTACCGGATCTTCATCTGTACCAAATAAATCATCGTATACTGTTTTTCCAATAACTGCAACTTTTCTATTGTTTTCCAAATCCATATCATTAATAAACCTACCATTTATTAGGGTTACCGGATCAATTCTATTTTCGTCAGGTACAATTCCTGATACTTCATATGATCCTTCCTGAATACCTCTTGTTACAACCGTTGCATTCTGATAGCCACCTCCTTGTATCCTAGGAGCAATAATATCAATACCTCTTATATTATCGTACATGGCTTGTTTATCTTCATATTTAAAAAAGAACCTTCTATTTCGAGGGAATCCTTTATAAGGTTTAGAAGTGGGCTGAGTCCAAATAAACATACTGTTAGTAGCAAAATCTCCCATATTTGCATAAACACCATTTTCGAGACCTTTACCTGCACCCATCATAATCATCAACATAAAAATGCCCCAAAAAACTCCAAAACCAGTCAATAAAGTCCTTAACTTATTTTGTTTTAATGTATATAATATTTCTTGCCATTTATCTAAATCAAACATAGCTATTTGTTTTATTCATCGCGTAAGGCAACAATGGGTTTAATATTTGAAGCTCTTCTGGCAGGAACATAACCAGCTAGAGCACCTGCGAAAACAATTAAAAGAGCAGCTCCTATTGCAATGTTAAAATCGACTCCAGGATTTCTGAAAAAATCAGATGCAGGTAATCCATTTGAAATTAACTCAAGTAATCCAACACCTGTCAATAGTCCTAAAAATCCAGCAATTGCAGTAATTATAATCGACTCTTGTAATATAAGACTGACAACTGAAGCAGGTGAAGCACCAATAGCTTTCCTAATCCCTATTTCTTTGGTTCGTTCTTTTACTACAATAATCATGATATTACTTACTCCGACAATTCCTGCTATGATGGTAAAAATTCCTATGATTCCTACAAAAATGCTTATCCCTGTGAAGATTGCTTGAGTTTCTCTATATTCATCGAGTGCATTATAACCTCCTAATGCACGATTATCATCAACATTAAACCGGTATTTTTTGGCTAATACTTCTCTTACTTTTTGGAATATAGCATTACTTTGCTGCACATTACTTTCTCCTGAAGTAAAAGCAATGCTACCAATTCTCTGTTTTGCTCCAAATACTTTTTGCGCAACTGTTAATGGAATGTAAAATCGCTCTGTTTCTCCTGGATGAACATCATCAAAAACACCCACAACTTTATGAGGAATGCCTCTTATTTTAATTATTTTACCAATTGGGTTTTCATCTTTACATAATCTCTCTTTAGCCCTCATTCCCATAATAGCAACCTTACGGGCTTGCTCCATATCAATTGAGTTAAGCAACCTTCCTTCTACAAGTCTAACAGCTTCAATATGTTGATATCCCTCCAGAATTCCCATAACTTGAAAAGTGCCATATTCTTTTTCGTAGTTAATTAAGGATCCCCACATTCCGTACCTTCCTGTAAGGTGTTCTATCTCTGGTATCTTTTTTTGTATTAATTCCAGATCCTCATCTTTTAGGGTAATTCTTCTACCAACATTTAGTCCATCATGAGGAATTGATGTTTGTCCTCCCCAAAAAAATGCACTATTTCTGGCATCACTAAAATTATGCATTACACCACGCTCTAATCCTTTCCCTGCTCCTAATAGAATTACCAGGATGAAAATTCCCCAAAACACACTAAAGCCAGTTAAAAAAGACCTTAGTTTGTTTTTTTTCATCGTACTGATGATTTCTTGCCAGTTACTTAAATCAAGCATAACTCAATAGTTTATGATTCTTCTCACTTTCTATTAATCCATCTTTAAGCTTAATTAATCTATGAGTTTTTTCTGCAATGTCATGCTCATGTGTAACAATTACAACTGTAATTCCTGATTTATTAACACCATGCAAAATATCCATTACTTCGTACGATGTTTGTGTATCCAAGGCACCAGTTGGTTCGTCCGCAAGAATAATTTTAGGTTGAGATATTAATGCCCGAGCTATTGCAATACGTTGTTTTTGTCCTCCAGAAAGTTCACTTGGCATATGGTATGCCCAGTCTCTCAATCCCAATTTATCGAGATATTTTAAGGCAATTTCGTTTCTTTTTTTTCGTCCCACCTTTTGGTAATATAAAGGTAAGGCTACGTTTTCCATAGCATTTTTAAACGAGATAAGGTTAAATGATTGAAAAACGAAACCGATATATTTATTGCGAAACTGTGCAGCAGTCTTCTCATTCATTTTTCTTATAAGAATATTATCTAAATAATACTCTCCCTTATCGTAGTTATCTAAAATTCCTAGAATATTTAACATGGTTGATTTTCCAGAGCCTGAAGATCCCATTATCGAAACCATTTCTCCTTCTGTAATATCCATATCAATGCCTTTAAGTACATGAAGAGAATTGGCTCCTGTGATATAAGATTTATGAAGGGAATTTACTTTAATAACACTTTTACCCACCAGATAAAGATTTAATATATTAATAATGCATTTAACAAATTGACATGTGGAGATTATCAAAAGTCATTCCAAAAAAGACTAATCAACTGATTACATTAACATTGCATCATAATCAATTATGAGTATAGTGTTCAGTTGCGAAACAAAGATGTACGTATTCGTACAAAATAAATGTACAGTAATTCGTTGTTTCACATTGAATTTGTAGCATTTTTAAATAAAAAGAATAAAAAAACATCCTATTATATACATTACAATAGGATGCTACATTTGAGGATTGATTTTATGTAATGGTCGTTTGCTTATCTAAAATTATTGAATTTTGTTGTGTCTTAAATGATCAAGTAAGTTAATCAACAGTTTTGGAGAGCTGCCAATATCCGGTCCCGAAAGATAATAGACCAAAGAAAACAAGACTAATTACGAAAGATAATACAGTGATGTTTGAATCTGATTTTGGCAAAGCATAATATTCAAGTAGTAAAGTATAAACTTTACTAATTAAAAACTCAATAATTAGAGTTGCAATTATCAACACCAAAACAAATTTGATGAATCTAATCCCAATTTTAATGTAATTCATAACAAATAATTAATAAGTTATTAACTCTTATTGCTAAATTACAACTCAGAAATGAATACATATAATATATTCCGTGACAAATGCGTGACGGACATGTGACAAATGCGTGACTGTTTTTATTATTGCGTGACAAAACCGTGACTCCACATATAAAACTATGTATCAATTTTTTAACAAATATTTATTTTCTTCTCACAAATTACACATTAGCAAATTAGGTTTGTTTTTAAAATACTTTTTTTAATCTAAGAAAGGAAATTAACGCAGATTGATTAACTGTATAATTTTTTTGATAGTATAATTGTGCAATAAAAGATAAATAAAGATTCTCTTTTAAGGAGTATTCAATATTTGGTCCTATGTAAAAATTTTCAAAGAAAGGATAAGAAAATCCTACGTAGGATAATGATAAATTTAATAACGGATTAATTGGCATGGAAGCTGATAGCATGTAAGAGTGATCTGTCACACTTAAATTTTTTATTGATCTATTTGAAAATGACAAATTATTGTAGTCTTGGAAGTTACTTCCTAAATTGCTAGAATATAAGTATTCCGATGTTAGCATTAAAGAATTACGAAATGAATAATTTGCTCCTATTGAAATTAGATAAGTTTCACTATTTCTAGTCTTTAAAGGTGAAAGGTACGACATCTCACCATAAAAACCAGCACCCGAAACATTGCCACTCCATCCTATCCCAAATATTAGGTCATCTTCTGTTACCTGACCTGTAATTAATTGTAAATCGTATCCTTTAAAATTAAAACCATATAATAATGCACTAGTATACTCATTATCTCTATCAACTTTAATAACTCCTTCTAAACGCGATGATGCACCTGTATAAAACTGAAATCTTACTCCATCCATACCAGGTCGCTCTGGATAGTCAAAATCGAAATATGAATAGGAATTAAAAATATCATTTGGATTCCAAACCTGAGCTTGGCTCCAATTAACACGCTGACGACCAATTCTGACTTGAAATTTTCCCCATGTTTTTTCAACTGATAGCCGATCTATTATCGTATTAACCAAATAGCTTTTCCCAGAACCCCAATTAAAGCTTAAATCAGCCCATCCTGGATCATTGTCAATAAAAAATTTTAATAATGGAGAGTTCTCAACTGATTCACCAAGAAAAAATCTATTCCGAAATTCCATTCTGAATTTTAAATTATTATTCGTAGAATAAGATAACTTAAGTCTATTATGTATCAAATTATCCCACAACACATTACCCGAGCCACTTTGATAGGTAAATGATGGCATTTCAGAAATATATCCCCCAATTTGCAATGGCGACTGGGAAAAAGTTTGGGTATATGCAGTTAATCCTATTAATAATATTATACAACATTTAAGTAAAGCATTAATTTCTATATTCATCTTTAATTACTTTTCCATCTTCTAATGTTATAATTCTTTTGGCTTTTCGAACCACCCTTTCGTCATGAGTAGCAAATATAAAGGTTACATTCTCTTTTTGGTTAAGTTTCAGCATTATTTCTAATAAATTATCAGTTGATTTGGAATCTAAATTAGCTGTAGGTTCATCTGCTAAAATAAACTTAGGTTTTGAGGCTAGAGCCCTTGCTACTGCAACCCTTTGCTGTTGTCCTCCTGAAAGTTTACCTGGGCGTACATTAGCCTTATCCGGAATACCAACTGCTTCCAGTAACTCTTTGCTTCTATTTTTTCTTATGTTTTTTTGCACACCTTGTAATTCCATTATAAACTCAATATTTTCTGAAGCCGTCAATACAGGTATCAAATTATATGCCTGAAAAACAAAACCAATATTATATAATCTAAAATTAGTTCGTTTCGAAGACGAAAGTAAATCCATCCTTTCTCCACCAATTTCAATTGTACCAGACGTTGGAGCATCAAGACCTCCTAATAAATTTAAAAAAGTAGTTTTCCCTGCTCCAGATGGTGCTACTAAAGCTGTAAATTCTCCTTCTTCAAAAGTAAGATCAATTCCATTTATTGCATGAACTGGTACTTGATCCTGATTGTATGTTTTATAAAGATTCTTAATTGAAATAATTGACATGATTTGGATATTTACATATACATTTAAACTACTGCTTTTATAATAATTAAATAGACTGCAATGCTTGAGAAGGATTTAATTTTAATGCTTTATATGAAGGATAAACCGCAGCTATCAACCCTGTCAGTAATACTAAGACTGATACATTAGCTACTATTATAAAATCATATTCGGGATAAATAATGCTTGCAAATCCCATTTCTGATAATCCCTCGTCCCAAATTGATAAATCTATACCATTTATCGATGTAATGTTAGTTGTTACCAATCCTAAAATCACCCCAATGAAACCACCTAAACCAGACAATAGCAATGTTTCTGTCATAATCATAAAAAATATCCGCTTTTTATCCATTCCAACGGCCATTAACATTCCTAACTCATGCACTCTCTCCATAACAACCATCAACATAGTGTTTACTATACCAAATCCTAATGCAATAAGTATTATCATTACAAAAATGTACATATAGATATTCATCATTTCTGTTATGTAACCTAACTCCGGTGATAATTCCTTCCAAGTTTCTACTTTATTATTAGTTAATTTCGATATCTTCTTATGCACTTGGCCTACCTTACTTGGATTTTCGCAAGCAATTACAATTTCGTGAGCCACATTCTCAGGTAAATAACTTAGCCTTTTCAAATCACTATTTTTAACATATAAATGTGTCTCATCAAAGCTTGAATTCAAGGTTTTATAAATACCTGCAACCCTAAAAGCACCTCCACTAAAATCGCCATTATAATCTTGAAACCTTATAATAACTTTTGACCTAAGTTTAAGCTTAAGCTTTTCAGCCAACTTTTGCCCAATTACAATAGGATTACGCTTAACTCCTTTTAACCAACTGCCCTCAATAACTTGTGCACTCACATTAACTACCATGGTATCTTTATTGGACTTTGCTCCTATTACAATGCCTCCAACAGCTGTTTCGGCAGAAGCTATCATTCCTGAAATTATAATTCTGGATGAAACAGCTCTGACTCCATCTACATTTTCAATAATTTGTTCTAAGCTATCTGAATTAGCAAAAAAATGCTTGACATCTTCAGTCATCTCAAAACCTGGTTTATGAATCTGGATATGCGAAGTTTCTGTTTCAATTCCAGCCCTTAATCTCTGTAACATCCATCCATTTAAAAAGGTAGTAGAAAAAACTCCCGCGTACATACCAACTGTAAGAGCCATAATAACTACCCAGCTTCGGACTGGATTACGCCATATGTTACGCCAAGCAATTTTAAAAATCATATGTACAGTTATTAAAACAGTTAACTTAACCCTTTAATGCTTTTATTTCTGTAAGGTTAATGATACGAATAAACGGAATTATTGAAATAAAACCTGTTATTATTAAAACGGCTAACATTTGATTAAGAAATATAACCGCATCCCACGCAAAAAACATATATGGTTCAAAACCCAAATTCTCCATCCAATCCGCTCCTTGCCCTTTTAACTTAATAGGATTAAAATAAAAATAAGCAACTACTGGCATACTTCCAATAAAACCAGCTACAACGCCCAATAATCCAATCCATAAACTTTCGATAAATACAGTAATAGCTAGCTTGTATTTTTTCATTCCCAAAGACATCATTACACCAAACTCCTTTTTCCGTTCAGAAATCATCATCATAACTGTTCCAAATATTCCAAACATAATTACGATGTATAAAATAACTTTCATTACCATTCCTGAAGCTCTATCACTTTCGATTTGCTGAATAACCGTTGGGTACATTTCTTCCCAACTCATTACCTTGCATGGAGTAACTATTTCATTTTTTACATCATTCAGAATCTCATTCATAACACGATTATTTTCAACATTTAATATAAGTGAGGTAATAATGTTATATGCCGAATTAAATTCTTGGGCATTTTTGAGCTCCATATAAACTAACTGCCTGTTTAAGTTAGGGTTTGATTGCTTAAATATTCCTCTCACCAAAAATTTCCCCGAAGCTGTTACGCCATGATACCCTTGTCCGAATAAAACAATTGTATCTCCAATTGAAAGTTTTAGCTTTTGGGCTAATTCATTACCCAACAATACACCTTTATCATTATCAATAAGATACTCTCCATCAATTATTTTTGAATCAACAGAAGTCATACCTGCCTCTTTTTTAGGATGAATACCCATTACCATAACTCCCTTCGTATTGTTTCCGTACGATGCTAAAGCAAAAGTTTCCAGCCTTGGAATAACTTCATTAATTTCTTTAAAATTCTTTATTTTATTACTTAGGACACCTGTTAATTCAAAACTATTGTTAATGCTTTTATTTTCCCAGTAATCTTCATGATGAACCTGCATATAACCGGAGTAAAAATTTACTACATTTTTAATCATCCTACTATAAGAGCCTTCTTGCATCGAGCTCATCAAAGAAGATAGTATTACTCCAAAAAAAACCGAAGAAACTGTTATAATTGTTCTTCTTTTATTCCTCCATAAATTTCTCCATGATAATATAACTAGTCTCATGATTAAATGATTTCAACAATTATTTTACCTGCTTCATGTTTTGAATCGAAAAAAAAGAATCATCAATTGGTATATTAAAACTGACTTGCGTAAATTCCATAGTTGTTCGCTGTCCTTCTTTATCAACAGGCAAAATCTCGAAAAAAGTAGGCATTATTCTATCTCCAACATTTTTTATTTTCGATAGTTTCTCTGAATTTACTAAATATCCATCTTCATCATAATATTCGTTTCTAAGAGTCATAAAACCTTCTTTAGAAACTTTACTAATAATTTTCCCCCATACAACTGCAGCATCTTCATTAGGGATCAACTCTAATACCCAACATTCATAACCATCTATTTTTTCTTCTCTAATAATTTTATGCGTATAATCTTCAACAATTGAAGCCGCTTTTACTAAATCATCATTGGTTAAATCACTTCCCATCCAAGATTGCATCATCATACTTGGCGGAACTTTCATCATTCTCTCAATGTTTGGCAAATAATTCCACATATCTTTTTGCCTTTTTAAAAATACCTGTCCCTTTTCTCTTACTGGATGAGTTACATAAATTAAAGAATAATCAACTCCTTTAGACCATGACTTAAACTTTAAAGTTCGTGACCACTTTGGTCTAACAATTGTCATCGCCATTTCAGATGAACTTGTAGTACCTCTCATCAGTTTGTTGGCTTTATCAATAATATCTTTAGCAGTAATGGATTGTTGCTGTTGTGCGCTTAAATCCAATTGCAACGGTAAGAAAACTAGAAACGAAAACATACACTTTGCTATTGTTTTAACATGCATCTTTTTCATAATTGCCTGGTTATATATTGACTAATAATTTTTTCTTCAATTTCTGAGATAGGAAAATTATCTGCATCCATAATGTAATTCATAAAAATCCCATCTAAGGTTGAAATAAAATACCTTGTTTCTAGCTTAGGATTTTTATATCCTTTATTACTAAAAAACTCCGAAATAGATAAAAATAAAGGCTGCATACACTTAAACAGCTCTTCCTGAAACATAATCATTATACTAGGTTGCAAAATCACTCCAAAATATATTTTTGAAAACTCACAGTTATCTTTAACCCATTTAAAGTTTGCTCTTATCATTGCTTCAAACTCTTTATCCTGAGGACTATTTGAAAGTATGCTCAAACTAAGATCAAACATATCGAGTAAAGTTTCAAACAACAGCAATCGAAGTAAATCTTCTTTATTTTTAAAATAGGTATACATCAACCCTTTTGAAATACCTGCTTCTTTAGCAATATAAGCAATACTAATTGCTCGATATCCTTATTGTGAAATTATTTTTAATCCAGCATCTAGTATAATCTGGCGCTTTTCTGCTTTTATTGCATCAATTTGATCTTGGAGACATTTTTTGACTGAACGTTTGGTCAAAATTAAAATATGATTTTCCATTATTCAAGATAAAAGTATTAATTAACATACCTATTTAAAAAATTTATCATTTTTAATATCGAATTGGTATTTTTGCTTTTCACAATACATTTAAGCACATATATTTTGAAAAAAGGTATAGTTTTTAAGTCTACTGGAAGTAGATATATAGTAAAATGTTCTGATGGACAATTTATTAATTGTTCCATTAAGGGTAAGTTTAGGATGGATAATATAAAAAGTACCAATCCAATAGCAGTAGGAGACAAAGTAACTGTTAGTTTTCAAAATGATGGAGACATGGGGGCTATTACTCATATTGATGAAAGAAAAAATTATATCATTCGAAAAGCATCAAACTTATCAAAACAAACACACATTATTGCTTCAAATATCGATCAAGCCTTATTACTAGTTACTGTTAATTATCCAATAACAACAACTGTTTTTATTGATCGTTTTTTAGCATCTGCTGAAGCATATCGTATCCCGGTAAAAATTGTTTTCAATAAAATAGATCGATACGACGAAGAACATCTAAATTTGGTTGAAAATCTCGATAAGATATACTCAAACATTGGATATAAAACCTATAAAATATCAGCAAAAACACAAGACGATCTAAGTATTATTATTGAATTACTCAGAGATAAAGTTAGTGTTATATCAGGACATTCAGGAGTTGGAAAATCAACCCTGATTAACAGAATACAACCTGGTCTTAACTTAAAAGTTGCCGAAATATCCGATATACATCAAAGTGGAAAACACACAACTACTTTTGCCGAAATGCATGAGCTTAACTTTGGAGGAAGTATAATTGATACACCAGGTATTAGAGGATTTGGTTTAATTGACATTGACAAAGAAGAATTACATCATTTTTTTAAAGAAATATTTGAAGCATCTCATCAATGCCAATTTGGAAACTGCACTCATATTCATGAGCCTGGTTGCGCTGTTAAAAATGCTGTTGAAAACAACGAAATTGCTATAAGCAGATATCAAAGCTATGTAAGTATATTTCAATCAAAAGAAGAAAAATACAGATAATATATTATTTTTATCAAACTAAATGGTCACTACAAATAAATGAAACGAACATTAAGTATAGTAATTGCTAGTATTGGTTTCCTGGTAGTTTCCAATTTGTATTATTATTATGATACTTACAAGTGGCAAATAAATACTCACAGCAACATATTAGAGAAAGACATTGCCACTTGCTCAGAAATAATTAACTCATATTTTGCAGAAGCCGAAACCAATGTTCTTTTAATGTTAAATGAAGAAGAGCTTGGAGGTTTATTCAAATTTCAATTTCAGAATATTGAAGTTCAAAAACGCATTGAGCTTCTTTTTAATAGATACAGCAGTGTTCTTAACAAATTATCCGTTTATGATATTAAAGGTAATTTTTATGCCTTATCAAGCGATTCCAATAACAATCTTATCACCAATGTAGGAAAAGGAAAACGCAAAGAATTCTTCAAACCTCATATAATTACACTAGCAGATAAGCATACTATTTTATACATTCAACCATTATATAGCGAAACACATATTTTTGGATATGTCGAATTTTCGTTAGACTTAAACGATTTTTACAAGAACTTATTTAAAAGTTTTTATATAGAAAAACATCAGTTTCAATGGATTATCAACAAAGATAATAATATACTATACTCTCCAATACATGGACATAAAATTATCCAATCAGAAACTATAGCCACTAAAGAAAATCAACCCGAAATTCATTCAATAGAAATCAATGGAAGAAAGACAAAGGTTATTTCTGTAACTCAAACTTTAACTGTTGGAACAACACCTGTTATCATAGTGTTTTCAATGCCAATAAAACCTATTACCGATTCCATTGTAAAAAACTCTTTTTTTGTAGCATTAATATCATTTGTAGTTATTCTATTAATTGCTTTTTCTTTTTACAAGTATGTTGTTAATAACAGAAATACAGAACAAAGGCTATCTCAATCCGAAGAAGCTTTAAACAAAATGCTTCACTACTTACCTATAGGCACAGTATTATCTGATAGCAAAGACAATATAAAACTAGTTAATAAAGTAGCACTTAAATTATTCGATTGCGAAGACGAAGACTTTTTATTAGATCAAGTTTCTTCTGATAAATTATTGTTTGAAAAAAAGAAATTAGTTGAAACTGTCAATATTTCTGATTCTTCGAAAAAATATGTTATTGATATACATAACGATGAGAAGCAAGTTATCCTGAGTGAAAAAACTACTTTTTATAATCAAAACGTTAAATATTTCTTACAATTCTTTTTCGAAATAACTGACAATGATTTAAACTTAGCTGTTAGTGACAATGATAATCCTAAAACCACCTTTATTGCTAACATTAGTCATGAACTTCGCACTCCTCTCAATGGCATTATCGGAATGACAGATATTGTACTATCTTCTAGCAATATGCTAGAATCCGAAAAAGAAATGCTAAAAGTGGTAAAGCGTTCAGCTGATACTTTATTGGCACTTATTAATGATATTCTAGACTTTTCTAAAATTGAAGCAGGAAAACTTGAGGTTGAATCAATTCCTGTTAATATTGCCACTGAGATAGAACAAACTATAAAGTCATTTGAAACTATTGCTAAAGAACGTAATATAAAAATTGAAACTAAAATAAATACAGAGTTACCGGATGATTTCTTATGCGATCCTTTAAGATTTAGGCAAGTTCTTAATAACCTAATTGGTAACGCAATTAAATTTACCCCTGCTGGCTTTATTCAACTTTCTGTTGAGAAATCAAAAAACCTAAATGGAAATCCTGCCCTTAAATTTGCTATAAATGATACCGGAATTGGCATTAAAAAAGAAAAACTGAAATCAATCTTTAATTCTTTTGTACAAGAAGACGAAAGTACAACACGTAAATTTGGAGGTACAGGCTTAGGCACTTCAATTTCAAAAAATCTGGTTAGATTAATGGGTGGTGAAATATGGGCCAATAGTCCATCAGCAATCTCAACAAGTCAAATTTATCCTGGTGCCGAATTTTGCTTTACGCTTCCATTTGTTACTAAGAGAACTCAAAAAAAACTTGATTATTCATATATTCTTTCCTGGACTCAAATCAATGCTTTAATAATAACTGACGACTCACTGCAGGTTCAAAATATTATTAAGAATTTTTTGGCCCTGGGTATTAACCATAAGGTAATGGCTCCATCTCAGGAAACCATTGTTATGCTTAAAAACAATACAAACCTACAAATATTGGTTATAGATCAACGTCCAGACTTTAATGGTATTGATTTTTTACAACAATTGTTTAATCATAATCTTCAAGATGACTTCCTTATTTTATTACAAAGCTCTGATTATGAAATGATGAACACTAATATTGGAAAAAAACTCGGAGCTGACATATACCTTCGAAAACCAGTAAAGCTCAATTCACTTAGACAGTTTTTACTTAGACATTTTCATAGTATAACTACGCAAGATAGTTTAACTGGCCAAATTGTTCCTGAGGATTTAAAAATATTAGTTGCTGAAGATAATTTATTTAACCAAAGGGTAGCCCAAAATCTTTTTAAAAAATTAGGTTACGAAATTGACTTGGCAGAAAACGGCAGAGATGCTATCAACAAGTTCAAAAAGAATAAATACAACTTAATCTTTATGGATTTAATGATGCCAGAATTAGATGGATTTGATGCTACTAAAGAACTTAAGTGTTACGACGAAAGTTGCCCTATTATTGCCATGACTGCCAATAACGACTTTAAACAAAGAGAATTAGCCTTTAAATCTGGAATGGACGATTTTATTGTTAAACCTGCTCAAAAAGAAGAAATTACACGCATGATTATAAAATGGTGCTCTCACTAACAAACCATTTTTTATGCAATAAACTTGTTAGAATTAACGTTAGCATACTGTTTTTAATTTGAGCCAGAATTACAATGAAACATCATTCTAGAAAAAAAAGATTTAAAATTTGGGTCTTACTTGGTGCCATTATAATAGGTACACTTTCTGCAACTTATACAAACTATTTAGTTAACGAGTTAAAGTTAGAGGAGAAAAAGAAAATTGAGCTTTGGGCAGAAGCTACTCGTCAATTAGTTCAACCCGGTAATAATGAAGGTTCAATAAACCTCACTCTTGAAGTTTTAAAAAACAACACTACTGTACCTGTTATTATTATTGATCAGAACGACTCCATTCTACAGTTCCGTAATTTGAAAGTACCACAAAACTCTCCTAATAAATATTTATTGAGGCATCTTTCGAAAATGAAAAAAAATGGTAAAAACATTGAGATTGACCTTGGAGATGGAGAAAAACAATATTTATATTACAAAACCTCAACATTACTAACTAAATTACAATGGTTTCCAATTGTTCAACTACTTATTGTAACCATATTTGTACTTGTAGCATATTTAGCATTTAGCAATTCCCGAAAAGCAGAACAAAACCAGGTTTGGGTAGGAATGGCAAAAGAAACAGCTCACCAGCTTGGTACTCCAATTTCCTCACTTTATGGATGGATTGAATTAATAAGTCTTAAAAACAACAACATAGAAGGTATTACAGAAGTAAAAAATGATGTACTGCGCCTTCAAAATATTGCGGATCGCTTTTCTAAGATAGGTTCTAAACCAAGTTTAAAAAATCTAAACATAAACTCAATTGTAGAGCAAAGTATTAATTATTTAAAAATTCGATCTTCTAACAAGGTGGAATTTAACCTTGAACTAGATGATGGTTTAATAATAAAAGGTAACGATAAATTAATGGAATGGGTTTTCGAAAACCTAATTAAAAACTCTATTGATGCAATTAAAGGACAAGGAAAGATCACTATAAAAACTAAAAGGCTCGAAAATAACATTGCAATTGATGTGATAGACAACGGTAAAGGGATTGCTAAATCAAATTTTAAAACAGTATTTGAACCTGGTTATACTACAAAAGAACGAGGTTGGGGACTTGGTCTTTCTCTCACTAAACGTATTATTGAAGAATATCATAAAGGTAAAATAATTGTAAAAGAATCAGAACCTGGCAAAAGAACTGTTTTTAGAATATTACTTTAACTTACATCTTATTCATTAACAATACTTTTACAATAAAAGTAATTAAAATACAAAAAATAAAAATAAATTTAAATTTTATTTCTGTACTCATATTTATTTTTATACTTTTGCAAAGTTTTTATTCTAGGTGAAATGGATAAGCTAAAAGATTACAACATAGCTTTTAAGGGATTAAAAGATGGTAAGCACCATTTTCACTATACAATTGGTCAAAACTTTTTTGATTGCATTGAGGATTCTGCAATAGAAAAAGGGGATTTTGAAGTAGATGTGAACATGATAAAAAACTCACAGATGCTTCAATTTGATTTTAATATTGATGGAAATGTCCATACAATATGCGACAATTGCTTAGGAGAATTAACTATTCCTGTAACATACAATGGTATTTTGTATGTTAAGTTTGGTGTAGTTTATGACGAACCTAGCGAAGAAATTATTGTGTTACCTCATGAAGAGCATGAATTTAATGTTGCACAATTAATATATGAATTTATTGTGGTTAGTATGCCATTAAGATCTATCCATAAAGATTTAGATAGCTGCGATCCGGAAATGAAAGATAAACTCAAAGAGTTTTCTTCGGAAAGCCACGAACAAGATAACAAAGAAGACGAAGCTATTGACCCAAGATGGGAAGCTTTAAAGAAATTAAAAAATAATAATTAGTAAAGAAGGTATAAAATGGCACATCCTAAGAGAAAAATTTCTAAAACCAGAAGGGACAAGAGAAGGACACACTACAAAGCCAGCACTCCTGCATTAGGTGTATGCTCTAATTGTGGTGCAACTGTAAAATTACACACAGTTTGTGGAGAATGTGGTTATTACAGAGGAAAACTAGCTGTTGAGAAAGAAATTACAGCATAACTTTTATTTTTTAAAAGTACTTTTTTAAATTTGCTTCGCTTTGCGAGGCAAATTTTGCTTTAAGGCACTTTATCTTCGAAAAGGGTAAGGACTGATTCTTCAGAAAAATAGTGTTTTTCTCCTTTATAGGAGAAATATTTTAGTTAGTATGAGTCAATTTCTCATATCAATTTTCAATTTTTTGCTCTTTGTAGTTAAGGTATGAGCAACTGAAAATCAAATTTATAACACATGAAAAAAAACAATGCTGTAATCACCGGCATAGGCGCTTATGTACCTGAATATGTTTTAACCAACGATGAATTAAGTACCATGGTTGATACCTCCGACGAATGGATAATGACTAGGGTTGGTATTAAAGAAAGACGTATTTTAAAAGGTGAAGGAAAGGGCGCTTCGGACATGGGAGCTGAGGCCGTAAAGAATTTATTGGAAAAGACTGACACTAAGCCTGAAGAAGTAGACTTACTAATTTGCGCTACAGTTACACCAGATCACCCATTCCCCGGAACTTCAGCGATTATCTGCGATAAAGTTGGTATAAAAAACATCCCCAGCTTTGACATGAACGCAGCATGTTCTGGTTTTTTATATACGTTAGAAGTTGCTACAAAATTTATTCAAAGCGGAAGTTATAAAAAAGTTGTTGTTGTAGGGGCTGAAAAAATGTCAGCAATTACCGATTACACCGACAGAACAACATGTGTTTTATTTGGAGACGCATCTGCTGCTGTTATGCTTGAACCAACTGAGGAAGAAATTGGAGTTATGGATAGCATTTTAAGAAGTGATGGAACGGGGCGTCACCATCTTTATATGAAAGCAGGAGGCTCTGTTTACCCTTCATCACACGAAACTGTTGATAACAAAGAACACTTTGTATACCAGGAAGGACAAGCTGTATTTAAACATGCTGTTTCCAACATGGCCGATGTTGCTGTTGAAATCATGGAGAAAAACAACCTTAATTCGGAAGATGTTGCTTGGCTTGTTCCTCATCAAGCAAACTTAAGAATTATTGATGCTACAGCTCGTAGAATGGGCGTTGAAAAAGACAAGGTGATGATTAACATTGAAAGATACGGAAACACCACCTCTGCAACCATTCCATTGTGCTTATGGGAATGGGAAAATCAATTAAAAAAAGGTGATAATATAATTTTGGCTGCTTTTGGAGCAGGTTTTACTTGGGGATCTGTTTACTTAAAATGGGGATACGATCCAAAGTAATTTTAAGCTGAAAGTTTATATGTTCTTAAAGTAAATGAGCAACTAAAATATACAAGGGTGATTTTATTGAAAAAATCACCCTTTCTTTTTAAATATTATTCAGTTCCTAACTCGTCAACTGCTTTATTCACCCTTGCAACCGTCTCTTCTTTTCCAATCAACTCAGCAATAGTCATTAAATCTGGCCCAAAACCACCTCCAACTAAGGCCAAACGAAAAGCATTCATTACTAGGCCAAAACCTAATCCCTTTTCCTCAATTTTAGCAGAAATTGTTTCTTTAATTATATCTGCTTTCCAATCAGAAACCAAGTCCAATACCACTGAAAGTTCAGCCATAAATGTCGGCATATCACCTTTCCATCGTTTTTTTACCACTTTAGGATCATACTCCGTTGGTGCAACAAAGAAAAAAGAAACCTGCTCCCATAATTCTGATACGAAATTGATTCGCTCTTTTACTAAGCCAACAACATTTATTACTAAATCTGCATCAGCCTCAATCCCCTTATCATTTAAAATTGGAGTAAATTGTGCCGCCAATTGTTCATCAGTCATATTAACCACATACTGATGATTAAACCATTTAGCTTTTTCTGGATCGAACCGAGCCCCTGATTTATTAACACGTTCAATAGAGAAAGCCTCAATTAATTCTTCCAAACTAAAAACTTCTTTTTCTGTTCCTGGATTCCAACCTAGTAATGCCAATAAATTTACTACAGCATCTGGCAAATATCCACACTCTCTATACCCAGAAGAAATTTCGCCTTCAGGAGATTTCCATTCCAACGGAAAAACAGGAAAACCAGCTTTATCGCCGTCACGCTTACTTAATTTACCTTTACCTGTAGGTTTTAAAATTAACGGTAAGTGAGCAAATTCAGGACGTTCATTCTCCCATCCCAATGCTTTATAAAGCAAAATATGTAATGGTAATGACGGCAACCACTCTTCCCCTCTAATCACATGTGTTATCTTCATCAGGTAATCATCCACAACATTAGCTAAATGATATGTTGGTAAACCATCCGATTTAAAAATTACCTTATCATCTAAAATGGCCGTATTAAATTTAACTTCACCACGAATCATATCCTTCTCACATACATCTTCCCCTTCAGGTATTTTAAATCTAACCACATAAGGCACTTCATCATTAATTAATCCCTCCACCTCTTCTTTGGTCAAAGTCAGAGAATTTCTCATCTCTTTTCGAGTTTTACAATCGTATGAGAATTTCTCTTTATTAGCCTCTGCTTCTTCTCTTCTTTTTTCTAACTCCTCTGGTGTATCAAAAGCATAATAAGCCCAACCATCATTAATTAATTGATCAGCATATTTTATATAAATATCCCTTCTTTCTGATTGTTTATATGGACCATAATCACCTCCTTGACTAACTCCCTCATCAACTTTAATCCCCAACCACCCCAATGACTCATTGACATAATCTTCTGCTCCTTCAACAAATCGGGTTTGATCAGTATCCTCAATTCTTAAAATAAAATCACCTCCTCTTTTTTTAGCGAATAGATAATTAAAAAGTGCGGTTCTTACACCACCTATATGTAACGGTCCTGTAGGACTTGGGGCAAAACGTACCCTTACTCTTTTATCAGCCATATTATTTTTTTTTGCAAAGATAGATATTAGTTAGAAAGTTTTAAGTTGAAAGTTTAACATCAACTGTTAAAAAAGTCAACAGCCATTAAGATAAAAGCGGAATAATCAATGACTATTCCGCTTTTTAAGTAAAAAAGTTATACTGGCAAATTTATTAACCACATTTTGAAGAACCACAATCCTGACAAATTAAACATCCTTCCTGATAAGTTAAACTCTCCGAACCACAATTTTCACAACTTCCCTTTGTAGCTTTTGTTCCATTAGGAATATACTTTTTAAGTGCTCTTTCAACTCCGTTTTTCCATGTATTAATTGATTCATTATCTAACTGTAATCCAGCCACAAGATCTACAGCATCTGCAATGTCCATACCATGACGCAATACACCTGAAATCAACTTAGCATAATTCCAGAATTCTTTATCGAATTTATGACTTAATCCTTCTATTGTAGTTTTATAACCACGCTTATTTACAAACTGAAAATCGTAACGAGATACTCCTTCTGCATCGCGATTCTTTATAATTAATCCTTTATGAACTGACTTTGGTAACAGAATACCATCTTCATCATCTGCCAAACCTGTAAAAATTTCGTACGGACGATCATCCATCAGACCAACAAAAGCAATCCACTTTTCTTTATTATTTTGAAATCTTACTACTTCTGCATCCAACACATCAGGTCTCTTTTTAGAAAAAGTAGATTTTTCCTGATCTTCTTCTTTTTTAGTATCTGCCACTAAAACTCCAGCACGAGATCCATCACGATAAACCGTTACCCCTTTACATCCACTCTTCCAAGCCTCGATATACAACTCACCAACTAATTCTTCCGAAACATCAGACGGAAGGTTTATTGTAACACTAATTGAATGATCTATCCATTTTTGAACTCCCCCCTGCATCCTAACTTTATTAAGCCAATCAACATCGTTAGAAGTTGCTTTATAATAAGGAGATTCCTGAATTAGTTTATCCAATTCTTCTTGTGTATAATTCTTTGTAGTCGAGTGATCATTCGCTTCCATCCACGTAACAAATTTGTGATGAAATACTGTATATTCTTCCCAACTATCGCCCACTTCATCCACAAAATCCACTCGAGTCTCCGGGTCATTAGGATTTACTTTTCTTCTTCTTTTATAAACCGGCATAAATACAGGCTCAATTCCCGATGTTGTTTGAGTCATCAGACTAGTAGTACCCGTTGGAGCAATGGTTAACAAAGCGATATTTCTTCTACCAAACGCTTTCATATCCTCAGCTAGCTTTGGATCCGCTTTAAACAATCTTTTAATAAATGGATTTTCCTCTTCCTTTCTAAAGTCATATATTGGGAAAGCTCCCCTATCTATTGCCATATCAACAGATGATCTATATGCAGCTAATGCTAATGTTTTATGCACTTCAATAGAAAAGTCAGTAGCATTTGCAGTTCCATAACGTAAGTTTAATGCTGCCAACATATCTCCTTCAGCAGTAATTCCAACACCTGTTCTTCTCCCTTCTTCTGCCTTTTTACGGATATTTGTCCAAAGATTTTTCTCAACAGATTTTACCTCTTCAGATTCTGGATCTTCTTTGATTTTATTAAGAATTCCATCAATTTTCTCCAACTCAAGATCAATAATATCATCCATAATTCGCTGAGCACAACCTACATGCTTCTTAAACAAATCAAAATTAAATTTAGCTTGAGGCGTAAATGGATTTTCTACATACGAATATAAATTAATAGCAATTAATCTACAGCTATCATAAGGACATAATGGAATTTCACCACAAGGATTAGTACTTACAGTTTTATAACCTAAATCTGCATATGAATCCGGAACCGATTCCTTAATAATAGTATCCCAAAATAAAATACCTGGCTCTGCAGATTTCCATGCATTATGAACAATTTTTTTCCACAACGATTGAGCATCTGCATCCTTTTTATGTGATGGATTTTTAGAATCTATAGGATATTGTTGATTATATGGTGTACCATCAACTACAGATCTCATAAAATCATCATCAATTTTTACAGACACATTGGCTCCAGTAATCTTACCTTGTTCCAACTTCGCATCTATAAACGACTCTGAATCGGGATGTTTTATAGATACACTTAACATTAAGGCTCCTCTTCGCCCATCCTGAGCTACCTCACGAGTTGAATTAGAGTAACGCTCCATAAAAGGAACAATTCCAGTTGATGTTAAAGCAGAGTTTTTTACTTGAGAACCTTTAGGACGGATATGCGACAAATCATGACCAACACCACCTCTTCGCTTCATTAACTGCACCTGCTCCTGATCGATCTTCATAATACCACCATACGAATCTGAGTTACCCTCATTTCCAATTACAAAACAATTTGATAATGATGCAATTTGAAATGCATTACCAATTCCTGCCATTGGTCCACCTTGAGGTACTATATATTTAAAATCTTTAAATAATTCATACAACTCATCTTCTGTCATTGGATTTGGATACTTCTTTTCGACACGGGCAACCTCCTTGGCTAAACGACGGTGCATTTCGTCTGGATTTTTTTCATAAATCACCCCTTTTGAATCCTTTAGTGCATATTTATTTACCCAAACACGCGCCGCCAACTCATCACCATTAAAATATTCAAGCGCCGACTCATATGCCTCATCATTCGTATACGTCTTGCTCAATTTTTCAATTTTTTGATCGATCTCTGTAACTGCCATAATGCCCTTTTATTTTAAGTATCTTATAATGTAGAAGTTATTCTTTCCCCTTTTTAAATAATTGTTGATTGTAAAATTAGAAAAGAGTTACTTTCAAGGCAAGAATTACTTTTTAACAAAGCCAAAAGTTGTCCGTTTATAAAACGTTAATTGTTTATTATCAACTATTTAAAGTTTTAAAAAAAATTAAAAGTTGTCCAAAAAGTTTTTTTTATTAACAGAAGTTAAGAAAACATGTCCACTAATTGGAAATATAAAAAAGAAGATATATAGAGCAAATTTATAAAAAATGAAATAAAATCATACATATTTTCCATAAACAGGAATATTACATCCATTTTTAAGAACCGTAACCAACAGTTTTCAAAATATATCTATATCTAAAAAACACTAACCTCTTACACACCCAGAAATACCAGACTATTAATATGTTCAACTAAATAAAAATAGACCAAAAGGTGTTTACCCGAAGAGTTCTTCTACAATAATTTTGGTTGCCCCTCGCATTTTATTGACATAATTAACAGAAGCTTTAGATGAATTTAACAATGATTCTTTATCATTTAAAAGTTTGTCTGCAACTCTTGCAAAGTCATTAAAATTTGAAATACTAAATGCTCCACCTAATTCAATTAAATCGCAAGCTTCCTTATATTTTTTATAATTAGGTCCTATTATTACAGGCAATCCAAATGTAGAAGCTTCAATGGTATTATGTATCCCACTTCCAAATCCTCCTCCAATATAAGCCATATGCCCATATCGATACATGGATGACAACATTCCCATAGTATCTACAATTAAAACTCGTAATTCTTCCAAATTTACACCTTCCAACTCTGTATATCGAGCACATTTAAAACCTGACATCATTTGCTCAATTTGAACAATATGATCATTGTGTATTTCATGCGGAGCTAGTAAAAGCTTTACCTTAGTATTCTTCTTTAAATATTCTGCAATAATTTTTTCTCCTTCTGGCCATGTACTTCCTCCAACTAATACCTGAGCTCCCTTTGTAAAATGTGCAACTTCTGGATACTCTTTTGCTTTTTGGGCAATTTCAAAAACTCTATCAAACCGGGTATCTCCTGCAATCTGGTAATTTTTAACTCCTATACCTGTGAGCAGCTTCCCTGACTCTTCATCTTGCACATATAATTTCGTAAAATACCTTAACATTTTTTTATACCAGCTTCCATACCACTTAAAGAAAGCATGCTGAGGACGAAAAATAGCTGAAATAATGTAAGTGTTAATTCCGGCTTTACTTAATTGATTTAGAAAATGAAACCAAAATTCGTATTTTACAAAAACTACTTCCTTTGGATTTATAGCATTTATAAATTTTCTAACATTAGCAGATGTGTCTGAAGGCAAATACAACACCTCGTCAGCTAAGTCATAATCCTTTTGTACTTCGTAACCAGATGGAGAAAAAAAAGTAAGTACAATCTTTTGATCTGGTTGCATCTTTTTAATAGCTTCAATAACTGGTCTACCCTGCTCAAACTCCCCTAATGATGCACAATGTATCCAAATAGGTTTTTCTTCAAATTTAATTTTTTAATTCTTTGCATGGTTTCACTTCTTCCTCTTACCAACTTATTGGCTTTAGAATTAAATAAAGCAACTAACCTTAAAACCAGACTAAAAAAAAGGATTCCTATATTATATATAGCTAACATTTCTCACATTTTAAATTTGTGCAAAGATAATTTTTTAGCCTTTTACATTCTGCAATTTACAGCCGACATTTACATATAGATAATAAAAAACCCGTAAGAAAAATCCCACGGGTTAATTTATAATGAGTTTTGTATTAATTACTCAGAAACAGCTTTTACTCCTGGTAATACTTTACCTTCAAGATATTCAAGAGATGCTCCACCACCAGTAGAAATGTGGCTCATTTTATCAGCCAAACCACTTTTATTAACAGCAGAAACAGAATCTCCACCACCAATAATCGAAATAGAATCAGAAGCAGCTACTGCCTCGCACACTCCAAATGTACCTTTTGCAAAGTTAGGCATTTCGAAACATCCCATAGGACCATTCCAAACCACTGTCTTTGCCTTAGCGATTTCAGCAGCATAAGCCTCTACTGTTTTAGGACCTACATCAAGCGCCATTCTTCCTTCAGGAATTTCAACTCCTACTTCCTGAATATCTGCATCATTATCAAACTTATCCGCTGCTAAATTATCTACAGGTAACATGAAATTTACTCCCTTAGTTTCAGCATCAGCCAAAATTTGTTTGGCAGTATCAATTAAATCATCCTCAACCAATGAATTACCAATTGAGTGACCTTGCGCTTTTAGGAAAGTATATGCCATACCACCGCCAATTAAGATAGTATCTACTTTCTCAATTAATGATTTTAATACCTCTAACTTCCCTGAAACTTTTGCTCCTCCAACAATTGCAACAAATGGCTTAGCAGGATTAGCTACTGCATCACCTAAGAACTTAATCTCTTTGTCTAATAAATAACCTGCCATTTTTTCCTCACAAAACTGAGCAATAATTGTAGTAGAAGCATGTGCACGGTGAGCAGTACCAAAAGCATCATTTACATATACATCAGCTAATTCAGCTAACTTTTTAGAGAATTCTTCATCTCCTTTAGTTTCTTCGTTGTGGAAACGCAGGTTCTCCAATAATAACACTTCACCCATTTTAAGATCAGTCGCCATTGCTTTCACCTCTTCTCCGATACAGTCTGGAGCCATTTTTACATCCACACCTAATTTAGCTGACAAGTGAGCAACAACGTGCTTTAAAGAAAATTTATCTTGAACCTCACCTTTAGGACGTCCTAAGTGAGACATTAGAATTACAGCTCCACCATCAGCTAGCACTTTTTTAATAGTTGGAAGTGCTGCTACAATACGAGTATCGTCTGTAATCTCGAATTGATCGTTTAAAGGCACGTTAAAATCCACACGGATAATTGCCTTTTTTCCTAAAAAATTGTAAGTATCAACTGCAGGCATGTCAATGAAATTTTATGATTTTTAAAAATATACTTTCTTTTAGTTGTATTAAACTTAAGTATCAAGAAGTTATTAGATACACCATCTAGTACAACCTTTGTTTTTTTTCAATTGAGACACAAATATAAAAAATTTATTATCTATAGTATATTCAATAACCTTGTTGTAAAACAGTTTGAAATTTATTAACCTTGTTTTAATCTACAAACCAGATTCCTGCATCAAGTCCAACAATTCTTTTTCTTGAAATTTATCTCCTGCAACTACAAACCATCCATTCAATAAATCTGGCCTATTGTAACTACATCTTTCACCAGATTTCCAATCGATAAATTTAGCCCCTGCAGCTTCTGCTATTGCCTGTCCTGCTGCTGTATCCCACTCCATTGTAGGACCTAGTCTTGGGTAGATATCTGCTACACCTTCTGCAACTTTACAAATTTTAATAGAACTGCCTACTAAAACAAATTCTGTTTCCTTGAATTTATCATTCAATAATTTTGCGAATAATTTAGTTTCCTCCGATAAATGACTTACACTAGCAACTATCTGAAGTTTTTCATCCCTTTCTTTTAAAGGTAATTTTTGTCTGTTATCAATATTTATCACTCCCTCCTTTTCCAAATTAGTTCCCAATTCTATTTTAAAAGCACCATCCTTGACATTAGCAAAGTATAGTGTGCCAGTTGCTGGAACAAACACAACTCCTGCAACTGGATATTCATTTTCAATTAAAGCAATATTTACTGTAAATTCACCTGTTTTCTTGATAAACTCCTTTGTTCCATCCAAAGGATCAACAATCCAAAGCCGTTTCCAGCTTTTTCGTTCTTCATAATCCAGTTGTTTACCTTCCTCACTTAAAATAGGAATTCCAGTTTCTGATAGATGGGTACAAATTATTTTATGGGCAGCTTTATCTGCTTTCGTTAAAGGGGAGTTATCAGACTTTACTTCAACATTAAAGTCTCCATTTCTATATATATCCATTATAGCTTTTCCTGCTTCTACAGCTGCATTTAAAGCTTTCTTTACCACTCCATCCATAATTACAATATAATTTTAAGTTTACTTCTTTCACTTATCTGAAATTTATCGTAATCCAATTTTGAAATTGATAATAAACCTGGTGTTTTACCCTCATCTAATGATCCATACAAGTCTTCAACACCAAATTTGATAGCTGATTCCAATGTAATCTTCATCAGTTCTTTAACCGAGTTCTTTGCTTTCTTAATTTTTTCTATCCCAATTAGTTGATCAGATTCAAAACTACTTATACAGACAACATCTCTATTAACTATTTTTAATAATGCATCTCTTCGCTTTTCTACTTTTGCAAATAACTCATTTGCCACAACTAAAACTCTTACTCCTTTAATATGTAATTGATTCAGATATTTTTCAATCTCTAATTCCTCCCAATCAGAAACCTTTGGAGAACATATTTCAATAAAGCCAGGAACTAAGAATCCATTTATTAGCTCAAGAAAAGGTTCTTCTTTAAAAAAAGTCCTTTCTCTTATTTCAACAATTCGTTCTTCTGAATTAAACGTAATAACTGGAAACTTTCCTATTGAACCATCTGGCCGCAACCAATAATGCGATGCAATTTTTCTCATTCTAATAAAGCACCATCTTCACTCACCAACACACTATCTTCTATTGGAAGATATTCAAATTCAATATTCTTAATGCGCAGTCGAATCTCCTTTAATGTATCATGCTTTACTAAAAATCCTTTAAGATTAAGAATTTCCTGCTCTCCTACACTATCAATAGTTATTTCAGCTTGTATATTACTATGAGTAACTAGCAAATTATACTGTATTGTATCGTAAGAACTATCTGCATATGTTGCTACCACCTCAATTTTAGGCTGTTTTACTTTATTTCCTTTTAAAAATTGATAAAATGCACTAAACTTAAAACCATTCTGATTTTCGATTGTATCAACATTAATATTAAATGGAATTTGCCTATTAAATGTGTCTCTTGAACTAATGAAGTAACTTTTCTTTTCTTTCCAGATATTTCTAGCTTCTTTTTCCTTCCTAATCCTTTCTTCTTCTTCTTCAATTAGCTTAACCTCTCTCTGCCACTCAGCCTCTCTCTCACTCAAAATAGCAATTGACTCATCATAAACATCTTGATAAATTTCAGGATGAGCTACATACCAATTGACAATAGTATCAAACTTTTCTTGTGATAATTTATACTTATTTAAAACAAAATGATAGTATTTATTAAAAGTAGAATCTACACCTCTATTTTTTACACGCACTTGATTTAATGTAGCTTCGGCAAAATGAACATCTGCTAAGATTTTAGCAAATTCTTTTTCTGATGGAAATCCTTTTGGCAATTTATCCTTATTGCATCCAAATATTAAAATTCCAGATAATACAATAAATAATACTAATTTTATCTTCATAAATCAATGACTCTGTTATTAAAAAATAAGTCAGTTTTATCTTCCATCAGCAATTATCATCGTACGAATGGTTTTAAGAAATATAACAAAGTCTAATTTTAATGACCAATTATCTATATAATCTAAATCCATTTTCATCCATTCTTCAAAAGGAATATCGTTACGACCAGATACTTGCCAAGTACAAGTTATCCCAGGCTTCATAGACAATCTTCTGAGTTGCCATCTTTCGTACTCCTTTACTTCTTGAGGAACTGGAGGACGAGGACCAACAACCGACATATCGCCCATTAGGACGTTAAAAAACTGAGGTAATTCATCCAAACTTGTTTTACGCAAAAATCGTCCCACTCTTGTAATTCTTGGATCATTTTTCATTTTAAACACAGGTCCATCCATTTCATTTTCTTCCATCAACTTCGCTTTCAACTCCTCTGCATTAACAACCATTGTCCTGAATTTAAAAGCATAAAACTTCCTTCCTCTAAGGCCAACTCTTTTTTGTTTAAAGAATACAGATCCTCCATCTGTTAGTTTTATCATTAAAGAAATGATAACAAAAACAGGTGAAGCCAGAATTATTACCATTAAAGAAAATATAAAATCGAATATCGCCTTTACTCTCATTGCTAAATAATCAGTAGGAGTATTGGATATTGTTAGTAATGGCATTGTATTGTAATGATGTATATGTGCTTTACTTTTTAGCTTATTAAAAAATGGAGAATACATCCTGAAAATAACACCCACCTCTGAGCATGCATGGGTTATTTCCTCTACTTCTTCCACATTCATCTTATCTTTAATAAAAATAACTTCATCAATAGTTTTATCTTCTAATAATTTTGCCACATCTGTACCTGGTGATAAAACAGGTATTATATTACCATACATCCTACCCAAATCACCATTACCAATAATTGAAATTATTTTATAACCCCATTCTTTATACTTTAATACTTGTTCAATAAATGACGTTGAAGTATAATCTCCTATAATAATAATTGACCTTGTATTTCTACCGCGTGCTCTAGCTCTTTTAAAAGAAGAGTAAACAGAGATCTTAAAACCAAACATCAGTGCAAGGTTAATAAAACCCAAATAAATAAGCGGATCAAACCCAACGTAATATAAATCAAAAACCAATACAGATAAGCCTAAAAGCGAGGTTCCAGAAATAACCAATGCAACACAATTAAAAAGTATAGCCGAATACGGTCTAGACCTGTGCAACTGAGCCAATCTAAAATATTTACCTAATGTAAACCAAACAAAAGCTATGATTAGATGTAGAATTATTGAATCCTTGTATCTAAGGAAAGAAAAATGTCCAAAATAAAGAAACAATGACAAATTAAATGAGACCCAAGCTATTACAACTTCAATAAATGCAAGAAAGTTGTTAACAACGTTCTCTTTTTCTCTTAACATGTAGTAATGATTTGTATTTCGTGATTAATGCAAAGATATAAAAACAGTTTAAATTTTAAATATGTTATTTGTCAATCCTCAAATGATACCTAAAAATTAATTGATGGAGAATAACTTATTCCAAAAGAACATCCAAAAGCATTATACAATTCTCCGAAATCGTAAGAAACAGAACCTTGAAAATTGACATCTTGCCATCTTTTACTTTTATAAGTAAAACTTAAATGCGTATATACCTGATTCATACCTCTTTTATAAAAAAAATCAGGATCTTCCTCCCAACTATGTCTAAAAACATACTTCTCATGATATGTCCCCATATTATAAGAATAAGTAGATTTTAGAAGATAACTAAATCCTTCAACTAATTTCCCTTGCAGACCAACATGGATCCCTTTTATCCTATTATTTACTATGTATACATTATTATTCATTTCCCATCTTGGTGCATACGATTTAGCTTGTAAATAGGTATGATATAATGGAAATCCCATAATTTGTCCTTGATAAGTCCATCCATTATAATACATTCCGTTATTATTGTAATCATCCCTACTCCCATATTTTTGTCCATGATTCTGCACCATTTCTAAATATCTCATAAGATGCCACGAAGTATAACCTTCTGTTTCAATTCCAAAAACATTGAACATAAAGTCATCATAATCTTCAATTTCATCAACAAAAATGTTTGTACCAGCAAGTGAATGCATTTTTGGGTAAATTGGATCTGGTAAACCTGAACCACTTTGATAGTCCGTTCTGAATACCTCGAAAGATATTTTTTTTACTAATTCAAATTTCTTTATTCTAACTATTATACCTTTTTTATAGTCATGATTTCTTTCTTTATTAATTTTCAATCCTGTCCCATCGGCAAAAGGCTTTTGTAAAAAAAAATGAAAATCTGCAAAATCAAGAGAATAATATACTCCTAAATCCCAAAATCCATCATGCGCTCCCGCAACATTTGTTGCCTCATCCTGACCAACCTTATTAGATCCACGCCCCATAAATGTCGCCCAAAAATCTTTAGGTATCCTTTTACCATTCGGTCTTGTTCCTCCAAACAATGCCCCATGAAATAATCCAATATAGGGTTTTATTTTTAACTTACCTCCCCGCAAATATGCCCATTTTTCATGAACCAATAAATTATCAGCGCTCTTGGGTCTACCCATAGAAGTTCTATCATCATTTAGCACTCCATGCGATAATCCTCCTTTTACTTCAATTATATCTGCTAAAAAACTAACTGGCCAATAATCAAATATACCTACCATTCCTCTAGGCACAGGGCGAGCATTACTATTCATCATAAATCCCCCTGTAGTTAGCTTATCGTTTATAGAAATTGGAGTATTAGCTTGCTTGCCCAAACTAAAATCAAAGGTATTTAGAATTTGTCCTTTAAAATAAGCTTCATGTAGAAAGCTGTCATCTACCTTGTTTTTTGCAACTGCAGACATCCCAAATTCTAGTTTAATATTTTTCTTGTTCAAAATTTCATAATTACCCCCAACCATAATTACTGCCTGTCCCTTTTCGAAAGGTGAGATAATTCCCCATTGATTGGAGTACTGGTATAAAGGAAGTAGATTATCTTTTGATGAAGCTATAATTTTTGATTGAACTTGTATATCTATTTTTTTTTTTTGCGACAATGAATTCCCACTAAACAATAATAAAACTATTAGTGTATTAATTTTCAAAACCTTGCATGTCTCGATCAAATCCATTTTTAAATAAATCTTTTTTGTGAATTAGTTGATCCTATAGGTTATTATCAGTGATAAATACCTTAAAACATTTGTACAATATAATATCTCCTGAATAAAAGAGTCGTTTAAATGGATCTTTAAATCTCAAGGTTACTTCTCTTGATTCATGATCTGCACTTATTTTGCTTTCTTTAGCATCCATCATTATTTCCTTGACATTCCCATTAAGCCTGTCAAAAACTGCATACCATTATTCATTACTTCTTCTATTTGTTTCAATGTTGCTATTATCTGTAACCTTAATAGCTTTGTTTCTTTCTTAACCTCAAAGGTACAAAAATAAACAAGCCCACCTTAAATTCTTGGTGAGCTTGCAAATACTTAATTAAATTACTTAAATCCGATCTAAATACCAATCAATAGTCTTTAATATTCCTGATTCAAAATTTTCCTCTGCCTTCCACCCCAACTCTTTCTCTATTTTTGTCGCATCTATTGCATATCTTCTATCATGTCCTGCGCGGTCTTTAATAAAAGTAATCAGACTTTTATAAGATGATCTATTTCTCCTAGGTTTCTTTTCATCCAAAATTTTACAAATATAATTTACTATAAACAGATTATCTCTTTCATTTCGACCTCCAATATTATAGGTTTCTCCGGCTTTACCCTTATGAAACACTAGATCAATACCGGTACAATGGTCTAAAACATACAACCAATCCCTAATATTTTTTCCATCTCCATAAATAGGAATATCTTCTTCCGCAAGAGCCTTTCTTATTATGGTAGGTATCAGCTTTTCCTTATGCTGCTTTGGACCATAGTTATTACTACAGTTGCTTGTAGTAACATCCATACCATAGGTATGAAAATAAGCACGAACCAATAAATCAGATCCCGCTTTTGATGATGAATAGGGACTATTGGGAGCATATGCGGTATCCTCTCTAAAGAGTCCTGTTTCTCCTAAGGTTCCATATACCTCATCTGTAGAAATATGTTGAAAACGACTCCCTTTATAACCTTCCTTGTGCTTAAAGGGAGCATCCATCCAATAATTACGAGCGACATCAAGCAGTGTAAACGTTCCATTTACATTAGTTTTAATAAAAACTTCCGGTCCACTGATTGAATTATCTACATGGCTCTCTGCAGCAAAATGTATAACTCCTCTAATGTCATAATGAGAAAATAAAAACTCTATTAATTCTCTATTACAAATATCCCCCTTTACAAATTTATAATTCTCTCCTGTGATATCTGATAAGTTAGATAAATCTCCTGCATAAGTAAGTATATCCAGATTTATTATTTTATAATTCGGATATTTTTCTGCAAAATAAGGGATAAAATTAGCCCCAATAAAACCAGCCCCTCCTGTTACTAATATAGATTTCATAATTATTAATATTTTGCAAATTATTAATTTGTCAGTATTAGATCAATACATTTCTTTAAGGAATCTCTCCAATAAGGAATCTCCACATTAAAAGTTTTTTTAGTTTTAGACTTATCCATTATTGAATAATGTGGTCGTTTGGCAGGTGTTGGGTAGTCTTCGGTTCTTAAAGGTTTAACTTTACAGTCTATTTTTGATATTTCCATTATTGCTATGGCAAAATCGTACCAAGAAGCTACTCCTTCGTTAGAAAAATGATATACTTTACCGAACTCATCCAACTTCTTCTGGTTATTAATTATTTGTAAAATAAATACTGCCAAATCATCCGCATACGTTGGTGTTCCAACCTGATCAAAAATGACTCCTAACTCTTCCTTTTCTTTACCTAAACGCATCATCGTTTTTACAAAGTTATTTCCATACGAAGAATATAACCATGATGTACGTATAATAATACTTTCTATTTGCGAATTTAAAACATACTCTTCTCCTTCTCTTTTTGTTATGCCATAAACACCTAACGGTCTAACAACCATATCTTCTGTCAGAGGTTTATATTGTTCTCCATTGAATACATAATCTGTTGATACATGTATCAATCTTGCTTTTGCTATCTCACAAGCTTTTACTATACTATTTACTGCAGTAGCATTAACCAATTGTGCTCTATCACTGTCTTCTTCTGCTCTATCAACAGCGGTATAAGCTGCACAATTTATCACTACATCAATATCTTTTTCTAATAAATAATCAATAATTTCTTTTGACTTAGATATATCAAGCTCTTCTACATCGGTAAAGTAAATGTTACAATTTACTACACCATGAACATTATCTTTAATTGCAGAGCCTAACTGTCCGTTCGCTCCTGTAACAAGTATATTCATGCTAATAAGTAAAAGGAATTTTTGTTTCTGACAATTTTCTTAACACTTTATCTTTCTCTGACAATAAAATAGAATCATAGTCTAATTTCCAATCTATTCCTAATTCTGTATCATCCCACGCAATACCAGAATCATAATCTGGAGCATACCAATTATCAACTTTGTATGAAAAGATGGCTGAACGACTTAAAACAATAAAACCATGCGCAAATCCACGTGGTACAAAAAACTGCTTTTTATTTTCATCAGATAATTCAACTGCAACATGTTTTCCAAAAGTAGGGCTTCCTTTACGAATATCAACTGCTACATCCAATACTTTTCCTTCGATACACCTAACCAATTTTGCTTGATCAAAAGGTGGAGTTTGGAAATGTAGACCTCTTAACACCCCATAACTTGATCTAGATTCATTATCTTGAATAAACTCTATTTCCCGTACATTCTCAGCAAACCTTTTGTAATTAAATGATTCAAAAAAATAACCTCTTGAATCTCCAAAAACTTTTGGCTCTATTATTACAAGTCCTTCTATATCTGTTTTTATAAATTGCATTTCTATCTTTTTGCGATTGACAACAAATATTTACCGTATTGGTTCTTCATTAATTTTTCACCTTGTTCCATTAATTGCTCCTTTGTAATCCAACCTTGACTATAAGCTATTTCCTCAAGACATGCCACTTTTAAGCCAATACGTTTTTCAAGCGTCTCAACAAAATGGCTGGCTTCCAATAGAGACTCGTGTGTTCCTGTATCCAACCAAGCAAAACCGCGCCCCATTAACTCAACTTTTAAGTGTTCTCTATCAAGGTATTCCTGATTAACCGTAGTAATTTCAAGTTCTCCACGATCACTTGGCTCAATCGTTTTTGCCACCTCAATTACATCATTTGGGTAAAAATATAAACCAACAACTGCGTAATTTGACCTAGGAACCTCTGGTTTTTCTTCAATTGTTGTTACATTTCCTGTTTCATCAAAAGTACACACACCATAGCGTTCTGGATCATTCACCCAATAACCAAATACAGTAGCTTTATCTTCTGTTGATACTGTTTTCACAGCATTAGATAACAATTCCACAAATCCATGTCCATAGAATATATTATCACCCAACACTAAACAAACATCATCTTCTCCAATAAAATTCTCTCCTAGAATAAATGCATGTGCCAATCCATCCGGAGATTGTTGTACAATATATTCCAGATGTATTCCCCATTGTTTTCCGTCTCCAAGTAAGCGTTTAAAGTTATCTTGATCTTCAGGTGTAGTGATAATCAGGATTTCATTAATTCTCGCTAACATAAGAACTGATAAAGGATAATAAATCATCGGTTTATCAAAAACTGGCAATAATTGTTTTGACGTTGCCAACGTTATCGGATGCAAACGTGTACCGGAACCTCCGGCAAGGATAATACCTTTCATAGTATTCGATTCTTTTCTTTTAACAAACTATTGTTTACTACACCTACTATTACCTATTATTATAAGACCACTACAACCCTTCAGGTTAGAATAATCCTTCCTCTGCACAATCCTTGTACCAATCTGCTATTCCTCCTCTTAAACCATATTTAAACTCACAATTAGTTTTTGATAGCTTCTCTCCAGAAATATTAGTTGAGATCATTAACTTTCGGATCCTTTGAGGGTGAATACCAAACTTTTTACCTCCTAGTATTCCTAGAATAGAAGCTGCTAGCATCATTAGTTTTCCGTTAATTAACAACTTAGGCTCCCTTATTTTTGTTATTGTACATATTTCCTTTACAATTCTATCTATTCTTGGAGACTCCGCATAACAAAAGTTATATAATTCACTATCTAAATATTCATTACCAAGCAATTCCAAACTTACTTGTACTAAATCTTTCACGTAAATACATGCTTTACTAGTGTCTTTTCTTCCTGGGTAAAAAAACAATCCTTTCTTTAATGCTTGATATAATCTAGTATAATTCCCTCCTTCTCCTTTACCAAATACAACTCCCGGTCTTAAAATCAATAATTTTCTGTTTTTTTCGTCCTTTGCTAACCAAATCTGATGTATTTTTTCCGCTACTAATTTTGAAACACCATATGGTGTATTGGGTGTCGGTAACGTAATTTCATTTTTAAATTCCTCTGATGCCCCATAAGGAGCAATGGAACTTGTGAAAATAATATTTTGAATACCATGTTTTTCTGCAAAAGCGCACACACTTTCAGCTCCCTTTATATTAGTTTCAAAATACTCAAAATCAAGATGTCCTGGCGTTGTGTGTATGGCTGCTAGATTAATTATTATATCATCCTTCGAAAACTGATCATCAAGTTCAATCTCTTTTCTTACATCACATGTCTCACCATCTTTTAAATCAAAACAAATAACTTTACCTAAATCATTTGTTTCAATATATTCTCTGTAGTGAGATCCGATAAAACCTTTACCCCCAAAAATAATAAACTTCATCACTCTTTTAGTTAATTAATGTTGTATAAATCTGCTCCAACTTTACAATAGTTTTGTTGATATCAAACTTTTCCTCAAATAGTTTAATTGAATTTTTAGAAAATCTATCCCTCTTTTCTCTTTCTACAATAAGTTCATGAGTTTTTTGTGTAAAAAACTCTAGGTTATTTTCTTCTATTAAGAATCCAGTTTTACCATTAATAGTAGTATCCACATTGCCATCAACAGCACTTGCAATTATAGGAATTCCCATGGCTAATGATTCTAAATTTGCATAAGACAACCCTTCATACCTTGAAGTAGAAATGTAACAATATGCTTTTTGCAATATTTTTAAAGCCTCTATTCTCTCACACCAATTGATCATTTCTATCGAATCACTTAGTCCATAATGCTCAATCATTTTTTCAACCTTTATTTTTTCAGGGGAATAATATCCTACACCTAATATTTTTAAAGATATTTTACAATCATACTTTTTTCTTAATAAATTAACAACTTCAATTAAAAAAGTAGTGTTTTTTTGATAGGAAGGCCTGCCAATAGCAATTAGGTAGTTACCTGAGATATTATCTCCTACATCAATTTTCTCAATTGAATTTTCCCATACTTTAACTTTATCATTTCTGAATCCAACCTCTTCAACTGCTCTTCTTCTTTCAGATTCTGAACAACATAATACAATATTTGTTATGTATTTGAAAATTTTTTCATAATTAAGAAAAAATCTTCTCTTTAATTTATTATTTATACTTAAATAAGAAAATGCATGAGGGGTATAGATGACAGGTTTGAAAGTAAAAAAACCAACTATTCTTCCCACTAACCCTCCTTTTGATCCATGACAATGAATTACGTCAGGTCTTTCTTTTAAAACAAAAAAAAAAGATTTAAAAATTACAATGATATCTTTAAAAAGAGAGAATTCCCTTTCCATATCAACTTCTTTACATCGTATAATTTTCCCGTTTGAGTAATAAAATCCATTCTTACTTTCATTAATACCACAAATTACAGCAAAAGTAAATTTATTACTATCAAGATAACCCATCGTTAAACGAACATAAGTCTCTATTCCACTTAAGGTCTTACCTATATGTAAAATCTTAGTCCTTTTCATTACTTAACCTTTTTTTTATTTCTGATATTAACTTTATAGGTAAAATATATAAAACAACACTTCTCAACAAACCATATAAAGGATAAAATCCTACATAGAAATATTTCCATTCCAACCTTATCCTATTTGCTACCTGCACTTTCCTCTTATTTACAGAAATACCAGACGGATTAGCTTCAATATCAACCAAATATTCTGGAATATTTGCGGTTTTATATTCTTTCACAAATTTAAAAAAGTATGCATAATCCTCTGCTGCTTTATAATCTTTAGGATAAAGTCCAATATTTTTTACAGCAGCAACTCTAAACATTACTGATGGATGAATGAACATACAATTTAAGAACATTTTCTTTTTTATTTTTTTATGCTCAGTAGGGGGCTTCACATTATATAGAAATTTACCTTTGACGTCATAAAACCTAACATAAGAACCTATTAAATAAATATCACTATTTTTATCTAAAAAGCTCTCCTGCCTTCTTATTCTATCATTTACATTGCGATCTCCACAATCAAGTCGTGCTACATATTCATAACTTCCTCTTTGTAGAATAAATTCCAGTCCTTTATTTAAAGCAGATTCTATACCCAAGTTTTTTCTTAACTGTATAAAGTACAAATTTCCCTTACCTGTGTATTTTTCATAAGCTTGTACTTCTTTAAACTTTACTGTACTTCCATCATCGACAACAACAGCATCTACATTCTCTGTTAGCGAAGAAAGAGACTCGTATAATCCTTCTGGATTGTTATAATGTGGTATTAAGACAATACTTTTATTAACCATTAATTGCAATTAAATTTTCACGTTCTATATAACTTAAGCCAAACAAAAACCATACAATGGGTTCCGCTCCTCTAAATTGAATTAAACATCCAATAAAATATAAGTACATGCAATACTTCAAAACTCCATTGCTGTTCCAGTGGTCATATATATACTTACCTAAAACAAATAGATATAATAAACCTCCTACTATACCAAATTCAAGGAAGTTCTGCAAATATAACAAGTGAATATTATCTTCACCCCATGTTCCCTTAATAAATGGAGTTATAGCAAATATTGAATTTCCAGCACCATAACCTATAAAGTAATTACTAATCAAAGCGGGTAATATTCCAACCCACATTTGCATCCTACCTTCAGTTCCTCCATCGTTATCTCCTCCAAACCTGGAAAACCTATCAATCATAAAAGCAAGTGCCTTTATTTCGTCAATGAACAAAACAATTAATAAAGCACCTAAAATAAATGTCAAAAATATGGTCCAAAACACTTCCTTTCTTGACGAATAACATGATTTTAAATAGAAAAATACGCTCAATATTGTTAATATAGCACCTACTCTTGATGAATATATAATAGCAAGTAAAAAAGAAAAACTAACAATTGCATAATACTTTTTCTTATTGCTAAAAAAAAGTATTGAACCAAGAGCTACCCATGTTGATTCTAGATTTACTCCTCCTCCATATATCATTGGCAAAATTGGATGCCCCCAAGGTGCCTTAAAAAAATCAATAAACACCTGATAATGGATAATATTTTTAACCAAAATAAAAGTAAGAATTACTAAAAAGGCTTTTTGTAATGTATTTAATATTACTTCTGATCTTAAATTCTGAAATTTATATGATACACAAATTACAATTAAAGTAAAAATGTAATTGACTATCATCATGTTTGGATGTTGATAGATTGCATAGGCCAAGGCGCTTATTACAATAGCATATACATAGAATAATAATGATGCCCACTCTTTTACTTCCATAATAAACTTATCTTTTATTAAAGTCATCATTAAAGTCCCCATTACAAATAGGTGTGAGATCTTTATCGGAAAGGTATCTTTAGGTTGCCAACCTAATATTGAAACGGTTTGGAGATTTAAGGTAAGAAAAACTCCAAATAATAACAATACAGATACTTTGCTATGTTTAATACGAAATGACAAAATTATTCCTCTTTAAAAATTGTATTTATCCATTCCTTTAAATGGTAATTATCAACAGTGATATCACTACTGTCTAAATGAAAAAAATCATTCCGTAAAACAGGTCTTTCCCGATCTAATATAAGGTGTTTACTTGTATTATATATTGGTTCTAATTCTATATTCTTATTAGTTGTAATCAGCTTTCTTTGACTTGCAAAAGTTTCTATGGTTCTTATCGTTAACCCACTTTGCTTCTTAGAATTAATATCAAGAATAGCTTTTGAATTATTCATAACTTCAGCCGTTTCCTCCTTAGATATTTTTGTAAATTTCAAAATATCCCTATCCAATGATTTATTAATTTTTTTTAACCTCAGCTTTAAATACGATAGTTTTGTAATAAACAAATAAATATAAACGTTCAAATTTAATCGATTAGCTTCCTTCTTCACTTTACTAAGGAAATCATATCTATCTCCGTGAAATGCACCAATAAAGGAGAAGTCATAATCCAATTTATTTCTTTCTAATCGATTAATAAATGTATCACAATAAAAAAGAGACAAATAATTAATCCTTGCATTTTTATTCACATCATCATAATCAAACGAAAATACTTTATTAAAGTAAGAAATATTATCCCTATAATCATGATTATTTAATGAATCCCATTGATACATGAACTTCTTTGCTAAAGGGTAAGTCTTATCAAACTCTTTTTTAAAACAGTTATTTATGAGTTCCCCTTTAACTGCAAAAAGGTAATCAATCTCTTTAGGAAGAATTTTAAATAGTTTATTAATTCTATTGTTTATAATCCAGTTCTTTACAAAACCAATATGGCATAATAATTTAATTGTTGTATTAGTACGAACATCATCTGAGATATAATAAACCTTTGCACCCTTGTTTTCTAATTGCCCCTTAATTTTATCATGATAATCATAAAATTTAGGGCAAATAAATAAAATAGTTTTCGCTTGTAACATTTTCCTATTTATATAAACCTTTCGATTTCATCTCTTCAATTGATTGAGAATATTTATCTTCAACAACCTCTTGACTATTTACCCAATTACAAAAGTTTGATATACCCTTTTCAAAACTATAAATAGGCTCGTATCCTATCTTCTTTTTTATTTTAGTTAAGTCAGCAAAATTATGCCTAATATCCCCCAACCTATAGTTCCCTGAAATATTTATACCAATATTTGAATTATAATTTCTTTTTAAGGTATTAGCCACAGTAATAACATCTATTGGTTTATCTGCTCCTACATTAAATACATTATAGTTAGCTTCTTCTTTTTCTAGTCCTAATACTGTAGCATTTACAACGTCATCAATATATACAAAGTCACGGCTTTCCTTACCATCTTCAAATATGTTGATATCATTACCATTCTTTATTTGAGTACTAAATATAGAAAGTATACCAGTGTAAGGATTTGAAAGTGATTGACCAGGTCCATATACATTTTGATATCGAAATGCCACTGCTGGTAATCCAATAGACTTACCAACAGTCAAAAACATTTGCTCTTGATTTTGTTTAGTAATACCATAAACAGAAGACGGATGAATTTTTGAATCTTCCGAGGTAGGTAATAAAAATATCTCATTGTTACATATTGGGCACTTACATTCAAAGTATCCCTTATTCATATCTTCATCCCTCCTTTCTTCAGGATAAACGATACCACATTTTGAACATCTATATTTACCTTCGCCATATATTGATCGCGACGAAGCTACTATCATCTTTTTTACCGAATGCTTCTCATTTGTTAGTATATCCAGTAATATACCTGTTCCTCCAACATTTACATCAACATACTTTTGTATCTCGTACATCGATTGACCTGTACCTGTTTCAGCGGCTAAATGTATAATAGCCTCCATACCACTAATAGCTTGCCTCAAGTTATCCCTGGAAGTTACGCTACCATTTATAAATTTAATTTTGGGATTGTTGCAGATAGATCTATATAAAGGGGATGTTTCAATTGGATTATTTCCATGAATTTGCTCTGATAAATTATCCAATATATTAACTCTATATCCCTTATCTGTTAGTTTGTTCGCTAAATTTGAGCCTATAAAACCAGCTCCTCCTGTTATCAAAATATTATTCATGTTCAAATTTATTTTCTTTGATTATATGAAACTCCTAAAGTAAATTTAAAGGTTCGATTCATCATAATCTATTTAAATGTTCCATCCGGATGGGTTGGCATCCAATCTTTTTCTTCAAAATTATAACGTTTAATAATTTTTCCTGGAATACCTACAACCACGCAATAATCAGGTATAGTACCAGAAACCACAGTACAAGTGCCAACAATGACATGATCTCCAATTTTTGTACCTGGTAATATTACTGAATTCATACCTATTAGGCAGTTTGAACCTATTAAAACAGGTTTTGTTTTTATGGGTTGGGTTCGCGGATTTATATCGATGTTTTCATATGGATGATCAATATCAAAAATTCCAACATTAGCTGTAATTGAAGTTCCCTTGCCAATTATAATTGATTCAGCACATGTCATATGTAAGTTTTGATTTATCATTACATTATCTTGAATTTCAATCTTTGGATTAAAACTCACACCTTCATATTTTGTAACAGCCTCAATTCTAGCACCATTCAAAACAAATACTTTTCCAAGAAAAATATTCCTCTTACCAGTAATTTTTATTGGTTTTTTAATTACGGCACCAAACTCCAATCTTCCATATCTTAAACGATTAATCAAGAAAAAAAAAACAGTTCTAATTTGATGTAATTTCATATCGTTTACTTTACATTTATCCAATCATTCAAACTAAAATCATATTTCCGAATTACTTTTGCTGGAACTCCCACAGCAATAGAATAATCTGGAATATCTTTGGTCACAACAGAATTAGCCCCTACCACACTGTTTTTTCCAATAGATGCTCCTATAACACAAACATTTTCTCCTAACCAACTTCCATCTCCAATAACTACTCTCTTAAGCTGCCTAACTCCTTGAGTTTTAATCGGCACTAATGGGTTAAAATATTTATGTAAGTTGTCAGAAACATATACTTTATCTGCAGTTAACACCCCTTTACCAAAAATTACTGATTCTGTAGCATATATATGGTTAAAATGTCCTATTGAACAGTTATCTCCAATAATTAATTCACTTTTTGTTTTTTGGGATAATGGCACTGCCGCTAACCACGTTCTATATTCTACTGCTACATTCTTCCCAATTGATATATTATTTATTCCATTAATTTTTAAAGGTTTGTAAATATAACTTCCTTTACCAAACGATTTACACTCCAGCTTCCAATACAAACCATTCACTTTTTTCACTATAAAACGATACACTCTATTCACAAATGCAAATACCATATATTATTGATTTAAGAGATCATAATTATTTATACCATATCCTAATAAATGATTTAGTTTTTCCAAAACAACATCATTTATAGTATCTGCTTTCATTTGCATAAACTCAATATATTTATTTTCAAACCCCTCAACAGTAAATATATCATCATTTAACACTGAAGACGGCTCATCAAAACTTCCATCATTAAATCTTAAACAAGGGATACCATTTAAATACGCTTCATAATATGCGGCTGTATTAACCGCAATTCCCCAATTGTATTTTGAACTATTAAATAACTCTGAAAGAGTAACATTATTAGGAATAATTTTAAGCTCATTTTTTTTTGCAATTTTTGAATAATCATCCCAGTTTAATGAAGGATGTAACTTCAATGAGAAATCTACTTTTTTAAAAAAAGAGGTTTGTACTAACAATTTCAACATTTTAATATTAACCGTATCAAACGATCTCCGAGCCATTAATAATACGCATTTACTTCTGACAATATCCGAATTCAATTTTCGAATTTGAACATTTCGAGGATAGCCACCTACTAAAAGTCTATTTTCTTCAATTCCACTGTTTCTAAATTGTTCATAAGTATATTCCCCCCAACAAAAATGGTAATCGGATATAAAATTCTTATACGAAATTTGATCAATTAAGAACCTTTTTTTTATTACAAAATACAAACCATGTTGCAAGGCATATGTTTCTATATTCCTTTTCTGAAAATACAAAGTTAATATTGCTTCTATTGGATGACAGCTGCTAAATGCACAATATTTTTTAGTTTTAAAAGTTCGTTTTTCTAGTTCATCAATTACATTCAGATAAAAAGTTAGTTTAGTGGCTAGTACTAGGCAATTCGAGAGACTTATATTTTGTAATTTACTAACTGCTATTATACTCCTGTATATATTAGATAATGATAACCTAAATTTACTAATCTGTTTTGAAAAATCAAGATAAACATTGTCAGGGCATTGTGACCTAACGTACTTAAGTATTTCTTGATAATCTTTTCTTCCTCCATACTCACCCATAGAAAAAAAAACACTACTAGGTGCTATTTTTTCTATTTTATAACTCCTAAAAAAACTTATGAATGTTTTTATAGTGATTTTTGGCGATTGAATAATAGCTGCTAACAAATCTGCCGCAATAATCTTTTCAATCTTATAACCTTTATATTCAAAGGTAATTTTTTCTTTATTTACCTTATATAATTCATCATTATTCACCTCTTCAAAGTATTTTGAATTTTGTTTAAAATCATTTTTCTTTTTGTACTTCCCATGGTAGATAGTACAACAATACTATAATATGGAAATGCCATAACCATTGCCCATGAATTGTTAAGGGAAGTTCTATTTAAGGCTATTAAAATCGGAAAACAAACTATAATCGATATTAAAAATACTTTCACATAAAATGAAGTTGGAAAATAATTAAGGAAACTAGCCTTCATATGTTTCCTCATTAAATAAATTGGATATACATAACCAATAAAAGTTGAAACAAGTGTTGCATAAACCGCACCTAAACTTCCCCATATCGGGATTAGAATAAAGTTAAGAATTACATTTGATACAAGATTAATTACTGAGTTATATACAATATATTTTTGAAGTCCACAAGCACTTAAAATAGCAGAAAAGGCAATAACTGATAATATGAATTTAATGGTGTAAATTTGAAATATAATACCTGATTCATAGTATTTACTAGAATAAACAAACTGAATTAGATGGTTTCCTATTAATATACAGTAAATTAAAATTGGTAATAAAAATAGAGATGCATTTTTTATTGAATCTCTAAGAGTCTTAATGATTTCATCGTTCTTTTTCTCTTCAAAAAGCCTTGCTAACACAGGGATTAAAACAGTAACAATTGATCCAGTTATGATTCCAATAAAAGGAATAGAAAATGCTCCTACTTGATATACTGCAAACTCACTTGGATTAAGCATAGATGAGATCATTATTTTGTCTATATATACAGTTACAACACTAATTAATGTTATAGATGTCATGGGAACTATATACCTAAACTCATTATTTCTTACAATATACTCATTGGTTTTTTTAATATACTTATGCAAATTAGGATAAAAGCAAATTCCTTTTACGATTTCAATACCTATGAACACACATATAATTTCCTTAATACTTAACTCTTCTATCCAGATATACCATAATCCAACTACTGTCAATATTACACCTATTATATTAATAAGTAAATGGTATTTAACTTTACCCGTAACAAGATTAAACTGTATATAGAATGAATTAAGAGATCTAAATAATATAAAGCAAGAAATCAAAATATAATAATTCCTTATATAGCTATTTGTAAAACTCTTTGCGATAAGTTCTTTGCATACTATAAAAACAGACATAAACACTAAAGCTAATAATAACATGGTAATCCCAAACCTACCATATGAACTAACTCTTTCTTTTGCCTCCTGATATTTTCCATGAAAATAGTTTAGCCCCATTGGTACACCGGATAGCATGCCAACAATAAAGTTAACAATAACCAATATTTGCTGATATTTTCCGAACTCTTCTTTATCAATAAAATATCTTGCCAACACAACACTTACCAGTAAACTACATAATGTTTGTAATGTATTTGAAATGGTTAGAAAGAAAGTATTACTTTTAATTTTATCCAACTTCTATTATTTACTAAATGCTAAATAATCATGTAAATAATTCAAACCTTTCTCTTTCAAGTCTAAATTATTATAACCATAAAACGTAATACCGTTAGCTTTTGCCGCATCATAATCATTCATAGAATCACCAATAATAATGGTATCATTATTTCTATATTGATGTTTCGACATTACATTAGCGACTAACTCCTTTTTGGGAGTAGGTGAACCATTTATACTAAGAAAATACTTATCAATTTCCAACGACTTACATATTTCTTTTAACTCATTTTGGTCAGAACCTGATACAATATGCATGTTATACTGCTTGCAATTAGTCTTAATAAAAGACAAAGTATCCTGTATAAATAATCCAGGATCTATTAAACGTTTAAGCATAATTTCAGAGAAGCGACTTGCCCAATCATTTACCTCATCTTCAGTAATACTCTCCTCCAATACTTCCTCGAAGAAATATCTAATTTTAACATATCTTGACAAACCTCCATTCTTTCTATGAAAATTCATTAATTTCCCTACTTGATCTTTATGATATTCTTTAAAAACTATATTGAATCCCTCATCTCTAATTGGCATTGAATCTAAAATCACACCATCGAAATCCCATAAAATGTTCTTTAACTCATTCATTTTTACCTTCTATTTTCGCTAATACAGCTTCAACTTTTTCTACATCTTCAATAACGTCAACTGCTAATGAACTTTCTTCTGTTTCTACCATTTTTACAGGGATTTCCAGATCAAAAAACCTTAGAATTTCTATGTCCTCAAAACGCTCACATTCTGCCTTCTGATTCATACTGCCAAATGCTTCCAGTTCCTTCTTGTTAAAAGCATATATACATACTTGCTTCTTAAATTCTTGAAATCCTCGATTCTCAAAACTTTTAACACCTGGAATAGGTAATCTTGACATATATATTAATGTATTATTCCTATTAGTTATCACTTTGGGAATATTAACACTATTAGGATCTTCATCTTTTGTAAAAGAACACATTCCATTAACAACATAGTCAAAGTACTTTTTTTTGACCTCAACAAATTTGTTAATTTCTTTATAATTTAAAAGAGGCTCATCTCCTTGTACATTTACATATATATCAGCCTCTACTATTTTTGAAAAATCATATACTCGATCAGTTCCGGTTAGGCATTCTTCTGAAGTCATTACTGCTTTATATCCATATGACTCTACCAAATCAAAGATTTGTTTATCGTCTGTGGCTACATACGTATTTTCCTTACCCAAAGCTTTCTCTACAATACTTGCTACCCTTATAATCATAGGTACACCATTTAATCTAATTAATGGTTTCCCTGGAAATCTTGTTGATTTATACCTAGCTGGTATTACTCCTACTGCTATCATACTAAAAATTTATAAATTGATTCAACTTTTAAAGAAGCATATTTTGTTGGCACCAGAGAGCATATATTAATTTGACTATTTTCTTCTGTAAATTTTTCAAACAATTTTTCATTCTCTATTTTAAGTGCATATTCTTTCGTTGTAATCGATTCTAAGTCATATCCATCATAACCAACAATAAATATATTTCTTGCGTTAAATAATTTCGCGCAATTTAAGGCAATTGAAGTATGAGAGTCAGAATTCTCTGCTTTAATTATATTATCACTTAACTCCTTTGCATTCTTTCGTACCCCATCTGGTATATATGTTCCCATTTCGCGAGGATAAGGTGGTAATACACAATTGAGTCTTTTATTAAAATCTCCTTTTAAAACCCTTTCCATTCTATATCCTTCATTCCCTACGAGACAGAAATAGTGCTCTACACTTAAATCTGAGTACAAGTTGGCACTCTTTGAACTAGCATGTATAATACAAATATTCTCAGACATTTTTATAAAACGTCTAATAGCTTTTTTATGTAGCACCGCAGAAGGTCCACCTCCTACAATAATAACATTTTCATAATCAACACCATCAAGTATTGGTAATTTTATATTATCTGCTTTACCTTTCTTCTTATTGTCTAAGGCTTGTATTATACTATTTAACGAATATGCTCTCTGAGATACCCATTCCATAACCTCTTTTTGGGGTAATGAATTCGCACCAGAAACCATGTAGGGTAAGTTAGTCCCCCATTTCAATTTATCCTTAAGGTTTTCAAATTCACCTACAACACTACTTAAAGCATTATAGTCCACAGATACCTTATTCATTTTATCAAGTACAGTCAACAGTAACTCAAGCTTTAAATTTCCTGCACCTCTTCCCATACCAGTAACTGTCGCATCAACTACATCTACTCCACTATCTAGCGCTGTTAATGTATTAACTAAAGCTAATTCTAAATTGTTATGTCCATGAAATCCAAGTTTAACATTACAATATTTTCTAACAGTTTCTATTATTCTCCTAACATCATTTGGAAATATACTTCCGTATGAATCAACCATATAGAAATAATCAACTATGCCTTCCAGAAATGTTAAATTATGATAAAATCCATCAAGCTCATCCCATTTTGACATATACATAACATTAAAAGCAACTTTGAACTTAGAGCATTTCAAAGACTTAGCTAAATCAATGGCTCGCAAGATATTTTTAGGATCTACAGCAATTCGAACCATGTCAATTAATTCTTTACATGGAGAAATTACATTCTCAAGATCTTCAGCTTTTATATTTTTCTCGTCTATTAAAATCACTATTTTTTTATTAGACTTACTTTTAATAATTTCTAAAACATATTTGGGAGTATAAAAATATTGTCCCAAATAACCTGAAAGTTTACTACTTCGATATCCAACTTCGATATAATCTACTGGTATTTTATTGAAAGACTCAATGTAGGTTTCGATAATTTCATCCGAAAAATCCCAATTATTATAATATCCTCCATCTCTAATTGTACAATCCAATATCTCCATACCTTAATGAATTAAAGCAATTTAAATTTTAGTTATTAAAATATTACAAATTTTTGTTGTAGCAATTATCAAAACTCCAATTACACCTCCTAACAAAAAACTTAGAACTAATATGATCTTTCTATTCGGAGAAGATTTTTTAACAGGCACTATCGCTGGTTCAAGGATAGTAAACACAGGAGTTTCCTCTTTTACAGCAATCTTAGCTGCCTCAAGTTGCTTAGCTAAATCTTTATAAACTGTTGAAGCAATATCATACTTATCACTTAATCTTTGAAATTCCGGATCTACTCTTTCTGATATTATATTTCTATTAGCATCTTTATACTCAAAGAAAGCTAATTGAGCCTCTTCATACTCTTCTTTCTTTTCATTATAGCGTTCCTGCACGAATGCCAAATTTCCTCTTACCTGCTTTGTTTTATATTCGATAATATATTTTTGAAGAATTTCTACAGCTTTTTGCACGTACTGTGCAGCCAATGCTGCCCCTGCTACTTCTACTGATATATTAACAAGCCCTGTTTCATTATCAACTTCAATTTGAAATAAATCATATGCAGAATCCATAGCCAACATTTCCTCTTCTCTTAATCTTAAAACTCCATAATCAACTATTTCTTCTAATTCTTCTTTCCGATCAGAGAATATAACTTTTTTTAACGTCCAGGGTAATTTGATCGTATACTTAATAATTTTAGAGCCTAAAGATGGTATAGTATCGTCAACTACATATTCATAAATTGAAATTGGCTCTTTGTAATCCTCAAAATAATACTCTTCGTTTATAAATTCTTTTAAAAAAGGATAGCTATTAACTATTTGTGGGTATATTTCTGCGGGAATTCCTGAAGATTGCCCCATCATTGCGTTCAGATTAACACCTGCCATCCCAGCTAGAGCACCTAATCCCCCTAAATTTGAACTTTTTTTTTCTGCTGAAGGTAGAAGGGTTGCCGATGCTGTATACTTAGCAGGACTTAAAAAGGCTATTAATAATCCTATAATTACACATATCCCTACAGAATAATAGATTATCTTTCTTCCTTCCCATATTGTTTTTATTAATGCTATCAAATCAATTTCATCATCTTTAATAATCTGATGAGAAGAATTCCCACCCTGATCTTCCTCATTAGGGAAGGAACTAGACGATTCATTTATGTTATTTTGTTTTTGCGTCATTTGGTTAGCAATTTTTGGAGGATTATTTTACTCTATCTGTAATTGTAATAACTGTTAATGCTAGCGAGGCTAGCGCACTAGACATTGCAATCCATGCATTAGCTGGCAATGGTTCCCGATAAGGTTTAGCAGGAACAACTATTTCTGCTCCTGGTTGTATTTTTGGATACTTCTTAAAAACTAAGTATCTTTTTGTATTAGAAGCTGCACCATTAGGGTATACAACATAAACTTTACTCTTTTTAGCCAACAAACCAAAACCTCCAGTTTCCCCTACGTAGGATTTTAATCTTTTCCCTCTTGTGTAATAAGTAGATATTGGATTCAATACCTCTCCCGATACTTTAACTGTTTGATATTCTCTTGGAACATATAATTCATCCCCATGTTGTAAAAATACGTCATCTTTACTTCCTGGTAGTTGAAGAGCTTTCTTTAAACTAATTCCAATTACATCGAAATCCAGATCTGTAAATTCTAAAGTACTGTCTCTTTCTAATAAAACTTCTCTTAAACGCGCCACCTTCTTACTAACCTTTACTTTGCGAGTAAGCATAGCTCCCTCCGGATATGCTCCTGAATTAAGCCCTCCAGCTCGCTTTACTAAATCACTAATTCTTTCATTTTTAGATTGTAATGCATATTCACCAGCATATGCAACTTCTCCAAGTACCCTAACAACAGCTTTTTTCGTATACCCAGGCAGTTCTCTAACAAAAACCTGATCAAATGGTTCTAACTTGAAAGAAGCTTCACTATTATCAATATTTAAATCCTTTGGAACTTCCATTTTAAAGATGTAAGCAAGCTTATTCCCGGCCTTAGCTTCATCTTCTTTCGACAACTTACGAGATACTTCAATATAAGAACCTGAACCTGATTCTAAAAAACCTCCTGCTTCGTAAATTAAATCTTCCACAGTCATTCCCTCTTTAAAATCAAATACACCTGTATTTCGAACCTTACCAAATATTTGTATTGTCCTAAATTCCCTTAAATCGTGAATTGATGAAATTTTTACTTGATCATTCTTCTTCAAAAAAAAATCTTCCTTACCTTGAATAACCTTTAATACATCAAATGCTATACTTTGTAAACTTAAATCATCCTTAAGTCTTGTAATTAAACCTCTTTTTAAATAAGCATCTTCTCTTAAACCGTCTGCATTTTGTATTATCTCTGATAATGTTAAGCTATCAGTTAATTCATAGTTACCTGGATGATAAACTGCTCCTATAATGCTGACTTTATTTAAATAACGATCAACTATCTTAGCTACAGCAATACTATCTCCATTTTTTAATGGAGTTTGATCAATATCATTTTCAAATACATCTTTAAATGTTAGTTCCCTCGATGTTTTTCGATATAGTTCTAACCTATGCGTATACGCTAAGTCTGTATAACCCCCTGCGTACTTAATCAAGTCTTTTATAGTTTCACCATCCTTTGCCTCAAATATTCCATTTCTTTTTAATTCTCCTTCCAGGACAACTCTTTTTATATAAGGAGATACTAATATTACATCTCCATCACTTAAAGAAATATTGATTGATGAATTCCCATTAATAAGATAATCATACACATCTAATGATGTAAGAACATTTCCATCCCTAATCACTTTTATATCTCGGAATGAACCTGATGCATTTGGACCTCCTGCAAGGTATAAAGCATTAAAAACAGTAGATGTACCTGAAACTGTATAAGTTCCTGGCAAATAAACTTCACCAATTACATTTACTTTTATTGCTTTTATTTGTCCAATGTTAATACTAGCAAAAGTTCTTGGTGCTTCAGCTGCTATATCACGATAGATTAATACTAATTTGTTAAGGATTATATTACTTGCTTTTTTAAGTGTTTGTCCACCAATAGATATTAAACCAATATTTGGAATGTTAATATTGCCATTCCTATCAATCTTTAAATAATAGCTTTGCTGAGAAGCTCCCCATACATCAATGCTAATTTCATCACCACTTCCTAATAAATAAGAAGAAGAGACAGAAGAGTTCATACTTGGTTCAAAGGTCAAATCTTTATTATTAAAAAATGAAAATCCAAATATTCTCGCATTTACTTTTGTAGGATCCAATTCACTTTTCTGAGATATAACCTCATTCATAACGTAAGTTTCATTTTCTAAACTTTGTGAACTCCCTACATCGCTTCCCATCAACTTAACCTCTGATATCCTCTGTCTTAGTTCTCCAATTTGAATCTCAGACATTCCTCTTGCCCTAGCTAATGCAATCGCCTCATTCTCTGAAAGCCCACGCTTTTCCATTTCAGAAATTATTCTCTTAATTTCTACATTGCTAAGAGAACTTACATTTACATTTTGAGGATCTACATTTTGAGCATACAACGTAGGAGCAAATAATATAAACAATTGAAAAACAATACTAAATATTCTAATTTTCATATCTTTTTTATCTATACAACGAGAAAATATATTTCTTATTATTACAATTTGATGTGTGCTTCGCTTCCTGAGTCACAATATATGTCAGCTTAAAACTCAATAATAATACTATAATCAAAAATCGGTATACTATAATCCTTATATAAATAGTATCTCGATATAATATCTTACTTAAAGAACTTGCGTTGAAAAATAAGAATTAAGGCTATTCCAATAGTAATTGCAGAATCAGCAATATTAAACACTGGACGAAAAAAAACAAATGGCTCTCCTTTCCATAGTGGAAACCATTCAGGAAAATGTCCTTCTATTAAAGGGAAATAAAACATATCAACTACTTTACCGTGCAAAAAAGGAGCATATCCGCCTTCTTTGGGAAAAAGAGTAGCTACCTGAGGATAACTATCATTAAATATTAATCCGTAAAAAGCACTATCAATTATATTGCCTATTGCGCCAGCTAAAACAAGTGAAATACTAATAATTAAACCCGCTGGTGCTTTTTTCTTTGTAAGTTGATGAAGATAATAACCTATTCCTATTACTGCAATAATTCGAAAAATACTTAAAATTATTTTTCCAAACTTGCCTGCAAGTTCCATTCCAAATGCCATTCCATTATTTTCAATGAAATGTATAATAAACCAATCCCCTACAACATTAAACTCTTCACCAAGCATCATATGGGTTTTCACCCAAATTTTAAGAGCCTGATCAATTATTAATACTAAAAGTACAATGAAAATAGGCCTTTTAAATAATGAAAACATATTATTCAATTATAAGAAATACTATTTCTTAGTTAGATTTCTTTTTTTAAAGTTTAATATTAAATTTATTTTTGACTTCGTTTTGCTTCAATACTTAAGGTTGCATGAGGAACAGCTCTAAGTCTTTCTTTTGAGATTAATTTACCTGTTTCTCTGCATACTCCATAAGTTTTATTTTCAATACGAACAAGAGCTGCTTGCAAATGTTGGATAAACTTTAACTGTCTTTGAGCTAACTTACCAGCTTCTTCTTTTGAGAGAACTGCTGCTCCCTCTTCGAGTACCTTAAAAGTTGGAGATGTATCTTGTGTATCATTTCCATCACCATGTGTAATGGTATTTCTTAATAATTCGTAATCTTTTTTTGCCTTTTCTAATTTGACATTAATGATTTGCTTAAATTCTTGCAATTCTTCATCGGAATATCGGGTCTTCTCTGCCATAACAGTTGTGTTTGAATTACTATGCTTTTTTTCTAACATTGATATAAGTCTCAACTTGATTGTCAATCTCTACGAGTTTTCCTTCTGATTCGTTACATGATTCAACCAAATTGACTTCTTCTGCTAAAGTTTGGGACGCAATATAATCTTTATAGTTGATTACTGCTTGATTTATTGCATCATTTTTTCCAATTTCTAATACTATTTTATCTGTGACATCAAATCCAGAATCTTTTCTGAGATTTTGTATTCTATTTACAAACTCCCTTGCAATACCTTCTTGTTTCAAATCTTCTGTGATATTGATATCTAAAGCAACTGTAAGCTTGCCTTCATTTGCAACAAGCCACCCTGGAATATCTTCTGAAATTATCTCAACATCTTCTATAGAAATCTCTAAATCTTGCCCTTCAATTTCTACATTTATCCTTTCTTCTTTTTCAATTAACGAAATATCCTTTTGCTCCATATTATTAATTTCAGCTGCTATCTGCTTCATCATCTTACCATACTTAGGACCTAAAACTTTAAAGTTGGGCTTAACCTTTTTTATTAGCACTCCAGATGTATCAGTAAGAAATTCCATTTCTTTTACGTTAACTTCTGACAATACTAAATCTTTGACATTCTTAACTTGCTTCTGGAATTCTACATCCAAAATAGGAATCATTATTTTCTGTAAAGGTTGCCGAACTTTTATGCTTTCTTTTCTTCGTAACCCTAATACCATCGATGAAATATTTTGCGCATAAAGCATCCGTTGCTCTAAAGCTTTATTTATATTATTCTCATCGCACTTAGGAAACAAACTTAAGTGTACCGAATCAAATTTAATCTTTCCCGAAACAGTAATCAAGTCATTATACAATTGATCCATATAAAAAGGAGCAATCGGAGCTGAAAGCATGGATACTGTCTCCAAACACGTATAAAGCGTTTGATATGCCGAAATTTTATCTTTAGTATAGCTTCCGCCCCAAAAACGCTTTCTATTTAATCTAACATACCAATTACTTAAATTTTCTGTTACAAAATTCTGAATTGCCCTTCCTGCTTTAGTTGGTTCATAAGCTTCAAAGCTTTCTGTAACTTCCTTTATTAAACTATTCAATAAAGAAATAATCCAACGGTCAATTTCTGGTCGTTCATTAAGTAAAATCTCTTCTTCTTGACCAGTAAAACCATCAATATTAGCATAAAGTGCAAAAAAGGAATATGTATTATATAATGTTCCGAAAAACTTACGTTTTACTTCATCGATACCATTAATATCAAATTTAAGATTATCCCAAGGTTGAGCGTTAGTAATCATATACCAACGTAATGGATCTGATCCAAAATTTTCTATTACTTCAAATGGATCAACTGCATTACCCAAGCGTTTTGACATTTTGTTCCCACTCTTATCTAAAACTAATCCATTTGAGATTATATTTTTAAAGGCAACAGAGTCAAAAAGCATTGTCCCCAATGCATGTAATGTAAAAAACCAACCACGGGTTTGATCAACTCCTTCTGCAATAAAATCAGCAGGAAAAGGCATTTGATCAGAACTAGCCTCAAAAGGATAATGCATTTGAGCATATGGCATTGCACCAGAATCAAACCAAACATCAATTAAATCTGATTCACGGTACATTTTTTGTCCATTATCGCTTACTAAAATTATTTCATCAACATAAGGCCTGTGAAGATCTACTTTATCATAATTCTCTTTTGAAAAATCCCCGGCTTTAAAATCACCAAATGGACTCTTCTCCATAAAACCTGCATCAACTGACTTTTTAACTTCTAAAACGAGTTCCTCCACAGAACCTATACATTTCTCTTCCTTTCCATCCTCTGATCGCCATATTGGAAGTGGCGTACCCCAATATCTAGATCTAGATAAGTTCCAGTCCACCAAATTCTCTAACCATTTTCCAAAGCGTCCTGTCCCTGTAGAATCAGGCTTCCAATTGATAGTATTATTCAATTCTATCATTTGTTCTTTTACAGCTGTAGTTTTAATAAACCATGAATCAAGTGGGTAATATAAAACAGGTTTATCTGTTCTCCAACAATGTGGATAGTTATGTGTATGCTTTTCTACTTTAAATGCTTTATTTTCTAGTTTAAGCATAACAGAGATATCAACGTCTAATGAAGGATTCTTTACCGATAGATTTTCATCATAATCATTTTTTACGAATCGACCTGCATACTCCATATACGTGTCAAGATTCACAAAATCCTTAACAAAAGTTGGATCTAAATCTTTTATTAAAAAATATTTTCCGGTTTTATCAACCATAGGATTTTGCTTACCATCTTTATCTACTAATATTAAAGGTGCGATACCGGCCTTTTTAGCAACTCTGTCATCATCTGCTCCAAAAGTAGGTGCAATATGAACAATTCCAGTACCATCTTCTGTTGTAACATAATCACCCAATATTACTCTAAATGCATCTCCATCTGGTTTAATCCAAGGAATCAACTGTTCATATCTTACTCCTTCAAGTTGACTTCCATGATAATCTTCTAATATTTCAAATGGTATTTTCTTATCTCCTAGCTTGTAATCGCTAAATATTAATTCCTTATTTTTAGCATTGAAGTATGCAGAAACCAAATTCTTTGCTAACACTACAATAATTGGCTTTCCTGTATAAGGATTAAACGTTCTCACTTTTTGATAAACAACTTCTGGCCCAACTGCTAATGCTGTATTTGAAGGCAGAGTCCATGGAGTTGTAGTCCAAGCTAAAAAGAATATATCATCCTCTATATTATTAAATAAAAATTCAGACTTATCATCTCTTACTACCTTGAATTGAGCAGTGCAAGTGGTATCTTTTACATCTCTATAACATCCAGGTTGGTTTAATTCATGAGTACTTAATCCAGTTCCTGCTGCTGGAGAATATGGTTGAATTGTAAAACCTTTATATAATAGTCCTTTTTTATATAACTCTTTTAGTAAATACCATAATGTTTCAATATATTTAGTATCATAAGTAATGTATGGATTCTCCATATCAACCCAATACCCCATCTTATGAGTTAAATCTTCCCATTTATCGGTATACTTCATTACATCTTTGCGACAAGATGCATTATACTCAGCAACTGATATTTTTTTTCCAATATCTTCTTTTGTTATACCAAGTGTTTTTTCAACGCCTAATTCCACAGGAAGCCCATGAGTATCCCAACCTGCTTTTCTCTTTACCTCAAAGCCTTGTTGCGTTTTATACCTACAAATAATATCCTTTAATGAACGAGAAATAACATGATGAATACCTGGCATACCATTAGCAGAAGGTGGCCCTTCATAGAAAACAAAAGTAGGATTACCCTCACGGATTTTAATACTTTTTTCAAATGTATTTTCATTTTCCCACTTGTTTAGAACATCTTTATTTACTTGAGATAAATCTAATCCTTTGTATTCCTTAAATTTAGTACTCATTTGATTGTATTTCTCCTATTTTTTAAAAGTGTACAAATATAATAGTTAGCTTGATACTTGACAAAAGAGAACATGTTTATTTAAAATATAATTTTTCTTCACGACAAACTTCATATATAACACTGATTTCCTTCACCTTAAATTAATTCATAAAAATTAATTATTACAATGAAGATTTTTTAGTCATTATTTATTTATGTTAAAGATTAATTTTGATCCTTAATTCAATTAAAAATCAATTTTTATTACCTTATTAACATAAATAAAAAGATTAAGAGTTCTTCTATTAGGATTATATACACTTCATCTTTTAAGTAAAAGACTCCTTTCTATCCGTAGAAATCGTTCTTTATATTGTAATTAGTTTTGCTGGAATGTCTATTTTTACTGTAACTAAAAGATAAGCCCTTTATAGTTAACTTTGTTACTCATGGGGAAACATTACAAAAAAAGAATTTAAGTTAATGATTTTAGAGCTACTAGAAGCAGGGCAATCGGTAAAATCAGTATCGGAAGAATATCAATTAAATGACAGCATGATTCGTAGATGGCGGAGAGAGCACAAAAGTGAGAAGGAAGCATTTACAGGTAAAGGCACTCCATCCTTAACTCCGCAAGAGAAAGAAATATCAAGGCTTAGAAAAGAGTTAAGAGTAGTTCAGGAAGAAAGGGATATATTAAAAAAGGCGGTAAGCATCTTTTCAAGGGAGACAGGAAAAATACAAATTCATAATGGCAAATAGAGATTATTTTTCTGTTGAAAAGATGTGTGAATGCTTCAAGATTAGCAATAATACCTTATACACATGGTTAAAAAAGGAAATGACGAACAAAACAACAGCAACAGAAACACCATTGCGACAATTGATAAAAAAGATATTTGCTGATAACAAACAGGTATATGGCAGCTATAGGATTAAAGCAGAGTTGGAAAAACAGGGGGTTGTTGTTTCCAGACCATACGTGGCTAGATTAATGAAAAACATAGGATTAAAAAGCGTATTAAGCAAGAAATTCAGAGTACTCACTACTGACTCAAAACATGATTATCCTATTGCTGAAAATTTACTGAACCGGAATTTTAATGTTCAGGAATTAGGGAAAGTATGGGTCTCTGATATAACATAGATCAGGATTGGAGAAAAATGGGGATACCTGACTGTTATTATTGATTTAGCCGACAGGAAGGTCGTAGGTTGGTCTTTGAGTGCCGATATGACATATGCGAATACAGTCCTCAAGGCGTGGGTAATGGCCAGAAACAACCGAAAAATTATAAAAGGCTTTATATTTCATTCTGACAGAGGAAGTCAATATGCCTGTAACAAAATGAAAAATCTTTTTTCTTTTCAATTGAAAAATCAGAGTATGAGCAGAAAAGGAAACTGCTGGGATAATGCTGTAGTGAAAAGCTTCTTTAAATCAATAAAGTACGAAAGCTTACTTCGATACAAATTCAATGATTTTAAGCAATTGTATAATCGTCTCGATAATTATATATTGTGGTACAATACAAAAATAATGCATTCAAGTTTAGGTTACATGACTCCTCTTGAAAAAGAATTGGAAATTAAATCCAATTATAAATATAAGAAGATGGCTTAACTTTTAGTCACAAAAATAGTTGCTATTCCATTTCAAAATGTTTTAAGATGCCTTCTGGCAGAATCAGCTCAATAAGCTGATGATTCAAGTCTTTTGTCGGATCCAACGGTATATAATGTATTAATGATTGAACAACGTTAACATAGTTTTTTACTAAAACCCAAATTTATCTGGAGATCCTAAATTATATTTCTAAGAAATAAAGATTTATGATAAAAAAACCTCTATAAACGCAAAAAACCTTCAGGAAATATATCCTGAAGGTTTCGTTTTAAAAGTTGGCGGCGACCTACTCTCCCACTGTACGCAGTACCATCGGCGCTATAGGGCTTAACTTCTCTGTTCGGAATGGGAAGAGGTGGGACCCCTATGCTATAACCACCTGAATATCTTTACTAAGGTTTAATGGTTGCTTGGTTAATGGTTAAATGGTCAACTTACCTTTCCTCCATTTACCTTCTTACCTTAACACCTTTTTATTACATATCAGCCTCAATCAAGATCACATGTTTTTACTTAACGCCCAACTAAAAGTTTCGGGTAATTAGTACTGCTCGGCTGTGACATTACTGCCTATACACCTGCAGCCTATCAACGTTGTAGTCTCCAACGTCCCTATAAGGATATCTCATCTTGAAGCAGGCTTCGTGCTTAGATGCTTTCAGCACTTATCCCTTCCGCACGTAGCTACCCAGCAATGCCCCTGGCGGAACAACTGGTACACCAGTGGTGCGTCCATCACGGTCCTCTCGTACTAATGACAGGCCTTCGCAAATATCCTACGCCCACAACAGATAGGGACCGAACTGTCTCACGACGTTCTGAACCCAGCTCGCGTGCCACTTTAATGGGCGAACAGCCCAACCCTTGGGACCTTCTCCAGCCCCAGGATGTGACGAGCCGACATCGAGGTGCCAAACCGCTCCGTCGATATGAGCTCTTGGGAGCGATCAGCCTGTTATCCCCGGAGTACCTTTTATCCTTTGAGCGATGGCCCTTCCATGCGGAACCACCGGATCACTATGTCCTACTTTCGTACCTGGTCGACTTGTCGGTCTCACAGTCAAGCTTCCTTGTGCCATTACACTCTGCGGACGGTTACCAATCGTCCTGAGGAAACCTTTGAAAGCCTCCGTTACTCTTTTGGAGGCGACCACCCCAGTCAAACTACCCACCAAACAATGTCCGAATATATCGTTAGGCCACAGATAAGCAAAGGGACGTATTTCAAGGGTGACTCCACAACGCCTGGCGACGCCACTTCATAGTCTCCGTCCTATCCTACACATTACTTACCCACAACCAATGTTAAGTTGCAGTAAAGGTTCACGGGGTCTTTCCGTCCCGTTGCGGGTAATCGGCATCTTCACCGATACTACAATTTCACCGAGCTCATGGCCGAGACAGTGTGCACATCGTTACACCATTCGTGCAGGTCGGAACTTACCCGACAAGGAATTTCGCTACCTTAGGACCGTTATAGTTACGGCCGCCGTTTACCGGGGCTTCAATTCAAACCTTCGCAATGCTAAGCTCTCCTCTTAACCTTCCGGCACCGGGCAGGTGTCAGGCCTTATACGTCTTCTTTCGAATTTGCAAAGCCATGTGTTTTTGATAAACAGTCGCATGCACCATTTCTCTGCGGCCAGCGTTAAACTGGCGCCCCTTATCCCGAAGTTACGGGGCTAATTTGCCGAGTTCCTTAGCCATGAATCACTCGAGCGCCTTAGTATACTCAACCCAACTACGTGTGTCCGTTTACGGTACGGGCTCCTATACTCGCTTTTCTTGGTACCGGCTGCTTTACTTCGCTTCGGCCGAAGCCTAGGCTCAACGTACATATCCGTCAGTACGTAGTAATCTCACCAATACGTCACTTTCATCGTATAGCAGGTGCAGGAATATTAACCTGCTTGCCATCCACTACCCCTTTCGGGTTCGCGTTAGGTCCCGACTAACCCTGATCCGATTAGCGTTGATCAGGAATCCTGAGTCTTTCGGCGTGCGGGTTTCTCGCCCGCATTATCGTTACTTATGCCTACATTTGCTTTTCTAAAAGCTCCACAGTTCATCACCAAACTGCTTCAAGGCCGTTAGAATGCTCCCCTACCACTGTATTAATACAATCCATAGCTTCGGTAGTATACTTATGCCCGATTATTATCCATGCCCGATCGCTCGACTAGTGAGCTGTTACGCACTCTTTAAATGAATGGCTGCTTCCAAGCCAACATCCTAGCTGTCTATGCAATCAAACCGCGTTTGTTCAACTTAGTATACATTTGGGGACCTTAGCTGATGGTCCGGGTTCTTTCCCTTTCGGACATGGACCTTAGCACCCATGCCCTCACTCCTATTCATCATCTTACAGCATTCGGAGTTTGTCAGGAGTTGATAGGCGGTGAAGCCCTCTCGTCCAATCAGTAGCTCTACCTCTGTAAGATTAAAATAAGGCTGCACCTAAATGCATTTCGGGGAGTACGAGCTATTTCCAGGTTTGATTGGCCTTTCACCCCTACCCACAGTTCATCCAAATACTTTTCAACGTAAACTGGTTCGGTCCTCCATCCCGTGTTACCGGAACTTCAACCTGACCATGGGTAGATCACCTGGTTTCGCGTCTAGCGCAGCTGACTATAACGCCCTATTCAGACTCGCTTTCGCTTCGGATACGTCCCTGAAGGACTTAACCTTGCCAACTACGACTAACTCGTAGGCTCATTATGCAAAAGGCACGCCGTCACCCCTAAAGGCTCCGACCGCTTGTAAGCGTACGGTTTCAGGTACTATTTCACTCCCCTGTTCGGGGTACTTTTCACCTTTCCCTCACGGTACTGGTACACTATCGGTCTTTCAGGAGTATTTAGCCTTACCAGATGGGCCTGGCAGATTCACACAGGATTTCTCGTGTCCCGCGCTACTCAGGATACTGTTAGATTCATAACTTTACTTGTACGGGATTGTCACCCTCTCTGATTGTTCTTTCCAAAACATTCCAATTCTGTTATTTACTCTTATTACAGTCCTACAACCCCAATGTTGCCTAGACAACATTGGTTTGGGCTAATCCCCGTTCGCTCGCCACTACTAAGGGAATCACTTTTGTTTTCTTCTCCTCCAGGTACTTAGATGTTTCAGTTCCCTGGGTTTGCCCCCCGAAGGGTGACAGGTCTTCAACCTGCCGGGTTGCCCCATTCAGAAATCCGCGGATCAATAGATATTTGCTCCTCCCCGCGGCTTATCGCAGCTTATCACGTCTTTCATCGCCTCTGAAAGCCTAGGCATCCACCGTACGCCCTTGCTTACTTTCTTGTTGGTTTTCCTTAATTTGCATTAAGAAAACCTATGATCTTGATTGTTAATTGCCAATATGTCAATGTACGTTTTGTCTATTTTAGACAATGTTATTAGTATCAATATTATTTGATGACTAATAAGTTTTGAAATGCTTAAAAAGGAAAGAAGAGTTCTTTGATTAATATAAAACTCTCTCCAGAAAGGAGGTGTTCCAGCCACACCTTCCGGTACGGCTACCTTGTTACGACTTAACCCTAGTTACCAATTTTACCCTAGGCCGCTCCTTGCGGTAACAGACTTCAGGTACCCTCGGCTTCCATGGTTTGACGGGCGGTGTGTACAAGGCCCGGGAACGTATTCACCGCGCCATGGCTGATGCGCGATTACTAGCGAATCCAGCTTCACGAAGTCGGGTTGCAGACTTCGATCCGAACTGAGACCGGTTTTTGGGATTGGCATCTTGTTACCAAGTAGCTGCCCTTTGTACCGACCATTGTAACACGTGTGTAGCCCTGGACGTAAGGGCCGTGCTGATTTGACGTCATCCCCACCTTCCTCGCGGTTTACACCGGCAGTCTTGTTAGAGTCCCCACCTTGACGTGCTGGTAACTAACAACAGGGGTTGCGCTCGTTATGGGACTTAACCCGACACCTCACGGCACGAGCTGACGACAACCATGCAGCACCTTGTAAATAGTCCGAAGAAAGAAGCATCTCTGCTTCATGCAATCTACATTTAAGTCCAGGTAAGGTTCCTCGCGTATCATCGAATTAAACCACATGTTCCTCCGCTTGTGCGGGCCCCCGTCAATTCCTTTGAGTTTCATTGTTGCCAACGTACTCCCCAGGTGGATTACTTAATGCTTTCGCTCAGTCGCTGACTATGTATCGCCAACAACGAGTAATCATCGTTTACGGCGTGGACTACCAGGGTATCTAATCCTGTTCGCTACCCACGCTTTCGTGCATCAGCGTCAATTATAGCTTAGTAAGCTGCCTTCGCAATCGGTGTTCTGTGTTATATCTATGCATTTCACCGCTACACAACACATTCCGCCTACCTCAACTAAATTCAAGAACAACAGTATCAATGGCAGTTTTACGGTTGAGCCGCAAGATTTCACCACTGACTTATTGTTCCGCCTACGCACCCTTTAAACCCAATAAATCCGGATAACGCTCGCATCCTCCGTATTACCGCGGCTGCTGGCACGGAGTTAGCCGATGCTTATTCATACGGTACCGGCAAATATCTACACGTAGATACGTTTCTTCCCGTATAAAAGCAGTTTACAACCCATAGGGCAGTCTTCCTGCACGCGACATGGCTGGTTCAGCCTTGCGGCCATTGACCAATATTCCTCACTGCTGCCTCCCGTAGGAGTCTGGTCCGTGTCTCAGTACCAGTGTGGGGGACCTTCCTCTCAGAACCCCTAGACATCGTCGCCTTGGTGAGCCGTTACCTCACCAACTAGCTAATGTCACGCATGACCATCTTTTACCGCCGAAACTTTACTTCCTAATTCATGCGAATCAAAAA